>NZ_JALDST010000001.1:1413700-2827400 GCF_022747945.1 Micromonospora sp. R77
TCCCGCGCCACGAAGTCGGTGTACGCGGCCACCGCCGCGCGGACCTCCTCCGGCGCCGACACGGACACCACGATCCGGTCGGACACGTCCAGGTCGGCGTCCCGGCGGGCCTGCTGCACCACCCGGACCACGTCCCGGGCCAGCCCCTCGGCGGCCAGTTCGGGAGTGACCTCGGTGTCCAGCACGACGACGCCCTCACCGCCGGGCAGCGGCGCGGAGTGCTCGGCGTCGGCGGCGACCAGGCGCAGCTCGTACTCGCCCTCGGCGAGGGTGACCCCGGCGGCGACCGGGGCGCCGTCGACGAGTTCCCACTCCCCCGCCTTGACCGCCTTGATGACCTGCTGCACCTGCTTGCCGACCCGCGGGCCGAGCGCCCGGGGCACCACCGTCAGCACCTGCTGGCAGTAGTTCGCCACCTCCGGCGAGAACTCCACCGTCTTCACGTTGACCTCGTCGGCGACCAGGTCGGCGAAGGGCCGGAGCTGGTCGGCGACCGGGGAGGCCACGGTCAGCTTCGACAGCGGCAGCCGGACCCGCAGGCCCTTCGCCTTGCGCAGCGACAGGGCCGCCGAGCAGACGTCCCGGGTGGCGTCCATCGCGGCCACCAGGGCATGGTCGGCGGGGAACTCCTCGGCGGACGGCCAGTCGGTCAGGTGCACCGACCGCTCGCCGGTGAGGCCGCGCCAGATCTCCTCCGCGGTCAGCGGCGCCAGCGGCGCCACCACCCGGCAGAGCGTCTCCAGCACCGTCCACAGGGTGTCGAACGCCTCGGCGTCGCCGGACCAGAACCGGTCCCGGGAGCGGCGCACGTACCAGTTGGTCAGCGCGTCCAGGTAGGACCGGACGGTCGCGCAGGCCCCGGAGATGTCGTACGCGTCCATCTGCGCGCCGACCGTCGCCACCAGCTCGTTCGTCTTCGCCAGCACGTACCGGTCGAGCAGGTGGGTGGAGTCGGTGCGGCGACGGGCGGTGTGGCCGTCGGCGTTGGCGTAGAGGGAGAAGAAGTACCAGACGTTCCACAGCGGCAGCAGCACCTGACGCACCGCGTCCCGGATGCCCGCCTCGGTGACCGCCATGTCACCGCCGCGCAGCACCGGCGACGACATCAGCATCCAGCGCATCGCGTCGGAGCCGTACGCGTCGAAGACGTGGTAGACGTCCGGGTAGTTGCGCAGGCTCTTGGACATCTTGCGCCCGTCGGAGCCGAGCAGGATGCCGTGACTGAGGCAGTTGCGGAACGCCGGCCGGTCGAACAGCGCGGTGGCCAGCACGTGCATGGTGTAGAACCAGCCGCGGGTCTGTCCGATGTACTCGACGATGAAGTCGCCCGGGTAGTGGTGCTCGAACCAGTCGGCGTTCTCGAACGGGTAGTGCACCTGGGCGAACGGCATCGAGCCGGACTCGAACCAGCAGTCCAGCACCTCCGGCACCCGGCGCATCATCGACTTCCCCGTCGGGTCGTCCGGGTTGGGGCGGACCAGGTCGTCGACCGCCGGCCGGTGCAGGTCGGTCAGGCGTACGCCGAAGTCCTGCTCGATCTGCTCCAGCGAGCCGTACACGTCGACCCGGGGGTAGGTCGGGTCGTCGGACTTCCACACCGGGATCGGCGAGCCCCAGAACCGGTTCCGGCTGATCGACCAGTCCCGGGCGTTGGCCAGCCACTTGCCGAACGAGCCGTCCTTGATGTGCCCCGGCGTCCAGTTGATCTGCTGGTTCAGCTCGACCATCCGGTCCCGGAACTTCGTCACCGCGACGAACCACGACGACACCGCCTTGTAGACCAGCGGGGTGTCGCAGCGCCAGCAGTGCGGGTAGGAGTGGGTGTAGGTGTCCTGCTTGAGCACCACCCCCCGCTCCTTGAGTTCCCGGATCACCGGCTTGTTGACGTCGAAGACCTGCTCGCCCTGGTAGGGCGGGACGAGCGCGGTGAACCGGGTGTGGTCGTCCACCGTGACGACGGTGGGGATGCCGGCGGCGTTGCAGACGTTCTGGTCGTCCTCGCCGAAGGCCGGGGCCAGGTGCACGATCCCGGTGCCGTCCTCGGTGGTGACGAAGTCCGCCCCGAGCACCTGGTAGGCGTTCTCGCCGGCCTGCTCGACCAGGAAGTCGTAGAGCGGGGTGTAGCGGCGCCCGACCAGGTCGCGGCCGTACACGCTGCCGACCTGCTCGTACCCCTCCAGCTCCTTGGCGTACGCGGCCAGCCGCGCGGCGCCCACGACGTAGCGGTCGCCGTCGCGCTCCAGCACCGCGTACTCGATGTCGGGGCCGACGGCGAGCGCCAGGTTGGACGGCAGGGTCCACGGCGTGGTGGTCCAGACGCCCAGCTTGACCGGCCCGCGCAGCAGCTCGGGGGCGCTCTCGTCGGCGGTCAGCCCGAACCACACCGACAGGGTGGGGTCGTGCCGGTCCCGGTAGACGTCGTCCATCCGGGTCTCGGTGTTCGACAGCGGCGTCTCGCACCGCCAGCAGTACGCCAGCACCCGGAAGCCCTCGTAGACCAGGCCCTTGTCGTGCAGGGTCCGGAAGGCCCACATGACGCTTTCCATGTAGTCCAGGTCGAGCGTCTTGTAGTCGTTGGCGAAGTCGACCCAGCGGGCCTGCCGGGTGACGTACCGCTCCCAGTCCTGGGTGAACTCCAGCACCGAGGCGCGGCAGGCGTCGTTGAACCGGGCCACGCCCAGATCGAGGATCTCCGCCTTGCTGGTGATGCCGAGCTGCTTCTCGGCGACCACCTCGGCGGGCAGGCCGTGGCAGTCCCAGCCGAAGCGCCGCTCGACGTGCTTGCCGCGCATGGTCTGGTAGCGCGGGACGACGTCCTTCACGTACCCGGTGAAGAGGTGGCCGTAGTGCGGCAGGCCGTTGGCGAAGGGCGGGCCGTCGTAGAAGACGTACTCGTTCTTGCCGTTCTCGCCGGTCGGCCGCGCCTCGACGGACGCCTCGAAGGTCTTGTCGGCCGTCCAGTGCTCCAGCACCCGGCGCTCGACCGCGGGCAGGTCCGGGCTCGCCGGGACACCGGCGGCGGTCGGGTCGTGCAACGGATAGGCCATCGGGGGTCGCTCTCCTCGCGCAGCTCACTCATCTGTGGTCTGCGAGGACGAGCCTTTTCCGGTACGCCGTCTCCGGCGTACCCGGGGTCAGGCCCGCGGTACCACCCCGCTTGGCGGTCGAGGTGCGGCCGCCCGCTCGTTGGTCGGCTGTGACGGGCCGTCCCGTCCGGTTCTACTGGGCCGGTCACCCGGCTGTTCTTCCGGAGGCTCACCGGTGATGGCCGGGTCGTCGCCTGTGCCGTCAAGCGTACTCGACCCGGCGGGTGCGCCGCCCCCGAGTATCGGCGCAAGGAGGGGCCCCCTGTTAACGCCTCCGGTAGAGGAGGGGCCCCCTGTTGACAACCCGGTCGTCACAGTGCCCGCCTCGTCCCCGTCCTCGTTGAGGCAGCAGCAGTGCAGGACCGGATCGGGAGGTAACGGTGAGAGTTCTGGTGGCCGGCGCCGGCGGCGCGATCGGCGTACCCCTGACCCGGCGGCTGCGCGAGCACGGCCACGAGGTGTACGGCCTGACCCGCGACCCGGGCCGGTCCCGGGCGCTGGCCGACCGGGGTGTCCGGCCGGTGGTCGCCGACGCGATGGACCGGTCCGCGCTGCTGCGGGCGGTCGACGGGCTGGCCGCCGACGCGGTGGTGCACGAGCTGACCGCGCTGGCCCGCACCCCCACCCGGCACGCCGGCATGGCGCAGACCAACCGGCTGCGCGTCGAGGGCACCGCGAACCTGCTGGCCGCCGCCGAGGTGGTCGGCGCGCGGCGGTTCCTCACCCAGTCGATCGTGCTCGGCTACGGCTACCGGGACCACGGCGACCGGGTGCTCACCGAGACCGACCCGTTCGGCGAGCCGCAGGGCACGAAGGTCGACCCGCACCTGGCCGCGATGCGCGCCACCGAGCAGCAGGCGTTCACCGCCCCGCACGGCATCGCCCTGCGCTACGGCCTGTTCTACGGCGGGGACACCGCCCGACTCCGGCCGCGGCTGATGAAGCGCCGGCTGCCGGTGACCGACGGTGGCGTGCTGCCCTGGGTGCACGTCGAGGACGCGGCGGCGGCCACCGTGGCGGCGCTGGAGCACGGGCGGGCCGGTCAGGCGTACAACGTCGCCGACGACGAGCCGGCCACCCTGGCCGAGGTGTTCACCGCCCTGGCCGGGGCGTTGGGCGCTCCCCCGCCCCGGCGGCTGCCGGCCTGGCTGCTCCGCCTCGCCGCCCCGTACGTGGTGACCACCGCGGTGGAGACGAACCTGCGGGTCGCCACCGCGAAGGCGAGGACGGAGCTGGACTGGCGGCCGGCCTACCCGAGCTACCGGGAGGGCGTCGCCGCAGCGGCCCGCGGCTAGGCTGCCGGGGTGATCCGGATCGAGTTGGACGAGCCGACGCTGGCCCGTACCCGGATCGCCACCAGCCCGCTCTGGGAGGTGCTGACCAGCCTCTACCTGCTGAAGCGGCACCCCGGGGAGGTGCCCTGGCCGTACACCGGCTGGGCCCGGCACGCCCGACGGGTGCTGGCCGACCTGCCGGACCCGGCACCGGTCCGGGTGCTCACCGCCGCCGCCCGCGCGCCGGACTTCCTCACCCCGGTCCCGCCGTCGGCGGCCCCCACCCTGGGCGAGGAGCTGGCCGTGCTGCGCGCGACCCCCGCCGAGGTGATCGCCGAGCAGATTCCCCGCTACCACGACCCGGACGACCTGCCCGACTGGCTCCGCCCGTTCGTCGCCGACCGGCACGCCGCGCTGAACCGGCTCGCGGACGGGATCCAGGCGTACTGGGACGCGGCCATCGCGCCCTGGTGGCCGGCGATGCGGGCGGCGCTGGACGAGGAGGTGCTGCACCGGGCCCGGGCGCTCGCCGCCGACGGACCGGACGCCCTCCTGGCCGATCTGCACGAACGGGTGCGCTGGGAGCGGCCGGTGCTGACCCTGGTCAAGCCGCTGGAGCAGAGCTTCCGGGCGGTGGACCAGCGGTTGCTGCTGATCCCGCTG
This sequence comes from Micromonospora sp. R77, assembly GCF_022747945.1. NCBI lineage: Bacteria > Bacillati > Actinomycetota > Actinomycetes > Micromonosporales > Micromonosporaceae > Micromonospora > Micromonospora sp. R77. The sequence continues at coordinate 1,418,724 of NZ_JALDST010000001.1, forward strand.
ATCTTCTCGCGGGGCGCGTTGACCTGCTCCACGGACCATCCGGAGGTCGTCGCGGTCTCCTACCAGGCGCGCGGGGCGGTGCTGCTCGCGGAGGGCGCCCCCGCCCCGGCCGGGCCGGACACCGACCGGCTGGCCGTCCTCGTCGGGCGGGGCCGGGCCCAGGTGCTGCGGGCGCTGACCCGGCCGGCGACCACCGCCGGGCTGGCCGCCACCCTGGGACTCGCCCCGAGCACCGTCTCGGAACACCTGACCGCGCTGGCGACCGCCGGCGTGGTGCACCGCCGCCGGGTCGGCCGACGGGTGCTGTACGGCCTCGAACCGGCCGGCCTGGCGCTGGTCGCGCTGATCGGCGCGGACCCGGCCACCGCCTCGGCCTGAGGATTCGGCCCACACCGAATTCGTTTCCCCGCCCCGCCCCGGCTCCCTAGATTCACCGGCATGAGCGAGTACGCGATCGAGGCGGCCGGGCTGCGGCGGACCTATCGCAGCCGGACGGGATGGTTACGACCCCAGCGCCGGGAGGTGGAAGCGGTCCGCGGCGTCGACCTGACGGTCGGCAACGGGGAGCTGTTCGGCCTGCTCGGACCGAACGGCGCGGGCAAGACCACCACCATCAAGCTGCTGAACACGCTGCTCATCCCGACCGCCGGCACCGCCCGGATCTGCGGCCACGACGTGGTCGCCGAGACCCGGGAGGTCCGCCGGCGGATCGGGTACGTCTTCGGCGGCGACCGGGGCCTCTACGACCGGCTCTCCGCCCGGGACAACCTGCGCTACTTCGCCGAGCTGTACGGGGTGCCCGGCCGCGAGCAGAAGCGGCGGATCGCCGAGCTGCTGGAGCTGGTCCGGCTCGACGGCCGGGAGGACGAGCGGGTCGAGGGCTATTCGCGGGGCATGCGGCAGCGGCTGCACATCGCCCGGGGTCTGCTGCACCGGCCCCGGGTGCTCTTCCTCGACGAGCCGTCGATCGGGGTGGACCCGGTGGCCGCCCGGGAGCTGCGGCAGACCGTCGCCGGGCTGGCCGCCACCGGCACCACCGTCCTGCTGACCACCCACTACATGGCCGAAGCGGACGAGCTCTGCGACCGGATCGCGGTGATCGCCGGTGGCACCATCCAGGCGCTGGGCACCCCGGCGCAGCTGCGCCACCACGCCGACGGCCGGCAGGTGCTGGAGGTCGAGGCGTACGGGGTGAGCGACGACCGGCTCGCCGTCATCCACGCCCTGCCGGGGGTGCGGGAGGCGAGCGTGACGGTGAGCGGGGCGGCGCAGACGGTGACCGTGCAGTCCGACGCGGGGGTGGACGTGCAGGCGGACGTGCTGCGAGCGCTGGACGGGGTCCGGCTGGGCCGGGTCACCGCCCGGCAGCCGACGCTGGAGGACGCGTACGTGGCGATCGTGAACCGGGTCGCCGCGGCGCCCCGACCGGTCGAGGCGGTGGCCGCGTGAGGACGCTGCGGATGCTCGCGGTCGGCGCGCTGCTGCACGCCAAGCAGCTCAGCCGGTCGCCGTTCGAGATCGCCACCGCGCTGATCGTGCCGGTGGTGCAGGCCACCCTGGCGGTCTATCTGTTCCGGGCCGGCGGCGAGCCGGGCCGCCTGCTGGAGGCGGCGGTCGGCGCGGGCCTGATGGGGGTCTGGTCGTCGGTGCTCTTCGGCTCCGGCGGCGCGATCCAGGGGCAACGCTGGCAGGGCACCCTGGAGATGATCATGCTGGCGCCGCGTCCGCCCGCCCTGGTCATCCTGCCGATCACCCTGGCCACCGCGCTCACCGGCACGTACGCCATGCTCGCCACGCTGCTCTGGGGCCGGCTGCTCTACGGCATCCCGTTGGAGTTCGCGCACCCGCTGCTCTTCCTGGTCGCGGTCCCCGGCTGCGTGCTCGGCCTCGGCATGTTCGGCCTCCTGCTGGCCTCCACGTTCGTGCTGATGCGCAACGCCAACGCGCTGACCAACACCCTCGAATACCCGATCTGGCTGGTCTCCGGGATGCTCGTGCCGCTGACCGTGCTGCCCGGCTGGACCGGCCCGATCGCCGCCGCGCTGCCCACCACCTGGGGCGCCCGCGCGGTCCGCGAGGCGGCCACCGGTGGGCCGGTCTGGCCCTCCCTCGGCATCTGCCTGGCGATCAGCCTCGGCTGCCTGGTGGTCGGCGCGCTGATGATGACCCACGTCGAGCGACGGGCCCGCGCCGCGGCGACCCTCGCCCTGGCCTGAGGAGACGACGATGACGGCACTCCTGCGGCTGATCGGTGTGGGCGGCGTGATCGCCTACCGGGCCCTGTTCAACTGGACCACCCCGGCGATGTTCGTCGGCTCGCTGCTGGTCGGCCCGATCTTCCAGCTGCTCTTCTTCGCCTACCTGGGCCGGCAGCTCGGCGTCGCCGACGACCGGTTCTACATCGTCGGCAACGCGGTGCTCGCCGCCTCGCTGTCCTGCGTCTTCGGCGGCACCATGGCGGTCGCCAACGAGCGGCGCTACGGCACCCTCGGGCACGTGCTGCTCTCGCCGCGCAGCCGCACCGCCGTCTTCCTCGGCCGGGTCCTTCCGTACGCCGGCAACGGCCTGCTGATCGCGGCCAGCACGCTGACCATCGGCTCGCTGCTGCTCGGTCTGCGGATGCCGGTCACGGTCCTGCCCGGCCTGCTGCTCACCCTGGCGGTGGGGGCGCTGTCCTGCGGCTTCTTTGGCCTGACCCTGGGTGCCCTCGGGCTGCGCTTCCGGGACGTGTGGGTGGTCTCGAACGTCTCGGTGGCGCTGCTGCTCCTGCTCACCGGGGTCAACGTGCCGGCCGCCGGCCTGCCGGGCTGGATGCGGATGGTGGGCGACCTGCTGCCGATCACCCACTCGGCCCGGGCCGCCCGCCGCCTGGTCGCCGGCGAGGGCTTCACCGCCGCCGCCCCGGCACTCGCCGCCGAACTCGCCGTCGGCCTCGCGTACGCGCTCCTGGCCGCCCTCCTCCTGAAGCTCTTCGAAGCCGAGAGCCGCCGCCGAGCCTCCCTAGACACCCTCTAACCCCACCCCCCTCTCCCACCCCTCCCCCCTCCCGGTGATCATGGGGTTGGCGGCAGTCAGGGAGATCGACATCGCCGTCAACTCCATGATCACCGGAGCGAAGGGGGGAGGGGTGGGGTGTGACGCGGGTCATGGCGGGGGGTGTCACGTTGGGGGGTGGGGTGGGCGTCGTGTGGGTGGACGACGACGAGGAGAGGGAGACGGTCATGGGTCGGATCGACATGGCGGCGGTCGCACCGGAGGGCTACCGGGCGGTGCTGGGGCTGGAGCGGTACGTCCGGGCGAACCTGGACCACACCGTGCTGGAACTGGTGAAGCTGCGGGCGTCGATGCTCAACGGCTGCGCGTTCTGCGTGGACATGCACAGCCGGGAGGCGCTGACGGCCGGCGAGTCGAGCCGGCGGCTCTTCGCCGTCGCCGCCTGGCGGGAGGCGCCCTTCTTCGACGAGCGGGAACGCGCCGCGCTGGCGCTCACCGACGCGGTGACCCGGCTCGGCGAGCACGGCGTGCCCGACGAGGTGTGGGACGCCGCGGCGAAGGTCTGGTCGGAGAAGGAACTCGCCGACCTGGTCGTCGCCATCGCGACAATCAACGTATGGAACCGGATCGCGGTCACCAGCCGGACCGAGCCGCCGACCGAAGGGTGAGCCGGGCCGGGGCGGCGCAGGCGGCCGGGGCGCTCACCGCGCACCGGCCGATGCTGCTCGGGCTGGCGTACCGGCTGCTGGGCAGCCTGCACGACGCCGAGGACGTGCTCCAGGAGGCTTACCTGCGCTGGCTCGACGTCGACCGGGACGCGGTCGCCGAGCCGCGCCGCTACCTGTCCCGGGTGGTGACCCGGCTGGCCCTGGACCGGCTGCGCGCCCGGCAGGCGGCCCGGGAGACGTACGTCGGCCCGTGGCTGCCCGAGCCGGTGCCCACCGGGCCGTCACCGTTCGGTCCGCTGGACACCGTCGAGCTGCGCGAGACGGTCTCCACCGCGCTGCTGCACCTGCTGGAACGGCTCACCCCGCCGGAGCGGGCGGTGTACGTGCTGCACACCGCCTTCGCCCTGCCGTACGCCGAGATCGCCGACCTGCTCGGCCGGTCCGTGCCGGACTGCCGCCAACTGCACCACCGGGCGGCGGCCCGGATCGCGGACGACCGGCGGCGTTTCACGGCGGGGCCGGACGAGCAGCGGCGGTTGCTCGACTCCTTCGTGGCCGCCGCGTGCGACGGCGACCTGGCGCGGCTGACCGGTCTGCTCGCGGCCGACGCCACCGCCTGGTCCGACGGTGGCGGCCGGGTCCGCGCGGCGCGTAACCCGCTGTCCGGCGCGGACCGGGTGGCCCGCTTCTTCGCCGGGGTGTACGGCCGCCGCCGGCCCGGGGTGCACGCCACGCCGATCGAGCTCAACGGCGCGCCGGCGCTGCTGCTGACCTGGCCGACCGGCGTCCGCTACACGCTCGGCGTCGCCGCCGCCGACGGCCGGATCACCGGCCTCTACCTGGTCGGCAACCCCGACAAGCTGACCCGGGTCCCGGGCTGAACGCCAGACGGCCCCGGCCCCACCACGGGGCCGGGGCCGTCGATCCGGACGTCAGCCCAGCTCAGGGAACCAGAGGGCGATCTCGCGCTTGGCGCTGTCGGTCGAGTCGGAGGCGTGCACCAGGTTCTCCCGGTTCGACAGGGAGAAGTCGCCACGGATGGTGCCGGCGGCGGCCTTCCGCCCGTCGGTGCTGCCGATCATGCCCCGGACCACCTCGATCACCTGGTCGCCGGAGAGCACCAGGGCGACCAGCGGACCACCGGTCATGAAGGCCTTCAGCGGCGGGTAGAACGGCTTGTCCACGTGCTCGGCGTAGTGCTGGTCGGCGAAGTCGCCGTCCATCGTCCGGGTCACCAGCGCGTCGATCCGTAGGCCCTTGCGCTCGAAACGGGCGAGGATCTCGCCGACCAGGCCACGGCGGACCGCGTCGGGCTTGATCAGTACGAGCGTGCGCTCGTCCGGGCTGTTGGACACGCTGGGTTCCTCCTGTGCGCACAAGGCGGTCGGGCTGGGTACGGTCAGCCTAGCGACCCGGTCCCGGCGCCGGCTCGGCGGCTGCTCTTTCCCTGGGTCGCCGATCCGGCCTAGCCTGGCCCTGACCCCTGGGAGGTCCACTGTGGCGAATGGCGGGAACCGACCCATCGCGCCGGTACGCAAGCTGATCGCCGCGGTGCTCGGCACCGTGGCGACCTTCATCGTGCTGTTCGGGTTGGGGATGACGAGCTGGGCGATCGTGGCGCTCGGCGTCGCGCTGCTGGTGCTGGCGGTGGCCCTGGCCACCGTGCGCGGCGGCGGACGCACCTGGGTGATCGGGGTGGGCCACGTGCACAGCGCCTCCGAGCCGCCCACCCAGTACGCGTTCGGCCGCTGCGAACTGCAACTGGTGCTCGACGCGCCCGGGCTGCCGCCCCGGTCCAAGAAGATCATCGAGCCGCGGGTGCCGGTCGCGAAGTGGCCGTCGCTCGGCCAGACCCTGCCGATCCGGGTCGCCCTGGACGACCAGCGGCACGTCCGGGTCCTCTGGGACGAGGTGCCCACGCACGCCGAGACCGCCGCCATGGCCGACCTCCCGCCGGAATACGGGGGCCCCGACCCGGTCGAGGAGATGCTCATCGCGCAGGAGGCCCCGCCGTGGGCGGACCGGCCGGAGGACGACTTCCGCGACGACCCGCCCGGCGCCGACCCGCTGGCCGAGGAGGTGACCGTGCTGACGGAGGAGCGGGAGCCGGTGGTGCTGCACCAGAGCCCCGGCGGGCGCGTGGTGCTGGAGGGCCAGCTCGTCGAGCAGCAGGCCCCCGGTCCGCTGCCGCGCCGCGCCGCGCCGTCCCCGCGCCCGCCCGCCGAGGAGCGGTTCGACACCGTACCGGTCGAGGCGATCGACGTGCCGCTCGACGAGCCGACCGCGGAGGCGCCCACCCCGGAGGAGCTGGACGAGGCCATCTTCGGGTCCACCGGCGACGAGCCGGTCGAGGTGGCCGGCCCGATCAGCGGGGTCGGCATCACCCTGCTGGTGACCGACCTGGACCGCTCCCTCGACTTCTATTCCGACCTGGGCTTCGACGAGGTGGACCGGGGCTCCGGCAACGCCGTCCTCGCCTCCGGGGCGACCCGGCTGGTGCTGCGGGAGGTGACCGGCGCCGCCCCGATCAGCCGCCGGCTGGTGCACGTCAACCTGGAGGTCGACGACATCCAGGCCGCGTACGAGCGGCTGCGCGGCACCGGCGTCCGCTTCACGTACGCCCCCCGGGTGGTCAACCGGGGCAGCAAGCTGGAGGTGTGGGCGGCGGCCTTCCGCGACCCGGACGGCCACGGCGTCGCCCTGACCCAGTGGCGCAGCCTCGCCGACGTGTAAGGAAGGGCCCCCTGTTAACGCCTGGCGTATAGCAGGGGGCCCCTGTTGACCGAGTGCGGGCTCAGCCGAGGATGACCCGGCGGACGTGCACGGCGTAGGCCCAGACCAGCGCGAAGATGACGCCCAGCACGAAGAGCGACCAGTGCAGCAGGCCGGAGAGCAGCAGCAGGCCCTGCAGGACCGTGCCGGCGTGCCACGCCCAGGCCCGGCCCATCAACCCGGCGAGCACCACGCAGCCGACGGCCAGCGCCACGATCGCGCCGATCGCCGCACCGCTGAGGTGACCGCCGACCACCCGGATCGGCTGGATGGCCAGCAGCAGCACCAGCGCCTCCAGGGCGAGGGTGCCGGCACCGAGCCCGCGGGCCGCCTTCTCCGGGTTCCGCAGCCCGGACCGCCGCTGTCCCGGCGCCGGTCCACCGGCCTCCGAGTTCCCGGCTTCCGGGGTCCCGGCCTCCGGGCCCTGCGGGTCGCCGCCGCCCGGGCGGTCCGACACCGGCCCGGTCATCGCTTCAGCAGCCGGCGGGCGTCGGCCACGGTCACCACCGAACCAGTGATCAGCACGCCCACCCCGGCCAGCTCGCCCGGTACGTCGTACTCGGCCTCGGCGATCGCGGCCTCGATGGCGTCCGGCATCTCCTCGGCGACCTGCACCCGCTCCGACCCGAAAACCTCCCGGGCCAGCTCGGCCAGCTCGTCGGCCGGCATCGCGCGGGGCGAGCTGTTGCGGGTCACCACCAGCGAGTCGAGCACCGGCTCCAGCAGCTCCAGCAGGCCGGCGGCGTCCTTGTCGCCGAGCACGGCGAGCACACCGACCAGCTTGCTGAACGCGAACTCCTCCTGGAGCGCGGTCACCGTGGCGGCCATCCCGTGCGGGTTGTGCGCGCCGTCCAGCAGCACCGTCGGCGCGCTGCGGACCTTCTCCAACCGGCCCGGTGAGCTGGTCGCGGCGAAGCCCTCCCGCACGGCCTCGATGTCGAGCTGCCGCTTCGCGCCGGCACCGAGGAACGCCTCGACGGCGGCGAGCGCCAGGGCGGCGTTCTGTGCCTGGTGGGCCCCGTGCAGCGGGATGAAGAGCTCGTCGTACACCCCGCCGAGGCCCTGGATGCTGAGCACCTGGCCGCCGACGGCGATCTCCCGGCGCAGCACGCCGAACTCCGCGCCCTCCCGGGCCACGGTGGCGCCGACTTCGGCGCAGCGTTCCAGGATCGGCCGGGCGGCCTCCTCCTCCTGCGCGGCGCAGACGACCGTCGCGCCGGCGTGGATGATGCCCGCCTTGTGCAGCGCGATGTCCTCGATCGTGTCGCCCAGCCACTCCGTGTGGTCCAGCCCGATCGGGGTCAGTACGGCCACCCCGGCCTGGAGCACGTTGGTGGCATCCTCGGCACCGCCGAGCCCCACCTCGACCACGGCGACGTCGACCGGCGCGTCGGCGAAGGTGGCGAACGCCAGCGCGGTGGTCATCTCGAAGTACGTCAGCGGCTCGGCGGAGCGCTCGTCGACCAGCGCGGCCAGCGGCTCCACCTCCCGGTACATGGCGACGAAACGCTCCTCGCCGACCGGCTCGCCGTCCAGGCTGATCCGCTCCCGGACGGTCTCCAGGTGCGGGCTGGTGTAGCGGCCGGTGTGCAGCCCGAAGGCCCGCAGCAGCGAGTCGATCATCCGGGCGGTCGAGGTCTTGCCGTTGGTCCCGGTGAGGTGGATCGACGGGTACGCCCGCTGCGGGCTGCCGAGCAGGTCGAGCAGCGTCTCGATCCGCTCCAGCTCGAAGTGCACACGGGTGAAGCCGCGCGCCCCCAGGGCGGCGTCGACGGCGGCGAACTCGGTGCGGTCGGTCATGCGGAGCCAACTTTCGTTCGCGACTGCGGGGCTCGCAACCCCGGCTCACTCCTCGCGCTCACGCGGAGCCAACTTTCGTTCGCGACTGCGGGGCTCGCAACCCCGGCTCACTCCTCGCGCTCACGAGGAGAGCGCCTCCAGCGCGGCGTCGATGCGGACCAGGTCCGCCTCGGCCACCGCGAGCCGGTCCCGGATCTTGGCAACCACCGGCTCCGGGGCCTTGCCGACGAACGCCGGGTTGTCGAGCTTGCCCCGGGCCTGCGCGACCTCCTTCTCGGCCGCCGCCCGGTCCTTGGTGAGCCGGGCCCGCTCGGCTGCCACGTCGATCGTGCCGCGGGTGTCCAGCGCGACGCTGACCTCCCCCGGCATGGCGAGGGTGGCGCTGGCCTGGAAGTCGTCCGCCGGGGCGTCCAGGCGGACCAGCGAGCGGATCAGCGGCTCGTGCGCCGCGATGCCCGCCGGGGCCAGCCCGTCGAGCCGGGCCGCGACCCGCTGGGTGGGGCGCAGCCCCTGGTCCGAGCGGAAGCGCCGGATCTCGGTCACCACCCGCTGGAGGGTGCCGACCTCGCCCTCCGCGGCGTCGTCGACTCCGGTACGGTCGGCCACCGGCCAGTCCGCCGTCATCACGCTCTCGCCGCCGGTCAGCGCGGTCCACAGCTCGTCGGTGACGAACGGGATCACCGGGTGCAGCAGCCGCAGCAGCTGGTCCAGCACGTGCCCCAGCACCCGGCGGGTGGCGTCCGCCGCCGGGCCGCCCTCGGCGAGCACCGGCTTGCTCAGCTCCACGTACCAGTCGCAGACGTCGTCCCAGGCGAAGTGGTACAGCAGGTCGCACACCTTCGCGAACTCGTACGCCTCGAACTGCTCGTCCACCTCGGCGGTGACGTGCGCCAGCCGGGACAGGATCCACCGGTCGACGGTCGACAGGGTGTCGGCCGCCGGCAGCGGGCCCTCCGTGTGGGCGCCGTTCATCAGCGCGAACCGGGTGGCGTTCCAGAGCTTGTTGCAGAAGTTCCGCGAGCCCTGGCACCACTCCTCGCTGACCGGCACGTCCTGGCCGGGGTTGGCGCCCCGGGCGAGGGTGAACCGGGTGGCGTCGGCACCGAAGCGGTCGATCCAGTCCAGCGGGTCGACGACGTTGCCGAACGACTTCGACATCTTCTTGCCGTGCTCGTCGCGGACCATGCCGTGCAGGGCCACCACGTCGAACGGCTGGACGCCGTCCATCGCGTACAGGCCGAACATCATCATCCGGGCGACCCAGAAGAAGAGGATGTCGTAGCCGGTGACCAGCACGCTGGTCGGATAGAACTTCGCCAGGTCCGGGGTGCGCTCCGGCCAGCCGAGCGTGGAGAACGGCCACAGGCCGCTGGAGAACCATGTGTCCAGGACGTCCTCGTCCTGGTGCCAGCCGTCGCCGGTGGGCGGCTGCTCGTCGGGGCCGACGCAGACGATCTCGCCCTCGGGGCCGTACCAGACCGGGATGCGGTGGCCCCACCAGAGCTGCCGGGAGATGCACCAGTCGTGCATGTTGTCGACCCAGGCGAAGTAGCGCTTGGCCAGCTCGGCCGGCTCGATCGTCACCCGACCGTCGCGCACCGCGTCGCCGGCGGCCTTGGCCAGCGGGGCGGTGTTGACGAACCACTGCAACGACAGCCGCGGCTCGACCGTGGTCTTGCACCGCGAGCAGTGCCCGACCGAGTGCTTGTACGGCCGCTTCTCGGCCACGATCCGGCCCTGCTCGCGGAGCGCGGCGACGATCGCCGGACGGGCCTCGTAACGGTCCAGGCCCTGGAACGGGCCGTGCGCGGTGATCACGCCCCGCTCGTCCATGATCGTCAGCGAGGGCAGGTCGTGCCGCTGGCCGATCTCGAAGTCATTGGGGTCGTGCGCCGGGGTCACCTTCACCATGCCGGTGCCGAAGCTCGGGTCGACGTGCTCGTCGGCCACGATCGGGATCCGCCGGTCGGTGAGCGGGACGGCCACCTCGGTGCCGATCAGGTGCCGGTACCGCTCGTCGTCGGGATGCACGGCCACGGCCGTGTCACCGAGCATCGTCTCCGCCCGGGTGGTGGCCACCACGACGTCGTCGCTGTAGCGGATCGAGACCAGCTCGCCGTCGTCCTCGGTGTGCTCCACCTCGATGTCCGACAGGGCGGTCAGGCAGCGCGGGCACCAGTTGATGATCCGGTTGGCCCGATAGATCAGGCCGTCGTCGAAGAGCTTCTTGAACATGGTCTGCACGGCCCGGGACAGGCCCTCGTCCATGGTGAAGCGCTCGCGGTCCCAGTCGACGGCGTCGCCGAGCCGGCGCATCTGGCCGAGGATCGCGCCACCGGACTCGGCCTTCCACTGCCAGACCCGCTCGACGAACTTCTCCCGGCCCAGGTCGTGCCGGGACAGCCCCTGGGTGGCGAGCTGCCGTTCGACCAGGTTCTGGGTGGCGATGCCGGCGTGGTCCATGCCGGGCAGCCAGAGCGCCTCGAAGCCCTGCATCCGCTTACGCCGGTTCAGGGCGTCCATCAGCGTGTGCTCGAACGCGTGCCCCATGTGCAGCGAGCCGGTCACGTTCGGCGGCGGGATGACGATGGTGAAGGGGGGCTTGTCGCTCTCCGCCGACGCCCGGAAGTGGCCGGCGGCTACCCACTGCTCGTACCGTCGCTGCTCTACCTCGCCGGGCTGGTACTGGCCGGCAAGGGTCGGGGCGTCGGGGCGTCGGGCATCCAGTCTCTCGGTCACCCTGAAAGTCTACGGAGCGCTTCCGGAGACCTGACGTGCGCCACCGGTAGTTCGCGTACGGTGGCGGACATGTCCGACGCGCACCTCACCGAGCGTCCGGTCGGGGACACGCCCGAGCCGGTCGAGCTGACCGACGAGCCGATCCGGCTGAGCATGCGCGAGCCGGACGACGGGCCGGAACGGAAGCCGAGGTCCCGCCGCGGGCGGGTCGTCCTGGCCTTCGCCCTCGCCGCCGGGCTCGCCGGTGCCGGGGCGTTGGCCGCCGGCGGATGGCGGGTGCTCCAGCAGAAGGACACTCGGGTGGGCACCCCGGCGGCGGTCGCCGGGCTGACCCGGGACGACAGCGACCGGGCCCGCAGCACCGCCGACTACCTGCGGGACGGCTTCGCCGCCGACATCGACCTCGACCGGAGCTTCGGCACGGTCTACAGCGACCCGGCGGACCCGAAACGGTCCGTGCTGATCTTCGGTGGCACCACCCTGCTGTGGCAGCCGGAGCGGGACCTCGACAGCCTCTTCGGGCTGATGGCCGACGAGACCGGCAAGGTGACCGGGCTGCACGAGGTGACGGCCGGCCGACTGGGCGGCGTGATGAAGTGCGGTCGCACCGCGGGCGACGGTGGTGACTTCGCGGTCTGCGGGTGGGCCGACCACGGCAGCGTGGTGATCGCGATGTTCCCCGGCCGCTCCGTCGACGACTCCGCGACCTTGCTGCGCCGGCTCCGCGAGGGCATGCAGACCCGCTGACGCCGGCAACGAGACCCGGAAAAGGGTACGCATACGCAGTTGAGGCCACCCCTTGCGGGGTGGCCTCAACTGGAATGTTTGTCCGGCGGTGTCCTACTCTCCCACACCCTCCCGAGTGCAGTACCATCGGCGCTGGAGGGCTTAGCTTCCGGGTTCGGAATGTAACCGGGCGTTTCCCCTCCGCCATGACCGCCGTAACTCTATGAACATATCAAAACACACCGGGCTGACTCACGGGTGTTCGCTCGTTCAGAGTTGCACAGTGGACGCGTAGCAGCTTCGTAGTCAAGTCCTCGGCCTATTAGTACCGGTCAACTGAACCCGTTACCGGGCTTACATTTCCGGCCTATCAACCCAGTCGTCTAGCTGGGGGCCTTACCCCACCAAAGTGGGTGGGATACCTCATCTTGAAGCGAGCTTCCCGCTTAGATGCTTTCAGCGGTTATCCCTTCCGAACGTAGCTAACCAGCCGTGCCCCTGGCGGGACAACTGGCACACCAGAGGTTCGTCCGTCCCGGTCCTCTCGTACTAGGGACAGCCCTTCTCAAGTATCCTACGCGCACGGCGGATAGGGACCGAACTGTCTCACGACGTTCTAAACCCAGCTCGCGTACCGCTTTAATGGGCGAACAGCCCAACCCTTGGGACCTGCTACAGCCCCAGGATGCGACGAGCCGACATCGAGGTGCCAAACCATCCCGTCGATATGGACTCTTGGGGAAGATCAGCCTGTTATCCCCGGGGTACCTTTTATCCGTTGAGCGACACCGCTTCCACTCGCAAGTGCCGGATCACTAGTCCCGACTTTCGTCCCTGCTCGACCTGTCAGTCTCACAGTCAAGCTCCCTTGTGTACTTGCACTCAACACCTGATTGCCAACCAGGCTGAGGGAACCTTTGGGCGCCTCCGTTACCCTTTAGGAGGCAACCGCCCCAGTTAAACTACCCACCAGACACTGTCCCTGAACCGGATAACGGTCCGAAGTTAGATACCCAAATCAACCAGAGTGGTATTTCAAGATTGCCTCCACCCATACTGGCGTATGGACTTCACCGGCTCCCACCTATCCTACACAAGCTAATTCGGATACCAATGTCAAGCTATAGTAAAGGTCCCGGGGTCTTTCCGTCCTGCCGCGCGTAACGAGCATCTTTACTCGTAATGCAATTTCGCCGGGCCTGTGGTTGAGACAGTGGGGAAGTCGTTACGCCATTCGTGCAGGTCGGAACTTACCCGACAAGGAATTTCGCTACCTTAGGATGGTTATAGTTACCACCGCCGTTTACTGGCGCTTAAGTTCTCCGCTTCGCTCGTGAGAGCTAACAGGTCCCCTTAACGTTCCAGCACCGGGCAGGCGTCAGTCCATATACATCGAATTACTTCTTCGCATGGACCTGTGTTTTTAGTAAACAGTCGCTTCCCCCTGCTCTCTGCGGCCATACAACGCTCCACCCGCGCGGGGCTTCACGTCTCCGGCCCCCCTTCTCCCTAAGTTACGGGGGCAATTTGCCGAGTTCCTTAACCACAGTTCGCCCGATCGCCTCGGTATTCTCTACCTGACCACCTGTGTCGGTTTGGGGTACGGGCCGCTAAGAACTCGCTAGAGGCTTTTCTCGGCAGCATAGGATCACTGACTTCACCTGAATCGGCTCGGCATCACGTCTCAGCCTACATGCACCGCGGATTTGCCTACGGTACGGCCTACACGCTTACCCCGGCACAACCACCGGCCGGGCTCAGCTACCTTCCTGCGTCACCCCATCGCTTGACTACTACCCGCCAGGTTCCCACGCTCCCCACCTTTGGTCCGAAGACCGCCGGCGGTTCGGGTGGTTAGCACAACGAGGTTCATCAGGGACGCTCTTTCGCGGGTACGGGAATATCAACCCGTTGTCCATCGACTACGCCTCTCGGCCTCGCCTTAGGTCCCGACTCACCCAGGGCGGATTAGCCTGGCCCTGGAACCCTTGGTCATCCGGCGGAAGGGTTTCTCACCCTTCTTTCGCTACTCATGCCTGCATTCTCACTCGTGCCGCGTCCACAACTAGGTCACCCCGTTGCTTCACCCCCGGCACGACGCTCCCCTACCCATCCACACACCTGCACGGCACATCAAGGCGCCGCGAGGTTGAAATGTGAATGCCACAGCTTCGGCGGTGTGCTTGAGCCCCGCTACATTGTCGGCGCGGAACCACTTGACCAGTGAGCTATTACGCACTCTTTAAAGGGTGGCTGCTTCTAAGCCAACCTCCTGGTTGTCTATGCGACCCCACATCCTTTTCCACTTAGCACACGCTTAGGGGCCTTAGCTGGTGATCTGGGCTGTTTCCCTCTCGACTACGAAGCTTATCCCCCGCAGTCTCACTGCCGCGCTCTCACTTACCGGCATTCGGAGTTTGGCTGATTTCGGTAAGCTTGTGGGCCCCCTAGACCATCCAGTGCTCTACCTCCGGCAAGAAACACGCGACGCTGCACCTAAATGCATTTCGGGGAGAACCAGCTATCACGGAGTTTGATTGGCCTTTCACCCCTAACCACAGGTCATCCCCCAACTTTTCAACGTTGGTGGGTTCGGCCCTCCACGCGGTCTTACCCGCGCTTCAGCCTGCCCATGGCTAGATCACTCCGCTTCGGGTCTAGAGCATGCGACTACAGAGCGCCCTATTCAGACTCGCTTTCGCTACGGCTCCCCCACACGGGTTAACCTCGCCACATGCCACTAACTCGCAGGCTCATTCTTCAAAAGGCACGCCGTCACCCCGCAAGGCTCCGACGGATTGTAGGCGAACGGTTTCAGGTACTATTTCACTCCCCTCCCGGGGTACTTTTCACCATTCCCTCACGGTACTCGTCCGCTATCGGTCACCAGGAAGTATTTAGGCTTACCAGGTGGTCCTGGCAGATTCACGGCAGATTTCAGGGGTCCGCCGCTACTCGGGAACACCCACAGAAGATCAGCAACTTTCACGTACCGGACTCTCACCGTCTACGGTCAGCCATTCCAGACTGTTCCGCTAGCCACTGACTTTGTAACTCCTCAAACGAGTGTCAGCTCGTTTCGCAGGGTCCCACAACCCCGACCACGCAACCCCTGACAGGTATCACACGCAGCCGGTTTAGCCTCAATCCGCTTTCGCTCGCCACTACTCACGGAATCACTATTTGTTTTCTCTTCCTACGGGTACTGAGATGTTTCACTTCCCCGCGTTCCCCCCATACACCCTATGTGTTCAGGTGCAGGTGACACCACATGACTGGTGCCGGGTTCCCCCATTCGGACACCCTGGGATCACAGCTTGGTTGACAGCTCCCCCAGGCCTATCGCGGCCTCCCACGTCCTTCATCGGCTCCTGGTGCCAAGGCATCCACCGTTCGCCCTTGACAACTTGACCACAAAGATGCTCGCGTCCACTGTGCAATTCTCAACAAACGACCAACCCACAACCCGACAGTCTCCCACCAGCCCGACGTCACCGCCGGCGGTATGAGAAACCAGGCCATGCCTGGCAGACTCCCGAAACCCACCATCGGGCTCCGCAGCAGTCTCCGAAAGAAACAACCAAAAGTTGTTCTTTCAGGACCCAACAGGGTGCTCTACGCCAGTCACCAGCCGCACCAGGACCAACCCGTTCCCACCACCCCGAAGAGCAGCTGTACTAGGAAGTCCCGGCCGTTGCCGGCGCCTGACTGACCAGTGTCTCCGCCATTCGAGCACCCCACCATCGCATTCGGACGGTGCGGGCTCCATGCCGTCTTTCGACGGATGGTGCTCCTTAGAAAGGAGGTGATCCAGCCGCACCTTCCGGTACGGCTACCTTGTTACGACTTCGTCCCAATCGCCAGCCCCACCTTCGACGGCTCCCTCCACAAGGGTTGGGCCACCGGCTTCGGGTGTTGCCGACTTTCGTGACGTGACGGGCGGTGTGTACAAGGCCCGGGAACGTATTCACCGCAGCGTTGCTGATCTGCGATTACTAGCGACTCCGACTTCACGGGGTCGAGTTGCAGACCCCGATCCGAACTGAGACCGGCTTTTTGGGATTCGCTCCACCTCACGGTATCGCAGCCCATTGTACCGGCCATTGTAGCATGCGTGAAGCCCTGGACATAAGGGGCATGATGACTTGACGTCATCCCCACCTTCCTCCGAGTTGACCCCGGCAGTCTTCGATGAGTCCCCGCCATAACGCGCTGGCAACATCGAACGAGGGTTGCGCTCGTTGCGGGACTTAACCCAACATCTCACGACACGAGCTGACGACAGCCATGCACCACCTGTGACCGCCCCCGAAGGACCCCCCATCTCTGGAGGTTTTGCGGCCATGTCAAACCCAGGTAAGGTTCTTCGCGTTGCATCGAATTAATCCGCATGCTCCGCCGCTTGTGCGGGCCCCCGTCAATTCCTTTGAGTTTTAGCCTTGCGGCCGTACTCCCCAGGCGGGGCGCTTAATGCGTTAGCTGCGGCACAGGGAACCGGAGAGGCCCCCCACACCTAGCGCCCAACGTTTACAGCGTGGACTACCAGGGTATCTAATCCTGTTCGCTCCCCACGCTTTCGCTCCTCAGCGTCAGTATCGGCCCAGAGACCCGCCTTCGCCACCGGTGTTCCTCCTGATATCTGCGCATTTCACCGCTACACCAGGAATTCCAGTCTCCCCTACCGAACTCTAGCCTGCCCGTATCGACTGCAGGCCCGCGGTTGAGCCGCGGGTTTTCACAGTCGACGCGACAAGCCGCCTACGAGCTCTTTACGCCCAATAAATCCGGACAACGCTCGCGCCCTACGTCTTACCGCGGCTGCTGGCACGTAGTTGGCCGGCGCTTCTTCTGCAGGTACCGTCACTTACGCTTCGTCCCTGCTGAAAGAGGTTTACAACCCGAAGGCCGTCATCCCTCACGCGGCGTCGCTGCATCAGGCTTCCGCCCATTGTGCAATATTCCCCACTGCTGCCTCCCGTAGGAGTCTGGGCCGTGTCTCAGTCCCAGTGTGGCCGGTCGCCCTCTCAGGCCGGCTACCCGTCGTCGCCTTGGTAGGCCATCACCCCACCAACAAGCTGATAGGCCGCGAGCCCATCCCAGGCCGAAAAACTTTCCACCAAAAGACATGCGTCCAAAGGTCGTATTCGGTATTAGCCCCCGTTTCCGAGGGTTATCCCAAAGCCTAGGGCAGGTTGCTCACGTGTTACTCACCCGTTCGCCGCTCGAGTACCCCGAAGGGCCTTTCCGCTCGACTTGCATGTGTTAAGCACGCCGCCAGCGTTCGTCCTGAGCCAGGATCAAACTCTCCAACAAAAACTTGTTGAAAAAATGTCCCGACAACAAAAGTGTTGCCAAAGGAATCCCCACCAGCCAGACCTCCGAAAAGGACCGACCAGTGCGGGGTATAAAACAATTGGCACTGGCTTATCAAGCACCCTGTTGAGTTCTCAAAGAACAACCACACACCAACCGGAAGCTCCACTCGGTGGAACCCCCGTCTGGGGCAACCCCTCAAACTTACCCGGTCCTACTTTCGCTGTCAACCTCGTTGCCGAGGCGATCAACTTGGTGGCCCGATTCCACGCTGACGCACGCCGTATCTGGCGGTCGTTTCTGTCGTGGGAAGCGGCAGACCGGCCGGTCGCCGCTTTCGCGGCCACCCGCCCGGCTCCCTGCCGGCTTTCGAACTCTACCCGGTCGGCTTCGCGATCGCAACCCCGTGTTTGTCGGAGCGTGTCGCACCACCCGGATCCTCAGTCTCGCTCGGCGTCTCCGCCACGAGCCTGGCGCCCGCTCTCGGCCGGTTTGTCCGGCCTCCCGCGTGCAGAGAGAAAGTTACGCGGACGTTCGTCGGAAGGCAAATCAACATCCGTCACTACGCCGTCGGACGGTGCCTAGCCGGTTATCGGACGGCGGACAACCACCGTCGGTGGGAACCGCCGAGGTCGCCGCCGTGCCAGAGTGTCTGGCATGGATGACGTGTCCCGGTTCCCGGCGGCGACGCTCGCCGAGGAGACACTGCTCGGGCTCCTCCTGCCGTTCTGGCAGCTGGTGATCGGGGCCTTCGTGCTCTTCGTCGTCCTGGCCTCGGTCGGGCGGTTGCTCCGTCGGGGTCCCTCCCGGATGACGACCGCCCTGCTGATCACTGCCGCCGCCATCGCCGGCTTCACCGTGGTCGGGGTGCTGCTCGAGAGCTGAGCCGCTCAGAGCCGCCGATTGGCGAGGCTCGGCAACTCGCTCCGGATCGTCCCGAGCCGGTCCAGGTCCAGGTCCGCGACCGCGAGCCCCGCCCCGTCGGGGACCTGGGTCAGCACGAGACCCCACGGGTCGACGACCATGCTGCGGCCGAAGCAGGTCCGCCCCGGCTCGTGGTCCCCGGTCTGGCCGGCCGCCGCGACGAAACACTGGTTCTCGATCGCCCGGGCCCGCAGCAGGACCTCCCAGTGGTCCCGGCCGGTGTGCATCATGAACGCCGCCGGCACGACGATCAGCTGGGCCCCACCGTCCGTCGCGAGCTGTCGGTACAGCTCGGGGAAACGCAGGTCGTAACAGATCGACAGGCCGACCCGCAGACCCTCGACGTCCACCACCACCGGCTGCTCACCGGGCGCCACGGTCGCCGACTCCAGGTAGGACACCCGGCCGGGGATCTCCACGTCGTACAGGTGGATCTTGCGGTAGCTGGCGGCGAGCGTGCCGGTGCGGTCGAAGACCAGCGACGTGTTCCAGGTGTGCTCGGGGTCGGGGCCGGCCTCGTGGAACGAGCCGGCGATCACCCAGATCCCCAGCCGGCGGGCGACCTCGGCGAAGAACTGCCCCACCACGCCGTCGACCGGTTCCGGGGCCGGCATGCCGTCGGCCGGGCCGAGGTAGTCGACGTACTCCGGGAGGACCGCGAGATCGGCGCCCGCCGCGGCGGCCCTGACCAGCAGGGCCTCGGCGGCGGCGAGGTTCGCCGCACGGTCGTCGCGGGCGTTGAGCTGGCAGACGGCGACACGCATGTCGATCAGCGTACGGGTGGAGCAGGAGCGGCGACAGGGGCTCAGCCGCCCCGACGCTCGTCGACGACCCCGGACACGCCGACGGCGCCCGGGGTGACCCGGACGCCGTCGAGGTGAGGACTCAGGCGGATTTCTCCTCGCGGTCCCGCCGGGCCCGACGGCCGGTGAACTCACGGGGAACGATGGTGGGATTCACGTTCTCCAGCACCACCTCGCGGGTGATGAGGACCCGGGCGGCGTCCGGGTTGCTCGGCACCTCGTACATCACGGAGAGGAGGACCTCTTCCATGATCGCGCGGAGACCACGGGCACCGGTGCCGCGGAGCATGGCCTGGTCGGCGATCGCCTCCAGCGCCGGCGGCTCGAACTCCAGCTCGACGCCGTCGAGCTCG
Organism: Micromonospora sp. R77; assembly: GCF_022747945.1. Classification (NCBI taxonomy): domain Bacteria; kingdom Bacillati; phylum Actinomycetota; class Actinomycetes; order Micromonosporales; family Micromonosporaceae; genus Micromonospora; species Micromonospora sp. R77. The sequence continues at coordinate 1,437,816 of NZ_JALDST010000001.1, forward strand.
AAGAGGCGCTGATATTGCCGGACCAGGGCGTTGCGCGGCTCGGTCAGGATCCGCACCAGCGCGGAACGGTCGAGGCTCCGCACGTTGGTGATGACCGGGAGCCGGCCGATGAACTCCGGGATCAGCCCGAACTTGAGCATGTCCTCCGGCATGACCTGGCTGAAGATGTCGTCGGTGGACCGCTCCGAGACCGACCGGAGCCGGGCGCCGAAACCGGTGCCGCCGTGACCCGTGCGGGACTCGATGATCTGGTCCAGGCCGGCGAAGGCACCGCCGCAGATGAAGAGCACGTTGGTGGTGTCGATCTGGATGAACTCCTGGTGCGGGTGCTTGCGCCCGCCCTGCGGCGGCACGTTGGCGACCGTGCCCTCGAGCATCTTCAGCAGCGCCTGCTGGACACCCTCGCCGGAGACGTCCCGGGTGATCGACGGGTTCTCCGACTTACGGGCGATCTTGTCGACCTCGTCGATGTAGATGATGCCGGTCTCGGCGCGCTTGATGTCGTAGTCCGCGGCCTGGATGAGCTTGAGGAGGATGTTCTCCACGTCCTCGCCGACGTAGCCCGCCTCGGTGAGGGCGGTCGCGTCGGCGATCGCGAACGGGACGTTGAGCATCCGCGCCAGGGTCTGCGCCAGGTGCGTCTTGCCGCACCCCGTCGGCCCGAGCAGGAGGATGTTCGACTTGGCCAGCTCGACGGCGTCGCTGCCGGAACCCGGCGCGCCGGCCGCCTCGGCCTGGATCCGCTTGTAGTGGTTGTAGACCGCGACGGCGAGCGCCTTCTTGGCCTGGTCCTGGCCCACCACGTAGTTGTCGAGGAACTGGCAGATCTCCATCGGCTTGGGAAGCTCTTCCCACTTCACCTCGCCGGACTCGGCCAGCTCCTCCTCGATGATCTCGTTGCACAGGTCGATGCACTCGTCACAGATGTAGACCCCAGGGCCCGCGATGAGCTTCTTGACCTGCTTCTGCGACTTGCCGCAGAAGGAGCACTTGAGTAGGTCGCCGCCGTCACCGATCCGTGCCACCTACGTTCTCCCTGCACTCGTCGGCCGGAGCGCCGGCCCTGACCTGCGGGCGCCGAGCGCCCGTCCGTCTTGTTGTCACCCCGTCGGTCCGACCCGGCAGAGCGGTACAGACCCGACGTTACCCGCTGGCGGAGGTTTCTCCGACCCCCAAAACGGGTGTGTCAGAGGTCGGCCGGGAACGCCATCCACGGCCGACCTCCGACCACTGCTGCTCAGCTGGCGGCGTTCGCCGCCAACAGGCCCTTCTTACGGCTGTTCAGGATCGTGTCGACCAGCCCGTACTCCTTGGACTCCTCGGCCGTCATGATCTTGTCACGGTCGATGTCCTTGCGGACCTGCTCGATCGGGCGGTTGCAGTGCCTGGAGAGCATGTCCTCCAGCTGGGTCCGCATCCGCAGGATCTCCCGGGCCTGGATCTCGATGTCCGAGCCCTGCCCGTAGCCGCCCTCGGTGGCCGGCTGGTGGATGATGATCCGCGAGTTCGGCAGGGCCATCCGCTTGCCCGGCGTGCCGGCGGCGAGCAGCACCGCGGCGGCGCTGGCCGCCTGACCCAGGCAGACCGTCTGGATGTCCGGCCGGACGTACTGCATGGTGTCGTAGATCGCCGTCATCGCGGTGAAGGAACCACCCGGCGAGTTGATGTACATGATGATGTCGCGGTCCGGGTCGGTGCCCTCGAGCGTCAGCAGCTGCGCCATCACGTCGTTGGCCGACGCGTCGTCCACCTGGACGCCGAGGAAGATGATCCGGTCCTCGAAGAGCTTGTTGTAGGGGTTGGACTCCTTCACCCCGTACGACGTGCGCTCGACGAACGACGGCAGGACGTAGCGGTTGTGCACGGCCGCGAACTGGGGCGGCAAACTCAGGTCGGTCATCGTCAGCTCCTCAGCTCAGGGTCCCGGCGCCTTCCGGAACCTGGGTGGCTCCGGTGATCACCTTGTCGATGAAGCCGTAGTCCATGGCCTCCTGGGCGGTGAACCAACGGTCCCGGTCGGAGTCCGCCTCGATCTCCGCCGCGGTCCGGCCGGTGTGGTGCGCGACCCGCTCCTGGAACATCCGCTTGGTGTAGAGCATCTGCTCCGCCTGGATGGCGATGTCGGCGGCCGTGCCGCCCATGCCGCCGGACGGCTGGTGCATCATGATCCGCGCGTGGGGCAGGGCGTACCGCTTGCCCTTGGTGCCCGCGCAGAGCAGCAGCTGGCCCATCGAGGCCGCCATGCCCATCGCCACGGTCGAGACGTCGTTGTCGATGAACTGCATGGTGTCGTAGATCGCCATGCCGGAGTAGACCGAGCCACCCGGCGAGTTGATCCAGAGGTTGATGTCGCGGTCCGGGTCCTCCGCGGCCAGCAGCAGCAGCTGCGCGCAGATGCGGTTGGCGACCTGGTCGGTCACCTCGCTGCCCAGGAAGATGATCCGTTCCTTGAGCAACCGGTTGTAGACCGAGTCGTCGAGGTTGCCAATGGAATCGCCACCTCGAGCCTCGATCGCCCGCAGCGGCTTCGCTGGGATGTGCATGTCGGTCATGGCAGCCCTTCGCTCTCCGTACCGTCCTACCCGACACTAACCGCTCGGGCAGGGCGCGTACTCCCGGTCGGGGCACTGTTCGCTCTCAGCGCAGCTGGCCGAAAGGCGTACCCGAGAAAGGGTTTCGGCCGCCGTCCACCGCGAGCGGCGGACGGCGGCCGTCCCGACGATCAGTGCTCGTGGTTGTGCTCGGCCTCGCTCTGCTCACGCAGCGCGTCGAGGCTGACCTCGTTGCCGGCCGAGTCCTTGATCTTGACCTTCTCCATCACCGCGGCCAGCGCCTTGCCCCGGCGGACGTCGCCGAAGACGGCGGCCGCCGCGCCCGAGCGGACCAGCTGGTCGTAGTACTGCTGCGGCTGCATCCCGGCGCGCTGGGCGCGGTGGACGATCTCGTGGCCGAACTCGTCGTCGGAGACCTGGACGTCCTCGGCGTCGGCGAGCGTGTCCAGCAGCAGCTGGATCTTGACGCCGTCGGTGGCCGCCTCGGTCAGCTCGGCGTCGATCTGCTCCTCGGTCTTCTCCTCGGCGGCGAGGTATTCCTCCAGGGAGGCACCGATCCGCTCGAGCTGGTCGACCATGGCCGCCTTGCGGCTCTCGACCTCCTCCTTGACGACACCCTCCGGCGCCGGCACCTCGGCGGCGGCGACCATCTGCTCCAGGGCCTTGTCCCGGGCGGCGTAGATCTGCTCGACCCGCTTGCCCCGGGTGACCCGCTCGCGCACGTCGTTCCGCAGCTCTTCGATGGTGTCGAACTCGCTCGCCATCTGGGCGAAGTCGTCGTCCAGCTCCGGCAGCTCCTTCTCCTTGACCGTCCGGACGGTCACCGCGACGTCGGCGTCCCGGCCGGCGTAGTCGCCGCCCACGAGCTGGGTGGTGAAGGTGGTGCTGTCACCGGCGGCGAGACCGACCAGGGCCTCGTCCAGCCCCGGCAGGAGCTGCTTGCTGCCGACCTCGTGCGAGATGTTGCTCGCCTGGCCGCCCGGCACGTCCTCGCCGTCGACGGTGGCGTTCAGGTCGATCTGCACGTAGTCGCCCTCGGCGGCGGCCCGCTCGACGGTCTTCAGGGTGGCGAACCGCTCGCGCAGGTTCTTCACCTGCTCGTCGATCTCGCTCTCGTCGATCTGCAGCTCGTCCACGGTCACCTCGATGGTGGCCGGGTCCGGCAGGGTGATCTCGGGCCGGACGTCGACCTCGGCGGTGAAGTTCAGCGAGTCACCGTCGTTGAACTCGGTGATCTCGACCTCCGGACGACCGAGGGTCTTCAGGTCGTGCTCCCGGACCGCGGCGAGGATGTTCTGCGGGATGGCCTCCTGCACCGCCTCGTTGAGGACGGTGCCCCGGCCCACCCGCTGGTCGATCACGGCCGCCGGCACCTTGCCCCGGCGGAAGCCGGGCACCTGGACCTGCGAACCGATCTCCCGGTACGCCTTCTTGAGGCTCGGCTCGAGCTCGACGAACGGCACCTCGATGGCGAGCCGCACGCGCGTCGGGCTCAGAGTCTCGACGGTGCTCTTCACAGGCGTACTCCTTGACGGATCTCAGTTGAGTCTGGGCGTGATTGCGCGCATCGAGTGTAGGCGAGCCGGGCTGCTGCCTCGGCAGCGCCCGGGTACCGCGCGGAAAAAACGGCGGTTCCCGGGGTGACCCGGCCGCGGACGACAGTCGGGGTGGCGGGATTTGAACCCACGGCCCCTCGCTCCCAAAGCGAGTGCGCTACCAAGCTGCGCCACACCCCGTGGCGACGAGAAGTGTAAGCCGTCCGCACCCCTGCCGGGCCCACCGGGGCGCGCGACGCGGGACGAGGCGGAGATGACGGCGCACGCGGCGGGCCGGGGGTCGCGTGGGACGGGCTGCGCGGGGCGGCGGCGGATTGGGTACGCTGTCGGCGCGCCCTGCGGACCGTGGGGTGCTCGCGGGCGTAGCTCAATGGTAGAGCTTCAGTCTTCCAAACTGACTACGCGGGTTCGATTCCCGTCGCCCGCTCCACGCACGAAGGCGCAGGTCAGGCCGGCGCCGGCCGGCAGCGCCGGATCGAAACGGGTTGACCCGTCCCGCGGGCGGGCCTGAGGCTGACCGGATGGGGACCGCCATCCGCAACATCGCCTTCGACTGCGCCGACCCGTACGCCCTGGCGTACTTCTGGGCCGGGGTCTTCGACTGCCCCGTCGACCCGGAGCACCAGCCCGACGACGAGGAAGTGGCCATCGCGCAGCCCGGCGGCCCCTGGCTCTATTTCCAGCGGGTGCCGGAGCCGAAGCGCGGGAAGAACCGGGTGCACGTCTGCCTCCGACCCGACGTGCTCCGCGATCAGGAGGTCGAGCGGCTCCGCGCGCTCGGGGCCACCGTCGTCGCCGACCACCGGAACCCGGACGGCAGCGGCTGGGTCGTGCTGGCCGACCCGGAGGGCAATGAGTTCTGCGTGCTGCGCAGCGACGCCGAGCGCCGGACGACCGGATAGGCCGGCCGGACGCCGTCCGCGCGACGGGGTCGGCGGGGCTGCGTACGATGCGGGCCGGCATCCCCTCGTGCGGCGGAGGTAGCGACGGATGGCAGGCCAGCAGGACGGTTTCGCCCTCGGCGTCGACCTCGGCACCTCCAACACGGTGGCCGTGCTGCGCTGGCCCGACGGGCGGACCCGCCCGCTGCTCGTGGACGGGCAGCCGATCCTCCCCTCCGGCGTGTACGCCGACGCCGACGGGCACCTGCACGTGGGCCGGGACGCGCAGCGGCTGGCCCAGGCCGACCCGGACCGGTACGAGCCGAACCCGAAGCGCCGGATCGACGAGCCGGAGATCCGGCTCGGTGACCGTGGGCACGCCCCCGCCGAACTCCTCGCCGCCGTGCTGTTCGCCGTCGCCGAGGCGGCGGTCGGTGCGGTCGGCTTCCTGCCACCGGCGGTGGTCACCTGCCCCGCCACCTGGGACGCCGACCGTCGGCGGGTGCTCGCCGACGCGCTGTCGCTGGCCGGTTGGCCGTCGGCGGCCGAGCACACCATGTCCGGCCCCACGCCGGTCGGCACCCGACTGCTGCGCGAGCCGGTGGCCGCCGCCCGCTACTACACCGAGGTGCTGCGGCGGCCGGTGCCGGTCGGTGGCGCGATCGCGGTCTTCGACTTCGGCGGCGGCACCCTGGACGTCGCCGTGGTACGCAACGACGGGGCCGACCCGTGGGGCGACTCCGGCTTCACCGTCATCTCCTGCGGGGGCCTCGACGACCTCGGTGGGCTCGACGTCGACACGGCCCTGGTCGCGCTCCTCGGCGAACGGATCGCCGCCGAGCACCCGGCCGAGTGGGCCCGGCTGACCGAGCCGGAGAGCGCCGGCCAGTGGCGGGACCGGCTCCGGTTCGCCGAGAACGTCCGGGGCGCGAAGGAGATGCTCTCCCGGACCACGGTGGCGCCGGTGGCCGTACCGGGGGTGGAGGCGGTGGTCACGCTCAGCCGCCAGGACCTGGAAGGGATCGCCACGCCGCTGCTGGCCCGGGCGGTCGCCGAGACCCGCCGGGTGGTCGCCGCCGCCGGGCTGACGCCCGAGCAGCTCGCCGGACTGTTCCTGGTGGGTGGCTCGTCGCGGATGCCGCTGGTGGCCCGGCTGCTCCACGCCGAGCTGGGCGTCGCACCGACCGTGCTGGAGCAGCCCGAGCTGCCGGTCGCCGAGGGCGCGCTGACCGACCTGCCGCTGCGCCGCCCCCGCCCGACGCACCCCCTGGTCCCGCCGTCGGCCCCCGCCGCGACGATGCCGGAGGCGGGTGCCACTCCCCCGGTGTCCGGTGCGCCGGCCCCCGGGCCCGCGAGCACGCTCGCGTCGCGCCCACCCCGGCGTGCCGGGCCAGGCGGACGGCGGGCCCTGGGCAGCGGACCAGGGTGCCGCCGGGATGGTGCCCCGACAGGCGGGGGTCCCCGGGGTGACGGCCACCGCGGCGGCACCGACCTGGCCCGCCGCTCCCCAGCCACCCGCGGGCCGGCCCGGCACCGCGCCGGGAACGCCACCGGGCTGGCCGGGTGCCGCACCGGGAGCGCCACCGGGCTGGCCGGGCCCGGGGCAGGGTCAGCCCCAAGGCGGGCCGGGCGCACCGCAGGGCCCACCGGCCGGTGGGGCGGCCGTACCTCCGGGTGGGGCGGCCGGCTGGCCCGGCGTACCCCCGCAGGGGCCGACGGCCGGCGGCCGGCGACGCGCGCTGTGGATCTCGCTCGGCGCGGTCGCGGCCCTGGCCGGCGTGGCCGTCGCGGCCCTGTTCTGGTTCACCCGGGACCGCCACCCCGAGCTGGACTTCCACACCGTCGCCGAGGTCAGGCGGATCCCGGCGGGCGCGGAACGCCCGGCGGACATGTTCACCGCGATCGTCGGCGACCGGGCCTACCTGGCGTATCCGCGCGACGACAACCGGCTGGAGGTGGTCGCGGCCGACGCCGCCACCGGCAAGGAGCTGTGGCGGCGGCAGAGCGCCGCGACCGCCGACCGGTGGGACCGGATCGTCGCGCTGCCCGGCGGGGTGGCGCTCTTCGCCGACGCCGCCGGCACCAGCACCACCCGCGAGCTGGAGGTGCTGGACGCCACCTCCGGCGGGCAGCGCTGGCACCGCCCGGTGTACGGCGACGACGAACTGCTGGTCAGCGGCGACGCGGCGGTCCTGGTCGACCGGACCGGGAAGCGGCTGGTCGGCCTCGACCCGCGCACCGGCGCCGAGCGGTGGGTACGGGCCGACCCCCAGGACGAGTACGGCAACTCCCGCACCAGCGTGCACCTGGTGCACAGCGCGGAAGGAATGGCCGGGCCGGGCTTCGCCGACGGCGCGTCCCGGGACCCCGGCGCGGACGACACCGGCCGGCTGGTGCAGGTCAGCGCGGACCGCTCGGTCCGGTTGATCGACATGACCGGGGGCGGTGAGGTGCGCCGCCGGACCAACGTCGCCCGTCCGGACGACCTGGTCGTCGCGTACGAGGACCGGTTGTACGTGGCGGGCGACGACGGTCGGCTGCTCGCGTACGACCTGGGCAGCCTCGCCGAGCCCCGGGTGCTCTACACCGCGCCGGACGACGAGCACCGCACCCGGGACCTGGTGCCGTGCGGCGAACACCGCGCCTGCCTGCTGGAGGTAAGGGGTGCCGACCAGTCCACGGCCGAGGTGGTGGCCGCCGCCGAGGGCAAGAAGGCGGAACGCTGGTCGGCACCGGGCGCGGACCATCTGGTGCCGGTCGGCGACGCGGTGCTGGCCACCCGGACGTACCCCGACCCGGCGGTCACCCTCTTCGGGGCGGACGGGAAGCGGCTGCTCGACGCGCGGGACGGCGTGGCCGTCCGGCTCGACGCCGGCAACCTGCTGGTCTTCGCCGAGGCGCTGGGCAGCGGTGAGGACAACCGGAGCGTCGCCGGGGTGGGCGCCGCCTCCGGCCAGGTGGCGGAGCTCGGGCAGCTCAAGGGGGTACGCGGCGCGTCCTGCTCGTGGAACACCTCGGTGATCGCCTGCGGCGCCCAACAGGACTTCGTCCTGTACCGGTTCGCCGACGCCTGACCGACCGGGCCCGAGCGGCCCGGAGCCGGCCGGTTCGTCGTTTTCGTCCGGGGCACCGGGGGCCGGACGGACGGATGAACCGGGCCCGGCCGGGTAAGCGGGGCCGGTCCTGGTGGAGTGACGACCGGAGCCGCGGGCGGGCGGCACACGCCGACCCGCCCGCGGGTGCCGGACCTCAGTTGCCGGTGACCCAGTTCCAGGCCGTCATGACCCACTCGGTCTGCTGGAGATAGGCGACGCCGACGCCGGCGAGGAAGAGCGCGGTCACCAGGTGGGCGCCCCGGGCACTGCGCCGGACCCGACCGAGCTGCCGCTCCAGCACCAGCCGGCCGATCAGGCGGGCCAGGGCGAAGAGGCCGACCGCGGTGAGCAGGCTCAGCACGAAGGTCAGCAGCGGAGCGCCGAGATTGCCCCGCCCGGAGATCGCCCAGACCCCCCAGCAGACGAAGGCGAACAGGCCACCGGCCGCGCTCCACTCCCCGCCGCGGCGCAGCTGGGCCAGGTGCCAGCTCATCGGCCGGCGCGGCGCCGAGTCCGCCGACCAGTCGTTCGGGTCGACCGCCGGGAACTGCTCGGTACGCGGGGTCCGGCGCGACTGGCCCACGGTGGCCACACCCCGGCGGAACGCGTCCCGCTGCGCCGGCACCCCGACACCGGGCTGCGGCGGCACCTCGACGGTGCGCTCGGCCCACGGCTGGGTCTGGTCCGCCATCTCGATTCCTCCCCCTGACCGACGACCGGCCTCCGTTCCGAGGGTAACGAGCCGGCAAATCGGTCGCCGACCCCGACCATGATGGGTTACACACATCCGATGACCGACGTGGTGGTGCCCCGGGCCGAGGACTTCGACGAGATCGCCGGGCTGCTCGGCCTGGCCTTCCACGAGACGCTCGACCCCGAGCTGCTGGCGGTGGAGCGCGCCGTCTTCGAGCCGGAGCGTTGCCTGCTGGTCCGCGACGGGACGACGGCAGTGGCCCATGCCGGGGCGTTCAGCCGCGACCTGGCGGTGCCCGGCGGGAGCGTACCGGCGGCGCACGTGACGATGGTCTCGGTCGTGCCGACGCACCGGCGACGGGGGCTGCTCAGCGGGCTCATGCGCCGGCAGCTGCGGGAGATCCACGACGCCGGCCGGGAACCGGTCGCGGTGCTCTGGGCCAGCGAGGGCCGGATCTACCCCCGGTTCGGCTACGGGCTGGCCGCGCAGGGCCTGACGTTCCGCTGCGCGACCACCGAGCTGCGCCTGCCGGAGCCCGGGTCCGCACCCGGCACGCTGCGCCTGGACCGCCCGGCCGTGCACCAGGCCGAGCTGGCCCGGCTGTACGACCGGGTCCGCGCCGGGCGCCCCGGCTGGTCGAGCCGGGACGAGCACTGGTGGGGGTACGTCCTCGCCGACGTCAGGAGCCGACGGAACGGGGCCACCGAGCGGCGGGTGCTGCTGCACGAGGGACCGGACGGGCTCGACGGGTACGCGCTCTACCGCACCACCGACGACTGGGACGCCGACGGCCCCCGGGGCGAGGTCCGGGTCGACGAGGTGGTCACCGCCGACGCCGGGGCGTACCTGGCGCTGTGGCGGCTGCTGCTCTCGGTCGACCTGACCCGGCGGCTGAGCTACCGCGGGGCGGTGGACGAGCCGCTGCTGCGGCTGGTGAACGAACCCCGCCGGCTCGGTGGCCGGCTCACCGACACCCTCTGGGTACGCGTCGTCGACGTCCCCGCCGCGCTGGCCGCCCGGCGCTATGCCACCGAACTGGACGTGGTGGTCGAGGTGACCGACGAGCTGCTGCCGGAGAACACCGGCCGGTGGCGACTCGCCGGCGGACCGGCGGGTGCCACCTGCACGGCCACCACCGAGCCGGCCGGCCTCGCCTGCGACGTGCGCTGCCTCGGCGAGCTGTATCTGGGCGGGACCGGCCTCGGTGCGCTCGCCGCCGCCGGCCGGGTCCGGGAGCTGCGCCCCGGCACGCTCGCCGCCGCCGGGCCGGCCTTCGGCTGGCACCGCGCCCCGGCCGCCATGGACGTCTTCTGACCGGTACGGTCGATGGATGGTGGGTGATGCGGAGCGACGGCGACGCCGGCTGCGGCACCACGGCGACAGCGGGCACACCGCTCGGGACGCCGACGGGGTGAGCGCGACCACGTCCGGCGTGCACGACGACGACAGCGCCCGGTCACGTGCCACCGGGCGCACCGAGCCGGAACCGGTGGAGCCGCGCGTGCGGCGTACCGCCGGGGACGAGGGCGACCGGGGGCTGCGGGGCCTGGTCGGCTCCGGGTCGTCACAGGTGGGGGTGACCGCCGCGCTGCGCGCCCGGGACGCCGCCCGACCGACCGAGCAGGACCTGGCCGAGGCCGAGGCACGCCTGGTCATCGTGCGTCGCAACTGGGTGCCCCGGAGGACCTCCCCCGCTCCGGCCGCTGACCGGCGGTCCCGCACCCGGTCGGGCGGTGCCCGGGCCGCTGGCGGCGGTGCGGGCCGGCCCACGGCCACGGCCCGGCGGGCGGGGCGGCCCGTGCGGACCGCCCCGGCGTCGGGGGTCAGGCCGGCAGGTCGGGGAGCCGGCGGCTCTGCTCGTAGGAGGCGACCTGGTCGATCCGGCGGGAGTGCCGCGGGTTGCCGGAGAACGGCGTGGTCAGGAAGGCCTCCACCAGGGCCGTCGCCTCGTCCAGGGTGTGCTGGCGGGCGCCCACCGCGACGACGTTGGCGTCGTTGTGCTCCCGGGCGAGCTGCGCGGTGTCGATGTTCCAGGCGAGCGCCGCGCGCACCCCGGCGACCTTGTTGGCGGCGATCTGCTCGCCGTTGCCGGAGCCGCCGATGACCACCCCGAGGCTGCCCGGGTCGCCGACCACCCGGTCACCGGTGTGCAGGCAGAACGCCGGGTAGTCGTCGTCCGGGTCGAAGGCGTGCGGGCCGACGTCGACCACCTCGTAACCCTGCTTGGCCAGGTGGTTGGCCAGGTGCACCTTCAGCTCGAAACCGGCGTGGTCGGATCCCAGATAGACGCGCATACCGCGCAGTCTGACAGGCCCGCCTCCGTACCGGCGCGCGGGCGGCGGCACGGAGGCGGATTCGTCACAGCTCAGTGCGCGACCTCGGCGACGACCAGGCCGCCGCGGGCCTTCGGGGTGAACCAGGTGCTCTTGCGCGGCATCTTCTCCCGCGCCAGGTTCACCGCGACGAAGTCGTCCACGGTCACCGGGGCGATCAGCACGGCCAGCTCCGCCCGGCCCGCGTCGACCTCACCGGTCAGCCAGCTCGCCGGGTAGTCGCCGCCCACGTAGGTGATCCGCTTGTCGCCCGGGTCGAGGCCGAGCGCGTCCCGCAGCAGCAGCCGCTCCACCAGGGCGTGGTCGAGGTTCTCCAACCGGCCGCCGGCGAGGTGCGGCAGGGTCACCGCGTACCCCTGGCCGGCGAGGTGGAGGTGGACGGTGCCGCCGGCCGCCGGGACCTCGACCGGGCCGGCGACCGGGGTGACCTCCGCGCCCGCGGCGCGGAGCCGGTCCAGCAGCTCGTCCGGGGTGCTGGTCAGCTCGCCGACCAGCCGGTTGTACGGCTGGATGGCCACCGACGCCGGCGTGGTGATCACGGACAGGAAGCGCGGCAGGCCACCGGTCTGCGCGGCCAGGCTGCGGTGGTTGCCGTCGGCCACCACCAGCTCGCCGCCGCCGGCCAGGGCGGTCAGCTCGTCCTGCTCCGGGCCGGGGCCGAGCAGCCAGATGGCGTGCGTACGCCCCGACTGGTCGACGTCCGTGGCGGCGGGCGCGCCGGCCGACTCGGTCGCCGCGGCGAGGGCGGCGTGCAGCGCGTCGCCGCTCCCGGTCTGCAGCAGCAGGACGGGCGAGAGCAGGTGTCCGAGCGCCTCCGCGAGGGCCACCCGCTCCCGCACCTTGGCGATGAACACGTCCTCGTTGCGGATCACCAGGCCGGGCTCGTCGGCGCTGGTGGAGATCTGGTCGGTGTCGACCATCGCCCACAGCCCGTACGCGGTCTCCTCGCCGGGCGCGCTGATCCGGTAGAGCACCACGACCTGCTCGGCCGGGGTGTAGCTGCCGTCGGCCTTCGCCTCGGCGAGCCGGGCCACCGCGTCGGGCAGCGCGTCGAGGAAGGACTTCCCGAGGCTCTCCGGTGCCCGGTGCGGCATCTCGATGCCGAGAGCACTGTGCGGGTTCGCCTCGATGATCGCGGTGATCTCCGCGTCGTCGGCGAACTCGTCGTAGTTCTGCGCGCCGGTGCCGCCAGTGGTGATCCAGGCCCGGGCGATCGGATGCACGACCGTCATGCCCACCGACGCTACCCGGGTCCACCTGTTGAAAGCAGGGACCCCCGGCCACACCGGGCGGGTCGGTTCAGGCGCGGTCGGCCGGGGCGCGGGTCGGGCGGTGCCGGCCGGTGGACGCGGCGAAGCGTACGGTCGTCGCGGCGGGCGGGCTCATCCGGGAGGTGGCCACCACCCGGGCGACACCGACCACGATCGGGGGCGCCAGCAGGTCGGCCATCTCGGCGGGCAGGGCGGGCCGGACGGCCGGCCAGTCCGCCTCGGCCACGGACCAGTACGTCGCACCGGAGTCCCCGGTCGCCGGCTGCAGCGGCGCGTCGTCGGACGTACGGCGGTGCTTACCCATGGGAATGCCTCCTCCGAGCTGCCATGGCGCGGTCCCGCGGACCACTGGCGCGGACACCCGGAGAAACGAGCCCCGCGCCACCGGGGTGACGCGGGGCTCGCGGTGCCGGCAGGCTTCCCGCCGCCGGTCAGTCGAACCTGCTGCCGCTCACTCGAAGATGGGGCCGAGGGTGCGGGAGCGCTTGAGCTCGTAGAAGCCGGGCGTGCCGGCGACCAGCAGGACGCCGTCCCAGAGCCGGCCGGCCGCCTCACCCTTCGGGGCCGGGGTGATCACCGGGCCGAAGAAGGCGACCGGGTCGCCGTCCGGGCCCGGGGCGTGGATCACCGGGGTGCCGACGTCGGTGCCGACCGGCCGCATGCCCGCCTCGTGGCTGGCCCGCAGCGCCTCGTCGTACGCGGTGGTGTCGGCGGCGTCGGCGAGCGCCGGGTCCAGGCCGGTGTCGGTGAGCGCGCCGACCAGCATGTCCCGGCCGAGCGCCTCCTTGCCGAGGTGGATCCGGTTGCCCATCGCGGTGTAGAGCTTCGCCACGGCCTCCGGGCCGTGCGCCTGCTCGACGGCGATGCAGACCCGCACCGGGCCCCACCCGTTCCGCATCAGTTCCTGGTACTGCTGGGGCAGGTCGTCGCGGCCCTCGTTGAGCACCGCGAGGCTCATCACGTGGAACCGGATGTCCACCGGGCGGACCTGCTCGACCTCCAACAGCCAGCGGGAGGTGATCCAGGCCCACGGGCAGAGCGGGTCGAACCACATGTCCACGGCGACACGTTCGGTCACGGTGCATCCCTTCACGATGTCGAGCGCCGGGACACCGGCGCGTTCCTCCTGACGATCCTCACCCCGGACGGCATCGACCGGCACGGGAATGAGAGCGTGACCTCGACCACCGGAGGTGCCGGTGCATGGAAGACTCGGTTTCGGACCGGCTGTCACGAGCGGGCCGGCGAGGCCGGTGCCGCCGGGGCGGCGCGAGTGGGATGGAGACGAACAGTGCCGGGAGTGCGCAACCTGACCCAGGTGGAGGCCACCGAGCGGGCCCGCCTGCTCGAGGTGACCGGGTATGACATCAGCCTGGATCTGTCGACCGCCGTGCAGGCCGAGGGCCGCACCTTCCGTTCCCGGACGGAGGTCGGTTTCCGCTGCGCCGAGCCCGGCGCGGCGACCTTCATCGAGGTGGCCGCCGAGTCGGTCCGGTCGGCGACGCTCAACGGCGCCCCCGTCGACCTGTCCGGCTGGTCGGCCGAGAAGGGCCTCGCGCTCACCGGCCTGGCCGCCGAGAACACCCTCGTGGTGGAGGCCGACTTCGCCTACTCCAACAGTGGGCAGGGCCTGCACCGCACCGTGGACCCGGTCGACGGGGAGACCTACCTCTACAGCCAGTTCGAGACGGCGGACGCGCAGCGGGTCTACGCCTGTTTCGACCAGCCCGACCTGAAGAGCGTCTACACCTGGCACGCCACCGTCCCCGAGCACTGGCGGGTGGTCTCCAACATGCCGGTGGAGCGCGAGGAGGCGGCCGGCGAGGGGCTGAAGGCCGTCCACTTCGTCCCCTCGGCGCGGATGAGCACCTACATCACGGCGCTCTGCGCCGGGCCGTACCACGAGGTGCGGGACAGCCACGACGGCATCGACCTGGGCGTCTTCTGCCGCGCGTCGATGGCGCAGTACCTGGACTCGGGCGACCTGTTCCTGGTCACCAAGCAGGGTTTCGACTTCTTCCACGAGCAGTTCGGGGTGCGCTACCCGCTGCCCAAGTACGACCAGCTCTGGGTGCCGGACTTCAACGCCGGCGCGATGGAGAACTTCGGCTGCGTGACGCACGCCGAGTCGCACTACATCTTCCGCTCCCAGGTCACCGACTTCGAGTACGAGCAGCGGGCCAACACGATCCTGCACGAGCTGGCCCACATGTGGTTCGGTGACCTGGTCACCATGCGCTGGTGGAACGACCTGTGGCTGAACGAGTCGTTCGCCGAGTGGGCCAGCCACTGGTGCAACACCCACGCCACCCGGTTCTCCGAGGCGTGGACGACCTTCCTGTCGATCCGCAAGAACTGGGGTTACCGGCAGGACCAGCTCTCCTCCACCCACCCGGTCTACTGCGAGATGCCGGACCTGGAGGCGGTCGAGGTCAACTTCGACGGCATCACCTACGCCAAGGGCGCCAGCGTGCTCAAGCAGCTCGTCGCGTACGTGGGCGAGGAGCCGTTCCTGGCCGGCCTGCGGGCATACTTCGGCAAGCACGCCTGGGGCAACGCCACCTTCGACGACCTGCTGTCGGAGCTGGAGACCGCCTCCGGCCGGGAGCTGCGCAAGTTCGCCGCGCAGTGGCTGGAGACCGCGCAGGTCAACACGCTGCGCCCGGAGGTGGGCATCGCCGCGGACGGCACGTACGAGCGCGTGCTGGTCCGCCAGGAGGCACCGGCCGGACACCCGACGCTGCGGACCCACCGGATCGGCGTGGGCCTCTACGACCTGGCCGACGGCCGGCTGGTGCGCCGGGAGCGGATCGAGGTGGACGTGACCGGCGAGCAGACCGAGCTGTCGGTGCTGCACGGCAAGCCGGCCGCCGACGTGCTGCTGCTCAACGACGACGACCTGACGTACACGAAGCTGCGGCTGGACGAGCGGTCCATGGCGACCGTGGTGCAGCACATCGCCGGCTTCGAGTCGTCGCTGGCCCGGGCCCTGTGCTGGACCGCCGCCTGGGACATGACCCGGGACGCGGAACTCGCCGCCCGCGACTACGTCGCGCTGGTGCTGGCCGGCCTGCCCGCCGAGACCGACATCAACCTGGTCACCGCCACCCTGCGACAGGCGGCCACCACGCTGACCTTCTACGCCGACCCGACGTGGGCGCCGACCGGCTGGACCGAGCTGGCCCGGACGGCGCGGACGGCCCTCGCGGCGGCCGAGCCGGGCAGCGGCTTCCAGCTGGCCTGGGCCCGGGCGTACGCCGCCGCGGCCCGCTCGGCGGAGGACCTGGCGACGCTGCGCGGCTGGCTGAACTCCGGCGAGGTGCCGGCCGGGCTGACCGTGGACACCGAGCTGCGCTGGACGGTGCTCCAGGCGCTGGTGGCGAACGGGGCGGCGGGGGCCGCCGAGGTGGAGGCCGAGCTGGCCGGGGACCGCACGACGAGCGGCGAGCGGGAGGCCGCGTACGCGCACGCGCTGGTGCCGACGGTGGAGAACAAGGCGGCGGTGTGGGCGGAGCTCACCGGCCCGGAGGCGCTGCCGAACTGGCGCAACCGGGCGCTGCTGCAGGGCCTCACCCACCCGGCGCAGGTGGAGCTCACCGCGCCGTACCGGGAGAAGTACTTCGCCGCCGTCGGCGAGGTGTGGGCGCGCCGGGACAGCGAGCCGGCGCAGGAGTTCGCGCAGCTCGCCTACCCGGCGGAGCTGGTGGACGACGACACGGTGGCGGCCACCGACGCGTGGCTGGCCCAGGAGGGGCACCCGGCGTCGCTGCGGCGGCTGGTCGCCGAGGGCCGCGACGGCGTGGTACGGGCCCTGAAGGCCCGCGCCAAGGACGCCCGGAGCGCCTGACCAAGGGGTACGCGGCCCGGGGCCGGCGTGGGCAGAGCCCGCGCCGGCCCCGGGCCGTCATCTGAGGCGGGACACGAGAAAGCCCGGCCCGCGTGAGCGCGGGCCGGGCTTCGTCGTACGGGAAGGGTCAGCCCTTGCCGGCGTGGCTGGCGAGCTGGTCGAGGCCCTGGATGATGCCGCCGGCCAGGTCGCCGCCGCCGAAGGAGGCCACCATGGAGAGCGCGGCCAGCTTGGCGTACGTGTCGGGGATGCGCTTGCGGGCGTACTTGCCGGTGACGATCTCCAGCTGCCGCTGGTTGGGCGACACGGCGATCAGCACCGACTTGTCGGGCTCGGCGAGCTGGCGGTGCAGCCGCTGGGCGTGCTCCCGGATCGGGTCGTCGAGACCGCCCACGTAGACCGAGAAGACCAGGCCGGTGCCCTGGTCGGCCAGGCGCAGCGCCTCGTCGATGCGGAGCAGCTGGCGGGTCGAGAAGGGCCCGTCCAGCACGTCGGGCGGGGTGCCCGTCGGAGTCTCGGCCTGCTTCTCACCAACGGTCACTTGCGCCTCCGGTTCCACCGGCCGGCGCCTCGACGCCGGCCTTCTCCTGCTTGTGGCTGGTCAGCGCCGGCGCCTGCGCGCCCGCCGCCAGCGCCGTGCCGGCCGAGTCGGCCAGCTGCTCCGGACGGCCCAGGAACCAGACCGGAGTGAAGTCGAAGGGCCGGCCCGGCCGGTAGCGCTTGGCGCCGCCACCGCCACCACGGCCGCCGGCGAGTGCCAGTCCGGCGATCACCAGCACCGCGGCCGCCGGGATGCCGACGAAGACCAGCAACGTCTCGGTAACAGACAATCCCAACGCCCCCAGGCGGAAAGAGAGACCAGGAATTCCGGGTCGGGTGGACGATCATGGCGTCGACCGCCCGACTCCGCTTGTGGTATTCACGTTAGCGGAGCCGACGGCCCGCCAGATTGCGGGGTGGTGATCCCACCCGCCACATCCGTGCTCCAGTTGCGCGGCAGTGGCGGTCAACGTGGCGTCGTCACCGTACCGACCGGTGAGGAGCACCCCGACGGGCAGTCCGTCGGTGGTGCGGCCGGCCGGCAGGGAAACCGACGGCTGGCCGGTGACGTTGAAGATGGCGCAGTACGGCGAGAACCGGCGTTGCCGGTCGAAATCCTCCGCCGGGGACAGGGCCGCGAACGCGCCGACGGGTGCCTGCGGTGCGGCCAGGGTCGGGCAGAGCAGCAGGTCGCAGCCGGCGGTGCGGGACGCGCCGAGGCGTACCTGGGCCTGGAGTTCACCGAGGGCGGCCAGCAGCGCGCCGGCCCCGACGGCCGCACCCCGGTCGCGCAGGAACCGGGTCAGCGGCAGCAGTCGGCGCTCCCGCTCCGGAGGCAGCGGGGTGAGCGCCAGGACGTACCAGATGGTCTCGAAGAGCGGCCACGCCGTGGGGCCGAGCGGCGCGGGGACCTCGACCACCTCGTGGCCGGCGGCGGCCAGCAGCGCGGCGGCCCGGTCCACGGCGGCCAGGCAGTCCGGGTGGACCGGTTCGTCGGCGAGCATCGGCGTGGTGAACCGGCCGATCCGCAGCCGGCCGGGGTCGGCGCGGCGGGCCGCGCCGAGGTAGCCGTCGGCGGGCCGGGGCGGCGGCAGGTAGGGCTCGCCGGGCACCGGCTGGGCCATGACGTCGAGCAACGCGGCCACGTCGGCGACGGTCCGCCCGATCGGACCGGCGGTGGGCAGCCCGAACGCGCCGGAGCCGAGCGGCCCGCCGGAGACCAGCCCTCGGCTGGGTTTGTAGCCCACCAGGCCGCAGAGCGACGCCGGGATGCGCAGCGACCCCCCGCCGTCGGAGCCCTGGGCGACCGGGACCAGCCCGGCCGCCACCGCGGCCGCCGCGCCGCCGCTAGACCCACCCGCGGTGTACGCCAGGTCCCACGGGTTGCGCGCCGGTGGCGCGACCAGTCCCTCCGAGTAGAGCGAGCAGCCCAGCTCGGAGGTGGTGGTCTTGCCGAGGCTGACCATGCCGGCGGCCGTCATGAAGCGGACCACGTCGGCGTCGACCGGCGGCACGAAGTCGGCGAAGGCCGCCGAGCCGAAGGTGGTGCGCACCCCGGCGGTCAGCGTCAGGTCCTTGATCGCGGTCGGTACGCCGTGCAGCGGCCCGCGCTCCCCGGCCGGCGTCGCGTCGGCGGCCCGGGCGGCGGCGAGCGCCCGGTCCGGGGTGACGGTGACGAACGCGCCGACCGTGTCGCCGAGCGCGTCGACCCGGGTCAGGTGGTGTGCCACCAGGTCCACGCTGGACAGCTCGCCCCGGGCGATCGCGGCGGCCTGCTCCAGGGCGGTCAGGTCGTGCGGCTCGGCCATCCCCCCATCCTGCCCGCTCGTTCCGAGCTTCGCCGTCTCGACACGGGGGGGGGCGACTCACAGAGTCCCGGGCGGGGCCACCCATTCGGACCGGGGGCCACCGACCTCTGCCAGCAGGTCGAAGTCGCGATCGTAGTGCAGGACGGTGGCGGAGTACTCGGCCGCGACCGCGGCGACGGTGAGGTCGACCGGGCTGGCGGCGCGATGATGACCTCGGGCGGTCAGCGCCAGCTGAAGGTCACGGGCACGGGTGGAGACGGCAGCGGTGATGGGCAGTTCCGCCATCAGTTGGGCGCGACGGGCCCGAATCGCCATGGCATCGCGGAAGTCGCGGGCGCTGCGGCCGTCCTCGAGGTCGAGCGGCAGACACGTCGCCGCCAGCCCTTCCTCCAGGATCGCGGTCACCCGTTTCCTGACCAGCGGAAGGCGCAGCCGGGCCCAGGCCGAGGTGTCGATCAGGTAGAGCCCACCGGGCACCGTCACGCCGCGTCCCGCTCGCTGTCGGGCACCTTGTCGTCGACGACGATGCCGGTCCAGTCGCGGTCGATCGACAGCAGTTCCCTGATCGCCTCCACCCGCTCGTCCCGTTCCGCCACCAGCCGCAGAGCGGCATGGATGGTGTCTTTCTTGCTCTTGGTGCCGAGCGCCTGCCGGGCTCGTTCGAGCAGCTCATCGTCAAGATCGATAACAGTCTTCACAAGGGGAGTGTATATCAGAGCACATTCTTTATATACGACTCGCCGAGAAAGCGTAGGGCGTTGCCCCCGAGGAGCTTGTCGCGCTGGTCGGCGGTGAGGAAGTCGGCGTCCCGGACCACCCGCCCGACCGGCCGCTCCCCCAGCGGGTACGGGTAGTCGCTGCCGACCAGCACCCGGTCGACCCCCATGATGTCCACCAGCAGCCGCAGCGCGGCCGGGGCGAAGACCACCGAGTCCACGCTGAACCGGTCGACGTAGGCGCTGGGCGGGGCGGTGGAGGCACCGCGTACCAGGTCGCCGCGGCGGTGCCAGGCGTTGTCGGCGCGGCCCAGCCAGAACGGGAAGCTGCCGCCGCCGTGCGCGAAGCAGATCCGCAGGCTCTCCGGCACCCGGTCGAAGACGCCGCCGAGGATCAGGGCGAGGACCGACAGGTGGGTCTCGGCGGGCATCCCGGCCAGCCAGCGGGCCATCCACCGGTCCAGCCGGGGCCCGCCCGGCATGTCCCACGGGTGCACGAAGACCGGCGCGCCGACCTCGGCGCAGTGGGTCAGGAACTGCACGATGCCCGCGTCGTCCAGATCACGGTCGCCGACGTGGTTGCCGATCTCCACGCCGGCGTGCCCGGCGGCCAGGCAGCGGTCCAGCTCGGCGCAAGCCAGGTCGGCGTCCTGCAACGGCACCTGGCAGAACGGCACCAGCCGGTCACCGCCGGCCGCCGTCACCTCCAGCGCCAGGTCGTTGAAGATCCGGGCCACCTTCGCCGCCTGGTCGCCCGCGCGGTCGTAGGAGAAGAAGACCGGCGTCGGCGAGACCACCTGCACGTCGACGCCGTCGGCGGCCATGTCGGTCAGCCGGGTGGGCGCGTCCCAGCACTCCGCGCCGACCGGCCGGAACTCCGTCTCCCCGACCATGATCATGGCGGCGCGTTCGGAGTCGACCCGCAACCAGGGCCAGCCGGACCCGCCGCACGCCGCGCCGAGGTCCGGCCACCCCTTGGGTACGACGTGCGTGTGCACGTCGACGACCGGTGTGCCCATCAGCCCTTGCCCGGGTGCAGCGCGCCGCACCGGTCGCAGGTGCGCGCCTTCTCATCGGCGTAGAACGCCTGGAAGACCGGGGGCAGGTCGGCGGCGATGTCCCGGACCTGGAGTTCCACCTCGTGCACCTTGTGCCCGCACCCGGGGCAGTACCACTGGAACTTCTCCAGCGTGCCCTCCTCGCGGACCCGTTCCACCACCACGCCGATCGAGCCGGCCTCCGGCCGCTGGGGCGAGTGCGGGGTGTTGCGCGGCAGCATCCACATCTGACCCTCGCGCACGTGCACCGTACGCGGCCCCGCAGGCGTCATCAGGTTGATGTGCATGTTGCCCTTGACCTGGTAGAAGAACTCCTCGTACGGGTCGACGTGGAAGTCGGTGCGCTGGTTGGGCCCACCCACCACCATCACGATGAAGTCGTCCCCGCCGGGGAACATCTCCCTGTTCCCCACCGGCGGCTTCAGCAGGTGCTGGTTCTCCGCGATCCACCCGGGGAAACTGAACGGCTCGGCGATCTCACTCACGACTGACCTCCCGACGGAAGAAGGGCCACGGCCTGCATCTCGATCAGCAGGTGCGGGTGCGGCAACTGGTGCACCGCCACCGTCGTCCGGGTCGGCCCGGACGCGTCGAAGAACTCCGACCACACCGCGTTGTAACCACCGAAGTCGTTCATGTTGACCAGGTAGGACGTCACCTGTACCAGGTCCGCCAGGTCCGCGCCGACCGAGCGCAGCAGGTCCCGGATGTTGCCGATGACGGCCCGGGTCTGCTCCCGGATGTCGAGGTCGGTGGTGCCGAACTCGTCCACCGCGACGCCGGCGAAGGTGTTGTCGGGCCGACGGGACGACGTACCGGAGACGAAGACGAACCCACCGGCGACCTTGACGTGCGGGAACGCCCCGCGCGGCACGGCCTTCCCGGCCACCACCTTCCCGGTCATGCGGCGGCCCGGAGCGAGGCGGTGCCGAGCTTCTCGACCACGGCCCGGACGTGCGCGCCCGGGCGCAGCGGGACGGCGGCCGTCGCGGCGCCGGCCAGGAAGACCCAGCCGGAGCGGAGCCGGACGCCGTGCCGGCCGGCCAGCCGGATGCCCTCGTCCAGCGCGCGGCGCGGATCGCCGAGGATCGCCGCCGTCGAGCCGACCTGCGCGACCCGCCCGTCGATCTCCAGCAGTACGCCCAGGTTCTCCAGCCCGTCCGGCACCGGCGACCACGGTCCCACCACGAACGCGGCGGCCGAGGTGTTGTCGGCGACCACGTCCGGCAGGGAGAAGGTGAAGTTGGCGTACCGGGAGTCGATCAGCTCGATCGCCGGGGCCACCGCGCGGACCGCGTCGGCGAAGGCACCGACCGGTTCACCGGGCTCGGGGAGCCGGTCCAGCAGGAACGCCACCTCCGGCTCGACCCGGGGGTGGATGAAGTCGCCGACGTCGACGGTGCCGCCGTCGGGGACCCGCATCACGTCGGTGAGCCGACCCCAGATCACCTCGTCCACGCCGACCTGGGCCATCTTCGCCTTGCTGGTCAGCCCCATCTTCAGCCCGACCAGCCGCTCGCCCCGGTCCAGCCGGCGCTGGAGCAGCGCGGTCTGCACCGCGTACGCGGCGTCGACGTCCAGGCCCGTCTCGGCGGCGACCTGCGGGACGGCGGTGGCGTGGTCGGCCGCCGCGCCCAGCTTCTCGGCGATCCCCGCGATGTCCGGCCCGATCATGAGGTCTCCTTACCGGCGAGGTCCAACGCCACGTCCACGATCATGTCCTCCTGGCCACCCACCATGCGGCGCCGGCCCAGCTCGACGAGGATCGAGCGGACGTCCACGCCGTACTTGGCGGAGGCGCGTTCGGCGTGCCGGAGGAAGCTGGAATAGACGCCCGCGTACCCGAGGGAGAGCGTCTCCCGGTCCACCTGGACCGGCCGGTCCTGGAGCGGGCGGACGATCTCGTCGGCCGCGTCCATCAGCGCGAACACGTCGCAGCCGTGCTTCCAGCCGTGCAGCTCGGCGACGGCGACGAAGACCTCCAGCGGGGCGTTGCCCGCGCCCGCACCCATCCCGGCCAGCGAGGCGTCCACCCGGACGGTACGCCCGGCCGGGGAACCGACCGGCCCGTCGCCGAGGATCCGGCCGTGCTCGACCGCCACCACGCTGTTGGCCACGCCGAGCGACAGGTTGTGGTGGGCGTGGATGCCGATCTGCGTCGTCGGCTCCAGCACCTGCCGGTACGCGTCGACCCGCTCGGCCACGTCGGACATCAGCAGCCGGCCGCCGGAGTCGGTGACGTAGACGCAGTGCGCCCCGTACGACTCCATCAGCTTCGCCTGGGCGGCCAGCCCGGCCGGGTCGAACATGTGCGACATCATCAGGAACCCGGAGACGTCCATGCCGTTCTCCCGGGCCCAGGAGATGTGCTGGGCGGAGATGTCCGCCTCCGTGCAGTGGGTGGCGATCCGGACGCTGGTCACCCCGAGCGCCTGCGCCGCCCGCAGGTCGGCGATGGTGCCGATGCCGGGCAGCAGCAGGGTGGTGAGCTTCGCGTTCGTCAGCACCTCGGCGGCGGCGGAGATCCAGTCGGCGTCACTCGCCGCGCCGTGGCCGTAGTTGACGCTGGAGCCGGCGAGGCCGTCGCCGTGTGCCACCTCGATGGCGGCCACCCCGGCCGCGTCCAGCGCGGCGGCGATGGTCCGC
This sequence comes from Micromonospora sp. R77, assembly GCF_022747945.1. Lineage (NCBI taxonomy): Bacteria > Bacillati > Actinomycetota > Actinomycetes > Micromonosporales > Micromonosporaceae > Micromonospora > Micromonospora sp. R77. Next base: position 1,460,813 of record NZ_JALDST010000001.1, read on the forward strand.
ACCTGGTCGACGGTGTAGCGGTGGGCGACGGCGTGCATGCCGTCCCGCAGCGTCACGTCCTGGACGTACAGGTCGGTCATCGGATGGCCCTCTCCGTCCGCAGGGCGACCAGCCGCTCCGCGGTGCGCAGCGCGGCCGAGGTCATGATGTCCAGGTTCCCCGCGTACGCGGGCAGGTAGTGCCCCGCACCGGAGACCTCCAGGAACACCGACACCTGCAGCCCGGTGAGGTGCCGCCCCAGCGCCGGCACGTACGTGTCGACGGGATCGAACTGCACGTCCTGCTTGAGCCGGTAGCCGGGGACGTACTCCTGCACCGTCGCCACCATCTCGGCGACCGAGGTGGCGATCGCCGCCCGGTCGGCGTCGGCGTCCGGGCAGAGGCAGTAGACGGTGTCCCGCATCAGCAGCGGCGGGTCGGCCGGGTTCAGCACGATGATCGCCTTGCCGCGTCCCGCGCCGCCGACCACCTCGATGGCCCGGGCCGTGGTCTCGGTGAACTCGTCGATGTTGGCCCGGGTGCCCGGCCCCGCCGAGCGGGACGCGATCGAGGCGACGATCTCCCCGTACGCCACCGGGGTGACCCGGCCGACGGCGGCGACGATCGGCACGGTCGCCTGCCCGCCGCAGGTCACCATGTTGACGTTGGTCTCGTGCAGGTGCTCGTCGAGGTTGACCGGCGGCACCACGTACGGGCCGATCGCGGCCGGGGTCAGGTCCACCACGGTCCGGCCGAGGGCGCGCAGCACGGCGTCGTTGTGCCGGTGCGCGCCGGCCGAGGTGGCGTCGAAGACCAGCTCGACGTCGGCGAACTCGGGCATCGCCACCAGGCCGTCCACGCCCTGCGCGGTGGTGGCCACGCCGAGCCGCCGGGCCCGGGCCAGCCCGTCGGAGTCCGGGTCGATGCCGGCCATCGCCACCATCCGCAGGTGCTCACTGAGCCGGCGCACCTTGATCATCAGGTCGGTGCCGATGTTGCCGGACCCGATCACGGCCACGCCGACGCTCATCGGTCGCTCCCCGTGCCGAAACAGGTCCGCACCGAACCCAGCCCGGAGATCCGCGCCTCGTACGCGGCCCCGGGGGTCACCGGGACCATCGGGCCGAGCGCCCCGGAGAGCACCACGTCACCGGCGCGCAGCGGGTCACCGGTGCGGGCCATCGTGCCGACCAGCCAGTGCAGCGCGTGCAGCGGGTTGCCCAGGCAGGCCGCCCCGGCCCCCACCGAGACCGGCTCCCCGGCGTGCTCCAGCACCATCCCGCACAGCCGCAGGTCCACGTCGGCGAGCCGGCGCGGCGTGGTGCCGAGCACGAACAGGGCGCTGGAGGCGTTGTCCGCGACGGTGTCCACGATGGAGATGTCCCAGCCGGCGATCCGCGAGTCGACGATCTCGATGGCGGGCAGCACGTGGTCGACGGCCCGGATCAGGTCGACGCTGGTGACCCGCTCGTCGGTCAGGTCCGCGCCGAGCACGAAGGCGATCTCCGCCTCCACCCGGGGCTGGAGCAGTCCGTCGATCGGCACCTCAACGCCGTCGCCGACCGCCATGACGTCGGTGAGCACCCCGAAGTCCGGCTGGTAGACGCCGAAGCTCTCCTGCACCACCCGGGAGGTGAGCCCGATCTTCGCGCCCACCCGGCGTTCACCCCGGTCCCACCAGGCCTGCGCCTGGCGCTGCTGCACCCGGTACGCCGACTCGACGTCCCCCTCGGGCAGCAGCCGCCCGCGCAGCGGCGGGCACGGCTTCCCGCTCTCCCGCGCCTCGGTCAGCTCCCGCGCTGCCGCATCAATGTCGATCATGCTCTGCCTGACGCTTCGATCGCTGCGCTCGCTCATGACAGGTCCACGCAGACGTTGGTGAGTTCGGAATAGAAGTCGAGCGAGTGCACGCCGCCCTCCCGGCCGATGCCGGAGGCCTTCACCCCGCCGAACGGGGTGCGCAGGTCGCGCAGGAACCAGGTGTTGACCCAGACGATGCCGGCGTCCAGCCGGGTGCCGGCCCGGTGCGCCCGTCCGACGTCCCGGGTCCAGACCGTCGCCGCCAGGCCGTACTCGGTGCCGTTGGCCAGCGCGTACGCGTCGTCCTCGGTGTCGAAGGGGGCGACGTGCACCACCGGGCCGAAGATCTCCTCGGTGTTGGTCCGGGCGTCCGGGGCCAGCCCGGTCAGCACGGTCGGCTGCACGTACGCGCCGCCGTCCCGGGGGTCGCCGAAGCGCGGCACCCCGCCCCCGGCCAGCACCTCGGCGCCCTCGGCGCGGGCCAGGTCGTAGTGGCAGATGACCTTCTCCCGGTGGGTGTGCGAGATCAGCGGCATGTTCACCGTGGCCTCGTCGGCCGGCCAGCCGTACGCCAGCTCACCGGCGCGCTTCGCGAGCCGGGCGGTGAACTCCTCGAAGACCGGCCGCTGGACATAGATCCGCTCGGTGCAGAGGCAGACCTGACCGCCGTTGGTGAAGCTGGAGCGGACCGAACCGGCGACCGCCGCGTCCAGGTCGGCGTCGGCGAACACCAGCCCGGCGTTCTTGCCGCCCAGCTCGAAGCTGACGGCCTTCACCCCGTCGGCCGCGGCGCGCATGATGGCGCTGCCGGTGGCCGACTCCCCGGTGAAGGTGATCGCGTCGACGCCCGGGTGCCGGGTCAGGAACTCCCCGGCCGAGTCCGGCCCGAAGCCGTGCACCAGGTTGAACACCCCATCGGGTACGCCCGCGGCGGCCATCACCTCGGCCAGCAGCGTCGCCGACGCCGGGGTCTCCTCGCTGGGCTTGACCACCACCGCGTTGCCGCAGGCCAGGGCCGGGGCGACCTTCCAGGTGAGCAGCAGCAGCGGCAGGTTCCACGGCACGATCACCGCGACCACGCCGACCGGTTTGCGGACCGCGTAGTTCAGCGCCCGGCCGCCGGTCGGGGTGACCGTGGTGAACGACTCGGTCGGCGCGGTCGCCACGATCTCGGCGAAGGCCCGGAAGTTGGCCGCGCCGCGCGGGATGTCCAGGGTGCGGGCCTGCGAGATGGCCTTGCCGGTGTCGGCGACCTCGGCGGCGACCAGGTCGTCGAAGCGGCGTTCCAGCTCGTCGGCGACCCGGCGCAGCACCTCGGCGCGCTCCCGCTCGCCCATCCGGCCCCACGGCCCGCGCAGGGCCGCCCGGGCCGCCGCCACCGCGTCGTCCACCACGGACGACGACGCCTCGGCCACCTCGAAGACCGGCTCACCGGTCACCGGGCTGCGCTTGGTGAAGCGGCGTCCGTCGGCGACGAACTCACCGCCGACGAAGTTGCGCAGCAGGCCCGGCCCGTCGGGCGCGTGCCCGGCCATCAGCCGGGGATCCCAGAGCGTCATCCGCGCCTCCCTCGGGCGAGCGCCGCCACACCGGCGGCCAGCAGCGCCAGCCCACCGACCGCCACCGCACCCACCGCCCGGTACTGCCGGCGCACCCGGCGGCGCACCTCGGCGTACGGGGTGGTGGAGAAGGACACCAGCTCGTACTGCGAAACGTACCGGCCGGGCAGGGCCCGTTCCAGGGTGTGTTCGACGCGCTTGCGGGTCCGGAAGACCGGCGAGGCGACCTTGTCCCGCATCTCCACGAAGTTGGCCAGCGCCATCCGGGCGATCGCCTCCGCGTTCGCCTGCCGGCGCTGCTGGAACAGCGGCAGCGCCGCCGACCACTCGTCGCCGCACTCGTCCAGGCAGCGGTCCAGCTCCACCACGTCCTCGAAGGCGCAGTTCGCGCCCTGGCCGTAGAAGGGCACGATGGCGTGCGCGGCGTCGCCGAGCAGGCCGACCCGGCCGTCGACCTGCCACGGCGTGCAGCGGACCGTGCCGAGCACCCCGACCGGGTTGTGCTGGTAGTCGTCGACCAGGTTCGGCGCGAGCGGCGGCAGGTCCGGGTAGTGGGTGGCGAAGTGCTGCTCGATCGCGGCCGGGCTGCCCAGCGAGGCGAAACTCGCGGTGCCGTGGGTGGGCCAGAAGAGCGTGCAGGTGAACGACCGGTCCGGGTTGGGCAGGGCGATCATCATCGAGGTGCCGCGCGGCCAGATGTGCAGCGCGTCCGGGTCGAGGGCGAACTCGCCGCCGAGCGGCGGGATGGTGAGTTCCTTGTAGCCGTAGTCGAGGAAGTCGAGGCTCTCGGTCAGCACCCCGTACCCGAGGAGCTGCCCGCGCACGGCGGAGCCGGCGCCGTCGGCGCCGAGGACGACCGACGCGGCGGTGGTGACCTTGCCCTGCGGGGTCTCGAAGGTCATCTCGCCGGTGGTCGGGTCGAGCCCGACGAGCCGGTGGTCGAAGGCCATCCGCACGCCGGGCAGCTTGCCGGCCGCGTCGAGCAGGGCGTTGTTCAGCGCGCCCCGGCTGATCGAGTTGATCGCCCGGTCGCCGGAGCCGCTGTACGACTGGAACTGCGGCTCCCCCACCACCGGGTGGATCATGCGACCGCGCATCGGCAGCGCGTCCGCCATCACCTGCTCGGCCAGCCCGATCCGGCGCAGCGCGTCGAGCCCTCGCTCCGACAGCGCCAGGTTGATCGAGCGCCCCCGCTCGACCGTGCCGCTACGGGGATCCGGCCGCCGCTCGTAGAGCGTCACCTTGTAGCCGCGCCGGGCCAGGAAGCAGGCCAGCAGGCAGCCGGCCAGCCCGGCCCCCACCACCGCGATCTCGTCCCGTTCCCGGTCCATCAGTGCCAGCCTCTCGTTTGCGACTGCGGGGCTCGCCAACCCGGCTCACTCCTCGCGCTCACCGGACCTCCACCGTCGCGGCCAGCGCGTCGGCGACCCGCCAGCAGTCGTGGTACGTCGAGTAGAGCGGCACCGGGGCGAACCGGACGACGTCCGGCTCCCGGGCGTCGGCGATCACGCCGTGCTCGTGCCGCAGCCGCTTGGTCAGCTCGTTGGCGCTACCGGTGCCGATCCGCACCGAGAGCTGGCAGCCGCGGCGTGCCGGGTCGCGCGGCGTCACCACGGTCAGCGGCCGGTCGGCGGTCACCTCGTCGAGCAGCCGCTCCAGCCAGCCGGTCAGCCGCAGACTGCGCTCGCGCAGCGCCGGCATGCCGACCGAGTCGAAGAGTTCCAGCGACGTGCGGACCGGTCCCATCGCGAAGATCGGCGGGTTGGAGACCTGCCACGCCTCGACGGTGGCCGGCGGCCGGGACACCGGCGTCATCTCGAACCGGGTGGTCGCCTCGGTGCTCCACCAGCCCTCGAAGCGCGGCAGCGCCGGGTCGCCGAGATGCCGTTCGTGGACGAAGACGCCCGCGAGGGCCCCCGGCCCGGAGTTCAGATACTTGTAGGAGCACCAGGCGGCGAAGTCGACGTCCCAGTCGTGCAGCGCGAGGGGCACGTTGCCGACCGCGTGCGCGAGGTCCCAGCCGACGACCGCACCGGCGGCCCGGCCGGCGGCGGTGATCGCCGGGATGTCCATCAGCTCGCCGGTCAGGTAGTTGACCCCGCCCAGCAGCACCAGCGCGACGGTGTCCCCCTCGGCGGCGAGCAGGTCGAGCACGTCCTGCGTGCGCAGGGTGTCCTCGCCGTCGCGGGGGCGCAGCCGGACCACCGTGGCGTCCGGGTCGAGGCCGTGGAAGCGGGCCTGGCTGCGTACCGCGTAGCTGTCCGAGGGGAAGGCGCTGTCCTCGATGACGATCCGGGTCCGCTCCCCCTCCGGCCGGTAGAAGCTCACCATCAGCAGGTGCAGGTTGACCGTGAGGGAGTTCATCACCACGACCTCCGCGGGCCGGGCGCCGACCAGTCGCGCGGTCGGGCCGGTCAACAGCTCGTGGTACGGCAGCCACGGCCGGCCGGCCTCCAGGTGCCCCTCCACGCCCAGCCGGGCCCAGTCGTCCAGGTCGGCGAGGAGTTCGTCCCGGGTGGCCCGGGGTTGCAGCCCCAGCGAGTTCCCGGCCAGGTAGGCGGCCTGCGGATAGCGCCCACCGTCGGCGGGCGGCACGTGGAACAGGTGCCGGTGCCCGGGGTCGGCCGCGTCGAGGCGGTGGGCCTCCTTCTCGGTGGCGTTCATCGCGTCCCCGTTCACATCGCGGTCCGGGCGGACCACAGCTCCGGGAAGACCACCCGGGCCATGCTGCGCTGCAACCAGGCCAGCCCGGCGGAGCCGCCGCTGCCCACCTTGGCGCCCATCGCGCGCTGCACCGCCTTGAGGTGGTGCCAGCGCCAGTCACCGAACCGCTCGGCCACCTCGGTCAGCGCCTCGCCGAGCAGCCGCAGGTGGTTGTCGGGACCGCTGTCGCCGTAGATCCGCACCCACGCCGCCTCGATGGCCGGGTGCGGCTCGTGCTCGGCGGTCACGTCCCGGTCGAGCAGGTCGGCGGGGACGGCGAAGCCCCGCCGGGCCAGGAGGGCGACCACGTCGTCCCAGAGGCTCGGCGCGGCGAGGGTGGCGGTCAGCCCCGCGTACACCTCGGTCTGCCGGCGGAACGGGCGGATCAGCGCCGGGTCGCGGAGGCCGAGCAGGAACTCCAGGTGGCGGTACATGGCCGACTGGAAGCCGGAGCCCTCACCGAGCAGGTTGCGGAACCGGTTGAAGTCGGCCGGGGTCATCCAGCGCAGGCCCTGCCAGGCGGCGTTGAGCCCCTCCAGGTGCAGGGCGGCGCGGCGCAGCGGCGGCAGCGCGTCCCAGACCCGGTTGGCCCGCAGCTCCCGCTGGGCGTGCCGCAGCTCGTGGCAGGTCAGCCCGAAGTAGAGCTCCATGATCTGGCTGACCATCAGGAAGGACATCTCGCCGGGGTCGTCGCTGAGCGGCTGTTGCAACCCGTGCAACGTGCTGGCGTGCACGTACGCGTCGTAGGGCACCCGCTCGGCGAACTCCAACGTCGGTTCGCCGCCGTTGCGCGCCGCCCGGGCCGCCCGCTGTCGCGGGGTGGCCGGACGCACGGCCGCCGTCACCTGTTCCACCGTCATCTCCCTGGAGTACGTCGGGTCGGACGACATGGTCCCGCAGGTGGATCGGCCGATGGAATGCCTGTTCAACGGCGCTACTGTTACCGGACCTGTCGGATCGAAGGCGGAATCGGTTCCGGGTTCACGAAGGAAAGGTCACGCATGGACGAGATGGACTGGGCGCTGCTGCGGGAGCTCCAGACCGACGCGCGGCTCTCCTTCAGCGAGCTGTCCCGACGGGTGCACCTGTCGCCACCGGCCGTCGCCGAGCGGGTCCGTCGGCTGGAGGAGTCCGGAGTGATCACCGGTTACCACGCGCACGTGGACCTGACCCGGGCCGGCCGCACGGTGGTCGCGATGATCCGGATGTCCTGCTACGGCCCGCGCTGCATCCTGCACGACCCCGAGGTGGCCGGCTGGGCGGAGATCCTGGAGATCCACCGGATTACCGGGGACGCGTGCAGCATGCTCAAGGTCGCCGCCGGCTCGATCGACGAGTTCGAGCGGGTCATCGACCGGCTCGCCCCGTACGGCCAGCCGTCCAGCACGATGGTCCTGTCCACCCCGCTGGACTGGCACCCCGTCACCCCGCTCGGCCCGCCCGCCCGCCGGAAGTAAGGAGGGGCCCCCTGTTAACGCCTGCGGTATAGCAGGGGCCCCCTGTTAACAGCCGCTCACGGTGGGAATGCACGCCGCACTGCCCGTCAGCAGGATTCCGGTGCACCGCACCGGGAGGGGGGAATCATGCGGGGGCTTCTGCCACATCGTGCCCTGGCGGCCGTGTTGACCGTGCTCGGCCTGGTCGGGGCGTTCGTCCTGACCACCGTCACGCCGGCCCGGGCCGGGACGACCGTCTTCATCGAGATCACACCGAACAGCGTGCAGGCCGGTGGCCGGGTGAACATCCGGGCCAGTTGCGACAGCAACAACGACCGGCAGGCGCAGGTCACCTCGGACGCCTTCGGCCGGGTGGTGCTCCGGCCCGACAACGGCTTCCTCACCGGCGCCGTCACCGTCCCGAACAACAAGGCGCCCGGCGACTATCCGGTCGACCTGAGCTGCGCAGGCGGCGGGACCGCGTCGACCATGCTGACCGTGCTGAACATGGCGCAGCCGAGCAAGGGACCGGCCACCGGGGGCGGCGGCACGGCGGGCGGCCGGGGCGCCGCTGCTGGTCGGCGGGCTCGCCGTGGTGGCGGTGGTGGCCGGCTTCGGCGCCGTCGGCACCCGGCGCAGGACCGGACCGCACGCCTGACGGGACCACGGCCATGGCCCGCTCAGCCGACCGGGACCGCCGGCCGACCCCGGACCGGGCCGCGCCGGGCGGATCACCGGCTCGGCGCGGGGCCGGGGACGACGGCTGGCGTACGCGGACCACGGGCGGAGGTCGCCCCGGGCGGTAGCCGGGTTCCGGCTGCTGGCCCGGGCGTCCCGCCGGTTCGTCCGGGTCGCCGGGCACGCCTTCTCGGCCAGCGTGACCACCGCCGACCCGCAGGCGCGTGCGGTGCCGGTGCGCCGGCCGGCAGCACCGACCGGCCGGCGGCGGACCGTCGGGTCCACCGGGCCGGGTGCCCCGGTGCTGGTGATCGCCGCGCTGATGGTGCTGATCGTGGCGATGCTCGGCGTCGAGCGGGTCACCGGCATCAGCGTGCTGCCGCAGCAGTGGAGCGCCGGCCTGCGTCCGCCGCCGAAGAAGTTCCCGGTGCTGCCGGCGAGCCCGCCGACCGGCATCACCATCGGGAAGATCGACCTGCGGGCGCCCGTACACCGGGTGGGCCTGGCGCCGGACGGCACGATCGCCGTGCCGGACGTGGGCAAGGCCGGCGAGGCCGGCTGGTACGACCAGGGGCCGACCCCCGGGCAGTACGGTCCGGCGGTGATCGTCGGGCACGTCGACACCACCACCGGACCGGCGGTCTTCCACGAGTTGAAGAGCCTGCGGGACGGCGACCGGGTGGAGGTGACCCGGCAGGACCGCTCGGTGGCCGTCTTCGAGGTCACCTCGGTGCGGCGGTACGGCAAGGACCGGCTGCCGGCCGACGAGGTCTTCGGTGACTTCAGCCGGCCGAACCTGCGGTTGATCACCTGCGGGGGCCGCTGGGTGGGCGGCGAGACCGGCTACGCCGACAACGTGGTGGTCTACGCCTCGCTGGTGAAGGCGCGCGGGCCGTGACTCAGGCGGCCTCGGACTCGCGCAGGTCGAGCCAGTCCGCCCAGCGCGGGTCGGGGGCCCGGTGGCCGAGCACCCGCCAGGCCGTCCCCTTCGGCGGGGCCGGCAGGCTGTGCAGCCGCCAGCCCAACTCCGCCGGGGTCTTGTCGCCCTTGGTGTGGTTGCAGCGGGCGCAGGCCGCCACGACGTTCTCCCAGGCGTGCCGGCCACCGCGGCTGCGCGGGAAGACGTGGTCGATGGTCTCCGCCGGGCCCCGGCAGTAGGCGCACCGCCAGCCGTCCCGGGCGAAGATCGCCCGGCGGGAGAGCCCGACGTGGGTGCGGTACGGCACCCGGACGAAGCGGGTCAGCCGGACCACCGACGGCACCGGGAGCGCGTCCCGGGCGCTGTGCAGGATGCCGTCGCCGTCGGCCACGCAGACGGCCTTGGCGGACAGCACGAGGATGGCGGCCCGACGCACGGACACGACGCACAGCGGCTCGTAGGTGGCGTTGAGGACCAACGCGCCGGAGCCCGCCGTGGGTCGTATGTCAGGCATCGTGCTCACCCTCCCGGTCCAGCCGCTCCTGCCGCTGTCCCGCCGGTGACCTCCCACGGGCAGCGGGAAACACACCGGCGTCGGCCGGATCACCGACGTCCGTTGCGCCAATAGTCCCTGATCGGCACCGGGATTGCACGTACTAATCCGGGGTCCCCTCGGGAAGCTTTCCCCCGTCGTGTCAGGATGACCGGTTCCGCCCCGGTTGATCTCCGCCGCCCGGTCCGCCCGTAGCCGGAGGGTCGGCGTCCGGCGCGGCCCGGCGTTGCGGTACGAAGACACGGTGAGTGCCACCGGTCTACTGCTTCTCGCCCTGTCCGCCGGGGCGGACCCGAGTCCGAGCCCGACGCCGTCGGTCGAGTGCCGCGCGGATCCCTGGTGCAAGAACGTCTGGGAGATCACCGGGTCCGGCTGGTTCGCCGAGGGCAGCTACTGGATCGTGCTGAAGCCGCTGCGGGTCGTGCTGATCCTGCTGTTGGCCGTCGCCGCCCGGTGGGCGCTGCACCGGACCATCAACCGGCTGGTCCGCACCACCACCGACGGCGCGGTGCCGACCATGCTCCGGCCGCTGCGCGAGCGGATTCCGAGCGCCACGCTCGATCCGGAGCAGTTCGTGCCGGAGCGGCGGCGGCAGCGGGCCGAGGCGATCGGCTCGGTGCTGCGCAGCATGGTCACCGCGTTCGTCTTCGGCATCGCGCTGCTGATGGTGCTCAAGGAGTTCAGCTTCGACCTGGCCCCGCTGCTGGCCAGCGCCGGCATCGCCGGTGTGGCGCTCGGCTTCGGCGCGCAGAGCCTGGTCAAGGACCTGATCGCCGGCCTGTTCATGCTGATCGAGGACCAGTACGGGGTGGGTGACACCGTCGACCTCGGCGAGGCGACCGGGGTGGTCGAGTCGGTGGGGCTGCGGGTCACCACGGTCCGCGACGGCCGGGGCGTGCTCTGGTACATCCGCAACGGCGAGATCGTCCGGGTCGGCAACAAGAGCCAGGGCTGGGCGCTGGTGGTGGTCGACCTGCCGATCGGGTTCGCCGGCACCGAGGAGGCCACCGCCGTGCTACGTACGGCCGCCGCCTCGCTGGCGATGGACCCGGAGCTGGCGCCGCAGATCGTCGAGGAGCCCGAGGTGCTCGGCGTCGAGCAGGTGACCGTCGACGGCGCCGTGCTGCGTACGGTCGTCAAGACCACGGCCGAGGGGCAGTTCTCGGTCGGCCGGGAGCTGCGCCGCCGGCTCGCCGAGGCGCTGGAGAACTCGGGGATCACCGCCCGGATCGCCGCCGCCCGCCTGTACGCGACACCGGCGCGGATGCCCGGACCGGGCGAGACCGGTGCGGGTGGCCCGACCTGAGCCGGCGGCCCGACCCGAGCTGCGCCCCGGCCGGAGCGGGCCGGACGAGCGGGGGTCGCGCACCGCCCGGCCCCTCGGGTATCGTCCGTTCGTTCAGTCGGAGATGCGACGATCAATCCGTTCACCCTAGCCAGTTGTCAGACGATCGGGCAGAATCCGGTGACACACGCTCCTCTTAACGGGGACGTGCTCGTGTCCTCGCTGATCCGTGGATCTGACGACGGTTCCCGGGCCGGTCATCACGAGTGGCCCACCTTGGGGAACGATGGAGGCGACGGTGTCCGACGAGCGACCCGTTCGGGAGGGACCAGCCACCTTCCGTGAAGTGTTCGCCCAGGTCGAATATCGCGCCGTCTTCGCGGCCAGCACGCTGTCCTGGGTCGGCGACTACATCGCGAAGGCCGCGGTCACCGTCCTGGTCTACCGGGAGACCGACTCGGTCGCGCTCTCCGCCGCCGCGTTCGCGGTCAGCTATCTGCCCTGGCTGGTCGGTGGACCGCTGCTGGCCACGCTGGCCGAACGGCACCGCTACCGCAGCGTGATGGTGACCTGCGACCTGGTCCGGATGGCGCTGATGCTGCTGGTGGCCATCCCGGGCAACCCGCCGTGGCTGATCCTCGGGCTGCTCTTCGCCGCCACCCTGGCCAACCCGCCGAGCCAGGCGGCCCGGTCGGCGCTGATGCCGCTCATCCTCACCGGGGACCGGCTGGTGGTCGGCCTCTCGGTCAACGCGAGCGTCGGTCAGGCCGCGCAGGTCGTCGGCTATCTGATCGGCGCGACCATCGCCGTGGTCTCCCCCACCCTCGCCCTGCTGATCAACGCGGCGACCTTCGGCGCGTCCGCCCTGCTGGTCCGGTTCGGGCTGCGGAACCGGCCCTCGGCGATGAGCCCGGCACACCGCAGTCACCTGATCCGGGAGACCGGGCAGGGCTTCCAGATCGTCTTCGGCCGACCCGTGCTGCGCGCCATCGCCGTGCTGGTCTTCAGCGCGATGCTCTTCTCCATCGTGCCGGAGGGACTCGCCGCGGCCTGGGCGGCCGAGCGGACCGGCAACGGTGTGGACACCGGGGTCGCGCAGGCCGTCATCATGGCCGCCAACCCGGTCGGGTTCATCCTGGGCGGGCTGCTGGTCGGCCGGGCGCTGTCGCCGGAGCGTCGGCTCGCGCTGATGCGACCGCTGGCGGTCCTCGCGCCGCTGGCCCTGGTCCCCGCTCTCCTCGACCCACCGCCGCTGGTGGTGGCGGCGCTGGCCGCGATCTGCGGCTTCGCCGTCGCCGGGCTGCTGCCGATGGCCAACGGGCTCTTCGTCCGGGCGCTGCCGGACGGCTACCGGGCCCGCGCGTTCGGCGTGATGGCCAGCGGCATGCAGGTCATCCAGGGTCTCGCGGTGCTGGTCACCGGGCTGCTGGCCGAGCGGTTCCCCATCCCGCTGGTGGTGGGCGCCTGGAGCGTGGCCGGCGTGGGGCTGATGCTCCTGGCCACCCTGACCTGGCCGAGCCGCGAATCCGTGCAGGCCGCCGTCGACCAGGCCACGCGGGACAACGCCGCCCGGTCCGCGGCCGGCGACCCCCGCCCCCGTACGCCGGCGGACGAGCGGCCGGGCGACCGGGGTCGTCCCAGTCACGCGGTGAGCTGATCGACACGGCCACCGACCGGTGGCCACCGGTCGGGAGTCCCGCGCGCCTGGCAGGATGGAACGGTGAATCCCGCAGGCGAATCCGACCGGTCCGGAACCCCGATGACCCTCTTCGAGGCGGTCGGCGGCGAACCCACGTTCCGCAAGCTGGTGGACGAGTTCTATGCCGGCGTCGCCACCGACCCGCTGCTGCGGCCGATGTATCCGGAGGAGGACCTCGGGCCGGCCGCCGACCGGCTGACCCTCTTCCTCATGCAGTACTGGGGCGGCCCTAACACCTACTCGGCGCAGCGCGGCCACCCGCGCCTGCGGATGCGGCACGTCTCGTTCCGGATCGGCGCGGCCGAGCGGGACGCCTGGCTGCACCACATGCGTCGGGCGGTGGACCGGCTGGACCTGCCGCCGGAGATCGCCACCGCGCTCTGGGACTACCTGGAACGGGCCGCGTACTTCATGGTCAACGTGGCGGAGGACCCGACCGCCGGCGCGTGACGCCGCCCGACCCGACCGGCGCGGCCGGGCGGCGGGCCCGGCCGGCCGCTCAGAGCAGGGCGCCCTCGTCGTGCAGCCAGTCCACGAAGGTGGTGGCGACCGCCGCGCCACAGTCGAGCATCTCGACCAGGAGCGCGTCGTGCGTCCCGGCGCCGAGCGGCACCTGCAGCTCGGCGTAGATCGGCAGCTGACCGCGCTCGGTCGGGTCCCCGATGTAGGCCTTGCAGAACCGTCGGGTGTGGTTCCACTCGTTGACCACCCGGTAGGCCCGGTCCGCCCAGTCCGGCGGCACCGTCGCATGTGGGCGGGCCCGCATCACCAGGATCTCGTCCTCCGGACCCTCCAGCGTGACCAGTACGGCGTGTCGCTCCCACATGGCCAGCAGGTTGCCGTCGCCGTCGGCCAGGTAACGCACGTCGAGCAGGTCGAGCGCGTCGCAGACCCGCCCGAGGGTGACCGGCGCGACCGTCGCCGGCATCTCGGTCCGCACCGCCCGGTCGACGGCCGGGGTGTCGTCCCCCGGCTGACGAGGGGCCGGCGCTCCGACCCGGACGGTGTCATCCACTGTGGTCCCGCTTCGAGTTTCCGGGTCGCCGCCGCCGGCGGGACCTGGGCGCCATGACCACCACGGCATCGCTCGCGCACCTCACTCCCCAGCGGATCCAGCCGCCTACGGTGCGTTGGATCCGAGGATGGACGGTACCCGGACAGCCGGGTTGAAGCATCCCCCCAACGGCTGCCCCAGCCCGGAAGAACGATCCGGGGTCATCCGTTCGGACGATCGGCGACGGGCGTCAGGGCGAGATCCGCGACCTTCCGCGACCACACTGCTCCGTACGGTCCCACCAGCCCGACCCAACGGCCGGCGGCCCGCACCTGGACGTCGCCGTCGCCGAGGAAGCCCATCCGGACCAGCCCCTGCACCAACCGCTGCGGCACCTCCACCGGGGCGTCCGGCGCGTCGTCGGGGGTGACCACCACCGCGACGTGGTCGAGCAGCGCGTCCCGCAGCACCCGCTGCCCCACCGCCCGGCCACCCACCCCGTGGGCCGCCGCCTCGCGCAGCGTGCCGGCCGCCGCGGCGGCGATCCGGCGTACCTGGTCCGCAGGAGCAACTCCACCGCCCGGCTGGCCACCGGCGGCAGCGGCCAGCGCCACTGGTCGTCCCGGCGCTGCGGCAGGGCGGCACCACCGGCCGCCAGCTCGGCCAGCAGGTCGGCCGCGACGACGGTCACGTCACCGGGTGCCGCCCCGGTCACCGTCCGGACCACGAGCACGCCCCACGGCAGCCGCGCCCAAAGGGCCGTACGACCCGTTCCCGGCACCGGCCGGAGCCGGACCACGGTGGCCGGGTCGAGCCGGACCAGCCGGGCCAGGAAGGCTCCCGCGTCGGCCACGCCGTCCAGCCCGTGCCCGGCGGGCCCACTCACGAGCCGCCGCCGGCGGGGGCGTAACGGAGCAGGAAGGTGCGCTCCTCCGGGCTGATCCGGCGGGGCCGCTGCGCCGCCAGGTCGAACGGGACCAGCACCGAGCGGGCCCGGCTGGCCAGCACCTCACCGTCGTACAACTCGTAGGCGACGGTGAACGAGGCGGCCCGGACGTCCTCGATCCACAGCTCGATGCGGACGGTCGGGGCCGCCTCCGCGCTGGCCCGGCCGAGGGCGTAGTCGACCGGGCGCAGGTAGTCGACCTCGTGCCGGCGGATGACCACTCCGTCGGCGAACGAGCCCACCCCCCACGCCCGGCCCCCGGCGAACATCAGCGCCACCCGCGCCTCCTCGTAGAGGGTGAGGAAGCGCGAGTTGTTGACGTGGCCGTACGCGTCCAGGTCGGACCAGCGCAGCGTGCAGTGGTAGACGAACCGGTCAGTCACGGGTGAGCTTGCGGTAGGTCACCCGGTGCGGGCGGGCCGCCTCGGCGCCGAGCCGGTCGATCTTGTTCTTCTCGTACGCCTCGAAGTTGCCCTCGAACCAGAACCACTTCGACGGGTCCTCGTCGTCGCCCTCCCAGGCCAGGATGTGCGTGGCGACCCGGTCCAGGAACATCCGGTCGTGGGAGATGACCACGGCGCAGCCGGGGAACTCCAGCAGCGCGTTCTCCAGGCTGGAGAGGGTCTCCACGTCCAGGTCGTTGGTCGGCTCGTCGAGCAGGATGACGTTGCCGCCGATCTTGAGGGTCAGCGCCAGGTTGAGCCGGTTCCGCTCGCCACCGGAGAGCACCTTGGTCGGCTTCTGCTGGTCCGGCCCCTTGAACCCGAACGCCGCGATGTACGCCCGGGACGGCATCTCGACCTTGCCGACCATCAGGTAGTCCAGGCCGTCGGAGACGACCTCCCAGACCGTCTTGTCGCCGGCCAGACCCTGCCGGTTCTGGTCGACGTACGACAGGGAGACCGTCGGGCCGACCTTGACCTCGCCACCGGTCGGCTGCTCCAGCCCGACGATGGTCTTGAACAGGGTGGTCTTGCCGACGCCGTTCGGACCGATGATGCCGACGATGCCGTTGCGCGGCAGCGAGAAGGAGAGGTTGTCGATCAGCAGCCGGTCGCCGAAGCCCTTGCTCAGGTTGTGCGCCTCGATGACGGTGCTGCCCAGGCGCGGGCCCGGCGGGATCTGGATCTCCTCGAAGTCCAGCTTCCGGGTCTTCTCCGCCTCGTTGGCCATCTCGTCGTAGCGGTCGAGGCGGGCCTTGGACTTGGTCTGCCGGGCCTTGGCGTTGGAGCGGACCCACTCCAGTTCCTCAGTGAGCCGCTTCTTCATCTTGGCGTCGCGGCGACCCTCCACGGCGAGCCGGGCGGCCTTCTTCTCCAGGTAGGTGGAGTAGTTGCCCTCGTACGGGTAGGCCCGGCCGCGGTCCAGCTCGAGGATCCAGTTGGCCACGTTGTCCAGGAAGTACCGGTCGTGGGTGATCGCCATGACGGTGCCGGCGTACTTCGCCAGGTGCTGCTCCAGCCAGGAGACGCTCTCCGCGTCCAGGTGGTTGGTGGGCTCGTCGAGCAGCAGCAGGTCGGGCGCCTCGAGCAGCAGCTTGCAGAGCGCGACCCGGCGCCGCTCACCACCGGAGAGCTGGGTGACGTCGGCGTCCGGCGGCGGGCAGCGCAGCGCGTCCATGGCCAGTTCGAGCTTGGAGTCGATGTCCCAGGCGTCGAGGTGGTCCAGCTCCTCCTGGAGCTTGCCCATCTCCTCCATCAGCTCGTCGGAGTAGTCGGTCGCCATCTGCTCGGCGATCTTGTTGAACCGCTCCAGCTTGGCCTTGGTCTCGGCGACCGCCTCCTCGACGTTGCCGAGGACGGTCTTGGCGTCGTTGAGCGCGGGCTCCTGGGCGAGCATGCCGACGGTGTAGCCGGGCATGAGCCGGGCCTCGCCGTTGCTCGGCCGGTCCCACCCTGCCATGATCTTGAGGAGGCTGGACTTACCGGCGCCGTTCGGGCCGACCACACCGATCTTGGCCCCCGGCAGGAAGTTCAGCGTCACGTTGTCGAGCACGACCTTGTCGCCGTGCGCCTTGCGCGCCTTTTCCAGGACGTAGATGAACTGGGCCACGGTGCGGGCTACCTCCGTCGGTTGCGATCGCGAGCTGGTGCGGCGCGGCGCGGGCGGCGACTTCCGCCCGCCGCCGCCGGCCGGGAGCCGGCCGCGCGCACGCCGCCGTCAATCCTGACAGGTACGGCCCGCTCCGCCCACATCACCCCGCCCCAGCAGTACGCCCGGCGCGTCTCCTTGTCGAAGGGGTGATGTCGACAAGATCACGCCGAGGGTTCAGCAACCGTGGGACGGGTAGGTGAGTCCGGCACGGGGGATCAGACGCCGCAGCTACGCTCAGTACGCTCATCGCGGTGGACCCGTCAGTACCCGGAGGTGGCCGATCGTGACCGTCCGTAGCTCCTTTGTCGTAGTGGCGAACCGACTGCCGGTCGACGAGGTGAGCACACCCGAGGGGCGACAGTGGCGGCGCAGCCCCGGCGGGCTGGTCACCGCGCTGCACCCGGTGCTCGCCGAGCACCAGGGGACCTGGGTCGGCTGGGCCGGCGGCACCGGTGCCGCACCCGAACCGTTCGACCTGGAGGGGATCCGGCTGCACCCGGTGCCGTTGAGCGCCGAGGAGCTGGAGCGCTACTACGAGGGCCAGTCCAACGCGACGATCTGGCCGCTCTACCACGACGCGGTGGAGACCCCGGCGTACAAGCGCCGCTGGCGCGAGGCGTACCGGCTGGTCAACGCCCGGTTCGCGGAGGCCGCGGCGGAGGTCGCGGCCGAGGGCGCGACGGTCTGGGTGCAGGACTACCAGCTCCAGCTGGTCCCGGCGATGCTGCGCGAGCTGCGGCCGGACCTGAAGATCGGGTTCTTCCTGCACATCCCGTTCCCGCCGATCGAGCTGTTCATGCAGATGCCGTTCCGGACCGAGATCCTGCGCGGTCTGCTCGGTGCCGACCTCATCGGTTTCCAGCAGCGGCTGGCCGCGCAGAACTTCGTCCGGCTGGCCCGGCACCTGCTCGGGCTCCGCTACGAGGGCCAGATGATCCAGGTCGACGGGCGGCAGGTGAAGGCGGGCGCCTTCCCCATCTCGATCGACACCCGGGAGATGGAGCGGCTGGCCGAGGACCCGGCGATCCAGGCCCGCGCGAAGCAGATCCGCGAGGAGCTGGGCAACCCGAAGACGATCATCCTGGGCGTGGACCGGCTGGACTACACGAAGGGGATCGAGCTCCGCCTCAAGGCTTTCCGCGAACTTCTGTCTGACGGAAAGTTGACAGTTCCGGATGCGGTTATGGTGCAGGTAGCCACGCCCAGCCGCGAGCGGGTGGAGCACTACCAGGCACTTCGGGTCAAGGTGGAACGCGAGGTTGGTCGGATTAATGGTGAATTCGGCCGGGTCGGCGTGCCTGCCGTGCATTATCTGCATCAGTCGTACAGTCGCTCCGAACTGGCTGCGATGTACGTCGCGGCCGACGTGATGATGGTGACCCCGCTGCGAGACGGAATGAATCTGGTGGCCAAGGAGTACGTCGCATCGCGCGCCGACCAGGGCGGCGCGCTCGTGCTCAGTGAATTCGCCGGCGCCGCCACCGAGCTGCGCCAGGCCTTCCTCTGCAACCCGCACGACCCCGACGCGGTCAAGGACGCGCTGCTGCGCGCCGTGCACGTCGAAAAACCGGAGGCCCGCCGTCGGATGCGGGTGATGCAGCGACACCTGCGCACCCACGACGTGGGCCACTGGGCCAAGTCCTTCCTGACCGAACTCGGTGTGCCCGATACGGAGGTTGCGTGAACTCCCCCACCACCCAAGCCGCTGTGATGGACCCGGAGCTGCGTGCCGCCATCGGCCGCATCGCCCGGGTCCCGCAGCTCCTGGTGGCCTGCGACTACGACGGCACCCTCGCGCCGATCGTCGAGGACCCGAGCAAGGCCGTACCGCTGCCCGAGTCGGTGGCCGCGATCCGCGCGCTGGCCTCGCTGCCGCAGACCAGCGTCGCGGTGGTCTCCGGCCGCGCGCTGCGCGACCTGGCGACGCTCTCCCGGCTGCCCAGCGAGGTCCACCTGGTCGGCAGCCACGGCTCCGAGTTCGACATCGGCTTCGTCGAGCGGCTCACCCCCGAGCTGATCGCGGTCCGGACCCGGCTGCGCGAGGCGCTGCGCGAGATCGCGGCGGCCCACCCCGGCGTACGCCTGGAGCGCAAGCCGGCCAGCGTCGCCGTGCACACCCGCGGGCTCGACCCGCAGGTCGCCGCCGCCGCCATCGACGCGGTCCGCAGCGGCCCCGCCACCTGGGACGGCGTGACCGTCACCCAGGGCAAGGAGGTGATCGAGCTGTCGGTGGTGGCCACCCACAAGGGCACCGCCGTCGACCAGCTCCGCACCCAGCTCGCCGCGAGCGCGGTGCTCTTCATCGGCGACGACGTCACCGACGAGAACGCCTTCGGCAACCTGCACGGCCCGGACGTCGGCATCAAGATCGGTCCGGGTGAGACCCGTGCCGACTACCGGGTCGCCGAGCCGATCGAGGCGGCCCGGGCGCTCGGCCTGCTGCTGGAGACCCGGCGGCACTGGCTCTTCGGCGAGCGGGCCGTCCCCATCGAGCGCCACTCGATGCTGGCCAACGGCCGTACGGTCGCGTTGCTGACCCCGGAGGCGAAGGTCACCTGGCTCTGCCACCCCAAGCCGGACTCGGCGGCGATCTTCGCCGACCTGGTCGGCGGCAGCCCCGCCGGGCACTTCAGCGTCGCCCCCGAGCGCGGCGGCATCCCGCTCGGCCAGCGCTACCGCAACGGCACCATGACCGTGGAGACCCGCTGGTCGGGGCTGACGGTCACCGACTGGCTGGACCTGCCGGCCCGGGAGACCACCCCGGACGGCCCGGCCGTCACCGGCGACTCGACGATGGTCCGGGTGCTCGACGGCCGCGGCAAGGTCCGCATCGAGTTCGCCCCCCGCCCGGAGTTCGGTCAGGTCCAGGTGCAGCTCCAGCCGCTGGACGACGGCCTGCTGGTGCTCGGCTCCAACGAGCCCGTCGCCCTCTACTCCCCCGGGGTGGAGTGGCAGGTCACCAACGACGGCGGGTACGAGACGGCGAAGGCCGTGGTGGACCTGTCGGCCGCCGGTGGTCAGGTGGTGCTGGAGCTGCGCTTCGGCACCCAGAGCCTGGAACACCACCGGGTGCCGGTGCACGAGCGGCAGGCCGCCGCCGAGCAGCCCTGGAAGGACTGGGTGGCCTCGCTGCGGCTGCCCACCACCGCCCGGGACCTGGTCGCCCGCAGCGCACTCACCCTGCGCGGGCTCTGCCACGAGGCGACCGGCTCCATCCTGGCCGCGGCGACCACCTCGCTCCCGGAGGAGCTGGGCGGCGTCCGGAACTGGGACTACCGCTACTGCTGGCTGCGGGACGCCGCGATGACCGCCCGCGCGCTGGTCGACCTCGGTTCCACCGAGGAGGCCGAGGCCCTGCTGCGCTGGGTCGACGGCTGCATCGAGCGCACCGGCGGGCACCCGGAGCGGCTGCACCCGCTCTACACCGTCGACGGGTACGAACTCGGCGCCGAGGCGGTCATCGACACCCTGCCCGGCTACGCCGGCTCCCGGCCGGTACGGGTCGGGAACCTCGCCAACCACCAGCTCCAGCTCGACGTCTTCGGCCCGATCGCCGACCTGATCGCGGCCGTGGCCGACGCCCGGGGCTCGGTCCGCGAGGACGAGTGGCGGGTGCTGGAGAACATGGTCGAGGCGGTCCGCCGCCGCTGGCACGAGCCCGACCACGGCATCTGGGAGGCCCGCCTCCCACCCCGGCACCACATCTTCTCCAAGGTGATGTGCTGGATGACCGTCGACCGGGCGCTGCACGTGGTGCGGCAGCACGACGGCCAGGACCGGCCGGAGTGGGTGGAGCTGCGCGACCGGATCGGCGCGAACGTCCTCGAACACGGCTGGCACGACGACGCCGAGGCGTACAGCGTCGCGTACGGGCACGAGGACATGGACGCCTCCTCGCTCTGGATCGGCCTGTCGGGGCTGCTCCCGGGCGACGACCCGCGCTTCCTCTCCACCGTGCTCAAGATCGAGGCGGACCTGCGCAGCGGCCCGGTCGTCTACCGCTACCACTGGGACGACGGCCTGCCCGGCCGCGAGGGCGGTTTCCACATCTGCACGGCGTGGCTGATCGAGGCGTACCTGCGCACCGGACGGCGGACCGACGCGGAGGAACTGTTCGCGCAGATGGTCCTCACGGCGGGCCCGACCGGGCTGCTCCCCGAGCAGTACGACCCCCTCGCCGAGCGCGGGCTGGGCAACCACCCGCAGGCGTACAGCCACCTCGGCCTGATCCGCTGCGCCCTGCTGCTGGACAACATGCTCAAGCAGTGACCTGACCAGCGACCCGACGGCGGTGGAGGACCTGGATCCTCCACCGCCGTCGCCGTCCACGATGCCCGCCAAGGGCGACGGGAAGGGGTTCCGCGCTCGGGCTACGCCCGGCACCCGACGCATGCCCGCGCGGGGGCGTGACTCAGGTGGGCGGCTGGCCGTCGACGAGGGCGTCGACCACATCGCCGATGACGACGATGGCGGGTGGGCGGAGCGCGGCGGCCTCGGTGTCGGCGGCCACCGCGCCCAGGGTCGAGCGGAGCATCCGCTGGCTGGCCGTGGTGCCCTCCTGGATCACCGCGACCGGAGTGTCCGCCGGCTTCCCGTGCGCCACGAGGGTGGCGCTGATCGCCGCGAGGTTCTTCAGGCCCATCAGGACCACCAGGGTGCCGCGCAGCCCGGCGAGGGACTCCCAGCGGACCAGCGAGGCGGGCGAGTCCGGCGCGACGTGGCCGGAGACCACGGTGAACTCGTGCGCCACCGCCCGGTGGGTGACCGGCACGCCGGCCACCGCGGGCACCGCGACCGCGCTGGTCACCCCGGGCACCACGGTCACCGGCACGCCGGCCGCCGCGCAGGCCAGCAGCTCCTCACCACCGCGGCCGAAGACGTACGGGTCGCCGCCCTTGAGCCGCACCACGACCTTCCCGGCCAGCGCCCGGTCGACCAGGATCCGGTTGATCTCCTCCTGGGTGCGGGACGGCCCGTACGGGATCTTGGAGGCGTCCACCAGCTCGACGTCGGGACGCAGCTCGTCCAGGAGCAGCCCGGGAACCAGCCGGTCGGCGACCACGACCTCCGCCTCGGTGAGCAGCCGCCAGCCCTTCACGGTGATCAGCTCCGGGTCCCCCGGCCCCGCCCCCACCAGCGCCACCCGCCCCAGCCCGGTGTTAACAGGGGGCCCCTGCTCTACCTGAGGCGTTAACAGGGGGCCCGTGCTTGCACCCAGGAGGGTGCGGATGGCGTCGCGGACGGTGATGGCGCGGTGCGGGTCGCCGCCGCCGAGCACCGCCACGGTGACCGGGCCGTGCCGGGTGACGGCCGGCGTCCACGCGGTGGCCGCCGTGCGGTCGTCGGCGCGGACGCAGAAGATCCGGCGCTCGGTCGCGGCGGCGCTGACGGACGCGGCGGCGGCCCGGTCGTCCACGGCCACCTGGACCAGCCACGCGCCGTCCAGGTCGGCGGGGGCGAACCGGCGCGGCTCCCAGTGCAGCCGGCCGGCGTCGACGTGCGCCCGCAGCGCCGGGTCAGCTCCGGCGACACCAGCAGGACGTCCGCGCCGGAGTCGAGCAGGGCCGGCACCCGGCGGGTGGCGACGGCACCGCCACCCACCACGACCACCCGCCGGCCGGCGAGCCGCAGGCCGAGCGGGTAGGGGTTGGGTCCGGTGCTCACTTCTCGGCCACCCCGGCCGAGTCGAAGGTGGCCACCTCGTGCAGCACCCGGACCGCGCCGGTGACGACCGGCAGCGCGAGCAGCGCGCCGGTCCCCTCGCCGAGGCGCAGACCCAGGTCGATCAGCGGGTCGAGGCCCAGGTGGCGCAGCGCCGCGGTGGCGCCGGGCTCGGCGGAGCGGTGCCCGGCGATCATCGCGCCGACCGCGTCCGGGGCGAGGGCCGCGGCGGCGAGCGCCGCGCTGACCGCGATCACGCCGTCGAGCAGCACCGGGACCCGCCGGCGGCGGCGCCCAGGATCAGCCCGGCCAGCGCGGCGTGCTCCAGGCCGCCGACCGCGGCCAGCACCCCAGCGGATCGCGCGGGTCGGGCGCGTGCCGGTCCAGCGCGGCCCGCACCACCGCCACCTTCCGGGTGTACGTCTCGTCGTCCACCCCGGTGCCCCGGCCGGTCGCCTCGGCCGGGTCGACGCCGGTGAAGGCGGCGATCAGCACGGCCGCCGGGGTGGTGTTGCCGATGCCCATGTCCCCGGTCAGCAGGATGCCCGCGCCCGCGTCGACCAGCTCACCGGCGACCCGGATGCCGGTCTCCACGGCGGCCCGCGCCTCGTCGCGGGTGAGCGCGGCGCCGACGCTCAGGTCCCGGTGCCGGGCCGGACGTTCGCCCGGACCAGCCGCGTGCGCCCGCGCCACCGACCGCGTCGGCCGGGTCGAGCGGCAGCGGGGTGGCCACGCCGACGTCGACCACGGTCACCGAGGGCGCCGGCCTGCCGGGCGAACGCGTTGACGACCGCGCCGCCGGCCAGGAAGTTCCCGATCATCTGGGCGGTGACCTCCTGCGGCCACGGAGTCACCCGCTGGGCGTGCACCCCGTGGTCACCGGCGAAGATCGCCAACGCGGCCGGCTCGGGCAGCGGCGGCGGGCAGGTCCCGGCCAGGCCGGCGAGGCGTACGGAGAGGGGTTCGAGGGCGCCGAGCGAACCGGCGGGCTTGGTCAGCCGGCCCTGGAGGTCGCGGGCGGCCGCCATCGCCGCCTCGTCCAGCGGGCCGATCGCCGCGACGGTGGACTCCAACATCATGCCTCCAGGACCTCTGCCAGTACCTCGGTGAACGCGTCGCTGGTCGCCGGGTCGCGCACCGCGATCCGCAGCCAGTCCGGGCCGAGCCCGGGGAAGGTGTCGCCCCGGCGGACCGCCCAGCCCCGCTCGCGCAGCCGTTCGCGTACCCGGTCGGCGCCGGGCCGGTGGATCAGCACGAAGGCGCTGGCCGGCTGGCCCGCGACGCGTACCCCGGGCAGGCCGGACAGGCGGGCGACCAGGTGGTCGCGGTCGGCGGCGAGCCCGGCGGCGATCTCGCGCTCGGCCGCGACGGCGGCCGGGCCCGCGCAGGCGGTGGCGGCGGCGAGCGCCGGGGTGGAGACCGCCCAGAGCGGCTGGGCCAGGGCGAACCGGGCCAGCAGCTCCGCCTCGCCGAGCAGGTAGCCGATCCGCAGGCCGGCCAGGCCCCAGGTCTTGGTCAGGCTGCGCACCACGACCAGGCCGGGCAGGTCGCGGCGGGCGGCCAGGGACTCCGGCTCGCCGTCGACGCCGGGCGCCCGGGTGGTGTCGGCGAACGCCTCGTCGACCACCAGCACCCGGCCGGGCCGGGCCAGCGCGGCCAGCGCGGCCGCCGGGTGCAGCACCGAGGTGGGGTTGGTGGGGTTGCCGATCATCACCAGGTCGGCGTCGGCGGGCACCCGGGCCGGGTCGAGGCGGAAGCCGTCGGCCGGCTCCAGCAGCACCCGCTCGACCCGGTGCCCGGCGGCCCGCAGGGCGGCCTCCGGCTCGGTGAACTGCGGGTGCACCACCACCGGGCGGCGGGCCCCGCGCAGCGCCCGGGCGATCAGCACGAAGCCCTCGGCGGCACCGGCGGTGAGCAGTACCTCTTCCGGGGGACGGCCGTGCCGGGCGGCGACCGCGGCCCGGGCCGGCCCGGGGTCCGGATAGGCGGCCAGCTCGCCCAGGGCGGCGATCACCGGATCCGCCAGCCAGTCGGGCATCGGGGCCCGCCGGACGTTGACCGCGAGGTCGACCAGGCCGGGGTGGCCTCGGCGTCGCCGTGGTGGCCGAGGTCGGGCTCGGGCCGGTCCGCCGCGCTCCCGGCGGCCTCACGCGGCGCGGCGGCCTCCCGGGCGCGGTTTCCCCGGGCACGGCGGGGGCGGTCCGTCCCCGGCGGGGCCCGGGGTCCCGGTCAGCTCAGCGCGCATGTCCGCGATCCTGCCGGGAAGCCGCCGTGCGGGACAGCGGATCCCGGCGTGGGCCGCGTCACCACCCCACCACCCGCTCGCCCGTTTATGAATTCTTCTCATTTCCGAATCGGAAATGTCATAGCTTGACCCTGTGAGCAATCGACCCCTTGCCTCCGCTGGTCGTGCCGTTCCCCTCCTCCGCGCCGGACTCATCGCCGGCATCGTGGTCGCCGCCGTGGCGTACCCGCTCGCCGCCGTGACCGGGATCGGGGCCAAGGCCACCGCGCACGCCGTGGAACAGAAGACGAGCATCCTGAAGACCGCGCTGCCGGCCGAGACGTCGTACGTCTACGCGCCGGACGGCCACACCGTGCTGACGATGTTCTACGAGGAGTACCGGCAGTACACCAAGATCGAGGACATGTCCCCGAACATCCAGCAGGCCATCGTGGCCGCCGAGGACAACCGCTTCTATCAGCACCGGGGCGTCGACCCGAAGGGCGTGGCCCGCGCGTTCGTCGCGAACGCCCGCTCCAGCGGGGTCTCCCAGGGCGCCTCCACGCTCACCATGCAGTACGTCCGGATGGCCCTGCGGGACAGCGCGCACACCCCGCAGGAGGTCCAGGAGGCCACCCAGCAGACCAGCCTGCGCAAGGTCAAGGAGATGCGGATGGCGCTGGACGTGGAGAAGGAGCTGACCAAGGAGCAGATCCTGGAGCGCTACCTCAACTCCGCGTACTTCGGTCACCGGGCGTACGGCATCTACGCCGCCTCGGAGATCTTCTTCTCCAAGACCCCGGCCACCCTCAGCCCGGTCGAGGCGGCCACCCTCGCCGGCCTGGTCAAGTCCCCCTCCGAGTACGACCCGATCACCTCGGACCAGAAGGACGCCACCGGCCGGCGCAACTACGTCCTGGACAACATGGCCCGGCTGGGCTACATGTCCCCGGACGCCGCCGCCGCCGCGAAGAGCCAACCGATCCGGCTCAAGCTCACCAACCCGCCCAACGACTGCGCCTCGATCACCCAGCAGTACCGCAGCTGGGGCTTCGCCTGCGACTACCTGAAGAACTGGTGGAGCGCGCAGCCGGCGTTCGGCGAGAACCGGCTGGAACGGATGGACAAGCTGCGCCGCGGCGGCTACCGGATCGTGCTCAGCATCGACCCGAAGATCCAGTCGGCGGCCGAGACGAACGTCGGGGCGAAGGAGAACACCGGCAGCCCGTTCGCCAACGGGATCGTGGTCGCCGAACCGGGCACCGGGCGGATCAAGGCGATGGCGGTGAACCGGAACTACTCGCTGGACCTCAGCGAGAACGGGCCCAGCTCCAACCCGGAGGCCGACCCGAAGACCAAGGCGAACTACCCGAACACCGTCGCCCCGCTGCTCGGCGGCGGCTCGCTCCCCGGCTACCAGGCCGGCTCGACGTTCAAGATGTTCCCGATGCTCGCCGCGCTCAACGCCGGGATGCCGCTCTCCACCGCGTACAACTCGCCGTACCGCTACCAGTCCGCCGCCTACGACGGGTGGGCGCCGTCCAACGCCAGCGGCGCGATGACCGGCCGGCAGACCATGTGGTCCGGCTTCGGCAAGTCCGTCAACACCTACTTCGTCCAGCTGGAGGAGCAGGTCGGCGCGGACAGCGCGGTGCGCCTCGCCGAGCAGCTCGGGCTGCGCTGGCGTACCGACGTGGACAAGGAGCAGGCGTCGCCGGGCAAGGCGAAGAAGTGGGGCGCGTTCACCCTGGGCGTCTCCGACGCCACCCCGCTGGAGATGGCGAACGCCTACGCCGCGGTGGCCGCCGACGGACGGTACTGCGAGGCCATCCCGGTCAACTCGATCACCAACCGGGACGGCACGCCCGCCACGTACACGACGGCGGGCGGGGTGCAGCGGGAGATCGCCAAGCCGCGCTGCCGGCAGGTGGTCAACGCCGACGCCGCCCGCGCCGCCACCGACGCCGCCCGCTGCCCGACCGGTGACACCCCGGCCCGCGGGAGCTGCGGCGGCTGGTCGACGGCCGACAGCGTCCGGGGTACGGTCGGCCGCCCGGTCGCCGGCAAGACCGGTACCACGGACAGCACCCGGTCGGCCTGGTTCGTCGGCTTCACCCCGGAGTTGGCCGCGGCGAGCTTCATCGCCGACCCGGACAACCCGTTCAACGCGGTGGGCGACGGCCAGTCCCAGATCCCGGTCGACGCGGTGGCGAAGACCCTCCGCGACGCCCTCAAGGGCCAACCCACCCGCCAGTTCACCCCACCCTCCGACCGCATGGTCGGCTGACCCACCCACCCACCCCGAGTTGCCCGGGGGTGCGCCCGGGCTAGTTGATCAAGAGGCTTGCGTCAGGATCACGGGGATCCTTGACGCAAACCTCTTGATCAACGCCGGGGGGCCGAGGGGGTCAGGCCGGGAGGGGGGTCTGGTGGGCGGCGGTGAGGAGGCGGGAGGCGATCTCGGGGTGGGCGGCCCAGTGGGGGACGAGCTGGGAGGCGTGCACGCCACGCCAGACGAAGCCCTCCGGGGAGCCGCCGTCCCAGGTCCAGGCCGGCCGGTCGCCGGCCCGGGGGGTGATGACGGCGGCGTGCTGCTTGTGCCCGATGACCACCTCGCCGGTCGCCGCCACCACGCTGTCCGTCCGCGCCGTCGCCTCCCGGTAGCCGATCACCATGCCCTCCCGGGTCGCGCCGATCGCGTCCAGCACCCCGCACATCGGCAACCCGTCCAGCTCGCGGGCCAGCCAGAGCAGCCCGGCACCCTCCGCGATCACCGGCCGGCCGGTCCGGGCCAGCTCGGCGACGGCGATGCAGAGCCGCCGGTTGGCGGAGAGCTGCTCCGCGTACGACTCGGGGAGCCCGCCGCCGACGACCAGCGCGCGGGTGCCGGCGGGCAGCGCCTCGTCGCGCAGCGGGTCGACGGTGACCACCTCGGCCCCGGCGGCCCGCAGCAACTCGGCGGTCTCCGGGTGGCTGTAGCTGCCACCCGGCCCCCGGCCAGCGCCACCACCGGGCGCTCCCCGGCCGGCGGGCCCCCGGCCGGCGCCGGCGACCACGGCTCGACGGTCAGCTCGGGCGCGGAGCGGGCCAACCCGAGCAGCCGCTCCAGGTCCACCGTGGCGGCCACCGCCTCACCCAGCCGGCGCACCGCCCGGGCCGCCTCGTCGTCGCCCTGCACGACGGGCACCATGCCGTGCCGGCGGGCGGGCAGCACCGGGGGCAGCTCGTGCCGGCGCAGCGCGCCGTAGACCGGCACGCCGATGTCGTCGAGCGCCTCGCGCAGCATGGCCTCGTGCCGGGGCGACGCCACCCGGTTGAGGATCACCCCGCCCAGCCACAACTGCTCGTCGTACGCCCGGAAGCCGTGCACCAGCGCGGCCACCGACTGGCCCATCGCCGCGACGTCCACCATCAGCACGACCGGGCTGCGCAGCGCGGTGGCGATGGCGGCGGTGGACTCCGTCTCGGGATGCCCGGAGACCGAGTCGTAGAGCCCCATGGTGCCCTGCACCACGGCCAGCCCGGCCCCGGCCGCACCGTGCGCGAAGAGCGGGGCGATCCGCTCCGGCCCGACCAGCCTCGGGTCGAGGTTGCGCCCGGGACGGCCGGCGGCCAGTCCCAGGTAGGCCGCGTCGACCTGGTCCGGGCCGACCTTGAACCCGGCCACGGCGACGCCGGAGTCGGCGACGGCGGCGAGCAGGCCGAGGGCGAGGGCGCTGGTGCCGTGACCGGAGGAGGGGGCGCTCAGCACGACGCGCGGCAGGACGCTCATCATCGACTCCTCGCAGGGGACGGGACGGAGGCGGTGGGGTGGTGCGGCGGCGGACCCGCGCCCGGCGTTCCGCCCGCGTGACCATACCCGGCCCGCCCGAGCGGCGCGGCCGCCGAACAGCCGGATCCGGCCCCGCGCAGGTCGGCGCGGTCGCGGCGCGGGTAGCCTCGACGCGTGTACCGGTTCCTGCTGACCCCACGCTGGCTGGGCTGGCTCGCGCTGACCCTGGTCGCCGCGGCGGTGATGGTCTTCCTCGGCAACTGGCAGCTGGACCGCTACCGGGGCCGGACGGCGGTCAACGAGCGGATCGACGCCGGCGCGACGATGGCGCCCGCCCCGCTGCACGACGCGCTGCCCGCGCCCACCGGAGGCCCCGGCACCGCCGGCCCGGCCCCCGCCGACGACCGCACCTGGACCCGGGTGACCGTCACCGGCCGTTACGACCCGGCCAACCTGGTGCTGGTCCGGGGCCGGACGGTCGACAACACCGTCGGCTTCGAGGTGCTGACCCCGCTGCTCCTCGCCGACGGCACGGCCGTGCTGGTGGACCGCGGCTGGATCCCGCCGG
The DNA here is from genome assembly GCF_022747945.1 of Micromonospora sp. R77. NCBI lineage: Bacteria > Bacillati > Actinomycetota > Actinomycetes > Micromonosporales > Micromonosporaceae > Micromonospora > Micromonospora sp. R77. The sequence goes on from NZ_JALDST010000001.1 coordinate 1,489,683, forward strand.
CCCCGGGCGCCGGCGCGACCACCCAACCGCAGGTGCCCCCCGCGCCCGGTGGGGACGTGACCGTCACCGGTCGGGTGGTGTCGAGCGAGAGCGGCGGCGGCGCGGTGGCGCGCCGCGACGGCAAGCTGGAGACCCGACGCATCGCCGTCCCCCGGCTCGCGAAGGAACTGCCCTACCCCGTCCATGGCGGGTACGTCCTGCTCGACCACCAGACCCCGGCCGCCGATCCGGTGTTCCAGGCGGTGCCGATCGGGCACACCAACAACTGGCAGAACTTCGGGTACGTGGTCCAGTGGTGGCTCTTCGCCGGGATGAGCCTGGTCGGCTACGGCTGGGTCGCCCGCCGGGAGGCACGCCGTGCGGCCGGCCTCGACCTGCCCCGCCGGCCCGTCGACCGGGCCGCCGAGCCGACGCCCAGCGTCTCCGGCTGAGCCGGATCCGGCGGTCCGGAACCGGACAGCCGGTGGCTCCCCGGACAGGACGGGACGTTGTAGTGTGCGCTGAATGATCACCCACCGTGGGGGGTCGCGGTGACGACCCCTGACCCCACGATGCACCTGCCGCACGCGGAGCCGCCCTCCTACGACCCGTGGGAGGTGACGCCCCGGCCGGGCACCTACACCGCGGCGGCAGCCGGCGAGCCGGCCCCGGACGCGCCGGCCGGTCCGCCCGCCGACACCTGGCCGCCGATGACCGCCGTACCGCCCAGCGCCGCACCGTTCTCCGCGCCGCCGGCCGCCGCGCCGCCGGCCGCCGCCGCGCCGGGGTCACCGGCCGCGCTTCCCGCCCCGCCCGCCGTGCCGTCGCCGCTCCCGGCACCCCCGACGCCGTTCCCCACCCCGCCGACCGGCTTCTCCACCCCGGCACCGTTCTCCGTCCCACCGGCCGGGTTCTCCGCACCACCGGCCGCCGCGCCCTTCTCCACCCCACCGGCGACCGCGCCGTACTCCGCGCCACCGGCCGCCGCGCCTACCCGCGCCGCCGGCCACCGCGGCGTACCCGGCACCGCCGGCTCCGCACTCGGCACCCCGGCGGCGCTGGCCGCGCGGCCGGGGCCCTACCCGCCGGCGCCGATGTCGGCCGTCCCGGTGACGCTGCCGCCGCACCCGGTCGGGCAGTCCGTGGTCGCCGTGCAGATCGGCGAGATCATGGTGACCCCGCCGGTGATCCGTACGCCGACCGGCGTCCTGCCCCTGGCCGGCGCGACCTGGCACGTCACCGACCACTGGCAGCGGGAGGAGAAGATCGCGACCTGGGCGGTGGTCTGCGCCATCCTCGGCTTCTTCTGCCTGACCTTCTTCAGCCTGCTCTTCCTGCTGGTCAAGGAGACCCGGCACCACGGCACCGTGCAGGTCACCGTCACCAGCGGCGCGCACCAGTACGTGGCCCGGATCCCGGTGGTCGACCAGGGTCAGGTGCAGCACCTCAACAACCAGGTCAACTACGCCCGCTCGCTGTCCCTGGGCTGAGGGCCCCGCCGGGGGCGTACGCCGCCCCTCGGCGGGTCAGCCGGTGACCCGGCCGGCGTGGATGGCGCGTACGGCGTCGATGGTGTCGGCCTCGGCCGCGCTCTTGTCGTCGCGGTAGCGCACCACCCGGGCGAAGCGCAGCGCCATCCCGCCCGGGTAGCGGCTGCTGGTCTGCACCCCGTCGAACGCGATCTCGACGACCTGCTCGGGTCGGACCCGGACCACCCAGTCGCCCCTCTCCACCGCCAGGTCGAGGAAGCGTTGCGTCTGCCACCGCAGCAGCTCGTCGGTGAGTCCCTTGAAGGTCTTGCCGAGCATGACGAAGTCGCCGGTGCGCGGGTCGCGGGCGCCCAGATGCAGGTTGGACAGCCAGCCCTGTCGCCGGCCGCTGCCCCACTCCACGGCCAGCACCACCAGGTCGAGGGTGTGCCTCGGCTTGACCTTGACCCAGGCGGAACCGCGCCGACCGGCCTCGTAGGGCGCGGCCGGGTCCTTGACCACCACGCCTTCCTGGCCGGCGTCGACGGCGGCGGCGAACGCCGCGCCGGCCTGCTCCGGCCCGTCGACCTCCAGCCGGCCGACCAGCAGCGCCGGGTCGACCACGCGGGCCAGGGCGGACCACCGCTCGTGGCCGGGCAGGTCGATCAGGTCCACGCCGTCGAGGTGCAGCAGGTCGAAGAAGTACGGCGTCAGCACCGTTTCGTGGCCGCTGTCGGCGGCGGCCAGCACGGCCGGGGCGGCACTGTCGGGACCGGTGCTGCTCGGGGTGGTGCGCCGGGCGGCCCGGCTGGAGGTCTGCTGGAACGGCAGTGGCCGGCCGGTGGCGTCCAGCCCGATCGCCTCGCCGTCGAGCACCAACTCCCGGGCGGGCAGGGCCCGGACGGCGGCGACCACCTCGGGCAGCCGGGTGGTGACGTCGTCCAGGCTGCGGGTGAAGACGGCGATGTCCCGGCCGGAGCGGTGCACCTGGATGCGGATCCCGTCGAGCTTCACGTCGACCACCGCCGGCACCCCGGTGGCGGTGAGCGCCTCGTCGACCGAGGGGGCGCTCTGCGCCAGCATCGGGGCGAGGGGGCGGCCCACCTGGAGCCCGAACCGGGCCAGTGCGTCGGCGCCCCCGGCGAGCGCGGCGACCGCGACGGCCCGCAGGTCACCGGCGAGCAGCAGCGCCCGGCGGACGGCGGTGACGGGCACCTCGGCGGCCCGGGCGACCGCGTCGGCGAGCAGCCCGGCCTGGGCACCCTGGCGCAGTTCACCGCTGAAGAGGCCGACCAGCAGACGTTGCTCCTCGGCGGTGGCCCGGGCGAAGAGGCGGCCGAGCAACTCCCGGCGCCGGGCCTGGGAGCCGGTGCCACGGACGGCCGCCAGCTCGTCGATCGCGGCGTCCACGCCGGCCACGGTCAGCGTCGGCTCGGCGGCCGGCGGGGGCAGGTCGCGCAGGGCCGCCCAGCCCACCCCGGTCTGGCGTTGACGCAGCTCACCGGCGAGATAGCCGGCGCCGGCCGGCACCTCGGACGGGTCGAGCGCCCGGAGGGCGGCGGCGAGCAGCTCCACCTTGGCCCGCCGGCCGCTGGTGGCGCCCACCGCGGCGGAGGTCGCCGCCAGGTCGAGGAACCGCACGGCTCCCATCCTGCCAGCCACCTCCGACACGGCGGGGCGTTCCGACCGGGCGACGGGTCCCGAGCGCCGCCCGATCGGATCACCTGCCGGACGCCGCACCCCCGATCACCGACCGACGGCCGTCCCCCCGGACCGCCGGCCGCCGATCGAGAGCCGCCGATCGAGGGCCGCACCCGATCGCCCGGCCACGGCCGCACCCGGGACGGCGAGAAGGCCGGTCCCGGTCAGGCCGAGACCGGCTCCTCGATCCGCAGGCCGCGGGCGCGCACCTCGTCGGCGACCCGGGTGAGCAGGGCGTCGAGCGAGACCAGCGCCGCGGAGAGCTCGCCGAGCTGTTCCTTGAGGGTGTCCTCGGGCCACGCGGAGACGTCGACGTCCCCCAGAGCACTGACGGCGGCTTCGAGCCGCGACATCTCGTCGTTCGTACGCATGTTCGAAAGGCTATAACAGCCCCGCGCCCGACACACCGCAAACTCCGACATCGACTGCGAAGTTACGGTTCCGACACCTAACTCCGGTTCGCCCCCACCTCGGCGACCTTGGCCAGCAGCAGCGCCTCGGCCACGCAGACCCGGGCGAACTCCCCCAGGTGCAGGCTCTCGTTCGGGCCGTGCGCCCGGGCGTGCGGGTCCTCCACCCCGGTCACCAGGATCGCGGCCTGCGGGAACATCTCCTGGAAGGTGGCGATGAACGGGATCGAGCCGCCGACGCCGATGTCCACCGGGTCGGTGCCGTCCCAGGCACCCTTGAAGGCGGCCCGGGCCGCGTCGAACATCGGCCCGGTGGCGTCGATGACGCACGGGTCGCCGTCCTGTTCGAGGGTGACCGTGACCCGGGCGCCCCACGGCGTGTGCTTCTCCAGGTGCGCCTGGATCGCCTCGTACGCCTTCTTCGGGTCGTCGCCCGGCGCCAGCCGTACGTTCAACTTGGCCTTGGCCGACGGGACCAGCGCGTTCGGCGCCTCGCCGGTGGCCGGCGCGTCGATGCCGAGCACCGCGACGGCGGGCTTGGTCCAGAGCCGGTCGGTGATCCGCCCGGTGCCGAAGAGCTGCACCCCGTCGACCAGGCCGGCCTCGGCGCGGAACCGGTCCTCCGGGTAGTCGACGCTGGCGCCCTCCCGACCGACCAGTCCGTCGACGGCCACGTCACCGGCGTCGTCGTGCAGGGTGGCCAGCAGCCGGACCAGCGCGGTCAGCGCGTCCGGGACGGCCCCGCCGAACATGCCGCTGTGCACCGCGTGCTCCAGGGTGCGGACCTCGACGAAGCAGTTGACGATGCCGCGCAGCGAGGTGGTCAGCGCGGGTACGCCGATGTCCCAGTTGCCGGAGTCGGCGATCACGATGACGTCGGCGGCCAGCTCATCACGGTGCTCCTCCAGCAGCTGCTCCAGCGAGGCGGAGCCGTACTCCTCCTCGCCCTCGACGAAGAGGACGACACCGACCGGGAGCCGGTCGCCGAACGCGCGCAGCGCCGCGATGTGCGCCATCACGCCGGCCTTGTCGTCGGCGGCGCCGCGCGCGTAGAGGCGGCCGTCCCGCTCGACCGGCTCGAACGGGTCGGACTCCCAGAGCGCCCGGTCGCCGACCGGCTGCACGTCGTGGTGGGCGTAGAGCAGCACGGTGGGCGCGCCGGGCGGAGCGGCCTTCGTCCCGATCACGGCCGGCTGCCCGAAGGAGCGCACGATCCGCACGTCGAGGTCGCAGCCGCGCAGCAGCTCGGCCACCGCCTCGGCGGAACGCTCCACGTGCGAGTGGTCGAAGCCCTCGAAGGCGATACCCGGGATGCGGACGAGGCGTTCGAGGTCGGCACGGACTCCGGGCAGTTCACGCGCTACGGCGGCCCGTACCTCGGACTCGGACATGATCGGTGAGGTCATGACCGGCATCGTATGCCGGCCTTACCTGAGGGCACCGCCCGCGCCCGTCGGGCCGGACCCGGCGGGCGCCGGCCGGGGCCGGCGGAGGTAGTAGCTGGTGGGGTCGTGGGGCAGGGCGGGAGCGCCGTCGACCACCAGGTCCGCCGCCGCCTCGGTGCCGTCGGCGGCGAAGTGCGCGCGTTCCCCGGCGTGCCAACGGCGCAGCTCCGGCAGGATCTCCGCCCCGTCCCGGGCGACCGCACGGGACAGCCGCAGCGCCGCCGGCGCGGTCACGAAGACCGACAGGGTCAGCTCCGGGCGGGCCGCCGCCCGGGCGCTGCTCACCCCCTCGACGACGAGCACCGGTCCCACCGGCACCGGCACCGGCCGGTCCAGGAAGCGCCGCCGCACCCAGCTGTAGCGGCGGTAGGCGCCCGGCCGACCGGCCCGCACCGGCGCCAGCACCCACTCCTGCAATCGGGGCCAGAAGGTGAGCTGGTCGTCCCAGCCGTCCAGCAGGTCGTCGGTGTGGACCACGGGCGGCCGGACGCCGCCGGGCAGGGCGGCGAGCGCGTCCGCGAGGCGCGTCGCGAAGACGCTCTTCCCCGCGCCGCTCGGTCCGTCGACCGCCACCAGTCGGGTACGCCCCAACCGCGCCGGCCCGGCCAGCACCCGCCGGGCCAGCCCGGCGTACGCCTCGACCACCGTCACCGTCACCCGCCCGACGCTAGCGCCCTGCCGGCGCGGCCTGCCCGGCCCTACCGGCGGGTCCGTCCCCCGTCGGCGGGATCCTGCAGGGCAGCCGGGCGTTCGCCGGGCGGACCGGGGGCGCCACCGGCATCATCGGGGAGTGCTGCATGACGTGATGAGTCCGGGCGTGGACGCCCTGCTGGAACAGGCCCGGGCCGGGCTGCGCCGGCTCACCCCGCAGGAGACCGTCGAGGCGGTCCGCGCCGGTGCGCTGCTGGTCGACACGCGGACCGAGGTGCAGCGCCGCGAGCAGGGCGAGCTGCCCGGGGCGATCGTGATCGACCGGACCGTGCTGGAGTGGCGGCTCGACCCGGCGTGCGCCTGGCGGATCCCGGAGGCCACCGGCTACGACCGGGAGATCGTCGTGGTGTGCCGACACGGCTTCAGCTCCAGCCTGGCGGCGGCCAGCCTCCAGGTGCTCGGCCTGCGCCGGGCCACCGACATGATCGGCGGCGTGCAGGCCTGGCGGGAGGCGGGACTGCCGATGTCCGACCGCCCGGCCGACGTCCGCCTCTGACCGCTGCTCCATCCCACCCACCGGACTGACCGCCGGCCGGCACGGCCCACCGGGCGAATCAGCCGGGCGAATCAGCCGGGCGGCTCATTCGGGCGGCGGCAGTGGGGGTGCGCCGGGCGGGACGAACGGGAGGTCGGCGGGCGGGCCGGACTCGATCAGGCGCCAGAGGGCGTCCGTGTCCAGGTGCTCCTCGACCAGGTCACCGAGCAGGTCGAGGGTGCGCTCCCGGGCGGCGGCGAAGGAGGTGTCCGGGGCGACCCGGAAGCCGCGCCGGCCGGCCAGTCGGGCGACCTCGGTGAGGAAGCGCCTGCGGAACTCGTCGGACTCGAAGGCGCCGTGCCAGTGGGTGCCGTGCACCGCGCCGAGCCGTGCGCCCTCGCCGGTGCCGTCGACGTAGCGCAGCAGCGGCGGCAGGGCCGGGTCGGCGGTGGAGACGTACCCGTGGTGGATCTCGTAGCCGTCGACCGGGACGTCGCCGGCTGCCGTGCCGGTGGACCGCCGGACGGTCTTGCGCGGGTCGAAGGTGATCTCGACGGGGAGCAGCCCCAGACCGGGGACGCTGCCCTGCCGGCTCTCCACCGGGTCGTGGATCGCCCGGCCGAGCATCTGGAAGCCACCGCAGATGCCGAGCAGCGGCTTCCCGGCGGCGGCGTGCCGGGCGACGGCGTCGGCGAGGCCGGTCTCGCGCAGCCAGGCCAGGTCGGCCACGGTCGACTTGGTGCCGGGGAGCACCACCAGGTCGGCGGCGGCCAGTTCGGCGGGTTCGACGGTCAGCCTGACCCGGACGCCCGGTTCGGTGGCCAGGGCTTCGACGTCGGTGGCGTTGCTGATCCGGGGCAGCCGGACCACGGCCACGTCCAGCCACTCGGTCCCGTACGGCCCGGCCGGCCGGCCCAGCACCCGGCCGTAGGCGAGCGAGTCCTCGGCGTCCAGCCACAGGTCCAGCGCCCAGGGCAGCACCCCGTACGTCGGCCGGCCGGTGACCTGGTGCAGCATGTCCAGCCCCGGCCGGAGCAGTCCCAGGTCGCCCCGGAACTTGTTGATCACGAAGCCGGCGACCAGCGCCTGGTCGGCCGGGTCGAGCAGCGCGACCGTGCCGAACATGGCCGCGAAGACACCGCCCCGGTCGATGTCACCGACCACGATCGTGGGCAGCCGGGCGTGCCGGGCCAGCCCCATGTTGACGTAGTCCCCGGCGCGCAGGTTGATCTCGGCCGGGCTGCCGGCCCCCTCGCAGATCACCACGTCGTACGCGGCCCGCAGCTCGGCGAGCGCGGCGTGGGCGGTCTCGGCGAGGCGGGGCCGCAGGGTGCGGAAGTTGCCGGCGGTGACCGTGTCGACGGCCTCGCCGAGCAGCACCACCTGGCTGGAGTGGTCGCTGCCCGGCTTGAGCAGCACCGGGTTGAAGCGCAGGTCGGGCGCGAGCCCGCAGGCGGCGGCCTGCATCGCCTGGGCCCGGCCGAGTTCGCCGCCCCGCCCGTCGGGGCCGACCACCACGGCCGAGTTGTTGGACATGTTCTGCGCCTTGAACGGGGCCACCCGGACACCCTTGCGGCGCAGCCAGCGGCAGATCCCGGCGGTGAGCACGCTCTTGCCGGCGTCGGAGGTGGTCCCGGCGACCAGCAGTCCGCCGCTCACCGACCACTCCCCCGCACCGTCCCGGCCGCCTGCCGTACGCCGCGCAGGCCGGCCCGCCCGAGCGCGCCCACCAGCCGGCCCACGGTGAGCGGGTAGGCCGCCGCGATCCCGAGCGCGGCGAGCCCGACCGCACCGGAGATCCGGGCGGCCCGCTTGAGGTGCCGCCCCTCGGGGCGCGGCCCGTCACCGAGGAAGGGCCGCACCTCGGCCCGGCCGAAGTAGACGTTGCGCCCACCGAGCCGGACACCGAGCGCACCGGCCATCGCCGCCTCGCACTGCCCGGCGTTGGGGCTGGGATGGTCGTTGCGGTCCCGCCGCCACACCCGCCAGGCGCGCTGCCGGTCGCCGTGCGCGACGGGCGCGACGGCGATGGTGAGCAGCCCGGTCAGCCGGGCGGGCAGCAGGTTGAGCAGGTCGTCGAGGCGCGCGGCCGGGGTGCCGAACCGGGCGTACCGGGGTGAACGGTGGCCCACCATGGCGTCGAGGGTGTTCGCCGCCCGGTAGCCGAGCAGGCCGGGCAGCCCGGCGACCGCGCCCCACACCAGCGGGGCGACGACCGCGTCGGAGGTGTTCTCGGCGACCGACTCGACGGTGGCCCGGGCCAGCTCGGGCTCGTCCAGCGTCGACGGGTCCCGGCCGCAGAGGTGGCCGAGCCGGCGTCGGGCGGCGGGCAGGTCACCCGCGCGCAACGCCCGGCCCATCACCCGGGACTCCCGGCGCAGGGTACGGCCGCCGAGCACCGTCCAGGTGCCGGCCGCCACGAGTGCCGCCCGGGCCACCGGCCGGTCGCGGGTGGCGCGGCTGGCGGCGACGCCGAGCAGCACGGGCGTGCCGACCGCCAGCGCGGTGAAGAGGGTGCCGGCTGCCCGGTCGGGCCGGTGCACGCGTCGCTCCAACGCGCCGGCCGCCCGGCCGAAGCCGGCCACCGGGTGCCACCTGCGGGGGTCACCGAGCAGCGAGTCCAGGGCGTATCCCGCCACCAGTCCCGCCGCGTCCGCCACCGCGGTCGTCTGCCGCACCCGGCACCACCTCCGGCCGGCCAGCCTAGTCGTACGGCGGGGTGGCCACGTCCGCGTCGCCACCCCGCTCCCCCGTGCACGACCCGCGTCGATCTCAGGCGGGCACCGGGGCCCGTCCCCGCCCCCGTCGACCCCGGCCGGTCGGCGTGACACCGCTGACCGTGTCCGCCCCGGCCGCGCCCGGTCCGGTGGCCCCGGCAACGACCTCCCGGTCCCCGCCGAGCCCGTCACCGCCGGGCCCACCATCGTCGAGCCCGGGACCGTCGAGCGCACCACTGTCCAGCCCGTCGCCGCCGAGGCCGTCGCTGTCCGGGCCCCCGCTGTCCGGGTCGCCCTCGGCGGGGTCGTCGAAGGGGTCGGCCAACTCGTCGAAGCCCGGCCGGTCGGGCAGGTCACCGCCGGGCAGCCCGTGCCCGGCGTGCGGTGGGGCGAACCCGTCGACCTCGTCGTCGAAGGGCCGGTCGTCGAACGAGGCCGGGGCCTCGCCGGCCGGCACGGGCTCGGTCGCCTCACCGTGCACCCGGCTCTCCGCCTCGGCGTCCTCCACCGTGCTGGTGGTGGCGCCGGGCCGGTTGCGCAGGAAGCGGGACCGGCCACGGGACAGGTCGTGCCCCACCGCGACGGCCTCCAGCTCGTAGAGCGTGCGGTGGTTGCCGGCGTCGTCGGTCCAGTCCCGGGTGTAGAGCCGGCCGGCGACGATCACCGGGTCACCGACCATCACCGAGGCGGCCACCCCCTCGGCCAGCTTGCGCCAGCAGTTGACCCGGACCCGCAGGCTGTTGCCGTCGACCCAGCGACCGCTGTCGCGGTCGAGGCGACGGGCGGTGGAGGCGACCTTGAAGTTGGCCACCAGGGTGTTGCTCTGGGTGGTGCGGCGCCACGCGGGCGCGGTCAGCACGTTGCCGACGATCGTTACGTAGGTGTCGAACATCGTCCCTCCAGGGGGAGATCCGCAGCTTGCCGTGGTGGGTCGACCCGGTGCCGAGCCTGGGCCACCGGGAGCCACCCGGGCCAGCCGTACCGGCCGGCCTGTGGACGACGGATCGCCCTGTGGACAACGACCTGATCAAGGTCCCGTCTGCTAGGGCCGACGGGCCCTGGGGCGCCGGTCTGCGGCTGAGCATGATCGGGAACGCCAGCCGGTCAGCGGCGCCGGGGCGGGTTCCGGAGGGACGCCGACTGGGTATGGCGTTGATCAACCGAGAGAAAGGGCAGCGATGATGATCCTCTGCTCAGGTCGTACGACCGGTTCCGTCCGCACCCAGGGTGAGGTGCGGCGATGAGCGCCGTGGCGAACCCCGCCACCGTGGCCGAGTGCCTGCGGGTCGGCGCCGGGTTCTCCCAGGGTGACCGGAACTGGATCGCGGAGCAGTTCGCGACCCTGGACGCCCGGCTGGCCGGGTTCCACGCCGACGCCACCGAGCTGGAGGTGTCGGTCAAGGACCGCGAGGCCCGGGGGCAGAAGGTGACCCTGGAGTGCTGGGTGGCGGGTCGGCAGAAGATCGTCACCACCTCCTCGGAGGAGGACCTGCACGCCGCGCTCAACGACGTACGGGACGACCTGCGCCGCAAGCTCAACGACGCGAAGACCCGGCAGGAGCCGCGCAGCAACAAGCACCTGCGCGACACCGGGCTGCCCGAGGGCGTGCCGGTCCAGGCCGGCGAGGCGGACGAGCTGCCCGCCGCCGACCCGAGCCGGGCCGACGCGGAAACCGCCTGAGACCAGCCGGGCCCCGTCCACCCGGTGCGGGTGGGCGGGGCCCGGGGGCTACCGCCGGGTAGCTTGGCGGCGTACCGTCGCGGTCGTGGAACCGGACGTGCTGGGGCCGCCGTACGAGCGGCAGACGATCGACCTGGGCACCGACGACGAGGGACCGGTCGTCGCGACCCTGGTCCGCCGGCGGGCGGAGCGCCCGACCGGCCGGGCCGTGCTCTACGTGCACGGCTTCGTCGACTATTTCTTCCAGACCCACGTGGCCGACTTCTTCGCCGAGCGCGGCTGGGACTTCTACGCCCTCGACCTGCGCAAATACGGTCGCAGCCTGCTGCCGCACCAGACCCCGAACTTCTGCCGGGACCTGAGCGACTACTTCCCCGAGCTGGACGCCGCCGCCAAGATCATCCGGGCGGACGACGGGCACGACACGCTGCTCGCCATGGGCCACTCCACCGGCGGCCTGATCATCTCGCTCTGGGCGCACGCCCGCCGCGAGGCCGGCCTGGTCGACGGCCTCTTCCTGAACAGCCCCTTCTTCGACATCAACGCGCCCTGGCTGGTCCGTCGACCCCTCGCGGCGGCCGTCTCCCGGCTCGGCCGCCGGGCGCCGCACCGCATCCTCCCGTTCGGGCTCGGCACCGTGTACGGCGAGAGCCTGCACGCCGACCACCGTGGCGAGTGGCGCTACGACCTGGCCTGGAAGCCGCTCGCCGGGTTCCCCGTCCGGGCCGGCTGGATCAACGCCATCCGGGCCGGCCAGCGGCAGCTCCGCGCCGGGCTGGACATCCAGGTGCCGGTGCTGCTGGCCTGCTCGACCCGCAGCTACCGGGGCACCAAGTGGCACGAGTCGGCCACCCTCGCCGACGCGGTGCTCGACGTGGAGCACATGGTCCGCTGGGCACCCCGGCTCGGCCCGCACGTCACCCTGGCCCGCTTCGACGGCGGGCTGCACGACCTGACGCTCTCCAGTCCCGCCGTACGCGAAAAGGTCTTCACCGAGGCCGGGCGGTGGGCGGAGGGTTTCCTCGGCGCGGGCCCCACGCCGGAGCAGCCGACGGGCGCGCCGGCCGCGCGGCAGCCGGCCGACGACCGGGCCGGGGCGACCGTCGAGGGCTGACGCGGCCGGTTCAGCGCCAGTCGGCGGTCGCGGCCGCGACGGCCGACCGGATCCGGTCGAAGGTCGCGATCCGGTGGCCGCCCTGACCCGGCAGCACCAGGCCCAGGCAGTGCAGCGCGGGCTCGCCGGCGGCGTTCGCCTCGACCCGGAAGACGGGCGCGCCGACGTAGCCCGCCGGCAGCCCGGTGGTGATCCGCAGCTCGTCGCCGTCGCCAACGACGCGTTCGATGACCGCCTCCAACGGCCGCGAGCCGTCGTCGGCGACGCCGAGCGCCAGCACGAACGCCGAGGCCGGCTCGGCACCGACCCGCGCCACGACCTCCGCGCGGGCGGCCAGCCCGTCGGTGACCTGCTGGGTACGCCAGCGCCAGCCCCGGTCCTCGGCGTGCCCGTGCAGGCCGCCGGTGGGCATGGCGGCCACGCCGGCCTCGGGCAGGTGCAGCCACTGCTCGGCGAAGTCGGGCAGCAGAATCGCGTCCGAGGCCACCCCCGCCGGCTCCGTCACGCTCGGCCGCACCCCGATCTCGCCGTACGCCGCGTCGGTGAGCACGTCCGCCGTCAGCAGGTACTCGTGCACCACCTCGCCGTCGTCGGTGGACCCGATCAACTCGTTCCAGAAGAAGGCGGTGCCGGGCGCGCCCGCCCCGCCGACCTGACGGATCGGCAGGATGGCGCGGCCGAGGAGCTGGCACAGCTGGTAGGCGATCTCGTTCTCGGTCTCCGGGTCAAGCAGCACCCGACGAGGGTACGGCCGCGCGCCGGAACGGGGCTGCCACGGGTGGGGGTGGCGTGGGACCCTGATCGCGGTGTGACGCGGCCACCCGTTCCGTTGCCCCAGGCGGGGACGGCGGTACCCTCTTGGGCGCGAGACCCATGTTGCGCGCCCGTAGCTCAGCGGATAGAGCAGGGGACTTCTAATCCCAAGGCCGCAGGTTCGAATCCTGCCGGGCGCACAGGCACTTATTCCAGCCGACCGGCTCGCGTGGAGCTATGCGTGGAGCCCTCGGGCCACTGCCGGCCCCGTGGCACCGCTGATCGTCGTTCGTCATGCCCGTCTGACGTCCGGCGGCTCGGCGACGGCCTGGCCCGTCGCCCGTCCCGCAGCAAGGACAACAGCCGTACGCGACGCTTGACTCTTCCCTACGGGCAGACGGCAGCCTTCAGGCCATGGAAAGGCACCGGCTCATACCGATCGGTCAGTTCGCTCAAGCCAGCGGCCTGTCGCTGAAGGCACTTCGTCTCTACGACGCCGTCCAACTCCTGAGGCCGGCTCGGGTCGATCCGTCGTCCGGGTACCGGCACTACGCCCCCTCCCAGCTCGGACCGGCCCAGCTCATCCGCATGCTCCGTCAGCTGGATTTCTCCGTCGATCAGATCGGCGACCTCATGCGGCGCATCGAGGCAGGCAAGGACGTCACCGCAGCACTCACCGATCACATCGCCGCAGCGGAGCAGCAGCTGAGCCGGCGTCGAGCCGTACTCGACCAGATCCGGCAACGGATCGCCCTTCAAGGAGGAGAGATGAACCATCCGGTACGCGTAAGCCGTCTCGCGGTCGGCTCGGTCCTGGCACAGCGTCACACCGTAGGTGTCGAAGACCTCGACCAGGTCGCCCGGAAGGGCTTCGCGGATCTGTACGCAGTCGCCGGACGCGGTCCGCTGACGCTCACCACCAAGGCGTTCATCCGCTACCACGGCCGACTTGACGAGGACAACCGCAGCGAGATCGAACTCTGTCTGCCGTTCTGGAACGACGGCGCCGCTCCGATGGACCTTCCAGAGGACGTCTACGTCCTCGACCTACCGGATGTCCAGTTCGCCTACACCGCACTTTCCGGCAGCGACTCGACCTTCCCCACGGCTCTCCAAGGCTACGACGCGGTCGCCGACTGGATCGTTCGACACGGATTCGCCCTGGAAGGCCCCGCCTACGAGATCTTTCGACGTTGGCGCGGCCAGGCCGGTCACCCCGACAACATCCTGGAGGTCGGATGGGCCATCGAGGCATCGTAATTCGGCTATGTGGTGGCCGTACGGGCACTGATCGGCCGGCCTGAGCCCGCCCGACCGGTCGGCTGCCGGCCGGCCCGCCAGGTAAGCGGACCTTGACACGGGTTCGCCCGCTGGCGGGTCGGGCGGCGGTCTGCTCGGCTTGCCCGGGTCGATGGCAGGCGAGATGGCCCACCGCAACAACCCACGGGAGCCCGGAAACCCGGATGCGCATCCACAGGTACGAGTGGATGCTGGCGCGATGAGCTTTGAGACCATCAGGCGGGAGTGGCAGACCCATGGGTTCGCCATCCTTCCCGGCTACCTCCCGGCGCAGGACCTGGCACCGGCTCTTCGCGAGCTCGACACCATGTTTCCCTCACCTGAAGGTTTCCATGACGGCACCGACCCCCGCCGGAGCCGCTACGTCGACGACGAGTTCGCCGGGATCGACGAGTTCCCGTTCGCCATCCTGGAACTCGGCCTGCTGGCGGTGAACGAGCGCCTGGTCCGGCTGGCCCGGGAGTTGCTCGCCGACCGGGACCTCCGGATCTATTCGGCCGAAGGGTGGGCGAAGTTCACGGGAGCGGCGGACTACGACCAACCGCTGCACCGCGACTACCTCAACCACACGATGCTGGTGCCCACCGACGATCCCGGCTACCAGCAGTTGGAGATGTTCGTCTACCTCGTCGACGTGCCCGAGGAGCTCGGCCCGCCACACATGCTCTCCAGGGAGCACACCAGGGACCTCCCGGCGAAGCCGAACTGGTATCCGCCGAACGACGTCGGCGACAAGTACGGCGAGTTCGTCTCGCCCACCGGCAGCCCGCACCTGTACGACGCGGAGGTGTCGGGTGCCGGACCGGCCGGCACGGTCGTCGCCTTCCAACCGGGCACCTTCCACCGTGGCACCGGCATGACAGCGCCTCGCGGGGCCCGCTACACCATGCACCTCAACTACCGGCCGGCCGCGGTGGAATGGGGGCAGCGCCATTCGTGGGTCCATCGCAGCCACGAAGCCGCCTGGTACCGATTCATGACCCGGGCCACCCCTGAGCAACTTGCGCTCTTCGGCTTCCCCCCGCCCGGCCATCCGTACTGGACTCCCGACACCCTCGCGGGGGTGGGCCTGCGCTATCCCGACCTCGACATGACGCCGTGGAAGGCCTGAGCCCGGGCAGCCTCTCGCGGCTCGGGGGTGCCGATCGGCCCGATGATCCGGGTCCACGGCGGGTTCGCCAACCGGATGTACCGACTCGACACCGACCAGGGGTCGTTCGCGGTGAAGGAGTTGAACGTCCTCGACCGCCGCTGGACCTACCGCGCCGAGGACGTGTTCCGGTTCGAGCGGGCGGCCTTCGCCGCCGGCATCCCGCTGCCGGAGCCGATCTCGGCCAGCCATCACACGCTCGTCCACCGGTGGGTCGAGGGCGAGCAGCTGCCCGAGGCACCGGTGTCGCCGGCGTACGCGTTCGAGATCGGTGAGATCCTCGCGCGCATCCACGCGCTCGACGTCGCGTGGACCGAGGGCTCGGTCGAGGATCCGACGCCACGGGACTGGCGCGAACTCGCCGAGCGGGCCACGGCGACCGGACAGCCGTGGGCCGGTGAACTCGCCGCCCAGGTCGGGACGTTCCTCGCGATCGCGCGCTTCGTCGACACCTGCGAGCGACCGGGTCCCGTCGTGCTGACCCACCGGGACGTCCAGCCGTGGAACCTGCTCGCTCGACAGGGTCAGCCGGTGGTGCTCGACTGGGAACTATCGGGGATGCTCGACCTGTCCGGTGAGCTCGGCTCGACAGCGCTGAGCCTCGCGAAGGGACCCGGCTTCGACGACATCGAGCCCGCCATCTTCCGCGCGGTCCTCGACGGATACGTCGCCGGGGGCGGAGCGCTGCCGCCGCCGGGTCCGAGCTGGTTCGCGTACCTGATCGGCGGCTGGCTGGGACACACGAGGTGGAACATCCTCCGCTGCCTCGCCGGGGTCGAGGCCAGCACCGGCCCTGACCTTGCGCTGTCGCACGAGTCCGTACGCACCGGAGTGCGTGGCCTTCCCGACCTGTTCCGCCGGCTTCCCGAACTCGACGCGCTGCTCAGGTGACAGTCGACGACCAACCGCCGCCTCCCCCTGCCTCGGAATCCGCGGATCGGCTCCACAGGCGGGCCTCGGCCGACAACTGCGTCATCACTTCTTCCTTCGCGGCGCCGTACTGGGCCCGGCTGTCGGGATGCAACTCGGCCGCGCGCCTCTTTGCCGCCTCGTAGCGGCGGGCCGCCTCGGGATGGGCCGCGATGTAGGCGCAGAAGACCCGGTTCTCCGCCGGCACCGGCGACGTGACGCCGAAGACGTGCAGATGGTGGCTTCGCTTCCCGTCGGTGTCCTTCGCGAAGAACAAGTGATCACTGTCCTCCGGGAAGGCCGTCGGACGATAGACGTACCCGAGCTGCTCAAGTGGCCGGAGGCCGGCGACGACCTCATCGACCTCGGGTACGACCACCAGGATGTCGATGATGGGCTTGGCCGCCAGTCCGGGAATGCTGGTGGACCCGAAATGCTCGATGCTCAGCGCTGCGGGCAGCGCCTCCGACAACAGCCGCTGTTCGACCTGGAATCGCTCCGACCAGGCCGGGTCGTAGGGCACGACCTCGACTACGGGGGCAGCGTCCTTCATGTCGGCCACCGTAGCGACTCCGTACGGTCATGCCCGTTCGCTAATGCCGGCGTTCGTCGATAACGACGGACGGCTGACGGGATCGGGCCGGTCGCCGTGTCCCCCGGACAGCCGAGTCGGCCGAAGAAGTGCGTCGTGGCCTGGGTGACGGAATGGAACCCGCCCTCAACCCATGTCGCATCACGAAGATTGAACGACGCGCCACGGCGTCACCTCGCTTGTCGAGCTGGTAGCCGTCCAGCCACGTCCAGCCGTCGTAGGTGATCCAGTCGAGGACGCGAATCAGCCGGAAGTTGAAAGGCTTCACGAACTGGACGCTGGCCTCCCTGCTGACGAGGAGCAGCGCACCGGCCTTCAGCTCCGCCACTGGTCGCTGACCCTGCGCCAGGCGCGGATGCGGGCTCGCGCGACGACGACGCGAGGACACCAGCCATACGGGCGGCAACGCGAGCAGGTGTAGACGACGTGGTAATCGATGATGGCCCAGGAGAGCGCCACCAGGAAGGGCACGTCGAGCCGCTGTTCCGGCCTCACGGCTCGCCGCCGTTACGACGCTTCTGAGGGCTGTCCGGCCGCACCTGAGCAGCCCGAGCCATCGCCACAATCCTGGCCGGGCCGTTCCGCTTCACCGTTCCGCCGACCCCGCGAGGACGCTCGTTGGTGCCCGGCCGCTGCACCACATCGACCGGCTCATTACTGCGTTGGAACCACTTCCAGCGGGGCACCGCGCACCTCCGGCGATCGTCGGCCGACCTCGTCTAGCAGCCAACTTGGTGCAGCTCCGCTTCCGTCTGCAACGTCTCACTTGGAGATTCGAGGAAAAAGATTGACGGCGTGCCATCGTGGCGTGCAGGGTGGCTGAAATGAGACAGACCGGCATCTCAAGTGAGATTGGGGCCAGATGACCGACACCGGATCTTCCGTCCCGCGACGACAACTCGGACGGCTGCTGCGGCAGGCTCGCGAGGAGGCCGGCGTCAACCTGGAGGCCGCGGCGAAGACGCTGGAATGGTCGCGGGCGAAGATGTATCGCTTGGAGGCCGGACAGACCTCGCTACGCACCCATGACGTGAACCTGATGTGTCAGCTCTACGGCACCTCAACCGACCTGACCGAGGTCCTCGTCGCGCTCGCCAGGGAAAGCAAGAGCCGGGGCTGGTGGCACGCCTACGGTGAGGTGATCCCCGCGTGGTTCGAGCTGTACGTGGGGCTGGAAGCAGCGGCGTGCCGCGTCCGGCAGTACGAAACGAACCTGATCCCGGGGCTTCTCCAGACGCCCGAGTACATGTCCACGTTCTTCGAGACAAGGCCCGACCGCACGCCGCAGGAGGTGGCCCAGAAGGTCGCCCTGCGGATGGAACGGCAGAAGCTCCTGACTCGACGGAGCCCAGCAGCCCCTCGGTTCGAAGCGATCGTCGACGAGTCCGTCCTGCACCGTCCCGTCAGCGACGTGGAAGCCTGGCGAGCCCAGCTGGCGCATCTGGTCAACGCAGCCCAGGCCAGGAACATCAAGGTCCGCGTCCTACCCAGGAGCGTAGGCCCACACCGCGCGTCCGCCGCTGGAGCGTTCGTGCTGCTCGACTTCCCCGCGAAGGGCACCCGGCCTGCTGAGCCCAGCACCGTCTACAGCGAATCGCTGACCGGCAGCATCTACCTCGACCGACCCAACGAGGTAGAGACGTACTCTTCGGTTTGGAAGACTCTGTGGGACCTTGCCATGGACGAACGCGCGTCCGAGGATCTGGTAGGCGCCCTGATCAAGGAGACTTACGATGACTGAGATGACCGAGGCTCGGTGGCGCAAGAGCAGCTACAGCGGCAACGAGGGCAACTGTGTCGAGGTTGCCGACAACCTTCCGAACGTCGTGTGTGTCCGTGACAGCAAGGACATCGCCGGCCCGGCGCTTACCTTCGGCGCTGTCCAGTGGGATTCCTTCGTCGAGTTCGTCAAGGACCAAGCCCGCAACTGAGGCGAACCTCGATCTAGGATCTGCAGGTGAGGAAACGCCTGCGGGTCATGGTGGGAGTGGTCGTGGCCGGCATGCTCGCCATACCGGCCGTCGTTATCGGCGTCCATGTCGCACACCCTCGTGACGAGGACAGATACCTGGCGTACCTCAAGCGGTGGGGCGATCTGGAGAGCAACAAGCCGCTGGAAGTACTGCCGCCGACCGCGGATCTCATCGCCGCGGGTGACGCGGCATGCGACTGGCTACGCGAGCAGCCGTACGCCCTCTGGCGGCACGACCCGCAGTACCGCGAGTTGAGGATCTATCAGCGCTACCTCGATCAGCTCGGCGGCCACCCGCCGAGGTGGGGCGAAGCGCTGCCGAATCTGGGATCCGTGACCTCGGCAGCATGGACCTACCTGTGTCCGGCGGACCGGGAGCTACGTGAACCCCGCAGCAACCCGTTCGCCCCCGAGCCGGATTGAACGACGCCCCTGGGCGTAGCCCTGCTCGACCAACGCGGTGAGCTGGTCGACGCGTGTTCGGATGGCAGGGCCGAACCAGGGCAGCTACGGCCTGCGGTCGGTGATGGCTGCCTCGATACGCAGCCCGACGCCGGTCACCACCAGGAAAGCGGCCATGAGGTACGGCTTCCCGCCGTCGTAGCCCGACGACATGGTGAGCAGCGAGGTCAGGAAGCCGCTGACCAGCAGCACCGTGCCGACCACGCGTACCGTGTCAGCCCGCTTTGATCGAAGGTCCACGATCGGACCCTATCGGAGCGACCGGCATCCTTGCCTCTATACACCCGGTGTATATACTGAGCGAGTAAGTTCACTCGATGGCCGGTCCGTTCCGCACCGGTATCGGGCAACCCACGGGGAGGACCAGTGACGATCGAGACACCTGTCGGTGGACGAGGGATGACGCGGCGCGGGCTCATCGGAGCCGCGTTGGCCGCGGGGGCCAGCGTGCCGATCGGCGCCGCCGGGCTCGGCGGTCGCGCGTCGGCGGCCACGACCGACCCGGGACCGGTCCGGCTCACCCTGCCCGCACCGACCGGGCCGTACCCGGTGGGCATGGTTCCGCTGCACCTGATGGACCGGTCGCAGCCGGACCCGCTGGCCGGCCCGGGGCGGTACCGGGAGCTGATGGTCAGCGTCTGGTATCCCGCCCGGGACGTGTGGCGCTACCCGCTCGCCCCGTGGATGACCGCCGCGTCGATGCGCGGGCTGCTGGAGTCCGCCGGGTTCGACCCCACTGCGGTGCTGGCGCCGCTGACGGCCGGTCACGAGGGCGCGCCGGTACGACGCACGAATCGCCGACTGCCGGTGGTGGTCTACTCGCACGGTGCGGGCAGCCACCGTTCGGACACCACCATCGTGGTCCAGGAACTCGCCAGCCACGGATATGCGGTGGTCACGGTGGACCACACGTACGACGGGCCCGGCGAGTTCCCCGACGGTCGGGTCACCACCCGGGAGTACGACTACGACTCGACTCCGTGGACCTACACCCGTGACGTCCGGTTCGTGCTGGATCAGATCGCCGTCCTCGCCACCGGAGACAATCCCGACGTCGACCACCGGCCGCTCCCGGCCGGGCTGGGCGCCGCCCTCGACCTGGACCGGATCGGCATGTTCGGTTGGTCGAAGGGCGGGACCGCGACGGCTCTCACGATGGCCACCGACCCGCGGGTCCGGGCCGGGATCAGCTTCGACGGCCCGATGCTGTCGCAGCCGCTGCCCAGCACCGACCTGGACCGGCCCTTCATGTTGTTGACCGCGGAGTTCACCCGCACCGCGGAGCCCGCCGTCGCCGACTTCTGGTCGCACCTGCTCGGCTGGCGGCTCAACATCCAGGCCGCCGGCGCGGTCCATTCGTCGTACGGCGACAACCAGTGGCTGGTGCCGCAACTGGCCCGGGTCATCGGGATGAGCGACGCGGAGCTCACCGACTGGATCGGCACCCTTGACCCGGCCCGCGCGGTACGCATCCAGCAGGCGTACCCGCTGGCGTTCTTCAACCTGCACCTGCGGCACCGCCGGAGCCACCTGCTGCGCGGCCCGAGCCGGTCCTTCCCGGAGGTGATGGTCATTCCGTGAGCCGGTGCACCTCGGCGCGCGGGAGTCGGGGCGGGTCGCCCAGCTGATCGCGGCGGCGGGTCAGGTGGGCGATCTGTGCGCTGTTGCCCGTCAGCTCGATCGCCCGGTCGTACGCCGCACGCGCCTCTCCCCCGCGACCCAGCCGGCGCAGCAGGTCCGCGCGCGTCGCGTGGTAGGCGTGGTAGCCGGCCAACGCGGCCTCCAGCCGGTCGACGGCCGCCAACGCCACCTGCGGCCCGTCCAGTTCGGCGACGGCCACCGCCCGATTGAGGGCGACGATCGGCGAGGGGTCGAGCCGGGCGAGCTGGTCGTAGAGGGCGACGACCTGTGACCAGTCGGTGTCGCGTACGTCGCGGGCCGAGGTGTGCACGGCGTTGACGGCGGCGAGGAGCTGGTAGCGCCCGGGGGCCACCCCGCTGGCCAGGCGCTCGCGGACCAGCCGGTGCCCCTCGGCGATCAGCGCGGCGTCCCAGGCGTCCCGGTCCTGCTCGTCGAGGGTGACCAGTTCACCGCCGGCCGAGACGCGCGCGGGGCGGCGGGCCTCGGTGAGGAGCATCAGCGCCAGCAGGCCGGTCACCTCGCCGTCGTCGGGCAGGAGTGCGTGGACCAGGCGGGTGAGGCGGATCGCCTCGGCGGTCAGGTCGTGCCGGACGGGAGCGCTGTCCGGGCCGGTCGCCAGATAGCCCTCGTTGAAGACGAGGAAGAGCACGGCGAGCACGCCGGACACCCGTGCCGGGAGGTCGTCGGCCGCCGGCACCCGGTACGGGATGCGCGCCGCCTTGATCTTGGCCTTGGCGCGGGTGATCCGCCGTTCCATGGTGGTCTGCTGCACCAGGAAGGCGCGGGCGATCTCGGCCACGGTCAAACCGGCGACCATACGCAGCGTCAACGCCACCCGGGTCTCCGGGGCGAGCGCCGGGTGGCAGCAGGTGAAGATCAGCCGAAGCCGCTCGTCCTCGATCGCGCCGACCGGCTCGGGCGGGTCGTCGTCGGCCAGCAACTGGGCCTCCCGGTGCTTGTCGTCCCGCTTGTTCTCCCGCCGGATCCGGTCGATCGCCCGGCGGGTGGCGGTGGTGGTCAGCCAGGCGCCGGGGTTGGGTGGTACGCCGTCGACCGGCCACCGCTCGACCGCCGTCGCGTACGCCTCGGCCGCCGCCTCCTCGGCGATGTCGAGGTCACCGAAGCGCCGGGCCAGGGCGGCGACGATCCGGGCCCACTCCGCACGGTGGGCCCGGATGATCGCCTCCCGGGCGTCGGTGCCGCTCACCGGAACGGCCGCACCTCGACCTTGCGGTTGCAGGCCCGCGACCCGTCGGCGGCGAGCTTGAGCGCCACGTCGAGGTCGGCGGCCTCGATGATCCAGAAGCCGGCGAGGAACTCCTTCGACTCCACGAAGGGCCCGTCGGTGAAGAGCGGCTCCCCGCCCCGGTTGTCGATGACGGTGGCCGACTCGGGCGCGGCGAGGCCACCGGCGAAGACCCAGTGCCCGTCGGCCCGGAGCCGGTCGTTGAACACGTCGATGGCCGCCATCTCGTCGTCGGTGGCGAGGTCGGCCGCGTCGTAGATCACGGAAACCAGGTACTGCATCTCGGCTCGTCTCCTGTCGTTCGGGGCACCCGGCGTGGGCGACCGTCCACCCCTGCTACGAACAGCGCCGCCCCGGTCCGACAGCGTGTCACCGGAATTCTTCCCGCCCGTGCCAGGATGCTCGGCATGTCTCGACGCGCACTGGGCTTCGGCGTACGGGCGGCAGCGTACGAACGGTTCCGGCCGGGGTATCCCGACGAGCTCGCCGACCTGGTGCTGGCGTACGCGGGTCGGCCGGTGCGGACCGCTCTGGAGATCGGCGCGGGGACCGGCAAGGCGACCCGGCTGTTCGCGCAGCGGGGGGTCACGGTCACCGCGACCGAACCGGACGGGGCCATGCTCGCCGAGCTGCGCAAGCACGCGCCGGCGACCGTCCGGACCGTGCATGCCGCGTTCGAGCAGCTACGGCCGGGCGAGCGCCACGACCTGGTGTACGCGGCGGCGGCGCTGCACTGGACGGAACCGGCGGGCCGGTGGTCGCGGATCGCCGCGCTGCTGGAGCCGGGGGGCGTGGTCGCCTCGTTCGGTGGACCGGTCCGGCTGGCCGACCCGGCCGTGGCGGAGGCGGTGCGGGCGGTCCGGGCCGCGTTCCTGGCGAGCGACGAGGTGCCGTCCCCGGACGGGACCCCGCCGGAGCAGCCGATGCAGTGGCCGGGCACGGAACTCCAGCGGTCCGGGTTGTTCACCGACGTCCGGCAGACCGTGCTCGAACGGCGGATCACGATGAGCGCCGGTGACTACCTCGGCCTGCTGTCGACCATCTCGGCCTATCTGGAACTGCCGGCACCGGTGCAGGAGCAGCTGTACGACCGGATCGCGCGGGTCCTGCCCGAGACGGTCGAGGTCGACACGGACCTCACCGTCCACCTGGCCCGCCTCCGGCCAGACGCAGATAGTCGCTGAGCCGGGCGGCGGCGTCGAGCCGGGCGACGCCCTGCGCGGTGAGCCGTCGCCGCCAGTCGTCCAGCGCCCGGGCGAGCGCCTGCGTGCCACCGGCCGTGCGGACCTGCTGGAGCACGGTCGCGATCCGGTCCAGCGGGTATCCCCCGCGCCGCAGCAGATGGGCCAGCTCGGCGTCCCGGGTGTCGCTCGCGCGGAACACCCGGTGGCCGGTGACCGGATCGCGCAGCGGGGCGAGGATGCCGACGCTCTCCCAGGTGCGCAGGGTGGCCGGAGTGACCCGCAGCCGGCGCGCGAGTTCGCCGACCGTCCACGTGCCGGCTCGCGGCGAGTCGTCCGGCCCCGTGGGGAGGCCCGCGATCGCTTCCCGTACCGCGTCCAGGGTGTCCCGGTCGCGCAGCGTCCGGGCGTGTTCGCGGTCGACGACGAGCAGCGCGTCGTCGAGTCTGCCGGCGTGCAGCGCGGTCATCACCTGGCCGGCGGCCCGGTGGCCGTGGCCGGCGACGAGCGCCAGGTAGGCGCGGAGCGCCGCCGCGTGCACCTCGGTGTAGCGCCGGTAGCCGCTGGGCGTGCGCTGCGCGGGCGGGAGGAACCCCTCGGCCTCGTAGTTGCGGACCGCCTGGGTCGAGAGGCCGTGCTCGCGCGCGAGGTCGACCGGTCGCACGGTGGAGACTTTACCGCGCGGCCACGCAGTTCGGACCGGGAAAAGTCTCCACCGAAGTTTCAACGGTACGGTCGAACCACATGAGCCAGGACATCCGCGCCCTCGTAACCGAGTCATGTGACCTGCTCGCCCTGGGCGAGCCCACCCACCAGGAGCCGGCCTTCGGCCGGATCCGCAACGAGCTGGTCGCCCAGCTGGTCGAGTCGGGCTTCCGGTCGATCGCCCTGGAGACCGACCGGGTGGCCGCGTTCGCCGTCGACGACCACGTGCGGCACGGCACCGGCAGCCTCGACCAGGTGCTGCGCGACGGCTTCTCCCACTTCGGCGACCTGGACGCCAACCGCCGGCTGGTCGCCTGGCTGCGGGAGTACAACCGGGACCGGCCCGCACCGGAGCACGTGGCCTTCCACGGGTTCGACGCCCCGACCGACAACACCAGCGCACCGAGCCCGAGGGCCTTCTTCGAGTACGCCCGCGACTACCTCGACCTCGACCTCGACGTCGCGGCCGTCGCCGGGGACGACCACCGCTGGAGCCGCCAGGAGGCGATCCTCGACTTCACCGAGTCCATGGGCGCCACGCCCGAGGCGGAGCGGTTGCGCCCGATCGGCGCGGACCTGCTCACCCGGCTGCACGCCCGCGCACCGGAGCTGATCGCGCGGAGCTCACCGGCCGAGTGGCACCGGGCCCGGGCGCACGTCGACGCCGGCCTCGGGCTGCTGGACTACCACTGGCAGGCGGCCCGGCCCCTCGGGCAGAGCGACCGGATCTGCCTGCTGCTGGCCACCCGGGACGCGTGGATGGCCCGCAACCTGCGCGACATCCGCAGCGTGGAGGCGGAGCGCGGGCCGACCCTGGTCTTCGCCCACAACGCCCACCTGCAGCGGAACCCGAGCGCCTGGCGCATGGGCGACCGGAGCGCCGACTGGTACGGCGCCGGGGCGATCGTCGACTCGCTGCGGCTCGACGACTACGTCTTCGTGGCCGGCAGCCTCGGGCGCAGTGCCGCGCTCGGGTTGGGCGAGCCCGCGCCGGACACCTTCGAGGGTGCCCTGCAACGCCGGGTCACCGACTGGGGTCTGGTCCCGGCCGGCGAGCTGCCCCCGGCCGCGACCCGCACGGACACCGTGCCGCAGCAGGGCTACTTCCCGCTCGAACAGGCGACCGTCGACCGGGCCGACGTGATCCTGCACGTCACCGGCTGAGCCGGGGCAGCGGCGGGTGGGAGGTGGGGCGGCAGCCGGGGACCCGGCCGCCGCCCCGCCGCGCCGGGGAGGGCGCGGATCGCGACGCCGTTCGGATGACCAGGGGGGGTAGGTCATCCGGACGGTGTCGCCGTCCCGACGCCGGGCGGGCGGAGGGGGGTGGGTTTCCCGCCCGGGCGTCGGAGGTCGGTGGGCATCTCGCGGGTGAGCAGCCGCGCGAGGGCCTGTCCAACCTCTCGTGCCCCTCAGCGCCGGGTCCTCGCCGAATGTCACACCGTCACCGTGTGGCGTCCCGGCCCGGACCGACAGCGACGGCCCGGCCCGGCCCGGCGCCAGGGGTACGCGGGCGGCGTCCGCCGATCACGGGCGTCGCCGCGCAGCCCGCTGGCATATGCTGCCCGCGTCCACACGGGGGCCTCGGGGGAGAGTGACATGCGACGGTGGTGCGCTGCGGCGGCGGCTGCCCTGATCACGGCGGTGCTGGCCGGTTGCGGCACGCCGGCCGGGACGGACGGCGACCTGACCGACGACTGGCGACCGGTCGGCCAGGTGACCCAGTTCGCCCCGAAGGCGGGCGACTGTCACCTGAGCGCCGAACCCACCAGCTACCTCACCGGCTACCAGCCGGTGGACTGCACCCGCACGCACCTGGTGGAGACGGTCCACCTAGGCACCTTCACCGGGGCGGTGGCCGCCCGCGCCACCCCGCCGCCGCTCGGGTCGGCGGCGATGCGTCCCGCGTTCGCCGAGTGCGACGCGAGGACGACGGCGTTCGTCGGCGGTGACTGGCGGGGTGCGCGGCTGACCTTCCAGGTGGTGCCACCGTCCCCGGCCGGATGGGCCGGCGGCAGCCGCTGGTTCCGCTGCGACCTGTTCGAGTTGTCCACCATCGAGGGCGGCACCCGGCGCAGCCGGCCGAACGACTACCCGGTCCAGCGCAGCGGCACCCTGCGGGACGCCCTGAAGGGCCCGTCGAAGCTGGCGTACGGCTGTCTGACCGAGGACGAGTGGGCCAGCTTCCAGCAGACCACCTGCCAGCAGGGGCACCAGTACGAGTACGTCGGCACGTGGACCGCCCCGGACGGCCAGTACCCGGACGCGGCGGCCCGGGAGGACGGCATCCACGCCAACTGCCGCACCGTCGTCGCGCGCTACGCGAAGGTCCCCGTCGACGGCCAGCTGCGCTACCGCACCGGCACCTCGTACCGGTTGCCGACGGTGGAGGCGTGGGCCCGGGGCGACCGCGGGGTGCGCTGCTTCTTCTGGTCCGGCGGGAAGAAGCTGACCGGGTCGATCCGGGGTGGCGGGACGAAGGCGCTGCCGGTCAACTGACCGGCCGGGTCACCGGTCGCGCCACCACACCGGCAGGGCACGGGTGTCGTCCTGGCCGTGGCCGGCGGCGTGGGCCTCCTCCCCCACCCGGCGGGCGGCGTCGACCAGCGGCAGCCGGGGTTCGGCGGCCAGGCAGAGCCGCAGGTCCTTGGTGAGCATGTCGACGGTGAAACCGGCGGTCCCGGGCGGCCCGGAGGCCAGGATCTCCCGGACGCCGGGGAAGGCCGCGCCGAGCGGACCGGCGGCCATCAGCTCGTCCACCACGTCGGCGGGCAGGTCGAGGGTGGCGGCGAGCCGGAGCGCGTCACCGATCCCGGCGAGGGCGAGGCCGAGACTGAGGTTGCGGACCAGCTTCGCGGCGCTGCCCGCGCCGACCGGCCCGACGTGCCGCACCTGCTCCGGGTCGCCCCAGAGTTCCAGCAGCGGCCGGGCCGCCGCCACGTCGGCCTCGTCGCCGCCGGCGAGCACGCCCAACGTTCCCGCGGTGGCCGGGCCGACCGAGCCGTAGACGGGCGCGTCGACGTACCGCAGCCGGTGGTCGCGCACCCGGGTGGCCATCCGGCGGGAGGCGTCCGGGCCGATGGTGCTGCCGTCGACCACGAGGGTGTCGGGATCCGCGCCGGAGGCCACCCCGTCCGGACCGAGCAGCACCTGTTCGACCGCGTCCGGGTCGGCCAGCATCAGCACCACCACGTCCCGACCGGCCGCCGCGGCGGCGGGTGTGTCGGCCACGGTCGCGCCGGCCGCCGCGAGGGCGTCGGTCTTCCCGGGGGTACGGTTCCAGACGGTCAGGTCGTGGCCCGCCTCGCGTACGTGGCGGGCCATCGGGGTGCCCATCCGGCCGAGTCCGAGGAAGGCGACCCGGAGTCGCCGTGCGTCACTGCCCATACCGGCAGTCAACCGCATCGCCGGCGGAACCGCGCGTCGTCCGGGGCAGGAGGCGGGTCAGGGGGCCCGGCGACGCGTCGCGTACCGTGGGTGACCGGTTGTCCTGGCGCATGTTATTCTCCGGCGTCGATCTATGCCGTGCGGACCCGACCGGGTCGTTGCCGGAAGGACGCCTCCCCCGATGCCGGTCGTTGCCGTTGCGATCTCGCCGCCGTCCCCGTCGGACCGCCCGGCGGGCGCGTTCACTCTGGTCCGCACCGTCCTGGCCCTGCTGCGCCGCGCCGCCGGCCTGGTGGGGGCGCTGCCGTGGCACCGCGAGCGGGCCTTCGGTGCAGCGCCGGCACGGAGGCCGCCGGTGAGCGGACCCGCGGCGGCGGACGCCCGGCGACCGGCCCGCGAGGCGGCGGCCCGTTCCGCCCGGGCGGCCGAGCGTCGGCAGAACCGGGACCTGCACGACACCGTGCTCGCCACGTTGACCATGATCGGGCTCGGTGCGGTGTCCGGCCCGTCGGCCGCCCTGCGCGCGCGGTGCGCGGCGGATCTGCGTACCCTCGCCGGCCTGGCCGACACGCGGCCGGCACCCGCGCCCGGGCCGGTGGCGTTGGACGACCGGCTGCGCGTCGTGCTCGGCCGGCTGCCGGAGCTGCCGGTCGCGGCGTCCCTGACCCGGTGCGTGCTGCCGGCGGAGGTCGCCGAGGCGCTCGCCGGGAGCGCCGCCGCGGCGCTGTCCAACGTGGTCCGGCACGCACCGGGGGCCAGCACCACCCTGCGGCTCGCGCGGGAGGCCGGCACGGTCGTGGTGGAGGTCGTCGACGACGGTCCCGGCTTCGACCCGGCCACAGTCCCGGCCCACCGGTACGGGCTGCGGAGTCCGTCCACGGGCGGATGGCCACGGTGGGTGGACGCGCAGAGGTGACTTCCGCCCTGGCGCGGGCACCCGCATCCGGCTGGAGTGGCCTGATGTCCATTGACCTCGACGCGGCGACCGTGGTGGCCGCCGGCTGCCTGGTGACCGCGACGATCGGCGTCGGGGCCGCCGCGTTCGCCGCCCGCAGCCTGGCCTGGGCCGGCACCGCGGGGGCGACCCCGACCGTGGCGACGGACCGGGGTACGCCGGAACGGGCCGGCGAGGATCGCCGGGCGCGGCTGGCCGTGGCCAGCGGCAGCGCCGCGGAGGTGCTGGCCGCCCTCGCCGCGGGCGAGGCCGACCCGGCCGACCCCGAGGTACGCCGCCGGTGCGTGCTCGCCGCCGCCCGGCTGCGCCGGCTGATCGCCGAGTCGGACGACGTGCCCGACCCGCTGCTGCACGAGTTGCGGGCCGCCGCCGACGTGGCGGAACGCAAGGGGGTGCCGGTCGAGCTGGTGGCCGTCGGGGTGCCGCCGGACCTTCCGGTGGAGGTGCGGCGGCGGCTGGTCGACCCACTCGTCGCCGCCCTCGCCGACGCCCGGGACCGGGCCCGACTGACCGTCGTCGCGCGACCCGACGAGGTGGTGGTGGGTCTGGTCACGCCGGACCACGACGGGCCGGAGGCGACCGGCCCGCCGGGCGGGACCGCGCAGCACGGCCCGGTGGAACTTCTGCAGGAACGGGACGGGGAGATCAGGTGGACGCAGACCCGATGGCGGAGGACGTGACGGGTGGGCAGCCGGTCGGTGTGTCGATCGTGGACGACCACCCGGTCGTGCTCGACGGGGTGCGGGCCTGGCTGTCCACCGAGCCTCGGCTGCGGGTGCTGGCCACCGGGAACGACCCGGAGGTGGTGCTCCGGTCCGCCCCGGAGGCCGACGTGATCCTGCTCGACCTCCGGCTGCACGGTCGGATGGTGATCGACAAGCTGGCCGGGTTGAGCGCCGCCGGCCGCCGGGTGGTGGTCTACTCGGAGCACACCGAACCGGAGACGATGCTGGCCGCGCTGGACGCCGGGGCGGTGGCGTTCCTCGCCAAGCACGAGGGACGCGAGCACTGCGTGGCCACCGTGCTGGCCGCCGCCAGCGACCGCCCGTACGTGCCGCCGGCGCTGGCCGGGGCGATGGTCGGTGACACCCGCCCGGACCGGCCGGCCCTGTCCGACAAGGAGCGTGAGGCGCTGCTGCTGTGGTTCCAGTCGATGTCGAAGGCGTCGGTGGCCCGCCGGATGCAGATCAGCGAGCACACCGTCAAGCAGTACGTGGACCGGGCGCGGATCAAGTACAGCCGGGCGGGCAGACCGGCGGCGACCAAGGCGGCGCTGCTCGCCCGGGCGATCGAGGACGGCCTCGTCCGGCCGGAGGAGATCGGCATCTACCGGTCACACGCGTCGACCGACCGGCCGACCCCCTAACGGGTGTCATGACAGCCGGTGGTGCGGTCGACCAGGCTTGCCGTACCGCCAACCGTCCCGGGAGGTGACTGTGCAGGAGGACGTCTCGCCCTTCTTCATCGGGCCGCACCGCTTCGACGCGCACGACGACACCGACCGCCCGGTGCTCGACCGGCGGTACGCCCTGGTCCCCGAACCCGGTGAGCAGGTGCTCGGGCAGCACCTGCTGCGGGTCTCCGGCGACCTGCTCGGCCCGACCGACAGCACCCGCCGGTGGACCCTCCCCGCCCCGGCGACGGTGACCGTGACCGACCGCCGACTCGCGTACGTCTGCACCGGGTCGGAGCTCTCCCTGGTCCCCGGGCGGGACAGCCCGGCCGACGCCCGGCACCGGCGTCCGGCCCGGCTGTCCCGCCTGGTCAGCGGGCAGGTCCGCTGGCAGTGGCCGTCGCGGCTGGAGCTGCGGGCCGACGCCCCGGCGGGTACGGCCGAGCTGCTGGTGGTCTGCGACGCGCTCCGCACCATCCGGCAGCCCGCGCTGGCCCTGGCCGGCCCGGCCGCGCTGGTCGCCGACCTGGCCGGGCGGGTACGCCATGCGGTGGCCACGTTCCGGCTGGTGCACCCCGAACTGGTGGACCTCTCCCCGCCCGAGCGGACCGCGCTGGTGGCCCGGGTCGGTCCGCGCTACCTCCCCGGCCCGGGGCCGGTCACGCTCCCCGGTTCCCTGCCGGTCGAGTTCCTCTCCCGGGACGACTACTACCGTCCGGAGGCCGACGAGCCGCCCGCCTGGCCCCGGGAGGTCACCCGACGCGACCGTCCCGGCTCCGCCTGCTGACCCGTCCCCTCGGCAGGGCACCCGGTCAGCCGGCACCCGGTCGGACGCGGGCGCGCGGTCGGCGCGGCATCCGCGACTCGGTGAAGCCGACCGCGGTGGGCGGCCCGCCTCCCGGTGGCCCGTGCCGATCAGGTGTTCGGCGCCTTCGACCCGAGGCAGCTACCGGTAGCGGACGGTTCCCGGCGGCGGACAGCGTCGGGCAGCGGACGGTGCCGGGCGGCCGAAGGTACCGGGCAACGGCGGACGGGTGCCGGGGCTGCGCCGGTCGACTCCCCCGAACGGAAGGGTCTCCCGCGATCGCTACGAGTTTGATGACGTAGATGAATCACGGCGCATCCAGCAACGGGAGCCGCCGAGCGGCCGGCAGGCCCGGACCGGCGACAAGCCGGTGATTCATTGATGTCATCAAACTCGTAGCGTCCTGCTGGCAACCAGCCGAGCGTCGCAGCGGACCCCGACCCGTCCCGGATGCATCCCGCGCGGTCCGCGGCATCCCGCACACCGGTCCCGCGGACCGCATCTCGCAGGCCCCGCCCCGCCCGGACAGGAACGCGCGGAGCGGGATTCCGCGTACCCGGATCTCGCGGACCGGGATCCCGCGGAGCAGGCCCGAGGGGGCGGGATCAGGGGGTACGGGAGCGGGTCAGGCGGTGGACTTGCGGCGGGCCCGGCGGTCCAGCTCGACCGCCTCCTCCAGGGTGGGCGCGGTGCCGCCGAGGCTCGCCGGCTGCCACCAGGTGTCGTCGCCGGAGGGCCGGTCCGGGTATTCCCGCTGCGCCCGGTCCACCAGTGCGCTCAGCCGGCTCTTCAGCTCGGCGGTCATCGCGGTGGCGTCCGGGTAGGCGGTCGGGTCCATCGGCTCCCCGATCAGGATGGTGATCGGGGTGTGCCGGCGGGTGAGGGTCTTCGGGCGGCCCTTGGTCCAGAGCCGCTGGGTGCCCCAGAGCGCCACCGGGAGCAGCGGCACGGCGGCCTCCTGGGCCATCCGGGCGGCGCCGTTCTTGAGCTCCTTGACGAGGAACGAGCGGCTGATCGTCGCCTCCGGGAAGACACCGACCACCTCGCCGCGCTGCAACGCCTCCACGGCCGTGTTGTACGACCCGGCACCGGCCGACCGGTTCACCGGGATGTGCTTCATGCCGCGCATCAGCGGACCGGAGACCTTGTGCGCGAAGACCTCGTGCTTGGCCATGAAGCGGACCAGGCGACGGGACTCGTGCGCGCCGTAGCCGCAGAAGATGAAGTCGAGGTAACTGACGTGGTTGCTGGCCAGCACCGCACCCCCCGTACGCGGGACGTGGTGGCTGCCCTCCACGGTCAGGCGCAGGTCGAGGACCCGGAACATCGTCTTGGCGGCGGTGATCACGGGTGGGTACACGAGTTCCGGCATCCGGCAACTTTACCCCGCGTAGGTTTCCGGCCCGACTACCGTCAGGGCATGCCCGACCTCGCCGCGATCGTGATCCACTGCCGTGACCCGTACCTGCTCGCGCCGTTCTGGAGCGCGGTCACCGGGCTGCCGGTCGCCGACGAGGACCGGACCAGGCTCGCCGACCGTACCCTCGGACCGACCGAGGCGGTGCTGTTGCGCGACCCGGCCGGGCACCGCCCGGACGTCTGGATCAGCCCGGCCGACGACCTGCCCGCGCCCGGCCGGATCCACCTGGACCTGGTCGGCGACGCCGAGGAACGGGCGGCCGTCCTGGAGGTGGGGGCCACGGTGGTGCGGGAGCTGCCCCGCTGGACGGTGCTGGCCGACCCGGAGGGCAACGAGTTCTGCCTCCTCCCCCGGACCGAGGCGCACGCCGACCCGCTGGTGCCGGGACACTGACGGCTCCGGTGCCGCCGCCGGCCGGACGACCGACGGCGGCACCGGCACCACGGGCGTCAGTCGGCGAGCTTGTGCAGCTCCATCCGGCCCCGGGCGAAGGCGTCCACCCGACCCCACCGGCCCGGGATGTCCAGCACCTCGATCCGCCCCATCCCGACCGGCAGGCGCGGGTCGACGGCGAGGTGCCCCTCGTGCGGCTCCAGCCCCAGCATGGTGCGGATCAGCAGCAGCGGGGTGCCGGTGGACCAGGCCTGCGGACTGCACGCGGTCGGGTACTCCACCGGGAACTTGGTCAGCTCCCGCTGGTAGCCACCGAACGCCTCGGGCAGCCGGCCGTCGAAGTAGGTGGCGGCGTCCAGGATGCCGCTGGCGATGGTCGCCGCCTCCTCGGCGAAGCCGTACCGGCGCAGGCCCCAGGCGATGAACGAGTTGTCGAACGGCCAGATCGTGCCGTTGTGGTAGCCGATCGGGTTGTAGCGGACCTCCCCCTCGGCGAGGGTGCGTACCCCCCAGCCGGAGAAGAGCCGCGGCCCCACCAGGTGTTCGGCGATCTTCGCCGCCCGGTCGGAGTCGACGATGCCGCTCCACAACAGGTGACCGATGTTCGAGCTGAGCACGTCCATCTGCCGGCCGTCCGGGTCCAGCCCCAGGGCGTAGAACTCCCCGTCCGCCACCCACCAGTCCCGGTTGAACCGGGCCTTCAGCTCGGCCGCCTCGCGCTCCAACTGGTCGGCGTACCCGGGGTCGTCCCAGAACTCCCGGGCCAGCCGGGCCGCCCGCATCTTCGCGTCGTACGCGTAGCCCTGCACCTCGCAGGTGGCCCGGGGGAACGGTGGCAGGGTGCCGTCGCGGTAGGAGATGGAGTCCCAGGAGTCCTTCCAGCACTGGTTCTCCAGGCCGGTGTCGGTGTTGCGCCGCTCGTACCAGATGTAGCCGTTGCCGACCAGGTCGGCGTAGTCGTCGACCCACTTCAGCGCGGCCCGGCACTCCTGTTCCAGCTCCTCGACCAGGGCGACGTCGCCGCTCCACTTCTCGTACTCGTCGAGCAGCACCACGAACAGCGGGGTGGCGTCCACCGAGCCGTAGTACGGCGAGTGCGGCTGCTCCTCGAACGCGGCCGTCTCGCCGTACCGCATCTCGTGCAGGATCCGGCCCGGGTCCTCCTCCCGGAAGTCGTCGAACCGGGTGCCCTGCAACGCGCCGAGGATCCGCAGCGTGGTCTTGGACAGCTCCGGCGCGAACGGCAGCACCTGGAGGCAGGTGAGGATGCTGTCCCGGCCGAACATGGTCATGAACCAGGGCAGGCCGGCCGCCGGGAGCGTCTGCCCGCCGAGGGAGAGCGGCGAGAAGCGCAGCGCCGCCAGGTCGATCAGGCTGCGCTGGTAGGTGGCGGAGACCCGGCCGTGCTGGCTGTTCACCTTGGGCGCCTTGGCGATCCACTCCTCCAGGTCGTGCTGGAGGGCCAGCCGCTCGGTGCCGTGCGCCCGCAGCCCGATCCGCAGGTCGCGTCCGCCCGGGCCGACCGCGAACGTCTGCACGTCGATCGAGCTGTCCCACTGCTCGTTGGGTTCGAGGTGGATGGTCCAGGCCAGGCCGTTCTGGTCGAAGCGGGGCGGCACGGAGGCGGAGATGACGGTCTCCCGCTTGAAGTTCCCGCGCCGGTAGCCCAGCCGCAGCCGGTCCGCCTCCACCTCGGTGTAGATCTCGCCCTTCTTGTTCAGGATCTCGTCCTTGACCTGGAACAGGTCGGCGAAGTCCGAGCCGGCGTCGATCCGGATCTCCAGGTCGACCGGCTTCTCGTCGTGGTTCAGGATGGTCAGCTGCTCGCGGAAGCTGCCGCCCACCGTCCGCTCCCGGATGATGGACAGTTTGGCGTCGATGTAGTGCGTCGCCATGCCGGGCACCAGGAAGAACCGCGCCTCGTAGTACTGCAGGTCGTCGTAGGAGAGTGCGTTGAGCCGTTCCCCGTTGACGGTGAGCACCCACCTGGACAGGAACCGGGTGTCGATGGAGAAGAGGCCGGTCGGCTCGCTCGGCGTGGCCTCGATGTCCCCGGTGTCCTCGGAGACGACGAAGGTGTTGCCGTCGAGGATCCGGACCGTGTTGCTCGCGGCCATCAGCACACCTCCCGGCAGGACGCGCGACGGGGCCCCCGGGTGCCCGCCGGGCTGGGGAAGAGCCGTTCGACCTGGAGCACCAGGCGCAGGTCGCCGGTGACGGTCATCTCACCGCGCAGCAGGGCCGCGATGGTGTTCTCACCGCCGGTGACCAGGTCGTCGAAGAACCTCGGATCGGTCCCCACGACCGTGTCGGCCTCCCGGTCCTCCTGACTGACCGCCAGCTTGCCGCGGTCGATCTGGAGCATCCAGTGCGTGGTCTGCGCCCCTTCGTTCAGGTCGAAGCGCAGGGTTCCGGAGGTCTTCGCCAGCAGGGGTTCGAACTCCCGCCGGTCCAGGTCCTCGAAGAACCTCGTGGTCGCGTCCACCATCGGTTCCACTCCTCCCGCGAGCCGCGGCCGTCGACGTCGCAGGAGGGTCCCCATCGGGTACGGGGTCAACCTCGCCCGGATCGGGTGAGCCGGCACCCGGGCGGGCACGGCACGACGCCGGCCCCGAACCGGGTGCCGGCGTCGTGGTGGACGGGCGGTCAGTTGTTGGGTTCGTCGGCGCTGATGTCGGCCAGCACCGACTGGGGCTCCCGCTCGACCGCCAGGTCACCCATGGAGACCAGGCCGACCAGCCGGCCGTCGTCGATCACCGGCAACCGGCGTACGGCGTACGTCCGCATCAGGTCGGCGGCGGCCACCGCGTCGTCGTACTGGCTCACCGTGATCACGTCACGGCTGGTTATCTGGTTGAGGGTGGTCGAGTCGGGATCCATGTTCTCGGCGACGCCCCGGACCGTGATGTCCCGGTCCGTGACGATGCCGACCACGTTGTCGCCGTCGGTCACCACCACGTCGCCGATGGCGCTGTCGCGCATCTCCTGCGCCGCCGCGGTGAGCGTGTCGTTGCCGTCCATCGTCACCAACCGGGTCGTCATGAACTCTCCGACCGTTGTCATGGTGCTCCCCTCTCGGTGTCGGCAGGCGTGTCTACCCGCCGCCGCCGAGCGGTAACGCCGGCCGGCCGGGGCTCAGCCGCGCGGCGGCAAGCCGTAGACCCGCTCGACGTGCAGCCGCAGCACCAGCCGGCCGTCGGCGACCATGGCGGCCCGGTAGTCCGCCCAGTCGGGGTGTTCGCCCTGCACCGCGCGGTAGAGACCGACCAGCTCCTCGACGGTGTCGTCGTCCGCCCGCGCGGCCACCGGGGTCAGCTCGGCGCGCGCCTCGGCCACCGCGTACGACCAGCCGTCGTCGCTGCTGACGTGGAAGCTGGCCCGGGGGTCGCGACGCAGGTTGGCGACCTTGGCCCGCCCGTCGGTCACCGACACCCGGATCAGTCCCGCGGCCCGGTCGAAGGCGTAGTTCACGCTGGACAGCTGGGGACGGCCGTCCCGCTTGACGGTGGCCAGCACCCCCAGCTGCCGGCTCGCGATCAGGTCGGTCAGGGCCTGCCGGTTCTGCTCGTCCGCCATGCGTTCCTCCTCGGTCGGTGGGGGTCAGCGGCGTTCGGCGGCGACCAGCTCGGCGAGCTGAACGGCGTTGAGCGCGGCACCCTTGCGCAGGTTGTCATTGGAGCAGAAGAGCGCCAGGCCGTGCTCGACGGTCTCGTCGGCGCGGATCCGACCCACGTACGTCGGGTCCTGGCCGGCGGCCTGCAACGGGGTCGGCACGTCGGAGAGCGCCACCCCGGGGGCGCCGTCGAGCAGGGCACGGGCCCGCTCCGGGCTGATCGGCCGGGCGAAGCGCGCGTTGATCTGGAGCGAGTGGCCGGTGAAGACGGGCACCCGGACGCAGGTGCCGGAGACCTTCAGCCCGGGGATCTCGAGGATCTTGCGGCTCTCGTTGCGGAGCTTCTGCTCCTCGTCGGTCTCGAACGAGCCGTCGTCGACGATCGAGCCGGCCAGCGGCAGCACGTTGAAGGCGATCGGGCGGGCGAACGAACGCGGCGCCGGGAACTGCACGGCGGTGCCGTCGAAGGCCAGCCCGCCGGCCTGCTCGGCGACCTTGCGCACCTGCTCGTCCAGCTCGGCGACACCGGCCAGCCCGGCCCCGGACACCGCCTGGTACGTCGACACGACCAGCGCGACCAGCTCCGCCTCCTCGTGCAGCGGGCGCAGCACCGGCATCGCGGCCATGGTGGTGCAGTTGGGGTTGGCGATGATCCCCTTGGGCCGGTCGGCGGCGGCGTGCGGGTTGACCTCGGCGACCACCAGCGGCACCTCGGGGTCCATCCGGTAGGCCGAGGAGTTGTCGATGACGACCGCGCCGGCCTCGGCGACCCGGGGGGCGAGCTCCTTGGCGGTGCCCTTGCCGGCGGAGAAGAGCACGATGTCCAGCCCGCGGTAGTCCGCGGTGGCCGCGTCCTCGACGGTGACCTCGCCGTCCCGCCAGGGCAGCGTGCGCCCGGCCGACCGGGCGGAGGCGAAGAGCCGCACCTGCTCCGCCGGGAAGTCCCGCTCCGCCAGCACCTGCCGCATCACGCCACCGACCTGGCCGGTGGCCCCCACAATGCCGATCCTCATGCCCGCGAGGCTACCCAGGTCGCGGGCCGGGCGGGGAACCCTTTCCCACCGCCCGGACCGCGACCGACGTCACACCGGTCGGCCGGCGTGGTCGACGACCTCGCCGAGACCGGCGGCGACGAGTTCGTCCCGGATGACCGCCGAGTCACCCTCGACGACCAGGGTGAGCGCGTGCGGGTGCAGGTGCGCCGCCGCCGCCGCGGAGACCTGGGCGACGTCCGCGGCGAGCAGCGACTCGCGCAGCCGGGCGTGGTAGTCGTCCGGCAGGTCGTGCACCACCAGCGTGGTCAGCGCGGAGGCGATCGCCCGAGGGCTCTGCAGCTCCACCGAGAGCTGCCCGGCCCGCCAGGAGCGGGCCACCGCCAGCTCGTCCTCGGTCACCCCGGTCGACTGGGTACGGGTGATCTCGCCGACCGCCTCGACCAGCGCCGGGGCGGTCACCGCGGTCTGCACCCCGGAGGCGACCGCGAACCGGCCGAACCGGCGGGACGAGGCGAAGTCGCCGCGGATGCCGTACGTGTAGCCGCGCACCTCGCGGATCAGGTGGTTGAGCCGGGAGGTGAACGCGCCGCCCAGCACGGTGCCCGCGAGGGTCATCGGCACGTGGTCGGGGTGGGCGCGGTGCGGGGACGGGTGTCCCAG
Source organism: Micromonospora sp. R77 (assembly GCF_022747945.1). Classification (NCBI taxonomy): domain Bacteria; kingdom Bacillati; phylum Actinomycetota; class Actinomycetes; order Micromonosporales; family Micromonosporaceae; genus Micromonospora; species Micromonospora sp. R77. Next base: position 1,526,913 of record NZ_JALDST010000001.1, read on the forward strand.
CCGGAGCGTGGACTGCACCGACCCGGGCCGGTCCACCAGGATGATCCGCCGCCGGTCGTGCAGCGGCACCTCGATCGGGTCGCCCTTGGCGACCGGGCCGCCCCCGCTGCCGGCGAACGCCGCCGCGCCGAGCGCGTCCAGGTCGATCCGGTCGAGGTCGCCCGCGACGACCAGGGTGCCGGGGCGCAGGAACCACTCGGAGTGGAAGACCGTGACGTCCTCGACGTCCAGCCCGGCCACCGAGGCGGGATCGCCGTACATCGGGCGGCCCCAGCGGTTCTCGGCGCCGAAGAGGTCGGCCCGCAGCGCGGCGTCCGCCCGGGGGCCCGGGTTGGCCCAGTCCATCCGCAGCGCGGTCGCCTCGTCGTCGCGGACCCGGCGCACGTCCTCCGGGTCGAGCCGGGGCGTACGGACCGCCTCGGCGAGCAGTTCCACGGCGGCGCTCAGCCGCTCCACCGGCACCTGCACGCTGACCTGGAAGGAGTCCCAGTCCAGCGCGGTCACCAGCTCGGTGCCGAGCGCCTCGATCGCCAGCGCGTACGTGGTGGCGTCGCGCTGCGCGGTCCCCTCCTCCAGCGCCTTGGCCAGCACCCCGCCGAGGCCCTCCTTGCCGACCGGCTCGCGCCCGGCGCCGGCGTCGAGCAGCAGCAGCGCGACGGCGAGGTTCTGCCCGGGCAGGTGCGCGGCGACGACCTGGCCACCGGCGACACCCCGGCGGACCACCTGCGGGAACCGGTACGGGCGGGCGGCACCCGGCCCGGGACGGTCGGTGATCAGCGTCATGCGGTCTCCTCGGGCAGGTAGGTCAGGGTGACCCGGTCGTCGGCGCCGAGCAGCTCGGCGGCCAGCTCGGCGATCTGCTCGGCGGTGACCGCCAGCCAGGCCGGCAGCCGCTCGCCGGCCTTCGCCGGGTCGCCGAACTGGGTGGCGTACCGGCCGAGGGTGTCGGCCCGGCCGTCCACCGTGGACATCTGTCGCCACCACGCGGTGCTCAGCAGCGCCTTGGCCCGGTCCAGCTCGGCGGCGGTCACCGGCACGGTGGCGAGCTCGTCGACCACGTCGGCCAGCCCGGCGGCGAGCCGCTCGGCGGTCACCCCGGGGCGGGCGGTGGCGGTGGCGATCAGCGGGGCCGGCGCGTGCGCCAGGTCCACCCCGTACGCCCCGACCAGGTCGGGCTGGGCGATCCGCTCGCCGTGCGCGAGGCGCTGGTAGAGGCGGCTGCCCCGGCCGCTGCCGAGCACGGTGGCCAGCACGGTGGCCACGTCGTACCCGGGGGTGCCGAAGGGGTGGGTGCGGTGCGCGACGTACACCCGGGGGGCGGGCACGTCGGCGGTGACCGTCTCGGCCACCGGCCGGCCGGTCCGCGCCACGGTACGCCCGTCCGGCGCACCGGGGATCTCCGCGCGGGCCGGGACGGCGCCGAAGTACTTGTCGGCGAGGGCGAACACCTCGGCCGCCTCGGCGTCACCGACCACGGTGAGCACCGCGTTGTTCGGCGCGTAGTACGTGGTATGGAAGGACTGGAAGGTGGCCAGGTCGGCGGCGTTCAGGTCGGCCATCGACCCGATCGTCGCGTGGTGGTAGGGGTGCCCAGGCGGATAGAGCAGCGGGAGCAGCCGCAGCCACGCGTCACCGTAGGGCACGTTGTCGTAGCGCTGGCGGCGCTCGTTCTTGACCACCTCGCGCTGGTTGTCCAGGGTCTCCTGGGTCAGCGCCGGGACCAGGCCGCCCATCCGGTCGGCCTCCAGCCAGAGCGCCAGCTCCAGGTGTTCCGCCGGGACCGTCTCGAAGTAGTTCGTCCGGTCCGGGTTGGTGGTGGCGTTGAGCGAACCGCCGGAGCCCTGGATGAGCTTCATGTGCTCGGTCTTCGCGACGTTGACGGACCCCTCGAACATCAGGTGCTCGAAGAGGTGGGCGAAGCCGGTCTGTCCGTCCGGCTCGTGCCGGGAGCCCACGTCGTACCAGAGGTTCACGGCGACCGCCGGGGCGGTGCGGTCCTCGCTCACCACCACGCGCAGGCCGTTGTCCAGTCGGGTCGTCTCGATGGGCCAGGGGTAACCGCTGTCGGGCATGGCACGACGCTATCCGATCCCGAGGGCGGAAAGGTGACGAGCGGGAAGCATCGACGGCCCGCGTCGGGGTACTCGCGCAGCATGCCCACCCCCGTGTCCTCCGCCGTCGAACGGGCCGCCGCCGCCCTGGCCCGCCGGCGGCACGCCCGGCTGCTGCACCCGGCCGGCCGCACCTTCTCCGCCGAGGTGATGATCTGGGGTACGCCCGGACCGCCGACCGGTGTGCCGCTGCTCGACCTGCCGAGCCGCTGCCCGGCGACGGTGCGCCTGTCGAAGGGGGTGCCGACCCCGGGGAGCTGGCCGGACGTGCTGGGGCTGGGCGTGCGGCTGCACCGGGATCCGCAGCCGCCGGTGGACCTGCTGGTGTCGTCCAGCGGCGCCGCCCCGGTGCTGCGGAACCTGCCGCTGCCCCGGCGGGACTTCACCGGGACGTACTCCTCGATCATGTCGTTCCGGGCCGGCCGGCGGCGGCTCTTCCTGGCCGCGCTGGCGGACCCGGACTCGCCGGACCTGGGTCGCGGCCTGGCGGCGCTGTCGGCGGCGGCCGGCACCGGGGAGCCGCGGCTGGTGCTGGCGGTGGCCTCGGGGGTCGGGCCGTGGCGACCGTTCGGGCAGGTCTGCCTGGACGGGCGGCGCGACGCCCGGGCGGACGCCGCGCTGGCCTTCGACCCGATCGGCAACCTGCCGCCGGGGCTGCGGGCGGTGGGCCCGGTCGCGCGGCTGCGCGACCGGACCTACTCCGGTTCCCGCCGGGCCCGCGGTGCGTCGGCTCAGTCGGGCGGTTCGACGGGGTTCACGGTCTGATCGGACGTGCGGTGCTCCAGGACGGTGTCCGGCGCGGCGTTCCGGTCGGCCTCCCGCAGGTCCGACTCGGCGAGGATGGCCTCGGCCTGGGCCTCCGGGTCGTCACTGCCCACCGCCGCCTCCTCGGGGAGCAGGTGGGCCCGGGACTCCACCCGGTCGGCGTCGTGCTGCTGTTCGGTCATGCCGGCCTGCATACCCCGGCGGCGGCTCGGCGGAACCGGCCGCGCGCCCGGCGGGCGATCCGCCGGTCGCGCTTTCCCAGGATCCGGTACGCCGGGAACATCGTCCGGTCGTGGTCGACGCGCACCCCGCCGGTACGCCCGGCGCGAGGCCGGCCGCGGTGCACCACCGAGCATCGCATCGGCGAAGGTGAACCTGCGGTACGGCCTGCCCGACGATGGAGTGAGGGCTGCCCGACCCGTCGGGTACGCTGGCTGACGTGACGCGGTCGTATCGATGGTTTAGGCAGCCGGCTGGAGGAGCCGGTGACTTCACCATGAACTGACGTCACTCCTCTTCGAGCCGGCTGGGCAGGGCCTTGAGTCCCTGCCCTTTTGCGTACGAGCAGCCGGCTCGAACCCCCGGGCGCCGGCACCGGGGGCACGGTCGGCGGAAGGAACCCCACCGTGACGACCCCGGATTCCCATCAGGTCATCGACCAACGGATCGACCGTGTCGTTCCGCTGACCACCCCGGCCCTGCTGCACCACCACCTGCCCCTGGACGCCACGCTCACCGAGGCCGTGCTGGCCGGTCGACGCGCGGTCAGCCGGGTGCTGGACCGCGCGGACGACCGCCTGCTGGTGGTGGTCGGCCCGTGCTCGGTGCACGACCCGGCCGCCGCCCTGGAGTACGCGGGCCGGCTGCGCGAGGTGGCCGACCAACTCGCCGACGACCTGCTGGTGGTGATGCGGGTCTACTTCGAGAAGCCGCGCTCCACGGTGGGCTGGAAGGGCCTGATCAACGACCCGGGGCTGGACGGCTCGGGTGACGTCAACACCGGCCTGCGGACCGCCCGCGCACTCCTGCTCGACGTGCTGCGCCTGGGCCTGCCGGTGGGGTGCGAGTTCCTCGACCCGATCACCCCGCAGTACATCGCCGACACCGTCGGCTGGGGCGCGATCGGCGCGCGGACCGTGGAGAGCCAGGTGCACCGGCAGCTCGCCTCCGGCCTGTCCATGCCGATCGGCATGAAGAACCGCCCCGACGGCAGCATCGACACGGCGGTGGACGCGATCCGGGCGGCCGGGGTGCCGCACGTCTTCCCCGGCATCGACTTCTCGGGCACCCCGGCGATCATGCACACCCGGGGCAACGCCGACGGTCACCTGGTGCTGCGCGGCGGGGGTGGCCGCCCGAACTACGACGCCCAGTCGGTGGCCGGGGCGTTGGACCTGCTGCGCGCGGCCGGGCTGCCGGAGCGGGTGGTGATCGACGCCAGCCACGCCAACAGCGGCAAGGACCACCGCAACCAGCCGAAGGTCGCGGCCGACGTGGCCGGGCAGCTCGCCGCCGGCCAGCGCGGCATCGTCGGCATCATGCTGGAGAGCTTCCTGCTCCCCGGCCGGCAGGACCTGGACCCGACCCGGGAGCTCGAGTACGGCCGCTCCGTCACCGACGCCTGCATCGGCTGGGACACCACCGCCGAGGTCCTCACCGACCTCGCCACCGCCGTCCGTACCCGCCGCGCCACCCTCCCCGCCCACGCCTGACCCCCCTTCCCCCGGCCTCCCCCTCCCCCCTCGCTCCGGTGATCATGGAGTTGGCGGCAGTTTCGGAGATCCACGTCGCCGCCAACCTCATGATCACCGGAGTGAGGCCGGGCGTGAGTGGGGGGTTTGACCGGTTCGGGGTCGGGTAGGCCAGGCCTGTGACCGATGACGTGGCTGTGCCGGAGGAGCCGGACACCCGGCGGCTCGACGACCTGCTCGACGACCTCTACCGCGGTCAGGAGCGGATCAGTCAGGCGGACATCTACCGCCGGGCGGTCGCCGCGGAGCTTCCCGCGGAGCTGCTCACCCGGATCGCCGCCCTTCCCCAGGGCGAGTACGCGGCGGACGAGGCGGCCGACCTGCTGGGCGGCACGGTCGCCTGAGCCGGACGACGGAGAGGACAGCCAGATGACCGAACGCGACCAGGACCCGGCGCACCACGAACACCTCGAGGCGCTCGGCCAGCCCCCGGGTGGCCGGGACACGCTGCCCGAGCCGGACTTCGCCAATGAGCACGACCGCACCGCCGTGGACCGCGACGTGGTCACCGGGGCCGACGAGGACGAGCGGGAGCCCGAGGCGTCGCGCGGCTGGGCCGGCGAGGACCACGGCACCACCCCCACCTGACCGACGCACGGAAAAGGGGGCCGGCGCGGACGCCGGCCCCCTTTTCGCGTCGGGTTCACTTCTCGTCGTGGTGACCGCCCTCGGCCGCCTGCTGGGCGACCGCGTAGCCCATCTGGAGGAAGTCGGACGCGGCCACGGCGGTGAGCGCGGTGGCCACCAGCCGGGTGAGCCGGGGCGCCAGCACCAGACCGCCGGTGAGGCCGGTGGCCACCCAGACCGCCAGGCAGAACGGGCAGCTGAGCAGCTCACCCACGGCGTGCCGGGTGGGGCTGCCCTGGTCGCGGACCTGCTCCATCACCTCGCCGCTGCCGATCGGGTGGTCGTAGCGGGTGAACGGGGCCCGCAGCGGGCTGGTGATCGCGTCCTTGGAGAGCAGCCGACTGAGCTTGTGGGTCGCGACGGAGAGCAGCACCACGTCGGCGGTGCTGGGCCGCTCGGGGACCGGTCGGCCGGTCGCCCGGACCAGGCCCACCAGCGACGCGGTCACCGTCGCGTAGGTGCCCATCGCGGCCAGGTAACCACCCAGCGGTCGGTACTCGTGCGGCGCGTACGCCTGGCGCAGCCGCGCCACCTTCTGTTTCAGGCCACCCTGGGTCAACCCGGTCTCCTCGGTTCGTCGCCGTTCCGGCTCAGCCGGCGGTCAGGTTGTCGGCCACCTCGCGGGCGAGGTTGGCCAGGGTCTCGTCGGCCAGCCCGTCGCCGTCCCCGCCGGCCAGGTCGAGCCGGACCCGGGCGCCACCGGCGTCGGCCGGCTGCACCTGGATCTCCGCCGACCAGTCGGGCGCGGTGTCGCTGGCCCAGCGGGCCCGCATCTCGTCGGCGCTGGTCACCTCGGGGCGGGCGGCACCGTCCTGGCGCAGCGGCGCGGGGAGCCAGGCCGCCGCGCGGTCGGGGTCGGTGGCGGTGTTGAAGACCACCTCGGGCGGCGCCGACATGCCCCGTTCGGCGTGTGCGGCCATCAGACGCCCCGCAGCCGGCTCGGGTCGACCTCGCGCCCCGGGTGCCGGGCGAGGTACTCGGTCTCCAGCTCGGCGGTGCGGCGCAGGTGGTTGGCGAGCGCGGAGTCGGCGGCGTGCCGCAGGGTGTCCAGCCGGGTGCGGTGCAGGCTCTGCATCTCGCGGATCAGGTCCTCGTCACCCAGCTCGGACGGGTCCACCCCGAGCAGCTCGCCGTCCGACGCGGTGGCGTCCTGCACGTGGTCACCGTTCCACTCGGGCATGCGCTGCTCCGGGCTGGCGTCGCCGGCCTGGCGTACTGATTCGGTCATCGTCGCCCCCTCGTCTCGTTCGGGCTGGCGACTAGACGGATGCCCAGCCGGGGTGTCACCAAACCCCGGGCCGGCGCGACGACTACGACACCGCGTCGGAGACGGCGGCCCGTCCCGGTACCCTCGATGCCATGAAGCGGCTCTGGACACCGGCGTGGATCGTGCGCCACGTGGCCATGGTCGTGCTGGTCGTGGGCTTCCTCGGGCTCGGTTGGTGGCAGGTCACCCGGGCCGCCGAGGGCAACGCGCTCAGTTTCGGTTACGCCATCGAGTGGCCGGTCTTCGCCGCCTTCGTGGTCTTCGTCTGGTGGCGTGAGGTGCGGCACGCGCTGCGTCGCCCGCCCGGGGCCGAGGCCCTCGTGCCCGCGCCGTCGGCGACCGCCGGCTCCGCGCCGGCCGCCGACTCCCCGGGGTACGCCGACCCGTGCGGGTCGCCCGCGCCGGTGTCCCCGGTGCCGGGCCGGAGGACGGCGAACTCGCCGAGTACAACCGATACCTGTCATGGTTGAACGCCAACCCGGGCGCCCGGCCCGGTGACTATCCCGGCTGAGGCCGGCGCGGAAGGACGGACGACGGTGGGCGGAGCCTTTACCCGGTACCGCGTGATCGCCTGGGTCGTGGGCGTGGCGCTGGTGGTGCTGGTCCTGATCGGCATGCCACTGAAGTACGTGTTCCACGACGACACCGTCGTGGCGGTGGTCGGCACCGCGCACGGCTGGCTCTACATGCTCTATCTGGCCGCCACGTTCGACCTGTCCCGCCGGGTCGACTGGCCGCTGAAGCGGATGCTGCTGGTGATGCTCGCCGGCACCGTGCCGTTCGTCTCGTTCTACGCCGAGCGCCGGGTCACCCACTGGCTCGCCGCCGAGCAGCAGCCGCGTACCCCGGCGCCGGTGGCCGGCTGACGCCACGGCGGGGCCGACGGCCCGGCAGCACGGTCAGCGGTGCGGCCGCCACGGCGCGGCGCCGGTGAGCGGGTCGTCCCACCCGTCGTGACGGGCCCGCTCGCGGGCCCGCCGCAGCGCCCGGGTCACCTGGCCGAACTGCCGCTCGTCGTCGCTGCTGAACAGCAGCACCTCGACCCCGCGGTGCCGCCCCCACAGCTCGTACGCGGGCGGTCGCCAGCGGTCGCCGACCAGCACGAGCAGCACCGGCAGCAGCCCGACCGCCCCCAGCGCCAGGTACGCCCCGGCGGTCAGCCGCTCCAGGCCGCCGGTGAAGCCGAGCAGCACCCCCACCGCGCCGATGGTGCCGGCGGTGACCGCGACGGCGCGGACGGCGAGCCGGTCGTGGGCCCCGCGACCGGTCCAGAGTTGGGTCAGTTCGGGGACCGGCCAGCTGCGGTGGCCGACGGTGAAGCGTTCGGTGGTGACGACGATGCCGGGCCGCGCATAGAGCAGCTCCGGGGTGGTCGCCCTCGGCGAGCGGGGTGGGCGGGTTGCGGAGCCATCGATCTGCACGGCTTCCTCCCAGGGCCGGGCGCGCCGGGCTGCCTGCTGCCCCACCGACGAGCTGCACCGATGCCGTCCGACGGGATTCCCGGCTGCGGGCTTCATTGTGTTGCCGACGGTCCACCCGGGGCGCGGGATTCCGGCCGATCGGCGGCGTGCCGGTCGATGCCACATGCCGGCAAACGGAATCCATTTCGGTCTTTGTCCGGACTTTACGCCGGGCACCCTGACGACATCCGTCCAGAACGACGAATCGGACCACTCGCCCGTTCCGCGCAAGCGACCTGTCGGCGATGACCGGGTGCGGGAAATCCGGACACGAAGCGTCATCGTCATCAGCACCAATTTCCGCCACTTTGCCAACATTCGCCCCTGCTTCAACTCCCATCTCCTCGCGCAACGGGTTAGGTTGGGCAGGCTGCGCCCGGTAGACCGCCATCCACCCGGATGGCCCCGGGTCGGTGTCGCCCCGGCGAGGACCGCCGGCGGCGAGGAGGTGGAGAGGAGCTTTCCGCTCTTGTCGTCCTTACGGATCCTGCTGCGCTCGCTGGCGGTGGCCGGTCTCTCGGCCGCGCTGCTCGCCCCGGCGACGGTGGCTCGGGCCGAGCCCACCCCCGCCGAACTGACGAAGCAGATCGAGAAGTCCTCGACTGAGCTGGAGCGAATCGTCGAGTCCTACAACAAGCTCAGCGAGGAGATCAAGGCCAACCAGACCACGGTGGCCGCGTTGCAGGTCAAGATCGGCCCCTTGCAGGCACAGGCCGAGCAGAGCCGCGCCGACGTCGGCGCGATGGCCGTGACCGCGTACAAGACGGGCAAGCTGGGCACGGCCGAGGCCCTGCTCCTGCCGGGCGGCTCCGGCGCGATGATGGAACGGCTGGGCACCCTGGACCAGCTGACCCGGCAGCGCCAGGAGACCATCGCCGGGTTCACCTCCGACCAGCGGAAGCTGATCGACCAGAAGACCCGGCTGGACGCCACGCTGGCCCGCCAGGCCGCGCAGGCGAAGCAGCTCACCATCGGCAAGAAGAAGATCGAGACGGACCTGAAGCGGCTCTACGAGTTGCGCCGGCAGGCGTACGGCCGGGCCACCGAGGCACCGTCACCCAGGGCGAAGTCGTCCGCGGGCAGTGCCCCGGCGATCGCCGGCTCGGCCGGCACCGCGGTCCGGTACGCCTACGGGGCGATCGGCAAGCCGTACGTCTGGGGCGCCGACGGTCCCAGCGGCTACGACTGCTCCGGCCTCACGCTGGCCGCCTGGCGGTCCGCCGGCAAGTCGCTGCCGCACAACGCGGCGATGCAGTGGGACGCCACCTCACGGGTCAGCCGCAGCTCGCTGCAACCGGGGGACCTGGTCTTCTACTCCGGCCTGGGGCACGTCGCGCTCTATGTCGGCGACGGCCAGGTGATCGACGCGCCGAGCGCGGGCCGCAACGTCAGCAAGCGGGGCATGAACATGATGCCGATCCAGGGCTACGGCCGGGTGCGCTGACCGCCCCGACACGGCGAACGGCCGGCGTCCCCCTATCGGACGCCGGCCGTTCGTGGAATCAATTACTACCAGGTCAGGCCGCCTGCAGCCCCTCGGCGCGGGCCAGCTCACGGAGCCGGCCGAGGGCCTGGATCTCCAGCTGACGGATCCGCTCCCGGGAGAGCGAGAAGCGCGACGCGACCTCGGTCAGCGAGTGCTCCCGGCCGTCCTCCAGGCCGTAGCGGGCCCGCATGATGCCGGCGGAACGGTCGTCGAGGTGGTTGAGCAGTCCCTCGATCCGCTGCCGCTCCAGACCGGTGAGGACGATGTCCTCCGGCGACGGGGCGTCACTGTCGGCGACGAGGTCGCCCAGGTTGGTGTCGCCGTCGTCACCCACCGGGGTGTCCAGCGAGACGGTGTCCTGCGACCAGCGACGCAGCTCGTTGACCCGCTCGACGGTGACCCCGAGGGACGCCGCGATCTGCTCGGGCTCCGGGTCGCTGCCCAGCTCACGGGTGAGCTGGCGGGCGACGTTGCGCATCCGGTTGACGTCCTCCACCAGGTGCACGGGGAGCCGCACGGTGCGCTCCTGCTGGGCGATGGCCCGGCTGATCGCCTGCCGGATCCACCAGGTGGCGTAGGTGGAGAACTTGTAGCCCCGCTCGTAGTCGAACTTCTCGACCGCCCGGACCAGGCCGGTGTTGCCCTCCTGGATCAGGTCCAGCATGGGCATCCCCGAGCGCACGTAGCGTCGGGCGATGGAGACGACCAGCCGCAGGTTGGCGCGGATGAAGAGGTCCTTCGCCCGCTCCCCCTCGACGACCAGCCGTTCCAGGTCCTCCCGGTCGACGCCGGCCGGCACGCGGTCCTCGCCGATCAGGTGCTCGGCGTAGAGGCCCGCCTCGATGGCCTTGGAGAGGTCGACCTCCTTGGCGGCGTCCAGCAGCGGCGTCCGGGAGATCTCGTGCAGGTAGACGCCGACCAGGTCACGCTCCTCGGCGACCTCGTCGGTACGCATTCCGATGTTCTTGTCCACGATGCCCACGGTCCCCTCGCTCGCGCCGGTTGCCCGGTTCCTTGCCATCCCCACGTCCATCAGCCCCTCCCCCGCAACCTCCGCTGTGCCCGTCGGTGGTGACACCTACACAACAGATGAGACGTGTCGGGGATTCCATGTCGTGAGTCGAAACTGTCACGAATGCCTGAGTAGTAGCTGAGAGCCCGATCCATGTTCGCTGTCAGGACCCCCGTCGGCCGCCCCTGCGGGAGCTGTCCGAACAGTGGGGCGGATCGGCGGAATCGACACCGCCCATGGAATCGCACCATTGCGAATTCCATGAACACAGCGATCCGCGTCACCGCCTGCTTGCGATCCTGGTCACTGGCAGATACGCGTCGGTGGACCGGGTGGTTCAGCCACGGCTCAGGATTACCCCACGCCTCGTTGAACAATCCGCAGCGGGAGGGACGTCCCCTCCCGAGCGTGATACGCGTCGCAGCGACGGTTCGGATGCAGGGCCGAGCGGAGCGGGCCGCAGGGGCTCAGGAGGCGAGCAGGTGCAGCGCGTCGCGTACCTGGTCGGCGGAGCGGGCCAGCGCGGCCCGGGCGGCGGGGACCTCGGCGCCGGAGACCAGCGAGACCAGCGCGGTCTTCAGGTCGCCGTCGGCCTCGTGCAGCGCCCGCCGGCAGACCTCCTCGGCACAGCCGGTGGCCTCCATCAGGATCGAGATCATCCGGCCGCGCAGCTTGGCGTTGGTGGCCACCATGTCGATCATGAGGTTCGAGTAGACCCGACCCAACCGCACCATCACGGCGGTGGAGAACGTGTTCAGCACCAGCTTCTGCGCGGTGCCCGCCTTCATCCGGGTCGACCCGGTGACGACCTCCGGCCCGGTGTCCACCCCGATGAAGACGTCCACCGACGAGGCGGCGTCGGCCTCCGGATTGGCGCAGAGCAGCACGGTCCCGGCCTGCTGCGCCCGGGACGCGGCGAGCGCCCCGAGGACGTACGGGGTGCGTCCGCTGGCGGCCAGCCCGACGACCAGGTCGCCGGCGCGGACGCACTCGGCGGCCTCGGCCGCCCCGCCCCGCTGATCGTCCTCGGCGTCCTCCACGGCCCGCCACATCGCCTCCGGCCCGCCGGCCAGGTGGGCGCAGAACCAGTGCCGGGGTGAGTTGAAGGTCGGGGCCAGCTCGGCGGCGTCGAGCACGCCCAGCCGGCCGGAGGTGCCGGCGCCGAAGTAGTGCACCCGGCGACCGCCGCGCAGCGCCGCCACCGCCAGGTCGACGGTCTCGGCGATCTCGTCCAGGACGGCGGCCACCGCGGCCGGCACCCGGCGGTCGGCCTCGTTGATGACGGTGAGCACGTCGCGGGTCGACATCAGGTCCAGGTCGACGCTGAGCGGGTTGCGCCGCTCGGTGGGCGCACCCACCCGGACCACCGGCCGGGCCGGCGCCGGCGGGGCGGCCTCGTCGCGCTCCACCCGGCCCGCCGTCACGCCCGCCTCCGGCCGAGGCCGACCCGATGGGAGGTGACCGCCTCCGCGGTCGCCTCCAGCGCCTTCCTGGCCCGGGCCCGGTTCCGCGCCGCCACCCCGACGAAGAGGCAGTCGACCACGGTGAGCTGGGCCAGCCGGCTGGCCGTCGCGCCGGAGCGGTAGGTGGTCTCGCGGGCCGCCGTGGTGAGCACGAAGTCGGCGACCTCGGTGATCGGCGAGCGGGGGAAGTTGGTCAGCGCCACCGTGGTCGCGCCCCGCGCCTTGGCCTGGTCGAGCACCTCGATGACGTCGGAGGTGGTGCCGGTGTGCGAGATCCCGACCGCGACGTCGCCCCGGCCGAGCAGCGCGGCCGATGTCAGCGCGGTGTGCACGTCCGGGAAGTAGAAGGCGATCCGGCCGATCCGGTGCAGCTTCTGCTGGAAGTCCGAGGCGACGAAGCCGCTGGCGCCGGCGCCGTACACGTCGATCCGGCCGGCGCCCACGATGGCCTCGACGACCTGCTCGCAGATGGCCGGGTCGAGCTGCTCGGCCGTCTCCTCGACGGCCCGGGCGTCGTTGAACGCGATGGTCGCGATGATCTGGGCCAGGTCGGCGCCGGGCGGGATGTCGCCGCCGACCACCCGGGCGTCCGGCGGCTCGATCCGGCGGGCCGCCTCGGCGGCGAGCCGGATCCGCAGCTGCGGGTAGCCGTCCATGCCGACCGACCGGCAGAACCGGATGACCGTCGCCTCCGAGGTCTCGGCGGCGGTGGCGAGATCGGTGATGGTGCGCCGGGCGGCGTCGGCCGGGTCGGCGACGACCAGCCGGGCGACCCGCTGCTCGGCCGGGGACAGCGACGGGAGCAGGCCACTGATGTGGACGATCAGTCCACCGGGCTCGTGACTCGCAGAAATCTTCGGACTCTTCGCCACGGATGAAACTTACTTTCACGAGGCGTGACCGTCAACCACGTCCGCACGTATCCGGAAAAGTACCGCCCTCCGGGTGACCGTTCCCTGGCCAGGGTCCCATTGCCGCAGCCCGGCCGCCTCCACCGCTCCGGTCGTCTCCCCGGTGCCGGCCGACCCGGGGACCGGCCGGCGGCCATCCCCCCCCCCCAACCGGACGGTCCGGCCACGCCGCCGGACGGCCGGCCCGGCACGTCCCGGCCCGACCGCGGCCCCGGTCACCACGGCCGGGCCGGGGCGGCTAGCGTGTGGCCATGGCGGAGCGCAGTGTGCTGATCACCGGCGGCACGGGCGGGCTCGGCGGTGCGGTCACCGCCGCGTTCCGCAAGGCGGGCTGGCGGGTGGTCGTACCCGCGCGGGAGGGCACGCCGACGCAGCCGGCGGGGCCGGAACTGGTCCGGCTGGCCGCGGACCTGACCGAACCGGCCGGCGCGGCCCGCGCCGCCGAGGTCGCCGCGGGTGACCCCGACGCGCCGCTGCGCGCGGTGGTCAACCTCGTCGGGGGGTACGCCAGCGGCGGGCTGGTGACGAGACGCCGGTCGAGGAGTTCGACCGGATGCTGCGGATCAACCTGCGCCCGACGTACCTGGTCACCCAGGCGGCGTTGCCGCACCTGACGGCGGCGGGCGGGGGCGCGGTGGTCTGCGTGTCGGCGCGGGCGGCGCTGGCGCCGTTCCCCGGCGCGGCCGGCTACGCGACCGCCAAGGCGGCGGTGCTCGCCTTCGCCAACGCGGTCGCGGTGGAATACCGGCCGCAGGGCGTACGGTGCAACACCGTGCTGCCCAGCGTCATCGACACACCGGCCAACCGGGCCGCCCAGCCGGACGCCGACCACCGGCGCTGGGTGGAGCCGGCCGAGATCGCCGGGGTGATCCGCTTCCTCGCCTCGGACGAGTCCGCGCCGACCAGCGGCGCCGCCGTCCCGGTCTACGGGCGGGCCTGAGCCGGCAGCGGTCCGTCCGAGCGCGTGACCAGCGCCCGGGGCGCCCCGTCCCCGGCCGGCGGCGACCCGCCGGGCAGCCACTCGGCCAGGTGGGCCCGGATCCGCCGGGACACCTCCTCCGGCGAGCCACCGGCGTCCACCACCACGAAACTCGCGTACTCGGGCAACGTCCGGTACGCGGCGTCGGCGGCGGTCAGCCAGCCCATGCTCTCGTGGTCGGTGCCGCGCCGCTCGATCCGCCGGTACGCCTCGACCGGGTCCACGGTCAGCAGGAAGGTGACCTGCGGGGCGGGGAAGACCCGGTAGCCGGCCCGGGCCAGCCGCTCCCAGCGTTGCCCACCGTGCGCCCGGATGCTGGCGTACTGGCAGGCGGAGTAGCGGTCCATCACCGCCGTCCGTCCGGTGACCAGACAGGTCAGCAGCGCCACGGCGATGGCCAGCCAGCGCAGCACGGACTCCACCGCGAGCACGCCGTTGCGCCCGACCAGCCGCTGCGGGTCCGGCCGGCCGAGCAGCCGGGCGAGCCGGCCCAGCCAGCGCCGGCCGCTGGCGTTGCGATGGTAGGTGGCCGGCCGGCCGGCCGCGGTGAGCGCCTCGGCGAGCCGGTGCGCCTGGGTGGTCTTGCCCGATCCGTCGATGCCGATCAGGGCGACGGCGCGCAACCGGGGCTCGCCGCGCCGCGCCCGCCGTGAGTCAGCCACCCTCCACAGATTATCCGACCCACGCTCACGCCTGGAGAAGAAATGTCCGTTCCCGCCCGCTTGCGGGCCTTCCGCGTAGCGCGGCAGGTGTGGCCGACCGGATCGCCGGGTACGCAACTTCAATTCCCACCGCCACACCCACGACGACGGGAGACCCAGATGGCCGAGCGCGGGGACGAGACCCTGGTGCACACGCTGAAGAAGGTCGCCGCCGTGCTCAAGCAGTCCGAGATCCCCTTCGCGCTCGGCGGCAGCTTCGCCGTGTACGCGCACGGCGGCCACTCCAGCGAACACGACGTGGACTTCCTGCTCCGCGAGCAGGACGTCGACCGGGCCCTGGAGGCACTGGTCGAGGCCGGCTTCACCGCCGAGCGTCCGCCCGAGGACTGGCTGGTCAAGGTCTATGACGAGGGCCGGATGGTGGACCTGATCCACCGGCCGATCGAGACGCCGGTGACCGAGGAGACCTTCGCCGACACCATCGTCCGGCCGGTCGACGCCATCCACATGCCGGTGCTCTCGGCCAGCCAGCTCATGGTGCACAAGCTGCTCAGCTTCTCCCAGCACTACTGCGACTTCGCCCGCGCGCTGCCGCTGGCCCGGTCGCTGCGGGAACAGATCGACTGGGAACGGGTACGGAAGGAGACGCAGCACTCGCCGTACGCGGAGGCGTTCCTGGTGCTGCTCGACCGGCTGGACGTGCTGCCGCACGCCGGCGCACCGGGAGGAAGGGAGACACCGTGACCGAGCAGTACGGCGGCGGCGCACCGCCGGACGAGTATGTCGAGGCGGAGATCCACCGCCTGCTGGCCGAGGACCCCGCCGTCGCCGAACAGGGCATCACGGTGGTCCGCCGCGAGCGGGGCCTGGTGCTCTACGGCGAGGTGGAGAGCCCGCACCGGCGCGAGGAGATCCTGCGCCGGGTCGCCGAACGCTTCCCCGACGTGCCGGTCACCAGCGACATCGGGGTGATCCGGGCGCAGGCGCCCACCCAGGTCGAGGAGCTGCCGTGAGGGAGGTACACCAGTGATCCGGATCGCCGCCGTCGGCGACGTACACCTGGACCAGGACGTGGTCGGCCGGTTCCGGCCCGCCCTGGAGGAACTGCCCGACTGCGCGGACGTGCTGCTGCTCGCCGGCGACCTGACCCGGCACGGCACCGAGTCGGAGGCGCGCTGTGTGGCGCAGGAGTTCGGCGGGCTGGGCGTGCCGGTGATCACCGTGCTCGGCAACCACGACCACCAGTGCGACCAGGTGCCGCAGGTGGTCAAGGTGTTGGAGGACGCCGGGATCACCGTGCTGGAGGGGACCGGGACGGTGCTGGAGACACCGGCCGGGCGGCTCGGCGTGGCCGGGGTGAAGGGCTTCGGCGGCGGTTTCGCCGGCCGGTGCGCCAGCGACTTCGGCGAGCCGGAGATGAAGGCGTTCGTCCGGACCACGAACGAGAGCGCGGAGGCGCTGGGCAAGGCGCTGCGCGAACTGGACTGCGACCTGCTGGTCGCGCTCACCCACTACTCCCCCGTGCCGGACACGCTCGCCGGCGAGCCGCTGGAGATCTATCCGTTCCTGGGGTCGTACCAGCTGGGGCAGGCGATCGACTCCGCACCGACCGCGCTGGCCCTGCACGGCCACGCGCACGCCGGCACCGAGCGGGGCACCACGCCGGGCGGCGTACGGGTCCGCAACGTCGCCCACCCGGTGATCAAGCAGGCGTACAGCATCTTCCACCTGGGAGATCATCTAGTCGGCTGAGACAGGTTTCCGGGAACGGTAGGACGGGTATCCAGCAACCATGGAGCTGATTCTCTGGATTCTCGCAGTCGTACTCGTGGTCGCCGGCATTCTCGCGCTGTTCCGCCGGCAGATCCTGTGGGGCATCGTCCTCATCGTGGTCGGTCTTCTGGTCGGCCCGGGTGGCGTCAGCATCTTCAGTTAACGCCTTTCCGTATCCACCTGGACCCGCCGGGGTCGTCGCGTCCGGATCTCCGTCCTCCCAGACAGGAGAGCCGAACGTCGACGACCCCGGCGTTCTGTCGTTCCGACCGGCGACAGCCGGTTCCGGTGGGGTGACGTTTACCGGCCGCCGCCGGCGGAAATCTCTCGACCATGGAGATATCGGAGGGCAGCCGGCGGACGACCGGCGCGCGCAAGTGGTGGGCGCTCCTCGGCTTCGGCGCGGCGGTGACGGTGGCGGCGGCCGCGGGCGGGCTGGGCGTCCGGGGCACCAGTCAGGAGTACGCGAGCCTGAACCAACCGTCGTGGGCCCCGCCGTCCTGGCTCTTCGGCCCGGTCTGGACGGTGCTCTACGCCCTGATCGCGGTCGCCGGCTGGCTGGTGTGGCGCCGGGTCGGCTTCGGCCCCGCCCTCTGGGCCTGGGTCGTCCAGCTCGTGCTCAACGCGATCTGGACCCCGCTCTTCTTCGGTGCCGGCCAGTACGGGCTGGCGTTCGCCGAGATCGTGCTGATGTGGCTGGCGATCGGCGTCACGGTGGTGCTGTTCCGGCGGGTCTCCCGGCCGGCCGCCGCGCTGATGCTGCCGTACTGGGCCTGGGTGACCTTCGCCGCCGCCCTCAACCTCGCCATCTGGCGGCTCAACGCCTGAAGTGCAAGGAGGGGCCCCCTGTTAACGCCTTCTGCATAGCAGGGGGCCCCTCCTAACACGGGTCAGCAGCGCGGGACGCCGGGGATGTAGCCGTCCGAGCCGGTGTAGACGTACGCGTCGGCGATGTAGCGGCCGGAGCCGATCCGGTCCCAGATCGAGCTGGTGCCGTACGTGCCGGTGACGCTGGTGCCGCTGGTCTGGCAGTAGATGGTGACCCGGGTGCCGTCGGCGACCGAGCCGACCGCGGTGTAGCCCGTGCCCGGTCCGGACCGTACGGTCAGGTCAGCTCCGGCCGTGTTCACCGTGCCGGAGCCGGTGCTGGCGGCGCAGTTGTTGTCGCTGGTGTAGGTCTTGGTGCCCCAGTAGAGCGCGAGGGCGCCGTTGAACCGGGCCTGGATGTCGTTGCCGTTGAGCCGCTGCTCGTAGTGCAGGTGCGGGCCGGTGGAGCCGCCGGTGCTGCCCACCCAGCCGATCACCTTGCCGTAGCCGACGCTCTGGCCGACGGAGACGTTGAAGCCGTTGAGGTGGGCGTAGTAGGTGGTGTAGCCGCCGCCGTGGTCGATCCGGACGTACTTGCCGTAGCTGGTGCCGCCGAGGTCGGTCACCCGGTCGACGGTGCCGGGCGCGCTGGCCACCACCGGGTCGCCGAGGTCGTCGGTGCGGTTGAAGTCGATCGCGTTCGCCGGGCTGTGGTCGGTGCGGGTCTGTCCGGACCAGGACTGCCCGCAGGGGAAGGGCACCTTGAAGGTCGGCGCGGCCATCGCCGGGGCCGCGGGGAGCAGGGTCGCCGCGATCAGCAGGCCGGCCGCCGCGAGGCTGAACCACCGTCTACGCATCCAGCACCTCCTATGTCGAAATCCTTCGATCTGGAGGGTTCAGCCTGACAGAAACTGCCATCGATGGGAAGGGCCCGCCAGCTGCGGGAACCACGTCGCGTGGGAGCGCGCCCACAGCCGGTGAGCGGGTTTCGGGATTGTTACCGGGCCGTGTCCGGACAGGGGTGGACCGGACGCGATGCAAGCGCTTACATGTGGGGACGACACATCGGACCGGCGCGCGTTCGATCTCCCCCCGCGCCGGCAAGGAAGGAGAACGGCATGGCGTTTGCCAGATCACGCCAGGCTCTCGCGATCGCCGGCGTACTGGGGCTGGCGCTCACCGCCACCGCCTGCGGCACCGGCAACGACAAGAAGAGCGACAGCGCGAGCAAGCCCGAGTGTGCCCCTTACGAGAAGTACCAGGGCAACGACGGCAAGAAGGTCACGATCTACTCGTCGATCCGGGACATCGAGGCCGACCGCCTGGAGCAGTCCTGGAAGCAGTTCGAGGACTGCACCGGCATCAAGATCGACCACGAGGGCAGCGGCGAGTTCGAGGCCCAGCTCGGTGTCCGGGTCGACGGCGGCAACGCCCCCGACCTGGCGTTCATCCCGCAGCCGGGTCTGCTCAAGCGCTTCGTCGACTCGGGCAAGCTCAAGCCGGCCGGCAACGACACCAAGGCCATGGCCGAGCAGAACTACTCCCCCGACTGGCTGAAGTACAGCACCGTGGACGGCAAGTTCTACGGCGCCCCGCTCGGCTCCAACGTGAAGTCCTTCGTGTGGTACTCGCCGAAGACCTTCAAGGAGAAGGGCTGGACCGTCCCGACCACCTGGGACGAGCTGATCAAGCTGAGCGACACCATCGCGGCGAGCGGCACCAAGCCGTGGTGCGCGGGCATCGAGTCCGGTGACGCCACCGGCTGGCCGGCCACCGACTGGATCGAAGACCTCATGCTGCGTACGCAGACGCCCGAGGTCTACGACCAGTGGACCACCCACGGCATCAAGTTCAACGACCCGAAGGTCGCCGAGGCGGTCGACAAGGCCGGCACCATCCTCAAGAACGAGAAGTACGTCAACGGCGGCTTCGGCGGCGTGAAGAGCATCGCCACCACCTCCTTCCAGGAGGCCGGTACGCCGATCCTCAAGAACAAGTGTGCCCTGCACCGCCAGGCGTCCTTCTACGCCAACCAGTGGCCGAAGGGCACCAAGGTGGCCGAGGACGGCGACGTCTTCGCGTTCTACTTCCCGGCCGTCGACCCGGCCAAGGGCAAGCCGGTGCTGGGTGGCGGCGAGTTCGTCGCGGCCTTCGCCGACCGGCCCGAGGTCCAGGCCGTGCAGACCTACCTGGCCTCCGGCGAGTACGCCAACAGCCGCGCCAAGATCGGCGACTGGGTGTCGGCGAACAACAAGCTCGACATCAACAACGTCCCCAACCCGGTGGACAAGCTCTCCGTCCAGATCCTCCAGGACCCGAAGACCGTGTTCCGGTTCGACGGTTCGGACCTGATGCCGGCCGCGGTCGGCGCGGGCACCTTCTGGAAGGGCATGGTCGACTGGATCAACGGCAAGGACACCGCCACGGTGCTCAACGGCATCGAGTCCAGCTGGAAGTGATCTGAGGCGGTGGCCCGGTCGGACGACCGGGCCACCGCCCTCATCCCGAACCCTTGAAGGAGGGTCGATGGAGTTCGACTTCGCGGAGGAACAGCCCAAGTTCCTCATGCTGATGTACGGGCTGATCGCTTTCGTCGCGGTGGTGGGCGGTCTGCTCCTGCTCCTCGACGTGGTGCCGGCCTGGTTCGCCCGCCGCCGGGAGGCGGCGCTGATCGCCGCCTCGGCGAGCGGCGCCCCGCTGCCCCGCCGGCGTAAGCAGCGGGAGGGCGTCTTCGCCCTCTTCTTCCTGCTGCCGACGCTCTTGCTGCTCACCGTGGGGCTCGTGGTGCCGGCGATCCGCACCACGCTGCTCTCCTTCATGGATGCCGGCAGCAACAACTGGGTGGGCCTGGAGAACTACGGTTGGATGTTCTCCGAGTCCTCGATCATCCGGGTGCTGATCAACACTTTGGTCTGGGTGCTCCTGGTCCCGCTCGTGGCCACCGCGTTCGGCCTGATCTACGCGGTGATGGTGGACAAGGCCCGGTTCGAGTCGATCGCCAAGTCGCTGATCTTCCTGCCGATGGCGATCTCGTTCGTCGGCGCCACCATCATCTGGAAGTTCGTCTACGCCTACCGCGGTGACGGGCAGGACCAGATCGGTCTGCTCAACCAGATCGTGGTCAGCCTCGGCGGCGAGCCGAAGCAGTGGCTGCTCGAGTCGCCGCTGAACACCTTCCTGCTCATCGTGATCATGATCTGGATCCAGGCCGGGTTCGCGATGGTCGTGCTCTCCGCCGCGATCAAGGCCATCCCGGCCGACATCGTCGAAGCGGCCCGGCTCGACGGGACCACCCCGTGGCAGATGTTCTGGCGGATCACCATGCCGAGCATCCGGCCGGCGCTGATCGTGGTGGTGGTGACGCTCTCGATCGCCACGCTCAAGGTCTTCGACATCGTCCGGACCGCCACCAACGGCAACTACGACACCAGCGTCATCGCGAACGAGATGTACAACCAGGCGTTCCGCTACGGCCAGAACGGGCAGGGCTCGGCCCTGGCGGTCTTCCTCTTCGTCCTGGTCATCCCGATCGTGATCTACCAGATCCGCAACCTGCGTCAGCAGCGGGAGGGCTGAGATGACCACCGCCACGCCCACCGTCGCAGCGGGTACCCAGGCCACCGGGCCGACCACCCGCGCCGCCCGGGTCCGCAAGCGGCTCAACAGCCGTACGGCCACCCTGGTCTCGATCGTCATCGCACTGCTCTGGACGATCCCCACCTTCGGCCTGCTGGTCTCCTCGGTCCGGCCGGAGGACGAGATCAAGAGCACGGGTTGGTGGACCGTCTTCACCAACCCGCAGTTCACCCTCGACAACTACAAGGAGGTGCTGTTCAGCAGCTCCTCCTCGTCGGGGCAGCTCGCCAGCTACTTCATCAACTCGCTGGCGATCACCATCCCGTCGGTGCTCTTCCCGCTGGCCTTCGCGTCGCTGGCCGCGTACGCGCTGGCCTGGATCAACTTCAAGGGGCGCGACTGGCTCTACATCGCGATCTTCGCGATGCAGATCGTGCCGCTGCAGATGGCCCTGGTGCCGCTGCTGAAGTTCTTCTCCACCGGGGTCAGCATCGGCGGGGTGACCCTGATGCCGGCCTGGGACCTGGTCGACGAGCAGAAGTTCGCGCAGGTGTGGTTCGCGCACACCTGCTTCGCGCTCCCGTTCGCCGTCTTCCTGCTGCACAACTTCATCTCGCAGCTGCCCGGTGACCTGATGGAGGCGGCCCGGGTCGACGGGGCCACCCACCCGAAGATCTTCCGGACCATCGTCCTGCCGTTGATCACCCCCGCCCTGGCGGCGTTCGGCATCTTCCAGTTCCTCTGGGTCTGGAACGACCTGCTGGTCGCGCTGATCTTCGCCGGTGGCGGCAACGAGACCGCCCCGCTCACCGTCCGGCTGGCCGAGATGGCCGGCACCCGGGGCAACGAGTGGCAGCGGCTCACGGCCGGCGCGTTCGTGTCGATCGTCGTACCGCTGATCGTGTTCCTGTCCCTCCAGCGCTACTTCGTGCGCGGCCTGCTCGCCGGCAGCGTCAAGGGCTGACCCGCTGGCCCGCCGCCGCCGGTCCCCGGCGGCGGCGGGCACGGGTCGCAGCGGGGGAACGATGACGAAGATTGACGATGTCGCCCGCCTGGCCGGGGTCTCCACGGCCACCGTCTCCCGGGCACTGCGGGGGCTGCCGACGGTCTCGGCCGCGACCCGCCGCCGGGTGCTCGCCGCCGCCGAGCAGCTCCAGTACGCGGTCTCGCCGAGCGCCTCCCGGCTGGCCGGCGGACGCACCGGCACCGTCGCCGTGGTGGTCCCCCGGATCACCCGGTGGTTCTTCGGCACGGTCGTCGAGTCGGTCGAGGAGTTCCTCCACCAGTCCGGTTACGACCTGCTGCTCTACAACCTCGGTGGTCGCGAGCAGACCCGACAACGGGTGCTGCGGACCGCCAGCCTGCACAAGCGGGTCGACGCGGTCATCCTGGTCGCCACCCCGCTGCGCCCCGCCGACGTCGCCGCGCTGACCAAGCTGGACATCCCCGGTGTCACCATCAGCTCCGGCAGCGGCGTACCCGGCTGGCCGTGCGTGCGGATCGACGACGTGGCCGCCGCCCGGACCGCCACCCGGCACCTGCTCGACCTGGGTCACACCCGGATCGCGCACATCTCCGGCGACCCGGACGACGAGCTGGCCTTCACCACGCACCTGGACCGGCGGCGCGGCTACCAGGAGGCGCTGCGGGCGGCCGGCCTGCGCCCCGACCCGGGCCTGGACGTGGAGTCGCAGTTCACCATCGACGGCGGCAACCGGGCCGCCGCCGAGCTGCTGGCCCGGGGCGAACCGCCGACCGCGATCTTCGCGGCCTGCGACGAGATGGCGATGGGCGCGATGACCGCGCTGCGCGACGCGGGCCTGCGGGTGCCGCAGGACGTGAGCGTGATCGGCATCGACGACCACGACCTGGCCGGGGTGCTGGGCCTGAGCACCATCGCCCAACCGGCGGCCGAGCAAGGGCTGCTCGCCGCCCGGATCCTGCTCGACCCGCTCGGCGCCCGCAGCGCCGACCCGTACGCCGGTCAGGTGCCCCAGCCGCGCACCGACGGCGACCAGCCGGCGGCGCCGGTGATCCTGCCCACTCGCCTGGTGGTGCGTGAATCGACCGCCCCGCCGCGGGCACACTGAACGGACCCGTCCGCCCGGGTGGCGGCCGGACGCAGCAGAAGTCCGGGCCCGGACGGCACGGCACGACACAAGGGGAGAAGGCTCTGAACACCGACGTGAACGCGACGCAGCAGGAGACGGCCGGCGCCCCGGCCACCGGCTGGTGGACCGAGGCCGTCATCTACCAGATCTACCCGCGCTCCTTCGCCGACTCGAACGGCGACGGGATCGGCGACCTCCCCGGCATCACCGCCCGCCTCGGTCACCTCGCCGAGCTGGGCGTCGACGCGGTCTGGCTGTCGCCGTTCTATCCGTCGCCGCAGGCCGACGCCGGCTACGACGTGGCCGACTACCGGGACGTCGACCCGCTCTTCGGCACGCTCGCCGACGCCGACGCGATGATCGCCGAGGCGAAGAGCCGCGGCCTGCGGGTGATCGTCGACCTGGTGCCCAACCACACCTCCTCCGCGCACCGCTGGTTCGTCGAGGCCCTGGCCGCCGCGCCGGGCAGCCCCGCCCGGCAGCGGTACGTCTTCCGGGACGGTAAGGGCCCGGACGGCGCCGAGCCGCCGAACGACTGGCAGAGCGTCTTCGGCGGACCCGCCTGGACCCGGGTGGCCGACGGGCAGTGGTACCTGCACCTGTTCGACACCGGCCAGCCCGACCTGAACTGGGACAACCCCGAGGTCCGCACCGAGTTCCTGGACGTCCTGCGGTTCTGGCTGGACCGGGGCGTCGACGGTTTCCGGGTGGACGTGGCGCACGGCCTGATCAAGCAGGCCGACCTGGCCGACTGGCAGGAGCCGCAGGAGATCCTCTCCGGCAACGAGGTGGACAAGCCGCGCCCGCCGATGTGGGACCAGGACGGCGTGCACGAGATCTACCGGGAGTGGCGGCGGCTGCTCGACTCCTACGACGGCGAGCGGATCCTGGTCGCCGAGGCGTGGGTGGAGCCGGCCGAGCGGCTGGCCCGCTACGTCCGCCCCGACGAGATGCACCAGGCGTTCAACTTCGAGTACCTGCTCGCCTCCTGGACCGCCCCGGCCCAGTACGCGGTGATCACCCGCTCGCTGGAGGCCACCGACGCGGTGGGCGCCCCGACCACCTGGGTGCTCTCCAACCACGACGTGGTCCGGCACGCCTCCCGGCTCGGGCTGCCGATCAGTGGTGGCCGCCCGAACGGCATCGGCATCGGCGACCCGCAGCCGGACGCCGCGCTCGGCCTGCGCCGGGCCCGCGCGGCCAGCCTGCTGATGCTGGCCCTGCCCGGCTCCGCCTACCTCTACCAGGGCGAGGAGCTGGGCCTGCCGGAGCACACCACGCTGCCCGACGAGGCCCGCCAGGACCCGACCTGGGAGCGCAGCGGTCACACCCAGCGCGGCCGGGACGGCTGCCGGGTGCCGATCCCGTGGGAGGCCGACGCCCCGTCGTACGGCTTCGGCCCGACCGACGCGAGCTGGCTGCCGCAGCCGGAGTCCTGGGCCGAGTACGCCCTCGACCGGCAGGAGGGCGTGCCCGGCTCGACGTACGAGCTGTACCGGACGGCGCTGCGGCTGCGGCACGAGCACGAGCTGGGCCGGGGCACGCTGCGCTGGCTCGCCTCCGGTGACGAGGTGCTGACCTTCACCAACAACGGCCTCACCGTGCTCACCAACTTCGGCACCGCCCCGGTGCCCGCGCCGGCCGGCGCGGAGCTGCTGGTGTCCAGCGCCCCCCTCGACGACGACGGCCGCGTCCCCACCGACGTCACGGCCTGGTTCCGCGCCTGACCCCTCACCCGCCCGCAACCCGCGCGACCGACCCGTCGCGCGACCGCACCGCAATTTCACGGAAAGAGTGGCTTCCCGGCGTGGGGAGGCCACTCTTTCCGTGAATGAGGGCGGTCGTGAATGAGGGCGGTCGCGGGTGGGGCGGTCGCGGCGGCGCGGAAGGAGCGCGGTCAGAGGTGGTCGGCGCGGCGGTGCAGGAGGGCGTGGACGGAGTCGATGTCGCCGGGTGAGGTGCGGGCGGCCAGCCAGTACATGATCCCGGTGGGGATGAAGAAGAGCTGGAAGGCGGCCAGCCCGACCGCGAAGTTCAGCGGCGGCGGGAACGCCGCCCGCAGCCCGTGGAAGGCCACCCCGACCAGGCCGTTGCCGGCCGCCCGGCCGACCCCGTTGACCAGGTTGCCGAGGCTGTAGACGGTGCCCCGGTGCTCGGGCGGGTTGACGTCGGCGATCAGCGCGAACCAGTTCGGCGAGTTCGCCGAGGTGAGCGCCAGCGCGACCACGGCGGTGAGCAGGCTCAACCCCACCGTGGGCTCGGTGACCACGCTGGCCAGCACCGCGGCGATCACCGCGCCGGAGCCGGCGCCGTCCGGCACGTCGATGCGTACCGGCACGAAGAACAGGACCAGGTAGAACGGCAGCGCCGCGAGGATGCCCACCGCCGCGACCAGGGCCCGGCCGCTGGGGGTACGCCGTTGCAGCGCGTCGCCGGCCAGGCCACCCACGATGGAGAGCACCCCGCCGAGCTGGAACAGGGTGGCGAAGACGCTGCCCACCACCACGGCGGTGGCCGGCGAGTAGCCCTGCGCCCGGGCCCGCTCGGCGAAGAGCACCGGCAGCCAGACCAGCGAGCCGAACGCGGCCTGCGCGGTGAGCCCCTGCAGCACCAGCCAGCGGTTGGTCCGGCGGGCGAGGATCCGGGGCAGGTCGGCGCGGCTGATCCGGTAGTCGTACTCGGCCCCGGCGTCGATCGCGGCGGCCAGTTCCGGTTCGCTCTGGCCCCGGCGTACGTCGTAGGTGAACAGGTACGCCACCGTGGCGGCCAGCCCCAGCACGGCGAGCAGCGCGAACGGTCGCCGCCAGTCGACGGCGCCGAGGATGCCCCCGGTCAGCGTGCCGGCCAGCGTGCCGACCCCCTGGGACAGTCCCCAGAAGCTCATCACCAGGCCCCGCCGCCGCGGCGAGATCAGGTCGGTGACGACCGAGAAGCCGACCGAGCCGACCGCGCCCAGCCCGACCGCGGCGAGCAACTGGGCGGCCAGGAAGATCGGATAGTTCCCGGCCAGTGCGCTGCCGCCGGTGCCGGCCGCCCAGATCAGCGTGCCGACCATCAGCAGCGGCTTGCGGTCGGTGCGGTCGCCGACGTACGCCCAGCCCACTGCGGCCACCGCGCTGACCAGGAAGCTCGCCGCGGTGACCAGGCCGAGCAGGCGCTGCGACACGTCCAGCCCGGCGGAGATCGGCCCGTACAGGGGTGGGACCAGGCCGATCGCCACGTTGTCCAGCGACGCGAGGAGCACGAAGACGACGACGCTGTAGAGGCGGTGCGCCGCGTTCCCGCGTCGGGACGTCCTGCTGCCGGTCATGTCCGGCAGCCAACCAGGAGCAGGTCACGGCCGGATGACGAACCCCTGCCGGCACGCCGGTCCGGTCACCCGTCCGGCCCGGCGACGGGGTCACCCCGCCGGGCCGGGCGAAGGGGTCACTCGGGGACCGGGCGGGCTCCCGACGGGTCACTCGCCGCCGGAGCGGTCGACGGTGTGGTCGCGGGCCCGCGCGTACTGCTCGCGGATGGCCGGGACGGGCTCGGCCGCGTACTCCTGCGTGTCGGCGAGGGTCCACTCCGGTGGCGCCGCGCCGCCCAGGGCGAGCCAGGCGGCCTGGCGGGCCGCGCCGTCGGCGACGTACTCCCCGGGTGGCGGGACCACCACGGGCCGGCCGAAGACCTGCGGGGCGATCCGGCGTACGGCCGCCGAGCGGGCCCCGCCGCCGACCAGGACGACCCGCTCCACGGTGGCGCCCTGGGCGGTCAACGCGTCCAGGCCGTCGGCGAGCGCGCAGAGCATCCCCTCGACGGCGGCCCGGGCCAGGTGGGCGGGGGTGGTGTTGGCCAGGGTCAGGCCGTGCACCGCCCCGGTGGCGAGTGGCTTGTTCGGGGTCCGCTCCCCCTCCAGGTAGGGCACCATGACCAGTCCGTCCGCGCCGGGCGGGGCGGCCAGTGCCAGCTCGCCCAGCTCGTCGAGGCCGACCCGCAGCAGGGTCGCCGCGGCGTCGAGCACCCGGGCCGCGTTGAGTGTGCAGACCAGCGGCAGGAACCGGCCGGTGGCGTCGGCGAAGCCGGCCACCGCGCCGGACGGGTCGGCGGCGGGCGCGTCGGCCACCGCGAAGACCGTGCCGGAGGTGCCGATCGAGACGACCACGTCGCCGGGGCCGGCGCCGACGCCGAGCGCGGCGGCGGCGTTGTCCCCGGTGCCCGGGCCGAGCAGCACATCCGGTCCGCTCGCCGACGCCCGGTCGGTCGGCCCGGCACCGGCGAGGGCCGCCGGGTCCAGCCGGCCCGCCGGCTCGGCCGGGCCGAGCACGGTCGGCAGGTGCAGCCGCCGGCCGGAGGCCTGTTCGAGCAGGTCGAGGCGGTAGTCGCCGGTGGCCGGGGACCAGTAGCCGGTGCCGCTGGCGTCACCCCGGTCGGTGCGTAGCCCGGCCAGGCCGGGTGCACCGGCCAGCCGCCAGGTCAGCCAGTCGTGCGGCAGGCAGACCGCGGCCACCCGCTCGGCGTTCGCCGGCTCGTGCCGGGCCAGCCAGCGCAGCTTGGTGACGGTGAAGCTGGCCACCGGCACCGAACCGACCGCGTCCGCCCAGAACCGGCGGCCGACCGGCCCGCCACCCGCCTCGGCGATCAGCTCGTCGGCCGCGCCGGCCGAGCGGGTGTCGTTCCACAGCAGCGCCGGCCGGACCACCCGGCCGGCCTCGTCCAGGCAGACCATGCCGTGCTGCTGCCCGGCCACCGAGACGGCCGCCACGTCGGCCAGCCCGCCGGCCGCCTCGACGGCCGTCGTCAGGGCCGTCCACCAGGCCTCCGGGTCGACCTCCGTGCCGTCCGGGTGCGGGGCGCGGCCCTGCCGGACCAGCGCGCCGGTCTCCGCGTCCCGGACGACCACCTTGCAGGACTGGGTGGAGGAGTCCACCCCGGCGACGAGCGGCATGTCGGCCCGCCTCAGCGCGCGCCGAGCAGGTGCTCGACGGCGAGCTGGTTGAGCCGGACGAAGCCGTAACCCTTCGCGCCGGCCGGCTCCGGGTCGAAGTCCTCGAACGCGGACCGGTCGGCGAGCAGCTCGACGTGGCCCTCCCCCGGATTCAGCGTCGGCGTGGCCAGGTCGGCGACCCGGCTGGCGGCGAGGGCCTCGGCCACCTCCGGGTCGGCCCGGAACGCCGCGGCCCGCTCCTTGAGCAGCAGGTACGTCCGCATGTTCGCCTCGGCCGAGGCCCACACGCCGGTCATGTCCTCGGTGCGGGACGGCTTGTAGTCGAAGTGCCGGGGCCCGTCGTAGGCGGGGCCGCCGTCGGGGCCGCCGTGCTCCAGCAGGTCCACCAGGGCGAACGCGTTGAGCAGGTCACCGTGACCGAAGACCAGGTCCTGGTCGTACTTGATGCCGCGCTGGCCGTTGAGGTCGATGTGGAACAGCTTGCCCTGCCAGAGGGCCTGGGCGATGCCGTGCGCGAAGTTCAGCCCGGCCATCTGCTCGTGGCCGACCTCCGGGTTGAGCCCGACCAGCTCGGGGCGGGCCAGGGTGGAGATGAACGCGAGCGCGTGCCCGACGGTGGGCAGCAGGATGTCGCCGCGCGGCTCGTTCGGCTTGGGCTCGATGGCGAAGCGCAGGTCGTAGCCGTTGTCGACGACGTACTGGCAGAGCAGGTCGACGGCCTCCCGGTAGCGGTCCAGCGCGGCGCGGACGTCCTTGGCCAGGTCGTACTCGGCGCCCTCCCGGCCGCCCCACATGACGAACGTCTTCGCGCCCAGCTCGGCGGCGAGGTCGACGTTGCGCAGCACCTTGCGCAGCGCGTACCGGCGGACGTCGCGGTCGTTGCTGGTGAAGCCGCCGTCCTTGAAGACGGGGTGGGTGAAGAGGTTCGTGGTGACCATCGGGACGACCAGGCCGGTCTCGTCGAGGGCCTTGCGGAACCGGGCCAGGTGGGCGTCGCGGGTGGCGGCGTCCGCGCCGAAGGGGACCAGGTCGTCGTCGTGGAAGGTGATCCCGTACGCGCCGAGCTCGGCCAGCCGGTGCACCGCCTCGACCGGGTCCAGCGCGGGGCGGGTGGGGTCGCCGAACGGGTCGCGGGCCTGCCAGCCCACCGTCCAGAGACCGAAGGAGAACTTGTCGGCGGGGGTGGGACGGGGTGCCATGGCAGACCTCCGGGGTGTCGTCCACAAATTTGTTCAGTGGTTGAATTAAATGACCGCGGTGTGGCACTGTCAAGCGGTGACTAGCGCCAGCACCGCCGGAGCCGTCCGGCAGGGAACTCTGCGCGAGCTCAACCTCGCCGTGGTGCTCGGGCGGATCGCCGCCGCCGACCGTCCGCCGTCGCGGGCCGACCTCGCCGCCGCCACCGGGCTCACCCGGGCCACCGTCTCGGCCGTCGTCGAGGATCTGCTCGACGGCCGGCTGGTCGCCGAGGCCGACCCGGCACCGCGTACCGGGGCGGGCCGCCCGCGCGCGGCCTGGTGCTGGCCGACCACGGCCCGGCCGGGCTCGGCCTGGAGATCAACGTCGACTACCTCGCCGCCTGCGTGGTCGACCTGACCGGCACGGTCCGCCACCACGTGGTCGAACGCGCCGACCTGCGCCCGGTCTCCCCCGCCGACACGCTGGCCCGGCTCGCCGCGCTCGCCGCCGCCGCGCACACCGCGGCCGTACGCGACGGACTGACCCCGGCCGGCGCGGCCCTCGCCGTGCCCGGCCTGGTCGACGCCGACGGCCTGGTCCGGCTCGCGCCCAACCTCGGCTGGCGGGACGTCGACGTCCCGGGGCTGCTCGCCGGTCACCGGCTGGCCGAACCGGTGGACGGGATCCCGCCGCTGGTGGTCGAGAACGAGGCCAACCTGGCCGCCCTCGGCGAACTGCACGCCGGACCGCCCGGCGCCGGGAGCTTCCTGCACATCTCCGGCGAGATCGGCATCGGCGCCGGGATCGTCCTCGACGGCGCGCTCTACCGGGGTGCCCGCGGCTGGAGCGGCGAGATCGGTCACATCCCCGTACACCCGCAGGGGCGGCCGTGCCGGTGCGGCGGCCAGGGCTGCCTGGAGCGGTACGCGGGCCAGGAGGCCGTCCTCGCCGCCGCCGGACTGGCCGGCGCCGACCTGCCCGCCGACATCGCCGCCACCCGGCTGGCCGACCTGGCCCGGGCCGGTGACCCCGCCACCCTGACCGCGCTGACCGACGCGGGCACCGCCCTCGGGGTGGCCGTCGCGGGCGTGGTGAACCTGCTGGATCTGGACACCGTGGTCCTCGGCGGCGGATACGCCCCCCTCGCGCCGTGGCTGCGCCCGCCGGTGGTGGCCGAACTGTCCCGCCGGGTGCTCACCGCGGCCTGGTCCCCGGTGACCGTCCGCCCGGCGGCGCTCGGCGCCCGGTCCGCGGCCGTCGGCGGGGCCACCTCGGTGGTCCGCCGGATCATCGACCGACCGGCCGGCTGGCTCGCCCGGACGCGCTGACCCGGCCCGTTCCTCGATGGGCGATCGCCGTCCCGCGTCGGTACGCTTGCCCGGACGCCACCACCCGAGCGAGGAGTCCACGAACAGCATGCGCACAGGTCGACGGACCCGGGCGCCCGGCGAGCAGCGGTGACGACCGCCCGCCGGGGTGGTCTCGCCGGACCGGTAAGCGGCGGCGGGCAGGCGTCCCGGCCCCGCACCCGGCGTCCCGCCGAGAGCCCGCTGCCGGCCGACTCGAGACTGGCCCGGGAACTGCTGGACGGTCTCGCCGAGGCGATCGTCACCACCGACCCCGCCGGCGTGGTGACCCTGGTCAACGCGATGGCGGTCGAACTCCTCCCCGACCTCACCCCCGGCACCGACCTGGCCCGCTGCGCGATCGACCCGCTGGCCCACGCGACGCGGTCCGGTGCCGACACCGTCGACCTGGAGCACCGCGGCCGCCGGTTGCGCGGGGTCCGCCGCGCCCTGGCCACTGGCTGCGCCTGGTACGTGCGGGACATCACCGAGGAGCAGGCCCGCACCGACGCGCTGCTGGCCGAGCGCTCCCGTACCGCCTTCCTGGCCCAGGCCGGCAGCCGGCTCGGCCTCTCCCTGCACCGGGACCAGACGCTGCGCACGGCCGCCACCCTGCCGGTGCCCTACCTCGCCGACGTCGCGCTGGTCGTCCACCGCCCGCCGCCGCCCGCCGAGGACCAGCCGCACTGGCTCCGGTACGCCGAGGGTGAACGCGCCCCGACCACCGGGATCGGCACCTGGGCGCTCGCCGACGCCGTGCCCGGACTCGCCGAGGCACTCGACGGTGACGCCACCGACCCCAGCCCGTGGCTGGACGCCGAACTGGCCCACCTGGCCGACCTGCTGCCCGACGGCTTCGGCCGGCCCGGCACGGTGCTGGTCAGCCCGATGCTCAGCGCCGGCGGCCCGGCCGGCGCGCTGCTGCTGATCCGCCACGCCGAACGCCCCGGTTTCGACCAGCGGGAGATCGAACTGGCCCGGGAGTTCGCCGCCCGCGCCGGTGCCGCCCTGGCCGCCGCGGACCTCTACGGCGAGCAGACCCACCTGGCCCGGGTGCTGCAGCACAGCCTGCTGCCGCCGGAGCTGCCCACGGTGCCCGGGATGCGACTGGCCGGTGGTTACCGCGCCGCCGGGGACAGCCTGCGCATCGGCGGCGACTTCTACGACGTGTTCCGCACCGCCTCAGGGGCGCTGTTCGCCCTCGGCGACGTCTGCGGCAAGGGCGTCGGCGCCGCCGTGCTGACCGGCCGGGTACGCCAGTCGTTGCAGACCCTGCGGCTGGTCGAACAGCGTCCGCTGGAGCTGATCGAGCTGCTCAACCGGGCGCTGCTCGACGCGCCCGACGCCGCCCGGCGCAGCCAGTTCACCACCCTGCTGCTCGGCGGGCTCACCCGCGAACCGGACGGCGGACTGCTGGTCACCCTGGCCGGCGGGGGTCACCCGTCGCCGCTGGTGGTCCGCGCCGACCGGACCGTCGAGCCGGTGCAGGTGGGCGGCATGCCCGTCGGCGCGTTCGCCACGGCCCGCTTCGCGGCGGCGCAGGTGCGGCTGGCGCCCGGAGAGGTGCTGCTCGCGTACACCGACGGGGTGACCGAGGCGCGGGGCGGTCCGGGCGAGCTGGCCATGTTCGGCGACGGCCGGCTGCTCTCCGCGGTCCGCTCGGTCGCCGGCCTGCCCCCGGCCGTGCTGGTCGAGCGGCTGCTGCAACTGGTCGACGAGTGGCTGGACGGGCAGGTCCACGACGACATCGCGATGCTGGCCGTGGCGGCGGCACCCGCGTGAGCGGGACGGCCACCGGTGGGATCGGGCCGGGCACCGTCGAGGCGTACCTCGACTGCCTGGACCGGGCCGACCAGGCCGACGCGGTCGACCTGGTGGCCGGGCTGCTCGACGCGGGTGTCCCGGTGGCCGACGTCCTGGTGGACGTGGTCGCCGAGGCACAGCGGGAGATCGGCCGACGCTGGCTGACCGGGTCCTGGAGCGTCGCCCGGGAACACGCCGCGACGCACGTCAGCGAGGTGGTGGTGGGTGCGGTGGCGGCCCGGGTCACCGCCGTCCCGCGCCGCGGACACGTGGTGACGGCCTGCGTCGAGGGCGAGTGGCACGCGCTGGCCGCCCGCATCGTGGCCGAGGTGGTCCGGGCAGCCGGCTGGCGGGTGACCTTCCTGGGCGCCAGCGTGCCCGCCCGGCACCTGGTCTCCTACCTGCACCAGACCGGACCCGACGCGGTGCTGCTCAGTTGCGTGCAGCCCACCCGCCTGATCCGCGCCGCCCGGATGGTGGAGTCCTGCCGTGCCGCGGGGGTGCCGGTCGTCGCGGGCGGCCCCGGCTTCGGCCCGGACGGCCGGTGGGCCGCCGGGATCGGGGCGGCGGCCTGGGGTGCCACCGCCCGGGGACGCGGTCCGGCTGCTGGACCGGCAGGTCTTCACCGACCACCACACCGGTCCCGGCGCGCCGGCCGGCGACGACGAGTACGTGGCCGTGCTGCGCCGCCGCCGGGAGGTGGTCCACGCGGCCCTGCGCGCCGTCGACCCGGCCGAGGAGGCCGCCGAGGACATCGCCACCGGCGTGGCCCACCTGGTGGACGCCCTGGCGGCGGCGATCCGGGTCGGTGACCCGGAGCTGCTGGTCGACCACGTCCGCTGGCAGGACGAGGCGCTCGCCGCACGCGGCGGCCGGCCGCTGCTCGACGCGGTGCTCGCGAGCTGCGCGCAGACCCTGGCCGAGCATCCCCGGGCCGGCCACCACCTGCGGCTCGCCCGGGCGGCGACCGCCCGGAACTGAGCGGGCCCGGTCAGGCGGTACGCGCCACCGGTGGGTGGCCGCCCGGCTCCGCCGACCGTTCCCCGGCGGACTGGAGGACCGGCCAGCTGCCCTCCCGGGTCTCCCGCCCCCGGACGACCTCGTTGAACTCCGCCACCCCCCGGATCAGCTCGGCCCGCCCCTCCGGGCTCATCCCGGCCAGCACCCGCTCCAGCCGGTCTCGGCGGGCGGCGCGCAGCTCGGCCAGGACGCGGACCGCCTCCGGGGTGAGGTGCAGGGAGATCTCCCGCCGGTCGAACCGGCCCGGTTCGCGCTCCAGCATGCCCGCCGCGACCAGCCGGTCGCAGAGTCGGCTGGCCGAGGAGAGCAGCATGTCCAGTTGGGTCGCCAGCCGGCGGAGGTTGATCCCGTCGTGCTGCTCGACGACCATGACAGCGCGTAACTGGGCGCCGGAGAGCCGGGTGCCGGTCCGCTCCCGGGCCGCCTCCCAGACAGCCAGCAGGGTGCCCGCCGCCTCGTCGAGAGCGGCAGCCATACTCGCTTCTGGTCCGTAGGGACCGTGTTCTTCGGCCATGGTGGGCCCGAGACTACCCGGCCCATCAGGCCGACGACCTGTGCAAAGGAGCAAAGATGAGCGGACCGGAGGAACAGGCCCGCCGGACCCTCACCGAGGCACCGGCCGATCTTCTGCTCGACCGGCTCGCGGCCGAGCTGAAACGGTCGTACGGGATCGCCGAGGCGGAGCTGTTCCAGGTCGACTACCGGCTGTCGGTGCTGCTCCCGCTGCGCGGCGGCGAGTCGATCAGCGCGCCGGGGCACCCGGCCTGGCGGTGCTTCGACCACCAGGAGCCGATCGTCAACGACGGCACCGGATGGTTCCCGGTGGGCATGCGGGGCGAGCGGCGCGGGGTGCTGCGGCTGTCCCCGGTGCCCGCCGATCCCGCCGTCCTGCCCGCGCTGGACGAACTCGCCACCGCCTTCGGGCACGAGGTGGCCGCGGTGACCGCCAGCACGGACGTCTACCTGTCCGCCCGGCGCACCCAGCGGCTCACGCTCGCCGCCGAGATGCAGTGGGAGCTGCTGCCCGGCCGCAGCCGGATCCGGCCGTCGTTCAGCCTGGCCGGTCAGCTCGAACCGGCGTACGCGGTGCGGGGCGACAGCTTCGACTGGTCCGACGACGGGCACCGGCTCTGGCTGACCGTGATCAACGGGGCCGGTGAGGGGGTGGCCGCCTCGCTGCTCACCACGCTCGCCACCCACGCGCTGCGCAACGCCCGCCGGGCCGAGCTGGACCTGGCCGACCAGGCCGCCCTGGCCGACCAGGCGATCTATGCCCTGCACCAGGGCGATCAGCACCTCTCCGCGCTGCTGGTCGAGCTGGACCTGGCCGAGGGCCGGCTGACCGTGGTCGACGCCGGCTCGCCGCGGCTGCTCCTGCTCCGCGACGGCGACGTCAGCGAACAGAGCCTGGAGAAGCAGTTCCCGCTCGGCATGTTCGAGGACACCGACTACCGGGAGCAGCACTTCCAGCTGCGCCGTGGGGACCGGCTCTTCGTGGTCAGCGACGGCGTCATCGACGCCACCGGGCAGCAGGTCCGGTACGGCGAGACGGCGCTGGACCGCTTCCTGCGCCGGACCGGGCCGATGGCACCGCTGGACGCCGTCCGGTCCCTCATCGGCGACCTGCGCGCCTTCGTCGCCGGTGACCTCGTCGACGACGCGGTGGTGGTCTGCCTCGACTGGCTCGGTCCGCAGCCCTGACCGCCGGCCGGCACCCCGGCACGCCTCGCGCGCCGGGGTGCGGCTCAGTACGCGCCGCGGCTGTTGACCACCGCGCCGAAGGTCTTCCACAGGATGGTCAGGTCGGCGGCGAGCGACCAGTTCTCCACGTAGTAGAGGTCGAGCCGGATGCCGTCCTCCCAGCTCAGGTCGGACCGGCCACTGACCTGCCAGAGCCCGGTCATGCCGGGCTTGACCAGCAGGCGGCGGGCCACGTCGCCGTCGTACCGGGCCACCTCGCTGGGCAGCGGGGGGCGGGGTCCGACCAGGCTCATCTGGCCGAAGAGCACGTTGGCGAGCTGGGGCAGCTCGTCCAGCGACCACTTGCGCAGCAGCTTGCCGACGCGGGTGACCCGAGGGTCGTCGCGCATCTTGAACATCAGCCCGTCGGTCTCGTTCCGCGCGGCCAGCTCGGCCAGCAGGGCGTCGGCGTTGACCACCATGGTGCGGAACTTGAAGACGCCGAACTCCTTGCCGCCCTGGCCGACCCGGGTCTGCCGGAACAGCACCGGGCCCCGGCTGTCCAGCTTGATGGCGAGCGCGATGAACAGCAGCACCGGCAGCAGCAGGGTCAGCGCGACGAACGAGATGGACCGGTCGACGAAGCCCTTGACCAGCTTCCGGGCGCCCCGGAACTCGGGTGCCTCGACGTGGATCAGCGGGAGGCCGGCCACCGGGCGGGTGTGGATGCGGGGGCCGGCGACGTCGGTCAGCGCGGGCGCGACGACCAGGTCGACACCGGTGCCCTCGAGCTGCCAGCCGAGTCGGCGCAGCCGGGTGGCGGTCAGCTCGCCGGAGGCGGTGACGGCCACGGTGTCGGCGCCGATGGCGGTGGCCGCCTCGGGGATGCCACGGAACGAGCCGACCACCGGCACGTCGCCGAGGCGCTGCGGCACCGGGGCGAGCAGGGCGTCGGGGATGCAGGCGCCGACCACCTGATAGCCGGCGTACGGCTCGCGGCGCAGGGTGTGCACCAGTTCCAGCACGTGGGCGGTGTCGCCGACCACCAGCACCTTGCGGGACCAGCCGGCGCCCCGGTCGCGGGCCCGGTGCAGGCGCTTGCGGGCGGCGAACCGGGCCACCTCCAGTCCCAGGGTGCCGACCGCGAAGGAGATGCCCAGGAAGCCCCGGGAGACGCCGACGTCGGCGATGTAGCCGGCGATCGCGATGCCACCGGCCAACCGGAGACTGGCGGAGCTGACCCGGCGGTACTCGTCCGCGCCGTAGCCGAGCACCCGGTCGTCATAGCAGCGCAGCGCCCGGAGCGAGATGAGCCAGACGAGCAGCAGGCCGGGCGCGACGACCACGTACGGGATCTTCGAGCCGCTCGGTTCCTCCTCGCCGAACCGGGCGACGTATCCCACCAGGATGGCCAGGGACAGCACGAAGGTGTCCAGGACCACCAGGAGCCGGACGTACGCCCGTTCGTCGGCACGGCCCGCCGGTCCCGGACGGTGACCGCCCGGTCCGGACGAGGTCCTGGCGGGGGTCAACAGCGTCGCCGAGGTCACCGGCCCTCCCCACTTCGCTCAGGCCGGCCCCGGCGAGGCAGCCGGCCCCGGGCGGGATCGGCCGTGCCGGGGCACGTCGACATCTTGCCTCGATAATTATGAATGCCGATTGCTTCGGACGTATTGCCGTCACTTTTCCCGACCCACCCGTGGCCGGGAAGCGTGCCGCCGTACCGGGTTCCCGGTACGGCGGCACACCCTATCCTGATTGGCGGCTCAGCGGGGTGCGTTCGGCCGCAGCGCGATCGCCTGGAGGAAGATGTCGCCGATCTTGGCCGGGTCCTCGGTGACGAAGGCGCCGCCCCCGGTGACCTTGGTGATGGACTTCAACTCGGCCTGACTGACGTCGGCACCGATACCGATGATGACCACCTGGACCGGCTGCTCCGGGTCCCTGATCTTGGCGAGCTGCTTGAGCAGCTCAGCCTGCGAGATCCCGTTGTCGTCGTCGTTCTTGCCGTCGGTGAAGAGCACCACCGAGTTGACCTTGCCCGGCTCCCACTCCCGCTGGACCTCCTTGTAGGCCGCCAGCATGGTGTCGTAGAGGCCGGTGTTGCCGTCGGACGGCCGGATCCCGGCCAGGCCCTGCTCCAGCGCGCCCCGGTTGCCGGACAGCGGGTTTATCCCCACCAGCTGCCGGTAGTCGGTGTTGCCGTTCAGCTTGGTGGAGAAGGTCCAGAGCCCGATCGACCAGGAGTCGTCGAAGAGGCTCAGGCCCCGCCGGGCCGCCTCGACCGTGACCTGCTCGCGGTTCGCGCTGCCGGCGCTCGGCACCACCTGCTTCATCGAGCCGGAGACGTCGATGACGCAGAGCATCCGACCGGACTGGGTGGCCACGGACCAGGTGGCGGTGGCCCGCTGGATGGCGGCCGGGTCGAGACCCGCCGTGCCGCCCTGGCCGGTCGCCGGGACGGCACTCGCGCCGCCGTTGGCCGGGCTGGGGGCACCCTGGGGCGCCTTGAAACCGTCACCCCAGTTGCCGTCCGGCCCGCGCAGCGACTGGGCGGCCAGCCGGTCCCGGAAGTTCCGCTTGGTGAGCACCTCGAAGAGCACCTTCGCGGCCGACGCCTTCGCCGGCTCGATGCCGGGCAGCACCGCGAACGGGTAGTCCAGCGGCATCGGCGACGGCTCCAGATAGAGCGCGGCCAGCTGGATCGGCGGCTTGGTCTGGTTGTACGCGATCACGTCCTCTTCGGAGAGCGCCGCGGCACCGAGGCCGTTGGCGATCGCCGCCGGGTCGGACGAGCGCGGGAAGCGCGCGAGGAGGTCCTGCCGCAGCGCGGACCGACCGGTGGCCAGCGCCCGGAACGCGGCGGTCATCGCCTTCTGCGCGTCACCGCCGCCGCCGCTCGCCGCCGCGGTCAGCGAGAGCAGCCCGGAGAGGCCGGCCGCGTCCTGGGTCGGCTCGACGATGCCGGCGCGCAACGGCTTGCTGCTGGTTACCTGGCGCAGCAGGTCGGTCCAGGTCAGCTTCTTGTCGGGCCAGTTCAGCCGGGCCGAGGCCACCGGCTCGGGCACCGCCACCACGATCGGGCTGCGGGCGATGGAGGCGCCGTTGGCCGGGGCGAAGGCGGTGGCCCCGCCGTTGCGCAGCCGCAGCAGCCAGGTCGAGGAGTCCGGCACCCAGACGTCCGGCGTGACCGCGGTGCCGCTGGCCTGGCCGACCCCGGCCAGGGTGGCGCCGTGCTTGGTCGCCACCGCGGCGGCCACGTCCACCGGCTCGGCGGCGGTGACGTTGACGGCGAGGCAGGTGCCCCCGACCGCCGCTCCGTCGGCGACCCACTGGTCCGCCGCCGCCTTCACCGCCGGGGCGATCTCCGGGGCGGTCGCGACCGACAGCTGGATCTGTCCCGAGCACGAGGGCCCGGCCAGCTGCTGATAACCGAACCAGGAGCCGGCGACGACGGCGACGAGAGCAGTCGCCGTCGCGGCGGCACCTGCCCCGCGGAGGCTTGAACGCATGCGATGGCGGCCTGACACGCTGACCATCTTGCGTATCTCGTGGGGTTACTGCCATAACCGTTCGGACGAAAGTTACGCAGGAGAAACAGTTGATCGCGAAACTGCTACGGTGAGTGGTCGCTCGGTCTCCTGCCGTGGCGTCGTCCACTCCGGAGGGTGCCGGACCGACCCCGCTGCGTGCTCACGACCAGGGCAGTACGCAGGTGGGGCTGGGCGTCAGCACCGGCTCCCCCACCGGCTCCGGCAACCCGTCGGCCGGATCCACCCGGAACACCCGGATCATGTCGGCGCGCTCGTCGGCGACATAGAGATGCGCCCCGGCCAGGGCGAAGTGCCGTGGCCACTCGCCCCCGGTGTCGACCTCGGCCACCAGCTCCGGTGCCGCACCGGCGAGCGAGAAGACCGAGACCGTGCCGACGCCCCGGTTGCCGACGTAGAGGAAGCGACCGTCCGCTCCGACGGCGACCTCCGACGGCTGCACGTGCCCGGCCCGCCCGCTCGCCTCCACCCGCTGCCGCTGGTGCAGCGTGCCGTCGGAGAGGTCGTACGCGGTGACCGTGCCGTCCAGCTCGCCGACCAGCCAGCACCGCCGGCCGTCCGGGTGCCGGGCCAGGTGCCGGGGGCCCGTGCCGGCCGGGGTACGCACCCGCGGCGCGCGGGGCACCAGCCGACCGGAGGCGACGTCGAGGTCGTAGCGGTAGACCGAGTCGGTGCCCAGGTCGACGGCGAGCAGCGGCCCGCCGGCCGGATCGGGCGAGACCATGTGGCAGTGGGCGCGGTCCTGCCGCTCCGGATCCGCGCCGTGCCCCTCGTGCCGGACCAGGTCGCTGCGGTCGCCCGGCACACCCTGCGCGTCGAGCGGGAAGACGGCCACGCTGCCCCCGCCGTAGTTGGCGACGAAGAGATGCCGACCGTCCGGCGCGACCGCCAGGTGACAGGGCTCGGCACCGCCGGTGGGCCGCACCCCGAGTTCGGTCAGCTCACCGTCGGGGGCCGCCCGGAAGGCGCTGACCTGCCCCTCGGACAGCTCGTTGACGGCATAGACCACCGGTAGCGCCGGGTGCCGGACGAGAAACGACGGCGACGGCGTCACCGCCGCCGTACCGATCGGGGTCAGCTCCCCCGACGCCGGGTCGCGCCGGGCGGCCTCGATTCCCGCGGCCCGCCCACCGCTGTCCGCCGTGTAGCCGCCGATGTGGACGATCTCGCCCTGACCGGTCACCGGATCCCACCTTCCGCCGTTCCTCCGTCGATCCAACCAGAGGCTTCCCGGCGAGCCGGTGGTTCAGCCCTCTTTTCCGCGACCGGTTCGCCACCGGGTGACCTCAGCCGACCGGGACCGGCTCGCCCCGCTGCCGGGCGACGTGCTCGACCAGCGAGATCAGCACCAGCTTCCCGGACTGCCGGTCGCGGGCGTCGCAGAGCACCAGCGGCACGTCCAGGTCCAGGTCGAGCGCGTCCCGGACCGACTCCAGGCTGAACCGGCGGGACCCGTCGAAGCAGTTCACCCCGACCACGAACGGGATGTTCCGCTGCTCGAAGTAGTCGATCGACGGGAAGCAGTCGGCCAGCCGGCGGGTGTCGGCGAGCACCACCGCGCCGAGCGCCCCGAAGGCCAGCTCGTCCCAGAGGAACCAGAACCGGTCCTGGCCGGGGGTGCCGAAGAGATAGACCTGGAGATCGTCGTTGATGGTGATCCGGCCGAAGTCCATCGCCACCGTGGTCGTCGACTTTTGCTCCACCCCGGAGAGGTCGTCGGTGCCGATCCCGGCGTCGGTCAGCACCTCCTCGGTCTGCAACGGCCGGACCTCGCTCAACGCGCTGACCAGCGTCGTCTTGCCGGCCCCGAAACCGCCCGCGATGAGGATCTTCAGGGCCAGCGGGACCGGCCGGCCGACCGCCTCCCGGTCACAGCGCACGGAGTCCACTGACCACCGCCTTGAGGATGTTGTCGTCGGGCAGGTGGGAGGCGGCCGGCGGCCGGTGCACGGTGACCAGCCGGCGGGCCAGCAGGTCGCCGATGAGCACCCGGACCACACCGACCGCGAGGTCGAGGTCGGCCGCGAGGTCGGCCACCGCCACCGGCCGTCGGGCCAGCTCGACCAGGCGCCGGTGCTCCGGCTGCAACCCCGGCTGACCGACCGGGTCGGCGGACTCCGTGGCCAGCACGAAGGCGACCAGGTCGAAGCCCTCCACCGGCGGCCGGACCCGGCCGCCGGTCAGGGTGTACGGGCGCACGACCGGACCGGCGGCCGCGTCCAGCCACTCGTGCTGGGGTCCCGGCGACTCAGTCCGCATGGGCCGTACCCGACGACGACCGGGCCGGGGCGCTGAGGTTCTCGCCCACCCGGATCACCAGCATCGCCATCTCGTACGCGACCAGGCCGATGTCCGCGTCCGCCTCGCTCACCACGGCCAGGCAGGCGCCCTGGCCGGCGGCGGTGACGAAGAGGTACGCGGAGTCCATCTCCACCACGGTCTGCCGGACCGCCCCGCCGGCCAGGTGCCGGGTGGCGCCCTTCGCCAGGCTGGAGAAGCCGGAGGCCAGCGCACAGAGGTGCTCCGCGTCGGTCCGGTCCAGCTCGGCGGAGGCTCCGAGCAGCAGCCCGTCCGCCGAGAGCACCACGGCCTGGCGGGCGGCCGGGACCCGGGCCACCAACTCGTCGAGCAACCAGTCGAGATCGGCGTTCTGCCTCGTCGTGTGCACCACTAGGCGTCCCTCTCAGTTGCGTTCGGCAGGTCCGGAGCCACCGACGGCTCCGGCGGGGAGGACTCGTCCGCCCGGTCCGGCCCGATCGGCTTGACCTGGGCGAGCGGGACGGTCGGGGCGGTCATCGCCCGCGCACCGTCCCGTCGGCCCCGCGCCGTACCGGCCTGGAGGGCGGACATCGTCCGGCGTACCTCCTCCGGCGGGCGGGGCGCCGGGGTGTCCGCGACGGCCGGCCGGGGCCGGGCCGGGCCGCGTCGGCGTACCCGGCGGGGCAGGCCGTCGCCGTCCGCGGGCGCCTCGACGCCTGAGCCCCGGCCTGCCGCGAAGGGCAGCACCGGGGTGCCCGACTCGGACCGGTCCCGGGTCGGGCGGGCGTTGCGCGGCCGGGGCAGGGTGCTCAGCCGGGTCACCTTGGCCATCCGCTGGTCGCCGGTCGACCCGCCGTCCCGACCGGCCGGCCCCACGGCCGGCTCGTCGGTGACCAGGTCGGCCGGGACGAGCACGACGGCGGTGACCCCGCCCGGGGTGGCCGGGCGCAGCTGGACCCGGACGCCGTGCCGGGCGGCGAGCCGGGCGACCACGAAGTGGCCGAGCCGGGCGCTGTCGGCCGGGTCGAAGTCGGGCGAGCGGGACAGCCGCCGGTTGGCGTCGTCGAGCGCCTGCGGCGACATGCCGAGGCCGTGGTCGGTGACCTCGATGGCGTACCCGT
This sequence comes from Micromonospora sp. R77, assembly GCF_022747945.1. NCBI lineage: Bacteria > Bacillati > Actinomycetota > Actinomycetes > Micromonosporales > Micromonosporaceae > Micromonospora > Micromonospora sp. R77. The sequence continues at coordinate 1,568,560 of NZ_JALDST010000001.1, forward strand.
TGGACACGGCCTGACCGGTGACGTCGACCCGGGTGCCGGGCGGGGAGAAGGCGGTGGCGTTCTCGATCAGCTCGGCGAGCAGGTGGATGACGTCACCGACCGCCCGGCCCAGCACCCCGGCGGGCTGCACTTCCCCGACGTCCACCCGGTCGTACGACTCCACCTCGGAGATCGCGCCGCGGATCACGTCGACCGTGGCGACCGGGTTGCGCCAGCCCCGGCCGGGCGCGGCACCGGCGAGGATGACGAGATCCTCGGCGTGCCGGCGCAGCCGGGTGGCGAGGTGGTCGACCTGGAAGAGGCCGGCCAGCTCGTCCGGGTCCTCGGTGTGCCGTTCCAGCCGGTCGAGCAGGGCGAGTTGCCGGTGCACCAGGCCCTGGCTGCGCCGGGCGATGTTGAGGAAGACGTCGTTCAGCCCGCGGCGCAGGGTGACCTCGTCCACGGCGGCCTGGACGGCGGTCCGTCGTACCTCGTTGAAGGCCCGGCCCACCTGGCCGATCTCGTCGGCGCCATGGTCCAGCTCGGGGGCCTCCCGGGCGACGTCGACCTCCTCGCCGCGGCGCAGCCGGGCGACCACGTCGGGCAGCCGCTGCTCGGCCATCTCCAGCGCGGCGGTGCGGACCCCGGTCAGCCGCCGGGCCAGCGACCGGCCGACCCGGAGCGCCACCAGTACGCAGACCACGATCGCGGCCAGGCCGAGCAGCCCGGCGGCGGCGAGGCGGATCAGGATGCCGACCGCCATCGGGACGGAGCGTTCGGCCAGCCCGTCGGCCTGGCTCAGCTCGAAGTCGCGCAACTCCCGCTGGACGGTCGCCTGGCTGGCCTCCCAGGTGCGTACGTCGAGCCGGGTGGGCAGGTCGGGGGTGCGGACCAGGGAGTCCTGGAGGCCGCGCAGCCGGACGAAGGCCTCCCCCTCGGTCAGCCGCTGGTAGGCCGCGCGCCCCGGGCCGGGCAGGTCGGCGACCGCGGTCTCGGCGAGGAACCGCTGGTTGTTGATGGTCTGCACGACCTGGGCGTGCTCACCCTCGGCGTACCGGCCGGCGGTGAGCGCGCCGGCCAGCAACGCGTCGGTCTGGCCGAGCAGCTCGCGGGATCGGCCGAGCGCGGTGAGCGCCAGCGCCTCCCGGTTGAGCTGCATGTCGGGCAGGGTGGCCATGGCGGAGAACGCCTGGAAGGCCGAGGAGATCATTCCGCTGTAGAGGCCGAGCGCCCCGGCCCGGTCCACCTGCCGCCGGTCGATGAAGCCACGCCCGGCGGGCAGCGCGTCCAACGCGCCGGCGAGCTGGTCCAGTCGGGTGTCGAGCAGGTCGCCGGCCGCGTCCCGCAGGTCGTCGCCGTCGATCCGGCGGCGCAGGTCGGCCACCGCCCGGTCGGTACGCAGCCGCTGCTCGGTCAGGGCCGGCAGGTCGGTCGTGCCGGCGAGTTCGACCACCGAGAGCCGGCGTTCGCGTTGCAGCTCGGCGACGACGGTCTCGCCGGGCCGGCCGAGGTCATAGAGGAGGGTGCGCGCGGCGAGCAGGTCGAGGGCCGGCCCGAAGGTGAGCGTGGTGGCGAAGATCCACAGTGCCAGCAGCGCGCTCACCGGCCCGATGACCAGCGCGGTCAGCTTGGCGCGGATCGGCCAGTCGCGGGTGTTCATCAGACCTCGCCCGGAAGGTGTCGCAGGGGTGGCACCGGGACCGGACCGGGCGGTGTCCCGGCCGCGGCGCCGGGCCCCGGCTCGGGCACCCTGGGAAGGATACGTAATCCATTCGCGATGCACTACCGGCCGTCTCGGTGGTCCCTACCGTCCGCTGGCACCCTCCACACCGGTTCCCGGCGTCCCGATGCCTGAAAGCCGCGAGAGTGGGGAATCGGCCAGGAAAGTGGCCCGGATCGGGATTGGCGATCACCGGACGGAGGGAATACCAGCGGGCGAAGGAGGAGCCATGTCGCCCACGCAGGTAGTCGTCATAGTCGTCGTCGTTCTGGTGCTCGCGGCGCTGGCCGCGTTCGCCGTGGTGGCGAGCCGTCGCCGAGCCCTCAGGCAGCGCTTCGGGCCCGAGTACGACCGGGTCGTGCAGGAGCGGGACAGCCGCAGCGCCGCCGAGCGGGAGCTGCGGGACCGGGAACGCCGGCACGCCGAGCTGGAACTCACCCCGCTCAGCCCGGAGTCCCGGACGAAGTACGCCGCCGCCTGGGAGGAACTCCAGGTCCGGTTCGTCGACTCCCCGGCGGAGACCGTCGGTGACGCCGACGAGTTGGTCAGCCGGCTGATCGCCGAGCGGGGCTACCCGACCGGCGACTTCTCCGACCAGATCGCGCACCTCTCGGTCGAGCACGCCCGCACCCTCACCCACTACCGCGACGCCCACGAGATCCGGCTGCGCAACGAGCGCGGCGAGGCCAGCACCGAGGAGCTGCGCCAGGCGGTCGTGCACTACCGGGCCCTCTTCGCCGACCTGCTCGGCACGGACCCGGTCGGCCAGCAGCCCGAGCAGCACCACCCCGACCACCAGCCCGACGTCACGAGCCGCTGAGGAGGCTGCGATGCGTTCCGAAGAGCAGCAGGTCACGAACGGGCACCCGGAGGCCGTCCGGTCCGCACCGGTGCCGGTGCCGCACCCGGAGGACGTACCCGGGGAGACCCGGCGCGACCGGGCCGCCCGCGCCGACGTACCGGAGGACGCGCTGGACGACCGGGGCACCTTCGACGACCCGGCGGTCGCCGACGGGCGCCGGGCCGCCGATCCGGACGAGACCCGGGGGTACGACGCGCGGGAGCTCCGCGCCGCATCGGCGGCCGACGCCGACCGGGACGGCCGGCCCGAGTTCCACGAGCCCGCCCCGCTGCCGACCGCCTTCGGCGCACCACGGTCGGCGACGCGGTGGCCGCCTCGGCGATGGCGAGCGGCCGTCCGGAGGACGAGCGGGACCCGCGCGCCGAGGACACCGCCATGCCGGGCGACGGCGCTCCCGGGCGGACCGACGCGTTCGACGACGAGCGGGCCGACCCGACGGCCGGCGACCGGTTGCACGACCGGGACCGGTGGGCGGCCGAGCACGCCGGCGACGGGGACCACCGGGTGGCGGAGCGGGACGACGACGCGCCGCGTGCCGGTGCCGCCGGGTACGGCAGCGCCGAGCCGACCATGGTCGACCCGGACACCGACACCGCGACGGGCGGTGCCGGCGTCGCGGCGGGTGCGGGACTGGCCGGGGCGGCCCGCCCCACCCCCGGTGCGGTGCCCGCGGACGCCGCCACGCTCTTCGACCCGGCGACCGCGCAGGGCTTCCGGGACCGCTGGCGCGGCGTGCAGCTCCGCTTCGTGGACGACCCGAAGGCCGCCGTCGGTGAGGCGCAGTCGCTGGTCGAGGAGGCCATCGAGGCGCTCTCCGCCGCGCTGCGCGCGCAGAAGAGCAAGCTGGGCGGCTGGCAGGAGTCCGGCTCGGCGGACACCGAGCAGCTGCGGGTGGCCGTACGCGACTACCGGGACTTCCTGGACCGCGTCCTCGGTCGCTGAGCCCCGTACGGACGCCCCGGCCGGCTCCGGCCGGGGCGTCCTGCTGTCCGTTTCCTGCCCGGCAGGCATGAAGGTCCGGACATCGGGGTAGGAGCCGCGCACTACCGGCGTGGAAGAGGGGTGGCGGGATGGGCGACGGCGGCGGCCTGCGGTTGAACATGAACGCGCTGGACTACGGCATCCTGGCGCTCTATTTCGTCACCGTGCTGGGGGTCGGCTTCGCCGCCCGTCGGGCGATCCGGACCAGCGTCGACTTCTTCCTCTCCGGGCGGTCGCTGCCCGCGTGGGTGACCGGCCTGGCGTTCGTCTCGGCGAACCTCGGCGCCCTGGAGATCATCGGGATGGCCGCCAACGGCGCCCAGTACGGCGCGATGACGGTCCACTACTACTGGATCGGCGCCGTGCCGGCGATGGTCTTCCTCGGCATCGTGATGATGCCCTTCTACTACGGCTCCCGGGTGCGCAGCGTCCCGGAATACCTGCGGCTGCGGTTCAACCGGCCGACGCACCTGCTCAACGCGATCACCTTCGCCGTGGCGCAGATGCTCATCGCCGGGGTGAACCTCTACGCCCTCGCGCTGATCATGCAGGCGCTGCTCGGCTGGCCGCTCTGGGTGGCGATCATCGTCGGCGCGGTGATCGTGCTGGCGTACATCACCATCGGCGGGCTCTCCGGCGCGATCTACAACGAGGTGCTCCAGTTCTTCGTGATCGTGGCCGGGCTGGTGCCGATCACCGTGCTCGGCCTGGTCAAGGTCGGCGGGGTCAACGGTCTGATGGACGCGGTCCGGGACTCGAAGCTCGGCGAGGCCGGCCTGCACGCCTGGCAGGGCACCGGCAGCACCGACAACCCGCTCGGCGCGCACTGGCTCGGCATCGTCTTCGGTCTCGGCTTCGTGCTCTCCTTCGGCTACTGGACCACCAACTTCGCCGAGGTGCAGCGCGCCCTGTCGGCCAAGAACATGAGCGCCGCCCGGCGGACGCCGATCATCGCCGCGTACCCGAAGCTGCTGATCCCGGCGGTCACCGTGATCCCCGGCCTGATCGCCCTGGTCACCGTGAAGGGGCTGGGCGCCGAGTCCGGCGACATGGTCTACAACAACGCGATCCCGCTGCTCATGCGCGACCTGCTCCCCAACGGCGTGCTGGGCGTCGCGGTGACCGGCCTGGTCGCGTCCTTCATGGCCGGCATGGCGGCCAACGTGAGCGGCTTCAACACCGTCTTCACGTACGACATCTGGCAGGAGTACGTCCGCCGGGACCGGGGGGACGAGTACTACCTGCGGATCGGCCGGATCGCGACGGTGGTCGGGGTGCTCGCCGGCATCGGTACGGCGTTCATCGCCGCCGGCTTCAGCAACATCATGAACTACATCCAGGCGCTCTTCTCGGTCTTCAACGCCCCGCTCTTCGCCACCTTCATCATCGGCATGTTCTGGAAGCGGATGAGCGCGCTGGCCGGCTTCTGGTCGCTGCTGTCCGGCACGGTCGTGGCGGTGGCGACCTACCTGCTCTACAAGACCGGGGTGCTGAGCTTCAACTCCGACCTGGAGGAGAGCTTCTGGGGTGCCGGGCTCGCCTTCGTCACGGTGGCCGTCGTCGCCGCGGTCATCACCCCGCTCACCCGGCCCAAGCGCAACGAGGAGTTGGAGGGCCTGGTGTACGGCATGGGCGGCGTCGACCTGAAGGCCGACGTGCTGGCCGGCGACCAGGTCTGGTGGCGTTCCCCGGTGCTGCTCGGGGCGATCGCGGTGGTCCTGGCCGCGCTCTTCTACATCCCGGTCTTCTGATCCGGCCACCCACCCTGAGGAGGTTGACCATGGACCACCGCAACGAGCGGGCGCACGACCCGCAGGTCGAGGAGACCGAGGCCGAGCGCGCCCGGTCCGCCGCGGCCCGGCTCTTCGACATCCGCCGGGTGATCGGTGGGCTCTTCGTCGCGTACGGGGTGATCGTCGGCCTGGTCGGGATCTTCGACTCGGCAGCCGAGATCGACAAGGCGCAGGGGGTACGGATCAACCTCTGGGCCGGGCTGGCGATGCTCGCCTTCGGGCTGCTGATGCTGCTCTGGCAGTGGCTGCGCCCGCTCCGGCCGCCGACCACCGAGGAGGCCCGGGAGGTCTGACCTTCCCGCATGGCCCGCCCCCGACGGGGTACCCGGGACGAGGGAACGTGTCCGGGACGAGGAGGGTCATCATGACTGATCGGGACCGACCGCTGGAGGAGACGCCCGAGGCGGCCGCCGCGGTGGACGACGACAGCACCGTGCCGCAGCTCCGGACCGGCGGCACCGACCCGGACAATCCTGTCTTCACCGAGCCCGACGGCGCGGTACCCGACACCGGCTCCCCCGACCTGCTGGGCGACCCGTACGCGGCCGGCACCGGGGCGACCGGGACGGGCACCGGCGCCGGCGGCGACAACATCCGTACCGGCGCGGAACAACCGTGGGAACCGGAGGACCTGGTGATGGCCCGGGGCCAGGACCTCACCCCCGAGAACCTCGACCGCGCCCGCCGCGACCTGGCCGAACTGGGCCCCGCCGCCATCGAAAAAACCGTCCCCTGACCCCCTCCCCTCCCCTCCCCACCCCACCCGAACTGGGTTGATCATGGGGTTGGCGGCAGTTCCGGAGATCGAAAACGCCGCCAACCCCATGATCGACCGGGAGGTCGGGTGAGCGGGGAGCGGGACGGGAGGGGACGGGGGACGGGACGGGGGACGGGACGGCGGGGGCCCCTGGTCCGACCGGTGCGCGGTCGGACCAGGGGCCCGTGGGAACCTGCCGCGGCGGTGCCTCACTCCCGCTGCGGCGGGTAGGCCTGCCGGTTCTTCGTCAGAGCGCCGGGTAGGCGTTCTTCATGAGCTCCTGGAACTGCGCGGAGAACCAGGCGCCGGAGATCGGCGCGTTCGGCAGGGCGCCGCTCATGCTGTTGCCGTTGCGGGCGTTACCGGTGTAGGTCGGGTCGCACATCCGGTCGAAGCCCTTGCCCTCGTTGTTCGGGATGAGGGTGCTGGAGCCGTCCGACTCACCCGGGGGCTTCACCCAGACGTAGGCGTCGATGCCCGGCTCCGGGTTGGCCTTCGGACGCTCGCCGAGGCCGGCCCCGGCCTGGTTGCACCAGTTGCCGGCGTGGATCCGGCGGTCGATGCGGCCACCGTTGACGTAGGTGTCGACGCTGGTCGTCGCGCCCGGGCCGGTGGGCCGGGCGGTGCCGCCCCAACCGTTGCGGGAGGTGTCGATCAGCATGCCGATGTTGCTGTCGAAGCCGATGGAGACCAGCTTGTTGCGGAACGCCTGGGCGAACGTGAGCTCGTCGACGTACTGGTTCCAGTCGATCCACTTGGACTGCCGCACGGTCTGGCCGTTCACCGAGTCGGTGATCTTGATGTACGGCTCCTTGAGCGCGGAGTAGTTCGCCGTGTTCACGATGAAGCCATGCACGTTGTGCACCGTGCTGCCGGACGCGGTGGCGGCGGCCAGGAGCTGGTTGGCGGTCGGGCCGAAGTTGCTGTCCCAGCCGATCCAGCCGTGGTGCGCGGCGTCGATGTAGTTGTAGGTGTTGCCGAGGGCGCCCAGCTTGTTCAGGGCGTAGCCGACACCGTTCACGTAGGCGCCGTTGGCCTTGACCGTGTCGCACATCGCGGTGCCGCCTGGCTGGCCGGAGGTGTTGGTCACCAGGTTGGGCAGCGAGTCGATCTCGATGATGTTGACGATCCGCAGGCCGGCGTACTTCGGGTCGGCCTGGATCGCGGCGATCGGGTCGATGTACTCGCTCTTGTAGCGGGGCAGGTCGTCCGGACCCAGCTCACCGTTGGAGGCCAGCGCGGCGCAGTCCCGGCCGGGCAGGTTGTAGATGACGAACTGGATGTAGCCGGCGCCCTGGGCGAGGGCCTTGTCCAGGTGGTCCCGGACGCCCATCGCACCGTTGGAGCTGCTGTCGGTGGTGCCCTTGATGGCGGCGATCCGGTCCAGCCACACCGCGGTCGGGTTGTTCGAGACCCGGCTGCCGCCCGGCTCGGCGTCCGCCTTGGCCTTCCACTCCGGGTTCACGTACCCCTTGACCCCGGCGTAGGGGTTGTCCACCTTCTGCCCCGGCGGGGTGGTGGTGGGCGGCGGGGTCGTGGGCGGCGGGGTGGTGGGCGGGGGCGTCGTCGGCGGCGGGGTCGTCGGCGGCGGAGTCGTCGGCGGCGTGCTGGTGGGCGGGGTCGTGGTCGGCGGGGTGCCGCCGTTGCAGACCGTGCCGTTCAGGGTGAACTGGGTCGGCTTCGGGTTGGTGCCGCTCCAGGCGCCGTTGAACCCGATGGTGGTGCTGGCGCCGCTGGCCAGCGAGCCGTTGTAGGACTCGTTGGTGGCGGTGACGTTCTGGCCGGTCTGCGACCACTTGGCCGACCAGCCCTGCTGCACCTTCTGGCTGGTGGTCGGGAACGTGAAGCCGAGGTTCCACGAGCTGACCGGGTCACCGAGGTTCTTGATGGTGACGGTGCCGGTGAAGCCACCCGGCCAGTCGCTGGTGGTGTAGTCCACCTGACACTGCGTCGCGGCCTGCGCCGCGGTGACCGGGAGGGTCACCAGTCCGCCCGCGACCAGGACGCTCGCGCCGGTCAGCGCGATCGCCCGGTTTCGGCCGGACAGCCTTCTCCACACATTCATGCCACTGATCTCCTTGGGCGAGACCGGATCCGCGTACGGCCCGGCGAAATGGCCCGCTGGACGTCCGGTACGGACGACCGTCGGCACCACGGGGGTGTATTTCGGGGGATGCCCGACCCGGACGGTCGGACGGGTGGTGGTGGTGACGCGACCGGCGCGACGGCCGGTCGGACTGCCCGATGTCGCCCGGTTGACCCGGATGCCCTCGACACCTGACCTCGCGGTGTGGCTCCCCGAACCGCGTGCAGCGATTCTTACATGGGAGCGCTTCCATGGCAATGGTTCGATACCCGCCGGACACCTGGCGGCCACCGGACGGCGCGGCACGACCGGGCCGCAGCCGCCCGAGCAGCCCGGAACGCACTGGTCAGGGGGCGGCCCACCCGACGGGGGCGCAACCGCTGAGCAGGGCGCAACACCGTCATAGGCGGCGTAGCACTCCTATGGCCCTTAGCTTCCGCAAACTCCAATACGCGAATCTTTCCTCGGATAAGTCGCGAATCGGTCTAACGTCGGACGTAGCTCGACTGTCGTCGGGCTCAGGACGAAGAGGGATGGAGTGACGCAAGTCATGGCTAACAAGATGCTCGGGAAGGTCGTCGCGGGTGCCGCCCTCGGCGGCGCGTCCCTGCTGGTGTTCAGCCCCGCAATCGCGTACGCGGACGGCCACCACAGCGAGGACGAAGGCAAGGTCTTCGCCAAGCCGCACGCGGTGCGTGCCGGTGACGAGGTCAAGCTGCTCGAGATCTGCCCGGAGGCGCAGGAACACGCCTTCGTCTGGTCCAAGGTCACCGGGAAGGTCAAGCTCCACCCGGCACGCGAGGACGGCGGCGAGGAGCACGGCGGCTGGAAGGGCGAGAAGGATGCCGACCACGGCCCCGACGGCAAGGACCGGCACGGCGACTGGAAGGGCGAAGAGGACGCCGACCAGGGCCCCGACGGCAAGGACCGGCACGGCCGGGAGGAAGAGGGCAAGGGCGAGGAGCAGGGCAAGGACGAACACGGCAAGGGCGAAGAGCAGGGCAAGGACGAACACGGCAAGGACGAAAAGGGCAAGGACGAACACGGCAAGGGCGAGGAGCAGGGCAAGGACGAGCACCAGCCGCCGGCCGAGGGCGGCCAGCCCCCGGCGCCGGGCGGCAAGGGCGGCGGCATGATGGCCGACGACAGCCACGACTGGGCGAGCTACGAAGAGGCCGGCCAGGGCGACGAGTACGGCCGTGACGGCAAGATGAAGCACGGGTCGGAGTACGGCCAGGAGTCCGGGTACGGCGCGAAGGGCGACCGCGGCTCCGAGTACGGCTCGAAGAAGGACCACGAGTCCGAGTACGGCCAGGAGTCGGAGTACGGCTCGCACAAGGGCTACGGCTCCGAGTACGGCCAGGAGTCGGAGTACGGCTCGCACAAGGGCTACGGCTCCGAGTACGGCCAGGAGTCCGAGTACGGCTCGCACAAGGGCTACGGCTCCGAGTACGGCCAGGAATCCGAGTACGGCTCGCACAAGGGCTACGAGTCCGAGTACGGCATGGGCGACGAGCACGGCCGTGGCGAGGACAAGGGGAGCTGGGAGCACCAGAAGGACTTCGTCTACTACGGCGAGGCCCACGTCTCCGAGGACGCCCGTCCGGGCAAGTACGAGCTCAAGGGCTCGTGCGGCGAGGGCGAGCTGGTCGTCCTGCCCAAGGGTCACGTCGACGGCGGTGACGGTGGCATGACCACCACCAGCACCGACCGGAGCATGGCCGCCGGCGGGGCGGGCATGGTCGGCGCGGCCGCCCTGGGTGGCATCGTGCTGATGCGTCGGCGCCGGGCCAATGGGCTCGTCTGACCTGACGGCGACACCGGCCGGCGGCCGTCACGGGAGACCGTGGCGCGCCGCCGGCGCGGCCGTCGTCGTCCTGCTCGCCATGGCGGGATCCGGCATGATCGGCGCGTCCGTGCGGACCGTGCCGCCGCCCCGCCCGCCCCAGCCGCTGGCCCAGGCCGGACCCGCCGACCCGGTCACCACCGCACCGGGGGGCGCCGAGGGCACCGACCCCGACGGCCTCGACCCGGACGCCGCCGACCAGGCGACCACCGAGGACCCGGCGCCGGAGTCCACCGGACCGGACGCCGCCCCCACCGGACTGCCCCGGTCCGCCCCGACGACCATCTCGATCCCCCGGATCGGCGTACAGGCCGACATCATGTCGCTCGGCACCAATGCCGACGGCACCGTTCAGGTCCCCCCGCTGGACCAGGCCCAGCGGGCCGGCTGGTACTCCCCCGGCCCCAGCCCCGGCGAGGTCGGCAACGCCGTGGTCGTCGGCCACGTCGACTCGGCCAAGCTCGGACCGGCGGTCTTCTTCAACCTCGGTTCGTTGAAGCCGGGCGACCCGATCACGATCACCCGCCAGGACGGCTCCCAGGTCACCTTCACCGTCGACGAGGTGAAGTCGTACCCGAAGACGGCGTTCCCCACCGACCTGGTCTACGGCCCCGGCGACAAGCCCGCGCTGCGGGTGGTGACCTGCGGCGGTGTCTTCGACCGCGCCGCCGGCAGCTACCTGGACAACGTCATCGTCTTCGCCAGCATGACGACATGACGCCGACCGGCACGGCGCGGCCGTGCGGGTCAGGCCGCGGCGGAGGTCCGCACCAGGGTACGGATCTGCCGCAGCAGCACCGACAGGGCGGCCAGGTCGGCCCGGGACTCGTCGAACTCCCCCATCGCCCGGTGCGCCCGGTGGATCGAGGTGGCGTTCGCCTGCTCCCACTCCTGCACCCGCTCGTGCGGCGGCAGGCTGTCCGCCGTGGAGTCCAGGACCTCCGCGGTGAGCGCGGCCAGCGCGGCGTAGAGGTCGTAGCGCAGCGCCATCCGGGCCAGCGTCTGCCAGCGGTCCTCCCGCGGCAGCAGGGAGATCTTCGACAGCAGCGAGTCCACCCGGAACCGGTCCGACAGCACGAAGTAGACCCCGGCCACCTCGTTGACGTCCCGGCCGGTGGCCTGGGCGGTCTCCACCACGTCGAGCAGCCCGAAGCTGTACATCAGGCGGGTCGCCTGCTCGGCCAGCTCGCGCGGCAGCCCCTTCCCGGTCATCGAGTCGATGTGGGCGACGATCGCCTCCCGCTCGCTGCCGTAGAAGAGGTTCTCCAGACCGGGCAGCAGGCGGGCGACCCCGTCCCGCAGCCGGCTGATCTCCGCCGGGACGTCGATCGGCGATCGCCGGTTGGTCACCAGCCAGCGCACCGCGCGGTCGAGCAGCCGCCGGGTGTCCAGGTAGACGTTCGTCTGCAACTCCGGCGAGACCCGGTTGTCCAGCGCCTCGACCGCGTCCCAGAGGTCCCGCAGCCCGAACACCTCGCTGACCACCACGTAGGCGCGCAGCACGTCCGCCGCCGAGGCGGCCGTCTCCTCGACCACCCGGAAGACGAACGAGATGCCGCCCCGGTTGATCACCTCGTTGACCAGCACGGTGGTGACGATGTCCCGGCGCAGCCGGTGCTGGCCCATCCGGTCGGCGAAGCGCTCGCGCAGCGGCGTCGGGAAGTAGTTGACCAGGATGTCGGTCGTCCACTCCTCGTCGGCCAGCCCCTCGCCCACGATCTCCCGCTCCAGCACGATCTTGACGTACGCCAGCAGCACCGCGAACTCGGGCGCGGTCAGTCCGGACTCGGTCCGGACCGCCAGTTCCTCGTCCGGCGGCAGCGCCTCCAGCGCCCGGTCGAGCTGGCCGGCCCGCTCCAGCTCGTTGATCATCCGGCGGTGCACCGGGAGCAGCGAGGCGGCCTGCGCCTGGGCGTTGTTGATCGCCCGGGCCTGGTCGTAGTTGTCCCGCAGCACCAGCTCGGCGACCTCGTCGGTCATCTGCGCCAGCAACTCGTCCCGCTGCGGCACGTCCAGCGCCCCGTCGGCGACCGCCGTGTTCAGCAGGATCTTGATGTTCACCTCGTGGTCGGAGCAGTCCACCCCGGCCGCGTTGTCGATGAAGTCGGTGTAGATCCGGCCGCCGGTCAACGCGTACTCGATCCGGCCGAGCTGGGTGCAGCCCAGGTTGCCGCCCTCGCCGACCACCCGGCAGCGCAGGCTCTTGCCGTCCACCCGGATCGCGTCGTTGGACTTGTCCCCCACCTCGGCGTTGGTCTGCGTCGACGCCTTCACGTAGGTGCCGATGCCGCCGTTCCAGAACAGGTCCACCGGTGCGGTCAGGATCGCCTTCATCAGCTCCTGCGGCGAGAGCTGCGTGACGTCGTCGTCCAGCCCGATCGCCGCCCGGACCTGCGGGGTGAGCGGAATGGACTTCGCGGTACGCGGGAAGATGCCGCCGCCGGCCGAGATCAGCTCCGGGTCGTAGTCCTCCCAGGACGAGCGGGGCAGGTCGAACAGCCGCTTCCGCTCGGCGTACGAGGTGGCCGCGTCCGGGTCCGGGTCCAGGAAGATGTGCCGGTGGTCGAAGGCCGCCACCAACCGGATGTGCTCCGACAGCAGCATCCCGTTGCCGAACACGTCGCCGGACATGTCACCGACGCCGACCACGGTGAAGTCCTGGGTCTGGGTGTCGTGCCCCATCTCCCGGAAGTGCCGCTTCACCGACTCCCACGCACCCCGGGCGGTGATGCCCATCCGCTTGTGGTCGTACCCGGCCGAGCCGCCGGAGGCGAACGCGTCGCCCAGCCAGAAGCAGTGCGCGGCGGAGATCTCGTTGGCGATGTCGGAGAACGTCGCGGTGCCCTTGTCCGCCGCCACCACCAGGTACGGGTCGTCCGCGTCGTGCCGGACCACGTCGTCCGGCGGGACGATCCGGCCGCCGACGATGTTGTCGGTGACGTCGAGCAGCGCGCCGACGAACTCCTTGTAGCAGGCCACCGCCTCGTCCCGGTCGCCCGGCTTCTGCTTGAGCACGAAGCCGCCCTTGGCGCCCACCGGCACGATCACGGCGTTCTTCACCATCTGCGCCTTGACCAGGCCGAGCACCTCGGTACGGAAGTCCTCCCGCCGGTCGGACCAGCGCAGCCCGCCCCGGGCCACCGGCCCGAACCGCAGGTGCACACCCTCGAACCGGGGCGAGTAGACGAAGATCTCGAACTTGGGGCGCGGCGCCGGCAGCTCCGGGATCGCCTGCGGGTCCAGTTTGAACGCCACGAACGACTTCGGTCGCCCGCCCACCGGCTTCTGGTAGAAGCTGGTCCGCAGGGTGGCCTGGATCAGCGTCAGGTACGACCGCAGGATCCGGTCCTGGTCGAGACTGGCCACGTCGTCCAGTGCCTCGCCGATCGCGGCGACCAGCTCGCCGCTGCGCTGCCGGCGCTCGTCGAGCGTCTCCGGGCCGGGCGCGAACCGGGCCTCGAAGAGCTCCACCAGCAGCCCGGCGATCCGCGGGTACGCGATGAAGGTCTGCTCCATGTACTCCTGCGAGAAGACCGTGCCGGTCTGACGCAGGTACTTGGCGTACGCCCGCAGCACCACCGCCTGCCGCCAGGTCAGCCCGGCGCGCAGCACCAGCTCGTTGAAGCCGTCCACCTCGGCCTCGCCGCGCCACGCCGCCGCGAACGCGTTCTCCACGTGCGGGCGTACCTCGGCCAGCTCCTGGTGCCCCTCGGGCAGGCGCAGCCCGAAGTCGTACAGGAAGACCTGGCCGTCGATCCGGTCCACCTCGTACGGGTGCTCGTCCACCACCCGGACGCCGAGGGAGTGCAGCACCGGCAGCACGGCGGAGAGCATCATCGGCTCGCCGTACCGGTAGACCTTGAACCGGACGTCCATCGTCTCGTCGACGTCCGCCTCGCCGGCCCGCCCGGTCCGGGGCGCCAGCTGCTTGCGGAACAGGTGCATCTCGAGCTGGCCGGGCTCCTCCAGCAGCTCCAGCTTGGCCAGGTCCTTCATCGCCTCGTACGGCGTGTGCCCGTCCTTGTAGCCCTCCGGGAAGGCGTCGGCGTACCGGCTGAACAGGTGCTTGGCCTGCTCGTCGCCGAGCTTGCGCTCCAGCACCAGCCGGTAGTCGTCGTCCCACAGCCGGGTGGCGTCCGCCAGCTCCTCGGCCAGCAGGTCGGCGTCGATGTCGCCGGGCGGGTTGGTCGGGTCGGTCCGGACGATGAAGTGCACCCGGGCGAGCATCGACTCGGTGACCCGGGTGGTGTAGTCGACCCCGACCCCGTTCAGCTCGCGCAGCAGGATGTCCTGCATGCGCAGCCGGTTCTGGGTGGTGAACCGGTCCCGGGGCAGATAGATCAGGCAGGAGATGAACCGCCCGTACGCGTCCCGGCGCAGGAACACCCGCAGCTGCCGGCGACCCGCCATCCGCAGCACGCCGATCACCGCGTGGTAGAGGTCGTCGGTCTTGATCTGGAACAGCTCGTCGCGCGGGTAGGTCTCCAGGATCTGGAGCAGGTCCTTGCCGGAGTGGCTGCGCAGGCTCAGGCCCGAGCGGTCCAGCACCTCGGCGACCTTCCGCCGGACCACCGGCAGCTCCTGCACGCTGGTCCGGTACGCCGCGGTGGAGAACAGGCCCAGGAACCGCCGCTCGCCGACCACCTCGCCGGCCTCGTTGAAGATCTTGAAGCCGATGTAGTCCAGGTAGGCCGACCGGTGCACGGTGGCCCGGGAGTTCGCCTTGGTGATGATGAGCAGGCGCTTCTCCAGCACCCGCTCGTGCGCCTCCGGCGTCATCGAGTTCAGCGACCGCGCCTCCGGCGAGTCGGAGCGCAGGATGCCCAGCCCGGTGCCGAGCACCGCCTCCAACGCCTGGCCGCCGTCGGCCCCGTCGGTGTCGACCAGCCGGTATTCGCGGTAGCCGAGGAAGGTGAAGTGGTCGTGCGCCAGCCAGCGCAGCAGCTCGACCGAGTCGGTGATGTCCTTCTCCGGCACCGGCGGACGGCTGTCGGAGGTGCGGGCGGCGGCCAACTCGTCGGCGAGCGCCAGGGCCCGCTGGCGCATCTTCGGCCAGTCCTCCACGGCCTCCCGGACGTCGGTGAGCACCCGCTGCAGCTCGCGGCGCAGCTTCTCCCGCTCGGCCGGGTCCCGGACCGGGTCGATCTCGACCCGCATCCAGCTCTCGACCAGGTCACCGGCGATCGCGTCGTCCGGCTCGACGTCGGCGGAGACCTCGGTCAGCCGGCCCAGCGGCTCCCGGCGGACCACCACCAGCGGGTGCACCAGCAGGTGTACGTCGAGGTGGTGCGCGTTGAGCAGCGCGGTCACCGAGTCGACCAGGAACGGCATGTCGTCGGTGACGATCTCGACGACCGTGTGGTGCTGGTCGGCGTGCGGTTCGTGGATCCGCAGCTTCAGCTCGCCCGGTACCCGCTGCTGGGCCAGGTCACGGTGCGCCCGGGCCGCGTCGAGCATCTCCTCGGCGGTGAAGCCGATCAGCTCCTCGTCCGGCGCGAACCGCCAGAACCGGTCCACCAGGGTCGCCGCGTCGTGGTCGTCACCGGCCAGCGCGACGGCCTGGGCCACCAGGCGCTCCGCGTTGGGCACCGGCTCGTCGAGTTCGGTGTCCTCCACGTCGTCGCCCAGCGCCGGTGCCGGCAGACCGAGGTCGTAGAGGGTGTCGATACTCGAACCGGTCACCCCGGTCACTCCTGTGTCGAGATGCCCGTAGCCATCTCCGTCGGTCGCCGAATCGAAGCTGTCGTCCCGGCCGGTGTCAGCCTGCCGGAGGTCGGGTCCCGGTTTGATCGCCGGACGCCGGTCCATCGGTGCCACTCCCCTCGACCCACCGCGTTGTGGGTCACTCTGCCGCCCAGCCTAGGCCCTGCCGCTCTGTCCGTATGTCGGCGGACCACTGGCCGGACGTCCGGATCGGGACTCTGTCCTTTCACCCGTTGCGGGTCCGTGGTCGGCCGGTCGCGGAGTACCCCGTCGGGATGTTCATCACACTGACCCTGACCGCTCTTTCCGCACGTCCCGGCCGTGGCGGGGCAGTACGGAGGCCGGCGACGTACTAGCGTGCAGGGCAGTTTCGCACCGGAGGGACCGTTTCATGCCCCTGTCGTACCCCGTTCGTGGCCGCTCACCCCGCTCCCGCCGGGCGCTCGCGGCGCTGGCCGCCACCGCGCTGGCCGCCGGTGCGGTGACCGGGTGTTCCGGGGAGGACGGACCGGACAGCACCGCCGACGCCTTCCTGACCGGCTGGCGCTCCGGCGACCTCCAGGCGGTCGGCTTCGTCGACCCGACCGGGGCCCGGGTGCCGGCCGCCGACGTGACGAAGGAGATCAAGGCCCTCTCCGGTGAGCTCGCGGCCACCCCACCGCAGCTGACCCGCCGGGGTGACGCGAAGGTCACCGCGGACATCGCGACCACCCCGGTCGAGGTCGCCTGGACGCTACCCGGCGGGACCCGCTGGGCGTACGAGCGGCCGGTGCGGCTCAAGCGCGGCAAGGACGACCAGTGGCAGGTGATCTGGGAGCCGCAGATCGTCCAGGAGAAGCTGGAGGCCGGCGACCGGCTGGCCCTGCGCCGGCAACCCGGCACCCGGGCCGCGATCCTCGACGCCGCCGGTGCCCCGGTCGTCGCGCCCCGCCCGGTGGTCCGGGTCGGCGTGCAGCCCGGCGAGGTCACCGACGTCAAGGCCCTGAGCCGGCAACTGGGTGCCGCGTTCGCCGCGATCAAACCCGCGCTCACCCCGCCGGTCGACCTGTCCGACCTGCCGAAACGTCTCAGCGAGGCCGAGCCGGGCGCCTTCGTCGAAGTGGTGACGCTGCGCGAGGAGGCGTACCGGCAGATCAAGTCGCGGATCTACGACCTGCCGGGCACCAAGTTCCAGGCCGACAAGCTGGACCTCGCACCGACCCGGGAGTTCGCCCGGGCGCTGCTCGGCTCCGTCGATCCCGCCCAGGCCGACGACCTGGCGGCCCACCCCGACCGCTACGTCGCCGGTGACCTGGTCGGCCACGGCGGCCTCCAGGGTCGCTACGACGACCGGCTGCGCGGGGCCCCGGGGCTCACCGTGGTCACCGAACACCCCAAGCCCGGCGAGCCGGGCACGGCGACCGGCACCGAGGTGTTCCGCGTCGAGCCCCGGCCCGGCCAGCCGCTGAAGACCACCCTCGACGTGGCCACCCAGAACGCCGCCGACGCGGCGCTGCGCGGGGAGAAGCGCCGCTCCGCCCTGGTGGCGGTCCGGGTGGGCGACGGCGCCGTGCTGGCCGCCGCGAACGGTCCCGGCCCGGCCGGGGAGAACCTGGCCTTCACCGCCCAGGTGCCACCCGGCTCGACGTTCAAGATGGTCAGCGCGCTCGGGCTGCTGGACCGCGGCGCGGTGACCGCCGACGCGACGGTCCCCTGCCCGAAGACGTTCGTGGTGGACGGCCGGTCCTTCAAGAACTCGGACGACTTCGTCCTCGGGCCGGTCCCGTTCCGCACCGACTTCGCGAAGTCCTGCAACACCGCGTTCGCCTCGCTGGCACCGAAACTCGGCCCGGACGGGCTGGTCACCACGGGTCGTACCCTCGGTCTGGAATCGACCTGGGACCTCGGCGCGGACGTCTTCACCGGGAAGGTCTCCACCGGCGGTTCGGCCACCGAGCAGGCCGCCGCCGCGATCGGCCAGGGCACCACCGTGGTCAGCCCGCTCGCCATGGCCGGCGCCACCGCCGCCGTCGCCCGGGGCCACTGGGAGCAGCCGAAGCTGGTGCTCGACCCCGCCCCGCAGCAGCCGGCCGCGGCCGGACCGCAGCTCAGGCCCGAGTCCGTCACGGCCCTGAAGACCATGATGCGCGAGGTGGTCACCGCCGGCACCGGCAGCGCGCTGAAGGACGTCCCCGGCCAGCCGGTGTACGGCAAGACCGGCACCGCCGAGTACGACAACAACCCGGCCCACACCCACGCCTGGTTCGTCGGCTGGCAGGGTGACGTGGTGTTCGCGGTCTTCGTCGAGCAGGGCGGCTCCAGCACCACCAGCGCGGTCCCCATCGCCGAACGCTTCCTCCGCGCCCTCCCGCCCCGCTGACCCGCCCCGGCACCCCTCGCCCACCCGGAGCCCGCGTCCCACGACCGCCGCGCCTGCGCACCGCGCGGGCCTGCTCGTTACGCAAGACCGTGCTCGCACGTGGAAGTAGTGGCCTCGTCGTCGCAGCGAGAGCACTACTTCCGGGGTCGAGCGCGATCTTGAAGCGGCGGGCCGCGCGATGCTCAGGCGATGTCGAGGCCGGGCTTCGACGGGGTCGGGCCGCCGGTGGGGGTGGTCGCCTCGTCCTCAACGGGCACCCGGCGCAGCAGTCCCGGCCCGGCCGACGCGGCGGGTTCGTCCGACCCGCCATGTGCCTCGCCGGAAACCCGGCGCAGCAGTCCCGGCCCGACCGACGCCGGCGGGCCGACGGGCTCGGGAGCCTCGGGCAGCGCCTCTCCGCCCCTCGGCGCGAGCAGGTCGGGGTCGGTGGCGCCCGACCGGCCACCGGCCTCGGTCGACGGCAACGAGCCGCCCCGCTCCCCGGTACCCACCGGAACCGGAGCACCCCCGGGAGCCGGAACGACCCCGGGAGCCGGGGCCACCGCAGGAGCCGGGGCCACCGCGGGGACCGGAGCGACCGGCGGCAGGACCGCGCGTTCGGCCGGGCGCCCGTTGCTCCGCCGGGGTGAGGGCGCAGCCGGCAGCAGCCGGGGCGGTACGGCGGCCGGGGCGGAGACCGGCGCCAGCCCCGCCACCACGGTGTTGACGATCTCGGCCGCGTACGACCCGTCGGGGTCGTAGTCGGGGTCGAAGACGGTGAGCTCGACGCCGAGGCAGTGCGGGGTGTCCACCAGGCCGGCGAGCAGGATCTCCAGCTCGGCGAAGGCGATGCCGCCCGGGTCGGGGGCGTCGACCGCCGGCATGACGGCGGGGTCGAGCACGTCCACGTCGATGTGCACCCAGTAGCCGGCGCAGTCGGCGAGCTGCTCGTGCGCCCACTGGGCGGTCCGCGCGGCGCCCTCCGCCCGCAGTGCCGGCACCGGCCGGGTGGTGATCCCGGCGGCCTGGAGGTCGAGCCGGTACTCGTCCTGGGCCCGGATGCCGAGGACCACCACGTCGACGTCGCGGAAGTAGGGGCGGCGGCCCTCGATGGCGGCCAGGTCGGCCTGTCCCCGCCCGGTCACCAGGGCCAGGTCCTCCCCGGCCGCCGCGCCCACGTACGAGGCGTTGCCGGGGTGCCGGAAGTCGGAGTGACCGTCGACGAAGACCAGCCCGATCCGGCCGCCGACCGCCTCACCGAGCCGGTGCATGGCCAGTGCCGAGCCGAGCAGCACCGAGCAGTCGCCGCCGAGCACCAGTGGGAACTCGCCGCGGTCGATGATGGCGCCGATCCGGTCGGCCAGCGTGACCGAATAGCCGGAGATCTCCCGGGCGTGGCAGACGCCGTCGCCGGGGCGCCAGTCACCCGGGTCGTACCGGGGCGGGGTGAGGCAGCCGGCGTCGCGGGCCCGCAGCCGGGCGAGCAGCTCGTGGTCGCGCAGCGCGCCCGGGGCCTTGGCGCAGCCGGGCACCGAGGTGGCGGTGGGCGGCCGCAGGCCGAGGTTGGTGGGCGCGTCGAGGACGGCGATCCGGCGCATCATGGGCTCCCGTCCTCGATGGTGGGCGGGCCGGCCGGAACGCCGGCCCGCGCTGACGTGCGTGGACTCAGAACAGGGCGCTGGCCAGGGCCCGGCGCGCCGAGGCGACGGCGGGGTCCTCCGGTCCGGCGATGGTGAAGAGGCTGACCAGGTGCTGGCGTACCTTTTCCCGGTCGTCGCCGGCGGTCCGCCGGACCAGGCCGACGAGCCGGCGGTAGGCCTGCTCGGCCATGCCGCTGAGCACCTCGATGTCGGCGGCGAGGAGCTGCGCCTCGACGTCGTCGGGGCGCCCTCGGCGGCGGTGAGCGCGGCCTGCGGGTCGGCGCCGGCGACCCGGCGGGCCAGGCCGACCTGGGCGAGGCCGGCCTCGGCCGCCGCGTCCGCCGGGGTCTCGGCCAGGATCTTCTTGTACGCCCGCTCGGCGGCGTCCAGGTCGCCGCTCATCAGCGCGTCGTCGGCCTCGTCGAGGCGGGGGTCCTCCGGCTCGGTGACGGCGACGCCGCCGGCCTTGAGCACCGCACCGATCCACTGGCGGAGCTGGGCCTCCGGCACCACGCCGGAGAAGGCGTCGATCGGCTGGCCGCCGACCACCGCGTAGACCATCGGGATGCCCTGCACCCGGAACATCTGGGCGATCCTCGGGTTGGCGTCCACGTCGACCTTGGCCAGCACCCACGCGCCGTCGCCCTCGGCGGCGAGCCGCTCCAGCACCGGGGAGAGCTGCTTGCACGGCTCGCACCACTCGGCCCAGAAGTCGACGATCACCGGGGTGCTGAGGGATCGCTCCAGCACCTCCGACTGGAATGTCGCCTCGGACACGTCGATCACGGCCACCCCGCCGCCGCCGGCGGGTGCGCCCGGAAGGCCGGTGGGCGGCCCGGACTGGGTCGGTGTGGTGGGACGGGCAGGGGCCGGAGTGCTGCGCAGCGCGCTGAGGTCGACCGCGCCGCGGGTGAAGATCGACGAGGTGATCCGTGGGTCGCTCATGGTTACCTAGTCTCGCACGTGTGCCGCGCAACTCAGATCAACCGCGACGGCGACAGTTGCAACTCTCACGCCTGGCCAGATGCAAGGAGGGGCCCCTTGTTAACACCCGTCTGTTAACAAGGGGCCCCTCCTTGTCGTCAGAAGCGGGCGGGCTCGCGGTAGACGCCCCACTCGGCGCGCAGCGCGTCGCAGATCTCGCCGAGGGTGGCCTCGGCGCGGACCGCGTCGAGCATGGCGGGGATCATGTTGCCGTCGGTCCGGCCGACCTCGACCATGCGGGCGATGGCGGCCTTGACCGCCGCGTCGTCCCGGGCGGTCTTGCGCTCGGCCAGCACCCGGCGCTGCTCCAGCTCCACCTCGTGCGAGATGCGCAGGATCTCCAGGTCCTTGGCGAGGGTGCCGGTGTGGCAGTTGACCCCGACGATCCGCTTGTCGCCCTTCTCCAGCGCCTGCTGGTAGACGAAGGCGGACTCGGCGATGTGGCCGGTGAACCAGCCGTCCTCGATGCCGCGCAGGATGCCGGAGGTCATCGGGCCGATCTGGTGCGGGCCCTCGCCACCGAGCTGGCGGATCCGGGCGAAGATCTCTTCCGCCTCCGCCTCGATGGAGTCGGTGAGCGCCTCGACGTACCAGGAGCCGCCGAGCGGGTCGGCCACGTTGACCACGCCGGTCTCCTCCATCAGCACCTGCTGGGTACGCAGGGCGATCTCGGCGGACTCGTCGGTGGGCAGCGCGAGGGTCTCGTCCAGGGCGTTGGTGTGCAGCGAGTTGGTGCCGCCGAGCACCGCGGCCAGCGCCTCGACGGCGGTGCGGACCACGTTGTTGACCGGCTGCTGGGCGGTCAGCGACACTCCGGCGGTCTGCGTGTGGAACCGCAGCCAGAGCGCCTTCTCGCTGGTGGCCCCGTAGACGTCGCGCAGCCAGCGGGCCCAGATCCGGCGGGCCGCGCGGAACTTGGCGATCTCCTCGAAGAAGTCCACGTGGGAGTCGAAGAAGAAGCTCAGGCCGGGGGCGAAGACGTTGACGTCCAGCCCGCGCGACAGGCCCAGCTCGACGTACCCGAACCCGTCGGCGAGGGTGTACGCCAGCTCCTGCGCGGCGGTCGCGCCGGCCTCGCGGATGTGGTAGCCGGAGACGGAGAGCGGCTTGTAGCGCGGGATCTCGGCGGCGCAGTACTCCATCAGGTCGCCGATGAGGCGCAGGTGCGGCTCGGGGTCGAAGAGCCACTCCTTCTGCGCGATGTACTCCTTGAAGATGTCGGTCTGCAGCGTGCCGTCCAGCCTGGACAGGTCGGCGCCCTGCCGCTCGGCGGCGACCAGGTACATGCAGAAGACCGGCACGGCCGGACCGGAGATGGTCATCGAGGTGGTCACGCCGGCCAGGTCGATGCCGTCGAAGAGCACCTCCATGTCGGCGGCCGAGTCGATGGCCACGCCGCAGTGCCCGACCTCGCCGAGCGCCTGCGGGTCGTCCGAGTCGCGGCCCATCAGGGTGGGCATGTCGAAGGCGACGGAGAGCCCCCCGCCGCCCGCGCCGAGGATCATCTTGTAGCGCTCGTTGGTCTGCTGGGCGTTGCCGAAGCCGGCGAACTGCCGGATGGTCCAGGTCCGCCCGCGGTAGCCGGTCGGGTGGAGCCCCCGGGTGTACGGGAACTCGCCCGGCCAGCCGATCCGCTCGAAGCCCGGGTACGCGGTGCCCTCGGGCGGGCCGTACACCGGCTCCACGGGCGTTCCGGACAGGGTGGTGAAGTCGGCGTCCCGCTTGCGCGCGGCGTCGTACCGGGCCTGCCAGCGTGCCCGTCCGGCGGCGATCTCGTCGGCGTTCATGCGCGGGGCTCCTCCTCGAGTCCTCGACTGGACCCCGAGTGTAGAACGACAACCTGAACGATCGCTAAGGCAACTCACTCACCCACCCCCCCTTGTGCCCTCCCCTCGCCCACCAGCCGCAGCGGATGCGCCGGGCCACCACGCCCGGCGACCGGGTCCTGGCCTACGTGGCGGCCAACCTCCACCTGGTCGCCAAGGGCGAGCACGGGGTCGTCCGCGGGCTGTCGGCGATCGCCTCCCCGGAAGTGCTCGCCGAGCCCAGCGGTCGGCTCCACGAACAGCTGCGCGCCCCGCTCGTGGCGGCCCTCGCCGAGCACGGCGCACCCGACCCGACCGGCACCGCCGAACTCATCCAGGCGATCGTCTACACCGCCTCCTACATGATCGAGAACTGCGTCGGGGAGGCCAAGGCCCGCTCGCTCGCGCGTGGGCTGCTGGAGCCGTACCTGCGGCAACCGACCGGCTGACCGCAAACGTCCCCGGGCGGCGGAATCCGGTCGTCCCATTCGGAACGGTGCGGTCCGGATCAGGTGTAGAGCACCAGGTGCCAGTGCGGCGTGTGGGTGGCGGAATAGTTGCACGCGTAGTCGCGGTACGGCGAGTTCGGCTGATCGACCGCATTGCTTCCAGCCTGGTAGCAGGCGGTGCTGGAGGTGAACCAGCCGCCGTTCACCGTGCTGGCGCTCGCGGCTGCCGCCGTCGTCGCCAACGTCAGCGACACGGCGCCGACGACGAGCGCGCCGGAAACGCCGAGCCGGGTGGCCATTGTTCCGATTCTAGTCACGGTATGCCTTTCCTGCCTCGATTCGGAGACCGCGCCCCGCGCGACAGAATGCGTCCGGGTCCGAGATCAGTTCGTCGTTCCTGTATACACGGGTACATCGCGGCATTCAAGACTGGCAATGCGTCGCCCGTGAAAGGAAGGTGGCGTCCACCGCCGTCCGGCTCACCACCCCGGGTCGGACAGGGTGGTGAAGTCCGCGTCCCGCCTGCGCGCGGCGTCGTACGGGCCTGCCCGCGCGCTCGTCCGGCGGCGATCTCGTCGGCGTTCATCCGCGGGGCTCCTCCTCGGCTCCTCGCCTGGAGTCCGCTTGTGGAACGCCTGCCTGAACGATCGCCAAGGATGTTCGTACCGGCCGGTAACCGGGTCAGGTCGAGGGCACCGCCGGACCGCCCAGGGCCACGTCGTCCACCCGGATGTTGATCTCGTCGACCCGCAGCCCGTACGCCTCGACCGCCGACGTCACCGCGGCCCGGACGCCGTCGGTCACCTCGGGCACCGGCCGGCCGCCGTCGATCACCAGCACCAGGTTGACCACGGCGGCCCCGTTCGTGACGTGCGCCGAGCAGCCCCGCCGCGCGTCGCCCACCTGGTCCAGCCCGACCCGGTCGAGCACCGCGTTGAAGAACCGGGCCACGTCGCCGCCCAGCTCGGCCACCCCGGGCACCGACTTCGCGGCGGCCACCGCGATCTTCTCCACCACCTCGTCGGAGACGTGCGTCGCGCCGCCCGCCACCGCGCTCGGCACCACCGACAGCTCCTGGGTCGCCTCGTCCGCCATGCTCTCCCCACAACGTCGCACCGCCCCACGGGTGCCGTGAGGCGGTGCGAGCGTACTAGGTGGACGGCGCGTTCAGGAGCCGAGCTGCGCCAGCAGTTCGTCGGCCGCCGCGTACGGGTCGAGTGCGCCCTGCGCCACCTTCGCGGCGAGCGTCGGCAGTTCCGTACCGTCGCGCAGCGAACCGATCCGGGCGCGCAGCGCGCCGAGCGCGATGGCCTCGATCTCGGCGGCGGCCCGCGTCTCCCGGCGGCGGCGCAGCTCGTCGTGCTGCTCCAGCCAGCCGCGGTGCTTGTCGATGGCGGCGGCGATGTCGTCGATGCCCTCGCCCCGGGCGGCGATCGACCGGACCACCTGCGGTCGCCACTCCCCCGGGCCGCGCTCGCCCAGCGCGATCATGCCCTGGATGTCGCGGACGGTGGCGTCGGCGCCGTCCCGGTCGGCCTTGTTGACCACGAAGACGTCGGCGATCTCCAGGATGCCGGCCTTGACCGCCTGGATCGCGTCGCCCATGCCGGGGGCGAGCAGCACCAGCGTGGTGTCCGCGAGGGAGGCCACCTCGACCTCCGCCTGGCCGACGCCGACGGTCTCCACCAGCACCACGTCGCAGCCGGCGCCCTCCAGCACGCGGACCGCCTGCGGCGTCGCCGCGGAGAGCCCGCCGAGGTGGCCCCGGCTGGACATCGAGCGGATGTAGACGCCCGGGTCGGTGGCGTGGTCCTGCATCCGGACCCGGTCGCCGAGGATCGCCCCGCCGGTGAACGGGCTGGACGGGTCGATGGCCAGCACCCCGACCCGGTGGCCGCGCGCCCGCAGCGCCCGGACCAGCTCGTTGGTGGTGGTGGACTTGCCCACGCCCGGCGAGCCGGTCAGGCCGACCACCTGGGCCTGGCCGGCGTACGGCGCGAGGGCCGCCGCGACCTGCGGCAGCACCTCGTCGCCGGACTCGACCAGGGTGATCAGCCGGGCCACCGCGCGGGGGTCACCGTCGCGGGCCCGTTCCACCAGCATGGGTACGTCCCGACTGCGGCGCACCGATCCGGTGGCCGCCGTCGGGGCGTGGTCGACCGCTTCGCTCACTGCACCACTCTCGCTCAGTACCGCCGAGGCTCGCCGGACGGGGTCGTCACTCGGTCTCGGCACCGGTGGGCACGTGAATGATCAGCGCGTCGCCCTGACCGCCGCCGCCGCAGAGCGCCGCCGCGCCGGTGCCGCCACCGCGCCGCTTCAGCTCCAGCGCGAGGGTGAGCACCAGCCGGGCCCCGGACATGCCGATCGGGTGGCCCAGTGCGATCGCGCCGCCGTTGACGTTGATCTTGTCGGTGCTGATCCCGAGGTCCCGCGCGGACTGGATGCCGACCTGCGCGAACGCCTCGTTGATCTCGATCAGGTCGAGGTCGTCGACGCTCAGGCCGCCCTTCTTCAGGGCGTGCTGGATGGCGTTGGACGGCTGCGAGTGCAGGGAGTTGTCCGGGCCGGCCACGTTGCCGTGCGCGCCGATCTCGGCGAGCCAGGTCAGCCCCAGCTCCTTGGCCTTCGCCTTGCTCATCACGACCACCGCGGCGGCGCCGTCGGAGATCGGCGAGGAGCTGCCGGCGGTGATGGTGCCGTCCTTGGCGAACGCCGGGCGCAGCTTGGCCAGCGACTCGGCGGTGGTGTCCGGGCGGATGCCCTCGTCCTCGCTGATCACCAGCGGGTCGCCCTTGCGCTGCGGGATGATCACCGGGGTGATCTCGTCGGCGAAGTGGCCGTTCTTCTGGGCGGCGGCGGCGCGCTGGTGGCTGGCGGCGGAGAAGGCGTCCTGCTCCTCGCGGGTGATGCCGTGCTTCGCGCCGAGCCGCTCGGTGGACTCGCCCATCGAGCAGCAGTCCCAGGCGTCGGTGAGCCCGTCGAGGGCCATGTGGTCGGAGATCGTGACGTCGCCGTACTTGTAGCCGGTGCGCTGGCCGCGCAGCAGGTGCGGGGCGTTGGTCATCGACTCCATGCCGCCGGCCACCACGATGTCGAACTCGCCGGCCCGGATGAGCTGGTCGGCCAGGGCGATCGCGTCCAGGCCGGAGAGGCAGACCTTGTTGATGGTCAGCGCCGGCACGGACATCGGGATGCCCGCCTCCACGGCCGCCTGGCGAGCCGGGATCTGGCCGGTGCCGGCCTGGAGCACCTGTCCCATGATCACGTACTGCACCTGGTCGGGGGCGACGCCGGCCCGCTCCAGTGCGGCCTTGATGGCCACCCCGCCGAGCTTCGTCGCCGGGAGGTCCTTGAGGTTGCCGAGCAGGCGCCCCATGGGGGTCCGCGCGCCGCTGACGATCACCGAAGCCATTGCCTGCCTCCGAGGGGGGTGCCGACCTGTACGCCTTAACGATTGTTCGGTCAGACTAGCGCCATGGCTGAGAACTCCCCCGTCGAGCCCGCTGCGGACTACGTCACAGACATCGGGCTGCGCCGCATCGACCACGTCGGGATCGCCGTCGCCGACCTGGACGCCGCGATCGACTTCTACCGCCGCACCTTCGGGATGCGCTGCGTACACACCGAGACGAACGCCGAGCAGGGCGTCCGGGAGGCGATGCTGGCCGTCGGCCCGACCGCCGAGGGCGGCTACCTGCAGCTGCTCGCCCCGCTCTCCCCGGAGTCCACCATCGCGAAGTTCCTGGACCGCAACGGGCCGGGGGTGCAGCAGGTCGCGTACACGGTGGCGGACATCGACGCGGCCTGCAAGGCGCTGCGCGACCGGGGCGTCCGGGTGCTCTACGAGACCCCGAAGCGCGGCACCGCCGGCTCCCGGGTCAACTTCGTCCACCCGAAGGACGCCGGCGGCGTCCTGGTCGAACTGGTCGAGCCCGCCGACCACTGACCCCCGCCGCGCTCGGCAACGGGTGCGTTTCTGGTCGCTCGGACGACCGGAGACGCACCCGTTTGCCGTCACCGCGGAGTTCGTCGGGAGCTGGCGGGACGGACAGCTTCCCGAACAGTGGGAAGAGGCGCGGCAGTGCGCGGTTCCGCGTTCCCACGGACAGCTCCACGCATCGGTCGATGCAGTTTTTCACACAGGACTTCCGACCCTAGCTACCGTTCAGTAACGTCCGCCCTCACAGGAGCGGCGACCGGTGCGGATGTGTCGATCACCGACATGGCGGTCCCGGCGTACCGGCGCCGACTATGGCAGCACCGCCCCCGCCCGACGCGGGTGCGGAGGAACGGGAGGGCACCGTGCAGGACATCCTCGAAGCGATCATGGCGGCGGAGGGCTCGGCGCAGCCGGAGCGGGAACTCGCCGGCCTCGCCGGCCTGCCGGTACCGGAGAGCTACCGCGGCGTGGTCGTCCGCGCGGAGGACACCCGGATGTTCGACGGGATGGCCACCCGCGACAAGGACCCGCGCAAGGCGCTGCACGTCCAGGAGGTGCCCACCCCGGAGCTCGCCCCGGGCGAGGCCCTGGTCGCGGTGATGGCCAGCGCCATCAACTACAACACGGTCTGGACCAGCATCTTCGAGCCGATGTCCACCTTCAAGTTCCTCCAGCGCTACGGCCGGCTCTCCGAGCTGACCCGCCGGCACGACCTGCCGTACCACGTGGTCGGGTCGGACGCGGCCGGCGTGGTGCTGCGGACCGGGCCGGGCGTGACGAAGTGGAAGGCCGGCGACGAGGTGGTCGCGCACTGCCTCTCCGTCGAGCTGGAGGACTCGGCCGGCCACGACGACACCATGCTCGACCCGCAGCAGCGGATCTGGGGCTTCGAGACCAACTTCGGCGGCCTCGCCGAGCTGTGCGTCGTCAAGGCCAACCAGCTGATGCCGAAGCCGCGCCACCTGAGCTGGGAGGAGGCCGCCAGCCCGGGGCTGGTCAACTCCACCGCGTACCGGCAGCTGGTCTCGCACCACGGGGCCAACATGAAGCAGGGCGACGTGGTGCTGATCTGGGGCGCCTCCGGCGGCCTGGGCGGCTACGCCACCCAGATGGCGCTCAACGGCGGGGCGATCCCGGTCTGCGTGGTCTCCTCGCCGGAGAAGGCCGAGCTGTGCCGGTCGATGGGCGCCGAGCTGGTCATCGACCGCTCCGCCGAGGGCTTCCGGTTCTGGAAGGACGAGCAGACCCAGGACCAGGACGAGTGGCGCCGCTTCGGCGAGCGGATCCGGGAGCTGACCGGCGGCGAGGACCCGGACATCGTCTTCGAGCACCCCGGCCGGGAGACCTTCGGCGCCAGCGTCTATGTCGCGAAGAAGGGTGGCACCATCGTCACCTGCGCCTCCACCAGCGGCTTCATGCACCAGTACGACAACCGCTATCTCTGGATGCACCTCAAGCGGATCGTCGGCAGCCACTTCGCCAACTACCACGAGGCCTGGCAGGCCAACCGGCTCGTCGCGCTGGGCCAGATCCACCCGACGGTGTCCAAGACCTATCCGCTGGAGCAGACCGGCCAGGCCGCGTACGAGGTGCACCGCAACGCGCACCAGGGCAAGGTCGGGGTCCGCTGCCTCGCCCCGACCGACGGTCTCGGCGTACGGGACACCGGGCTGCGCTCCCGGCACGAGACGGCGATCAACCGGTTCCGGGGCCACTGATCCGACCGGGTGACCCCGGCGTGACCATTGCGGTGAGCGGGCCAATCCCTTTCCACCGCACCGGGAGACCATTCGAGTGAGTCGGCGACAAAGGGCCGCGGGGCAGGTCCCCGCGGCCCTTTTCCCGGTCACCCGGAGTATCGACCGACCCGCCCGGGAGCTGCCAAGATCGCCGTTCGGTCCGGTCCCGGCGGGCATGGTGAGTTGACCATGTAATGAGGACACGAAAGCTCCGGACCGCTCTTGCGAAGCACCCCGGGGGGTCTGGGAGTATGTCCCAATGCCCCAGCAGCAGTCCTCCCCTCTTGCGTTCTTCGATAACGCGAACTCGCAGCCCGATTTCACCGTTGGCCTGCGCGGCTACAACACCGGTCAGGTCGATGACTTCATCGGTCGGCTGACCGCCGCGCTGACCCAGTCCGAGCAGGCCCGCGCCGAGGCCGAGCAGCGGATGAACGACGCCCAGCGTCGGCTCCGGCAGGCCGAGCAGCGGCAGAGCGGGCTGGAGCAGAAGCTCGCCGACACCAACAAGCAGCTCGAGGAGAACAGCCGGCCCACCCTCTCCGGCCTCGGCACCCGGGTCGAGCAGATCCTCCGGCTGGCCGAGGAGCAGGCCAACGACCACCGCAACGAGGCCAAGCGGGAGTCGGAGGGCATCCTCTCCGCCGCCCGCCTCGAGGCCCGCGAGATCACCGACAAGGCGCGCGCCGAGGCGGCCGCCATGAAGGCCACCGCCGAGCGGGAGGCCGGCAACGTCCGGACCACCGCCGAGCGGGAGGCCGCCGAGGTCCGGGTGCAGGCCCGCCGCGAGGCCGACACGCTGCGCGCCGACGCCGACCGGGAGACCAAGCAGCTGCGTACGGTCACCGCGCACGAGGTGGCCGAGCTGAAGTCCACCGTCGAGCGTGAGGTCGCCACCCTCCGGGCCACCGCCGAGCGGGAGATCACCCAGCAGCGGGCGAAGGCCGCCCGGGAGGCCGAGGAGAAGCGCGCCGAGGCGACCAAGCTGCTCACCGACGCCCGCGACAAGCGCGACAAGGACCTCCAGGCCCTGGAGCTCCAGCTCGCCGAGCGGCGGGAGAAGGCCGAGCGCGAGGAGTCGGAGCGGCACGCCGCCCAGGTCGCGCAGACCCAGAAGCTGGTCGGCGAGGCCGAGCAGCGGGCCCGGGCCGCCCAGGAGCGGGCCAAGGAGATCGAGCAGCGGGCCGAGGCCCGCCGGGTCGAGTCGGAGCGCACCGCCAACGAGACGGTCGAGAAGGCCAAGGCGCTGGCCGAGAAGACCCTCAACGAGGCCAAGGCCGAGTCGCAGCGCCTGCTCAGCGAGGCCCGCACCGAGGCCGAGCTGACCACCCAGGCCGCCCGCCGCGAGGTCGAGGACCTCACCCGGCAGAAGGACGCGGTCACCTCCCAGCTCGGCCAGATGCTCTCCGGTCTCGCCGGCATCGTGCCGGGCGTCCCGGCGGCCCCGGCCAAGGCCGAGCCGGCCAAGGCGGAGGGTACCGAGAAGCGGGTCGCCGCCGAATCCGCCAGCTGAGCACCACCCGCAGCGGGGCATGAGCCACGGCGCGGGGTGACACCGGGTGACCGGTGGATCCCCGCGCCGTCATGCGTTCCCGGGTCCGTTACGTCGCATCAGTGAAGTAGCTCCCAACAGGGCCGTCCGTATCGCCCCAGCAGAGCCGGATGCGTGTGAGGATGGGGGCATGTCGCACGGCGAGGAACTGTTCGCTCTCTCCGGGGACGTGACCACGGAGCCCAGCTTCGAGTCCGCTCTGAAGGGGTACGCGAAACGACAGGTCGACCGGTACGTCGCTCGCGCGGAACACGAGATCGCAACCCTCACCGCCGAGCGGGAGCAGGCGTACACCCAGATCCACAAGCTGGCCGGGCAGGTCGAGGTGCTGCAACGCGACCTCGCCCAGGTGCGCAAGCAGGTGGGCGTGGTGGACCGGGCCTCGTTCCGGCATCTCGGGCCCCGGGTGGAGCAGATTCTCGCGATGGCCGAGGAGCAGGCCGACGACATCGTGGCCGCCGCCAACGAGGAGATCGAGGCACGCCGGGCCGCCGCCGAGCACATCATCGCCGAGGCCCGGGAGCAGGCCGCCCAGGCCCTCAAGGACTTCGAGATCGCCCTCGCCGCCCGGCGGGCCGAGGAGGAGCGGCACACCGCCGCCCGCAAGGCCGAGGCGGAGTCCACCCTCAAGGCCGCCAAGGAGCAGGCCGGCAAGCTCCGCAAGGACGCCGCCGACGAGGCGACCGCCCTGCGCCGGACCGCCCAGGAGGCGCTGGCCAAGGCGCAGCAGGAGGCCACCCAGCTCCGGGACACCGCCAAGGAGATCCACGCCCGCGCCCAGCAGGAGTCCGCCCGGCTGCGCGAGGCGGCCAAGGAGGCACTCGCCAAGGCCCAGCAGGAGGCCACCCAGCTCCGCGAGGCGGCCAAGGAGGTGCACGCCAAGGCCCAGCAGGAGGCGAAGCGGCTCACCGACTCCGCCGCCGAGGCCGGCCGGGCCACCCACGCCAAGGCGCTCCAGGAGGCCAAGAAGATCGTCGACGACGCGGAGGAGGCGGCGAAGGCCACCCGCGGCCGGGCCCGGACCGAGGCCAACCGGCTGACGACCGAGGCCGCCGAGGCCGGCAAGCGCAACCGGGCCGAGGTCGAGGCGTACGTCCAACGGATGCGGAGCGAGACCGAGGCGTACGTGCAGCAGGCCCGGGCGCAGACCCAGCAGGAGCTGGGCGCCTGGCGGGCCGGGGTGGAGCAGGAGGTCAACTCCCGGCGGGAGGCGGCCGACAAGGAGCTGGCCCAGCGCCGCGCCGCCGCCGAGCAGGAGTTCGCCAAGCGCCGCGACGAGCTGGACAAGCAGCACAGCACCCGGCACGCCGAGCTGGAGAAGCTGCACACGAGCCGGCAGGCCGAGTTGGAGCAGGCGTACACGGCCCGCCGGCACGAGATCGAGCAGGGGGCCGAGGCGATCCGCCAAGCCGCCGAGGCCGACGCGACGACCCTGCGGCAGCGGGCCGAGGACGAGTCCGCCGAGCTGCTGCGCCGGGCCGAGGCCGAGGCGGGCGACCGGCGCCGCAAGGCCGACGAGCACGTCGCCGCGTCCCGCCGCCAGTTCGAGGAGTACGCGGCCACCACGCAGCAGCACCTGGCCACCACCCAGCAGCACCTTGCCGCCACCCAGCAGGAGGTGGCCGCCGGCCGGCAGCAGCTCGCCCAGGTGATGCTGGAGATCGCCCAGGCCCAGCAGGAGCTGGCCGACCTGCGGACCGAGACGTGGAAGTCCCGGCAGGAGTCGGACGAGCTCCAGCGCAGACTGGCCGAGCTCCAACTCCAGGGGACCACCGGGAAGCCCGGTGCCGGCCTCGCGGCCACTCCCGTCTCGGCGGACGGCGTCGGCAGGAAGGCGGGCACCGGGACCAAGGAGCCCGCCACCGGGGCGAAGGAGCCGGTCACCGCGACCAGGGAGGCCACCGGGAAGGAGACCGGCGCCGCGGCGCCGGTCGCCGACGCGGGGAAGGCGCGGCCGGTCGGCGAGCCGGTGACCACGATGGACGGCGCCGGCGCGACCGCCGGGGTGGACGGTGAGCCGACGGTGGCCGCCGTGCCCGGTGAGGGCGGCCGGGGCGCCACTCCCACGAAGATCACCAGCACCGGTGAGAACGGCAAGCGGCCGACGAAGCCCACCGTCGACGAGCGCAGCGCCAAGCCGAGCACCGTCACCGTCGAGTCCGACTGATTTCGCCGACCCTCGGCCTGCCGAAGACCGGTCGAGGGCTCGGGCCGCCAGGTCGACGGAGGCCGCCCTCGGGCTCATCCTCCGCGAGGGGGTCCTCCCCCGGCAGGAGTCCCGCTGAGCCTCAGCCGGCCTGGCGCTGCTGCGGCCCGGGGACCGGGGTGTCCGCGAAGGAGGCGACCGTCCGGTCCGCGTACGCGCTGACGTCGCCGGTCTCCACCGGGCCGTCCCAGGTGGTCGGCAGGGGCACCGGCACCGCCGGGTTGACCCGGCGGACGATCTCGTCGAGCACGGTCTCCGCGTCGCCGACCCAGAGGTGCTTGGCACCGGGCACCCCGACCACCTCGGCCTGCGGCACCGCCGCGAACCGCTCCCGCGCCTCGTCGGGGCGCAGGTAGTCGTCGAACTCGGGCACCAGCGCGGTGAGCGGCTTGCCGCTGGAGGCCCACTGGGTCAGGTCGTCCGGCGCGGAGTAGCGCAGCGGCGGGGAGAGCAGGATCGCGCCGGCCACCGCCGGGTCGCAGCCGTACTTCAGGGTCAGGTCGGTGCCGAACGACCAGCCGACCAGCCAGATGTTCGGCAGCTCGGCGAACTCCGCGTACTCGATGGCGGCGGCGACGTCGAAGCGCTCGCCGACCGCGTTGTCGAAGGCGCCCGCGCTGGTGCCGCGGACGCTGCTGGTGCCCCGGGTGTTGAACCGGAGCACGGCCAGGTCGGCCAGGGCGGGCAGCCGCCAGGCCGCCTTGCGGAACACGTGGCTGTCCATCATCCCGCCGTGGGTGGGCAGCGGGTGCAGGCAGACCAGGGTGCCGGCGGGCTCCCGGTCCAGCGGCCGGGCCAGCTCACCGACCAGCGTCAGCCCGTCGGCGGTGTGCAGCTCGATGTCCTCCCGGTGACCGGGCAGGATCGTCGACGCGCGGATCGGTGTGCTCACCGTCCCAGTCTCGCGCGTCACCGCCCGCGCCGCCCGCCCGGGCGGAAACCGGGTGATCCAGATCGCTCAGCCGTGCCGGGGAGCGCCCCGACCGCGCTGGATCACCGGCCCGCGCCGGTCCCGGGCCCGCCAGCAGCCGCTGTGCCAGTGCCGCCGGTCGGTGAGGTCACCCCGGTCGTCCGCCGGCCAGGCCACCAGGTGCGGCACGCCGGGGCGGATCTCCTGGTCACAGCCGGGACAACGGTACGTCTTGGTCGACGCCCCGCCGCTGATCCCGCGTACCTGCCAGTCGCCGTCGCGCCACTGCTGCACGGTGGGCACGCCCTGGCGGGCCCGGTCGGAGTCCAGCTGGGTGGTCTCGTCCCGGCGGGGGCGGTTGCGACGGGGGCTCACGGTCACCAAGCGTACGGGCCGGCGGCGGGACCGGCCCGGGTCGGGCGGGTCCCGCCGAGGCGGCTGGCGTCAACCCCAGGTCTCCGGGCGGGTCGGGTCGCCGGCCACCTGCGCGCCGGCCAGGACGGCCGCCGCGTCCAACTCGGTGAAGCCGGGGGTCGGCCAACCGTACTCGGCCGTGAGGCGTGCCTTCGGGAAGCCGAGCAGCTCCAGCCGCTTGAGGTCACCCAGGGCGTACCGGACGGCCGGCCGCCCGTTGATGGCGGTGTCCCCCTTCCTCGGCGAGTCGGCCAGGCCGACCGCGTACCGGTAGGTGACGCCCATCCGCTCCTCGGCGGGGCCGGTGATGGTGAACCGGGCGGTCAGCAGGTTCGGGAAGGTGCTCGCGTCGACCGCGCAGGCGGTGACGTGCGCGCCGGCCGGCAGGGAGCTCAGCCGCAGCGGCCCGCCGCAGCGCCGGGCCTCGGTCAGCCGGAGCGCACCGGCCACGGCGCGCAGACCCGCGTCGTCGGACGCCCGAACGGTGGCGCGGGCGTACACCCCGGGGGCGGGGCGCCACAACCGGACCTGGAGCGCCCCGCCGTCGCCGGCCACCTGGACCCGCCGACCGTCGAACGCCGAGTCGAGGGCCAGCCGGGACACGTCCACCGGCATCCCGTCGAGGCTGTACCGCCGCAGCGCCGTCGCCGAACGGGCCAGCTCCAGGGTGACCGGCTGCCCCACGCCGAGGTCGAGCCGGACCGCCTCCACCTCCTGCTCGACCTGCCAGGCCAGGTAGCGGCCCTTGGCGGGGGCGATGCCGAAGTGCAGCACCCCCGGGTCGGTGCCGACCACCTGCGGTGCGGCGGCGGCCCCGGCGCGGCCGGGAACACCGGTGGCACCGGGTTCGGCGCGGCCGGGGTCACCGGCCCGGCTCCGGTGCGCAGCCGGTCCACGCCGGGCAGCCCCGGGCCGGCGGTCAGGCCGGCCCCGAGCACCGCCACCAGCGCGAGGCCGCCGCCGGCCACGGCGAGCCGCCGGTGCCGCCGGGCCGCCCGCCGGCCACCGCCCGCGCGGTGAGCCGGTCGATGTCCACCGGGCGCTCGGCGCGCTCCCGCAGGGTACGAAGGATCTGCTGGTCGAGGTCGGTCACGGCCGGCTCCCGTGGGTCATCGGGGCGCCGACGCGCTCCCGGAGATGGGCGAGCGCCCGCATCGCGTGGGTGCGGACGGTGACCGGGGAGCAGTCGAGGATCTGCGCGATCGTCGGGTCGTCGAGGTCCTCGTAGTAGCGCAGCACCAGCACGGCGCGCTGCCGGTCGGGCAGGCCGAGGATGAGCCGCCACAGCTCGTCCCGCTCGACCGTCTCGTCGTCGAGGTGGCCGCGCTGCGCCCGGTCCTCGAACGTGGCGGTGGCCACCTCACGGCTGGACCGGCGCCGCCACCACGAGGCG
Source organism: Micromonospora sp. R77 (assembly GCF_022747945.1). Lineage (NCBI taxonomy): Bacteria > Bacillati > Actinomycetota > Actinomycetes > Micromonosporales > Micromonosporaceae > Micromonospora > Micromonospora sp. R77. Next base: position 1,603,660 of record NZ_JALDST010000001.1, read on the forward strand.
TTCGCGTTGACCAGCATCCGCCGGACGTAGACGTCGGGCCGGTCGGCCCGGTCGATCTTCCGCCAGTGCACGTACGCGCGGGCCAGCACGTCCTGGGTCAGGTCCTCGGCCCGGTGCTCGTCGCCGGTCAGCAGCCGGGCCAGGCGGATCAGGGCCGGGCCGCGGCTGCCGACGTACTCCTCGAAGGTCACACCCTCATGACGCCGTCACCGGCGTGCGGCGTTGACCCGGGTCAGCGGTTGGTGTGGTCGCGGAAGCCGCGACCGCTCTTGCGGCCGAGGTAGCCGGCCGTGACCAGGTGCTCCAGCAGCGGCGCGGGGGCGAAGCCCGGCTCCCGCAGCTCCAGGTAGAGCTCCCGCTGGATGGCCAGCGAGACGTCCAGGCCGACGACGTCGAGCAGTTCGAACGGCCCCATCGGGTAGCCACAGCCGAGCTTCATCGCGTGGTCGATGTCGTCGGCGGTGGAGTAGCTCGCCTCCAGCATCTTCACCGCGTCGTTCAGGTACGGGAAGAGCAGCGCGTTGACGATGAAGCCGGACCGGTCGCCGCAGACCACGCCGGTCTTGCCGAGCGCCGCGCAGACCGCGCGGGCGGTGGCGGTGGTCTCCGCCGAGGTGCGGATGGTCTGCACCACCTCGACCAGCGGCATGATCGGCGCCGGGTTGAAGAAGTGCAGGCCGACCACGTCGGCGGGGCGCTGGGTGGCCATCGCGACGTCGATCACCGGCAGCGACGAGGTGGTGGTGGCGAGCACGACGCCCGGCTTGCAGATCTCGTCCAGGCTGGCGAAGAGGGCCTTCTTGACGCTCAGCTCCTCGACCACCGCCTCGACCACCAGGTCGACGTCGGCGAGGTGGTCCAGCGTGGCGGACCAGTTGATCCGGCCGAGTGCCGCGTCCCGGTCGGCCTCGCTGAGCTTGCCGCGTACCACGCCCTTGTTGAGCGAGGTCTTCACCGTCTCGAAGACCTTGGCGGACTTCTCCGCGCCCCGGGTCACCGAGACGACCTCGTAGCCGGCCTTCGCGAAGACCTCGATGATGCCGGTGGCCATCGTGCCGGAGCCGACCACGCCGACCTTCGCGATGGCCCGCGCGCCGTCGGCGAGCGCGGGCCCCGTCGTGGTCGGGGTCTGCTCGTCGGGTACGACCCTCGGCGAACCGGGCTTCTCGTAGGTGTAGAAGCCCCGGCCGGACTTCCGGCCGAGCAGCCCGGCGGTGACCATCTGCTTGATCAGCGGCACCGGGGCGTGCCGGCGGTCCCGCCCGCCGCGCCGGTACATGGTGTCCAGGATCTCGTAGGCGGTGTCCAGGCCGATCAGGTCCATCAGCGCGAGCGGGCCCATCGGCAGCCCGCAGCCGAGCTTCATCGCGGCGTCGATGTCCTCGCGGGTGGCGTACCTGCCCTCGAACATGCTCACCGCGTGGTTGAGGTAGCCGAAGAGCAGCGCGTTGGCGATGAAGCCGGCGCGGTCGCTGATCGTGACGTCGACCTTGCCGAGCCGCTCGCACAGCGCCTCGACGTCGGCCACCACGTCGGCGGAGGTGACCACCGTGCGGACCACCTCGACGAGCTTCATCACCGGCGCCGGGTTGAAGAAGTGGATGCCGATGACCTGGTGGGGCCGGGTGGTGGCGACCGAGATCTCGGTGACGCTCAGCGACGAGGTGTTGGTGGCGAGGATGGCCTCGGGCTTGCAGACCCGGTCCAGCTCGGCGAAGATCCGCTGCTTCAGGTCGAGCTGCTCGGGGACCGCCTCGATCACCAGGTCGACCGAGTGCAGCGCGTCCAGCCCGACCTGGAAGTCGACCCGGGCGTGCAGGGCGTCCCGGTCCGCCTCGGCGAGCTTGCCCTTGGCGACGGCCCGGTCCGTGGAGCCCTTCAGGGTGGCCCGGCCGCGCTCCAGCGCGTTCGCCGAGATCTCCACGGCCACCACGTCGACGCCGTTGCGGGCGAAGACCTCGACGATGCCGGCACCCATGGTGCCCAGACCCACCACACCGACGCTGGTGAACTCGCGCGCCACGACCGGCCTCCCAGAAAGCTCCGCGCCGCCGACATGAACGGCCGCTAAGGTTATGCGCCGGAGTCTGCCACGTGACGCTGGGTTGTCGAGACGCCGTGGGATATTTCACGCAGGACGCCTCAGGGCGTCGCGGGCACCCCCGTGAGGGCCAGCAGCTCCGCCACGAACTCCGCCGGACGCTCCAGGTGCGGGCTGTGCCCACAGCCGGGCAGGACCACCTCCCGGTACGTCCCGCCGGCCGCCGCGTAGCGCTCCAGCACCGCCCGGGTCTGCCCGACCATCGGCTGCGGCGGGCAGTCGTCCGCCCCCGGCCAGCCCGGCACCACCCCCAACTGCCCCAGGTGGGCCAGGTCGAACAGCGAGGTGTCCGAGACGATCACGTCGGCGTCGCCGCGTACCCAGGTGACCGGGGGCTTCACCGCGGCGGAGACCAGGTCGTCGGCGACCCGGAAGTGGGCCGGCGCGAGGGCGTTGAGCACGCCCCGCTCCCCCGGCGCGGTGCCCGGCCAGTGCGCCGAGGCGACCGCCGTACCCGGATAGTTGTCGTCCCCGACGGCGGTGGAGAGCATGCTCTCCAGCAGCAGTTCCTCGTCGGCGCCGAGCGAGGCCGGGTCGGCGACGTAGGTGGCCCGCAGCACGTTGCGGGGGCTGGTCGGGGCGTCGTCGCTCCGGTCACCGGCGGCGAGCCGGGCGACGAAGTCCGGGTTGACCGTGCCGGCCCCGGTGCCGGCGAAGTCCGGCGTGGTGGGGCTGCCGTCGAGGTCGCGGGTGCCGCCGAAGCCGTACGGGGAGACCGGCGCCTCCAGCAGCAGGGCGGCCACCCGCTCGGGGCGGGCGGTCAGCAGGCGCATCGCCACGCCGCCGCCCAGGGAGTGCCCGACCACGACCGGCCGGGCCTCGGGGGCGAAGAGCCCCGGTACGTCGAGCAGGGCGGCGACGTCGTCGGCGAGGTCGGCGAGCCCCCGGGTGGCGTCCACCGGGGCGGTCTGCGTGTCGCCGTAACCGCGCAGGTCGGGCGCGACCACCCGGAGCGTCGCGGGGAGCCGCCGGATCAGCGGCTCCCAGAACGCCGACGACGAGGCGTTACCGTGCACGAGCAGCACCGGTACGCCGTCCGGCGGCCCGGCCACCCGGACCGCCTGGGTGATGCCGTTGGCGGACACGGTGTGCGCTGCGCTCTCCATCCGCGGCATGCTGCCACGGCACCGCGGTGCGGTCCATGTGCCGGACCCCCACGACCCGGCACCGGACGGTGTGCCCCGTACGGTCAGCGACCGCCCGGGAGCGCCGGTTCCCCGCTCCACGCCTCGGCGGCCGGCCGACCGGCGGGCGAGGTGGCGATGGGCAGCGGCACGGTCGGCCGACGGTGGTCGGTACGCGGCGCGGAGAAGCGCAGCCCCACCGGGTCGGTCCGGGCCAGCCCGGGGTCGAAGAAGCGCAGGTCGGTGCGGCCGATCCGGATCACGTCACCGTCGGTGAGGTATTCCGGGCCGGCGATCCGGCGGTCGTTGAGCCAGGTGCCGTTGGTCGAACCCAGATCCATCAGCACCACGCCGTCGGCGGTGAGCGTGACGCTGGCGTGCCGCCGGCTCAGGTGCGGATCCGCGAGCGGGATGTCGACAGTCGGCGCCCGGCCGATGACCTGCGGTCGGTGCGAGACCCGGAAGCTCACCCCCCGCGTCGGCCCGCCGGCCACCGTCAACAACGGCATCAGTTCCGGATGATCCTCCATGGACAGTCCTCCACCCCACCGGTCGCCCCGCGCGCCAGCCTGCCACCTCATGATGCGGGACCCCACCACCGCGCGGCTACCTCCTGATCCCCGGGCGGTCAACTCCCGTTCGCCGGTTCGGCGGGTGCACGTGGTTCGATCCCCCGGCCGCAGCGGGGTGCAGCGACGTCGATGTCGGGCGGTCCGATCCGCCGACCGGAGCCCTACCGGCGGGTAATCTGCGGGTCTAGACTTCCGCCATGACGGCTGTGCATGCCCCGGGTACCCCGGTCATCGAGGACGGACGACTGGTCTCGACGAGCCCGGCGACGGGCGCGGAAGCCGGACGCTTCCCGGTGGCGACCGCCGAGGACGTCGAGCGCGCGGTCGCGCGGGCCCGCCCGGCCGGCGAGTGGTGGGCCGGGCTCGGCTTCACCGGCCGGCGGGACCGGCTGCTGCGCTGGCGCTCCGTGCTCGCCCGCCGGATCGAGGAACTGGCCGACCTGATGCACCTCGAGGGCGGCAAGCCGGTCGGCGACGCCGTCGTCGAGATCCTCACCGCGCTCGAACACGTCGACTGGGCCGCCCGCAACGCCCCGCGGGTGCTCGGGCCCCGCAAGGTCCGCTCCCGGCTGATCCTCGCCGAGTTCACCGGTCACCTCGAATACCAGCCGTACGGCGTGGTCGGCGTGATCGGTCCGTGGAACTACCCGGTCTTCACCCCGATCGGCTCCGCCGCGTACGCCCTCGCCGCCGGCAACGCCGTGGTCTTCAAGCCCAGCGAGTACACCCCGGCGGTCGGGCAGTGGCTGGTGGACCGGTTCGCCGAGGTGGTGCCCGAGCAGCCGGTCCTCACCGCCGTGCACGGCCTCGGCGACACCGGCGCCGCGCTGTGCCGCTCCGGCGTGGGCAAGCTGGCCTTCACCGGCTCCACCCGCACCGCCAGGAAGGTGATGGCGGCCTGCGCCGAGACGCTGACCCCGGTGCTGCTGGAGGCGGGCGGCAAGGACGCCATGATCGTGGACGCCGACGCCGACCTGGACGCCGCCGCCGAGGCGTGCGTCTGGGGCGCGCTCACCAACGCCGGCCAGACCTGCATCGGCATCGAACGGGTCTACGCCGTGGACCAGGTCTTCGACACCTTCGTCGACAAGGTGGTGGCCCGCGCGGGCCGGCTGACCGTCGGCCCCGACGGCGCCGACCTCGGCCCGATCACCATGCCGGCCCAGATCGACATCATCCGGCGGCACATCGACGACGCGGTCGCCCGGGGCGGGCGGGCGGTGCTCGGCGGGCCCGACGCGGTCCAGCCGCCGTACGTCCACCCGACCGTGCTGGTGGACGTGCCGGAGGACTCGGCCGCCGTCCGCGAGGAGACGTTCGGCCCGACCATCACCGTCAACCGGGTCCGCGACGTCGACGAGGCCGTCGAACGCGCCAACGCCCTCCCGTACGGCCTGGGTGGTTCGGTCTTCGGCCGCAAGCGGGCGGTGGCGGCCGCGCGGCGGCTGCGCTCCGGGATGGCGGCGGTCAACTCGACGCTCACCTTCGCCGGGATGTCCACGCTGCCGTTCGGCGGCGTCGGCGACTCCGGCATCGGCCGGATCCACGGCGAGGACGGGCTGCGCGAGTTCGGCCTGGCCAAGTCGGTCACCCGGCGACGGGCCCGCTCGCTGCTGCCGTCGATGACCTTCGAGCGCACCCCGGCGGACATCGCGCGCCTGGTCAAGGTCGCCAAGCTGATGTACGGCCGGAACCGCTGACGCACTCCGGGTCGGCGCGCGGGGGTCCGCCCCGCGCGCCGCTCAGAACAGGGTCAGCTCGTCCCGCTCGATGCCGCGCAGCTTGTCGTAGTCGACCACCACGCAGCGGATGCCCCGGTCGGTGGCGAGCACCCGGGCCTGCGGCTTGATCTCCTGCGCCGCGAAGACGCCGGTCACCGGGGCGAGCAGCGGGTCCCGGTTCATCAGCTCCAGATAGCGGGTGAGCTGCTCCACGCCGTCGATCTCGCCGCGCCGCTTCACCTCGACGGCGACGGCGCCGGAGTTGGCGTCCCGGCAGAGCAGGTCGACCGGCCCGATCGCCGTCATGTACTCCCGGCGGACCAGCGTGTACCCCTCGCCGAGGGTGCCCGGGTTGGCCGCCAGCAACTCCTGCAGGTGCGCCTCGACGCCGTCCTTGCGCAGCCCCGGGTCCAGACCCAGCTCGTACGAGGTGTCCTGGAAGATCTCCTCCAGGGTGATCCGCAGCTCCTCACCGGCCTTGTTGACGACCCGCCACACCCCGGGGGCCTCCTCCAACCGGCACGGAGGGCTCATCCAGTTCAACGGCTTGTATGCCCGGTCGTCCGCGTGGATCGACACCGAGCCGTCCGCCTTCACCATGAGCAGCCGGGTGGCCGGCGGCAGGTGTGCCGAGAGCCGTCCGACGTAGTCCACCGAGCACTTCGCAATCACCAACCGCACCCGACGAGGGTAGCCGAGACCCCCGCCGGCGCCGACGAGCGCCACTGGCACGGCGGTGCGATATTGAGATGGTGTTCGAAGTCCTCACCGGTTCCGGTCTCGCCGCCTCCGCCGGCCTGAACGCATACATCCCGCTGCTCCTGATGGGTCTGCTGGCCCGCTACACCGACCTGGTCGACCTGCCCAGTGGCTGGCAGTGGCTCGGCAACGGCTGGGTCATCCTGATCCTCGCGGTGCTGCTCGCCGTCGAGGTGGTCGCCGACAAGGTGCCCGTGGTCGACCACGTCAACGACGTGGTGCAGACGGTCGTCCGGCCCACCGCCGGTGGCCTCGCCTTCGGTGCCGGATCGAGCTCCGAGACCGTCACGGTCAGCAACCCGGACACCTTCTTCTCCTCGCACCAGTGGGTGCCGGTGGTGACCGGTGTGCTGATCGCCCTCGGCGTGCACCTGCTCAAGTCGGCCGCCCGCCCGGTGATCAACGCGACCACGGCCGGCTTCGGCGCACCCGTCGCCAGCACCGCCGAGGACGCGACGAGCGTGGTCATGTCGGTGGCGGCGATCCTCCTGCCGGTGCTGGTGCTGGCGTTCCTGGTCGGCTTCGTGGCGTTCCTCTTCTGGTTCCTGCGCCGACGCAAGGACCGGCGTCGGGAGCGTCAGGCGGCTCGTGCTGCGGGGTTCCGGGTCTGATCTCTGGTTTCATTGGTTGCGGTCGAGGGCTGGGGGCGACCGTGCCCCGCTCCGGGCGGTCAGGCTTGATCCCTGCGCCGGGCACGGTCGCCCCCAGCCCCGCCGCGCGCCCGGTCCGCGGAGATCCATGGACGGATACGCCGCTGGCCGGCACCCCGGGTTCGGGGTGCCGGCCAGCGGCGGTTGCTCCTTGGCTCAGCTGGTCCAGTGCTGGGCGACGAGGTCGGCGGCCTGCTGCTCCCACTGCGCGTACGCGTCCGGGTACGCGGACACCTGCACGGTCTGGGCGGCGTCGGTCAGCGGCATGTCCTGCCACCCGTCGACCTGCTTCAACCCCTTCAGGAACGCCAGCGTCGAGTGCTCGGGGTCGGTGATCTGCTCCGGCGTACCCCAACCACTGGACGGGCGCTGCTGGAACAGACCCAGCGAGTCATGATCGTTCTTGTCACCCAGGTGGCCCAGGTTCTCCAGCTTCGACTCCTGCAGACTCGTCGCGATCGAGATGACCGCGGCCCGCTCCGGCAGACCCGCCTTCTTCGTCGCGGCGATGATCGCCTTCGCGTTCGACACCTGCTCGCCGTTCAGGTCGATGTGCGACTGCGCGCCCTGCACACCGTGCGGGATCAGCTTGCTCGTGTCGGGCTTGTCGGCCTGCACCGCCGCGACCGGCTTACCGGCCGCCACGGGAGTGTCGGCGTGAGCGGCGATCGGACCGGCGAACACACCACCGGCGAAAGCCAGACCAGCAATACCCAGCACACTCTTACGCAGCATCGTGTTCATCGAAAGCTCCTCGGGGGTCGGCGCTCCCCATAGGGGCGGGGAACGCAAGCACCGTCAGGCGCTCACACACAAAGGGGGAAGTCTTCGTCCGGCTGGCTCGCGGGGCGGGGGGGGCCTCTTCGCGGCACCGGGACCAGGTGTAACGACCGGCCGCCCACCCGCCTTCCGGGGTCAGCACCCGACGTGTGGCCTGCACCAGCCTGCCGGTGGGCTCGTTCACCGGGTGCTGGTGCTCGGTCGTACGGGGACTGTAACGACCCGCCCCCCGCCACGATTCCGGCCTGACGATGGCCCCGGTCACCCCCCGACCCGGACAGCCGCCCAGAAACCGCCCACCCGGCCCCGACAACCGACCGCCAACGGACCCGGTCTGCACCCCCGGCGCGTCGATCATGGAGCAGTGGTGCCCAATAGGTGACTTTCACGGCTTTCGTTCACCACCACAACTCCATGATCGACGCGAGGCGTGCTGCGCGCGACGGGGGGTCTGCTCCGCGTCGGCGCGCTCGTGGTCTCGTCCACGTCTCGGGCGGAAGGCGGGTGACGGGGAAGGCGGTGAAAGGGCGGGTGGAGCAAACGGTCAAATGCCTAGAATTGGGGCACCGAGCCTAAGGAGGGTCGCCATGACCGCGGCGATTCAGATGCCCCGGGTCCAGGAGTGCACCGTCGCGTCCTGCGCCTACAACCACACCAACGACTGCCACGCCTTCGCCATCACGATCGCCAGCAGCGACCACGCCCACTGCCACACCTTCGTCGACATGCCGGTACGCGGCGGCAACGACCAGCTGGTCGCGCAGGTGGGGGCCTGCACCCGGTCGGACTGCCAGCACAACTCGGGCCTCGAGTGCCACGCCCCGGCGATCAGCGTCGGCCCGGCCACGGACCTGGCCGACTGCCTCACCTACCAGAGCCGCTGAACCCACCGGCGCCACCGAACCCCACCGGCCCCCGAACCCACCGGCCCCACCGAACCCACCGGCCCCACCGCTGCGCCGACCACCGGCGCCGCTGAACCACCGGTGCGCCGACCACAAGCGCCACCGAGCCAGCGGCGCCAGGGAACCCGCCAGAGCCGCCGAACCCGCCGACACCGCTGGACCCGCCGGCCGCCGATGGCCGGCGGGGCTGACTCTCAGCTCAGGTCGTTGGCCTCGCGGATCACGGTGACGAGGTCGTCGATGATGTCGGTGAGCGCGAAGTCCTTCGGGGTGAAGACGCGGGCCACCCCGGCGGCGCGCAGCGTGTCGGCGTCGGCGGCGGGGATGATGCCGCCGACGACCACGGGCAGGTCGGGGCGGCCGGCGGCGCGCAGCCCGTCGAGGACCGCCGGCACGGCGGCCAGGTGCGAGCCGGAGAGGACGGAGAGGCCGACGAGGTCGACGTCCTCCTCGACGGCGGCGGCGACGATCTGCCCGGCGGTGAGCCGGATGCCCTGGTAGACCACCTCGAAGCCGGCGTCGCGGGCGCGTACCGCGATCTGCTCGGCGCCGTTGGAGTGGCCGTCCAGGCCGGGCTTGCCGACCAGCAGCCGCAGCCGGCCGCTGCCGAGTTCGCGGGCCGTCGCGGTGACCCGCTCGCGGACGGTGGCCAGTCCCGCGTCGCCGCCGGCACCGGCACCGCCGGCGAGGCCGGTGGGCGCCGGTACTCGCCGAAGACCTGGCGCAGGGCGGCCGACCACTCGCCGGTGGTCACCCCGACCCGCACGCACTCCAGGGTCGCCGGCATCAGGTTCGTGGTGGTCGCGGCCTCCGCGCGGAGCCGGGCCAGCGCCGCGTCGACCGCCGCGTCGTCCCGCCCGGCCCGCCATTCGCGTACGGCGGTGACGGCGGCGGCCTCGACGGCCGGGTCGACCTGTTCGACGGCCTCGGCACCCGCCGCGGTCAGCGGCGACGGCTCGGTCTCGGTGAAGCGGTTGACGCCGACCACCACGTCGGCGCCGGACTCGATCCGCCGACGCCGCTCGGCGAGCGAGGCGACCAGGGCGCTCTTGAGGTAGCCGGTCTCCACGGCGGCCACCACGCCGCCCATCTCCAGCACCTTGTCCAGCTCGACCCGGGCCCCGTTGACGATGTCGTCGACCAGCGCGGTCATCACGTGCGAGCCGGAGAAGAGGTCGGGGTATTCGAGCAGGTCCGACTCGTACGCCAGGACCTGCTGCATCCGCAGCGACCACTGCTGGTCCCAGGGGCGGGGCAGGCCGAGCGCCTCGTTCCAGGCGGGCAGCTGCACGGCGCGGGCGCGGGCGTCCCGGGAGAAGGTCACGCCGAGCATCTCCAGCACGATGCGCTGGATGTTGTTCTCCGGCTGCGCCTCGGTGAGGCCGAGCGAGTTGACCTGCACGCCGTACCGGAAGCGGCGCTGCTTGGGGTTCTGCACGCCGTAACGCTCGCGGGTGATCTCGTCCCAGAGCGCGCCGAACGCGCGCATCTTGGCGATCTCCTCGACGAAGCGCACCCCGGCGTTGACGAAGAAGGAGATCCGCTGGACGACGTCACCCATCCGCTCGGCGGGCACCTGACCGGAGTCGCGGACCGCGTCGAGCACGGCGACCGCGGTGGCGAGGGCGAAGCCGACCTCCTGCACCGGCGTCGCGCCGGCCTCCTGGAGGTGGTACGAGCAGATGTTGACCGGGTTCCACTTCGGCATCGTCTTCAGCGTGTGGGCGACGATGTCCGCGGTCAGCCGCAGCGAGGCAGCCGGCGGGAAGATGTAGGTCCCCCGGGACAGGTATTCCTTGATGATGTCGTTCTGGGTGGTGCCGGAGAGCATCTCGGCGGTCCAGCCCTGCTCCATGGCCACCGTGCCATAGAGGGCGAGCAGCCACATCGCCGGCGCGTTGATGGTCATCGAGGTGTTCATCTCGGCCAGCGGGATGCCGTCGAAGAGGGCCCGCATGTCGCCGAGGTGCGCCACCGGCACGCCGACCCGGCCGACCTCGCCCGAGGCCAGCTCGTGGTCCGGGTCGTAGCCGGTCTGGGTCGGCAGGTCGAAGGCGACCGAGAGCCCGGTCTGCCCCTTCGCCAGGTTGCGGCGGAAGAGCGCGTTGGTCGCGGCGGCCGAGGAGTGCCCGGCGTAGGTGCGCATCACCCAGGGCCGGTCGCGCTCCGGCAGCCGCCCCGAGGGAGCCTTCTCATCCATGGCCGGAGTCTAAGTTACCGTTCAGTAAAACGGGCTGTGGAAAACCACACAGGTCCATGTCGCGGACACCCGGGGCGAGAACGCCCGGCATGGGCCGGGACCACCACACCCCCCTGCTCCCCCGGATTGTCGCCAGGTCGCACACTTGACGGCATGGATGACGAGCTCGCGATCTCCGTACGGGGGCTGCGCAAGGCGTACGGCGACAACGTCGCGGTGGCGGGGGTGGACCTGGACGTCCACCGGGGCGAGGTGTTCGCCCTGCTCGGCCCGAACGGCGCGGGCAAGACCACCACGGTGGAGATCCTGGAGGGCTATCGGCGGCGCGACGCCGGCGAGGTGTCGGTGCTCGGCAGCGACCCGGCCCACCCCGACCCGAGCTGGCGGTCCCGGGTCGGCATCGTGCTCCAGGGCACCGGCGAGTTCGACGAGCTCACCGTCGCCGAGGTGGTCGGCCACTTCTCCGGCTTCTACCCGGAGGCCGACGACCCGGCCAAGGTGATCGAGCGGGTCGGGCTGGCCGGCAAGGCCACCGCCCGCACGCACACCCTGTCCGGCGGGCAGAAGCGGCGGCTCGACGTGGCGCTCGGCATCATCGGCCGCCCCGAGCTGCTCTTCCTCGACGAGCCGACCACCGGCTTCGACCCGGAGGCCCGGCGCGAGTTCTGGGAGCTGATCCGGGACCTGGCCGCCGCCGGCACCACCATCGTGCTCACCACGCACTACCTGGACGAGGCAGAGGCGCTGGCCGACCGGGTCGGCGTGATCGCCGGCGGCCGACTGGTCGAAATGGCCCCGCCGAACCTGCTCGGCAACCGGCAGGAGGCGCTGGCGACGGTCTCCTGGCGTACCCCGGACGGGACGCTGGAGACCGCGCAGAGCGCGACGCCGACGGCGCTGGTGGCGGAACTGGCCGCGCGGCACGGCGGCGAGGTCCCCGGCCTCACGGTCACCCGACCGACCCTGGAAGACGTCTACCTGCGGATGATCGGACACTCATGACCACCACGACGAAGCCGGCGGCCCCGGTCGCCGCCGCACCGGCCCGGCGGCTCGGGGCGGGCGCCCTCGCGCTGCGGCAGGGGCGGTTGGAGATCACCCAGTTCCTGCGCAGCCGGGAGTCCGTCGTGTTCACGATGGGCTTCCCGATCATCATGATCCTGATCTTCGCCTCGATCTTCAGCGGCGAGATCGGGGGCGGGGTGAAGTTCACCCAGTACTTCATCACCGGCATGATCGCGACCGGCCTGATGACGGTGAGCTTCCAGAACCTCGGCATCTGGATCCCGATCGAGCGGGACCGGGGCGTGCTCAAGCGCTACCGGGGCACCCCGATGCCCAAGTGGGTGTGGTTCGCCGGCAAGGTGATCATGGTGGTGGCGATCGGCGTCGCCGAGACCGCCCTGCTGCTGGTCGTCGCGGTGCTGCTGTTCGACCTGAAGCTCCCCGACACCGCCGGGAAGTGGCTCACCTTCGGCTGGGTCGCCGCGCTCGGTGTCACCGCCTGCACCCTCTGCGGCATCGCCATCTCGTCGCTGGCGCGTACGGCGCGCAGCGGCTCGGCGGTGGTGACCCCGGTGGCGCTGGTGCTCCAGTTCATCTCCGGGGTGTTCTTCGTCTTCACCAACCTGCCGACCTGGATGCAGCAGGTGGCGGCGCTCTTCCCGCTGAAGTGGATGTGCCAGGGGCTGCGCGCGGTCTTCCTGCCGGAGAGCTTCGGCGCCCAGGAGCCCGGCGGCTCGTTCGAGCTGGGCCGGGTCGCCCTCGTGCTGGCCGCCTGGTGCGTCATCGGCCTGGTCCTCTGCCTCACCACCTTCCGCTGGACCACCAAACGCGACGGCTGAGGGGTAAGCACGGGCCCCCTGTTAACGCCTGGCGCATAGCAGGGGGCCCCTCCTAACGCCGCCCGGGTGCGACACTCGCCGGCATGGCTCACGTACTGACCCGACGGCGGGTGCTGCTGGCCGGGGCCGGCACGGCGGGCGCCGCACTGGTGGGTGGGCTCGCCGCCCGGGAACTGTCCCGCCCCCGGAACGGGCCGGCACCCGCCGTACCGGACGCGCCCGCCGGCGACGAGCGGCTGGTCCGCATCAACTCCGGTGCCCGGGGCCGCGAGGTCGACTTCTGGACGGCCGTCCCCGACGGGTACGGCGACGGTCGCGGCCTGCCGGTCTGCCTGGTCCTGCACGGCGCCTCCGCCACCGCCCGGGACTTCCCTCGGTTCGGCTTCGCCCACTTCCTCACCGACGCGGTACGCCGGGGCGTGCCACCCTTCGCGCTCGCCGGAGCGACCGGTGGCCGGCTGTCCTGGCGCCGCTCCGGTGACGACGACCCGCAGCGGATGGTGCGCGAGGAGGTGCCCACCTGGTGCGCCCGGCGCGGCTTCGACACCAGCCGGATGGCGGCCTGGGGCTGGTCGATGGGGGGCTTCGGTGCGCTGCTGCTCGCCGAGGCGTACCCGACGTGGTTGCGCGCGGTGGCCGCCTTCTCCCCCGCGGTCCGGCCCGGCGACCCGGTCTTCACCGGGGCGGACCGGCTGCGCGGCACCCCCGTCGGCCTCTGGTGCGGCCGACAGGACAACTTCCTGCGGGACGTCCGCGCGCTCGCCCGGGCGCTGCCCGAGCCGCCGGCCCGCGCCGAGTGGGCCGACGGCCGGCACAACTTCGCCTACTGGGGCACCGTCATCCCGGACGCGTTCGCCCTGGTCGGCGCGGCGCTGGCCCCCGCCCGCAGACGGTGACGCCCCCGACCGGCGGCCGGGGGCGTCCGCAGAGGGCTCAGTACGAGTAGAAGCCCTGGCCGGTCTTGCGGCCCAGGTCACCGGCGGTCGCCATGCGCTGGAGCAGCTCCGGCGGGAAGAACTTCTCGTCGGCGGTGTCGGTGTAGATGTTCTTCGTGGCGTTGAGCAGCACGTCGACGCCGGTCAGGTCGACCGTGGCCAGCGGGCCCATGGCGTGGCCGAAGCCCAGCTTGCAGGCGGTGTCCAGGTCCTCCGCCGAGATCACGCCGGACTCGACCAGCTTGACCGCCTCCATGGCCAGCGCGCAGATCAGCCGGGTGGTGACGAAACCGGCGATGTCCCGGTTGACCACCACCACGGTCTTGCCGATCTCCTCGGCGAACGCCTTAGCGGTGGCCAGCGTCGCGTCGCTGGTCTTGTAGCCACGGACCAGCTCGCAGAGCTTCATCATCGGCACCGGCGAGAAGAAGTGGGTACCGACGACCGACTCCGGGCGTTCGGTGGCGGTGGCGATCTGGGTGACCGGGATGGCCGAGGTGTTGGTGGCCAGCACCGCGTCCGCCTTGCAGATCTTGTCCAGCGCGCGGAAGACCTCGTGCTTGATCTCGATCTTCTCGAAGACCGCCTCGACCACGATGTCCGCGTCGGCCGCCGCCTCCAGCTCGGTGGTCGGGGTGATCCGGCCCAGGGTCGCCTCGACCTCGGACGCCTCGATCTTGCCCTTCTCGGCGAACTTCTCCAGCGACTTCCGGATGCCGTCGACGCCCCGCCTGGTGGCCGCGTCGTCCACGTCCCGCAGCGTCACCTGCCAGCCCGCCTGCGCCGCCACCTGGGCGATGCCCGCGCCCATCAACCCGGCACCGACGACCGCGAGTCGACCCGCCATCTGCTTCTCCCTCGCTGCGATTGAGTGTCTGTCAGCAGAAGGTTAGTCGGCGGGCCTGAACGACGGCTAAGCCCCTTCCCGGGTGCTCAGATGGTGAGGTCCGGGGCCTCCGGGGCGGTGCCCCGCTCCACCTCGACGCCGAGGGCCCGCAGGTCGGCGACGAAATCCGGATAGCCGCGATCGACGTGGTGCACGTGGGAGACCTCGGTGACCCCGTCGGCGCAGAGCCCACCGATGATCAGGCCGGCGCCGGCCCGGATGTCGGTGGCCCGCACGGGTGCGCCGGAGAGCCGGTCCCGGCCGCGTACGACGGCGTGGTGGCCGTCGGTCTTGATGTCGGCGCCGAGGCGCATCATCTCGTTGGCGAACATGAACCGGCCGTCGAAGATGTTCTCGGTGATCAGGGACGCCCCGTCGCTCACCGCCGCCAGCCCGATCGCCATCGGCAGCAGGTCGGTGGCGAAGCCCGGATAGGGCAGGGTGACCACGTCCACCGCGGTGGGACGGTCGTCCATCCGTACCCGGAAGGCGTCCCCGCGGGTCTCCACCAGGCCGCCGGCCGAGACCAGCTTGTCCAGCGCGACCTCCAGGAAGGCCGGGTCGATGCCGGTCACGGTGACGTCGCCGCGGGTCATCGCGGCGGCGAACGCCCACGTCCCGGCGACGATCCGGTCCCCGACCGTGGCGTGCCGGACCGGGCGCAGCTCGGGCACCCCGACGATGCGCAGGGTGGAGGTGCCGGCGCCGGAGATCCGGGCACCCATCTGGCTCAGCATGGTGCAGATGTCGACGATCTCCGGCTCCCGCGCCGCGTTGTCGATCACCGTGGTGCCCCGGGCCAGCACCGCCGCCATCACCAGGTTCTCGGTGGCGCCGACGCTGGGGAAGTCCAGCACGATGTCCGCGCCGTGCAGCCCGTCCGGCGCGGCGGCGATGACGAACCCGTGCTCGCCGGAGATGTCGGCCCCCATCCGGGTCAGCCCGGAGATGTGCATGTCCAGGCCGCGCGAGCCGATGGCGTCGCCGCCCGGGTGGGCCACCCGCACGTGGCCGCGCCGGGCCAGCAGCGGACCGAGTACGCAGATCGAGGCCCGCAGCCGCCGGACCAGGTCGTAGTCGGCCTCCGTGCCGGGCTGTTCGGGTACGTCGATGACGACCGAGCGGGAGCGGGCCGTCCCGCCCCGGGCGACCATCGGGTCCACCGGGTCGTCCGCGGTGAACCGGACGCCGCAGCCCAACCGGCGCAGCACCTCGCCCATGATGGCGATGTCGGTGATCCGGGGAACGTTGGTGATCACGCTCCGGCCGGGAGCCAGCAGCGCCGCCGCCATCAGCTTCAGCGCCGAGTTCTTCGCGCCGACCACGTGCACCGTGCCGGCGAGGCGGGCCTGTCCGTGCACCCGGATGACGTCGACGTCGGTGACCGTCGGATCGTCGGCGTCACCCGGCCCGACCCCGCGGCCGGTCGGACCCGGCCGTGCCGGGATCGTCAGGTCCGGTATCCGTAGGCTGTGCGTCATGGCCGTCCACCTCACGCGCATCTACACCAAGGCCGGCGACGCCGGCATGACCAGGCTGAGCAACAACGAGCAGGTGCCGAAGACCGATCCACGGATCGCCGCGTACGCGGATGTCGACGAGTGCAACGCGGCGATCGGCGTGGCACTCGCGCTGGGACAGCTCGACGACGAGCTGCGGGCCGTGCTGGGCTCGATCCAGAACGACCTGTTCGACGTGGGCGCCGACCTCGCCACCCCCGTCGAGCCGGACCCGCAGTATCCGCCGCTGCGGGTCACCGAGGAGTACGTGGAGCGCCTCGAGGGCTGGTGCGACGAGTACAACGCACGCCTGAGCAAGCTCGACTCCTTCATCCTCCCCGGCGGCACCGCCGGGGCGGCACTGCTGCACGTGGCACGGACGATCGCCCGGCGGGCCGAGCGTGCGGCGTGGGCGCTGGTCGCGTACGACTCCGAACGGACCAGCTCCCTCCCGGCAAAGTATCTCAACCGCCTCTCCGATCTGCTCTTTATCCTGTCAAGAACGGCAAATCCGGACGGAGATGTGCTATGGGTTCCGGGCGGGAAGCGCTGACCGTCGGAACCCTGCACCACGTCGAGGTCTGGGTACCCGACCTCGGGGCCGCCAGACTCAGCTGGGGCTGGCTCCTCGGCGAGCTGGGCTGGACGCCGTACCAGGACTGGCCGGCCGGCCGGTCCTGGCGGCTCGGCCCCACCTACCTGGTGCTGGAGCAGTCCCCCGCCCTCTCCGGCCGGGTGCACGACCGCCTCGCGCCCGGCCTCAACCACCTGGCCTTCCACGCCGGCCCGCCGGCCGCGGTGGACCGGCTGGTCGCGGCCGCCCCGGGCCACGGCTGGGAACTCCTCTTCCCCGACCGCCACCCGCACGCCGGCGGCCCCGGGACCTACGCCGCCTACCTCACCGACAACCAGGGGTACGAGGTGGAGCTGGTCGCCGATTCCCGTCCCTGAATCTTGGACAGTTGTCGTTCGCTGGAAACGGCAACTGTCCAAGATCCGGGGGATGGACACGCCGCTGGCCGGCACCCATGGTGGGGTGCCGGCCGGCGGCGGTTCGGGCTTCGGTCAGCTGGTCCAGTGCTGGGCGACGAGGTCTGCGGCCTGCTGCTCCCACTGCCCGCTCCGGCAGGCCGGCCTTCTTCGTCGCGGCGATGATCGCCCTGGCGTTGGCGGTCTGCTCGTCGTTCAGGTCGATGCGCGACTGGGTGCCCTGCACACCGTGCGGGACCAGCTTCGACATGTCCGGCTTGTCGGCCTGCACGGCCACCGCGACCGGCTCGGTTCCGGTGACGGGGCCCGTGTCGGCGCGAGCGACGATCGGACCAGCGAACACTACCGGCGAAAGCCGGACCAGCAACCCTCTCAGCCCCGCCCGGCCCGGTCACCCCTGTCGATCATGAACATATGGTCGATCGGATGCGCGGTTCGGCACTTTTTGTGCAGCACCACAAGTCCATGATCAGCCTCAGCGGGGATGTTGGTGGCGGGAGGTGGCGCGGTGTGGGGCTCGTCTGGGGGCGCTAGCAGGCCAGGATCGGCGGCCAGCCTAGGCACGGGAGCCGCGGCGGGGTAGGGGCACAGGTCGTGCGGCGGGGTCCAGGCATGGAGGCCGCCAGGTCGAAGAGTGAGCGGCTGGTCCACCGCTCCGTCCACGGTCCGGGCGGCAGAGGGGGTTGGACCTGATTCATCAACGTCATCAGATCTGTAGCGCCTGTGTCACCCGACCGGGGGTGCTGCCGCCCGTCGGCCGACATGAGCGCGTGGCGTACCGGAGGAGAGCCGGCGGGGGCGAAGGCTGACGCGGCCGCGACCAGAGCGGGGGGTGCGGCGCCCGTGGCCCGCGCAGGGAACCGGCCTGAGCGAGCGGTCGGCCCGCCGTCAGGCGGCGGGCCAGTCCTGGGAGGCGAGACGCGGCGAGGCCGCCCCCGGCGGGGCGGCCTCGAGCCAGGAGAGGAAACCGGTGACCGTGGACCGCGCCATGGCGATCTCCACCGGGGCGTGCTGACTGGTACAGCGGAGGATCACCCAGTCGGCCGGCATGGAGAAGCGCTCCTGCCCCTCCGGGAGGCGCCGCCGCTCCACGGCGAGCACCTTGCGGGAGAGCACCCGCTTGGGGCGCAGGGCGAAGCTGAACATCCGGTACCACCGGAGTTCGTCGCCGACGAACCGGCCGAAGCCGGGCGACCAGCCCCGGCCGTCGAGCATCGTGGTGACCCGGACGCTGAGCCGGATGATGCCACCGCTCCGGGTGACGAGAGCCCGCCGGATGAAGAGGACCAGAAGCGCGGCGAGGACCACCGCGAAGCCGATTCCGATCCCTTCCACGATCTCCATCGGCGGGTCGGCTCAGCGTGCCGGCGTGGCGGGGGTGGCGCTCTCGGCGAGGACGGTGACGCCCTCACCGGTCACCGACAGGAAACCGCCGGCGACGTCGTAGGCGATCTGCTCGCCACCGGCCTGCTTGATCCGGACCTGGCTCGGCTCGGCGAGCTGACCGAGCAGGGGTGCGTGCCCGTGCAGCACACCGAGCTCACCCTCGGTCGTCCGGGCGACGACCATCTCGGCCTCACCGGACCAGACCTTCTCCTCGACGGCTACGAGCTCGACGTGAAGCTGCTGTGCCACGCTGTCTCCTTGCTGCGGCGGCGGATTGTCGAAAGTCTAGTCGCGACCCTGGTGCGTCCCCAACGCGGGTGCCGAGAGCTGCGCCACCGGTGGCACGCGAAGCGGGCCCGGGCGTGCGCCGGGGCCCGCTCGCGCTCAGGTTAGCTGTTCTTCTGCTTGAAGTCGGGGTGCTCCAGCATGAAGGCGTCGACCCGCTCGGTGCGGATGGCGGTGAAGAAGTCCTGCGCCGTCGGCAGCAGCCGCTCCCCCCGGTACGCGGAGCCGGTGCCGATCCCCTCCCCCGGCAGCTTGATCGTCTCGATCGAGTCCGCGCGGATGCCCTTGAGCGCCAGCGCGAAGTCGACCACGCTGTTGCCCCGCCCGTTGAAGATCAGCGACTGCCCGGCCGCCCGGACCACCTTGTCCAGCTTGATCGGGTTGGTCACCACGTCGGCGCTGAACGCCTGGCCGACCATCGCCTTGATGAACTGCTGCTGATGCCGCTGGCGGCCGTAGTCGGCGTCCGGCACACCGTTCTTAGGGTAGCGCTGCCGGACGTAGTCCAGCGCCTGCCAGCCGTTGAGGTGCGCCTCGCCCTTCTTGTACTCCGCCTGCGGGCCGAGGTAGCCCCCGCCGCCGGGCCGCAGCTCGCGCATGGTGCCGTCCGGCCTGCGGTGCTCCGACTTCACGTCCCGCTCGATGTACATGTCGACGCCACCCATCGCGTCGACGATCTTCTTGAAGCCGGTGAAGTTGATGATCGCGCCGGCGTCGAAGCGCTGGATGCCGGTGACCTGGCTGACCGTCTTGGCGAGCAGCTCGAAGCCGCGGGCCGCGTCCGGGTTCTGCCCGGGCACCCGGCTGCCGTACGACATGGCGGCGTTGAGCTTGTCGGTGCCGCCGGGGTAGTTCGCCTTGGGGAAGGCGGGGATCTCCACCCGCAGGTCGCGCGGGAGGGAGAAGAGATAGCCGCGGTCCATCCCGGCCGGCACGTGCAGGACCATGATCGAGTCGGCCAGCGGCGGCGTCTCCGGCTTGCGGGGGTCGATGCCGACCAGCAGGATGTTCAGCGGACCCTTGATGTTGCTCTTGCGCTCCTTGGCGCCGGCCGCCTGGTCGCCGAAGAGGTCACCCTTGCCGACCGAGCCCTCGTAGCGGTGCAGCAGGGTCTCGTAGCCCACCAGCACGCCGCCACTGAGCAGCATGAGCACCACGCCGAAGACCGTGCAGACGCGGGCCCAGCGGGGCACGCCCCGCCAGAAGGACCGCTTGCCGCCGCCCGTGCCGCCCTTACCCACCGGTATCTCCATTCGTCACGCCCATGACTGGAAGACGGGCGCAAGCGACCGTTCCGTTGCAAGAGATCAACGCTTGTGACGTGAGCGTCGTGTCAGGAACGGTACCTCGCGTGCGGGAGAACCGCTGGCCGGCGAGGCGGACATGCGGCGACAGCGGCCCCGAACAGGCCGAAGGCCACCCCGACAGAGCCGGGGTGGCCTTCACTGCTTGTGACGAAGGTCTAACCCTCCATCAGCTCCTTGGCCTTGGCCTCCAGGTCCTCGAGACCGCCGCACATGAAGAACGCCTGCTCGGGGAAGTGGTCGAACTCGCCCTCGGCGATCCGCTTGAACGCGTCGATGGTCTCGGCGATCGGCACGGTCGAGCCCTCCACGCCGGTGAACTGCTGGGCGGCGTAGGTGTTCTGCGACAGGAAGCGCTCGATCCGCCGCGCACGCTGCACGGTGATCTTGTCTTCCTCGGAGAGCTCCTCGATGCCGAGGATGGCGATGATGTCCTGCAGGTCCTTGTAGCGCTGCAGGATCCGCTTCACCTCGGTGGCCACCGCGAAGTGCTCCTGGCCGACGAACTCCGGGGCGAGGATCCGGGACGAGGACGCCAGCGGGTCCACGGCCGGGTAGATGCCCTTGTCGGAGATCGACCGCTCCAGGTTGGTGGTCGCGTCGAGGTGGGCGAACGTGGTGGCCGGCGCCGGGTCGGTGTAGTCGTCGGCGGGCACGTAGATCGCCTGCATCGAGGTGATGGCCTGACCCCGGACGGAGGTGATCCGCTCCTGGAGCTCGCCCATCTCGTCAGCCAGGGTCGGCTGGTAACCCACGGCGCTCGGCATGCGGCCGAGCAGCGTGGAGACCTCGGAACCGGCCTGGGTGAAGCGGAAGATGTTGTCGATGAAGAGCAGCACCTCCTGCTTCTTCACGTCACGGAAGTACTCCGCCATGGTGAGCGCGGAGAGCGCGACCCGCAGCCGGGTGCCCGGCGGCTCGTCCATCTGGCCGTAGACCAGCGCGGTCTTGTCGATGACGCCGGACTCGGTCATCTCGGCGATGAGGTCGTTGCCCTCACGGGTGCGCTCACCCACGCCGGCGAAGACCGAGGTACCACCGAAGTTCCGGGCGACCCGGGTGATCATCTCCTGGATGAGCACCGTCTTGCCCACGCCGGCACCGCCGAACAGGCCGATCTTGCCGCCCTTGACGTACGGGGCGAGCAGGTCGATGACCTTGATGCCGGTCTCCAGCATCTCGGTCTTCGGCTCCAGGTCCGCGAAGGCCGGGGCCTTGCGGTGGATGCCCCACCGGTCGTCCGCCTGGATGGTCTCACCCTCGGTGAGGTTCAGGCACTCGCCGATCGCGTTGAACACGTGGCCCTTGACCGCGTCGCCCACCGGAACGGTGATCGGCTCGCCGCGGTCACGCACCTCCGCACCGCGGACCAGGCCGTCGGTCGGCTGCATCGAGATGGCGCGGACCAGGTTGTCACCCAGGTGCTGGGCGACCTCCAGGGTCAGCGTCTTCTCGCCGCCGGAGAGCGTCACGTCCACGTTCAGGGCGTTGAACAGGGCCGGCATGGCGTCGCGCGGGAACTCGGCGTCGACGACCGGGCCGATGACCCGGACCACGCGACCCGTGGCCGTCTTGGTCTCTACTGGGGCAGTCATCACACTTCACTTCCCGACGCGGCCAGCGCGTTCGCGCCGCCGACGATCTCGCTGATCTCCTGGGTGATCCCGGCCTGGCGGGCCGAGTTCATCTCACGCGTGTACTTCTCGATCATCTCTTCGGCGTTGTCGGTGGCGCTCTTCATCGCCCGCCGCCGGGACGCCGACTCGCTCGCCGCCGACTCGATCAACGCCGCGTAGATCCGCGTGTTGATGTACTTCGGCAGCAGCGCGTCGAGCAGCGCCTCCGCCTCCGGCTCGAACTCGTACGCCGGCAGCAGCCCCTCGGAGCGCGGCCGGTCCTCGACCTGCATCGGACCGATGATCTTGGCGACCGGCGTCTGGGTCATCAGGGAGTGGAACTCGGTGTAGACGATGTGCAGCTCGTCGATACCGACGATCCCGTCCGCCCCGGCGTGCCCCTCCGCGTCGTCCGCGCCGGCCGAGAACGCCTTGATCAGCGTCTCGCCCACCTCGCGGGCGTCGGCGAAGGACGGCTGCTCCGAGAAGCCCGTCCAGTTCGCCGCCATGTCGCGGTTACGGAACCGGTAGAACCCGACGCCCTTGCGCCCGATGACGTAGAGCACCGGCTCCTTGCCGTCGGCCTTGAGCCGGGCGATCAGCGACTCCGCGGTCCTGATCGCGTTGGAGCTGTAACCGCCGGCCAGGCCCCGGTCACTGGTGACCAGCAGGACGCCCGCCCGCCGCACCCGCTCACGCGGGGTGAGCAGCGGGTGGTCGATCCGCGCGTTGGACGCCAGCGCCGTGAGCACGCCGGTGATGGCGTTGGCGTACGGCAGCGAGGCCTCCACCCGGGCCTGGGCCTTGGCGATCCGGCTCGTCGCCACGAGCTCCATCGCCTTGGTGATCTTCTTCATCCCCTTCGCCGAGCGGATCCGCTGGCGAAGAACGCGAACCTGGGCCGCCATGGATCAGCTCTCGGCCGGGCGGTCGGTCGAGCCGTCCCGGAAGCGGGTCACCGTCTCGCGGTTCTCCTCGCCCTCGAGCGGCTTGGCCGGCGCCTCGTTGACCCGGTGCTCGTCCTCCTTACCCAGGAAGACCTGCTTGAACTCGGTGATGGCCGAGTCGAGCGAGCCGATGATGTCGTCGTCCCACTTGTTGTCGGCGATGCCGGCGAGGACACCCTCGTGCTTGTGCCGCAGGTACTGCAGGAACTCCGACTCGAAGCGGCGGACCTCGCCGACCGGGATGTCGTCCAGCTTGCCCTCGACGCCGGCCCAGACCGAGACGACCTGCTCCTGCACCGGGTACGGCGAGTAGTTCGGCTGCTTGAGCAGCTCGACCAGGCGGGCACCGCGCTCCAGCTGGGCGCGGGAGGCCTTGTCCAGGTCGGAGGCGAAGGCGGCGAACGCCTCCAGCTCGCGGTACTGGGCCAGGTTCAGCCGCAGCGAACCGGCGACCTTGCGCATCGGCTTGACCTGCGCCGCGCCACCGACCCGGGAGACCGAGGTGCCGACGTTGATGGCCGGCCGGACGCCCTGGTTGAACAGGTCGGTCTCGAGGAAGATCTGACCGTCGGTGATCGAGATGACGTTGGTCGGGATGAAGGCCGAGATGTCGTTGGCCTTCGTCTCGATGATCGGCAGACCGGTCATCGAGCCGCCGCCCAGCTCGTCGGAGAGCTTCGCGCAGCGCTCCAGCAGGCGGGAGTGCAGGTAGAAGACGTCACCCGGGTAGGCCTCACGGCCCGGCGGGCGACGCAGCAGCAGGGACACGGCGCGGTACGCCTCGGCCTGCTTGCTCAGGTCGTCGAAGATGATCAGGACGTGCTTGCCGCCGTACATCCAGTGCTGGCCGATGGAGGAGCCGGTGTAGGGGGCGAGGTACTTGAAGCCCGCCGGGTCCGACGCCGGGGAGGCCACGATGGTGGTGTACTCCATCGCGCCCGCCTCTTCCAGGATGCCCTTGATCGAGGCGATCGTGGAGGCCTTCTGGCCGATGGCGACGTAGATGCAGCGGACCTGCTTCTTCGGGTCGCCGGAGCGCCAGTTGTCGCGCTGGTTGAGCACCGCGTCCAGGGCGACCGTGGTCTTGCCGGTCTTCCGGTCGCCGATGATCAGCTGACGCTGGCCCCGGCCGATCGGGGTCATCGCGTCGACGGCCTTGATGCCGGTCTGCAGCGGCTCGGACACCGACTGCCGGGCCATCACGTTCGGGGCCTGGAGCTCCAGCTCGCGGAAGCCCTCGTTCGGGATGTCGCCGAGCCCGTCGATCGGCTGGCCGAGCGCGTTGACCACGCGGCCGAGGAAGGCGTCGCCGACCGGCACCGAGAGCACCCGGCCGGTGCGCTTGACGCGCTGCCCCTCCTCCAGCTTCGCGGAGTCACCGAGAACGACGACACCGATCTCCCGGACGTCGAGGTTCAGCGCCACGCCGAGCGTGCCGTCCTCGAACTCCAGGAGCTCGTTGGTCATGGTCGAGGGCAGGCCCTCGACGTGGGCGATGCCGTCACCGGTGTCGGCGACGGTGCCGACCTCCTCACGGGAGACGTCGGTCGAGTAGGAGGAGACGTAGCGCTCCAGGGCGCCGCGGATCTCCTCCGTCGAGATGGTCAGCTCGGCCATCCTCTGCTTCCTTAAAAAATCAGGGGCCCGGGATACCTAGTACCGACCGGTCCGATGGCGTCGAATCAGGGCTGTGGAGGCGCTGGTCAGCGCTTCGCGAGCGCGTTGCGGGTCTCGTTGAGGCGGCGCAGGACGGTGCCGTCGTACAGGTCGGAACCGACCCGCACACTCACCCCACCGAGCACCTCGGGGTCGACCGTCTGCTTGACGGAGACCTCCCGACCGTACATCTCGGAGAGGCGGGCACCGAGGCGTCGCTCCTCGGCGTCACTCAGCGGGGCCGCCACGGTCACGTACGCGACCTGCCGGTCCCGCCGGTCGGCGGCCAGCTCGACCAGCCGGGTGAGCGCCCCGCTGAAGGAGCGTCCCCCGAATCCGGCCAGCGCGGCCCCGACGAGAGAGCCGGTGATCGGCCGGGCCTTGCCGGCGAGCAGCTGGTCGACCAGGGTGGCCCGCTGCCCGGCCGGGGCCATCGGGTCCGACAGCGCCTGCGACAGCGCCGGGGAACCGGAGACGACCTGCCCGAAGCGGAACAGCTCGTCCTCGACCTCGCCCAGCTCGCCGGCGGAGTCGGCGCTCGCCAGCAGCGCCTCGACGCCCAGCCGCTCGGTGGCCTCGAGCAGTTCCGAGGGTGCCGACCAGCGACCGGAGACGAGCGAGGCGACCAGGTCGAGCGCGTCCGCGCCGATCTTGCCGCGCAGCATCCCGCCGAGCAGCCCGGCCCGGTCCGCGCCGGACCGCGCCGGGTCGGACAGCGCCCGGCGCAGCCGCGGCTCCCGCCGCAGCAGGGCGGCGACGGAGAGGATGTCGTCGGCGGTGGAGGCCACCGCCGACGGCTCCGCGCCGCGGACGTACGCGTCGAGGCGCTCGGCCGCGACCTTGTACGACTCCCGGCTGGCGGCCTGCATCAGCGGGCCCCCGTGCTCTCGAGACCGCTCAGGAACCGGTCCACGGTGCCCTTGCGACGCGCCTCGTCGGCGAGCGACTCACCGACGATCTTGCTGGCCAGGTCCACCGCGATGGTGCCGACCTCGGTGCGCAGCTCGCGCACGATGGTGGCCCGCTCGGCGGCGAGCTGCTCCTTGCCGGCCGCGATGATCCGGTCGGACTCCTCCCGCGCCTTGGCGAGGATGTCCTGCCGGATGCCCTCGGCGTCGGCCCGGGCGTCGTCCCGGATCCGGGCGGCGTCGGTCCGCGCCTCGGCGAGCTGGGCCCGGTACTGCTCGAGCAGCTGGTTCGCCTCGGCCTGGGCGGCCTCGGCGCGCTTGATGCCGCCCTCGATCGCGTCGACCCGGGCCTGGAACGTCTGCTCCATGCGCGGGAAGACGAACTTCATCAGCACGAAGCAGAGCACGATGAAGGCGATGCCACCGACCACGATCTCCTGCCAGGCAGGGATGATCGGGTTGTGGGGGGTCGCTTCACCACCCTCGGCGGCGAGGAGGAAGTACATGGGAAAACCTCCCGGTCAGAGGGGCTGGATCAGAGAGTGCCCTGCCAGATGAAGCCGAAGGCGATGCCCAGCAGCGCCAGCGCCTCGATGACGGCGAAGCCGATCCAGACGTACGGGAGGGTCATCCGGGACGACTCCGGCTGGCGGGCCGTCGACTGGATGTAGGCCGAGAAGACCAGGCCCACGCCGATGCCCGGGCCGATCGCGGCCAGGCCGTAACCGATGGCAGCGGTGCTGCCCGATACCTCGGCAAGGATGCTCATTGCGGTTCCTCCTGGTTATCACGCGTGACGGTCACGCGGGACGACAACGGTTGGTGCGAAAGAGTGGATCAGTGCTCGTCGGCGAGCGCGCCCTGCACGTAGCTGGCACTCAGCACCGTGAAGACGTACGCCTGCAGACAGATCACCAGGAACTCGAGGAAGGTCAGCGCGATCGTCATCGCCCAGGACAGCACCGAGACCGGTGCCAGCCAGGCGTTGGCGCTGATCATGGCGAACCCGCCGAGCGTGAAGACCAGCAGGAGCATGTGGCCGGCGAACATGTTCGCGAAGAGACGGACGGCCAGCGAGAACGGCCGGACGATGAAGGTCGAGAAGAGCTCGATCGGGATCAGCAGCGGCAGGATGAACCAGGGCGCCGGCGGGACCAGCGAGTTCTTGAAGTACTTCACGAACCCGTGGTGCCGGATGCCGATCCAGTTGAACATCACGTAGCTGATCACGGCGAGGAACGCCGGGAAGGCGATGTGCGAGTTCGGCGAGATCTGGAAGAACGGGATGATCGCGAACGCGTTGGTCAGCAGGATGAAGCAGAAGAGCGTGGTGAAGTACGGCGCGAACCGCACCCCCGCGTGCCCGATCATGTCGACGGCGATGTTGTTCCGCACGAAGCCGTAGATCGACTCGGCGAACCACTGCTTCTTCGTCGGCACCAGCTGCGGCTTCCGGTAGCTGACCAGGAAGAAGATGATCAGCACGCCGACGGCGATCCAGACCATCGCGGTGATCTTGGTGAACCAGTACGAGTCGTGGGCACCCCAGGGCAGGATGCTGGGCAGGTAGAAGTCCTCCACGCTCGGTGGGAATTCCGCCTGGCCCTGAGCCAGGACATTGGCCTGTCCGAACACCGCGTCCCTTCCTACGTAGGCGTGCCGAGTCGGCGGACGACCAGGATGATCCCCCCGGCCATGCCGAGCACGACGCCGATCCCGGTGGCGATGCCGCCGGAGTCGAGCCACTGGTCGACCAGCCAGCCGATGAAACCCCAGACGAGCATGCCCCCGATGAGGTACGAGAGCGCGGTCCAACCCTGGCCGGCACCGGACGGAACGTCGCCTGTGCCGCCAGTGCTGGGGGGTTTCTGGTCACCGGCCATGACGGGGCGAACGATATCAGTCGGGGATACGAGGCTGTGCCTCACCCCCCGCACAACCTGGTTGTGTGGGACACGGGCGGGCGAAGTCGTCTGGAGGCACGCTACTCCCCTCACGCCACTGAGAGAATGACCGATCGCGGACACACCGGCGCGTCGTCCGAAGAATGGGATCGGCTCAGCCGCGGACGTGCCGGGCGTGCACCGTGGTCAGCCACCAGACGTGCACGCCGGTCCAGACCAGCACCCCGGCGGCGATGCCCAGGCAGAGCGGGACCAGGCCGGCCCAACCGGTCGCCGCGACGCCGATCATCAGCGCCCCGAGCAGGCTCATCTTGGCCACGTAGAGCCCCAGCCCGAACGGCAGCAGCAGCTGTGGGTCGCGGGCGTCGGCCCACGCCAGCACCACCGTGGTGAGGGTGTAGCTGGCGACGGTGACGGCCACCCCGGCCGCCGCGCCGAGCGCCCCGGCCGTCCCGCCGGTCACCCCGCCGACCACGCCGGCCAGCGCGGCCAGCACCGCCGAGGCGGCCAGCAGCACCGGCAGGTGGCGCAGCCGCCAACCCCGGTCCGCGGTCCCCTCCGCCGCGCGCACCCCGGCCTCAGCCACGGGGGTACGCCGGGAAGGCGGCGACCAGGTCGGCCACGTCGGCGGCGATCCGGGTCAGCTCGTCGGCACCCCCGGGTGCGCCGGGATCGGCGCGTACCGCCCGGGCGATCAGCGCGGCGACGGTCCGCAGCTCTCCCTCGCGCATGCCCTGGGTGGTGACGCTCGGCGTGCCCACCCGGATGCCGGAGGCGACCATCGGCTTCTGCGGGTCGTACGGGATGGCGTTCTTGTTCAGGGTGATCGCCGCGGCGTCGCAGCGGGCCTCGGCGTCCGCGCCGGTGACCCCGACCTCGCGCAGGTCGATCAGGGCGAGGTGGGTGTCGGTGCCGCCGGAGACCGGGCGCATCCCCGCGTCGGCCAGCCCGGCCGCGAGCGCCTGGGCGTTGCTCACCACCTGCGCGGCGTACGCGCGGAACTCGGGCTGGGCGGCCTCGCGCAGCGCGACCGCCTTGGCCGCCACCGCGTGCATCAGCGGGCCGCCCTGGGTGAACGGGAAGACCGCCTTGTCGATCCGCGGCGCCAGCGACTCCCGGCAGAGGATCATGCCGCCGCGGGGACCGCGCAGCACCTTGTGCGTGGTGGCGCAGACGACGTCGGCGTACGGCACCGGCGACGGGACGGCCCTCCCGGCGACCAGCCCGATGAAGTGCGCGGCGTCCACCATGAGGTACGCGTCGACCTCGTCGGCGATCTCCCGGAACCGGGCGAAGTCGATCAGCCGGGAGTAGGCGGTGGCCCCGCAGATGATCATCTTGGGTCGGTGCGCCCGGGCGAGGTCCCGCACCTCGTCGTAGTCGATCAGCTCGGTGTCCCGCCGGACGGTGTAGCCGACGGTGTGGAACCACTTGCCGGAGAAGTTGACCCGGCTGCCGTGGGTCAGATGCCCGCCGTGCGGCAGGTCCATCGCCAGCACGGTGTCCCCCGGCTGCACCAGCGCGGCGTACGCGGCCAGGTTGGCGCTCGCGCCGGAGTGCGGCTGGAGGTTGGCGTGCTCGGCGCCGAAGAGCTCCTTCGCCCGGCCGATGCCGATCTCCTCGGCCCGGTCCACCTCGGCGCAGCCGCCGTAGTAGCGCCGGCCGGGATAGCCCTCGGCGTACTTGTTGGTCAGCGTCGAACCGAGCGCGGCGAGCACCGCCGGCGAGGTCAGGTTCTCGCTGGCGATCAGTTGCAGGCCGCCCCGGAGCCGGTCCAGCTCACCGAGCACCACCCCGGCGATCTCCGGGTCGACGGTGCTGAGCTGCTCGAAGTCCGGGCCCCAGAAGGTGCTCCTCGCGTTCTCCACAGCGCATGAGTCTATTGGGCCGCACACTGGAGACCGTGAGATGCCTCGTCACCGGTGCCACCGGATACATCGGCGGGCGGCTCGCGCCCCGACTGCTCGCCGAGGGACACACCGTACGCTGCCTGGCCCGCAAGGCCGGACGGCTGCGGGACGTACCGTGGGCGTCCCGGGCCGAGATCGCCGAGGGCGACCTGCGGAAGCCGGAGACCCTGCCGGCGGCCTTCGACGGCGTGGACGTCGCGTACTACCTGGTGCACTCGCTCGGCCAGCAGGGGTTCGAGGCGGCCGACCGGGAGGCGGCGACCAACTTCGCCGCCGCGGCCCGCGCCGCGGGCGTACGCCGGATCGTCTACCTCGGCGGGCCGGAGCCGACGGAGGAGGGCGAGGTCCCGTCGCCGCACCTGCGGTCCCGGGCCGAGGTGGCGCGGATCCTGCTGGCCAGCGGGGTGCCCACGGCGGTGCTCCGGGCGGCGGTGATCATCGGGTCGGGCTCGGCGTCGTTCGAGATGCTGCGCTACCTGACCGAGCGGCTGCCGGCGATGGTGACCCCGCGCTGGGTGCGCAACCGGATCCAGCCGATCGCCGTCCGGGACGTGCTGCGCTATCTGGTGGACTGCGCGTCGCTGCCGCCCGAGGTCAACCGGGGCTTCGACATCGGCGGCCCGGACGTGCTGACCTTCCAGGAGATGATGCAGCGCTACGCGGCGGTCGCCGGGCTGCGCCCCCGGATGATCGTGCCGGTCCGCCCGCTGACCCCGTCGCTCTCCTCGCACTGGGTCGGCCTGATCACCCCGGTACCGAACGCCATCGCCCGGCCGCTGGTGGAGAGCCTGATCCACGAGGCGGTCGCGCACGAGCACGACATCGCCCGGTACGTCCCCGACCCGCCCGGCGGGCTGACCGGCTTCGACCGGGCGGTCGAGTTGGCGCTGACCAAGGTGCGCGACGCCGAGGTGGAGACCCGCTGGTCGACCGCGAGCGGGCCGGACGCTCCGGCCGAACCGCTGCCGAGCGACCCGAAGTGGTCCGGCGGCACGGTCTACACCGACGTCCGGGAGCGGGCCGTGGACGCCCCGCCGGCCGCACTCTGGCGGGTCATCGAGGGCGTCGGCGGCGAACACGGCTGGTATTCGTTCCCGCTCGCCTGGTCGGTGCGGGGCTGGCTGGACCGGCTGGTCGGCGGGGTGGGACTGCGCCGGGGCCGGCGCGACCCGCACCACCTCCAGGTCGGCGAGGCGCTGGACTTCTGGCGGGTCGAGGAGATCGTCCCGGGTGAGCTGCTGCGGCTGCGCGCCGAGATGCGGCTGCCGGGGCGGGCCTGGTTGGAGATGCGCGCCGAACCGGCCGGCGAGGGCCGCAGCCGGTACGTCCAGCGCGCCGTCTTCCTCCCCCGCGGCCTGCCCGGTCACCTCTACTGGGGTTCCGTCGCCCCGTTCCACGCGGTGGTCTTCGGCGGGATGGCCCGCAACATCGCCCGCGGCGCCGAACAGTCCCCCGCCGTGGCGTCCCGGTCCGCCTGAGCCGGGATCCCGGTCCGCCTCGCGCGGTGTCCAGGCCCGCCTGGGCCCCGGTCCGCTCGTCCGGGGTCCCGGCCCGCCGGCGGAGGCCGGTCAGTTGCCGCCGCGGGGGCCGGTGACCCGGAGGGCGACGTTCTCGCCGGGCGGGACGAAGTCGAGGACCGGCTGGTCGCGGAGGGCGGCGGCGAGGATCCGGCCCACCGCGTCGATCTGCCGGGCCTGCACACCCCCGCCGACCGCGTCCCGGGGGTCGTCCGGGTTCGCCGCGATGGTGGCGACCGCGAGCTGCGGGGTGAACGCGACCACGGTCTCGGTGGCGTTCCGCTCCGAGCTGCCGGTCTTGCCCGCCAGCGGCCGGCCCAGCCGGGGCTGGAGCTCCTCGGCGGTCCCGCCGTCGCAGCGCCGGTACATCGACTGGTCGCCGACCGGGCAGCGGGACGCGTCGGCCGCCGCCCGGGCCACCTCGGTGTCGAGCACCTGCCGGCAGTCCGGCTTTCCGGCGGCCACCCGGTGGCCCGCGCTGTCGGTGATCGAGGTGACCGGCGTGGGTGCGCACCAGGTGCCCTCGGCCGCCACGGTGGCGTACGCACCGGCCAGGTCGAGCGGGGTGGTGGCGGCGACGCCCAGGGTGAACGCCCCCCAGCCCTTCGCGCTCTCCCGGGCCAGCCGGGCGTCCTCCGGTGAGCGCAGCACGATGCCCAGCCGCTGGGCCATCTCCACCACCCGGTCGGCGCCCACCTTCTCGGTCAGCCAGGCGAAGTAGGTGTTCACCGAGCGGCCGAAGGCGCTCCACATGGTGCGGTGCCCGTTCATCCAGGACGGGTTGGCGTTGGCCGGGCACCAGTAGCCGCCGCAGCTGGCCGGTCCCCCGCCCGCCCGGTAGTCGGTGACGTACACCGACGGGGCGTCGAAGTCGGTGTCCAGCGGCAGCCCGGCCTCCAACGCGGCCAGCAGCGCGAAGAGCTTGAAGGCGGACCCCGCCTGGTAGCCGACGATCCCGCCGCCCCCGGCCACGAGCTGGTTGACGGTGTTCGGGTAGTTTCGCTGGCCGGCCGGGTTGGGGGCGACGCCGAAGTTCCGGTTCACCGCCATGGCCAGCACCCGGCCGGTGCCGGGCTGCACCACGGCGGTCGGCGCGGCGCGCTTGTTGCCCACGTCGTAGATCTTCAGCACCTGGGTGGTGGCCTGCTGCTGCACCTGCGGGTCGAGCGAGGAGACGATGGAGAACCCGCCGCGGCGCAGCGTCTGCTGCCGCTCGTCCGGGGAGCTGCCGAACGCCGCCTGGGACCGCCACCACTGGGTGAACCAGTCGCAGAAGAAGCCCCAGTCGTTGTGCTCCTCGGGCACCGCCGCGCAGTCGTTCGGCATCGCGCTCGGCGTGAGCCGCAGCTGTTCGGCCTTGGCCCGCGCCGCGTCGGCGACCGGGACCTGCCCGGTCTCCACCATCCGGTCCAGCACGTACGCCCGGCGGCGCAGCGCCGAGTCGGCGTCGCCGTTGATCGGGTCGTCGGTGTCCGGAGCGCGGACCAGCCCGGCGAGCAGCGCCGCCTGGGCCAGCGTGAGGTCGGCCGGTCTGGTGGAGAAGTAGCGCCGGCTCGCCGCGGCGATCCCGTACGCCCCGGCGCCGAAGTAGGCGATGTTGAGGTAGCGGCTGAGGATCTGGTCCTTGTCGAGCTCGCGTTCCAGGGCGAGCGCGTAGCGCATCTCGCGGATCTTGCGACCGGCGGTGATCTCGGTGGCCCGGGCCCGCTGCTGTTCGGTCAGCCGCGGGTCACCGGCCAGCGCATTGCGGACGTACTGCATGGTCAGCGTGGAGGCGCCCTGGCGGGCCGCGCCCTCGCGCCGGTTGACGGTCAGGGCCCGGGCCACGCCGCGCAGGTCGACCCCGTGGTGCTGATAGAACCGGACGTCCTCGGCGGCCACGATGGCCTGCCGCATCACCGGCGCCACCTCGGCCAACGGGACGTCCGTCCGGTCCTCCAGATAGAACGAGGTGATCAGGGTGCGGCCGTCGTTGGCATAGAGGTTGGACCGCTGGGCCGGCCGGGGCGTCCGCAGCGTGTCGGGGAGCCCGGAGCCGGGCAGCAACCCCCGGACGCCGAGCCCGAGCACCAGGGCGGCCGGCAACGCGGCCACCGCGAGGCCCAGTCCGGCGAGCAGACCGGCGAGCAGGATCGTGAAGACCTTGTGGAGATGGGCCCGGTTCATCAGCTCTCCCCGCAGGAGCCGGCCACGTTCGGACCCGTTCAGAATGACCGGAAAGGCCTACTGAACCGCCGTCTTCGCCCGAACCAGCAGGAATTTCACGGAGAAGGGTTAAACCGGGCGAAACCGGCCTCCGCTCAGGGCAGCAGCGCGGTGGCGAGCGGGTGCACCGTCTCCTCGATCTCGTCGGCGACCCGGCTGAAGCACTGGTCACCCCGACCCCAGGGGTCGTCCAGGTCGTCCGTGGGCAGGGGCGACGCGCCCTGCCGGGCCGCGTCCGCGGCGGCCACCAGGGCCACCCCGCGGGCGTACACCGCGTCCGGGTCGGCCGCCACCGGCGGCAGCGCGGCCGCGTCGACCAGACCGAGCAACCGGCCGAACTCCCCCAGGACGAAGGTGCGGGACGCCGCGTCCGGCCGCAGCGCCACCACGTACTCCTGCTGGTCGGCGGTGGCGGTGAGGACCAGGTCGGCGGCGTCGATGAGATCCGACCGCAGCTTGCGGGCGGCGAACCCGGTCACGTCCCCGCCGCGCGAGATCACCTGCCGGGCGGCCGGGGGATTCATCTCCTCACCGGCGTGCCAGCCGCCGGTGCCCGCGCTGTGGCTGTGCACCAGCTCGTCCGAGCGGTCCGGGTCGGCGCCCTGCCGACCCAGCCGCTCCCGCACCGCGAGCAGCAGCAGGCGCTCGGCCATCGGTGACCGGCAGATGTTGCCCATGCACACGTGCAGCACGGTGAACGGCGGCACCTCAGGCCCCCCGGGAGTCGAGCAGGTCCGGCACCACGTCGCGCAGCTTCGGCAGCGGGATCGCCCCCGCCCGCAGCAGCCGGGGCACCTCACCGGTCAGGTCGACGATCGTGCTCGGCACCGGATCGACGGCCGGCCCGGCCTCCAGATAGGCGCGGACGGCGTAACCCAGCTGCTCCCGGGCCTCGTCGGCGGTGACCGCCGCCGGCTGGCCGACCTTGTTGGCCGACGCCACCGCCATCGGGCCGGTCTCCCGCAGCACCTCCAGCGCCACCGGGTGCAGCGGCATCCGCACCGCCACCGTCCCGGACGAGTCGCCCAGGTCCCAGGAGAGGGTCGGCGAGTGCTCCACCACGATCGTCAACGCGCCCGGCCAGAACGCCTCGACCAGGTCCCGGGCCGCGCGGGGCAGCGAGAAGACCAGCCCGTCGAGGGTGTGTCGGGAGCCGATCAGCACCGGCGGCGCCGCCCGCGAGCCGCCCTTGGCGTCCGCGAGGGCCTTCACCGCGTACGGCGTGAACGCGTCCGCGCCGATGCCGTAGACGGTGTCGGTCGGCAGCACGACGAGTTCACCGTTCTTGACCGCCTCGATGGCAGCGGCGATGCCGCGGTCCCGGTCGGCGAGCGCCCGACAGTCGTAGAGCATCACGAGGAGCCAGTCTGCCACGCCGGGCCCGATTCGGAGCGGTGGCCGTCCGCCCGCCGGGACGCGGTCGCGAAGCGGGGCCGTCCCACCAGGTCGCGGTGCTCCCGGACCGCCGCGTACCGGCCGTCGGCACGGAGCAGTGCCGGCACCGCCGAACCGTGCGTGTCGTCGTGCTCGATGCCGAGCACGCCGCCGGGGCGCAGCAGCTGCGCCGCGCGGGCCACCACCGGCCGGATCACCGCCAGCCCGTCCGCCCCGCCGAAGACCGCCTCGTCCGGGTCGTGCGCGGCCACCTCCGGGGGTACGACCACCGACCGGGGCACGTACGGCGGGTTGCACAGCAGCACGTCCACCCGGCCGACCAGGTCGGGCAGCAGCTGCGGGTCGGTGACGTCGGCGGCCACCACCTCGACCGGGGTGTCCCCGGCGGCGGCCCGGTCGGCGGCGTTGCGGCGCAGCCAGTCCAGCGCGGCCGGGGACCGCTCCACTGCCACCACCCGCGCCCCCGGCAGCTCCTGGGCCACCGCGAGGGCGATCGCGCCGGAGCCGCTGCACAGGTCCACCACCAGCGGCGCAGCGCGCCGGCGCCCCTCGTCGACGCCCCAGCCGGCCAGCAGTTCGGTCTCCGGTCGGGGCACGAAGACCCCGGGACCGACCGCCACGGTCAGGTGCCGGAAACCGGCGGAACCGGTCAGGTGCTGCACCGGCTCGCGGGCCGTGCGCCGCTGCACCAGGGCGTCGAAGCGGGCCCGCTGGGCGGCGGTGAAGCCGTCGGCCAGGGCCAGCCGGCCGCGCGGCACGTCCAGCACGTACGCGGCCAGCAGCTCCGCCTCGACCCGGGGCGCCTCGATCCCGGCCCCGGCCAGGACCCGGGCCGCCCCGGCGATCACCGGCGAGGCACGCTCGCGTTCTGTCCCTTCGGACGGGTGTTGCGGGAGGGAGGTCACGCCATAATCATGAAGCGTCGCGGGTCACGGCACGAGCGGGTGCGTCCCGACGCACACCGACAGGGAGGTCGCGAGTGGGCTGGCTCGACCGGGTCGACGACCAGGTTGACGCCCTCCGGCACGCCCGCGCCCTGCAGGAGGCGAGCCGATCGGCGGAGGCCTGCGTCGTGCTCGACCGGGTGCTGCGCGGCACCGTCGACCCGTACACCCGGGCGGACGCGCTGGTCCAACGCCTCTCCGCGCTGATCAATCTCGGCCGCACGGCGGAGTTCACCCGGGCCATCGAGGAGGCCAACGCCGCCGTCCGCGACCTCGCCGAGCCGTACCTGCACGGTCACCTCAACGCGCTCGCCGCGCTCGCCGCCCACCACCAGGGGGCGCTGGACCGCTGCGTCACCCACCTGGTGAAGGCGGCCCGCGCGCTGGGCGCGGTCGACGACCCGGACGAGCACACCGCCTGGGGCTGGCACGACCTGGCGATGGCGTACTCCTATCTCAGCTTCCACGGCCACGCGCTCGGCGCCATCGAACGGGCCCGGCAGTTGGGACTCGCCGCCGGCATCCCCGAGGAGACCTTCGCCGCCCCCGGCATCCGGCTGCGCAACGCGGTGGCGCTGGACCACAACGGGGACAGCGACGGCTGCCTGCGGGTGCTCCGGGACGTCGCCGGGGACCTCAACCGGTTCCTGCGCGCGGGTCGGGGCGGCAGCATCCGCCCCAGCAGCCTCGCCGCGTACGGCTATTCGGCCGCCCGGCGGGCCGCGCTCGGCGACCGGGTGGACGCCGGCACGGACGCCGACCCGAGCCGGCTGCTCGCCCACGGCGGGGACAGCGCCCGGGCCCACGACATGCGGAAACTCGGCCAGATCTGCCTGGCCGTCGCCGAGGGCCGCCCGATCGAGGCGGTGACCCGGCTGGACAGCGTCCGGGTCTCCACCGAGACGCTCGGCGCGGCCGAACCGGCCCGGCTGCGCAGCATCGCGCTGGCCCGGGCCGGCGACCACGCCGGGGCGCACCGCGCCGACCGGCACGCGTTCCGGCTCGCGGCACAGCGCAGCGACCGGCTGCGGGACGTCTACATCGACGGCATCGCCGCCCGCATCGGTCACGAGGAGATGCGCCGCGAGGCGGCCCGGTACGAGGGCGAGGCGCTGACCGACCCGCTGACCGGCCTGCCCAACCGGCGGCGGCTGGAGCGCTACATCGCGGCGGTGGTGGCGGCCGGCGAGCGGGTGGTGATCGGCGTCTGCGACCTGGACGGCTTCAAGGCGGTCAACACCCGGCACGGGCACCACTCCGGCGACCTGGTGCTCCAGCGGATCGCCGGGGTGATCAACCGGGTGATGCGACGCGGCGACTTCGTGGCCCGCTACGGCGGGGACGAGTTCGTGGTGGTGCTGCCCGGGGCCGGGATGGCCGAGGCGGCCGAGGTGGCCCGCCGGATCGAGGCGGCCGTGGCCACCGAGGACTGGGAGTCCCTGGTGCCCGGCACCCCGGTCGGGGTGAGCATCGGCTTCGCCCAGGTCGGCACCGGTGACAGCCTGGTCAGCGCGTTCGAGACCGCCGACCGGGAGATGCTGCTCGCCAAG
This sequence comes from Micromonospora sp. R77, assembly GCF_022747945.1. Lineage (NCBI taxonomy): Bacteria > Bacillati > Actinomycetota > Actinomycetes > Micromonosporales > Micromonosporaceae > Micromonospora > Micromonospora sp. R77. The sequence goes on from NZ_JALDST010000001.1 coordinate 1,640,153, forward strand.
ACCCGGCTGCGCGCCTCCTGAGCCGACCCGTCAGCGCCGGGTGAGTTCGGTCTCCCCGGCGAGGCGGGCCGCCCGGTCGGCCTCGGCCAGGGCGTCCAGCACCCCGTCCAGCTCACCGGCCAGCGCCAGGTCGAGGTTGTACGCCGTATAGCCGATCCGGTGGTCGGTGATCCGGTTCTGCGGGAAGTTGTAGGTGCGGATCCGCTCCGAGCGGTCCACCGTCCGGACCTGCGCCTTGCGGGCGTCGGACGCCGCCGCGTCGGCCTGCTCCTGGGCGGCGGCGAGCAGCCGCGCCCGCAGGATCCGCATCGCCTGCTCCCGGTTCTGCAGCTGCGACTTCTCGTTCTGGCAGGAGACCACGATCCCGGTCGGCACGTGGGTGATCCGGACCGCCGAGTCGGTGGTGTTGACCGACTGCCCACCGGGCCCGGACGAGCGGAACACGTCGATCCGCAGGTCGTTCGGGTCGATGGTGAGGTCCACCTCCTCCGCCTCGGGCAGCACCAGCACCCCCGCCGCGCTGGTGTGGATCCGGCCCTGCGACTCGGTGACCGGTACGCGCTGCACCCGGTGCACCCCGCCCTCCCACTTCAGCCGGGACCAGACGCCGTTGCCGCCCTCCGGGACGCCCTTGGTCTTGATCGCCAGCGACACGTCCTTGATCCCGCCGAGGTCGGAGTCCTGCGCGTCGATCACCTCGGTGACCCAGCCGTGCCGCTCGGCGTAGCGGGTGTACATCCGCAGCAGGTCGCCGGCGAAGAGCGCCGACTCCTCGCCGCCCTCACCCGCCTTGATCTCGACGATGACGTCCTTGGCGTCGTGCGGGTCGCGGGGGATCAGCAGCTCCGCCAGCTTCTCCTCCAGCGCCGGCAGGGCGTCCGCGATCGTGTCCGCCTCGGCGGCGAACGTCGGATCCTCGGCGGCCAACTCCCGGGCGGCGGCCAGGTCGGCGCGGGCCTGCTCCAGCTCACCGGCGGCCTTGTGCAGCGGCACCAGTTCCGCGTACCGGCGGCCGACCCGGCGGGCGGTGCCCTGGTCGGCGTGGATGGCCGGGTCGGCGAGGCGCTTCTCCAGCTCGGCGTACTCGTCGAGGAGGGCGGCCAGGCGCTCACTGCTCATGCTGCGGGTGCTCCTTCGACGGCGGTGACCAGGAGAGGGGAACGAGGCGGAAACGGACGAACGCCCGCGCCCGGCACGGAGCCGGACACGGGCGTCGTCGGTGAAGCTACTTGGCCTTCTTCGCCTGAACCTTGGCGTACTTCTGCTGGAACTTGGCGACCCGGCCGGCGGTGTCGAGGACGCGCTGCTTGCCGGTGTAGAACGGGTGGCAGGCGCTGCAGGTCTCGACGTGGATCGAGCCGCCCTTGGCGGTGCTGCGGGTGGAGAAGGTGTTACCGCAGGAGCAGGAGACCTCGGTGGTCGTGTACTCCGGGTGGATGTTGGGCTTCATGTCGCCTCGGTCCTTTCGTCGGTGGTCGCCGGGTCGCCAGCGTGGGTCCGTCGCGCCGTGCGCGACGGGCTTGGCGTGAACCGGAACCGGTGGCCGATTGACCAGTGTGCCATGGGCTCGCACCGACCCGACAAGCGGGCCGCACACCAGGTCCGGCAGGCGTAACGCCGCCTCCGGCGTACGCATTCCCGCCCGGTCCACGGGCATTCCGCACGCCGTACGGTGGGAGCCGGCGCGGACGCCGAACCGGACGGAACGGGGGTGGGGGGGGCATGTTCCGCCTGATCGCGACCCGGGGGCTGCCGGCCTCCGGCAAGACCACCTTCGCCCGGCGGCTGCAACCCGGCGTGGTCCGGGTCAACCGGGACGACCTGCGCCGGATGCTGCACGGCGAGCGGCTCTTCACCCAGTGGGCCGAGGGGCAGGTCACCCGGGTCCAGCGGGCCCAGGTGGAGGCGCTGCTGGCGGCCCGGGTGAGCGTCTGCGTCGACGACACCAACCTGCGCTCCCGGGTCCTGCGGGACTGGGCGGAGCTGGCGGAGCGGTTCGGGGCCGCCTTCGAGGTGCACGACTTCACCGACGTACCGCTTTCCGAGTGCCTGCGGCGCGACGCCGCGCGGCCGGTCGACGAGCAGGTCGGCGGGGCGGCCATCCGCCGGCTGCACGAGCGCTACCTGGCCCACCGCCCGCTGCCGCTGCCGGTGCCCACGGCCCGCACCGGCGGGCCGGCCCGGGTCGAGCGCACCGGGACCGGGCGCCCCGACGTCGTCCTGGTCGACATCGACGGCACCGTCGCGCTGACCGTCTCGCGCAGCCCGTACGACATGACCCGGGTCGGTGAGGACGCGCCCAACGAGGCGGTGATCGCCGCGGTCCGGGCGATGCACGCGGCCGGTTACGGGGTGGTCTTCTGCTCCGGCCGGGACGCCTCCGCGCGGGCCGCCACCGAGGCGTGGCTGGCCCGCCACGTCCACGTGCCCTACCTGGCGCTGCACCTGCGGGCGATCGGCGACCAGCGCCGGGACGCCGTGGTCAAGCAGGAGATCTACGAACGGGAGATCCGGGACCGCTACCGGGTGGTGGGGGTCTTCGACGACCGGATGCAGGTGGTCCGGATGTGGCGTTCCCTCGGGCTGACAGTCTTCCAGGTCGCCGAGGGCGACTTCTGACCTCCCCCGTGGTGGCCCGCCGGCTGCCCGGTCGCCGAGGGCGACTGCGCCGGGGGCGGACGGCGGAACCGGCCCCGGGAGTCGCGACGCACCCGCGCCTCCCGGGGCCGACCGTCAGGCGGCGGGCGCCTCCCCAGGTTCCTCCGCCGCCGCACAGGTGACCGTGGCCTCGGCGCGCACGCCGTTCACGGTCACCGCCAGCACCACCTGCCCGCCGGCCCGCAGCGCGGTCAGCCGGCCGGTCGCCGGGTCGAACCGGGCCACGTGCCAGGGCTTCACCCCGTTGGCCGGGCCGATGTGCAGGTTCGGTGAGCCCGACCAGTCCGCGCTGACCGGCGCGGCGACCGGCACCGTACGCCCGCCGGGCTGGGTGAACGTCGCCGTGACCGGGGCCGGTACACCCACCGGCACACGCGCCGGGGCGGCCAGGGCCAACCGGTCGACGTGGGCGTGGAACTCCGCGTCGACCCAGCGGGGGCCCTCGGCGAGCGGGTCGCGGCGGGCCCGCTCCGCCTCGGCCGGGGTGACCGGGTCGACGCCGAACTCGGTCCACCCGGTGAAGCCGCCGAGCTGCGGCGGGGTGGACGGGTTCTTGCCCGAGTTGCCGTTGACCACGTACGGCACGCCGTCCACCCGGTCGGCGTGGAAGGTGCCGACGTGCCCGTTGACCACCAGCGCGCCCTTGCCGGTGCGGTGCTGGAAGTCGGCGAGCCACTGCTCGACCAGCGCCGCCTCCTTGCGGTCGAGGAGCTGGCTGGCCTTCGCCGGGCTGGGATCGCGCGGCGGGTGGTGGAAGAGCACGGCCACCGAGCCGACGGCCGGGTCGACGGCGGCGGCGTCCAGGGTGTCCCGCAGCAGCCGCACCTGGTCGAAGCCGGCACCGCGCAGCGAACCGGTGGAGGTGTTCAGCGTCACGAACCGGGTGCCGGAGTGGTCGAAGACCCGGGAGGTGTCGCCGAAGACGCTCCGGAAGTTGCCGATCGGGGCGCCCATGATCTCGTGGTTGCCGGGCACGTAGTACCAGGGCAGCGCGTCGCCCAACTCCTCGTCGAGGATCCGCTTGGCCAGGGCGAAGTCGGCCGGGTAGGCGGTGTCCACGAAGTCCCCGTCGATGACCAGGAAGTCCGGCTTCGCGGCCCGGATCTCGCGGAGCGTACGGCGGGCCTGGGCGACCAGGTCGCTGTCCGGGTCGGCGGCGACGAACTGGGCGTCGGAGAGCACCGCGAAGCGCCAGGGCGCGCCGTCCACCGTGCCGTCGCGCAGCACCACCCGGTCGGTGCGGGGTGGCTCGGCCGGCGCGTCGACGGTCGGTGGCACCTTCGCCACCAGGTCGTCGATGACGATCTCGCTGGTGTACTGGGCGGCCGGGTCGGTCTCCGCCACATAGAACCGGCGGACCCGGACCGGGTACTGCACGCCGGCCGGGACGGCGAACTCGACGTACTTCCAGCCCGTCCAGGTGACGTACGGGCCGCGGAGCACGTGCTGGGTGTCCTGGGCGTCGTGCAGGTGCAGGCTGGGCCACTCCCCCTTGCCGTTGCCGTGGATCCACATGCCGAACGCCTGCGGCTGGCCGGGCACCTCGATCCAGGCCGGCGGGTCGGCGTACGCGGCCCGGGTGCCGGTGGAGGTGCTGAAGTCGTACGACAGCTTGAGGCCGGTGCCGGTGTGGCCGGGGGCGGGAGCCACCGAGCCGCTGGCCCGGGCCTGGCTGAACTTCCAGGAGGCGGCGTCGTCGAAGCCGGCGACCGGGACGTCGGTGAGCCCGACGGTCACCGGCAGCACGGTGGTCCGGCCGCCGACGTGGACGGTCACCAGGGCGGAACCGCTGTCGCCGAGCGCCTGCACCGACAGGTTGCCGTCGGCGGTGGGGGTGACGGCGAGCAGCGACCGGTCGTACTCCAGCCGCAGGTCGGCCGGCTCGATCGGCGCGGTGTTCCCCTCGGCGTCGAAGCCGACCACGCCGAAGAGCGCGCTGTCGCCCCGGGCGTTCAGGCCGAGCCGGTCCACGGTGGAGTCGATCCGGTCCAGCGGTCCGAGCACGGTGAGGTCGAGGGTGCCGCTGGCGGAGTCCCGCCAGGCGGTGACGGTGCTGCGGCCCGAGGTACCGGCCCGGAAGACGCCCCGGTCGTCCACCCTGCCCCGGTCGGCCGGGTTGGCCCGCCAGTGCGGCGCGCCGGCCGCCGGCCCGTACGTCTCGTCGTAGCCGGCGGCGGTGAGCCGGCGGGTGAGGCCGGGGAAGACGCGGTCCGGCCGGCCGCCGCGTACCGGCGCGACGCCCGGCGCGGCGGTGGGGTCGCTGGCGGTCTCCAGCCAGTAACCGGTGAGCCGGCCGCTGCCCGCCGGGGCGTAGATGGCCAGCCCGTTCGGCACCGGCCGCTCGCTGCCGTCGGAGGGGCTGTTCTCGACCTGGACCGTCGCCGCGCCCGGCTCCCGGGCCAGCAGCGTGGAGGAGCCGCCACCGTCGAGGTTCAGCGCGGTGTACGCGCCCAGCTCGACCATCATCCGGCCCAGCTCGGTCTGGGTGACGCCCCGGCTGTCCACCTGCCGACCGTCCACCGTCATCATGATCATCTTTCGGCCGTCGGCGGTGAAGCCGACCGAGGTGCGCGGGGCCAGGGTCGCATCGGCGATCGGCTGCACCACGCCGTCGCGGACCAGCACGTTGCCGCCGCCGACCGCCGCGCGCAGGCTGCCGCCGTCCGACGACTTCGGCCGCCAGGTGAGGTCGACCGGGTCGCCGGCCGCAGCGCGGCGAGCGCGTCGGCCCGGCCTCCCGGCCGAGCAGCACGGTGGTCCCGGCCGGGATCGGCCCCTCGCCGGCCGCGGTGGCCACGGTCGCGACCCGGCCGCCGGTCACCGTCACCTCGACCGTCCGGGCCGCGCCACCGACCGCCCGCTGCCGGGGGTACGACCCCCAGAGCGGGGTGAACACGCCGACGCCGTCCCGCTGGACCATGTTGTTGAACTGGGTGAGCCGGACCGGCCCACCCGGCAACGCGGCGCTGCCGTCGAAGCCGACCTGGACGACCCGGCCCAGCCCTTCGGCGCTGATCGCGGCGGCGTTGGGATGCCCGGCGACCGGCGACTGGACGAGTTCGCCGGAGCGGATGCCGACACCCTGCGCCGCACCGGAGTTGTTGATGTCGAAGAAGTCGCCGTTGACGGCGGCGACGGCGCGGGACCGGTCCACCGCGGCGCGCAGCGGCTCGTCGCGGGTGACCGCGCCGGAGTCCACGTAGTCCACGGTGACGCCACCGGAGAGGTCGGCGGTGAGCGCGTCGGCGCGCAGCCAGCCGTCGGTGTCGTACCGGTCGAAGGAGGTCAGGTCGAGTCCGGGGGCGACCGGGCGGCTGGTCCGCGCGGTCTCCAGTCCGCCGGCCGGCTCGACGCCGGTCGTCGGGGCGGCGGTGGGCCGCCGGGCCAGCGTCACCGCCGAGGCGGGATAGGACGACGCGGCGGGGAACTCCTCGGCGGCGGTGTCGGCACCGGGTGCCGCGAGCGCGGCGGGAACCGGCCCGGGGAGGGCGAGCAGCGGCGTGAGCAGCAGGAGGCCGGCCAGCCGCGCGGATCGACTGCGGGTACGCATGGACGACAGTCAACCCGATCCTGAACAGAAGTTTCAATACCCGGTTGCTTAACCGAAGAAAAACTTCACGGTCGTGCCCGGACACGAAGAAGGGCACGGCCGACTGGCCGTGCCCTTCTGTCGGTCCTACCGGGACGTCACTCCCCCGGCGTCGACTTCGCGATCTGCATCAGGAACTCGATGTTGGTGCGGGACTGCTTGAGGCGGTCCAGCAGCAGGTCGAGCGCCGCCTGCGAGTCCAGCGAGTGCAGCACCTTGCGGAGCTTGTGGATGATCGCCAGCTCCTCCGGCGCGAGCAGGACCTCCTCCTTACGCGTACCGGAGGGGTTGATGTCGATCGCCGGGAAGACCCGCTTGTCGGCGATCTTCCGGTCCAGCTTGAGCTCGGCGTTACCGGTGCCCTTGAACTCCTCGAAGATGACCGTGTCCGCCATGGACCCGGTCTCGACCAGCGCGGTGGCGAGAATGGTCAGCGAGCCGCCGTTCTCGATGTTGCGGGCCGCACCGAGGAAGCGCTTCGGCGGGTAGAGCGCGGTGGAGTCGATACCACCCGACATGATCCGGCCGCTGGCCGGCGCCGCCAGGTTGTACGACCGACCGAGCCGGGTCACCGAGTCCAGCAGCACGACCACGTCGTGGCCCAGCTCCACCAGGCGCTTGGCCCGCTCGATCGCCAGCTCCGCCACCGTGGTGTGGTCCTGCGGCGGACGGTCGAACGTGGCCGCGATGACCTCGCCCTTCACCGAACGCTGCATGTCGGTGACCTCTTCGGGCCGCTCGTCGACCAGCACCACCATCAGGTGGCACTCCGGGTTGTTGCGGGTGATCGCGTTGGCGATCGCCTGCAGCACCATCGTCTTACCCGCCTTCGGCGGGGACACGATCAGCGCCCGCTGGCCCTTGCCGATCGGCATGACCAGGTCGATGACCCGGGTGGTGAGGATGTGCGGCTCGGTCTCCAGGCGGAGCCGCTCCTGCGGGTACAGCGGGGTCAGCTTGTAGAACTCCGGCCGCCGCCGCGCCTCCTCCGGCTCCATCCCGTTGATGGTGTCCAGCCGTACCAGCGGGTTGTACTTGTCGCGCCGCTGGTCGCTGCCGCCGGTGTCCCGGGCGGCCCGCACGGCGCCGGTGATGGCGTCACCGCGGCGCAGGCCGTACTTCTTGATCTGGGACATCGAGACGTAGACGTCGTTCGGGCCGGCCAGGTAGCCGGTGGTCCGGACGAAGGCGTAGTTGTCGAGCACGTCGATGATGCCGGCCACCGGGACGAGCACGTCGTCCTCGCTGACCTGCGGCTCGCGCCCGCCGCCCTCGTTGCCGCCCTCGATCCGGTCGCCCCGGCCGCGCCGACGGTCCCGGAACCGGCTGCGCCGGCCGCGCCGACCGCCGTTCTCGTCGTCGTCGCCGTCGTTGTCCCGCTCGGCCCGCTGACCACGGTCGTTACGGTCGCCGCCCCGGTCGTTGCGGTCCCGGTCGTTACGGTCGTTACGGTCGTTGCGGTCCCGGTCGTTGCGGTCGCCCCGGCCGTCGCCCCGCTCGTTGCGCTCGGCGCGCTCGCCACGGTCGGACCGCTCGTTGCGCTCGCCCCGCTCGCCGCCGCGCTCGCCCCGGTCGCCGCCGCGCTCCGCCCGCTCGCCGCCGCGCTCGGCCCGGTCGCCGCCGCGCTCGACGCGCTCCGTCCGGTCGCCACCCTGCTCGGCCCGCTCGCCACCGCGCTCGGCCCGGTCAGCACCGCGCTCGGCCCGCTCGCCGCCGCGCTCGGCCCGCTCGGCCCGGTCAGCGCCGCGCTCGGCCCGGTCGGTCCGCTCCCGGCCGTTGCGGCCCTCGCCACGCTCGCCGGTCTCGGCGGTGGTGGTCTCCTCGGTACGCACCTCGGCCGGCCGGGTCTCGGCAGCCGCGGCACGGCCCCGACGGGTCCGGGTACGACCCTCGGTCGGCTCGGCGGCCGGAGGCCTGCTCGGGGCTGCGCCGCTCGGTCTCGGCCCGGTCCTCCCGCACCTCCGCGCGCACCTCGTCACGGGTGGGGGCGGCCGCGGCCGCAACCTCGGCCCGCGGTCGAGGGGTCCCGGCGGCGGCGCCGCCCTGCCGCTCGGAGATGGCGCTGATCAGCTCGCCCTTGCGCATGCGAGCAGTGCCGGAGATGCCGAGCGACGCGGCCAGGCTCTGCAGCTCCGGCAGCAGCATCGCCGACAGGCCGGTACCACTGCGCCGACGACGGGTGGGGGCGGCGGTGGTGGCATCGCCAGCGACGTTGGAAACATCCGACGTCACGTCGGTGGTGTCGCTCAATGGATTCCTTCCCTCGATAGGCCGGGACTGCCCGGAGTCGTGGAACCAGGTGGCCGGGCGGCCTCGGTGCACCCGCCTCGCATTGACGCGTCGCGGGAGTCTGTTACACAGCAGCCGGGCGGTTTCCCGACCCACCAACATCGGTGAGCAGGTCTCGCCGTCTGCGGCGACCTGTGGAAACTGCGGCGCGGCGTGGGCCTTGGCAGGGGTGACGGGCTGACCGCCGAGAGCTTCGGGGGTGCGCCGACCCGCAGGGAGATCGCATGCTTCGCGGCTGTGCTAAGTCTAGAGCGTAATCAACTCTTCCGACCTGCGGCAACAGGGCCCCGCTCGGCGTGTCCCAGTCTACCCCGGGTGACCCGGCCTCCGCTGACGTCTATCGGCAACTCCCAGCGCTGCCATTCTGTTCCCGCGTCGAAGCTCGCCGGCGGCTCGGTCAGGGCCAGCACGGTCGGTCCGGCCCCACTGACCACAGCCGCCACACCCGCCGCACGCAGCGCCTTCACCAGGGCAGCCGTCCCCGGCATGCCCTCGGCCCGGTAGTCCTGGTGCAGCCGGTCGACCGTGGCCGGCAGCAGCAGGTCGGGCTCGGCGGTCAGCGCGTGCACCAGCAGCGCCGCCCGCCCGGCGGTCAGCGCGGCGTCGGCGTGCGGCACGGTGGCCGGCAGGGCGGCCCGCGCGGCGGCGGTCAGCCCGCGCTCGGCGGGCACGAACACGGTCGGCCGGACACCGTCGGCCACGGCGAGCGACACCGCCCGCGCCCCGGTCGGCTCGGTCCAGGCGACGGTGAAGCCACCGAGCAGGCAGGGCGCGACGTTGTCGGGGTGACCCTCGATCTCGGCGGCCAGGCGCAGCGCCGCGTGGTCGTCGAGTCGCTCGGCCCCGTCGACGACCAGCCCGCGCGCCAGCAGCACGCCGGCGACGATCGCGGCCGAGGAGGAACCCAGGCCGCGGGCCTGCGGGATCCGGTTGACGCACTCCAGCGCCAGCCCGGGCGGCTGCCCGCCCAGCACGTCGAAGGCGGCCCGCATCGACGTCACCACCAGATGCCGGTCGTCCGCCGGCAGCTCACCGGCCCCCTCGCCGGTGACCGCCACCCGTACGCCGCCCGGGATGACCTCGGCCGCCACGTCGTCGTGCAGCCCGAGGGCAAGCCCGAGCGCGTCGAACCCCGGGCCAAGGTTCGCGCTGGTCGCGGGCACCCGGACCCGGACGGGACCGGAGGTGAAAGTCATCGGCACCGGCTCATGCTAGGGCCCGGGACCGACATCCCGCCGGTCCGCCCGCCCCCTGGGAATTGCGGCCTGCCACTAGCCTGACGCCGATCCACCGACGGCGGGAGGCCACGTGCAATTCCTGGGTTACTCGGGCTGGCAGCTGCTCACCCAACTGCCCACCCTGCTGGTGCTGGCGGCCGGCCTGGTGCTGGCGCTGGCCAACCGGCGGCTGCCGCGCGGCCCGCGCGGGCTCCTGCTCGCCGGCCTGGCCGTGCTGCTGCTCGGGACGCTGCTCAGCCTCGGCTGGCTCCTGGCGCTCCCCCGGCTCGTGCAGAGCGGCGGAGCCGCTCAGTTCACCCGGCTGAGCATGATCGTCGGGCCGCTGCTGGCGCTGGTGCACCCGCTCGGCCTCGGTCTGGTCGTGGCCGCCGCCCTCACCGGCCGGACGACAGCCCCGAGCCCGCCGGCTGGGCCGGGGCACGGTTGGCAGCCCGGTGCGGGTGGTCCCGTGCCGCAGCAGTGGACGGGGTCGAACATCCCCCGCGCCGACGCCACCGCCCCGGACTCCTCGGCCCTGGACTCCTCAGCCCTGGCTGCCCCAGGCCCGGCTGGTCCAAGCCCGGCTGGCCCAGGCCCCGCGGCCCCCGGCCCGGACACCCCGGGCTCGAGTTCACCGTCCTAGACCGGCAATCTCGGTTGGCTGGTCTCTCCCGGCCCGGCGCGACCGGTTGTCGCAGTGCCCTACGCCCGGACTGCCCGCATCGGCCGGACTGCCTGCACCGTCCAGCCGCTGCGCACCGTCCAGCCGCCGTACACCGTCCGGGCGCCGCGCACCGCCCGCCCCGGCGGGCCAGCCGGGACAGACACTGCTCGTGCGCTACAGCTTTGATGACGACGATGAATCACCCGCTCGCGCCTCTTCCGTGATTCATCTTCGTCATCAAAGCTGTAGCGTCCCGAAGGGCAGCCCACGGCACAGCCGGGACGGGCCGGCCTGCCCTCTGCCTGGCCGGGCAGCATTGACCGACAGCCAGCGCAGAGCGAGGCAAGGCCAGCCCGGACGAGGCAAGCCAGCAGGGAGCAGGCCAGCAGAGGGCAGGCCGGCATGGTGTTCGCGAGCAGGGCAGAGTGGCGGCGGACCGGCGCGGGCAGATCGGTGCCCTCGGCCGAAGAGTCGGCGGGTCACCGAGCGGACCCGCTGGATCAGGGGGTGGAGGTGGGCTCCGGTTCGGTCGCCGGGTCGGTGAGGGAGAGCCCCCGGGTCGCCAGCCACCAGCCGGCCGCGTAGACCAGGGTGACCAGACCGCAGCCGGCCAGCACCACCCGCTCGTCCACGGTGTCCACGACCAGCGCGACCACGAGCTGGCTGAGCGAGATGGCCAGCGTCGCCAGCATCATGTCGGTGGCGAAGACCCGGCCGCGCAGCCGGTCCGGCACCTCCCCCTGGAGGGCGAAGTTCGACAGCACCCAGTTGCTGCCGCCACCGAAGTGGGCGAGGAAGACCAGGACCAGGACCAGCGGGAACCAGGCCACCACCGAGGTACCGAGGTAGGCGAGGCCGTACAGGGACATCGACAGGGCCAGGCCGGGCAGCAGCCAGGCCCGGTTGGTCAGCACCCGCCGCATCAGGATCGGCCCGACCAGGGCGCCGGCGCCGCGGAACGCGAAGAGCAGGCCGGTGCCGATCGCACCGACGCCGTACACCCCGGCGAGCAGCGGGAAGACGGTCAGCACGCCGTTGCCCAGGCCGACCGCCGACTTCACGGTCACCAGCGCGAGCACCCGCGGCCGGTGCCCGATGTAGGCCAACGCCTCGCGGATGGCCGGCCAGGTCCGCTGCACCGGCCGGCCGGCGTCGCGGGGTGCCTGCAACGGCCGGCGGATCAGCGCGGCCAGGCCCGCGGCCAGCGCCAGACCGACCGCCGCCACCCAGAAGCAGGCGTACGGGCCGGCGGCGGCGCTGAGCACGCCGCCGAGGGAGGCGCCGACCACGCTCATGGTGCCCCAGGCGGAACCGGCCACGGCGTTGCCGGCGGCCAGGTCCTCCGGGTCGAGCACGTTCGGCAGGGCGGCCTGGGCGGCGGGCGAGTAGAACGCCTTCGCCACCGCGACGAGGCCGATCGACAGCATGGCCAGCCAGGCCGTCCCGGCGCTGTGCACGCCGAGCAGCAGCAGCACGCCGGCCAGGGCGGCCAGGTTGGCGATCATCATGATCTTCCGGCGGTCGAACCGGTCGGCGATGGTGCCGGTGTACGGCAGCAGCAGCGCCACCGTGCCGGTGTCCACGGCCAGCACCAGGGCACCCCAGACCCCGCTGCCGGTGAGCTCGGGCAGGAGCACGAGCAGCGGCACCATGACGAACCAGTCGGCGCCGAAGACCACCAGTTCGGCCAGGAAGAGGTTGCGGAAGTCGCGGTTACGGGCGAGGACCGAGACGGTGGGTGACACGCCGGAACCCTATCCGGCCGCTCACACCGACGCGGCGCGACCGAGCAGGTGGGAGACGGTCACGAAGGTGTAGCCCCGGTCGCGCAGCCCGGTGATCATGTCGGGCAGCCCACGGAGCGCCACCAGGCGGTCGTCGGTGCCGACGTCGTGGCCCAGCAGGATCGTGCCGGGCCGGACGTCGGCGACGATCCGGCGGGCGTGCCCGGCCGGGTCGTGCGGGAACTGCCCCTCGACCATCTGCAGCGTCCAGAGCACCAGCCGGTAGTTCAGGCGGGCGGCGGCGTGCAGCGCGGCACCGCCCAGGTGCCCCCAGGGCGGGCGGAACAGCCTGGGCACCCGGCCCGTCGCCGCCACGATGGCGTCGTGACTGCGGCGCAGGTCGTCGTACGCGCCGTGGGCGTCGAGGCGGGCCAGGTCGTGGTGGACCCAGCTGTGGTTGCCCACCTCGTGCCGGTCCAGCCGGCCGCGCAGCAGTCCGGCGTGCTGCCGGGCCCGGGAGCCGACCAGGAAGAAGGTGGCCGGTACGGCGTACCGGTCGAGGGTGTCCAGCACCATCGGGGTCCACTGTGGCAGCGGGCCGTCGTCGAAGGTGAGGGCGATCAGGCGCTCGTCGGTGCGTACCCCCCAGGCGACCTCGACCAGGCCGCCGCCCACGTCCTGCTGGTGGTTGCCCAGGGTGGCGCTCGCCGGTCCGCCGCTGATCGGGAGGCGGCGGTCGGCGATCCAGGCCGTCTCCGCGGTGGCGGCGGCACCGACGGCGGCGCCGCCGGTGAGCAGCCCGGCGGCGCGCAGCAGTGAACGTCTACCCCACCGGCCCGTGCGTTCCCCCATGGCTCAGCTCCCGCTCCGGAGGCCCGCCCGGTGCGGGGCGAACCGACACCCCACATTATGTGTCGGCTCGCACACGGTGCGGAGTCGGACACCCGACGCCGGGTGGCCCGACCCCGCACCGGGGCGCGGGAACCGGGCGTCACTCCGCCGGCGGCAACGGGGATTGACGACTCCGGGGCAGGCGCAGCACCTCGAACTGGTCCGTACCGTCGACCAGGGCCGCGGAGGGCCGGGCCGGCGGCTCCGCGACCGGACCGTCCGCCGCGGCCGCCGCGGGCCGATCGGCCGGTGCGGCCGGCGCGGCGGATGCCGTGGGTACGGCCACCGGCGTCGACGGCGGCGTGGTCGCACCGGTACGCCGGGCCCGCCGCTGTCGCAGCGACTCCTTCGTACGTTCCACCATCGTGTAGAGCGTCGGCACCAGGATCAGCGTCAGCAGCGTCGAGCTGAGCAGGCCGCCGATCACCACCACGGCCAGCGGCTGCGAGATGAAGCCGCCCTCGCCGGTGAGGCCGAACGCCATCGGCAGCAACGCGAAGATCGTCGCCACCGCGGTCATCAGGATCGGCCGCAGCCGACGCCGGCCGCCCTCGACCACCGCCTCGGTGACGCCCATCCCCTGCGCCCGGTACTGGTTGATCAGGTCGAGCAGCACGATCGCGTTGGTGACCACGATGCCGACCAGCATCAGCACGCCGATCAGCGCCGGGACGCCGAGCGGCGTGCCGGTGGCCAGCAGCAGCCCGATCGCACCGGTCGCCGCGAACGGGATGGAGATCAGCAGGATCAGCGCCTGGCTCAGGCTGCGGAACGTACCCACCATGATCAGGAAGACGATCGCGATCGCGGCCAGCACCGCCAGCCCCAGGTCGGCGAAGGCGTCCTTCTGGTCGGCGCTCACCCCGCCCACCGTGAACGTCGCCCCCGGCACGTCCAGGTCGTCGAGGCGCTTCTGCAGCTCGGCGGTGGTGGCACCGAGGTTCGAGCCGGTGGCCGTACCGGTGACGGAGACGCTGCGCTCGCCGTCGATCCGGGTCACCTGCTGCGGCCCGTCGACCTGGGCGACGTCGGCGATGTCGTCCAGCTTGACCGGGCCCACCGGCAGGGCGCGCAGCTCCGCCACGGTCAGCGGCGGCCGGCCACCCCCACGCAGCACCACGTTCTGCACCGTGCCGTCCAGGGCGACCTGCCCGAGCGGCGCACCCCGGTACGCCTGCGCGACGATCTGCCCCACGGCCGCCTCGCTCAGCCCCACCCGGGCCGCGGCGACCCGGTCGACGGTGACGTCGACCCGGGGCACCCGGTCGGCCAGCGTGGTGGCGACGTCCTCGACGTCCGGCGTACCGGCCATCGCGTCGCGGGCGGCCTCGGTGGCGCGGGTCAGCGTCTCCGGGTCGGCGGCCTGCACGACCACCTCGAGCTGGTTGGCCGACGCCCCGCCCTGCCCCGCGCCGAAGCTCAGCTCGCCGACCTCCGGGCCGAGCGCGTCGAACTCCGTACGCAGCTTCCGCTTCACCGCGGCGGCGTCGCTGTCCTCGTCGAGGGCCACGTTGAAGGTGGCGGTGTTGTTGCCGCCGCCACCCGCCCACGGCTGGTCGCTGCCGCCCGCGCTCACCTGGTACGTCCGCACGCCGTCGGTCCGCCCGAGCACCTGCTCGACCTTCGCGGCGGCCTGGTCTGTGCCGGCCAGGCCGGTCCCGGCGGGCAGCTCCTGGCGGATGGTCAGGGTGTCCTGACCGGAGTCGTCCAGGAAGTTGGTCTCCAGCTTCTGCGCCAGCCCGAAGGTGCCGAACAGCACGAGCAGCCCCAGCCCGACGGTGATCCAGCGGGTCTTCCGGGACCCGGTGGCGAACCCGATCGCCGGCAGGTACGCCCGCTGCAACGGGCTGCGCAGCTCCTTCTCGGCGGCCCGGCGGGCGACGTCGTCGCCGGCACCGGCCCGGCGCGGCCTCAGGAACCAGTACGCGAGCACCGGGATGACGGTCAGCGAGACCAGCAGCGAGGCGAGCAGGGCCACCGTGACGGTGATCGCGAACGGCGCGAAGAGCTGGCCGACGAAGCCGCCGACCAGCGCGATCGGCGCGAAGACGGCCACCGTGGTCAGGGTCGAGGCGGTCACCGCGCCGGCCACCTCACGGACGGCGGTGAGGATGGCGTCCCGCTTCGGCTCGCCGTACTCCAGGTGCCGTTTGATGTTCTCCAGCACCACGATGGAATCGTCGACCACCCGGCCGACGGCGATGGTCAGCGCGCCGAGGGTGAGCAGGTTGAGCGAGTAGTCACCGGCCCAGAGCGCGATCAGCGCGACCAGCACCGACAGCGGGATGGAGACCGCGGTGACCAGCGTGGAGCGGACGCTGAGCAGGAAGACCAGGATCACCACGACGGCCATCAGCAGGCCGAGCAGGCCCTCGGTGGTCAGGCTCTCGATGGACCGCTCGACGAACGGGGCCTGGTCGAACACGACGGTCAGCTCCGCGCCGGAGGCGGCCTTCAGGTCGTCCAGCCGGTCGCGGATCTCGTGCGAGATCTGCACGGCGTTGCCGTCCGGGGTCGCGGTGACCGCGATGCCGAGGCTGGGCTTGCCGTTGGTGCGGGTGAGCGCGGTGGCCGGGGCCAGTTCCTGCTTCACCTCGGCCACGTCGCCGAGGCGCAGCGGGGCCGCCGGGGCGGTGCTGACGACGATGCCGCGCAGGTCGTCCACGGTGCGGATCGGGGTGCCCACCTGCACCGGCAGCGAGCGGCTGCCGTCGGCGACCGCGCCGGCCGGGAGCGCCACGCCGTTGGTCTTGAGCGCCTGGGCCAGCGCGGTGGGCGCGAGCCGGGCGGCGGCGAGCTTCGCCGGGTCGGGGGTGACCACCACGACCTGGTCGCGGGTGCCGGTCACGTCGACCGTCCGGACCCCGTCCAGTCCCTCCAGCTCGGGTACGACGGTCCGGCGCAGCTTCTCCGCCAGTGCGCGCTCGTCGTCCCCGCCGGTCGCGGCGACCACCACGGCGGGCAGGTCGTCGGTGCTGCCGGCCAGGACCTGCGGGTCGACCCCCTCGGGCAGCTGCGCGTCGATCCGGTTCAGCGCGGTCTGCATCTTGTTGACCACGTCGTCCAGGTCGGTGCCGAACTCGTACTGGACGGTGACCGTGGTGGAGCCCTCACGGGAGGTCGAGGTGACCTTCTCCAGGCCGGGGATGCCCTGGAGGCTGTTCTCGATCGGCTCGGTGACCTGCGACTCGACGATCTCCGGCGCGGCACCCGGGTAGCCGGCCACGATGAAGGCGGCGGGGAACTCCAGCGACGGCAGGAGCTGCTGCTTCAGCGACGGTACGGCGTACACGCCGAACGCCGTGACCACCAGCGCGATGAGGGCGACCAGCCCTCGGTTGAGGAGGCTGAACCTGGCGAGCAGCGACATCGGCGTGACTCACTCCTGAGGGAAAGGGTCTACGGGGTATGCAAAGCATGCCGGACCCGATCTTCCCCACTCCCGCCCACCCCCGCTGCCCCATCCGGCCCCACCACCCGCGCACTCCCCACCCCACCCCACCCCGGTCCACGCGTCGATCATGGAGTTAGCGGTCGGGAAAGCGCATGCCGACCCAGCCAACCCCATGATCACCGCGCCGGACGGGAGGCGACGCGGGTGGGGTGGGGTGGGGTGGGAGGCTCGGGGGGTCGGGTTAGGCGAGGTCTAGGGAGCGGGCGGCGGCCAAGGGGTCGTTGGCGATGGTGACCGGGGCGGGGGCGGTGGAGATGGCCCACTCCGGGTCCTTGAGGCCGTGGCCGGTGACCGTGCAGACCACCGTCGAGCCGGCGGGGACCCGGCCGGCGGCGGCCTGCTGGAGCAGCCCGGCCACGCTGGCCGCGCTGCCCAGCTCGACGAAGACGCCGACCTCGCGGGCCAGCAGCCGGTACGCCGACAGGATCTCCCGGTCGGTGACCGCGGCGATCAGGCCCTGCGAGGCGTCCCGGGCGTCGACGGCCTTGGTCCAGCTCGCCGGATTGCCGATCCGGATCGCGGTGGCGATGGTGGACGGCTCGTGCACCACCTGGCCGGTGACGATCGGCGCGGCCCCGGCGGCCTGGAAGCCGTACATCTTCGGGGCCTTCGTGGCGTTGCCCTCGTGCAGGTCCTCCGAGTAGCCCATCCAGTAGGCGGAGACGTTGCCGGCGTTGCCGACCGGCAGGCAGTGGATGTCCGGCGCGTCACCGAGCGCCTCGACGATCTCGAAGGCGGCGGTCTTCTGCCCGTGCAGCCGGTCGATGTTGACCGAGTTGACCAGGGCCACCGGGTAGTCCTGGGCGAGCTTGCCGGCCAGCCCCAGGCAGTCGTCGAAGTTCCCCTGGACCTGGAGCAGCTTGGCGCCGTGCACCAGCGCCTGGGCCAGCTTGCCCAGCGCGATCTTGCCCTGCGGCACCAGCACCGCGCAGGTGATCCCGGCCCGGGCCGCGTACGCCGCGGCGGAGGCGCTGGTGTTGCCGGTGGAGGCGCAGATGATCGCCTTGTTGCCCGCCTCGACCGCCTTGGAGACGGCGACGGTCATCCCCCGGTCCTTGAACGAGCCGGTCGGGTTGGCGCCCTCGACCTTCAGGTAGACGTCGCAGCCGAGCCGGGCGGAGAGCACCGGGGCCGGCAGCAGCGGGGTGTTCCCCTCGTGCAGGGTGACGACGGGAGTGGCGGCGGTGACCGGCAGCCGGTCCCGGTACGTCTCGATCAGGCCCCGCCACATGTCGCTCTCCTCGCCTCTTGCGGCTGTGTCGTCCACCAAGCGTGGACCAGCCTTCCGCACCGCCCACCGGCACACCTGTGGATAACCATCAGGCGGGACGGAAGGCTACGCCCCGCCCTCGACCCGCAGCACGCTCGCCACCGAGCGGACGATGTCCAGGCCACGCAGCTCACGTACGGTGGCCGCGAGCGCGGCGTCCGGTGCCACGTGGGTGACGATGACCAGATCGGCGTCGTCGCCCCGACCGGCCGGCCCGCCGCCCGCGGGGCCCTGCCGCACGGTGGCGATCGATACGTCGTGCCGGGCGAAGACGCCCGCCACGGCGGCCAGCACACCCGGCCGGTCGGCCACGTCGAGGCTGATGTGGTAGCGGGTCAGCGCCTCGCCCATCGGCCGCACCGCCAGGTCGGCGTACGCGGACTCGCTGGCCGCGTGCACGCCCGCGAGCCGGTTGCGGGCCACCGCCACCACGTCGCCGAGGACGGCGCTGGCGGTCGGTGCGCCGCCCGCGCCCCGGCCGTAGAACATCAACTCACCGGCCGCCTCCGCCTCGACGAAGACGGCGTTGAACGCGTCGCCGACACTGGCCAGGGGGTGGCCGAGCGGGATCATCGCCGGGTGCACCCGGACGCTGACCGTCTCGCCGCCCTGACCGTCGGTGCCCCGGGCGGCGATGCAGAGCAGCTTGATGGTGCAGCCCATCGCCTTGGCGCTGGCCACGTCGGCGGCGGTCACCTCGGTGATGCCCTCGCGGTGCACGTCGGCGGCGGTCACCCGGGTGTGGAAGGCCAGCGAGGCGAGGATGGCGGCCTTCGCGGCGGCGTCGAAGCCCTCCACGTCGGCGGTCGGGTCCGCCTCGGCGTACCCCAGCTCGGTGGCCTCCTCCAGCGCCTCGGCGAAGCCGGCGCCGGTGGCGTCCATCGCGGAGAGGATGAAGTTGGTGGTGCCGTTCACGATGCCGGTGACCCGGTTGATCCGGTCCCCGTGCAGCGACTCGCGCAGCGGGCGCAGCAGCGGGATCGCCCCGGCGACGCTGGCCTCGTAGTAGAGATCGGCGCTGCCCTCGGCGGCCGCGTCGTGCAGCGAAGCGCCGTCCTCGGCGAGCAGCGCCTTGTTCGCGGTGACCACGCTCTTGCCGGCGCGCAGCGCCTCCACCAGCCAGGTGCGGGCCGGCTCGATGCCGCCGACCATCTCCACCACGACGTCCACGTCGTCCCGCTTGATCAGCCCGAGCGGGTCGGTGGTGAACAGGGCCGGGTCCACCGGCAGGTCGCCCCGGTCCCGGCCGACCCGACGGACGGCGATCCCGGCGATCTCCAGCGGGGCGCCGATGCGGGCGGCGAGATCGGCCGACTGCTCGTGCAGCAGGCGTACCACGTCGCTGCCGACCGTGCCGCAGCCGAGCAACGCCAAGCGGACAGGTGAGGTCATCCGACATCCAATGCGAGCAGGTCTTCTTCGGTTTCCCGCCGGACGATCAGACGCGCCCGACCGTCGCGGACGGCGACGACCGGGGGCCGCGGGACATGGTTGTAGTTGCTGGCCATGCTCCGGCAGTACGCCCCGGTGCCGGGCACCGCGACAAGATCTCCGGGCTGCACGTCGGCGGGCAGGAATTCATCCTTCACCACGATGTCCCCGGACTCACAGTGCTTTCCCACCACGCGGGCGAGCAGCGGCTCGGCCGCCGAGGCCCGGCTGGCCACCGTCGCCGAGTACGACGCGTCGTAGAGCGCGGTCCGGATGTTGTCGCTCATCCCGCCGTCGACGCTCACGTACGTCCGCAGCCCGTCGAGGTCCTTCACCGTGCCGACCTCGTAGAGGGTGAACACGGCCGGCCCGACGATGGCCCGACCCGGCTCGATCGACAGGTGCGGTACGGCCAGCTGCTCGGCCGCGCACTCGCCGTCGACGATCTTGCGGAGCCGCTTGGCCAGCTCGTGCGGCGTGGCCGGGTCGTCCTGCGTGGTGTACGCGATGCCGAAGCCGCCGCCCAGGTCCAGCTCGGGCAGCTCCACCCCGCGCGCGTCGCGGATCTGCGCCTGGAGGGCCAGCACCCGGCGGGCGGAGACCTCGAAGCCGCTGGTGTCGAAGATCTGCGACCCGATGTGCGAGTGCAGCCCGCGCAGCTCCAGCACGCCGGAGTCGATGACCTTGAAGGCCGCCGCGGCGGCCGCCCCACCGGCGAGCGAGAAGCCGAACTTCTGGTCCTCGTGGGCGGTGGCGATGAACTCGTGGGTGTGCGCCTCCACGCCGACGGTGACCCGGATCAGCACCCGGGGGCGGACGCCGCGCTCGCGGGCCAGCGCGGTGAGCCGGTCGATCTCGGTGAACGAGTCGAGGATGATCCGGCCCACCCCGGCGTCCAGCGCCCGGCCCAGCTCGGCCACGGACTTGTTGTTGCCGTGGAAGCCGATCCGCTCCGCCGGCATCCCCGCCGACAGCGCGGTGGCCAGCTCGCCACCGGTGCAGACGTCGAGGAACATGCCCTCCTCGGCGATCATCCGGACCACCGCGCGGCAGAGGAACGCCTTGCCCGCGTAGTAGACGTCGGCGTCCGGGAAGGCGGCCCGGAAGTCGCGGCAGCGCGACCGCAGGTCGTCCTCGTCCAGGACGTACACCGGGGTGCCGTACTCGGCGGCGAGGTCGCGGACGTCGAGCCCCGCGACGGTGAGCGCGCCGTCGGCGCCCCGGGTGACGTGCTGCGGCCAGAGCTGCGGCACCAGGGCGTTGACGTCGCCCGGGGGCCGCAGCCACGGCGGCCGGCTGCCGATGTCACCGTGCAGCGCCCCGGCTTCATGCGCACGCATCAGCTACCTCCGCTTCGCGACTGCGGGGCTCGCAAGCTCACTCCTCGCGCTCGCACGAACGGTCACATCCTCTCGGGGGCGGAGACGCCCAGCAGGCGCAGCCCGTTGGCGATGACCACCCGGGTGGCGTCGTTCAGCCAGAGCCGGGCCCGGTGCAGGTCGGTGACCTCCTCGTCGCCGCGCGGCAGGATCCGGCAGTTGTCGTAGAACCGGTGGTAGGCCCCGGCCAGCCGCTCCAGGTAGCGGGCGACCTGGTGCGGCCCGCGCAGCTCCGCCGCCGTGGCGACCACGGCCGGGAACTCGGCGAGCGCCTTGAGCAGCTCGTTCTCCTTCTCGTGGGAGAGCAGCTCGGCGTGGAAGTCGGCGGCGTCCCCCCGGGTCAGCCCCACCTCGGCGGCGTTGCGCCCGACGCTGGCGGTCCGGGCCGCGACGTACTGGACGTAGTAGACGGGGTTGTCGCGGGTGGCCCGGGTCCACAGCTCCACGTCGATGTCGATCGGCGAGTCGCTGGAGTAGCGGGCCAGCGCGTAGCGGGAGGCGTCCACCCCGATCGCGTCGACCAGGTCCTCCAGGGTGACCACGGTGCCGGCCCGCTTGCTCATCCGGACCGGGGCGCCGTCGCGGACCAGGTTGACCAGCTGGCCGATGAGGATTTCCAGGTTGCGCTCCGGGTCGTCGCCGAAGCACGCCGCCATCGCCTTCATCCGGCCGATGTAGCCGTGGTGGTCGGCGCCCAGCATGATCACGACCCGGTCGAAGCCGCGCTCGCGCTTGTCGAGGTAGTAGGCGCAGTCGGCGGCGAAGTAGGTCCATTCGCCGTTGGACTTGCGCAGCACCCGGTCCTTGTCGTCGCCGAAGTCGGTGGTGCGCAGCCAGGTCGCCCCGTCGGACTCGAAGACGTGCCCCTGCTCGCGGAGCCGGGCGAGGGCCTGGTCCAGCTCGCCCCGGTCGTGCAGGTCCTTCTCGTTGAAGTAGGTGTCGAACTCGACGCCGAAGTCGCGCAGCGAGGACTTGATCTCGGTGAACATCAGCTGCACGCCCTCGACCCGGAACACCTCCTGGGCGGCGTCGTCGCCGAGCTCCAGCACGTCCGGCCGGCGGTTGCGCACCTCGGTGGCGATCTCGGCGATGTACGCCCCGCCGTAGCCGTCCTCGGGGGCCGGCTCACCCTTCGCGGCGGCGAGCAGGGACCGGGCGAAGCGGTCGATCTGCGAGCCGGCGTCGTTGAAGTAGTACTCGGTCCCCACGTCGGCGCCGGTGGCGCGGAGCAGCCGGCTGAGCGCGTCGCCGACGGCCGCCCAGCGGACCCCGCCGATGTGCACCGGCCCGGTCGGGTTCGCCGAGACGAACTCCAGGTTGATCTTCTGGCCGGCGAGGGTGTCGCTGCGGCCGTACTCCGGGCCGGCCTCCACGATCACCTTGGCGAGCTGCCCGGCGGCGGCCGCGTCGAGCCGGATGTTGAGGAAGCCCGGGCCGGCGATCTCCACCGACTTGATCCCCGGCGCCCGGCCGAGCTGCTCGGCCAGCGCGGTGGCCAGCTCCCGCGGCGGGACGCCCACCTTCTTGCTGAGCTGGAGCGCCAGCGTCGAGGCGTAGTCGCCGTGCTCGGGGTTGCGGGGCCGCTCGACGACCGTCTGCGCGGGCAGCGCGGAGCTGTCCAGCCCCCGGTCGGTGAAGACGGCGTGGGCTGCGGAGAGGACGACCTCGGCGAGTTCTGCGGGAGTCACCGAACCATGTTATCGGGGGTAGACTCGGGCACCGCGGCGGCGACCCAGCATGTGAACAGGCCCGCCGGCTCCCCTGACCGACCGACCTGACGAGGCCCGATGAGCATCAGCACCCCGGGCGGCCCGGAACGCCGCCCGACCGTGGTCAGCACCGGCAAGAAGCCGGCCGCCGGCCGGCCCGCCGCTGCCGACAAGCCGTCCGGCGACAAGGCCGGCAAGGGCACGCCACGGCAGGCCGGGGGCGGCAAGGGCCGCAAGCCGATCACGCCGGTCAAGGTGAGCCAGGGCCGCAACTGGGGTCCGATCGCCCTCTTCGTCGCGGTCGGTGTGCTCGCCGCCGGCATCATCGGGTACGGCGCGTACGCCGCGGTCCAGGGCTCCAAGCCGTGGGACAAGCGGGCCGACGCCATCGACGGCATCGTCGACTTCCGCAAGAAGGACAAGGACCTGGTCAAGGGCGGCAACCACCAGCCGGGCCCGATCAAGTACTCGGTGCTCCCGCCGGTCGCCGGCCCGCACAACGCCGCCTGGCAGAACTGCATGGGCGACGTCTACGACGCCCCGATCGCCAACGAGCACGCGGTGCACAGCCTGGAGCACGGCACCGTCTGGATCACCTACCGTCCGGACCTGCCGGCCGACCAGGTGGCCAAGCTGAAGGCCAAGGTGCAGGGCAAGGAGAAGCTGATGCTCAGCCCGTTCGAGGGGCTGGACAAGCCGATCTCGCTGCAGGCCTGGGGCTTCCAGCTGAAGGTCGACAACGCCGACGACGGCCGGATCGACGAGTTCATCAAGACCCTCCGGGTCAACGCCTCCATCGAGGGCCCGAACGCCAACTGCGCCCAGGGCGTCACCGCCACCGGCACCACCCCGCGTGATCTGGGCGACCAGATGGGCGACCAGCCGGTCCAGCAGTAAGGACATCACGATGACCGCTGCTCCCGTGACGGAGAGCGCGCCGGAGGAGACACCGGCCACCGACGACGGTGGCCGGGGCTCCGTGCGCCGGTTCGGCACGCTCGCGCTGGCCGCCGCCGTCGTGGTCGGCCTCCTCCTGGGGTACGCGGGCGGTCTGCTCACGCCGACGTTCACCCGGCCGGGCGAGAACTCCGCCGAGGCGGGCTTCGCCCGGGACATGAGCACCCACCACGCCCAGGCGGTGGCGATGGGGCTGATGGCCTTCCAGCAGGGCGAGGACGCCGAGGTACGGCAGATCGGCGGGGACATCGCCACCGGCCAGCAGGGCGAGATCGGCACCATGCAGACCTGGCTGCGTTCGTGGAGGTTGGACCCGACGGGCACGCAGCCGGCGATGGCGTGGATGCCGGACGGCGCCGGGCTGGTCAGGAACGGCCTGATGCCGGGCATGGCGACGCCGGAGCAGATGGCGAAGCTGCGCGAGGCCAAGGGACGCGCGTTCGACGTGCTCTTCCTCCAGATGATGATCCAGCACCATCTGGGCGGCATCCACATGATCCAGGGGATCCTGGACGAGGGGCACGACAAGGACGTGCTGGCGGTGGCGCAGGTCATGAAGAACACCCAGCAGACGGATCTGACCAACCTGCAGGCCGCGCTCAAGCGCCTGGGCGGCTGATCCGCGTACCACCCGCTCGGCAGGGGCCCGCGTCGTCCGCGACGCGGGCCCCTTCGCTACCGCCGCCCGCACCGCTCCGTGCCGCCTTGGGGCGTATGTCCGATTGAGCTGCTTGGAGAGTTTTCTACCCACATATCGTGACCAGTTGCGATTCGGGCTCGTTGCGCAGGACGTGGGGGTTGCACTCAGAGACGCAGGGCGCTCGGTCACCAGTTGGTGCCGGCGCCACACCATCGGCGGTGACGGGGCGGTGGCAGCCGTCCGTCGCGGACAGCGGCAGGGTGAGTCGGGAACGCTCAGCCGCGAACAGGAACTCGAACTGATCGACGTGCTGCGGGGCGTCCACCCCGACGAGTTCGGCCTGGACGAGGAGCTCTGGACGCGACAGAGCCTGACCAGCCTCATTCAGCGCCGCTTCGACCTGGCGATGGACGCCGGGACGGTCTCGGCGTACCTGCGGGCCTGGGGGTTGGGTCCGCGCGAGCCCCGGGAGCGGGCCTGCGGGCTCTGCGTCGGCGCCGTCGAGCGCTGGGTACGCCTGGAGTACCCGGCCATCACCCGGGCCGCCCAGGAACACCAGGCCGAGATCTACTGGATCGGCCGGGTACGCCTGCGCGGCACCATGCCGGCGGCCGACGTGATCTCGGCGGTCTCCTCCCGGGGGCGGGTCCGTTTCATGATCACCACTCCGTCGGTGGACCCGCCGCTGCCCCGCGACTTCGTGCTGCGGCTCAGCGGCGCCGAGGAGCGCACCGTGCACCTGATCGTCGACGGCTCCTGGCCCCGCAACGAGTGGCCCCGCCGACTCCCCCGCCGCATCGCCCTGCACCCCCTCCCCAGCTGCGGTCGCCCCCTGGCCGCCTGACCCACCCCACCCGACCCCAGCTCGATGATCATGAGGTTGGCGGCGATGTCGATCTCCGTTACTGCCGTCAACCCCATGATCACCGGAAATGGATGGGGTTGGGGGCGCGCCGGATACCGATTCGGTGATCGGGGAGGGGGTTTGCTACTCTTCTCGGGTCGCTGAGCCCCCGTAGCTCAGGGGATAGAGCACCGCCCTCCGGAGGCGGGGGCGCAGGTTCGAATCCTGCCGGGGGCACCGGACGCGAGAAGCCCGGACCGAGTCGGTCCGGGCTTCTTCGCATCCCGGGCGGAGACCGTCAGCCGGCCTCGCGGCGGGCCTTCGCCCGGCGTTTCCCCTCGTGCATGGCCTGCACCCGGGCCACCGGGATGGTCCGCCCCTCGGCGACCAGGTCGGGCGGCAGGGACTGCGGCGCGGGCAGCGCCTCCGCCCACGGGTCCCGCTCGGCGACCAGCGCCGGCACCGTCCGTACGGTGAAGTCGGCCGGCGTCACCGAGGTCAGGTCGTCCCAGCCCACCGGGTACGACACCGGCGTGCCCGGCCGCACCCGAGGGCTGTACGCGGCCACCACCGTCGCCCCGTGGGCCCGGGTCGAGTCGACGAAGACCCGGCCGCCCCGGTCCGCCACGATGAACGCGGTGGTGGCGAGCGCGGGGTCGAGCCGTTCGGCGTGGACGGCGAGGGCCCGGGTGGCGGCTGCCGCCTCCTCGGCGGTGGTCGCCGGTGCCACCGGCACGATCACGTGCACCCCCTTCGCGCCGCTGGTCTTCACCGCCCCGGCCAGGCCGGCGTCGGTGAGCGCCCGGCGGACGAGCAGGGCGGCCCGGACCGCCATCCCGAACGAGTCACCCGGCGGCGGGTCCAGGTCGAGCACCAGGTGGGTGGGGTGGTCGGACTCCCCCGCGCGGCGCAACGTCGGGTGGTACTCCACGGCACGCTGGTTGGCGAACCAGAGCAGCGTCCGGCGATCGTCGCAGAGCGCGTACGAGATGCTCCGGTGCGACGCCTCCGCCCAGACCGAGGTGCGGCGCACCCAGTCGGGGGTGTACTTCGGCAGGTTCTTCTGCATGAACGGCTCCTGCCCGGGCCGCACCCGGACGACCGAGAGCGGCCGGTCCCGCAGCTCGGGCAGGATCCGCTCCCCGACGGCATCCAGATAGTCGACCAGGTCACGCTTGGTCGCCCCGGCCCCGTCGAAGAGCGGTTGGTCCAGGTTGGTCAGTGACACCCCGTCGCGGGTCTCGTCAGCGGCACCCATCCGCCCACCTTCCCGGCCCGTCGACCCGGAGGCAACCCGACGCGGCGACGACTCCCGATTCCCCTCCGGCGGACGGTGGTTCAGGAGCCGAACGGATCCGCGCCCGCGCGGATGGCGGCGAGCAGCTCGGCGGCGCGGGCGCGGGCGGTGGCGTACACCCGGGAGCCGTAGCTGATCCGGGCCACGCCGAGGGCGGCCAGCTCGGCTGGGGCCGGTGCGCCGGGGCGTGCCAGCACGTTCACCGGGCCGGCCACCTCGGTCACCAGGGTGCGGATCTCGTCGGGGTCGGCCAGCACGATCGGATAGACGCTGTCCGCGCCGGCCGCCAGATAGCAGCGGGCCCGGCGGACCGCCTCGGCGAGCCGACCCTCGGCCGGTCCGGCGGCCTGCAGGTGGACGTCCACCCGGGCGTTGAGCACCAGGTCCACGCCGGCGTCCCGGGCCGCCGCCCGGATCCCGGCGAGCAGGTCGGCCTGCTCCTGCGGGTCGTACAGCGCACCGGTGCGGGGGTCGGAGTCCTCGATGTTGCAGCCCACCGCGCCGGTGCCGAGCAGCCGCTCGACCAGTTCGGCGGGGCGCAGGCCGTACCCCCGTTCGAGGTCGGCGGTGACCGGGACCTCGACGGCCGCGGCGACCCGGGCCACCGCGGCGAACATCTCGTCGACCGGGGTGGCCTCGCCGTCGGCGTGGCCGAGCGCGTCGGCGACCGCACCGCTGCTCGTCGCCACGGCCGGGAAGCCGGCGGCCACGACGGCGCGGGCCGAGCCGGCGTCCCAGGCGTTGGGGAGGATCAGCGGGTCACCGGGGCGGTGCAGCGCACGCAGCGCGGCGGCCCGGTCGCTCAGCTCGCTCATGCGCCGATTCTCGCCGGATCGGCGACCGCGCCGGAGTGCCAATCCAGCGGCGCTGGACTGCGCCGATTCTCGATGGACTCAGCCGGTTCGGACGTCGATCTCCGCCTGGTCCGGACGACCGGCGGTCGGCGAGCCGGCCTGGGGCACGTCCGCGCGTCCGGCGGCAGACACGGCTCTGCACGAGCACGGCGTCCCGGCTCGGCCGGGGCCGGCAGGGGGGTCGCAGGCGCACGTCGGTCCGGTAGCGGGGTGGGTTGGGGTGACTACGAGTTTGATGACGTAGCTGAATCAGCCGTCGTACGGGCCGCGATTCATGCACGTCATCAAACTTGTAGCGGGCGAAAGGTGACCCGCCGCCGCCACGCTGTGGCGAACGCCACCCAATCCGTCTGACCGATCGGTCAGGTGCTGACCGATCGGTCAGGCATGCTGGTGGACATGGCTCGTGCGATACCGGAGACCCACGGCGAGATCCTCGCCGCGGCGGGGCGGCGATTCGCCGTCACCGGCTACAAGGGCACCTCGTTGCAGGACATCGCCCGCGAGGTCGGCTGCTCCAAGGCCACCGTGCTCTACCACTTCGCCAACAAGGAGGCGCTCCTCTGCGAGCTGATGGCACCCGCCATCGCCCTGCTGGAGGAACTCGACGCGCGGATCGCCGCCAGCCCGGCGGCGGACGCCCAGCGGGTCGCCGCCGAGGGCTTCGTCGACCTGGCGGTGCGCTTCCGGCGGGAGATCGCGCTGCTCCGCGGCGAGTTCCCCGACCTGCTCCAGCAGCCGGCGTTCGCGCACATCCAGCAGATCTCCGAACACCTGGTCGCGGCGTTCGCCGGCCACTCCGACCGGCCGGCGGCGCGGATCGCCGCGCTGGTCGTCCTCGCCGGGATCGCCGAGACCTGCGGCGAGTTCCTCGACATCCCCGACGACGAGTTGCGGCCCGCCCTGCTGGCCGTGGCCTGTCGCGCGCTCGAACCCACCACCTGACCCAGTTCCGACCCCGAGGACAAAGGAACCTTCATGGCCACCCTGCTGTACCGGCTCGGCCGGGCCTCGTTGCGCCGCCGATGGCTCGTCGCCGTCGTGTGGCTCGTCGTACTCGTCGGCCTCGGCGTGGCCGCGGCGACGCTGCGCGGCCCGACGGCGAGCAACTTCACCATGCCCGGCACCGAATCGCAGCGCGCGATCGACCTGCTCGCCGACCGCTTCCCGGCGGCCAGCGGGGCCACCGGGACCATCGCGGTCAAGGCTCCACAGGCCGGCCAACTGCTCAGCCCCGAGGGGCAGGCGGTGGTCAAGCAGGTCACCCAGGAGGCGGCCACCCTGCCCGGCGTGGTCGGCGCGGTCGACCCGTACCAGGTCAAGGCGCTCACCCCGGACGGCCGGTACGCGCTGATCCAGGTGCAGTTCGCCGGCCGGGCCGACGACGTGACCGACGACCAGCGCACCGCGTACGAGCGGGTCGGCGCGCAGGCCGAGGCGCAGGGGTGGCAGATCGCCCCCGGCGGTGAGGTGCTCAACGGCGAGCCGGAGGTCGGCTCGACCGAGGCGCTGGGCGTGGTGGTCGCCGCGATCGTCCTGGTCGTCACCTTCGGCTCGCTGGTCGCGGCCGGGATGACCATGCTGAACGCGCTGATCGGCGTGGGTGTCGGCATGGCCGGGCTGTTCGCGCTCAGCGGCGTCGTCGAGCTGACCAGCACCGCGCCGATCCTGGCCCTGATGCTGGGCCTCGCCGTCGGCATCGACTACTCGCTCTTCATCACCTCCCGGCACCGGCAGAACCTGCTCGACGGGCTCTCCCCCGAGGAGGCCGTCGGCCGGGCGGTCGGCACGGCCGGCTCCGCCGTGGTCTTCGCCGGCGCGACCGTGGTGATCGCGCTCGCCGGTCTCGCGGTGGTGGACATCCCGTTCCTCACCGTGATGGGTCTGGCCGCCGCCGGTACGGTCACCGTCGCCGTGCTGGTCGCGATCACCCTGGCCCCGGCCCTGCTCGGCTTCGCCGGCCGCCGGGTGCTCCCCCGCAAGCTGCGCGGCCGGGAGGCCGTCGAGTCCGACGCCACCGGCTCGGAGGACCGCTCCGGCTTCGGCTTCCGCTGGGCGCACTGGGTGACGAAGCTGCGGATCCCGGTGATCCTGGTCGGCCTGCTCGGGCTCGGGCTGCTCGCGCTGCCCGCGCAGGACATGCGGCTGGCCCTGCCGGACGCGTCCACGGCGGCGGAGGGCAGCCCGGCCCGGGTCAGCAACGACCTGATCCGGGAGGGCTTCGGCCCCGGCTTCACCGGCCGGCTCGCGGTGGTCGTCACGGCCGACTCCCCGCAGGCCACCCAGGCCGCCGTCCCGCAGGTCGCGGCGCTGATCCAGCGGACCGACGGGGTGCTGGCGGTGGCCCCGCCGCAGACGGACCCGACCGGTCGCACCGCGCTGCTCGGGGTCATCCCGAAGACCGGCCCGACCGACGAGGCCACCGAGACGCTGGTGCACGACATCCGCCGCCAGGTCGCCGACGTGTCGGGGGCCGAGGTGCTGCTGACCGGCGTCACCGCGATCGGCATCGACGTGTCGGAGAAGCTCTCCGACGCCCTGCCGGTCTATCTGCTGCTGGTGGTGGGGCTCTCCATCCTGCTGCTGATGCTGGTGTTCCGCTCGATCCTGGTGCCGGTGAAGGCCGCGCTGGGCTTCCTGCTCACCGTGGCGGCCACCTTCGGCATCACCGTGGCGGTTTTCCAGCAGGGGCACCTCGCCGACCTGGTGGGGCTGGACACCCCCGCCCCGCTGATCAGCTTCCTGCCGATCCTGCTCATCGGCATCCTGTTCGGGCTGGCCATGGACTACGAGGTCTTCCTGGTCTCCCGGATGCGGGAGGACTTCGTGCACGGGGACACCGCCCGGCAGGCCACCATCAACGGCATGGGGCACGGCGCCCGGGTGGTCACCGCCGCCGCGCTGATCATGATCTCGGTGTTCAGCGGCTTCGTCTTCCTCGACGACCCGGTGATCAAGTCGATGGGCTTCGCGCTCGCGGTCGGCGTCGCCATCGACGCCTTCATCGTCCGCATGACCATCGTCCCCGCCGTCATGTCGCTGCTGAACACCGCCGCCTGGTGGATCCCCCGCTGGCTGGACAAGCTCCTCCCCAACGTCGACGTGGAGGGCGAAGGCCTCCGCACCCACCTGGCCGACCGCGAACCCGCCAACGTCTGACCCTGCCCGCCAACCCTGTCGATCATGGAGTTGTGGTGGCCCGACAAAGCCGCGAAAGCGACTTCACGGGCACCACAACTCCATGATCACCGCCAACAGGGCGTCACACGCCGGCGGGGAAGGTCTCCATCTCGCCGGGGGTGGTGAGGGCGGGGAGCGGGTGCAGGGCGGTGGTCTGGTCGCACCAGATGAAGGCGTCGTAGCGGTCGGCCAGACGGGTGGGGACGTAGTTGCCCCAGGACTCGAAGCTCGGGTCGTAGACCACGCCGATGGCGCGGTGGTCGGTCGGCGTGGTGACCCAGTCCGGCTGGTCCGGGCCGCCGAAGACCAGTACCGCCTGCTCCGGCATCAGCTCGTGCAGCCGCCGCTCCACCGAACCCTCCCGGGCCGGCGGGACCACCATCGCCTCGGCCGGTGAGCCCCAGCGCGGCGCGGCCACCACGGTCCCCGAGTAGCTGCCGAAGCCGACCAGCGCCACCGTTTCCGGGCCGTGCCGCTCCCGGGCCAACTGGCCGATGTTCACCATGCCGTCGGCGGCCATGTCGGTCGCCCGGGCGTCCCCCACGTGCGTGTTGTGCGCCCAGACGATGCCGCGGGCCTCCGGGCCGTACCGGTCCAGCAGCCGGTCCAGGGTGTCGGCCATGTGGATGTCCCGGACGTTCCACGACTCCGGGCCGCCGCCGACCATCGCCCGGTAGTAGCGTTCCGCGCCGGCCACCACCTCCGCGTTCTGCCAGGCCGAGAAGCGGTCCGGGCCGTCCGCCGCGGCCTGTTCCCGGGTACGCGCCAGCAGCCGTACCACCTCCTCCTCGCAGCGGGCGGAGACGAAGCGGCTGGCCGTCCCGTAGTCCTCGACCCGCTTCCCGTACGGCTCGAAGCAGCGGTACGCCTCCTGCGCCGCCTCCAGCGAGGTCGGATCCTCCTCGCCCAGATAGTCGAAGATCGCCTGCATCGACTCCCACAGGCTGTAGACGTCGAGGCCGTGGAAGCCGGCCCGCTGCCCCTCGGGACGTTCCAGGTTCCAGGCGCGCAGCCAGCGGGTGAAGCGGGCCACCTCGGCGTTGGACCACATCCAGGTGGGCCACCGTTCGAAGCGTTCCAGGGCGAGCTGCGGGTCGGCCGCGCCGCCCGGGGCACCGACCACCGAACGGTGCACCCGGTCGCAGTCCGGCCAGTCCCCCTCCACCGCCACGAAGTCGAAGCCCTCCTCGGCGATGAGCCGTCGGGTGAGCTGTTCCCGCAGCCGGTAGTAGTCGTACGTGCCGTGGGTGGCTTCGCCGATCATCACGATCCGGGCGTCCCGGACGCGGGCCAGCAACGGGTCGAAGTCGCTCGGCGCGCCGAGCCGCTGTACGAGCATGCGGCGGGCTACCCGACCGCTGCTCCGACAAACCGGCATGCCGGCCGGCGGAACGGGTAGCCGCCCGGCATGACCGTCACCGGGGTGCAGTTGCAGGAGTACCTGGCCGGGCTCGACTATCCGGTCTCCCGCGAGGACCTGGTCCGGTGGGGCCAGGAGAACGGGGCCAGCACCGAGGTGTTGCAGCTGCTCATGGCGCTCCCGCCCGAGCAGTTCGACTCCCCCGCCGAACTGAGCGACGCGTTGAACTCACTGGCCTGAGCGCGTTAAGAAGGGGCCCCTGTACAACGGAATGCGTTAACAGAGGGCCCCTCCTTATCGCACGGTGGCGGTGATGGTGTGCCATCCGGTGGCGCCGGCCGGGAACGGCGGGCGGCGTTGCTCGGGCTGGGTGGCGCCGGTGCCGTCGGTGGCGCGTACCCGCAGGGTGTGCGCGCCGGCCGGGGCCGGCCAGTCGTACCGCCACTGGACCCAGGTGTCGGTGGACGGGGTGGGCAGCAGGCGGGCCGGCCGCCACGGGCCGTCGTCGACCG
Source organism: Micromonospora sp. R77 (assembly GCF_022747945.1). NCBI lineage: Bacteria > Bacillati > Actinomycetota > Actinomycetes > Micromonosporales > Micromonosporaceae > Micromonospora > Micromonospora sp. R77. The sequence continues at coordinate 1,672,072 of NZ_JALDST010000001.1, forward strand.
ACACCTCCACCGCCGAGATGCCCCGGTGCTGCGCCCAGGCCACCCCGGCGACGCTGACCGTACCGGCGTCGAGCTGGGCGAACGGGGTCGGCCGGTCGATCCGGGAGGCGGTCCGCACCGGCGCGTCCCGGGCCCACCCCCGCCGCACCCAGTACGCGTCGAACGCGTCGAAGGTGGACACCTCCAGCTCGGTGACCCACTTGCAGGCGCCCGCGTAGCCGTAGACGCCGGGGGTGAGCATCCGCACCGGGAATCCGTGCGCGAACGGCAGGGGCGCACCGTCCATGCCGACGGCGAGCATCGCGTCCCGGCCGTCCAGCACGGTGGCCAGCGGGGTGCCGATGGTCATCCCCTCGGATGAGCGGGCCACCAGCTGGTCCGCGCCGGCCCGGATCCCGGCCCGGCGCAGCAGCGGCGCGAGCGGCGCGCCGAGCCACCGGGCGGTGCCCACGTACGGGCCGCCGACCTCGTTCGAGACGCAGCTCAGGGTGACGTCCCGTTCGATCAGGCCCCGGTCGAGCAGGTCGGCGAAGGTCAGCTCGATCGGCCGGTCGACCATCCCGTGCAGCCGCAGCCGCCAGGCGTCGACGTCCAGGCGGGGCACGGTCAGCGCGGTGTCCACCCGGTAGAAGTCGGCGGTGCGGGTGTGGAAGCCGGGGCGGTGCCCGGCGGCAGCGGCCAGGCCGGGTCCGCCGGGGCGGGCAGCCGGACCGCCGCCCGGGACCGGGCCGCGTCGGCCACGCCGGCCCGACGGAGCACCGCCGTACCGGCCCCGGCCAGTGCGGTCCCGGCCGCCACCAGCGCCGCGTTGCGGACCAGCTCCCGCCGGCCCGGCCCGACCGGTCCGCCCGTGCCGGACGGGTCGCCCGTGCCGGACATGTCGGCCGCACCCGGGGCCGGCGACGCGTCGGTGAGGCCGGGCAGGGGCAGCCGGTGCAGCAGGGTGGCGGCGACGGCCGCGCCGGCCAGGGCCGGCAGGGCGTCGGTCGGCCGGGCGTCGGTCGGGTCAGCGCGGCGGCCACGCCGACCGCGCCGAACAGCGCCGCCCCGAGCAGCCCGTACCGGGCCCGGCGGCGGGCCAGCACCCCGGTCGCGCCGGCCAGCACCCCCAGTGCCAGGCCGATCCCGGCCAGCAGCAACGGCTTGTCGTACGTGCCGAAGGTGCGGACCGCGAACTCCTTGACCGGGGTCGGTGCCCCGTCGATGACGGTGGCACCGACCGCGACCAGGGGTGCCGCCTGCGGGCGGGTCGCCGTGGCGAGCAGCTCCGCCACCGCCACGCCGGCCGCGGCGGCGAGCAGCCCCGCTCCGGCCGGTACGAGGATGCGGCGCACGGTGGACCTCCTCTGGACGACGGACCCGGTCAGGACTTCGGCATCAGCACGGTGTCGACCAGGTAGACGGTCGCGTTGGCGGTCTGCACGTTGCCGCAGACGACCATGGACTTCCCGTCGACGGTGAACTCGGTGCCGCTGCCGGCGACCGTCACCTCGCCGCCCTGGAGGGTCTTGTGCGCTCCGGCGAGCTGGTCGGGGCCGAGCTTCTCCGGCACCACGTGATAGGTGAGGACCTTCGTCAGCAGCGCCTTGTCGGCGAGCACCTTGTCCAGGTCGGCCTTGGGCAGCTTGGCGAAGGCGTCGTTGGTCGGAGCGAAGACGGTGGCGGCCGGCGCGCCGTTCAGCGAGTCGACCAGGCCGGCCTTCTTGACGGCGGTGACCAGGGTGCTCAGCAGCGGGTTGCCGGAGGCGGCGGTGGCAACCGGGACCTTCGCCATCGCCGCGAAGCTGCCCGGGTCGGCCGCGTCGGTCGGTACGGCGGCGCAGCCGGGGCCGAACTGACCGTCCATCATGGCCGGCGCGCTGGTCATCGGGGCACTGCTGGTCATCGGGGCACTGCTGGCCGGGGCGGCAGCGGTGTCGTCCCCGCCGTCGCTGCCGCAGCCGGCGGCGGCGAGGGCGAACACGGCGGCGGCGGCGACGGCGGTGAACCTGGTGGTACGCATCAGGATGGATCCCTCCATGTCATGAATCGCTGTCTCTGTCAGTGATTCGGCACCGTCGCCGCACCGGATGGGTGCGGACCGGAAAAGTTCTCCGGGAGCCGTCGCCGGACACGACAGCGCCCCGGCCGAACCTCGGCCGGGGCGCGTAGGAGCAGGTCAGGTGAGGGTGATCGCCACCAGTGGGTCCATCGTGGGCTGTCCCGACCCGCCGGCCGGCTCCTCGGTCACCCCGACGACGGCCCCGCCGCGTACGCCGCCGATCAGCACCGTCGCCGCGTTCCGCCCGGCCGGCAGGACACCCGCCGAGGCGGCGGTGCCGTCGGAGATGAGCCAGAGCTGGTAGGCCCGCCCGGAACCGGGCGTCGCCAACCCGGCCAGCGCCACCACGCCCTCGGCCCGGCCGGTGGAACTCACCACGGTCACCCGGCCGCCCGAGGGGACGAACGTCGAGCGGACCACCGCGTCCGGGGCGGCCAGCACCGCCCGGATCCGCTCGGTCTCGGCGCGGGCAGCCACGGTGGCCGCGTGCTCGTCGCGTACCCGCTGCTCCTGGACCAGCCAGGTGGCCGTGCCGGGCCGACGGCCAGGATGCCGGCGGCGACCGCCGCGGCGGTGCGCCGCCAGCGGGCCGGTGCCGGCGTCCCGCCCGGCGCGGCCGCTCCTGCAGGTACGGCGCACCGCCGCCAGCACCTCGTCGCGCAACCGGGGCGGCGGCACCGACCAGGTCGGTTCGGCGAGCCGGGCCGCCGCCTCGCGCAGCTCGGCCACCTCCAGCGTGCAGCTCTCGCAGCCGGCCAGGTGCCGGGCGAACGCCGCCCGCTCGACGTCGTCCACCGCGTCGAGCACGTACGCGCCGGCCAGCGCGTGGATGTCGGTCATCGGGCCACCTCCACTCCCAGGCAGTCGCGCAGCCGGATCAGGCCGTCCCGCATCCGGCTCTTCACGGTCGGCAGGGCGGCGCCGAGCAGGTCGGCCACCTCCCGGTAGCTGTGCCCGCCGTAGTAGGCGAGGGTGATCGCCTCCCGCTGCACCTCGGTCAGCGTGTCCAGGCAGCGGCGCACCTGCTGGCGTTCCAGCCGCGTCGCCGCCTCCTCGGCCACCTCGTCGTACGGGACGTGGCCGGAACCGGCGGCCACCCGGCGGGCCCGCTCGGCGCCGGCCTGCTCGGAGCGGACCCGGTCGACCGCCCGGCGGTGGGCCATGGTGAACACCCAGGCGGTCGCCGAGCCCCGGGCCGGGTCGAACCGCGCGGCGGTCCGCCAGACCTCGACCAGCACCTCCTGGGTGACCTCCTCGGCCTGCGCCGGGTCCCGCAGCACCCGGCGGGCCAACCCGTACACCCGGGGCGCGACGATCCCGTAGGGCCGCTCGAAGGCCGCCTCGTCGCCCCGGCCACCGCGCGCAGCAGCGCGTCGGCCTCGGCCCGGGGTCGGGGGCGGGCGGCCCGGCGGGCGGCCCGCAGCCGCGGACCGTCCGGCGACCCGCCGTCGGTCGGGTCGCCGGTGGTCATCGTGGGAAACCTTCTCTCCGGTCCGTCTGCCAGCACACCCGGCATTCGGAGCCGTCGCGCGCCCGGATGGGTGCGGGGTCAGCGCAGTAGCCGGGCCAGGGTGAGCCACTGCTCGGGCCAGACCTCGCCGACCAGGGTATCGGCGGAGAGCCGACCGCGCGCAGCGCCGCGTCGACCCGGGCCCGAGGATGGTGCCGGCGCAGCGAGCCGGCCAGCGAGCCACCGACCCCGGCGAACCCGGCCTCGACCAGCCGCCGGTACGCCGGCAACGCGTCCGGCGGCAGCAGCGGCTCCGGCCGGCGTTCCAGCCGCAGGATCCCGGCGTCCACCCGGGGCACCGGCCGGAACGCGGTCCGGGGCACCGTGCCGGCCAGCCGCCAGAAGTGCTCCGGCCAGCTCGGCACGGTCAGCCGGCTCCACCGGCCGGCGTGGCCGGTGCGCCGGCGGGCGTACTCCAGCTGGGTGAGCAGGGTGGCCGAGCGCAGCCGGTCGGCGGCGAGACACCAGGACCACCGCCGCGGTGAGCGACCACGGGATGTTGCCGACCACCGCGAACGGCTCGTCCGGCAGGACCGCGGCGAGGAAGTCGGCCTGCCGGGGACCACCCGCGGCAGGTCGCGCAGGCCGCCGCCAGTTGCGCGGCGGCGACCGGGTCGACCTCGTACGCGACCAGCCGGCGCACCGGGCGGCCAGCGGCCGGGTCAGCCGACCCCGGCCGGCCCCCACCTCCAGCAGCAGGCCGTCCGGGTCGGGTCGGGCCGCCCGGACGATCCGCGCGACGGCGGCCGGGTCGGCGAGGAAGTTCTGGGACAGTACGCGACGGGACCGGTCGCGTTCGGTGGCACGGGTACGGCGGGGCGCCATCTCGTCGTCCTGTCTGTCGCCGGGCGGCGACGGGACGGACAGGCGGCCGGCGGGCAGCCGGCATCGGGGCCTGTCCGAGCGAATGGGACTCGGACGGCCCTCGGCGCGGGCGGGATGCGGACAGCGGTCGCCGACCGACCGGCCGGCTGTCGGCCGGCGGCGGGACGGTGTTCCTGGTCGGATCAGGCGCGGGTCGCGTCCCGGCCGGCCGGGGCCGGACGCCGGACTCGCGGGCGGGCCACCTGCGGCGGGGCCCACGCGGCCGGCGTACCGACCACGTCGATCAGGGCATGCGTGGACATGCGGCGAGGCTAGCCGGGCCGACCGGCCGGTACGACCCGTTTTCCGCCCGCCCGGTCAGTCGACGGTGACGGTGCGCCCCTCGGTACGGGCGGTCTCGGCGGCGTCGAGCACCGCCACCACCTCCAGGCCGAACCGGACGTCGCAGCGATGGTCGCGGGTGCCCGCCTCGATCTCCTCCAGCAACTGGTCGATCGCGGTGCCGAACGCGGCGAGCACGCTGCCGTCGCCGGGCGGCACGACCTCGGTGCCGTTCTCGCCGAAGAAGACGAAGTCCCGGGTGACCGCCTCGGGCGGGGCGTCCAGGGTGAGCGAGAGGGTGCTGGTGGCGCCGCCGTCGTGGGTGAGCAGCAAATGCACCAGCCCGCTCGGGCCGTCCATCGCGGCGACCCGGGCGACCCGGCCGAGCACCGGCAGGACGATCGACAGCGCGTGCGGGCCGATGTCCCACAGCGCCCCCCGGTCGCGCCGCCACTGCGAGTTCCCGTACGGGTTCCCGGGCTGGTAGATGGAGGCGAACATGGTGGCCCGGGCGTGCTGCCAGCCCCCGGCGGCGGCGGTGGCGGCGAGGAAGCCGGTGACGTTCGGGTGGTAGCGCTGGGTGAAGAAGACCACGGACGCCACCCCGGACGCCTCGGTTGCCGCGACCACCCGGTCGGCGTCGGCGAGGCTGAGCGCCAGCGGCTTGTCCAGCAGCAGGTGCCGGCCCGCGGTGGCGGCCCGGGCGGCGATGTCGGCCTGCACGTCCGGCGGCAACGCGACCGCGACCGCGTCGCACGCCTCGATCAGCGCGTCGACGTCCTCGAAGACCGGTACGCCGTGCCGCTGCGCCAGCGCCGCGGCCTTCTCCGGGTCGCGCCCCCACACCCCGGCCAGCTCGGCCCGGGGATGCGCCCCGATCGCCGCCGCGTGGGTCTCCGCCGCCCAGTGACCGGTGCCGAACAAGCCGAACCGCAGCACGAGGACCCCCAGCGTCGTCACCCGCCACGGCGTGTCCGTGGCCGTGATCCACGCTAGTCGCCCGGACGCCCCGGTGCAGGCGACGGGGCCGGTCCGCGGCACCCGGCCCGGGCGACCGCCATTACTACGCCGGTTAGTAGGCTGTGCCGGTGATCGGGACTGCGGCGGGACGCCGCCGATGACCAGCGCGGCCGGGGCAGGCTCGCCGGTGGACGGACCCCTGGCGACGGCGACGATCGTGCTGTCGCTCGTACTCGCGGGATGGGCGCTGGTGGCGGCGGTCCGGCACCGGCCGCCGGACCGGGTGCAGTTCTACGGCCTGGCCGTGCTGGAGGCCGCGCTGCTGGTGCTGGCCGTGCTGGCGCTGGTCGCGCTCGGCGGTGGCGAACGCCCCGGCGAGCCCGGCGCCTTCTTCGGCTATCTGGTGACGCTGGTCTGCCTGCCGCCGCTGGCCTGGGTGCTGGCCCGGATGGAACCGACCCGCTGGGGCTCCGCGATCGTCTGCGCGATCTGCCTGGTGACGCCGGTCGTCGTGGTCCGGCTCCAGCAGACCTGGGAGGTGCTCGGTGGTTGAGCCGATCGGGCTGGACCCGGACGACGACCCTGCGCCGGCCCGCGAACAGGCCACCAACCGGGGGCCGGGCCGGCTGCTGATCGCGGTCTACATCCTGTTCGCCATCGCCGCGACCTCGCGCGCCGGCCTGCAGATCGCCACGAAGTTCGACGAGGCGCCGGTGGCCTACCTGCTCTCCGCCGTGGCCGCACTGATCTACATCGTGGCCGCCGTCGGGCTGGCGAAGGCCGGGCACACCGGCCGTCGGGTCGCCCTGGCGTGCTGCTCGGTGGAGCTGTTCGGGGTGGTCGCGGTGGGCATCCTCAGCCTGGCCGACCGGGCCCTCTTCCCCGACGAGACGGTCTGGTCGGACTTCGGCAGCGGCTACGGCTACATCCCCCTGCTCCTGCCCGTGCTCGGCCTCTTCTGGCTCTGGCGCACCCGCCGCGCTCCCGCCTGACACACCCACCCGTCCACCGCGCCCGCCCCGCACGCTCTCGCGCCTCTCGCGCCCGCGCCGCGCGCGCCCGCGCCGCGCGCGCCCGCGCCGCGCGCGCCCGCGCCCGCGCCGCGCGAGGCCACTGATTCACGGAAATCGGGGCTGTGGAACGCGGAATGGCCACTCTTTCCGGGAAAGAGTGGCCATTCGCGGAGGCGCGGAGGGGGCGGGGTGGGTCAGTCCTTGGGGCCGCCGGCTACGTAGATGACCTGGCCGGAGACGAAGGAGGCGCCCTCGCTGGCCAGGAACGAGATGGTGTGTGCGACGTCCTCGGGACGGCCGGTGCGGCGTACCGGGATCTCGCTCGCGGCGTGCTGCTGCAACGCCTCGAAGTCGACCTTCATCCGGGCGGCGGTGGCGGCGGTCATGTCGGTGACGATGAAGCCGGGCGCGACCGCGTTGACGGTCACCCCGAACGGGCCCAGCTCGATCGCCAGGGTCTTGGTGAAGCCCTGCATGCCGGCCTTGGCCGCGGCGTAGTTGGCCTGCCCCCGGTTGCCCAGCGCCGAGGTGCTGGAGAGGTTGACGATCCGGCCCCACTTCTGCTCGACCATGTGCTTCTGGGTGGCCTGGCTGAACAGGAAGGCGCCGCGCAGGTGCACGCCGAGCACGGTGTCCCAGTCCGCGTCGGTCATCTTGAACAGCAGGTTGTCGCGGAGCACGCCGGCGTTGTTGACCAGCACGGTGGGTGCGCCCAGCTCGGCGACGACCCGCTCGACGGCCGCCTCGACCTGGGACCGCTCGGCGACGTCCGCGCCGACCCCGAGCGCCCGGCCGCCGGCGGCGACGATGGCGTCCACGGTCTCCTTGGTGGCGGACTCGTCGATGTCGACGACCGCGACGGCCATGCCGTCGGCGGCCAGCCGGCGGGCGGTCGCCGCGCCGATGCCGCGCGCCGCTCCCGTCACGATGGCGACGCGGGTCTCCTCCGACATGATTACCTCCCGGTAACTTGGGCTCGATCGAAGGAGCTTAACCCAGGGGTACGCGAACCGGGCCGCCGCCGACGAGCGGCGGCGGCCCGGTACGTGGCCCGGTGCGCGGTCAGGCCGACCAGCTGCGGCAGAGCCGGATCCAGCGGTAGCCGTGGCCGGCCAGCTTGAGCCGGTCGAGCTTGCCGACCTCCTCGTAGCCCCGGTCGGAGAGCACGTCGATCGGCAGGTCCGCCTCGCCCTGCAGGGTGCTGAGGTCGACCTCGACGTCGGCGGTGCTCAGGTTGTGCAGGAAGACCATCGTGCCGGTGGGGCCGTCGGCCCGGTGGGCCAGCACCCCGGCCGGCATCGGCACGTCGATGTGGGTGGTGCTGCCGGAGCCGACCTCGGGCGCCTCGCGCAGGGTCCGGATCATCCGCTCGAACCAGGCGAGCAGCGAGCGCGGGTCCTTGCGCTGGGCGGTCACGTTGACCTTGTCGTACGCGTAGTCGCCCTTCTCGATCACCGGGCGGATCAGCTTCTCCGGCTCGGCGGTGGAGAAGCCACCGTTCGCCTGGTACGACCACTGCATCGGGGTGCGGATCGCGTCCCGCCCCTTGAGCGCCAGGTCCTCCCCCATGCCGATCTCCTCGCCGTAGCGCAGCACCGGCGTGCCGCGCAGCGAGAACTGGAGCGCGTACGCCAGCTCCAGGTGCCGGCGGTCGTTGCCGAGCATCGGCGCGAACCGACGCCGGATCCCCCGGCCGTAGAGCTGCATCTCCTCGTCCGGGCCGAACTTCGCCAGCACGTCGTTGCGCTGGTCGGCGGTGAGCCGGGACAGGTCGATCTCGTCGTGGTTGCGCAGGAAGGTGGCCCACTGGCCGCCCTCGGGCAGCTTCGGGGTGTCCCGCAGGGCGTCGATGATCGCCTCGGGGTCCTCCCGGGCGAGGGCGAGCATCAGCCGGCCGTTGAGCATGAAGTCGAAGAGCATGTGGATCCGGTTGCCCGACCCGCTGCCGTCGCCGAAGTAGACCGGCAGCTGGTCCGGCTCGACGTTCGCCTCGGCCAGCAGGACGGCGTCGCCGCGCCGCCACTGCACGTGCTGGCGCAGCTCGGTGAGGAAGTCGAAGTTCTTCGGCGAGTCCGGGTTGCCCGGCTCGGTCTCCTCGATGATGAACGGCACCGCGTCCATCCGGAACCCGGAGACCCCGAGCTGGAGCCAGAACGAGGTGATCTTCTTGATCTCCTCGCGCACCTTCGGGTTGGTGATGTTCAGGTCCGGCTGGAACTTGTAGAACCGGTGGTAGTACCAGGCCTTGGCGGTGCGGTCGTAGCTCCACGTCTCGTTCTGCTCGCCGGGGAAGACCATGCCCTGGTGGCGGTCGGCCGGCTCCTGGTCGGCCCAGACGTACCAGTCGCGGTAGGGCGAGTCGGGCGAGGAGCGGGCGGACTGGAACCAGGGGTGCTGGTCCGAGGTGTGGTTGACCACCAGGTCGATGATCACCCGGATGCCCCGGTTCTGGGCCTGGTGCAGCAGCTCGGCGAAGTCGCCGAGGGTCCCGAAGCGCGGGTCGACGTTGTAGAAGTCGGTCGCGTCGTACCCGTCGTCCTGGTTGGGTGACGGGTGGATCGGGTTGAGCCAGAGGCAGGTCACCCCCAGCCGTGCCAGGTAGTCGAGCCGGCCGATCAGGCCACGGAAGTCACCGACCCCGTCGCCGTCCGAGTCCACGTACGAGTCCACGTCGAGGCAGTAGACGACCGCCTCCTGGTACCACCTGTCACCCATGTCCGGCTAACTTCTCCGATCGGCCGCGCCGGCAAACCCGGAGCCGTCTCACGTCCGCCGGTCCCGGCGGTACGGTGCCGGCATGAGCGCCGACACCCACCCCGTCGACTGGTCCACCGGAACCTGGCTCCACCCACCGGTACGGGCGCAGGAGTCCGCCGACGGGCTAACCGTCGAGCCGCGCGAGGGCAGTGACCTGTGGCGGCGGACCAGCTACGGCTTCGTGCACGACGACGCCTCCGCCCTGCTCGCCCCGTTCCCGGTGGGCAGCGCCGTGGAGGTGAGCTTCCACCTGGACTACGCCGCGCAGTTCGACCAGGCCGGCGTGCTGGTCCGGGTGGACGAACGGCAGTGGACCAAGGCCGGCGTGGAGGTCAGCGACGGGCAGCCGCAGCTCGGCGCGGTGGTCACCCGGGAGGTGTCGGACTGGTCGGTGGCCCCGGTGCCGGAGTGGTCGGGGCGGGAGGTGACGGTCCGGGTGAGCCGGGCCGGCGACGCGCTGACCGTACGAGCCCGGGTGGCCGGCGAGCCGTGGCGGCTGGTACGCCTGGCCCCGCTGGACCCGGCGGCCGAGGCGTCGGCGGGTCCGTTCTGCTGTTCGCCCAGCCGGGGCGGGCTGGTCGTCCGGTTCACCGGTTGGCGGGTCGGCCCGGCCGACGAGGCGCTGCACCCCGAGGACTGAGCGGCTGACCAGTGGGACGGGTCACCGGCAGGTGTGACCGGCCGCTGCCGGGGTACCACCGTTCGATCCCGCCGGCTCGACGGAAAGGCAGCCCATGGCACTCGCCCAGAATGTCGACCCGAACCAGTTCACCGGGCTGACCGGGTGGGTGGCGAGCGTCATCGACTCGCTGGGCGGGGTCGGGGTGGCCCTGCTGGTCGCCCTGGAGAGCATCGTCCCGCCGATCCCCAGCGAGATCGTGCTGGCGATGGCCGGCTACCTGTCGTCCCAGGGTCGGTTCAACGTGGTGCTGATCGTGCTGGCCGCCACCGCCGGCTCGCTGCTCGGCGCGCTGGTGCTCTACTGGCTCGGCGCGGCGCTCGGTGAGGAGCGGCTGAAGCGCTGGCTGGACCACATCCCGCTGGTGGACCGGGACGACCTGGAGCAGGCCGACCGTTGGTTCGAGCGGCACGGGCGGTGGGCGGTGCTGTTCGGCCGGGTGGTGCCGGTGGTGCGCAGTCTCGTCTCGATCCCGGCCGGCGCGAACCGGATGCCGCTGGGCGAGTTCGTCCTGCTCACCACGGTGGGCAGCGGGGCGTGGAACGCGCTGATCGTCGGGCTGGGCTTCGCCCTGGGCTCCCAGTGGCAGCAGGTCGACCGCTACAGCAGCTGGTTCAACTACGCGATCTTCGTGGTCTTCGGCATCATGATCGTCAGCTGGGTGACCAAGAAGGTCCGCAAGCGCCGCGCGCGGCGCGACCGGCAGTCGGTGACCACCGGTCGCTGACCGCTCGGGCCCCCGGGGGGTGAGAAGGGTTCCCTTCTCTACCGCAGGCGTTAACAGGGGGCCCCTCCTTTCAGTACTGCGCGGTGATCGAGGTGAACTCCCAGGTGTTCTGGGCGATGCCGGAGCAGTTGGCGACCACTCCCCCGCCCGCACAGGGCCGGTCCCGGTTGACCGACCAGAAGGTGAACCGGGACAGCGACCGGGCCTTCGCCCAGTCCCGGATCTGCGTCCAGGTGGCCGGCGAGGTCAGCTCCTGCTGGTCGGAGAGCCCGTTCATGCCGGAGATGCCCATGTGGGCGTACGCGGTGGCGTCGGACCAGCCGAACGCGGTCTTCAGCGCGTTCTTCAACCCCTCGGCCGCGTTCACCGTGTTCTGGTACATGTTCGCGCCGCCGCCGAAGTCGAACGGCATGATGGTGAAGGTGTCGATGTTCGCGCCCAGCGCGGCGGCCTGGTTGATCAGCCGGGTGCCGTAGTACGACGGCCCGGTGGTCGAGGTGCCGAAGGTGACGATCGTCCGCAGCCCCGGGTTGTTCTGCTTGACGATCTTCAGCGCGCCGAGGATCCGGTCCTGCACCACCTCGTTCTCGAACTCGTCGCTGTTCTCGATGTCGATGTCGATGGCCTTCAGCCCGTACGCGTTGATCACCTGCTGGTACGCCCCGGCGAGCGCGGCGGCCGACGAGCAGTTCGGGCCGAGCTTGTTGCCGCTCCACCCGCCGAACGACGGGATCACGTCGCCGCCGGCCGCCCGGACCGCGGCGATGGTGCTGGCCCACGCGCTGCCGGTGAGCGGGCCGGTGCCGTCCCAGGCGGGGGTGCAGCCGCCGCCGGAGAGCACGAACGCGATGGTGAACCACTTGACCCCGGTCGCCCCCATCACGGTCGACGGCGCGGGCGGGTCTCCCCAGCCCGGGTAGAGGTAGGGCGCGGCGGCCATCGCCCCGGTGCCGCCGCCGGTGCAGCCGGTGGTGCTGGCCGACACCGGCGCCGACTTCGCCGACTCACCGCTGGCGTTGTACGCGGTGACCGTGTAGCTGTGCGCCGAGCAGGCGGCGAGGCCGGAGAGGGTGACCGAGGTGCCGGTGCCGGTGGCCTTCACGGTGCTGCCCTCGTAGACCCGGTAGCCGGTGACCGTGCCGGAGACGGCGTTCCAGGCCAGCGAGACCGACGAACTGGTGGTGCCGGTGACCCGCAGGCCGCCCGGGGTGGCCGGGGCGGACGGGTTGCCGCCACCCCCGCCGGTGCAGGGGCCGCCGTTGACGGTGCAGGTGGTCGGGTCGCCGGTGCCGCTGACGATGAAGCCGAAGGTGGTGCTGGCGCCCGGGGCGAGGGTGCCGTTCCACGACTGGTTGACGGCGGTGACGTGCTGGCCGGCGGTGCTGAGCTGGGCGTCCCAGAACGAGCCGACGGCGCTGCCGGCGGGCAGGTCGAACTGGACGTTCCACGAGGAGATGCCCGCCGAGGTGTCGTTGGTGACGGTGAACTTCGCCTCGTACCCGCTGCTCCAGCTGGAGGTGCGGACGAAGGCTGCGGTGGCGGCCGACGCCGGTGGCGCGGCCACGACGGTGGCCGCGGCCAGGGCGGCGGTGAGCGCGGCGGCGAACGTCGCCACGCGGGTACGGCGGAGTGTCACGGTGGCCTCCAGGGACCTGACGCGGTGGGGGTGGACATCCACGACCGTCGACGTCCGCGCTCATTATTAAGAGTCTTTACTAATCGTGTCCAGAGGGTACGGACAGGGAACGGGCCCCCTGCGCCGCCGGCACGGCGACGCAGGGGGCCCGGAAGGCGGGAGGTCAGCGCCGGAAGGTGAACCAGTTGACGTTGACGAAGTCGCCGGCCTGGCCGCTGGTGAAGGTGAGATAGACCGAGTGCCGGCCGGTCACCGTCGAGACGTTGCCCGGCACCGAGGTCCAGGTCTGCCAGCCGCCGGTGTTGGCCAGCGCGAAGCTGCCGATCGGCGGGGCGGTCGGGCTGTCCACCCGCACCTCGACCAGCCCGCTCACCCCGGCCGGCGCGCCGGAGGCGACCCGGGCCAGGAAGTCCCGTGGCCCGGCGCTGCCGAAGTCCACGTTGTCGTACCGGGCCCAGTCGCCGTTGCGCAGGTAGCCGATGTCCTGCCCGCCCTCGGCACACGCCTCGACGACCACCCCGTTCTGCGCGCTGAACGCCTCCGCCTGGATGGTCCCGTACGCGTCGACCGTGCCGCCGGGCGGCGGGGTGGTGGCGGTCGGGGTCGGCGACGGGCTCGTGCCGCCGCCCTTGCGGTAGACCGCCACGTAGTCGACCAGCATCGGCCTGCCCGACACGGTGGACGCGGTCGGCGTGGTCGCACCGGCGACACCGTTCGGGAACGAGCCGCCCATCGCGACGTTGAGCAGCAGGAAGTATCCCCCGTGGCCGGTCATCTGGGTCCAGTACGGCTCACCGACCTGGCTCTGGCTGACGGTGTGGAAGAGCTGACCGTCGACGTACCAGCGCAGCTGCTGAGGGCTGACCGAGGCGTCCCACTCGGTGCGGTAGGTGTGGAACGCCGACTGGCAGCTGCTGCCCGGGCAGACCCGGGTGTTTCCCAGCCCGTTGAACTCGTTGCACGGCCCGCCCGGCGCGACGCCGCAGTGCAGGGTGCCCCAGACCTGGTTCAGGCCGTTGACGTTCTCCATCACGTCGATCTCGCCGACGCCCGGCCAGTTCTGGTAGTTGCCCCGGTAGGGCGAACCGAGCGACCAGAACGCCGGCCAGTAGCCGGCCGCCTGCGCGCCGGTGACGTTGGGCATCTGGATCCGGCCCTCGATCGCGAGCACCCCACCGGACGGCGGCTTGAAGTCGGCGCGGACCGTCTCGATCCGGGCCGAGGTCCACCGGCCGGCACCGTCGCGCAGCGGGGTGATCCGCAGGTTGCCGGCACCGTCGTGGGCCAGGTTGGCGGTGCTCGAGGTGTACGTCTGGATCTCGCCGGTGCCCCAGTTCGCCGGGCCGCCCGGATAGCTGGTGCCGGTGTCGATGATCCAGTTGGTCGAGGACGGCAGGGTGCCGGCCGCACCGGTGAAGTCGTCGCTCCACATCAGGTTCCAGCCGGCCGGCGGCGCCGGGACGGCGGCGTGCGCGGTCATCGACACGGCGGCCAGCGCGGTGGTGGTGGCGAGCACGGCCACGGCCAGGGGGAGCCGTCGGCGCGACCGGCGCGCGACGGACGGGGCGGCGGGTGCCGCCGGGGCAGGACTCATCGGGGTGCCTCTCTGCGGGGACGGGGCTAGAGAGCGCTCTCTGTGAGCGTTTTCTACGCGCCCACCCGAGACTTGTCAACGTTCGTCGATCCCTGCCGGCTGAGGGCGGCGCAACGTCACCTGCTCCAGCGCCGTCCACGCGGTGGTGGTGACCAGGTAGACCACCGCCGCCAGCGGCACCACCAACGCGACGAGCACCGTGCTGAAGGGCAGCAGTGGCAGCAGCCGACCCAGCACGGCCGCCCCCGGCCCCTCGGTCGGCGTACCGGCGACGGTGCCGGTGGCCTGCGCCGCCCGGCGGGCCCGCCGGGACGAGAACCAGGCCAGCGCGAGCAGCGCCACCAGCAGCACCCCGAACACCGCCATCACCGGCCCGGTCAGCCCGTCGCCGAGGTGCCAACCCAGCGGCACCCCGGCCAGCCGCTGGTCGAGCAGCCCCGAGTTGCCGTCCCCGGTGGCGAAGAGCCGGTACATGACCAGGAAGAACGGCGCCTGCAGCAGCGCCGGCAGGCAACCGGCGACCGGATTGGCCCCGGCCTGCCGATAGAGCGCGAAGAGTTCGCTCTGCAGCTTCGCCGGGTCGTCGGCGTGCCGGCGCTGCAGGTCGCTTACCTGCGGGGCGAGCGCCGCGCGCCGCCGCTCGCCGCGCACCTGGGCGAGGGTGAGCGGGGAGATCAGCAGACGGACCCCGAGGGTGAACAGGACGATGGCCGCGGCGGTGGCCGCCCCGCCGGTCAGCGGGGTCAGCGTGTCGGCGAGCCAGGAGACGACGGACGCGGCGACGGAGACCGCGGCGTGCAGTGGTGCGAAGGCGAGCATGGGAAGACCCCTCGGTCCGATTCCGGAGGTCCCGACGGGACGACGTGTCCCGGCGGAACGGAGACGACGACGGAATCGGCCGCGCGGCGCGGCGCTACGCGGCCGAGGGGTGGCGGCCGGGTGCGCGGGGACGCGGACGGCCCGCCGCGTCCGGGTCGACCTGTCGGGGCACCCGGCGGCCCCGCGACCGCGCCCGCAGCGCGACGGCCCGCCGACCGGACCGCGGTGCGCCCGGCAGCGCCCGCACCCGCAACGCCAGCACCGTCGCCAGCAGCAGCGCGGCCGCCACCGCCGCCCCGGCCAGCACCTCGACCGGGCGGTCGGCCAGCACGGTGAACCGGGCGAGGGCGTACGCCCACGTCCCCGCCACCGCCATCAGCAACCCCGGCACGCGCCCAGCCTAGGACCCGGTGTCACGCCCCGGGTCGGATCGCCCCTTCCCGGCGCGGCGCGGCCGGTGCCGGGTCAGGACGACTCGCGGACCATCGGGAAGGGCAGCGTCTCCCGGATGGAGCGACCGGTCAGCAGCATCACCAACCGGTCCACGCCGAGCCCGAGGCCCCCGGTGGGCGGCATCGCATACTCCAGCGCGGTGAGGAAGTCCTCGTCCAGCTCCATCGCCTCGACGTCCCCGCCGGCCGCCTTCAGCGACTGCTCGGTGAGCCGACGCCGCTGCTCGGTCGGGTCGACCAGCTCCGAGTACGCGGTGCCCAGCTCCATCCCGAACGCCACCAGGTCCCACCGCTCGGCCAGCCGGGGGTCGTCCCGGTGCTGCCGGGTCAACGGCGAGACGTCGGTCGGGAAGTCCAGATAGAACGTCGGCACCTCGGTACGCGCCTCGACCAGCCGCTCGTAGAGCTCCAGCAGCACCGCGCCGCGCTCCCAGCGCGGGTCGTACGGCACCTGCGCGGCGTCGCAGAGCTTGCGCAGGGTCGCCACCTCGGTGTCGGCGGTGACCTCCTCGCCCAGCGCGGCGGAGACCGCCTCGTTCACCGTCCGCGCCGGCCACTCGCCGCCGATGTCCACCAGCTCGCCGGTGCCGGGACGGCGGGCCACCGGCGACCCGTGCACCGCCACCGCCGCCGCGACGATCAGGTCCCGGGCCAGCTTCCGCATCACGTGGTAGTCGGCGTACGCCTGGTAGGCCTCCAGCACGGTGAACTCCGGGTTGTGGCTGAAGTCGACGCCCTCGTTGCGGAACGCCCGGCCCAGCTCGTACACCCGCTCCACGCCACCCACCGCGAGCCGCTTGAGATATAGCTCCGGCGCGATCCGCAGGCTCAGCCGCACGTCGTACGCGTTGCTGTGGGTGACGAACGGTCGGGCGTTCGCCCCGCCGTGCACCCGTTGCAGGATCGGCGTCTCCACCTCCAGGAAGTCCCGCTCGGCCAGGGTGCGCCGCAGGCTGCCCAGCGCCGCGCCCCGGGCCTGCAGCAGCTCCCGCGCCTCCGGGTTGATGGCCAGGTCCAGGTAGCGCTGCCGGACCCGGGCCTCCGGGTCGGCCAGCCCGTGGTGCTTGTCCGGCAGCGGCCTCAGGCACTTGGCGGTCAGCCGCCAGTCGGCGACCCGCACCGACACCTCGCCGCGCCGGGTGGCGTAGACCTCGCCGGTGGCCCCGACGTGGTCGCCGATGTCGATCGTCGCCCGCCAGCGGTCCAGGTCGTGCTCCAGCACCAGTTGCAGGTCGCCGCTGCCGTCCCGCACGGTGACGAAGCAGATCCCACCGTGGTCGCGGACCAGCAGCACCCGCCCGGCCACCGACACGGTCTCCCCGGTGGCGGTGTCGGGGGCCAGCCCGGTGTGCCGGCGGCGCACCTCGGCGCAGCTCACCGTGCGCGGAAAGCCCACCGGGTACGGGTCGACGCCCTCGGCGCGCAGCCGGTCCAGCTTCGCCTGGCGTACCCGGATCTGTTCCGGCCGCTGCACCGCGGTCGGCTCGGGCGGCACCGCCCGGACCGTCGCGGCGGCCGGCGGCACGAAACCGACCGCCCCGCCGCCCGGCGGCACCCCTGCAACGGGGTGGGCCGGCCACCGGGCAGGGCCAGGAAGCCCTCGGCGACCGCCGCGGCGAGCCCCACCCGGGCCAGTTCCCGGCGTTCGGCGAAGCAGAGGTAGCGGGGCGTCCAGTGCGGCTGGTACTTGGCGTTGGAGAGATAGAGCGACTCCAGCTGCCACCAGCGGGAGAAGAAGAGCAGCGCGTGCCGCCAGAGCCGGATGATCGGGCCGGCCCCGATCCGGGCGCCCTGCTCGAAGACCGACCGGAACACCGCGAAGTTCAGCGACACCCGTTCCACCCCGTGCCGGGGCGCGGCCCCGAGCAGCGCGGCGACCATGAACTCCATCACCCCGTTGTCGGCGGTGCGGTCCCGGCGCATCAGGTCCAGCGAGAGCCCGTCGGCACCCCACGGGCTGAGCGACAGGATCGCCCGCACCCGGCCGGCACCGTCGCGGGCGTCGACCAGCACGCAGTCGCCGTCGGCCGGGTCGCCGAGCCGGCCCAGCGCCATCGAGAAGCCCCGCTCGTGCTCGGTGTCCCGCCAGGTGGTGGCCAGCCGGGCCAGCTCGGCCAGCTCCTCCGGCGGGATCTCCGCGTGCCGGCGCACCCGGGCGGTGTAGCCGGCCCGCTCCACCCGGTGCACCGCCTGCCGGACCGGGCGCATGTCCGGGCCGTTCAGGTCGAACTCGCGGGTCAGCAGGATCGCCTCGTCCCCCAGGTGCAGCACCTTCAGCCCGTGCCGGTGGTAGGCCCGCGCGCCGGCCTCGCTGGCGCCCATCACCGCCGGGGTCCAGGCGTACTCGCGGGCCTGGCCGAGCCACGCCTCGATGGCCGGGCCCCACGCCTCGGGGTCGCCGACCGGGTCGCCGCTGGCCAGGCACACCCCGTTGACGACCCGGTAGGTGACCGCCGCCTTGCCGCTGGCGGAGAAGACGGCCGCCTTGTCGCGGCGGGTGGCGAAGTAGCCGAGCGAGTCCCGGCCGCCGTGCCGGGCCAGCAGCGCCCGGATCCGCTCCTCCTCGTCCGGGTGCAGCACGGCGGCGGCCCGCTGCGAGCGGACCAAGGTGAACAGGCCGGCCACGAAGGCGGTCGCGCCGAACGCGCCGAGCAGCAGGTTGACCCAGCCGGGGGCCTGCCCCCGGCGGGTGAGGTCCAGCGTGATCGCGCCGCCGAAGACCTTCTCGACCGCGTAGACCAGCCGGTCCGACCAGGTGTGCAGGCTGCCCGGCACGGCGGTGAGCAGCAGGTAGCCGACGCCGACCGAGACCGCCGCCAGGCCGAGGAAGACCGCGAGGGCCCGCCAGGTGCTGCCGCTGCGGACCCGGGCGTAGAACTCCCGCCGGGCGGCGAGCAGCAGACCCAGCGCGGCGGCGGTGAAGGCGATGCCCACCCACACCCCGACGGTCTCCAGCGAGTCGAACAGCCGGCGGCCGGCGTCGTCGGTGAGGTCGTTGGCGCCGACCACCAGCAGCAGCACCCCGGCCAGCACGCCGACGGCCAGGGTGAGGCTGAAGTAGCCGACCAGCACCCGGTAGGCCAGCCGCTTGCGGCGCAGCACCGCCGAGGCCAGGGTGCCGATGAAGACCGCGTACGCGAGGTTGGCCGGCGCGGGCAGCAGCAGCGCGTCGATCGCGGTACGGACCGGCTGGATGTCGGTCCGTACGACGCTGCTCAGCGCGGCCAGCGCGCAGACCACCGCGATCACCCAGAGCAGCGTCGCGAAGGTGCGCGGCACCTGACCCCGCCAGTCCCGCTCGGCCCGCCGTTCGTCCGCCACCGTCCGCACTCCTCGAAGAGGCCCCCTGTTGACGCCTCCGGTATAGCAGGGCTCCCCTACGGACGCCCGCCCAGGCGGTGCGCGGGCGCGGCGCGGCGCACCGAGCGCGGCACGCGGGGCGACACGCCGAGGGAGGTGTTTCCCGAATCGGACACGGTGGGTAATGGCGGGTCGACGTACGCGGCAGGGCGCCGCGACCGGCACGAGCGGACGGTGATGGAGATGAGCGGGTCAGTGGCGGAGCGGGAACCGGACGTCGCCCCGGGCGGCACCGACCTGCTCACGGTCGGCGTGGAAGAGGAGTTCCTGCTGGTCGACCCGCACACCGGCGCCGCCGTCCCGGCCGTGGACCTGGTCATGGAGCAGGTGCCGGCCGAGCTGCGCGGGCAGGTGGAACGCGAGTTCCAGACCAGCCAGATCGAGATCGGCACCCCGCCGGGGCTGGAACTGAGCTCCATCCGCCACTCACTGGGCGTGCTGCGCGGCGAGTTGTCCGCCGCCGCCGAGCGGGCCGGCGTACGGCTGCTCGCCATCGGCACCGGCCCGGTGGACGGCCCGGTGCCGCCGGTGGTCGACAAGCCCCGCTTCGACCGGATGATCGAGCGGTTCCGGCTGCTCGTGCCGGGTCCCGGCAACAACGGCATGCACGTGCACGTCGGCGTGCCGGACGGCGACACCGGCGTGCAGGTGCTCAACCACGTCCGGCCCTGGCTGCCGATCCTGCACGCCGTCACCACCAACTCCCCGTTCTCCCGGGGTGAGGACACCGGGTACGCGAGCTGGCGCTCGGTCGAGTGGGAACGCTGGCCGTCGGTGGCGCCGACGCCCTACCTGACCTCCCACGAGCACTACGAGCGGCTGATCCGGCAGCTCATCGCGACCGGCGTGATGCTCGACGAGGGGATGCTCTACTGGTACGCCCGGCTGTCGGCGAAGTACCCGACGGTGGAGATCCGGATCGGTGACGTCTGCCCGTCGGTGGACGACACGGTGCTGGTCGCCGCGCTGGTGCGGGCCCTGGTGGCGACCGCGATGACGGACATCGCCGCCGGCCGGCCGCCGATCCGTACCGACCACCACCTGCTGGTCGCCGCGCACTGGCGGGCCGCCCACGACGGGCTGGAGGGCGAGGGCGTGGACGTCACCGACGGCGAGCTGCGTCCGATGTGGGAGCTGCTGGACCGGCTGGTCGACCGGCTCCGCCCCGAACTGGAGCGGCACGGTGACCTCGACCAGGTGACCGAGCTGCTGGGCGGGCTGCGCCGGCACGGCAGCGGCGCGGCGCGGCAGCGGGCGGTCTTCGCGCGTACCGGCCGGTTGGTGGACGTGGTGGCGGACGTGGCCCGGCAGACCCGTGGTTGACCCGGCCCTCCGAAGGCGCGGGGCGGCCCGGGGCGGGCCGTCCCGGCGCGCGCGGGCGGCCCCGCGGGCGGCCGGGGCGTGACAGGATGGGCGGCGTGGCGGAACGGCTGATCGTCGTCGGCGGGGACGCGGCCGGGATGGCCGCCGCGTCGCAGGCCCGGCGTCGCCGGGACCGGAGCGACCTGGAGATCGTCGCCTTCGAGCGGGGACACTTCACGTCCTATTCGGCCTGCGGCATCCCCTACTGGATCGGCGGGCTGGTGCCCGACCGGGAGCAGCTCGTCGCCCGCGACCCGGAGACCTTCCGCGAGTCGTTCGACATCGACGTCCGGCTCCGGCACGAGGTGACCGGCATCGACCTGGACCGCCGCGAGGTGGTCGCCCGGGACCTGGCCGGCGGCGGCGAGGTCCGCGAGTGGTTCGACCACCTGGTGTACGCCACCGGCGCGTCCCCGCTGACCCCGGAGTGGGCGCGGACCGACGCCGACGGGGTGTTCGGCGTGCAGACCCTCGACGACGGGGCGGCGCTGCTGGAGTGGCTGGACCGGGAGCCGAGGCCGCGCCGGGCGGTGGTGGTCGGCGGCGGCTACATCGGCGTCGAGATGGCCGAGGCGCTGATCCAGCGGGGGCTCACCGTCGACCTGGTCGAGCAGGCCGACCACCCGATGTCCACCGTGGACGCCGACATGGCCGGGCTGGTCGC
Source organism: Micromonospora sp. R77 (assembly GCF_022747945.1). Classification (NCBI taxonomy): domain Bacteria; kingdom Bacillati; phylum Actinomycetota; class Actinomycetes; order Micromonosporales; family Micromonosporaceae; genus Micromonospora; species Micromonospora sp. R77. Next base: position 1,692,792 of record NZ_JALDST010000001.1, read on the forward strand.
CGAGGCGATGCGCGGCATCGGCATCGGCATCCGTACCGGCCTGGCGGTGACCGGGTTGGAGACCCGGGACGGCCGGGTCAGCGCGGTGGTCACCGCCGAGGGGCCGTTGCCGGCCGACGTCGTGGTGCTGGGTCTCGGCGTACGCCCGAACACCACCGTCGCGGAGGCCGCCGGCCTGCCGATCGGGCCCTCCGGCGGGGTACGCACCGACCGGCGGATGCGGGTGCCCGGGGTGCCGGGCGTCTGGGCCGCCGGGGACTGCGTGGAGACCCTGCACCTGGTCAGCGGGCTGCCGGTGCACATCCCGCTCGGCACGCACGCCAACAAGCAGGGCCGGGTGGCCGGGATCAACATCGGCGGCGGGTACGCCACCTTCCCGGGCGTGATCGGCACCGCGGTGACCAAGGTCTGCGACCTGGAGGTGGGGCGTACCGGCCTGCGCGAGCGGGACGCCGAGGCGGCCGGCTTCGAGTTCGTCTCGGTGGTCGCCGAGTCGACCAGCCGGGCCGGCTACTACCCCGGTGCCCGGCCGATGACGGTCAAGCTGCTCGCCGAGCGGCCCAGTGGGCGGCTGCTCGGGGCGCAGATCGTCGGCTGGTCCGAGGCGGCGAAGCGGATCGACACCCTGGCCGTGGCGCTGTGGAACGGCATGACGGTGGACGAGATGACCGCCCTGGACCTGGGCTACGCCCCGCCGTACGCGCCGGTCTGGGACCCGGTGCTGATCGCGGCCCGCAAGGCCGTCGACACCCTCGCCCGCCGGTAAGGAAGGGCCCCTTCTTAACGCCTCCCGCATAGCAGAGGCCCCCTGTTAACGACCCGATCTTGTCGGGGGGCGCGGTTAGGTTGTGCGGGCTGTCGGCGGTTCCGGCCATTTCCCCTCGGAGGCATTCCCATGTCGCAGGAGACGACCTATCTCGAACTGTCCGAAGTGGACGGTGGAGCGCACAAGTTCTACGAGGTCGTGGTGGACGACACCGCGATGACCGTGCGCTACGGCCGGATCGGCGACCAGGGCCAGGTCAAGACCGCGAGCTACCCCGACAACGCCCGCGCCCGGGCCGCCGCGGCGAAGAAGATCGGCGAGAAGATCCGCAAGGGGTACGCCCCGGCGGTGCCCGGCGGCCGACCGAAGCGGTCGGTCTCCCGGCGGCAGATCGTCAGCACCCGCTCCACCGCCCGCACCGCCCCGGTCCTCTGGCGGTACGCCTCGGGCGCGCCCGCGTTCGGCATCTTCGTCGACGGGCAGAGCTGCATGGTGGGCAACGAGCACGGGGTGATCACCACGCTCGGGCACGACGCGCGGGTGCTGAACCAGGTCCGCCTCCCGGACGGGGTGAAGTGCATCGTGGCCGACGACGCGTGGGTCTACGCCGGCTGCGACGACGGCAACGTCTACGACCTCTCCGGCAAGGTGCCCCGGGCGGCGTACGCGATCGCGCCGGAGATCGACATCTACTGGCTGGACATCCACGACGGCGTGCTGGGCGTCTCCGACGCCGACGGCGGCATCGCCGCGATCGACCACGAGGACGAGTTCCTCTGGCGGCGGGCGGGACGCGGCCGGTCCGCCTGGATGGTCCGCTGCGACACCGACGCCCTCTACCACGGCCACTCCCAGGGCGTGACCGGCTACGACTGGCGGACCGGGCGGGAGCTGTGGCACACCCGTACCGGGTCGGTGCTCTTCGGCTGGCAGGAGCGGGAGGCGGTCTTCGCGGGCACCGGCACCCGGGAGGTGGTGCGGCTGCGCAAGGACGGCCGCGCCGAGCGGACGTACCGCTGCGACGCCCCGGTCTTCTCCTGCGCCACCGCCGAGGGCGGCCGGTACGTCTTCGCCGGCGACAGCGCCTCCTCGATCTACTGCTTCGACGCCGCCGGCAACCGGCTCTGGAAGCTCGGCACCGGCTGCGGCTCGGCCTACTCGATGCAATACCACGACGAGCGGCTCTACGTGGTGACCACCAGCGGCCACCTGGCCTGCATCGACGCCAGCGAGCCGGCGATCCGGGCGGCCGAGGCGGGCGACGTGCCGGAGGTCGTCGACGTCAAGGCGCCGGCCCGGCTGCCCGAGCCGGCGGCCTGGTCCACGGTGGAGGTGACCACCGACGACTCCGACGGCGTGGTGGTGCAGTGCGTCGACGACGGCGGCCGGCTGCGGATCCACGTGCTCTCCTCCGGCTACCGGCGGGACTGGTCGGTGCAGTTCCCCAAGGGCATCCGGGAGCCGGGCGCGCGCTACCTGGTCACCGAGGTCCGCGAGGCCGGCCGGGGCGGCTTCTACCGGGCGTACGGCGACATCCGCCGGCTGCGCTGACCGCGCGCGGGCGGCGTCGACCGGGGTGTGCCCTGCTGGCAGGTGGGACACCAGTAGAGGTTGCGGCCGGCCAGTTCGCCCCGGCGGATCTCGGTGCCGCAGACGTGGCAGGGGTCGCCGGGGCGGCGGTAGACGTACACCTCGCCGCCGTGCCGGTCGACGCGGGCCGCACGGCCCATCGCCTCCGGCAGGTGGGCGTCGCGCACGGTGTCGATCCGGCCCCGCTCGACGGCCACGGTCATCAGCGCGACCAGGTCGGCCCAGAGTTCCCGCCAGCCGGCCGGGGTCAGCTCGCGGCCGGGCAGCAGCGGCGGCAGGCCGGCCCGGAACAGCGCCTCGGTCACGAAGATCAGGCCGGTGCCGGCCACCACGGACTGGTCGAGCAGCAGCGCCGCGAGCGGCGTCGGGCTGCGGGAGATCCGGGCGTACGCCCGGTCGGGTTCGGCGTCGGCGCGCAGCGGGTCCGGGCCGAGCCGGTCGCGCAGCGCCGCCACCTCGGGCGGGGTGAGCAGCTCGCACGCGGTCGGCCCACGCAGGTCGAGCCAGTGCCGGTCACTGGTCAACCGCAGCCGCACCTGCCCGACCGGTGGGGGCGGCTCACCGGGGCCGTCGGTGAACCGGCCGTAGAGCCCGAGGTGGACGTGCAGGGTCAGCTCGCCGGCGTAGTGGTGCAGAAGATGCTTGCCGTACGCCTCGGTGCCGTCCAGGACGGTGCCGGTGAGCCGGGCCGCGCCCTCGGCGAAGCGGCCCTGCGGGCTGGCGGCGTGCACCTTGTCGCCGGCGAAGAGCTCGGCGTGCCGGGCGGCGAGGCGGTGAATGGTGTGTCCCTCTGGCACGCCGGCAACGGTAGTGCCGCCGGGTGGGCTATGCCCAGCGGCCGGCGTTCCGGCTGGCCCTGGCCACGTCGAGCAGGTGGGCCAGCCGGTAGCGCAGCACCCGCGCCTGCCTGATCGAGAGGACCACGCTCCCCGCAGCACCGTCCGCCACGCCGGTCAGGTGGACCATCGGCTCGGCGGCCGGGTGCAACGCCTGGGCCAGGGCCACGTCGACGACGAACGCCTCCGGCCGGTCGGTGTCGGTGTAGCGGGCGCGGGAGCGGTGCCGACCCCGCCGCCGGCAGTCGTCCCGGTCGCACCAGCGCGGGCAGGCGGCGGGGGCCGGCCCGGCCAGGGTGCCGGTCGGGAAGACGTGCACATATCCGCAGGGACGGTCCACGTCTGGGGCCAGGCCGATCGGATGGGCGTCCAGGCCGGCCCGGGCGCTCACGGTCGTCGCGTGGCCGGTGTGCGCCGGGCAGGTGTACGCGCAGGCGTCGAGGGAGTCGGCGGTGTACAGCTCGATCCGGGCGGTCGCCGGCTCCGCGCAGTCGGGCAGGGTGGGTAGGGTGCCCATGGGTCGCCTCCCGGGGCGATCAAGGCCCCCGGTCAGCGCCGCAATCGCTGCCCGGGGGCCGTCTTGGTGTTGGCCCTCACAAACGTACAGGCAAAGGACGTCCATACACTAGACGTCTATTTGCTGGACAACCCCGAACACGTACAGATCCTGTGCGTGCTTACGCTCGCGCCCATGACGAGCCCGCTCAACAACGTGCCGCTCTACCGGCAGTTGGCGGACCTGCTCGCAACGCAGATCGAAGAGGGCAAGCTGCGCCCCGGTCAGCCGCTTCCGAGCGAACTCCACCTGCAGCAGACCTACGGCGTGGCCCGAGGCACCGTCCGAATGGCGATGCGTGAACTACGGGACCGTGGCCTTGTCGTGACCATCCACGCACGCGGCACCTTCGTAGCCGAGCGGCACTAGCCCCGGAGCCGCAGGTCGTCGACGGGTGTCGCTGGCCGGGCGCCGGGGTACCTCTCCCACGTCATGCGTGGCTGTCATCCGCGTCTGCGGCCTCCACGCCCTTGACCAGGAGGTGTGAAGTGAAGATTCTGTCGCGCCGGAACGGACCGGCACGGAACGGAGACGTGAACGGCGACGGGCGGGTCGACGGGAAGGACCGCGTCGCGGCGACGGTGGACGAGCCGGGGCAGCCGGTGGTCACCGATCGGGAGGGCGACGGCGCGACGTACCGGAGCAGCACCACCCCCGACGACGACCGGCGCGAGTGGGCGGCCGACCGGGCGGCGACCGCGCGGGCCGTCACCGGGCGGTCGGCGACGCCGGGCGCCGTGCGGGGCAGCGATCCCGACCCGGTCCACGACCGCACCGTCGACCTGGCCGGCAAGCAGTCCCTCGACCGGGACCGGGAGCCCACCCTGGAGCAGCCTGTACACCCGGACCTCGACCACCCGGCGGAGCCGCCGGTCGTCGGCCGGAAGCCCCGGGCCAGCCTGCTGGCGACGCTCGGTCTGATCGTCTCGGTGGTCGGCGCGCTCTTCGTGCTGACCGGCACCCTCGCCGGGTACGGCGTGGGACTCGGCGCGGTCGGCGCGGTCCTCGCCGTGCTGGGCCTGATCGCCACCCGCCGCCGGCACGTCGCCGGCAAGCTGGACGCGCTGATCGGCATCGCGGTCGGCCTGGCCGCCGTGGTGCTCGGCGTCGTGGCGCTGACCGGGCAGTTCGACTGGCCGACCACCGACGGTGACTGGGTAGGCCGATTCCGCGAGTGGCTCGACTCACAGTTTGCCGGCCGCTTCTGACGGGCACCTTTCGACTCGCCAGCGCACAGCGGGCACGCCCGACCAACTCCGGTGGTTCACCGGACTCCGGTGGTTCACCGGACGGGCAGCACCTCTTTCGGGGGGCGGCGATTCGCCGCCCCCCGAAGTGCGTCCCCCTCCCCTCCGTGACGCCCGTCGATCATGAAGTCGTGGCGCCCGACAAGCCCCGCCAATGCCCAGTAATCCGGCGCCACCACTCCATGATCGGCCGCACCCGCGGTCGGCGGCGGGTGCGGTCGGCGGCGGGGTTGGCGCAACGAATCGTCGTCGGGTGGGGGGTAGACGCAAGGATTCGGCGGCCTACGCAAGTTCTGGCGGTGGATGTCGTCGGGGCGGGGCGCATACCGTTGACCAACGGCGCCAGCCCGTGGGCCACGGTGGCCGGGGCGCGCCCGACGCTGGGAGCAGGACAATGACGATGGACGCCACCAGGCAGCGTTTTCTGATGTGCCGGCCGACGTACTTCGCCGTCGACTACGCGATCAACCCGTGGATGGACCCGACCGCCCCGGTCGACGCCGACCTGGCGATCCGCCAGTGGGAGCAGCTCCGGCAGACGTATCTGGACCTGGGCCACGAGGTCGAGCTGGTCGACCCGGTCGCCGGCCTGCCGGACATGGTCTTCGCCGCCAACGGCGGCACGGTGATCGACGGCAAGGCGATGGCGGTGCAGTTCCGCGACCCGCAGCGCGCCGACGAGGCGCCCGCCTTCCGGGCCTGGTTCGAGGCCGCCGGCTTCGAGATGTACGACCCGAAGCACGTCAACGAGGGCGAGGGCGACGTCCTGCTGGTCGGTGACCACCTGCTCGCCGGCACCGGGTTCCGCACCGCGCACGCCTCGCACGCCCAACTCCAGGAGGTCTTCGGTTACCCGGTGATCACCATGCAGCTGGTCGACCCGCGCTTCTACCACCTGGACACCGCGCTGACCGTGCTCGACGAGCGGACCGTGGCCTACCTGCCGGAGGCGTTCTCGCCCGGCAGCCGGGCGGTGCTGCGCCGGCTCTTCCCCGACGCGATCCACGCCACCATGGCCGACGCCGAGGTGCTGGGCCTGAACGCGGTCAGCGACGGCCGGCACGTGGTGCTGCCCGCGCAGGCCACCGACCTCGCCGCGAAGCTGCGCGACCGGGGCTACGAGACCATCGGCATCGACCTGTCCGAGCTGCGCAAGGCCGGCGGCGGTCCGAAGTGCTGCACGCTGCGACTCCGTCAGGGAAAGGCCACCAAGTGATCGACGACATGCTGCGGACGCCGGGAGCGGTACGCGACGCCGAGCGCCACACCGCGCACAACTACCACCCGCTGCCGGTGGTGATCTCCTCCGCCGAGGGCGCCTGGCTGACCGACGTGGACGGCCGGCGCTACCTGGACTGCCTGGCCGGCTACTCGGCGCTGAACTTCGGCCACCGGCACCCGAAGCTGATCGAGGCCGCGCACGCGCAGCTCGACAAGCTGACCCTGACCAGCCGGGCGTTCATCCACGACCAGTTCGCCGACTTCTGCAAGGAACTCGCCGAGCTGTGCGGCAAGGACCTGGTCCTGCCGATGAACACCGGCGCCGAGGCGGTGGAGACCGGCATCAAGGTCGCCCGCAAGTGGGGCTACCAGGTCAAGGGCGTCGCCCCGGGCCAGGCCAACATCGTGGTGATGGAGGGCAACTTCCACGGCCGGACCACCACCATCGTCAGCTTCTCCACCGACGAGGACGCCCGCGCCGACTTCGGGCCGTACACGCCGGGCTTCACCGTGGTGCCCTACGGCGACCTGGCCGCGCTGACCGCCGCGATCGACGAGAACACCGTCGCGGTGCTGCTCGAGCCGATCCAGGGCGAGCAGGGCGTCGTGCTGCCGCCGGAGGGCTACCTGCCGGCCGTCCGCCAGGTCTGCACCGACCACAACGTGCTGTTCATCGCCGACGAGATCCAGTCGGGTCTGGGCCGGACCGGGCACACCTTCGCCTGCGAGCACGAGGGCGTCGTGCCCGACATGTACCTGCTGGGCAAGGCGCTCGGCGGCGGCATCGTGCCGGTCTCGGCGGTCGCCGCCAACGCCGACGTGCTGGGGGTGCTGAAGCCGGGCCAGCACGGCTCGACCTTCGGCGGCAACCCGCTGGCCTGCGCGGTCGCCACCGAGGTGGTCCGGCTGCTGGCCACCGGCGAGTTCCAGCGCCGCTCCGCCGAGCTGGGCGAGCGGCTGCGGGCCGGGCTGGAAGGGCTGCTCGGCAAGGGCCTCGTCGCGGTCCGGGTCCGGGGCCTCTGGGCCGGTGTCGACCTCGACCCGGCGCTGATGACCGGCCGGCAGGCCTGCGAGCGGCTGATGGAGCGGGGCGTCCTGGCCAAGGACACCCACGGCTCGACCATCCGGCTCGCCCCGCCGCTGGTGATCACCGAGGAGGAGATCGACCACGCGGTGGCGCAGCTCGCCGCCGTCCTGGCCGGCTGACCGCCCGGGAAGGCCGCCGGAAAAGGGGCGGCTGACTCAGGGACGGGCCGCCGCAAAGGGGCGGCTGATCCGCACAGCAGGCCGCCGGAAAGACGATCCGCGCGTACGCGAAAGGGCGCCGGGACCGTGATGGTCCCGGCGCCCTTCGTCGTTTCCGCGTCAGGGACGCGGCAGCCGCATCGCCATGGTGGGCGCCTCGGCCATCACCGAGGTGGGGGTGAACGGGGCGCCGCTGGGCAGTTCGTCGGCGCGGCCGATCTGCACCCCGGGGTAGAGCTCCACGATGTCGCCCTCAGTCAGCACCCGGGACTGCTGCGGGGCGAGCGTCAGCCGGTCCGGCTCGGCCATCGAGCCGCCCGGCCGGATGCCGGAGCCGTTGGTGCTGGTGTCGGTGACCACCACCTCGCCCACGCGCAGCTCGAAGCGGACGTGGCTGCGGCTGATCCACCGCCGCGACTCGTCGTTGAGCCACTGGCCGAGGGTGATCCCGCCGGTGGCGTCCGGCGCGCGGCCGACCAGCACCGGCTGCGCCTCGGTGAGCACGAAGCGGCGCCGGATCAGCCCGCCGATCCGCACCGCCAGCACCTCCGTACGCGGTCGCGGCCCGGCGTCGCCGAGCCGGGTGCCGTGCCGGGGCAGGTCGGCACGCCGCCGCGCAGGGTGGGCGGCGGCTGGCCGGCCGGGGCGCGGTCCACCCGGGCCAGGTCGGCGAAGGCGCCGCCGCCCCCACCGCCGCCGAAGAGCGCACAGCCCGGCTCGGGCAGCGCCACTGCCGGGCCAGCAGCTTCGCGCCGACCGGTGACCGGCTGCCGGACGCCGGGCTCTGCCCGCCACCGACGTGCGCGATGAACACCGGCCCACCGGCGCCGGGCACCGGGGCGAGCACCCGGCCGGGCTGCCCGAGCCACGGGAACCGGCCACCCAGCCCGTCGAACCGGACCCGGCTGAGGATGGGCAGGCCGAGCAGGTCGGCCACCTCCAGCATCCGGTCGCCGGGCTGGTCCAGCACCTCGACCAGGCCGTCGTCGGCCCAGCGGCGCACCACCATCCGCTCGTTGGAGGTCAGGTCGGCGTCGGAGAGCAGGGCCCGGTGCACGACGGCATAGACCGGGACGCTGTCCTCCTCCAGTTGGCGGGCCAGGGCGTCGATCACCATGCCGAGCCGGAGCAGGCTGGCCGGCCGGCCGCCGTCCAGGTCCTGCCAGCGGATCACCTCGGCCAGGTCGACGACGGCGCGGGCCAGGGAGGGGTCGGTGCAGACCCGCCCCTCGATGGCGTCCAGCACCTTGCTGATCTCGAATCTCATCGGGCGCTCCGGACGATCTCGTCGATCCGCCGGGCCAGCTCCACGTCGCGGTGGGTGACCCCGCCGGACGAGTGGGTGACGCAGCGGAAGGTCAGCGTCCGCCATCGGATGTCGATGTCGGGGTGGTGGTCCAGTTCCTCGGCCGCCTCGGCGACCCGGTCGACCACCGCGACGGCGGCCGGGAAACTACCGAGCTCGACGGTACGACTGATCCCGGTCGGATCACCCGACCACTCCGCCAACCCGTCCAGCTCGTCTCGCACCGCCTCCGCGGTGAGCACGTCTGCCATGGGACGACCCTACCGGGAGGCGGTGAGCAGGCATTCTCAGCCGGCCCGCAGCGGGCGGCCGACCTCGTGCAGGTGGGCCAGCGCCTGCCGGTACGACTCGACCAGCCCGGTCTCCGCGTACCCGACGCCCACCTGGGCGCAGTACGCCCGGACGATCGGCTGTGCCCGGCGCAGGTTGGCGCGGGGCATGTTCGGGAAGAGGTGGTGCTCGATCTGGTAGTTGAGCCCGCCCAGCGCCGTGTCCACGAACCGACCACCGCGTACGTTGCGCGAGGTGAGCACCTGCTTGCGCAGGAAGTCGAGGTCGTCGTCGGCGGTCGGCATCGGCATGCCCTTGTGGTTCGGGGCGAACGCGCAGCCCATGTAGAGGCCGAACAGCGCCTGGTGGACGACCGCGAAGAGCAGCGCCCGCACCGGCGACATCACCGCGAACAGCAGCCCGAGGAAGCCGACGGCGTGCGCGACGAGCAGCACCGCCTCCACCGCCCGGTGCCGGACCGGGGTGGCCCACCGGCCGTCCGGTCCTCGGCCCACTAACGCCCGGACGCTCGCCACGTGCAGCGCCAGCCCCTCCAGCAGCAGCATCGGGAAGAAGAACCACGCCTGCCGGGCCGCCACCCACCGGCCGGCCCCCCGGGTCGCCGCCGCCTGCCCGTACGTCCAGACCAGCGCGCCCGCCCCGACGTCCGGATCCTCGTCGGTGTGGTTCGGGTTGGCGTGGTGCCGGTTGTGCTTGTCGACCCACCAGCCGTAGCTGAGCCCGACGGCGAGGTTGCCGGCGATCAGCCCGGCCAGCTCGCTCGGCCCACGGCGGCGGAACATCTGCCGGTGACCGGCGTCGTGCCCGAGGAACGCCACCTGCGTGGTGGCCACCGCCATGCCGACCGCGAGCAGCAGCTGCGCCCACGAGTCGCCGAGCGCCACCACGCCCGCCCAGCCGGCGAGGAAGGCGCCCAGGGTGAGCACGATCCGCACCACGTACCGGCCGGGGCGGCGGTCCAGCAGGCCGGCCTCGGCGATCCGCCGCGACAGGTGGGCGTAGTCGCTACCCCGGCGTACCGGGGGCTCCGTCAGGGTCAGGGCGGTCATCCGTGCGCTCCCGTCGTCGGTGCGGGGTCGCGCCGACCGGCGCGACCCTCGGTAACCGATTCTGGCCGGCACGGTCGCCCTGGGTAATCCTGACAACCCCCGGACCGGTGGTGGGGCCGTCCCTACCCTCACCCCATCCGGCCGACCAGGGTCCGGAGCCGGTTCAGGTCGCGCCGGCGCCGTTCGTAGGTGGCGGCCAGCGCGATCAGGGCCAGCCCGCCGACCGCGAGGAAGATCCACCGGGGCAGCAGGTCCCAGCCCCGGGCCAGCTCGTGCAGGGCGAGCGGCACCAGCGTGGCGCTGCCCAGCAGCACCGGCGCCTGCCAGCGCCGGACCGCCCCGGCCAGCACTGCGGCGACCGCCGCCGCGCCGAGCGCCAGCCGCCGCCACGGCTGCGGGTCGGGGGCCACCAGCACCGAGACCAGGCTGGGCAGCAGCGCCGCGACGAGCCCCGGGCCGAGCGCCAACCAACTGGTCAGCCCGGGTCGGGCACCGAGCGCCACCAGGCCGGCGGCGAGGGCCAGGCCGGCCGCCGGCAGGGTGTACGCCTCCAGCAGCACCACCCCGCCGGCCGCGAGCAGCAGCCAGCCGCCGAGCAGTTCGCTGACGCCGGCGACGGCGGCGAAGGCCCGCCGCCGGGCCGGCGACTCACCCCGCCGCAGCACCCGCAGCGCGACCGCCACCCCCAGAGCCCGCAGACCGCCGCCGCGTACCGGGGTGCTCCCCAGGTCAGCAGGACCGCCAGCACCGCCACCGCCTGCCCGACGGCCGTCACCGCCGGCCCGACCGTGGCCGCCCCGCCGGGCTCCCGCCGGGCCAGCAGCGGCGCGGCGTGCAGTGCCGCCACGGCGACCGCCAGCACCGCGAACGCGGCGGTCCGCACCGGCAGCCCGCCGGCCAGCGAGGCGGTCACCGCGAAGCCGGTCGCCGCCAGCACCGCCGCCGGCCAGCCGGCGATCCGGGTGGCCGCCTGCCGGCCGGCCGTACCGACGACCGCCGCCGCGACGACCAGCACACCCAGGCCGGCGAGCGTCCCGGCCCGGGTGGCGAGCAGGCCGCCGAACCCGGTCCCGCCGAGCATCATGCCCACCGGCAGCGCGACCGGCACGAGCGCCCGATGCGGCCTGGCGAGCGCCGCGACCAACAGCGCGGCCACCCCGACCGCGAACGCGACGGCCGCTGTCACCGGCCACGGCGCCCGGACGGCGGTCGACAGCACCGGCAGCGCCAGCGCACCGAACGGCAGCGCGACCAGGGCCGGCAGCCGCCGCCGCCCGGCAAGGATCCGCAGGTACGCCGCCCCGGCCGCGCCGAGCAGCAGCGCCGACCCGGCACCCCAGACCCCCGGCACCCGGTCCACGGTGGGCACCCCGACCAGGGCCGCACCGGCAGTTCGGCGAGCACCCGCAGCACCACCGGGGCGGTGACCAGCAGGGCGAGCCCGGCCAGCGTGACACCCGCCGCCCGGGGGGCGAGGGCCGGCCGGTCTCCGCCACCGGAGGCCAGCGCCAGCAGCACACCCAGCGCGGCATAGCTCGCCACCGGTTCGTCGGCCGGTACGACCAGCGGCGCCACGCCGAGCAGCACGAGGGTCACGGCCAGCCCCGCCGAGGCGTACCCGAGCAGGTCCGGCCAGCGGCGACGGACCGCGAGCGTGGCGACCACCAGCAGCCCGGCGGCGGCGGCCGTCCCCCGCAGCTGCCACCAGGCCGGCACCCCGACGGCGAACAGCCCGACGGCCACTCCGGCCGGTACGGCGAGCGCCGCCGCGAGCAGCGCACCTGCCGCCGACGGCCGGTTGGGTGCCGAGGCCGCGCCGGCCCCGGGCCGCAGCGGCGAGTCCGACCGCGACGACCACCACCAGCGCCCCGCCCAGCGCGGCCGGGTCGGCGCACGCCACCAGCAGCGCGTGCCCGGTCAGCACGGCGCCGGCCAGCGCCGAGGCCAGGACGGTCGCGTACCGGGCGGTGGGACGCCGCACGGCGGCCAGCAGCAGCACCGCGCCGACCAGCAGGTCGACCGCCACCACCACCGGCCACGGGGTGGCCGCGACCGCCGGAGCGGCCAGCACGGTCAGCGCACCGCCGACCACCCCGACCACCGGCCGGGCGGCCCGGGGCAGCAGCACCGCCGCCGCCCCGGCGGTGAGCAGCACGGCGACGGGGAGTTGCCAGCCCCAGTGCGGTGCGGGCACCTCACCGGCGCCCGCCAGGCCGGCAGTGAGCCGTCCACCACCCGACCGGCCTGGTAGGCGGTGAGCGACGCGACCGCCTGGGCCAGCCCGGCGGCCACCACCAGCGCACCGATCCGGGGCCCGGTACGCAGCCGCGCCGGCAGCAGCCGGACCGCCCCCGCGAGGGCGAGCACGATCACCCCGGCGGCCACCAGCAGCAGCCCCGGACGCAGCGCGGCGACCGGCCGGAACAGCGCGGTGGCGAGCACCGGCACCAGCAGCCCGGCGGTCACCGCCCGGAAGGTCCGGCCACCGGCCAGCAGCGCGCCGCCGAAGAGGGCCAGCGCCACCACCAGCAACGGACCCCCGGCCAGCAGCGGCGTACCGGCGGCCCGCCCCCAGGCCAGCGGCACCAGCGCGCAGCCGGCGGCGACGGTCAGCGCGACCGCGTACCCGAGCCAGCCGAGCACCCGACCGGCGGCGACCGCCGTCGACCCGGCCGGGGCGGTCACCGGAGCCGGCGGTGCGGCGACCGACCCCCGCCGGCCGCCGCACCCCGATCCCCGCCGGGGCGGGGTGGACCGGTCCCCCACCGGTCACCCCGCCCCCCACCGTGACGCCGACCGGTGCCGGTGCGGCACCGCCCCGGCCGCGCAGGGCGACCACCACCACGAGGTCACCCAGCGCCACCACGGTGAGCACCAGCGCCCAGCCGGCGGCGGACGGTCGCGCCGCCGCGACGAGCAGCGGCAGCACCGGCTGCGCCACCAGCAGCGCCGCGAACCACGGCACGGTCAGCCGACTGAGCAGCGCGTACCCGGCGGCGATCGCCGCGCCGGCCCCCGACCAGCGCGGCATACCGGGTCCCGGGCCAGTCGGCCACCCCCGCGAGGTCGACGCTCCAGGCGGCGTACCCGTCGAGGAGCACCAGCAGCAGCCCCACCGCGGCGAACGTCTCGGCGGTGCCGCGCAGTCCGCGCCACCGGGCGACCAGCGGCACGGCGAGCGTGAGCCCGGTGAGCGCGACGAGGATCAGCGCCCGACCGGCCACGCCGACCGCCGCCCAGGCCACCGCCGTGAAGACCACGGCCGCGGTGCCGAGCAGCAGTCCACCCAGGACGAACAGGAGCCCCTGCACGGTCCGCGTCGAGGTCTCCGGCCGGCCGGGCCGGGCCGCCGGTGCGGCGTACCCCGTCAGCGGCGGCCCGACCGGCTGGGGTGCGACCGGCATCGTCGCGGGCCCGACCGGCACCGTCGCGGGGCGGACCGGGACCGGCCGCGCCGGGTTCGGCGGCGGGATCTCCGCCCGGATCCGGGCGGCCAGCTCGGACCGGCGCTGCCGGGCGGTGCCCAACCGGCCCAGCAGTTCCTGGTACGTCACCCGGGCCCGCTCCACCTCCGGCGTGAGCGTCGCGATCTGCCGGTCCAGCCGCACCACCTCCGCGGCGGGCGGGTACGGCGGGCGACCGCAGCCGGGGCACCCGGCGACGAGATCGGCGGGCGCGCCGCAGCCGGGACAGGGGTAGCCGGTGTTCTCCACCCGCACAGCATGGTGGCCGCGTCAAGGGCCGCCCAGAGTAGGAGTACCTAGGGTCGGGTGTGCTCGTGCACCCAGGCCGCGTACGCCGGGTTGCCGCTCTCCACCCGGGTCACCAGGATCTCCGGCACCTCGTACGGGTGGTTGGCGCGGAGCTGGTCGACCAGGGCGGTCACCCGGTCCGGGGCGGTCTTGAACTGCACCGTCCACTCGGCGGTGGTCTGGATCGCGTTCTGCCACCAGTAGGTGCTGTCCACCTGCCCGCCGACCTGGGCACAGGCGGCCAGTCGCCCGGCGACGGCCGCCGCCGCCAGCACGTCGGCGACCCCGCGCGCGTCCACCACCGTCGTCACCACGCAGATCTGCTCCACGAGCGCACCATACGTGGGATTCCTGCCAATCGGCTGTAGGCCGGTCCGCGGCGGGGTCAGGCGATCGCGCCGTCCCGGTTCGCGGCGATCCACCGGTCGATCCGCGCCCACCAGTCGAAGAGCCAGTCGATGCGTTCCTGCCGGCCGGTCGGCACCTCCTCGGGCGGCACCGACCAGAAGCGCATCACGATCCGCTTGTCCATCGGCAGCTCCCGCCAGACGTCCGTCACGGTGAGCATCCGGTCCAGGCCAGTGTGCGCCACGAAGATCACCCCGGCGTCGGGGGCGGCGTCCAGGGCGGCGAGCAGCCCGCCCGGCTGCGGCGCGAGCACGTGCTGCATCCGTTCGGCCCGCAGCGCCATCCGCTCCAGGCCCAGCGTCCGGAGCCGGGCGATCGCCCGCAGCCGCCGGCTCGGGGTGAAGTTGCCCCCCTCCGGGAAGATCACGAACGCGTCGTCGTCGTCCAGGCCGGCGGCGAGGTGGCCGATCTGGCCGACCACGGCCTCCCGGCCGTCCGGTCCGGGGGCGATGAACCGGTTGGGCAGCCGGTTCAGCAGGACGTCGATCGCCGGGTCCCACTGGAGGCTCTCCTTGAGCACGATCCGGGGCTCCCGGTGGAACCAGTTGACCAGGGCGTGGATGAGGATGAACGAGTCGCCCGGCCCGGCGTGCCGGCAGAGCACCAGCTCCGGCCGGCCGGGCAGCGCGGTGTCCGGGTCGGTGCCGACCACGTCGATGCTCAGCCGCAACGTCCAGCGCGCCTGCCAGAACATCACCCGCAGGAACCAGCCGGCCACCACGTAGTGCGCCCGCTGGAAGGCCGGTGACCGCTTGTACGCGCCGAAGCCGGACGCCAGCCAGAGAGCGAAGAGGACGAGCAGCGCCGCCGCGTCCCAGACCAGGTAGACGGTGCCGATCCAGAGCAGCCGCAGGGGCCGCAGCCGGCCGGGCACCAGCGGCGAGGCGGCCAGCGCGAGCAGCGCCCAGACCGGCAGCGTGGTGACCAGCGCGACGGCGAGCAGCACCACGCCCGGGGCGAGCAGCAGCCGACGTACCCAGCGCGGGGGCAGCGGCATCAGTGGTCCAGCCGGGTGTCCAGATAGCGGCGGGAGGCCGTGTACGCGCGACTGATCCGCCGCCCCACGGCCGCCATGTCCCGGTACGCCCACGGGCTGTCGTCGCGCGGCTCCCCGCCGCCGGTCGGCAGCACGTGCACCTCCACCCCGTCGGGCAGCGCCGCCATCTCCCGGGCGAACCGGTGCCGGCGGGCGATCTCGAAGGCCACCTGGGCGATCTCCCAGGGCCGCCGGGGCGGCGTCAGCTCCCGCTCGATCCGCCCCACCTGGAGCACGAAGATCTGCTTCGCGCCCTCGGCGACCGCCTCCCCGATCGGGATGGAGTTGACGATGCCGCCGTCGATGTAGTGCTGACCGTCGATCTGGGCCGGCGGCAGCAGGCCCGGCACCGAGGCGGAGGCGAGCACCGCCGGCACCAGCGGCCCGTCGTGGAACCAGTGTTCGGCGGCCCGCTCGATGTTCGCCGCGCAGCACCGGAACGGCACCTTCAGGTCGGCGAAGGTGGTCTCCTCCCCCAGCTCGCCCTCCAGCAGCCGGCGCAGCGGTCGCGGCGAGTGCAGGTGGGTACGCGCCGCGAACCGGCGCAGCTGCCGGGCGACGGAGTCGCCGTACACCTCGCTGGCCTCGGGGGACGCCCAGAGCCGGACCAGCCGGTCGGTGACCGCCTCGGTCGGGTCGGCGGCGACCAGCGCCCCGTTCACCGCCCCGATCGAGGTGCCGAGCACCATGTCCGGCTTGATCCGGGCGCGGAAGAGGGCACGGAGCATGCCCACCTCCACCGCGCCGAGCACTCCCCCGCCGCCGAGCACGAACGCCACCGGACCGCCACCCATGCCGTTCATCCTGGCACGCACCCTCACCACCGGCCCGGTCCCGCCGTCCCGACCCGGTGCTCCGGTCACCACGGTGGACCGTCCGGTCGCACTCCGCGACGGCGGGTCGGACCCTCCGCGGCCTCGGACGGGACACCCGTTGACAGGTCGGACACATTCCCGCAACCTGATACCGCTCCCAAGCCCAGGCAGGTGCGATGTGAAGGCGTCACTGCACGCCGGCCGGTTACTGGCCCGCAGGTACCGGCTCATCGACCAGATCGGGGCCGGTGGCATGTCGGTGATCTGGCGGGCCCGCGACGAGGTGCTGGACCGGATCGTCGCGCTGAAGGTGCTGGCCCCGTCGCTCGCCGCCGACGCGCGCTTCCGGGACATGGTCCGCGAGGAGGCCCGCTCCGCCGCCCAGCTGGTGCACCCGCACGTCACCTCCGTGCACGACTACGGCGAGACCCTCGCCCCGGACGGCTCCATCACCTCGTTCGTGGTGATGGAGCTGCTCAGCGGGGAGGAGCTGGAGGACCGGCTCACCGAGGGCCCGCTGCCCTGGCCGCAGGCGGTCGAGCTCGGCGCCGAGGTGGCCGAGGCGCTGGCCGCCGCGCACCGGCTGGGCATCGTGCACCGGGACATCACCCCGGCCAACGTGATGATGACCCAGGTCGGCGCCAAGGTGCTGGACTTCGGCATCGCCACCCGGATCGGCGCCCCCGACGAGGACGAGGACGGCGGCACCTTCGGCACCCCGGCGTACGTGGCGCCGGAACGGCTCGACGGGGCGCCGGCCCAGCCCGCCACCGACATCTACTCGCTCGGTGTGCTGCTGCACGAGACGCTGACCGGGCAGGTGCCCTATCCGGCGGACACCTGGGAGCAGCTCGGCGCGGCGCTGGAGTCCGGCGAACCGCCGTCGCTGGACGGCGTACCCGGACTGCCGTCGCCGGTGGCCGACATCTGCCTGCGCTGCCTCTCCCGCGACCCGCGCCGCCGACCCACCGCCCACCAGGTCGCCGTGGTGCTGCGCGACCAGCTCCTGCCCGCCGACCCGCAGGCCGCCACGATGCTCTCGCCGACGGTGACCCTGCCGGCGCTCGCCGCGCCCGCACCGCCCGCCGCGACGGCGACCACGCTGCCCTCACCCGGGCCCACCGAGCCGGTGGACGACGGCACCCCGGCCGGTGGCGGGCGGCGACGGGCCGCCCGCGGACGCCGCTGGCCGGTGCCGGCCGCGCTGGTCGCGGTCGCGGTGGCCGTCGGGGCGGCGCTGCTGGCCCCCGGGTTGCTCCGCGACGAACCCCGGGCACCGCAGGTGCTGCCCACCTACGACCCGATCGTGCCGGCCACGACCGCCACGCCGGCCGCGACCCCGACCCGGACGCCGTCCCGGTCCCCGCCCCCACCCGGGTCCGGCCGCCGGTGGTGACCAGCAGCCCGCCCGCCCCGTCGGGCGGCAGCCTGGTGGCGGCGGCCGACCGGGTCGACGGGCTGATCGCGGAGGGCCTGGCGGCCGGTCAGATCCGCAGCGACGTCGGCATCGACCTGCGCAACCTGCTGCGCATCGCCGCCACCGCGACGAACCAGGCCGACCTCACCGCCGCGGTGGCCCGGCTCCGCGACAAGATCGGCGAACGGCAGCGGGAGGGCAGCGTCAGCCCGGCGTACGCGAGCCGGCTCGACGCCGCCGCGGCGCAGCTGGGTGCGGCCCGGACCTGAGGAGTCAGCGGGCCGCGAGCCGGACCGGTTCCCGCCGGTGGCCGGCGGCGAACCGCCGGTAGATCGCCTCGTAGCCGGCCGCCATCCGCACGACGGAGAAGTTCTCGGCGATGTGCGCCACGCAGCCGGCCGGGTCCAGCCGGACCGACTCCCGCAACGCCGCCGGCAGCTCGTCGGCGCGGTCGCAGAGCAGCCCGCTCACCCCCGGACGGACCAGCTCGGGCACCGCGCCGCGGCGCAACGCCACCACCGGGGTGCCGGTCGCCATCGCCTCCAGCATCACCATGCCGAACGGTTCCTCCCACTGGATCGGCATGATCAGGCACCGGGCGTCCAGCAGCAGCCGGAAGGTCTCCTCCCGGTCGGCGTTCAGCACCAGGGAGACGTCCTCGTCCAGCAGCGGCTCGACCACCTGCTCGAAGTAGCGCCGCTCGGCCGGCTCGTTGCACTTGCCGGCCAGGGTCAGCGGCAGGCCGGCCGCCCGGCAGGCCCGGATCGCCACGTCGGGGCCCTTGTCCGGGCTGAACCGGGCCAGCCAGAGCACCGGCCCCCGGGCCGGCGCGCGCTTGTGCGGGAAGTCCGCCAGCGGCATCGCGTTGTGCACCGTGCCGGCCCAGGGCAGGCCCGGGTTCGCCCGGCGCTGGGTGTGCGAGATGGCCACCAGGCCCACCCCGTGGTCGGTGTCGCCGAGCACGGTGCCGTACTCGCCGACCGGGTTGCCGTGCACCGTGGCCACCGTCGGCACCGCGCGCCGGCCGGCCACCAGCGGGCCGATGGTGCTGTGGTCGTGGATCACGTCGAAGTCGGCCGGGGTGACGAGGTGGTTGACCCGGGCCAGGTGGGCCAGTTCGGGCAGCGACTCGCCGAGACGGTCGTACTGCAGCTCCGGCACGGTGGAGACAAAGTCGGCGCTGGTGCCGTGTTCCCGGCCGGCACCGAACACGGTCACCGCGTGGCCGCGTCCGACCAGGGCGTCCACCAGGCCGGCCACCACCTGCTCCAGGCCGCCGTAACCCGGGGGCGGCACGCAGAGCCACGGCGGCACCACCATCGCGATCCGCAGCGGGTCCTCGCGTACCCGGTCCGGCGGCGGATGCTTTCCGGCCACGAGCCCTCCCGTTGGTCCCGAACGTGATCGTCGGCGTCTTCCCGACCCCGGTGGCGGTAAACGGCGGCTCAGCCGGCCACCACGATGCGGTCGTGCACCTCGCGGACCCCGGGGGTGGCCCAGGCGGCCCGTTCCGCCTCGTCCCGCTGCCACCAGGAGCGGACCACCCCGGTCAGCACCACCGTGTCGCCGGTGACCTTGATGTCGATCCGTTCGACGCCGGCCCGCCGGACCAGCACCCGCGCCAGGTCGCGGCGGGTCTGCTCGTCGCTCGGCGGCGCCGACGCGCGCACCTCGACCAGGTTGGTGATCCCGCGTACGCCCCGCAGCCGGCGCAACTCCCGCTCGGCGGTCCGCCGCTGGAAGCCGTACTCCACCTCGCCGCGGAGCATCAGCCAGCCGTCGGCCACGGTGACGTCCAGCCGTTCGGCGGGGACGAAACTGTCCCACTCCAGCGCCCGGCTCGCCGCGATGGCGATGTCCGCGTCGGTACGCTCGTCCCCGCCGGCCAGGCGTACCTCCAGCTGGCTGGCCACCGCGCGGACGCCGCGCACCCGGTGTGCGCAGCGCTCGGCCGCCCAGCGTCGGGCGTAGCTGTCCACCCAGCCGGTCAACGTGACCACGCCGTCGGCGACGGTCACCCCGATCTCGGCCGGCCGGGTCTGCGCGTCCCAGTCGAGTTCGTCCAGCACGTCCCGCTGGATCTGCGGATCGGCGGCGGCGGTGGTGGTGGTCATGGCGTCCCCTCCCCGTGCGGCTGGTCCGTCGAGGGTGCCGCCGGACGGGGTGAAGCCGGCTCACCCGGTAGGGGTGAGCACGGAAAAGGCGGCGGCCGCCGGACCAACCCCCTTGGTCCGTCAGCCGCCGCCCGGGACGGAACCAACCCCCTTGGTCCCGTCACCCGCCGCCCAGGGGAGGCAGGTCCGTATCGGTTAGGACGTCTCGGCGAGCGTCACGGTTGCCTTCTGCGTCGAACCGTTTCGCTTGTACTCCACCTCGACCCGGTCGCCCACCTTGCCGGCCTGGACGGCGCCCACCAGGTCGTTGGAGTCGTTGACCGGCTCGTCACCGAACTTGGTGATCACGTCACCGCGCTGGAGGCCGGCCTTCTCGGCCGCACTGCCCGGGACGACCGCCGCGACCAGCGCCCCGCCGTCCTCGGCGGCGTTGACGCTGACCCCGAGCGACGGGTGGCTGACCTTCTCGCCGCGCTGGAGCTTCTCGGCCACGTCCTTGGCCTTGTTGCTGGGGATCGCGAAGCCGACGCCGATGTTGCCGTTGCTGCCCTGCCCGGCGGTGGCGATGGCGGTGTTGATGCCGATCACCTCACCCCGGGTGTTGACCAGGGCGCCGCCGGAGTTGCCCGGGTTGATCGGCGCGTCGGTCTGGAGCAGGCCGGAGATCGAGCTGGCGCCCTGCTGCGGGTTCTGCTGCTGGCCGCCCTCACCGGCGGAGATGGTCCGGTCCCGGGCGCTGAGGATGCCGGCGGTGACCGAGCCCTGGAGGCCGAGCGGGCTGCCCAGGGCGAGCACCTGGTCGCCGACCTGCATCCCGTCGCTGTCGCCGAACTTCGCCGCCTTGAGACCGCTCACCCCGCCGGCCTTGACCACCGCCAGGTCGGTCTTCGGGTCGGTGCCGACGATCTTGGCCTGCGCGGTCTTGCCGTCGGCGAAGACCACCTTGACCGTGTCGCCGGTGGCCGAGGCCACCACGTGGTTGTTGGTCAGCACGTACCCGTCGGCGCTGAGGATCACCCCGGAGCCCTCACCACTGCCCGTCATGATCGTCACGATGCTGTCCTGCACGGCGGCCGCGATCTTCGGCAGGTCGGCGCTGTTGATCACCGGCGCGGCCGAGTAGGTGCGGGTCACGCCGCCGGAGTTGCCGTCCACGGCGAGCGCGAGCGCGCCACCGGCCACGCCGGAACCGAACATCAGCGCCAGCACCAGGGCACCGGCGCCGACGAACTTGGCCGCCCGGCCCGGGCGGGCCGGCGCCGGGGCCCACGGCTGCCCGGCGAGGTGCGGCGGGTACGGCTGTCCCGGCCCGGACTGCTGCCCGGGGTACGGCTGTCCCGGGTACGGCTGCTGCCCCTGGTACGGCGGCACCGGCCCGGTGCCGTGCGGCGGGTACGCCGGGCCCTGCTGCGTACCGGTGGTCCAGCCGGTCTGCGGCTGCCCCCCGTACCACGGGGTGCCGGACGGCGCCCCTGCTGCGGCGGGGCGAACGGGCTGCCGCCCTGCGGCGCGTACGGGTCGGCGCTCGGCGTGTCGGCCCGCTGGGCGG
Source organism: Micromonospora sp. R77 (assembly GCF_022747945.1). NCBI lineage: Bacteria > Bacillati > Actinomycetota > Actinomycetes > Micromonosporales > Micromonosporaceae > Micromonospora > Micromonospora sp. R77. The sequence continues at coordinate 1,713,990 of NZ_JALDST010000001.1, forward strand.
TCGGCGCGTCGGCCCGGTCGGCGGTGGGCGGGGCGTCCGGGCTGCCCGTGGTGGCTCCGGCCGCCGGGGAGTCGGCCGGAACCGGGCCGCTGGCCGGCGCCTCGGCGACGGGCCGCGCATCCTCGACACGGGACAGCTCGGCGGTGGGGTGCGACGGCTCGGCGTCCGCGGGAGCCGGCCGCCGCTGCGGGTCGGTCTCGTACTCGGTCATGCATCCACCTTCTCCGCTGGCACTGCGACCAGCCTGGAATCGGCCTGGAAGTTTCCTGAAAGTCAGTCCGCCTCGTCCGGCGGGGCGGGCAGCAGCGGCAGCCGGACCCGGAAGGTCGCCCCGCCGCCGGGGGTGTCGGTCACCTCGACGGTGCCGTGGTGCGCGGCCACCAGCGCCGCGACGATGGCCAGGCCCAGGCCGGTGCTGGTCGGTCCGCCGGCCCGCCGGGTCCGCGCCGCGTCCGCCCGGTAGAACCGCTCGAAGACCCGCTCGGCCTGCTCCGGCGTCAGCCCCGGGCCGGTGTCCGCCACCTCGACCACCGCCAGGTTCCCCGGTTCGGTACGCAGCCGCAGCGTCACCGCGGCGTCCGACGGGGTGTGGGTGAGCGCGTTGGTCATCAGGTTGCCGATCACCTGGCGCAGCCGGGCGTCGTCACCGAGCACCACCAGCGGGCCGGCGCCCGGCTCGATGTCCAGCTCGATCCGGCGCTCCGGCTCGACCGCCCGGGCGGCCTGCACCGCGTCGGACGCCAGCACCGGCAGCTCCACCGGGGCCAGCGTGATCGGGCGTTCCCGGTCCATCCGGGCCAGCAGCAGCAGGTCCTCCACCAGCAGCCCCATCCGGGACGCCTCGTCCTCGATCCGGCGCAGCAGGCCGGCGGTCTGCTCCGGCTGCCGGGCCGCGCCCTGCCGGTACAGCTCGGCGAAGCCCCGGATGGTGGTCAGCGGGGTGCGCAGTTCGTGTGAGGCGTCCGCGATGAACTGCCGCATTCGCTCCTCCGAGCGGCGGGCCCGGGCCTCCGACACCTGGGCGGCGACGGCGGCGTCCCGGGCGCTGACCTCGGCGCTGCGGGCCGCCGCCTCGGAGGCGGCCCGGGCGGTGAAGGCCGCCTCGATCTGGGCGAGCATCGCGTTCAGGGCCCGGGCGAGACGGCCGAGTTCCGAGGTGGGGCAGGGGTGCCCGTCCTCCGGGTCGGGCACCCGCCGGGTCAGGTCGCCACCGGCGATGGCGGCGGCCGTACGCTCGATGTCCACCAGCGGCTTGAGGCTGGTCCGGACGATCGCCGCGCCGACCGAGGCCAGGATGAGCAGCACCGCGCCGCCGACCAGCAGGTCGATCCAGACGAGCCGCTTCACCGCGAGGTCGACGTTGGTGAGGTGCTGGCCGACCGCCGCCATCTGTCCACCGGGCAGTTGCAGATAGAGCATCCGCCAGCGGCTGTGACCGTCCCGGGACCGCACGGTGAAGGGATCGCCGGCAAGGTCCTGGAAGCCGTCCGCGTTCTGCGGCCAGGGCGGCAGGTCCTCCGCCCGCAGGTCGGGGTTGTAGTACCAGGCCTCCACCTCGCCCTGACCGTCGACCGCCAGCAGCACGTAGTCGCTGGGCAGGGGGAACTGTGCCCGCTGGCCGGGTTGCAACTGCTTGAGCGTGTCCGCGACGCTGCGGGTGTAGAGCCGCAGGTCGCCGTCCACCTGACTGACGAGGTAGTTGCGCAGGAAGAAGGTCGTGGAGACGCTGATCACGACCAGCGCGGCGGCCACCAGGGTGAGCACCGCCGCGACCAGCTTGACCCGCAGCGGAACCGAACGCAGCCGCCCCTTCGCGTCCTGGACCGTGTTCACGCCGCCGGCTTGCGCAGCACGTAACCCACCCCGCGCAGGGTGTGGATCAGCCGGGGCTGGGTGTTGTCGACCTTGCGCCGCAGGTAGGAGATGTAGGACTCGACGATGTTGTCGTCGCCCCGGAAGTCGTAGTTCCAGACGTGGTCGAGGATCTGCGCCTTGGACAGCACCCGGTTGGCGTTGAGCATCAGATAGCGCAGCAGCTTGAACTCGGTCGGCGAGAGCTGCACCCGCTGACCGGCCCGGTGCACCTCGTGGGTCTCCTCGTCGAGCTCCAGGTCGGCGAAGGTGAGCCGGGACGGCGCGTGCTCACCGGTGGCGGTACGCCGCAGCACGGCCCGGATCCGGGCGGTCAGCTCCTCCAGGCTGAACGGCTTGGTGACGTAGTCGTCGCCGCCCAGGGTCAGCCCACGGATCTTGTCGTCGGTGGCGTCCCGCGCGGTCAGGAAGACCACCGGGGTACGCGTACCGCCCTCGCGGAGCATCCGGATGACCTCGAAGCCGTCCAGGTCGGGCAGCATCACGTCGAGCACCACCAGGTCGGGCCGGTGGTCCTTGGCGGCGCTCAGCGCCGCGCTGCCGCTCATCGCCGTCGCCACGTCGAACCCCGCGAAGCGCAGGCTCGCGGAGAGCAGTTCGAGGATGTTCGGGTCGTCCTCGACGACGAGCAGTCGGGCCTCGGTCTGGGTAGCCGCCATGCGCCCCATCATCCGCGCCCCGGCTGCGGCTGCGCTGGGCGGTTCCTGAAAACAACCTGTGAGCGACCCGGGTCAGCGCAGCAGCCGGCGCAGCCCGTCCAGCGCGCCGTCGAGCACCCGGATCGCGGTCCGCAGCTGGGTGTCGCTGAGCCGACCGGCCCGGACCAGCGCGCCGACCTCGACGGTGAACGCGGCGAGCCGCTGGTCGAACTCGGCGAGCAGGGGCGCCTCCCCGTTCGGCGGCGGGGTGGCGGGGCGGGTGGGCGGCGGTTCCCAGCGGGCCCGGCGGGTCTGCCGGGTCGCCTCGCGCAGCTCCCGCTTGAGGTCGCGGACCGAGCCACGGACCTCGGTCCGGATCTCGCCGGCCAGGGCGGAGAGGTCCTCGACGGAGGCGGTGATGTCGGCCTCCAGGGTGGCCAGCTCGTCGGCGCGTTGCCGCAGCTCGGCCCGGCCCGCCTCGGTGATCTCGTAGACCTTGCGGCCGCCGGCGGCGGTGTGGCTGACCAGGCCCTCGACCTCCAGGCGTTGCAGCCGCGGATAGATGGTGCCGGCGCTCGGCGCGTACAGGCCGAGGAAACGGTCCTCCAGCAGCCGGATCAGCTCGTAGCCGTGCTTGGGGCCGTCGTCGAGCAGCTTGAGCAGATAGAGCCGCAGCCGCCCGTGGCTGAACACGGCGGTCACGGCAGCTCCCTCTCCTCGTCGGCACCCTCGACCGGGCGGGCCAGCAGGGCGATGCTGCCGGAGGTCGCGGAGGCCCAGAGCTTACCGTCGCCACCGCCGAGGACCCCGTGGCTGTCCTTCATCGCACCGAATCCCGATCCGCCACCCACCTGGGGGAACCCGCTGGTGATCCGGCCGGCCGTGGTGTGCAGGTGGACGGCGAGGTCGCTGTCCTCGCGGACCCGGACGGTGATGCCGCCGGAGATGGTGCTGAGCCGGATCTCGCTGTGCCGGGGGTTGTCCAGGTCGCAGGTGATCGCCCCGGAGACGGTGTTGGCGTGCACCCGGTCGGCCGCGCTCTCGGCGAGGATCACCTCGCCGGAGACCGTCTCCAGGGTCAGGTCGCCGGAGACGCCGAGCGCCTCCACCGGGCCGGAGACCACCTTGGCGGCGGTCCGGCCGCGCAGACCGCGCAGGGTGACCTGCCCGCTGGTGACGTCCACCTGGGTGTCCCGACGCAGGCCGGAGACAACCAGCGCGCCGTCGACCAGGCGCAGGTCGGCCGGCGCCTCGGCCGGTACGGCGATGGTCACCTCCGCCCGGTACCGCCGGCCGAGCTGCCCGAGCCACCACCGGATCCCGGCCCGGCGCGGGGGGTGTTCGTGGCGGACGACGAGGTGACCGTCGCGGTGCTCGACGATGACCGGCCGGCTGCTGACCTGGGTGACGTCGACCCGGGCCGGGCCGTCGGTGCCGACCACGTTGAGTCGCCCGGTGGTCAGCCGGACGTCGAGCCGGGTGACCGGCTCGTCCAGGGTGAGCCGTTGCGGGCTGTCGACCGTCCAACTGGCCATGGCCGTACTCCTCTCGGCGACGCGCCGCTGCGGCACGTCTGGTGACGAGAGAAGAGTAACGCGATACATCGCGACTGAACAAGACTGTTACGTGTCGCGGATCCGTCAGGCGGCCATCCTCGGCCGAACGGACGCGACGCGGGGCCGCAGGACAGCCGCCTCGGCCGGTCGGGGTCGGTCGGCACCAGGTGCACCGCCGACTCGGCGACCCGGGCCAGCAGCCGCCGGTCCGCGCCGGGCGCCGGATGCAGCGCCGCGCCCACCGCCACCGACACGGTCAGGTCGCGGGCCGCCAGGACCCGGCGTACCGAGGCCCACAGGGTGTCGTCGCCGAGGAAGGCGGCGGCCGTGGTCGCCGCGTCGGTGCCCGCGTACCGGTAGCCGATCCGCAGCGGCACGACCGGGCGCCCCGGCGTCGATCGCCGCCTGGAACATCGCCGGCCGGAACCCGCCACCCGGCCGGCAGCCCGCGGCCTCGCCGCACCAGGTCGTACCCTCCGGAAGACCGCGACCGGACGGCCGCCGCGCAGTGCGGCGGCGACCCCGGCCACGGTGGCGGGCAGGTCGCGGGGGCGGGCCCGGTCCACGAAGACCGTGCCGGCCCCGGCGGCCAGCGCCCCGACCAGCGGCCAGCCGCGCACCTCGCGCTTGCCCAGCAGCCGGGCCGGCGAGACCGCGAGCACCGCCAGCACGTCCAGCCAGGAGACGTGGTTGGCGACCAGCAGGCCCCGGCGCGGCAGCCGGCCCCGCACCACCAGCCGCACGCCCAGGGCACGCAGCGTCGCCCGCGCCCAGCCGCGCAGCGCCGCGTCCCGCTCGCGGGCCGGCAGCACCGGCAGCAGCACGACCGTCGCCACCCCGACCAGCACCATCCCGAGTACGCCCACCAGCCGGCCCACCCGCCGCCGGGCCGGCACGGCCGGCTCACCGGGGACCGGCAGGCAGTCCGGCCCACAGCCGGAGACCGGCCGCCACAGCGGGGCGCTCATTCCCCGCCGCCGAGGAAGTGCCGCAGGTAGCGGGGGTTCATCCGGTCCAGCGAGAAGAGCACGTAGAAGTCGGCCACCCGGAAGTCCGGGTCGTACGCCGGCTCGCCGCCGATCCACGCGCCCAGCCGTAGGTAGCCGCGGAGCAGCGGCGGGACGAGCGCCCAGGCGCACGGCCGGGTCGGACCCCACCGGGTCGACGGTCGCCGACGGCTCGGCGAACCAGGGCCGCCACGGGCGTACCCGCAGCGGCGGCGGGGCCAGGTGCCGGGCGGCGACCTGGGCCCACACCTCGGCCGCCGCGACGCCGCCGTCGGCGACCGGCACCGACGCGCAGCCGCCGAGCCAGCGGGACCCGCGCAGATGCAAGTAGCGGGTCAGCCCCGCCCACATCAGGTTGATCACCGCGCCGGTGCGGTGGTCCGGGTGCACACAGGAGCGGCCGGTCTCCACCAGGTCGTCGCGGAGCGGGTCGAGCGCGGTGAGGTCGAACTCGGCGTCGGCGTACCGCCGGTCGGTCCGGCCCGGCGGCAGCAGCCGGTACGTGCCGACCACCTCGCCGGTGCGGTCGGCGACCACCACCAGGTGGTCGCAGTGGGCGTCGAAGTCGTCGACGTCCCGCCCGGCGGCGGCCGGGTGCAGGGTCGCGCCGAGCTCGGTGGCGAACACCTCGTGACGCAGGCGTTGCGCCGCACCGACCAGCGCCGGGTCGTCGGTGATCAGCAGGGTGTATCCGCTGGTCGTCAGGGGTGTACCAGCGGCATGCAGAACGGCCATGAGGACTGTGTAGGGGCACCGGGTTGCCGGCTGCGGTGGTCAGGGGTGTCGATCCGGTGAACGGCACCCGGCGCGGGAGGCCGGGGCGACCCGCGCGGCGACGGCACCGGGCGCGCGGTGCCGGGACGGGGCGTGCGAGGCTGCCGGTCGGGCCCGGCGACGAGGCCGGCACCCGGACCAGCCGGAGGACACCATGCTCATCGAATCGCGCTTCGCCGGCCCGCCCGGCTCGGGCAACGGCGGCTGGAGCGCCGGGGTGTTCGCGGCGGCGCTCGACGACCGGGGACCGGTCGAGGTGACCCTGCGCCGGCCGCCGCCCCTGGAGACGCCGCTGACCGTGGTCGACGGCGAGGTCCACGACCCGGGGGGCGCCGTCGTCGCCCAGGTACGCCGGGTGGAGCCGTTCCGCGCGGTGGTGCCGCCGGTGGACCGGGCGACGGCCGAGGCCGCCTCGGTGGCGTACCCCGGGCTGGTCGACCACCCCTTCCCCGGCTGCTACGTCTGCGGCCCGGAGAACCCGCACGGCCTGCGGATCTTCCCCGGCCGGCTGCCGGACGGCCGGACCGCCGCGCCGTTCGACGCCCCCGACCCGGTGGCCCCGGCGACGGTCTGGGCCGCGCTGGACTGCCCCGGCGGCTGGGCGGTGATCGCCCCCGGCCGGCCGTACGTCCTGGGCCGGATCGCCGCCGTGGTCGCCGCGCTGCCCGAGCCGGGCGACGCGTGCGTGGTGACCGGCGCGACGGTCGGCGGCGCGGGCCGCAAGGCCGAGGTGCACTCCAGCCTGTACGGCCCGACCGGGACGCTGCTCGGCTGGGCCCGGGCCACCTGGATCGCCCTGCCGCCGGCCTGACGTCTCATCCCTGCGGATGATCACCTCCTGCCCAGGGCGGAGAGGAGACTCCGGACCGCGCCGGATTGACCGGGTTGCACGGCCTTGCCAGGCTGTTCGTCGGCGCCTCCGCAACGGCGTCCCAGCGGCGTGCCCCGCGCGCCGTGGCAGGAGAGGAGAACGATGTCCGACGGGCAGTGGAGCCCCAACGCCGGTACCGGCCAGATCGTGGTGTCCGGACTGACCAAGCAGTACAAGAACGTCCGGGCGGTCGACGATCTGTCCTTCACCGTCGAGCCGGGACGGGTGACCGGCTTCCTCGGCCCCAACGGCGCCGGCAAGACGACCACCCTGCGCATGCTGCTCAACCTGGTCGCCCCGACCGCCGGTACGGCGACCATCGGCGGCCACCGGTACGTCGACCTGGCCGACCCGCTGCGCTCGGTGGGCGCGGTGCTGGAGGCGTCCAGCGCGCACAAGGGCCGCACCGGCATCAACCACCTGCGGGTGATCTGCGCCGCGGCCGGCCTGCCCAGCAGCCGGGCGGACGAGGCGCTGGCGCTGGTCGGGCTGACCCCGGCGGCGAAGCGCAAGTTCAAGGGCTACTCGCTGGGCATGAAGCAGCGGCTCGGCATCGCCGCCGCGATGCTCGGCAACCCGCAGGTGCTGATCCTGGACGAGCCGGCCAACGGCCTGGACCCGGAGGGCATCCGGTGGATGCGCGGCTTCCTCAAGGGGCTCGCCGCCGAGGGTCGTACGGTGCTGGTCTCCAGTCACCTGCTGTCGGAGATGCAGCTGCTCGCCGACGACGTGGTGATCATCGCGGCCGGCAAGCTGGTCCGGCAGGGCCCGGTGGACCAGGTGATGGGCTCGATGACGCACGGTGGCCAGGTGCGGGTCCGCACCCCGCAGGCGGCGGAGCTGACCGCCGCGCTGCGTGAGCAGGGCGCCACGGTCACCACCGACGAGCACGGCGTGCTGCTGGTCGCCGGGGTGGACGCCCCGACGGTCGGCCGGGCCGCGCTGACCGCCAAGGTGGAGCTGCACGAGCTGACCGCCGAACGCCCCGACCTGGAACGGGTCTTCCTGGAACTGACGGCCGGAAAGGCGGACATCCGATGAACCTCGTCCGATCCGAGCTGCTCAAGATCCGTACGACCAGCACCTGGTGGATCTTCGGCCTGATCACGCTGCCGCTCTGGGGCGTGGCCATGCTGCTCAACTGGTTGCAGGCCGCGACGGTGACCAGCTCGACCGCCGACATGCCGGCGGACCAGGCCGAGCAGATGCAGGCGGCGGCCAACCCGGACAGCCTGGCCGCCAACCTCTACACCAACGGCCAGTTCCTCGGCCTGATGATCGTGATGCTGCTGGGCATCGTCGTGGTGACCAGCGAGTTCTTCCATCAGACGGTGACCACCACGTTCCTCACCGCCCCGCACCGCACCGCGGTGATGCTGGCCAAGCTGGCCGCCGCGGGCGTGCTGGCGCTGCTCTTCTGGCTGGTCACCACGCTGCTCAACCTGGCCGTCGGTCCGCTGGTGCTGCACGCGGTGGACGTCGGGCCGCAGCTCGGCAGCGGCGCGGTCTGGCGGGCGATCGGCCTCAACGCGCTGGCCTACCTGCTCTGGTCGGTGCTGGGGGTCGGGCTCGGCGTGCTGATCCGCAGCCAGATCGGCGCCACGGTGACCGGCATCCTGCTCTATCTGGGCGGCACCATCGGCGCCGGCATCGCGCTCAGCCTGCTGGCCGCCCGGTTCGGCGACTGGATCAACCAGCTCCAGTTGGCGGTGCCGTCGCTGGCGTCCGGGCTGATGGTGAGCGGTGCTGACATCCCGGGACAGCCGCCGCGCTGGGCCGGGGCCGCGGTGCTGATCGGCTACGCCGTGGTCGCCGGGGCGATCGGCGTGCTGACCATCCGGCGGCGCGACATCTCCTGACCTGCCACGTCGGACGGCCCCGGGACATCGTGCCCGGGGCCGTCCGGCACTAGCAGGAGTCGGCACGGCACGCAGCGGTTGCCGAACTTCTGGCATCTTCTGTGAAACGGGCCACCAGCCGGAGGCGAGAATGCCGGGGGCATTCGCACGGCGTAGCCTGGGGACCGTCTTCCGTGCGTCGCTGTTTCCGGCACGGGAGGACACCGCGTGACATACGAACCCGCGTGAAAGAGGCGATTACCGGCCGTGTCGACCCAGCAGACTTCGCAGGAGAACCCACTGGCGGGTTTCGGCCCGAACGAGTGGATCGTCGAGGAGATGTACCAGCGCTACCTCGCCGACCCCTCGAGCGTCGATTCGGCCTGGCACGATTTCTTCGCCGACTACCGACCCGCCCCCGGCGCCGCCGGTCGCCCGGCTGACGGTCAGACCAAGCCCGCCGCCCGGCCCGAGCCCGCCGAGCAGCAGGAGGCGGTCGCCACCGTCACCCAGCCGGCCGCCGAGAAGCCGGCCGCGAAGGCCGCCCCGGCCCCGGCCAAGCCGGCGCCCGCGAAGCCGGCCGCCGCCAAGCCCGCCGCCGAGAAGCCGGCCGCGAAGCCCGCCCCGGCCAAGCCGGCCGCCAAGGCGCCGACCGCGAGCGCCGCCGGCACCACCCCGCTGCGCGGCGTGGCCGCCAAGATCGTCCAGAACATGGACGCCTCGCTGGCCGTGCCGACCGCCACCAGCGTGCGCGCGGTCCCGGCCAAGCTGCTGGTGGACAACCGCATCGTCATCAACAACCACCTGGCCCGCGGCCGCGGCGGCAAGGTGAGCTTCACCCACCTCATCGGGTACGCGATGGTCCGGGCGCTGGTCGAGCACCCGGAGATGAACAACTCCTTCGCCGAGGTCGACGGCAAGCCGGCCATGGTCCGCCCGGAGCACGTCAACCTGGGCATCGCCATCGACCTGGCCAAGCCGGACGGCTCCCGCAACCTGGTGGTCCCCTCCATCAAGGCCTGCGAGCAGATGGACTTCCGGCAGTTCTGGCAGGCGTACGAGGACGTGGTCCGGCGCGCCCGCCGCAACGAGCTGACCATGGAGGACTACTCCGGCACCACGATCTCGCTGACCAACCCGGGCGGCATCGGCACGGTGCACTCGATCCCGCGCCTGATGCAGGGGCAGAGCGCCATCATCGGCGTCGGTGCGATGGAATACCCGGCGCCGTACCAGGGCATGAGCGAGGCGACCCTGGCCGAGCTGGCGGTCAGCAAGATCATCACGCTGACCAGCACGTACGACCACCGGATCATCCAGGGCGCGCAGTCCGGCGAGTTCCTCAAGGTGATGCACGAGCTGCTGCTCGGCGAGCGCGGCTTCTACGACCAGATCTTCACCTCGCTGCGCATCCCCTACGAGCCGGTGCGCTGGGTGCGGGACGTGGCGGTCGACTCCGAGGGTCAGATCAACAAGACCGCGCGGGTGCACGAGCTGATCCACGCGTACCGGGTGCGCGGCCACCTGATGGCCGACACCGACCCGCTCGAGTTCAAGATCCGCAAGCACCCGGACCTGGACGTCCTCCAGCACGGGCTGACCCTGTGGGACCTGGACCGGGTCTTCCCGGTCAACGGTTTCGCCGGTAAGCAGCGGATGAAGCTGCGCGAGATCCTCGGCGTGCTGCGCGACTCGTACTGCCGCCGGATCGGCATCGAGTACATGCACATCCAGGACCCGGAGGAGCGGCGCTGGATCCAGGAGCGGATCGAGCGGAAGTACGAGAAGCCCAGCCCGGAAGAGCAGAAGCACGTGCTCAACCGGCTGAACGCCGCCGAGGCGTTCGAGACCTTCCTGCAGACCAAGTACGTCGGGCAGAAGCGCTTCTCGCTGGAGGGTGGCGAGTCGCTGATCCCGCTGCTCGGCGAGGTGCTGGAGTCGTCCGCCGAGGGCGGGCTGGACGAGGTCGTCATCGGGATGGCCCACCGGGGCCGGCTCAACGTGCTGGCCAACGTCGTCGGCAAGCCGTACGAGAAGATCTTCTCCGAGTTCGAGGGGCACCTGGACCCGCGCTCCACGCAGGGCTCCGGCGACGTGAAGTACCACCTCGGCCAGAACGGCAAGTTCAGCACGCCGGACGGCGAGCACCAGGTCAAGGTGTCGGTGGTGGCGAACCCGTCGCACCTGGAGGCCGTGGACCCGGTGCTGGAGGGCATCGTCCGGGCCAAGCAGGACCGGATCGACCTCAAGCTGGAGGGCTACACCGTGCTGCCGCTGGCGGTGCACGGTGACGCCGCCTTCGCCGGCCAGGGCGTGGTCGCCGAGACGCTCAACCTGTCGCAGCTGCGCGGCTACCGCACCGGCGGCACCGTGCACGTGGTGGTCAACAACCAGGTCGGCTTCACCACCGCCCCGGAGTACAGCCGCTCCAGCCTCTACAGCACCGACGTGGCCCGGATGATCCAGGCGCCGATCTTCCACGTGAACGGCGACGACCCCGAGGCGGTCGTCCGGGTGGCCCGGCTGGCCTTCGAGTACCGCCAGGCGTTCAACAAGGACGTCGTGATCGACATGGTCTGCTACCGCCGGCGCGGGCACAACGAGGGCGACGACCCGTCGATGTCCAACCCCCAGATGTACAAGATCATTGACTCGAAGCGCTCGGTGCGGAAGCTCTACACCGAGGAGCTGATCGGCCGGGGCGACATCACCGTGGAGGACGCCGAGGAACTGCTGCGCGACTACCAGTCGCAGCTGGAGCGGGTCTTCAAGGCCACCCGGGACGCCGCCACCACGCCGCGCCAGCTCAGCCGCCCCAAGCGCGAGGACGAGCCGGAGCCGCAGGTCGACACCGCCACCGACGCCGCCGTGGTCAAGGCGATCGGCGAGGCGCACGTCAACCTGCCGGAGGGCTTCACCCCGCACAAGCGGATCCAGCAGCTGCTCGACCGGCGGGCGAAGATGTCCGTCGAGGGCAACATCGACTGGGGCTACGGCGAGATCATCGCGTTCGGCTCGCTGCTGCACGACGGGGTCACCGTCCGGCTCGCCGGGCAGGACTCCCGCCGGGGCACCTTCGTCCAGCGGCACGCCTCGGTCGTCGACGCGAAGACCGGCGACGACTACCTGCCGCTGAAGTCGCTCACCGCCGGCGGCGAGCGGTCCCGCTTCTTCGTGCACGACTCGCTGCTGAGCGAGTACGCCGCGATGGGCTTCGAGTACGGCTACTCGGTGGAGAACATCAACGCGCTGGTCTGCTGGGAAGCCCAGTTCGGTGACTTCGTCAACGGCGCCCAGTCGGTGATCGACGAGTTCATCTCCTCCGGCGAGGTGAAGTGGGGCCAGCGCTCCGCGGTCACCCTGCTGCTGCCGCACGGTCACGAGGGCCAGGGCCCGGACCACACCTCCGGCCGCCCGGAGCGCTTCCTCCAGCTCTGCGCCGAGGACAACATGCGGGTGGCCATCCCGACCACCCCGGCGAACTACTTCCACCTGCTGCGCCGCCAGGCCCTGTCGCCGAAGCGCAAGCCGCTGGTGGTGTTCACGCCGAAGTCGCTGCTGCGGCACAAGCTCTGCGTCTCCCCGGTGGAGGACTTCACCACCGGCACCTTCTCCCCGGTCCTGGCCGACACCGCCGCACCGGCACCGGAGCAGGTGAAGCGGGTGCTGCTCTGCTCGGGCAAGGTCTACTACGACCTGTTCCAGGCGCGGGCCGAGCGGGGTGTCACGGACACCGCGATCATCCGGATGGAGCAGCTCTACCCGCTGCCCGTCGAGGAGGTCCGGGCCGCCCTGGCGCAGTACCCGAACGCGGAGGACTTCGCCTGGGTGCAGGAGGAGCCGGCCAACCAGGGCGCCTGGTCGTTCGTGGCGCTCAACCTGCTGGAGCACCTGTCCGAGGTCCGGCTGCGCCGCATCTCCCGGCCCGCCGCCGCCGCCCCGGCGGTGGGCTCGGCGAAGATGCACGAGGTCGAGCTGAACGCGCTGATCGAGGCGGCGCTGCCCCGCCCGTGACCCGTCCGGCAGCGGCCCGTCCCGGCTCCGGGGCGGGCCGCTGCCGTCGGCGTCCGTACGACGAGAGGAACACCGTGTACTTCACCGACCGTGGCATCGAGGAACTGGTCGAGCGCCGGGGCGAGGAGCAGGTCAGCCTGGAGTGGCTGGGCGAGCGGCTGCGCGACTTCGTCGACCTCAACCCCGAGTTCGAGACCCCGATCGAGCGCTTCGCCACCTGGCTGGCCCGCCTCGACGACGAAGACGACGACTGAAAGTCACCGATTGACGCCGGGGCGTCATGGGTGTGAACTGGGAGGAAGCGTCCCGCCGCAGGTCAGGAGGCGGAAATGAACCCCACCGCCCGCAAGCCCCCGCAGGACGCGGTGACCGTCCGTCGGCTGCGCCTCGGTGTCGGTGCCGTCGGCATCGCGCTGCCGGTCGTGCTGATGGTGGGCCACCTCCTCGCCACCCGGCGGCCCACCCTGCTCGACTCGCTCAGCGGCTACTACCACTCCGAACTGCGGGACGTCTTCGTCGGCGCGCTCTGCGCGATCGGGGTGTTCCTGATCAGTTACCGCTACCGCCGGCCGGACGACGTGTTGAGCACCGTCGCCGGTCTGCTGGCGATCGTGGTGGCCCTCTGCCCCACCACGGTCGGCGTGCCGGTCGGCAGCACGGACCGCGTCGACCGGACCGTCGGGGTGGTGCACCAGGTGGCCGCCGCCGCCCTGTTCGTGCTGCTCGCGGTCTTCTGCCTGTTCCTCTTCACCCGGCCCGACCGGGCGGGCGTGCCGCCGTCCCGCCCGGCCAACCGGTTCTACCGCGGGTGCGGCCTGCTCATCCTGGTCGCGATCGGGCTGGCGCTGGCCAGCACCGTGCTGCCCGCCGACGTGCGACACACGGTCAAGCCGGTGCTGTGGTGCGAGACGGTCGCCGTCATCACCTTCGGTGCCGCCTGGGTGGCGAAGAGCGACGCCCTGCTGCGCTCCGCCGAACTGCCCGAGCCGCCGCCGGTCGACGAGGCGACCGGCCGGGCCGCCACGCCCACCGCGCCCTGACCGACCGGGTCGGCCGGCCCGGGCCCAAGGACCCGGGCGGGCCCCACCGCGATCTTGTAGCGTGGTCCTCGTGGCCCGCAGCGTCTATGTGACCAGCGTGGGGTCCGGCGGGGGGAAGTCGACCATCGCCCTCGGCCTCGCGGAACTCCTCTCCCGGCAGGTGGACCGGATCGGCGCGTTCCGGCCGCTGGTCGCCGGCACCGGCCCCGACCCGATCCTCGCCCTGCTCACCGACCGCTACCGGGTCGACCTGCCGGTCGACGACCTGCACGGCAGCAGCTACGCCGACGCGAACGCGCTGGTCGCCGACGGGCGACGGGAGGAGCTGATCTCCCGCATCGTCGAGCGTTACCGGGAGGTCGAGCGGCGCTGCCCCGCCGTCGTCGTGGTGGGCAGCGACTTCGCCGACGGGGACGGCGCCGGCCCCCGCGAGCTGGCCTTCAACGCCCGGCTGGCCACCGAGTTCGGCAGCGTGGTGGTGCCCGTGATCGACGGGTACGGCCAGGAGCCGGAGGCGATCGCGGCGGCGGCGCGCGGGGCGTACCACGACCTGGCGGACCTGGGCGCGACCGTGCTGGCGGTGATCGCCAACCGGGTGCCGGGGCCGATGACGCTGCCCGAGCTGCCCGTGCCGACGTACGCCATCCCGGAGGTGCCGACCGTGTCGGCGCCGACGGTGGCCGAGGTGGCGGCGGCGCTCGGCGCCACCCTGCTCGCCGGCGACGACGCCGCGCTCGGCCGGGACGTGCTCGACTACGTGGTCGGCGCGGCGCACGTGCCGACCCTGCTCGACCACCTGACCGAGGGCGCGCTGGTGATCACCCCCGGCGACCGGGCCGACCTGCTGGTCGCGGCGAGCGCCGCGCACGTCGCCGGCCAGGTGTCGGTGGCCGGGCTGGTGCTGACCCTCGGCGAGCAGCCCGACCCGCGGGCGATGCGGCTGGTCGAAGGGCTGAACACCGGGCTCGCGGTGCTCTCCGTGCCCAGCGACAGCTATGACACGGTCGCCGCGTCCAGCCGGATCGAGGGCCGGCCCAGCGCGGAGAACCCGCGCAAGGTCGAGGCCGCGCTCGGCGCCTTCGAACGCTGCGTCGACACCGTCGACCTGGCCCGCCGGCTGCGGGTCAGCCGCAGCGAACGGGTCACCCCGCTGATGTTCGAGTACGACCTGATCGACCGGGCCCGGGCGGCGCGTCGCCGGCTGGTGCTGCCGGAGGGGAGCGAGGAGCGGATCCTGCGCGCGGCGGAGATCCTGCTACGCCGGGGCGTCGCCGACCTGACCCTGCTCGGTCGCCCCGACGACATCGCCCGGCGCACCCGGGAACTGGGCATCGACGTCGGCGACGCCCAGGTGGTCGACCCGGCCACCAGCCCGTGGCGGGACGAGTTCGCCGAGGCGTACGCGAAGCTGCGCGCCCACCGCGGCGTCACCGTCGAGCTGGCCCACGACATCGTCGCCCAACCCAACTACTTCGGCACGATGATGGTGCAGACCGGCCACGCCGACGGCATGGTCTCCGGGGCCACCCACACCACCGCCGCCACCATCCGCCCCGCCTTCGAGATCATCCGGACCGTGCCGGGCGTCTCCGTCGCGTCCAGCGTCTTCTTCATGCTGCTCGCCGACCGGGTGCTGGTCTACGGCGACTGCGCGGTCAACCCCGACCCGGACGCCGCCCAGCTCGCCGACATCGCCATCTCCTCGGCCGACACGGCGGCCCGGTTCGGCATCGAGCCGCGGGTGGCGATGCTGTCGTACTCCACCGGCAGCTCGGGGGCGGGCGCCGACGTGGAGAAGGTCGCGGCGGCCACGGAGCTGGTCCGCGAGCGCCGCCCGGAGCTGCTGGTCGAGGGCCCGATCCAGTACGACGCGGCGATCGACCCGCAGGTCGCGGCGACGAAACTGCCGGACAGCGAGGTGGCCGGCCGGGCGACGGTGTTCATCTTCCCGGACCTGAACACCGGCAACAACACGTACAAGGCGGTGCAGCGGTCGGCGGGGGCGGTGGCGGTCGGCCCGGTCATGCAGGGCCTGCGGCGGCCGGTCAACGACCTGTCCCGGGGCGCGACCGTGCCCGACATCGTGAACACCGTCGCGATCACCGCGATCCAGGCGTCCGCCGGGGAGTCGTCATGAGCCGGGTCCTCGTCCTCAACTGCGGGTCCTCGTCGGTGAAGTACCGGCTCTACACGGGTGAGACGGTCGACGCGAAGGGCACGGTCGAGCGGGTCGGCGAGCCGGGCGGCGGTCCGGCCGACCACGAGACGGCGGTCCGGCAGATCCTGGACGGGCTGGACCTGACCGGGCTGGACGCGGTCGGGCACCGGGTGGTGCACGGCGGGCGCCGCTTCACCCAGCCGGTCGGAATCGACGACGCGGTCTTCACCGCGATCGAGGAGCTGGTGCCGCTCGCCCCGCTGCACAACCCGGCGAACCTGGCCGGCATCCGGGTGGCCCGGGAGGCGCTGCCCGACGTGCCGCAGGTGGCCGTCTTCGACACCGCGTTCCACCACACGCTGCCCGAGGCCGCCGCCACGTACGCCATCGACCGGGAGACCGCCCGGCGGTACGACATCCGCCGCTACGGCTTCCACGGCACCTCGCACGCGTACGTCTCGAAGCGCACGGCGGAGCTGCTGGACCGCCCGTACGGGGAGCTGAACACGATCACCCTGCACCTGGGCAACGGGGCGAGCGCCTGTGCCGTCGAGGGCGGCCGGAGCGTGGCCACCTCGATGGGCATGTCCCCGCTGGAGGGCCTGGTGATGGGCACCCGCAGCGGCGACCTCGACCCGACGATCATCTTCCACCTGCGCCGCGAGGCCGGGATGGCCGTCGACCAGATCGACGACCTGCTCAACCACCGCAGCGGGCTGCTCGGGCTGACCGGGGTCAACGACATGCGGGAGGTGCTGGCCCGCCGGGCGGACGGGGACGCCGCCGCGACGCTCGCCTTCGACGTCTACCGCCGCCGGATCACCGGCTACGTCGGGGCGTACTACGCCCTGCTCGGGCGGGTCGACGCGATCACCTTCACCGCCGGGGTGGGTGAGCACTCCCCCGAGGTCCGGGCCGCCGCGCTGGCCGGGCTGGAGCGGCTCGGCGTCGTCGTCGACCCGGCCCGCAACGACGACAGCGGCGACCGGGTGATCTCACCGGACGGCGCAGAGGTGGCGGTCTGCGTGATCGGCACCGACGAGGAGCGGGAGATCGCCCGGGAGACCCGGGCCGTGGTGGCCGCCGCAGGAGGCTGACCAGCGCGCCGCTCCCGAACGGGGTTTGTCGTGGTGGCGTGCCGGGCCGACCGTGGTCAGCCCAGGGCCAGCCAGGCGACCAGGCCGACCAGCACGACGGCGGCAACCGCGACGCCGGCGATCAACGGCAGCCGGGACGGTGCCGGTGCCGCCCCGGCCGGCTCGGGCGCGTCGACGAAGGCGCGGAACTGCGCGGTGTTGCCGCTCGGGTCGGTGTAGTTCTCAGCCATGCGCGTGACCCTAGCGAAGTCGGTCGCCGGTCAGGGTCCCGCCGGGCCGGTGCCGGGAACCCCGATCCACCCGGCCGAGGCGTCCCGACCGGACGGCACCCGCAGCCGGTCCGCACGGCCGACCCGCCTCACCGCACCCCCAGCCGGCCCGGCCGTCCGCGTATCCCGGCGGACCAGGGCTGCGGCCGGCGGGACGCGGCGGTAGCGTGCGGCCGGTGACGGAGGACGGGCTGGCCGGGCGGCAGCTGGCGGCGATCGACGAGGTGGTACGGGTCGCCGGGGCGGCCGGGATCGCGGTGTGGCTGCGCGGCGGCTGGGCGATGGACTTCCACCTCGGCGAGGTGACCCGGCCGCACGTGGACGTCGACTGGTACTGCTGGCGGTCCGACGCCGACCGGCTCGCCGCGCTGCTCACCGCCCGGGGCTGGCGACCGGACCCGCGGATGCCGGTGGAGTTGCAGCTCGACCTGCTCCGCGACGACGTCGAGCTGAGCGTCGCCCACCTGGCCCGGGACGCCGCCGGGCGGGTGGTGGTGGGGGCCGGACCGTGGACGGGGACGCCGCTGCCGGACGGCTTGCTGGACGCCCCGCCCGGCCGGATCGGGGCGCTCACCGCACCGGTGATCGCGGTGGCCGCGCAGATCGAGTTCAAGGAGATGTTCCCGGTGTGGATGCCGGAGCGGCCCCGCCGCCCGAAGGACGCCACGGACCTGGCCCGGCTCCGTGCCGCCCGGACCGCACGACCGACGGGCCGGCCGCCCGGGCTGTGACCCGACCCGAAGTCGGGACGGCCGGCGCGGATCGCGAGGCACAATCGTCTTCATGCTCCGAAGCCGTACCCCCGCCCTGGTCGCCGCCGCGCTGCTCACCGTCGGTCTGGCGGGCTGCTCGGCGCAGACCGCGCCCGCTCCGCGCACCGCACCGACCGGGTTGCCGACGGCGACCACTCCCGCGCCCCGGGTCCCCGCCGGGCACGCCCCCACCGACCCCTTCGCGGTCGGCGTACGCCAGCTGAAGCTGAACCGGGGCGGCGACCGCGCCCTGCCGGTGACCGTCTGGTATCCGGCCGAGGGTGCGGCGGGCGGCGCGGCGAAGCGCTCGGCACCGGCTGCGGACGGCCGGTTCCCGGTGGTGATGTTCAGCCACGGGCTGGGTGCCCGGCCGGAGGACTACCAGCTGCTGCTCACCCGCTGGGCGGCGGCCGGTTTCGTGGTCGCCGCGCCCCGGTTCCCGCACACCGGTGCCGGCGGCGACGGCAACGTGCTCGACGTGCTCAACCAGCCGGCCGACGTGTCGTACGCGTTGACCCGGGTGCTGGCGCTCGACGCGAAGGCCGGCGACCCGCTGCGCGGCCGGCTGGCCACCGACCGGGTGGCCGCGGCCGGGCACTCGGCCGGCGGGGTGACCACGATCGGGCTCTTCACGGCGGGCCGGGACGAGCGGTTGGACGCCGGGGTGGTCTTCGCCGGCACCGGGCTCGGGGTCGGCACCGCCTTCGCCGGGGCCGCCGCCCCGCAGCTCTTCGTGCACGGCGAGGCCGACGAGGTGGTGGCCTACGCGGCCGGGAAGGCGGTCTACGACGCGGTGCCCTGGCCGAAGGCCATGCTGAGCCTGCCGAAGGGCGACCACGGCCGGGCCCTGCTCAGCGACGGCAAGGCGCTGCGGGTGGTCTCCGACACCACCGTCGAGTTCCTCCGCTGGACCCTCTACGGCGACGCGGCGGCGAAGGACCGCCTCCCCACCGACGCCACCCGCGGCAACCTCGCCACCCTCGACGACCACCTGTGAGGAAGGGGCCCCTGCCGTGAGGCCCCTTCCCCACCGGCTCAGGCGGTGTGGTCGATGACGACCTTGCCGAAGACGTCGCCGGAGGCGAGCCGGGCGAAGGCGTCCTCGATGCGGCTGAACGGGATCACGCTGTCGACCACCGGGCGCACCTCGTGCTCGGCGCAGAACGCGAGCAGCTCGGTCAGCTCGGCGGGGGTGCCCATCGAGGTGCCCAGGATCTCCAGCTGCATGGCGAAGACCCGACGCAGGTTGACCTTGGGCTCGTGGCCGGCGGTGGCCCCGGAGACCACGATCCGGGCCATCGGGGCCGCCGACTTCAGCGAGTGGTCGAAGGTGGCCGCGCCGACCGTCTCGATCACCACGTCGACCCGTTCGGGCAGCCGGGCGCCGGGTTCCAGCGCGGTCGCGCCCAGCTCGGTGATCCGCTCCCGCTTGGCGGCGTCGCGGCTGGTCGCGTACACCCGCTTGCCGAGCGCGACACCCAGCGCGACGGCCGCGGTGGCCACGCCGCCGCCCGCGCCCTGCACCAGCACCGCCTCGCCCTCGTCGACCCGGCCCTTGGTGGTGAGCATCCGCCACGCGGTCAGCCAGGCCGTGGGCAGGCACGCCGCGTCGGTCGCCGCCAGGCCCGCCGGCAGCGGCAGCAGGTTCATCCGGGGTACGGCCACCCGCTCGGCGAAGGTGCCCTGGAAGTGCTCGGAGAGGATGGAGACCCCGCGCGGGTCGCCCGGGGTGGGCACGACCGGGTAGATGACGACCTGGTTGCCGTCCGGGTCGGTGCCGACCGCGTCGCAACCCAGGATCATCGGCAGCTGGTCGGCGCCGAGCCCGACACCGCGCAGCGACCAGAGGTCGTGGTGGTTGAGCGAGCTGGCCGCGACCTGCACGGTGACCCAGTCGTCCTGCGGATGGGTCGGCTCGGGACGGTCGCCGACGGTGAGCGCGGTGAGCGGGTTGTCGGCGTCGAAGGCCGAGGCATAGGCGGCACGCATGATCCGCACCGTAACAACCCCCACGCCCCCACCCCCACCCACCGCCGTCCACGATCGCGCTGTTTCACGGAAAAAGTGGCTTCCCGACGAGGGGAAGCCACTTTTTCCGTGAAACTGTGCGGATCTTGACGGGCGCGGCGGGGCGACGCGGGGCGGGAGCGGCGGGGCGACGCGGGGGCGGGGGGGTCAGCGGCGGGCTACGCCGTCGCGGCGGGCGGCCTCGGCGACCGCGTCGGCGACCGCGGGGGCGACCCGCGGGTCCAGCGGGGACGGCACGATCGCCTCGGGCGTCAGCGCCTGCGCGACCACGCCCGCGATCGCGTCGGCGGCGGCCACCTTCATCCCCTCGGTGATCCGGGTCGCGCGGGCGTCGAGCGCACCCCGGAACACGCCGGGGAAGGCGAGCACGTTGTTGATCTGGTTGGGGTAGTCGCTGCGCCCGGTGGCCACCACCGCCACGTGCCGGGCGGCCACCTCCGGGTGCACCTCCGGGGTGGGGTTGGCCAGCGCGAACACGATGCCACCGGGAGCCATGCCGGCGATCGCCGCCTCGGGGATCTGGCCGCCGGAGACGCCGACCAGCACGTCGGCGCCGCGCAGCGCCTCGGTGATGTCGCCCTGGCGGCCCTCGGCGTTGGTGGTCGCCGCCAGCTCCGCCTTGGTGCCGGTCAGCTCGCGGTGCCGGCCGATGATCCCCTTGGAGTCGCAGACCACCACCTGATCGGGGTTCACTCCCCCGGCGACCAGCATCTTGGTCACCGCCACGCCGGCCGCGCCGGCACCGCTGACCGCGACCCGCAGGTCGCCGAGCTTGCGGTTGAGCAGGGTGGCGGCGTTGCGCAGCGCGGCCAGCACCACGATCGCGGTGCCGTGCTGGTCGTCGTGGAAGACCGGGATGGGCAGCTCCTCGTCCAGCCGGCGTTCCACCTCGAAACAGCGCGGGGCGCTGATGTCCTCCAGGTTGATCCCGCCGAACGAGGGCGCGAGCGCCTTCACCGTCGCCACGATCTCGTCCACGTCCTGGGTGTCCAGGCAGATCGGTACCGCGTCCACGCCGGCGAACTGCTTGAACAGCACCGCCTTGCCCTCCATCACCGGCAGCGCGGCGCGCGGGCCGATGTTGCCCAGGCCGAGCACGGCCGAGCCGTCGGTGACGACGGCGACGGTGTGCGACACCCAGGTGTAGTCGTCGGCGAGGGCCGGGTCGGCGGCGATCGCCTCGCACACCCGGGCCACCCCCGGCGTGTACGCGAGGGAGAGGTCTTCCCGGCTGGTCAGCGGAACGGTCGAGGCGACGGCCATCTTGCCGCCGACGTGCAGCCGGAAGACGGGATCAGCGGGGTCCACGGTGGACGAAGACATTGGTGACTCCAGGATCTGTCGAGCAGACGGACCGGCCGGCTCAGCCGCGAGGTCAGCGACGAGCGGGGCGGGCGGTGCGGGGGGTCACCCGGGCACTTTCCGAGCATAGTGGCGCGCGCGGAGCGCCGATGTGAGCGGGGTCATATCCACTCCCGGGCGTCACCGCCCCGGCCGGTTCCGCACCGGCCCGGGACGGGGCCAGTAGCGGGCCACCACCCGCCCCCGGACGTCGGCCACCCCGTACGCCCGGGAGTCGTCGGTGACCAGGTCGTTGTCGCCGCGTACCCACCAGCCGCCGTCGTGGCGGCGGACCGCGCGCTTGACCACGAGCAGCTCGGGGCGGCTGCGGAAGACCGCGACCACCACGTCGCCGGGGCGGACCGCCCGGCCGCCGGTACGCACCAGCACGGCGTCCCCGTGCCGCAGGGTCGGCGCCATGGACGGCCCGGTGACCAGGACCGGTACCAGCGGACCGCGCAGGGCGGGGGCGGCCGGTTCTTCTCCGGTACGCACCGGGTTTCACCTCCAGCCCGCCGGGGAGCATGTCCAGGAGTAATGTCGGCTTGGATCATCGCAAACATCCCATGGAGGACCCTGATGCGACTTCCCCGCATCCTTTCGCCCCGTGTGACCGCCAGCGCGCACTGCGACCTGCCGTGCGGCGTGTACGACCCGGCGCAGGCCCGGATCGAGGCCGAGTCGGTCAAAATGATCTGCGAGAAGTACCAGGCGAACACCGACCCGGAGTTCCGCACCCGGGCCATCCTGATCAAGGAGCAGCGGGCGGAGCTCGTGAAGCACCACCTCTGGGTGCTCTGGACCGACTACTTCAAGCCGGCCCACTTCGAGAAGTACCCGCACCTGCACCAGCTCTTCAACGAGGCCACCAAGGCGGCCGGCGCGGCCGGCGCCAAGGGTGCTACCGACCCGGCCAAGGCCGATGAGCTGCTCCAGAAGATCGACGAGATCTCGAAGATCTTCTGGGAGACCAAGAAGGCGTGACCCTGGTCAACCAGGCACCGACGATCCGGCCGGCACGTCCCTCCGACGTGCCGGCCGTCGTCGCGATGGTGCACGAACTCGCCGACTACGAACGCGCCCCCGAGCAGTGCCACCTCACCGCCGAGCAGCTCACCGCCGCTCTCTTCGGTCCGGCACCGGCGCTGTACGGGCACGTCGCAGTCGATCCGGCCGACCAGCCGATCGGCTTCGCGCTCTGGTTCCTCAACTTCTCCACCTGGGAAGGTGTCCACGGCATCTACCTGGAGGACCTGTACGTCCGCCCGACCGCCCGGGGCACCGGCGCCGGCCGACTGCTGCTGGCCACCCTGGCGGCCATCTGCGTCGAGCGGGGCTACCGGCGGCTGGACTGGTGGATGCTCAACTGGAATCCCGCCGCGCACTTCTACGCCGCCATCGGCGCGACGCCGATGGACGAGTGGGTGCCGTACCGGCTCGCCGGGAAGGCGTTGCACGAGCTCGCCGGTCAGGCGACGGCCGCGCCGAGGCGGCCCGCCGACTGACCGGGTAGAGTCCCGCACCAGGGGGATGAGGCGTGACTCAACTGACCGGCCAGCCAGCGACCGACGACGACGTGGTGCACCTCACCGTGCCCGCCGACGGCGGCTATCTCGGCGTGCTCCGTACCGCCACGGCGGGCCTCGCGGCCCGGCTGCAGTTCGCCCTCGACGAGATCGAGGATCTGCGGATCGCGGTCGACGAGGCGTGCGCGATGCTGCTCGCCATCGCCACCCGGGACGCCGAGTTGGAGTGCCGCTTCGCGGTCACCGACGACGCGCTCACCGTCGAGGTGACCGTACCGACCGTACGCG
Organism: Micromonospora sp. R77; assembly: GCF_022747945.1. Taxonomy (NCBI): domain Bacteria; kingdom Bacillati; phylum Actinomycetota; class Actinomycetes; order Micromonosporales; family Micromonosporaceae; genus Micromonospora; species Micromonospora sp. R77. The sequence goes on from NZ_JALDST010000001.1 coordinate 1,737,059, forward strand.
GCGCCACACTGCCGTCCGAGTCGTCCTTCGCCTGGAAGGTGCTGACCGCGCTGACCACGGGCGCGGCCGCGCGGGCGGCCGACGGCCGGGCCACCATCTCGCTGCTCACCCGCCGCGCCTCCCGCTACTGACCCACCCACGCCTCGCCCCGCCCCGCCTGGTTGATCAAGAGGTTTGCGTCGGCGTTCGCCGCCTGAGCGACGCAAACTTCTTGATCAGCTACGGCCGGAGCGCCGGCCGGTCATGGTCCGGCGCTCGGGGGTGCCGGGATGGGCCGGCGTGGTGCCGCCGGGGGTTGGGCGGCGGAGGGCTCAGTGCAGGCCGAGGGCCCGGGTGGTCGGCGGGCTGACCAGCAGACCGGTGACGCCCAGGCCGAGCGCCATCAGCGGCAGGCCGAGCCAGCCCAGCCCGCCCTGGATCATGTACCAGCCGATCGGCAGCAGCATCAACTGGAGCACGATGGCCGGGGCGCGGGCGCCGGCCTTCCGGCGGGCCAGCGCCGCGCCCAGGGCCCAGAGCGCCGCCGCGCCGGCGACCGCGAACCCGGTGACGAGCAGCGCCGAGGTGAGGTCGGTGGTCCGGGCGGTGAGGTCGGACCAGATCAGCCAGACCGCGACCAGCCCGAGCGCGACCGCTTCGGCGCGCAGCAGGAGCACCGCCCAGCGGAGCGTGGTCGGGGCCGGGTCCGAGTCGATCGTCACGCGCGCCACGATACCGGTGGGTGATCGCGGTACAGTGCCGCCCATGCGGGCCGTCCTGGTGGTCAATCCCAAGGCCACCACCACCAGCGAACGCAGCCGGGACGTCCTGGTCCGGGCGCTGCGCAGTGAAGTAGACCTGTCGGTGCGGTACACCCGCCGCCGGGGCCACGCGATGGACCTGGCCCGGGAGGCCGCCGAGGAGGGCGTCGACCTGGTGGTCACGCTCGGCGGCGACGGCACCGTCAACGAGGTGGTGAACGGGTTGATGGCGGCGGAGCCGCCGACGTTCCGCACCGGCGACTCCTCGGCGGAGCGGCTGCCCGCGCTGGCCACCGTGCCGGGCGGTTCGACCAACGTCTTCGCCCGCGCGCTCGGCCTGCCCCGGGAATGGCCGGACGGCACCAGCATGATCCTGGAGGCGCTGCGCCTGGGCCGGTCCCGGACGATCGGCCTGGGCCGCGCCGACGACCGCTACTTCACCTTCTGCGCCGGCTTCGGCATCGACGCCGCCGTCATCCACCGCGTGGAGCAGGCCCGCAAGCGGGGCCGGGTGTCCACTCCCGCGCTCTATCTGCGGTCCACGGTCGGGCAGTACTTCCTCGGCTCGGACCGTCGGCATCCGGCGATCAGCCTGGAACGGCCGGGTGAGGCCGCCGAGGGCGAGCTGGCCACGGTCATCATCCAGAACACGGCCCCGTGGACGTACCTCGGTGACCGGGAGATCAACCCGAACCCGGAGGCGTCGTTCGACCTCGGGTTGGACGTGCTGGCGATGCGTCAGCTACGCGTGGCCAGTACGACACGCACAGTGACGCAGTTCCTGTCCCGAGACGCCGATCCACGCGGTCGCCAGGTGTTGCGGCTGCACGACGTGGCCGAGTTCACCCTGCTCTCAGCCCGTCCGCAGGCCTTTCAGCTCGACGGCGACTATCTCGGGGAGCGGGAGAAAGTAAGATTCACATCCGTTCCGGCCGCACTGAGAGTAATCTGCTAGGTCTCGGGTACTCCCGTCGGTTGAGGCGGTGACCCACCGCACCCGGGCGGTGGCACGCCACACCGAGGAGGAGGTGCCGGAAATGTCAGCAATGTCACGCGGACCGTACTATATTGATCCTCGACTGTGGTATCCCGGGTCACCAGGGCGCTCTGGAAACCGGACATAAGGGTGGTGAGCCCGCTCACTGATCGGAGTTTTTCCGAGCGTCACCCTTGACATCGCGACAGTTCGTGAAAGTATTCACAAGCGAACTTGAGTTACCGGGACATTGCCTGGATATGCTCGGCAGGTTGAGCTGTTCCAGCAGGTCCAGGGGACCCGCAGCCTGCTCACGCAGCGCCGAAATGATGGATGCTGACCGTCACCAATCGGCATTGCGGATGCATATAGGAAAAGCACGAAAGCGTTATCTGCCGCCCATCCAGAATGAGGAGTGTTGCCGCCATGGACTGGCGTCACCATGCTGTCTGCCGCGACGAGGACCCGGAGCTGTTCTTCCCGATCGGGACGTCCGGTCCGGCTCTCCTGCAGGTCGAGCAGGCCAAGGCTGTCTGCCGGCGCTGCTCCGTGACCGACGAGTGCCTGAAGTGGGCGCTCGAGTCCGGTCAGGACGCCGGTGTCTGGGGCGGGATGAGCGAGGAGGAGCGCCGCGCGGTCAAGCGCCGCGGCGGTCTCCGGGTGCTGCGCGCTCACTCTGCCTGACCCATCTCACACAGCTCCACGCCCCGGCCGGGCTCTCCGGCCGGGGCGTCTTGCTGCCCACACCCCCCTGCGTGATCATGGGGTTGACGGCGATGTGGATCGCGTTCACCGCCGCCAACCGCATGATCACGCAGGGTGGGGGTGGGTGGTGGCGTCGGCGCGGCGGAGGATCAGGTCGGCCAGGGCGGGGACGTCGGTGAGGGGGTCGGCCACGGCCACCGCGCCGGCGGCGCGGGCGTCCGCCACCACGGCGTCGTGGAAGAGGCCCGGCGCGAGGAAGTAGGCGGCCACCGCGACCCGGCGGGCACCCGCCGCCCGCAGTTTCGCCACCGCCACGCCGACCGCCGGGGGTGCCGCCGAGGCGTACGACACCCGGGCGGGGACACCCAGGGTCGCGCCGAGGACCGCCGCCACCCGACCCACCGAGCCACGCGCCCGATGGTCCCGGGTGCCCGCCGCGGCCAGCACCACCGCGTCGTACCGGCCCGGTTCCGCCTCCGCCAGCCGCTGACGCAAGCCGCTGAGCAGGGCGCCGTCCACCGTCCCGTCGGCCGGCCCCAGCACGTCGGTGATCCGCACGTCCAGCTCCGGCCCCGACTCCCGCGCCGCCGCCACCGCCGCCGGGATGTCGACCTTCCGGTGGTACGCGGCGGTCAGCAGCAGCGGCACCAGCACCGCCCGGCGCTGCCCGGCGTCGGCGAGCCCGCGCAGCACGGTGGCCGGACCGGGCTCGGTGTGATCCAGCCAGCTCGGCAGCACCGTGACGCCCGGGCGGGCCGCCGCCACGGCCCGGGCCAGCGCCCGGATCGCCTCGGCGGCACGGGGATCACGACTGCCGTGAGCGACCAGGACCACCGGGACGGGTGGGTCCGCCGCCGCTGCGCCCGGCCCACCGGCCGGACCGGCCCCCACGTCCGCCCCGGCGTCCGTCGAGGTCACACGTGCAGGCCGCACTCGGTCTTCTCGAACATGGCCCAGCGGCCCGCCCGCGGGTCCTCCCCCGCCTTGGTACGCCGGGTGCACGGCCAGCAGCCGATCGAGCCGTAACCGCGGCCGAGCAGTTCGTTGACCGGGATGTCGTGCCGGGAGATGTAGGCGTCCACGTCCTGCTGGCTCCAGGTCGCGATCGGGTTGACCTTCACCTTGCCGCGCCGGGCGTCGAAGGTCACCACCGGCGTGTTGGCCCGGGTCGGCGACTCGTCGCGGCGCAGCCCGGCGGCCCAGGCGTCGTACCCGTTCAGGGCGCGTTCCAGCGGCTCCACCTTGCGCAGCTGGCAGCAGTCGTCCGGGGACTTGCTGAACAGCCGGGGGCCGTACTGGCCGTCCTGCTGACCCACGGTCATCCGGGGACGGATCGAGCGCACGTTCACCGGCAGCCGGCGGGCCACCTCGTCGCGCACCCGCAGGGTCTCCGGGAAGTGCAGCCCGGTGTCGAGGAAGACCACGTCCACCCCCGGCGCGACCCGGGACACCAGGTGAGCCAGCACCCCGTCGGCCATCGAGCTGGTGACGCAGAACCGGTCGCCGAAGGTCTCGGCGGCCCAGCGGGCGATCTCCAACGCCGGGGCGCCCTCCAGCTCACGGCCGGCCCGTTCGGCCAGCGCGCGCAGCTCCTCCGGGTCGCGGCGCTGCGGGTCGGCCGCGCCGCCGATGCCGACCAGTCCCAGGTTGGTCGCCGACGCCAACGTCATCGGGTCACTCCCTTGCTGAGCAGGCCGGTGAACTTCACGGTGAAGACCCGGGCGCAGGCGTGGCACTCCCAGGCGCCGTGGCCGGCCTCGCTCGGCCGCAGGTCCTCCTCCCCGCAGTACGGGCAGTAGAGAGGCGCAGATCGGGCATCGCTCATCGCAAGTCCTCCTCGTCGACCCTGATCACCCAGTTGGCGAACGTCTCACCCTCGGTCCGGCCGGCCAGGTAGCGGCGGGCCAGCCGTTCCACGTACTCCGGAAGCTCGTCGGCGGTGGTCTTCAGGCCGCGCAGCTTGCGGCCGAACCCGGCGGTCTGCCCCTGCGCCATGCCGAGGCCACCGCCCAGGTGCACCTGGAAGCCCTCCACCTGGCGGCCGTCCGGGCCCACCACCAGCTGGCCCTTCAGGCCGATGTCGGCGACCTGGGTGCGGGCGCAGGCGTTCGGGCAGCCGTTGAGGTGGATGGAGATGTCCGCGTCGAAGTCGCGCAGCCGCTCCTCCAGCCGGGCCACCAGCTCCTCACCGCGCCGCTTCGTCTCGACAATGGCCAGCTTGCAGAACTCGATGCCGGTGCAGGCCATCGTGCCGCGCCGCCAGGCCGACGGCCGGGCCTCCAGGCCGATCCCGCGCAGCGCCGTGACCAGGTCCTCGGTCCGCTCCGGCGGCACGTCGAGCACCAGCAGCTTCTGGTACGGGGTGAGCCGCACCCGGCCGCTGCCGTGCGCCTCGACCACGTCGGCCAGCTCGGCGAGCTGCCCGCCGGAGACCCGCCCGACCACCGGGGCGGCCCCGACGAAGTTGCGGCCGTCGCGCTGCCGGTGCACGCCGATGTGGTCGATCGGCTTGCTCGGCAGCTCCGGGGCCGGACCGTCGAGCAGCGTGCGGCCCAGGTATTCCTTCTCCAGGATCTCGCGGAACTTCGCCACGCCCCAGTCGGCGACCAGGAACTTCAGCCGGGCCCGGTTGCGCAGCCGGCGGTAGCCGTAGTCGCGGAAGATGCCCACCACGCCCGCCCAGACGTCCGGCACCTCGGCCAGCGGCACCCAGACGCCGAGCCGCTGGGCCAGCATCGGGTTGGTGGACAGGCCACCGCCGACCCAGACGTCGAAGCCGGGGCCGTGCTCGGGGTGCTCCACGCCGAGGAAGGCGATGTCGTTCGTCTCGTACGGCGAGTCGGCCAGCCACGAGATCGAGGTCTTGAACTTGCGCGGCAGGTTCGAGTACGCCTTGTCGCCGACGTACCGGCTGACGATCTCGTCGAGGGCGGGGGTGGGATCCAGCAGCTCCGCCTCGGCCACCCCGGCGACCGGGCTGCCGAGCACCACCCGGGGGCAGTCACCGCAGGCCTCGGTGGTCTGCAGGCCGACCGCCTCCAGCCGCCGCCAGATCTCCGGCATGTCCTCCACCCGGATCCAGTGGTACTGGATGTTCTGCCGGTCGGTGATGTCGGCGGTGTCCCGGGCGAACTCACGGGAGATGTCGGCGACGACCCGCAACTGGGCCAGGTTCAGCTCACCGCCGTCGACCCGTACCCGGAGCATGAAGAACTCGTCCTCCAGCTCGTGCGGCTCCAGCACGGCGGTACGCCCGCCGTCGATGCCGGCCCTGCGCTGGGTGTAGAGGCCCCACCAGCGGAACCGACCGCGCAGGTCCTGCGGGTCGATCGAGGCGAAGCCCTGGTGGGCGTAGATGTTCTCGATCCGCGCCCGGACGTTCAGCGGGTCGTCGTCCTTCTTGATCCGCTCGTTGGCGTTGAGGGGCTCGCGGTGACCGAGCGCCCACTGCCCCTCGCCGCGTGGACGGCGGGGAGCCCGGGCGGCAGGGGCCGCCGGGGTCTCGGGCCGGGTCGGGGTGCTGCTGACCGCCATCGCGGCGTCCTCCGTTTGTCTGCGGTGCCTGGGAGCGCGGACGCGGCGGCCGGCCCCTGAGGGAGGACCGTGGACGGCGATGTCGTGACGGCCGGCGCGGGTACGCGCCCGAGACAGATGGGTCGGGCGTCGTCAGGTGGCCGGACAGATCGCGCTGCGCACGCGGCCGTAATCGACGTGGCGACGGGCCACGAAGCGGCGGACGACAGCGGCGGTCATGGCCTCATGCTTCCACACGCCGGGTCGACCGGCCAATGACCGCGTGTGTGATCCCACATCACGGGCTACCCGGTCCCGATCCAGGATCGAGCGTGATCTTCGAGCTCGCGCAGCTCGGCAGCGGCGGCGGGCGCGTTGTGGGAGGCTCGGCGCGTGGGGGCTATGTCCGGAAGGTGGGGTTTCTCGCAGGCGAGACGTCCGGCGGTGTGGGTGGCGCCGACCGTGCTCACCCTCGGCGTGACCCTCGTCGGGCTCGGCCGGGCGCAGCTGTGGCGGGACGAGCTGGCGACCTGGAGCGCGGCCACCCGACCGGTCGGCGACCTGGTCCGGCTGGCCGGCACCATCGACGCGGCCACGGGACCCTACTACCTGCTCATGCACGGCTGGACGGCACTGGCCGGGGATTCCACCGTCGCCCTGCGGCTGCCGTCCGTGCTGGCCATGGCGGGGGCGGCCGGACTGACCGCCCGGCTCGGTGAGCGGCTGGTCGACGCCCGGGTCGGGCTGCTGGCCGGGCTGCTCTTCGCCGTCCTGCCCGGCACCTCCCGGTACGCCCAGGAGGCCCGCCCGTACGCGCTCGCCACCTTCCTCGCCGTCCTCGCCACCCTGCTGCTGGTCGGGGCGCTGAGCCGGCCGTCGTGGCCACGCTGGGCGGGGTACGCCGCCGCGGTCGCGGCGCTGGGCCTGACCCACCTGATCGCCCTCACCCTCCTCGCCGCCCACGCCCTCGCGGTGCTGGCCGCAAGGCGGCGCGACCCCACCACCCACCGGCCGATTCGCCCCGCCCACACCCCGCCCGAACCGGACCGGCCCGCACACACCCAGACCCAGCAACACCAGCCAGCCCGCATCCGAGCCCCACGGGACGAGCCCGCACACAGCCCACCCGAGCGGCCCGCACCCGTCGACAGGTCGGTGGAGCGCGGGCGGCGGGTGGCGCTGCGGTGGCTGGTGGCGCTGCTGCCGGCCGTACTGCTGGTCACCCCGCTGGTGCTGGTGGCCCGCGGCCAGCGGTCCCGGCAACTCGACTGGGTGGACGCGGCCCGGCTCACCGACCTGGCGGCGTTGCCCGGCGGGGTGGCGCAGAGCGGCGTGGTGGGCGGGCTGCTGCTGGGGCTCGCCGCGCTGGGCGCGGGGCGGCTCGGCCGGCGGGCGCTGCTGCCGGGTGCCTGCGTGCTGCTGCCGGTGCTGCTGCTCTTCGCCGTCGGGCTGGTGGTGCCGCTCTGGGTGGCGCGCTACCTGGTCTTCACGGTGCCGTTCGGCTGCCTGCTGGCCGGGGCGGCGCTGGCCGGCGTACGACTCGGGCCGGCGCTGGCCGTGGTGGCCCTGGCCGGGCTGGTGGGCCTGCCCGACCAGGCGGTGCTGCGGCGGACCCACGAGTGGCCGCGCAGTGCGACGGTGGACTACCGGGGCGCGGCCCGGGTGATCGCCGATCGGCAGCAGCCCGGCGACGCGATCGTCTACTCGCCCCGGGACAGCTGGCTCTTCCTCGACCTCGGCATGGCGTACCACCTGGGGTCGGACCGGCCACGCGACGTGCTGGTGCTGCGCGACCAGCGGCAGCGCGCGGACCTCTGGGCCGGCGAGTGTCCCCGCCCGGCGGAGTGCCTGGCCGGCGTGCGGCGGGTCTGGCTGGTGGTCGCCGGGCGGCGGGCCGACCCGCTGGCGGCGGTGCCCGGCGCGAAGGGCGCGGCGCTGCGGGACGGCTTCCGGGTCGCGCAGGTCGACCCCCGGCCCGGCCTGACCGTCGCCCTGCTCATCCGCTGACGCAACCGCCGGACGCCCGCGCGCCGAGGGACACGCGCAGGTCAGGCGCGGTCGGCGGCGGGACGGGCCAACGGCACGACCAGAACGGCCTCGGTGCCGCCGGCCGCGCCGTTGCGCAGCTCGATGGTGCCGCGCAGCTCCCCGGTGACCAGCGCCCGGACGATCTGCAGGCCGAGCTTGCCGCCCCGTTCGGCGTCGAACTGCGCGGGCAGCCCCCGGCCGTTGTCGGCGACCGAGACGTGCAACTGCTTGCGGTGTCGCTGCGCGGTGACCACCACCTCGGGCTTCTCGCCCTGCTCGGGGCCGGCCGGGCCCTCGTCGTCGGCCGGCGGGAAGCCGTGCTCGACCGCGTTGAGCAGCAGTTCGTTGAGGACCATCACGAGGGAGGTGGCGATCTCGGCGGGCAGCACCCCGAAGCTGCCCCGGCGGCGCATGCCGACGGTGACCTCGGTGGCCGCCACCTCGGTCGCCGCGCTGGCCACCCGGTCGACGATGCCGTCGAACTCGACCGCCTCGTCGCTGGACATGGAGAGCGTCTCGTGGACCAGCGCGATGGAGGCGACCCGGCGTACCGACTCCTCCAGGGCGACCCGGGCCTCCGGCATGGCGACCCGCCGGGCCTGGAGGCGCAGCAGCGCGGCCACGGTCTGCAGGTTGTTCTTCACCCGGTGGTGGATCTCCCGGATGGTGGCGTCCTTGGTGATCAGGGCCCGGTCCCGGCGGCGTACCTCGGTGATGTCGCGGACCAGCACCAGCGCGCCGATCGGCACACCGGCCGGCATCAGCGGCAGCGCCCGGGTGAGCATGGTGGCGCCGCGGGCGTCGACCTCGCGGCGGGGCGGGGCGTCGCCGCGCAGCGCGGCCAGGATGCTGTTCGCCGCGTCGGTGCCTTCGAGCGGGTCGCCGGCCAGCCGGCGGTGCAGCTTCGCCAGGTCCTCGCCCACCAGGTGGGAGGCGTAGCCCAGCCGCCGGTACGCGGACTGCGCGTTCGGGCTGGCGTAGGTGACCTTGCCGTTGGCGTCCAGCCGGACCAGCCCGTCACCCACCCGGGGGGCGGAGGTGGTCTCGCCCGGGTGCCGGGGCGGCGGGAAGGTGCCGTCGGCGATCATCTGGGCCAGGTCGTCGGCGGTGGTCAGATAGTTCAGTTCGAGTTGGCTGGGCGTCCGGGCGGTGGAGAGGTTGGTGTCCCGACCGACCACAGCGATCACCTCGCCGGCCTCCCCGTCGGCGGTGCGCAGCCGTACCGGGATCGCCTCGTGCCGGGCGGGCACGTCGCCGTACCAGACGGGGTCGCCCTCCCGCCAGATCCGGCCCTGCCGGTGGGCGACCTCCAGGTGCGCCACCTCGGGCCCGCCGACGATCCGCCCGACCTGGTCGTCCAGGTACGCCGTCGGGGCGGTCGTCGGGCGGACCTGGGCGACGCAGACGAAGGTGCCGTCACCGTCCACCGGGACCCAGAGCAGCAGGTCGGCGAAGGAGAGGTCGGACAGCAGCTGCCAGTCCCCCGCGATCCGGTGCAGGTGGTCGATGTCGGCCGGGCGGAGCTGGGTGTGCTCCTCGGCGAGGTCGCGCAGCGTGGACACGCCTCACAGGGTGCCACGCCGGGGGTCACATCGTCGCGGTGACCTTCTTCAAGCCGCGGGGCGCGTCCGGGTCCTCGCCCCGGGCGAGTGCCAGCGCCAGCGCCAGCCGTTGCAGCGGGAGAATGTCGAGCAGCGGGGCGTACCGCTCGTCGACCTCGGGGACGGCCATCCGGGTGGCGCCCTCGACCGCGGCGGAGCCGACCACCACCACGTCGGCGCGGCGTTCGCCGAGCCGGGGCAGCACCTGGCGCATCGACTCGCCGCCGGGGCCGGAGCCGACCACGGCGAGCACCGGCACGTCCGGGTCGGTCATGGCGAGCGGGCCGTGCAGCAGGTCCGCGCCGGAGAAGGCCAGCGCCGGCAGGTAGGAGGTCTCCATCAGCTTCAGCGCCGCCTCCCGGGCGGTCGGGTACGCGTAGCCCCGGCCGGTGGTGACGAGCTGGCCGGCGAACCGGTAGCGGGGGGCGAGCTGCGTCGGGGTCGGGTCGGCGAGGGTACGGGCGGCCAGCTCGGGCAGGACGGCGAGGGCGGCCCGCTCGGCCGCCGGCAGCACCCCGTCGCCGGCGCGTACCCCCTCGACGAGCAGCAGCAGCGCGAGCAGCTCGGCGGTGTACGTCTTGGTGGCGGCGACGGCCCGCTCGTGCCCGGCGGCGATGTCGACGCTCAACTCGGCGGTCTCCACCAGCGGCGAGTCGGGGGCGTTGGTGACGGCGAGGGTGAGCGCGCCGGAGGCCCGGGCGACCCGGAGCACCTCGGCGAGGTCGGGTGAGCCGCCGCTCTGGCTGACCCCGACGACGAGGGCGTCGGAGAGGTCGGGCCGGGCGCCGTAGACGGTGACCGCGCTCGGCGAGGCGAGGCCGGCGGGCAGCCCGAGGCGGATCTCGGTCAGGTAGGCCGCGTAGAGGGCCGCGTGGTCGGAGGTGCCGCGCGCGGTGAAGACCACGTGTCGGGGCCGACGTTCGGCGATGACCGCCGCCACCCGGGCGATCGCCGCGGCGTGTTCGGCGGAGAGCAGCCGCTCGTAGCCGGCCGGCTGCTCGTCGATGTCGGCGGCCATGCCGGCCCCTGGACGCGTCACGAAGAACTCCCTCCTGCGCGGTTCTCGCGCGTTCGGTGCTCAGTCTTGCACCTTTGCGCCGAAAATAGCAACGCAACGAGCAGCAATGCGCAGTGGATCACCGAATCGACGCAGCATCCCCTAGGCTTGCCCGGCCGGTGAATCGACGAGCGAGAGGACGACGTGCCCGAGGGAACGGACGACCCCGCGCTGCCCGCGGAGGGGGAACTCGCGCTGGCCCGGCTGGCCCTGGCCGACGGCGACCTCCGGCACGCGGCCGAGCACGTCTCCGCCGCGCTCGTCCTCGCCCCCACCCTGCCCGAGGTGCACGAGACGCTGGCCCGGGTGGCCGCGGCCAGCGGCGGCGACCTCGACCTCTTCCCGATCGGCCACCACGCCTTCGTCGGCGCGGTCGTCGCCCGCGCGCACCTGCTCGCCGCCGCCGGCCGACCCGCCGAAGGGCTCGACCTGCTGGCCGCCGCCACCGGCTACGCGCCCGCCGTCGACTGGGCCGGGGTGCCCTGGGTGACCGCCCCCGAGCTGGCCGAACGACTCGACCCGGAGCGGATCGCCCGGATCCTCATGCAGATCTGCGCCGCCGCACCGGACCCGGTGCCGCGCCGCGCCCGGGAACCGCTGCGGCCCTACCTCACGCTGGCCCGCAACGCGGTCACCGTGCACCCGGAGCACGCGCTCCTGCTGGGGGCGGCGTCCGCGCTGGCCCGGCGGATCGGCGAGGTCGCCCTCGCGATCAAGTGGGCCTCCCGGGGGGTACGCGCGGAGCCGTCCAAACTCGGCGAGGTCTGGCTCGGGTACGCGTACCGCAGCGCCGGCCGCACCCGGGACGCCCTCGCCGCGCTCGGCCGGGCGGTCGCCCACGACCCCGACGACCTCGCCGTCTACGCCGACCTCGCCGGCACCCTGGCGGACAACGGCCGGCTGGACGAGGCGCTGGAGTGGATCGACCGGGCGCTGGCCCGGGACCCGACCTTCGACTGCGCGGTGCACACCGCGCACCGGTTGCGGTTCCAACGCGACGGGGACGTGGCGCACTTGGTCGCGCTCGCCGACTTCGCCCGCGACCACCCCGACGACAGCCACGAGCACGCCGACCTGGCCGAGTGCTGCCGCAGCCGACCGTGGCTGGGTCAGGTCACGCCGGCCGGCGGGCCGATGCTGGACGCGCTCCGCCAGGCGCTGGTCGACGAGAACACCGCCCGGGTGGCCGTACGCCTCGACGCCCCGGAGCCGCCGAGCGCGATGCGTACCGTGGCGGCGGCGGTGCCCGGCCTGGACGTCGAGGTGACCGGGACGGTCGAGCCCGACCCACGGGAGCCCCGCCGGGCCACCACCTGCCAGCTCTGGCGGTACGACGGCGCCACCGCCGCCCCCACCCTGCCCGTCCCGTCACCGGCGGCGGCGGAACGGGTCCGGCAGCTCGCCCACCCGGCCTGGCCCCACCCCCCGGCCGCGTACGACGCCGCGGTGAGCCTGGCCACGCTGGAGCTGACCGATCTGCTCGGCGTGCTGGTGCACCCGCCCGAGCCGCCGACCACCGCGCTGGGGCGGGTGCTGGGCGGGCAGGACCCCTCGCTCTGGGTGCGCTGCGTGCAGGTCTGGGCCTGCCTGGGCCTGCTGCACCACCGCACCGACGAGCCGTGGGCGGAGTCCACCCGGCGCCGGGTGCTGGTGGAGCTGGTCTGGGGCGTGGAGGACTGGATCACCGAGGCGGCGCTCTTCGCCCTGGTCACCGCCGCCTGGGTGGACCCCGCGGTACGCCCCGACGTGGCCGCCGTGGTGGCCGAACGCCTCGCCGACGTGGCCGCCGTGGCCCGCGAACGCCGGGTGCCGATCGCCGCGTCGCTGGCCCACCTGGCGCTGGCCACCCCGGCCCTGGACGAGGCGACCGCCGCCCTGGCCCACGAGCTGACCGCCGCCCCACCCGGCGGTCCGACCCGCCCCGGTCCCCTGCGCCGGCTCTGGCGCCGCCTCGCCGCCCTGTTCGGCCGCGCCTGACCGCCACGCCGCACGGCGACCCGGCCGGAATGCCGCGCGGCCACGCCGTACCCCTGGAGTGGGGTGGGCGTGGCCGCGAGGGACGGGCGTCAGGCGACGGGTGCCTTGCCGAGGGCGACCTCGGCCTGCTCCTCGGCGCTGGCGTCCGACGGAGCGTCGTTGCTGGAGCGCAACGGGATCTCCTTGATGAACCAGGCGAGGACCGGCACCGCGACGGTGAAGAGCACCGCCCAGAGGAACACGTGCGAGATCGCGTCGGCGAGGCCGCCGAGCACCAGCTCCCGTGCCTGCGCCGGCAGCTCCTTGAGCTTCTCCAGGTCCATCCGGCCACCCTCGCCGCCGCCGCTGAACGCGTTGCCGGCGGCGGAGTCGGCGAGCCGGTTGGCGAAGATCGCGCCGAAGAGCGAGATGCCGAACGAACCGCCGATGGAGCGGAAGAAGGTGGCCCCGCCGCTCGCCGCGCCGAGGTCCTTCTGCTCGACGCTGTTCTGCGCGATCAGCATCGAGGTCTGCATCAGGAAGCCCATGCCGGCACCGAGCACCACCATGTAGAGCGACGACATGGTCTTGCTGGTGTCCACGTCGAGCCGGCTGAGCAGGAACATGCCGAGGGTCATCACCACACCACCGACGATCGGGAAGATCCGGTAGCGGCCGGTGGTGGTGATGGCCCGGCCGACGACCAGCGACACGACCAGCATGCCGAACATCAGCGGCAGCAGCAGCAGGCCGCTGTTGGTGGCCGAGGCGCCCTGCACGGTCTGCTGGTAGAGCGGCAGGAAGTTCATCGCGCCGAACATCGCGAAGCCGAGCAGGAAGCCGATCACCGAGATGAGGGCGAAGTTCCGGTTGGCGAAGAGGCTCAGCGGCAGGATCGGCTCGGGGACCCGCCGCTCGACGAGGCCGAAGAGCACCAGGGCGACCAGGGCCAGGCCCGCGAGGCCGAGGATCTGCGGCGAGGTCCAGTCGTACTCGTTGCCGCCCCAGGTGGTGAGCAGCACGATCGCGGTGATGCCCACGGAGAGCAGCGCGGCACCCAGCCAGTCGATCTTGTGCTCGGTGCGGTACTTCGGCAGGTGCATGGTGGTGATCAGCAGCAGCAGCGCGACGCCGCCCAGCGGGAGGTTGACATAGAACGCCCAGCGCCAGGAGAGGTTGTCGGTGATGAAGCCGCCGACCAGCGGGCCGGCCACCATGGCGATGGCCATGATGCCGGCGATCATGCCCTGGTAGCGACCCCGCTCCCGGGGCGGCACCAGGTCACCGATGATCGCCATCACGCCGACCATCAGGCCACCCGCACCCAGGCCCTGGACGGCCCGGAACGCGATCAGCTCGATCATCCCGTTGTCGACGCCGCCGAGCATGTCCGAGCCGGACATGCCGCAGAGGGCGGAGCCGATCAGGAAGATGACCACCGAGGTGAGGAAGACGGCCTTGCGGCCGTAGAGGTCGCCGAGCTTGCCCCAGATCGGGGTGGAGACCGTGGTGCCCAGCACGTACGCGGTGACGACCCAGGTGAAGTGGTTGACGCCGCCGAACTCGCCGACGATCCGCGGCAGCGCGGTGCTGACGATCATGTTGTCGAGCATCGCGAGCATCATCGCGATCATCAGACCGAACAGCACGACCCGGACGTTGGGTCGCGCTCCGGCCTGGGTTTCCTGAGTCATGGGTAAGCTCCCCCTGAAATGTGACCGACTTACTTGCCGCCCGGCTAGCTACCTTACTAGCCGCACGGTAAGTTGGACAGCGAACCCCGTCAAGCGAGTTAGGTGGTACAGGTGAGGGAGAGCACAGGCGGCACGCGGCAACGGATCCAGGCCGTCGCGCTGGAGCTCTTCACCGAGCAGGGGTACGAGAAGACCTCGCTGCGGGAGATCGCCGAGCGGCTGAAGGTCACCAAGGCCGCGCTCTACTACCACTTCAAGAGCAAGGACGAGATCGTCAACAGCTTCGTCGAGGACCGCCTCCAGCGGATGGACGAGCTGATCGACTGGGCCCGGTCGCAACCGGCCACCCTGGCCACCCGCCGCACCCTGATCAGCCGGTACGCCGACGCCATGTTCGCCAGCGAACAGCCCTCGGTGATGCGCTTCTTCGAACAGAACCAGACCGTGCTGAAGAGCCTCTCCGCCGGCCAGCAGATGCGCGACCGGATGCTGCGCCTGGCCGACCAGCTCTGCCGCGGCGACGACACCCCGGCCGCCCAGCTCCGTGCCACGCTGACCCTCTTCGCCGTGCACAGCAGCTGGTTCGCGGTGCGCGCCCCGGACATCACCGACGACGAGCGGAAGAAGATCGCGCTGGAGGTCGCCGACGAGCTGCTGGCGAAGATCGGCAACGCCGACTGACCGTGCGGCCCTGCCCGGTCAGCTCCGGGTCAGCGCCAGGCGCAGGCCGAGCAGCTCCACGCCGGGCAGCGGCGACCAGTCCTTCTCCGGCAGCCGGACGAAGCCCAGCCGCTCGTACATCTGCTGGGCGACGGCCGCCTTTCCACTGCGTACGCAGATGACCACGGCCGAGCAGCCCAGCTCGGCGGCGCGCGCCACGCAGGCGCGGACCAGGGCCGACCCGGCGCCCCGGCCCTGCGCGGCCGGGTCCACGGCGAGCATCCGGAACTCCGCCTCGCCCGGGCCGGCGAGTTCCGCGTACGGGGTGCCGGGCAGCACGAAGGTCACCGCGCCGAGCACGACACCGCTCGCCTCGTCGACGGCGACCAGCAGCTCACCGCTCGCCGCCCGGGTGGCCACGTCGGCCAGCACCACGGCGTAGCTGTTCTCGTCCTTGAGCTGGCCGTCGGCCTCGTACGCGGCGACCGTCAGCCGGGCCACCGCCGCGAAGTCGGCCGGCTCGGCCCGCCGGACCCGGAGGCCGGTCAATCGATCACCGCGATCAGGTCGCCGTCCTGCACCACGTCACCCTCGTTCACGGCGAGCCGGGTGAGCACGCCGTCCGATTCGGCGACCACCGGGATCTCCATCTTCATCGACTCCAGGATCACCAGCGTGTCCCCCTCGGACACGGTGTCCCCGGCCGACGCGACGACCTTCCAGACGTTCGCCACCATCTCGGCGCGGATCTCCTCGGCCATGTGCCGGCCCTCCCTCTCCACCCGGTGTTCCTGCGAACGGTATCCAATCATGACCCCGGCCACAGCGGCAGCGGTCGGTCGGCACGCCGCTCCCGCCCCCGGCGGTCCGGGAGCGACCCGGTCGGCACTAGCATCGTCCGGGTCGGCCCCGGATGCCGCGAGGACCGGTACGCGACCTCCGCCGCGCTCGCCCGCGGTCGGACCGTGACCAGCACAGGGAGGTACAGCATGGCGAAGAAGGCCCGTAAGAAGAAGGCCCGTAAGAAGAGCGGCGCGAACCACGGCAAGCGCCCCAACTCCTGATCGGCGGCGGGCGTACCCGCCGAGCGGATCAAGAACCACCCCGGCCCCGGGCCGGGACAGACCGGTGGCCCGGGTCGGATCCGACCCGGGCCACCGGTCCACGTGCTCCCGCCTGCGCTCGCGCGGCGGCGGCGGTCACTCCGCCAGTTCGCGCGACTCCGTGCTCTCGAAGACCACCAGCTCGGTGAGGCGCACCCGCAGGCGTTCCCGCAGCTGCTCCGGCGCGGTCTCGTTGCCGCAGCAGCGGGCGACCAGCGCCTTCACCTCCTGCTCGATGCCGTACTCACGCAGGCACGGCCCACACTCGTCGAGGTGGTGGCGGATCAACGTCCGCCGCTCCTCCCCGCACTCCAGGTCCAGATAGAGGTAGACCTCCGCGAGCACCTCACGGCAGTCCGTCTCGTGCGGATTCCCACAGCTCACGGTCACACCTCCCGGCCGGCAGCGGCGGTCGAACCCTTCGAGGACGCGGACTTGAAGCCACGCTCCGCGGCGTACTGCTCGAGCAGTTTGCGCAGATTACGACGCCCGCGGTGCAGCCGCGACATCACCGTGCCGATCGGCGTGCCCATGATGTCGGCGACCTCCTTGTAGGAGAAGCCCTCGACATCGGTGAGGTAGACGGCCAGGCGGAACTCCTCCGGCAGCTGCTGGAGGGCCTCCTTGACGTCGCTGTCGGGCAGCCGGTCCAGCGCCTCGGTCTCGGCCGAACGCAGCCCGCTGGAGGTGTGCGACTCGGCCTCGGCGAGCTGCCAGTCGGTGATCTCCTCGGTGGGCGCCTGCACGGGCTGGCGCTGCCGCTTGCGGTAGGAGTTGATGTAGGTGTTGGTCAGGATCCGGTAGAGCCAGGCCTTCAGGTTCGTGCCCTGCTCGAACTGGTGGAAGGCCGCGTACGCCTTCAGGTACGTCTCCTGGACCAGGTCCTCGGCATCCGCCGGGTTGCGGGTCATCCGCAGTCCGGCAGCGTAGAGCTGATCGACGAAGGGCATCGCGTCCCGCTCGAATCGGGCCCTGCGCTCGTCCGTCTTCTCGGTGGTCAACCGCACATCCCCTCGCGTCGGATGCTTTCCCGCCGAGGATACGCGTAGGAACCTGCCCGTAGATTCAGTTCCGGCCGGTGTGCTGGTGCTCACCACGGCCGCCCCGTCCGCGGGCCACTCCGGCGCTTCCAGCAGCTGCCTCAGCTGCCGTGCGTCCCGGTCGTCCCGCTCCCGGCTCCGTGTCTCGATCGGCACCGGCCACCCCCTCGGCTGGAAAAGTCGTCCGGGGGTAGTAACGCGTGCCGACGGCCGTCGCATTCCGCGAGCCGCCCGCCGTTCCTGGTCCCGGCCTCGGCCGCGACCGACGCTGGGACCAGGAAGGGCCTGGGAGGAGGCCCCGGACGCCCGAACCGGACACCCGGCACCATCGGTAGCAACGACCCGCCACCGCCCCCGGTCACGCAGCCCGCCCCACAAGATCGCCCCAACCCGCGCCGGGGAGGTCGGGTCAGCGGGTTGTCCAGGCTCGTTCCCGGAGCCAGTCGTGCACCGCCGCGGCGGTGCCCGCCGGGTCGCGCTTCAGGTCGTGCGTCTCGCCGGGGCGGACCACCACGTCGACGTCCGGCCCGGGGGCCGGCACCCCGAACGGGTCCCGGTCGCCGTTGACCACCAGGGTGGGCAGCCCGGTCGCCAGCTCAGCGGCGCGCGAGCGCTCCGGTCGCCCGGGTGGGTGCAGCGGGAACGCCAACGCGACGACACCGCTCGCGCCGACGGCCACCGCGGTACGGCAGGCGACCCGGGCGCCGCTGGAGCGGCCCCCGACCAGCCACCGTGGGACGGCCGGGTGACGTTTCCGGAGTACGGCCAGCACCGCCGTCCACGCCTCGTCGAGGTGCCCGGCCGGGGCGGGTGCGCGACGGCCGGCCACCCGGTACGGCTGGGTCACCCGGAACACCGCCACCCCGGCGGTGACCAGCGCGTCCCGGACCGCGAGCAGGTCGGGGGCGTCCACCGCACCGCCCGCGCCGTGCCCGAGCACCAGCGCCGTGGCCGCCGGACGGGCCGGCAGGTCGGTGTCGACGCGGGCCGGTCCGCGGGGTGTCTCGATCTCGTCGCTCTGCCGCACCGGCCCATTCTGCGCCGCACCACCCGACCGACGATCCGAACC
Organism: Micromonospora sp. R77; assembly: GCF_022747945.1. Classification (NCBI taxonomy): domain Bacteria; kingdom Bacillati; phylum Actinomycetota; class Actinomycetes; order Micromonosporales; family Micromonosporaceae; genus Micromonospora; species Micromonospora sp. R77. The sequence continues at coordinate 1,755,201 of NZ_JALDST010000001.1, forward strand.
GCCCGGACGAGGCGAGGACCGGCGCGCCCGGACGCCGGAGCGGGAGAAACGAAGCGCCGCCCGCCTCGACGGTGCGAGGGCGGGCGGCGCCAGCCTGACGGGCCGGTCAGCGGCTGAGCGGCATCAGGGTGAGCAGTTGGTCGCGGACCGGTGGACCGGCCTCGTCGACCGCGTCCGGATCCGGTTGCACCTCGCTGCGCCAGGCGACGAGCATCGCCCGCCGTTCGCGCGGTGTGGTGCCGCCCCAGACGCCGTGGCAGTCACCGACCTCCAGCGCCCAGGCCAGACAGGACCCCTGGACGTCACAGCTGCGGCAGAGCGCCACGGCCGCGTCGGCCGGCTCGTTGGGCGCCGGAAAGAACGTCTCCGGATCCACGCTCTGGCAGGTCCCTCTGGTCCGCCACGCCTCGTCCTGGCGCCGCTCACGCAGTGCCCGTAACAGTCGCGGGTCGCGTCGCGCGGCAGCCACCTCGTGCGGACGGGGCATACGTGCCCGTGTCAAATCCACCCACCTCCCCCGTGGGACCGGCATAGATCACGAAGATCGATGGGTGACATCCGCCCCGTGCGAACAGACACCCACCACCGGCGCTGTGTTCTATCGCACTTGCGGACACGGAGACAAGAGTCTGCCGTAAAGATAGCTAAACAGTCAGGCGACGTTTCCGGCCCAACTGCGGCAAATCAGCACACGACAATGTGCCGGTGATGTCAGAAGAGCGTGCCGATCTCCGCCGGCGCCGGGGACACCCGGGCGGTCAGTTCCGGGCCGTCGTTGCGGACGTCGCCGACCGCCGGGGAAACCGGGCGGATCTCCAGCCCGGCGAGCCACTCCGCCGACGGCGGCACGAGCAGCGCGGCGGGCTCGTCGGCCGCGTCCAGCCAGGACGACCACCGCTCGCGGGGCAGCAGCAGCGGCATCCGGTCGTGCACCTCGGCCAACTCCCCCACGGCGGCGGTGGTGAGCACGCTGAAGGTGAGCAGTTCGGTGTCGCCCGACTGCCACACCGACCAGATGCCGGCCAGCGCCAGCACCGAGCCGTCCACCGGGGTCATGAAGTAGGGCTGTCGCCGGCCACCGGTCTCGCGGACCCACTCGTACCAGCCGTCGGCGGGGACCAGGCAGCGGCGGCGGGCGAAGGAGGAGGCGTACGCCCGGCTGGTGGCGACCGTCTCGGCCCGCGCGTTGATCATGCGGGCGGCGCCGCCCGCCGTGCGGGACCAGTGCGGGACGAGGCCCCAGCGGCCGACGGAGAGCAGCCGGTGCCCCGCCGGGTCCAGCCGGACCAGCGGCACCGGATCGGTCGGGGCCACGTTGAAGTCCGGGCCGACCCCGCCGTCGGTCTCGTCGTACGACTCGAACAGCGCGCTCAGGTCGCCCGCACTCCGGGTCGTCGCGTACCTCCCGCACATGGCGCACACGCTAACCCGCCACGGCACTTCCGGCTGTCCCGCCAACCGGGAGGTGGACCCGCGGACGGCTCCGCACCCGGCCGGAGTTGGCAGAATGTGACCGTGGGGAATCCGATCGCGACCCGGCCGCCGCAGCCGTGGACGGCACCGACCGCCAGCGACCCGGTGGCGGCCACGCTGCGCCTGCCCGGTTCCAAGTCGATGACCGCCCGGGCACTGGTGCTCAGCGCGCTGGCCAGTGGCCCGTCGACACTGCACGGGCCGCTGCGCGCCCGGGACACCGAGCTGATGGCCGGTGGGTTGCGCGCGCTGGGTGCCCACATGTCGGTCTCCGACGACGACCGCTGGCTGGTCCGGCCGCACCGGCTGGTCGGCCCGGCGCACGTCGACGTCGGCCTGGCCGGCACCGTGATGCGCTTCCTGCCGCCGGTCGCCGGTCTGGCCGAGGGGCGGGTCACCTTCGACGGCGACCCGCAGGCCCGGGTCCGCCCGCTCGGCCCGCTGATCGGGGCGTTGCGCTCGCTCGGCGTACGCATCGACACCCCCGCCACCGGCAGCCTGCCGCTGGCGGTCCTCGGCACCGGTCGGGTCACCGGCGGCGAGGTGGTCATCGACGCCTCCGCCTCCAGCCAGCTCGTCTCCGGCCTGCTACTGGCGGCCTCCCGCTTCGACCGGGGGGTGGTGGTCCGGCACGAGGGCCCACCGGTGCCCTCGGCGCCGCACCTGCGGATGACCGTGCAGATGCTCCGGGCCGCCGGCGCGGCGGTCGACGACACCACCCCCGACGTCTGGACGGTCGAGCCGGGCCCGCTCACCGGGCGCGGCTGGGAGATCGAGCCGGACCTCTCCGGTGCGGTGCCGTTCTTCGCCGCCGCCCTGGTCACCGGGGGTGAGGTGACGTTGCAGGGCTGGCCGCGCAGCAGCATGCAGCCGGTCGAGCAGCTCCGGACCCTGCTGCACCGGATGGGTGGCGAGGTGACCCTCTCCACCGCGGGGCTGACCGTGCGCGGCACCGGCACGGTGCACGGCCTGGACGCCGACCTCTCCGACGTGAGCGAGCTGACCCCGGTGCTGACCGCGTTGGCGATGCTCGCCGACTCGCCGTCCCGGTTGACCGGCGTGGGGCACATCCGGGGTCACGAGACCGACCGGATCGCCGCGCTGGCGAGTGAGTTCACCGCGCTCGGCGCGGACCTGACCGAGTCCGCCGACGGGCTGGAGATCCGGCCGCGCCCGCTGCGCGGCGGCACCTTCCGCACGTACGCCGACCACCGGATGGCGCACGCGGCGGCGGTGGCCGGGCTGGCCGTCCCCGGCATCGAGGTCGACGACGTGGCGTGCACCTCCAAGACCATGCCCGAGTTTCCGGCACTATGGTCTGGGATGGTGACCGGAAAGAGCTGACGCGACAGGGGGCAGGTCCTGGCGACCAAACGGCGCGAGTACGACGAGGACGACGTCCGGGTCCGGCCCGGGAAGTCGTCGCGCCCGCGTACCCGCACCCGCCCCCGGCACTCGGACGCGGTGGACGGCTTCGTGATCGCCGTCGACCGGGGTCGCTACACCTGCGTCCGTCCGGACGCCCCCGACGAGCCGACGGTCACCGCGATGCGCGCCCGGGAACTGGGCCGCAAGTCGGTGGTGGTGGGCGACCGGGTCGCGCTGGTCGGGGACACCTCCGGGGCGCCCGGCGCGCTGGCCCGGATCGTCCGGATCGACGAGCGCCGGTCGGTGCTGCGGCGCACCGCCGACGACGACGAGTCCACCGCCGAGGGGCGGCTCGAACGGGTCGTGGTGGCCAACGCCGACCAGCTGGTGATCGTCAGCGCGCTGGCCGACCCGCCCCCGCGCACCGGGTTCATCGACCGCTGCCTGGTGGCCGCGTACGACGCGGACATCGAGCCGCTGCTCTGCCTGACCAAGGCCGACCTGGCCGGCCCGGAGGCGGTGCTCGACTACTACACCGAGCTGGAGCTGCCGTACGTGCTGGTCCGGCCCGACTCGGACCTGGCCGCGCTGCGCACCCTGCTCGCCGGTCGGGTGTCGGTCCTGGTGGGCCACTCCGGGGTGGGCAAGTCGACGCTGGTCAACCGGCTGGTGCCGGCGGCAGAGCGGGCGGTCGGGGTGGTCAGCGCGATCGGCCGGGGGCGGCACACCTCGACCAGCGCGGTGGCCCTGCGACTGCCGGCCGCGCCCGGGGCCGCCGTCGGCTGGATCGTCGACACCCCGGGGGTGCGCAGCTTCGGGCTGGCGCACGTCTCCGCGAACAGCCTGCTGCACGGCTTCCCGGACCTGGTGGAGGGGACCGTCGACTGCCCGGCCAACTGCCAGCACACCGCCGAGGAGGCGGACTGCGCGTTGGACGCCTGGGTGGCCGCCGGCAAGGCCGACCAGCGGCGGCTGGCGTCGTACCGTCGGCTGCTGGCCTCCCGCAGTGGCGAGGGCGACGCGCGGGAGACCGACCACCGCGGGCCCGGCGAGGGCGACCGGCGCGGGCCGGACGCCCCGGCCGCCGGGTGAGGACCCGGCCGCCGCCGCTACCGTGTCGGGCATGACCGGGTACGCCGACGACCTCGCCCTCGCCCACCTGCTCGCCGACGCCGCCGACGCCGTCTCCACGGCCCGGTTCCGCGCCCTCGACCTGCGGGTCGACGCCAAGCCGGACCTGACCCCGGTCTCCGACGCGGACACCGCCGTGGAGCGGGAGATCCGGGCCCTGCTGGCCGCGCACCGGCCCGGTGACGGCCTGCTCGGCGAGGAGTACGGCGAGCAGCCGGCCACCGGCCCCGACGGCCGCCGGTGGGTGGTCGACCCGATCGACGGCACCAAGAACTTCGTCCGCGGGGTGCCGGTGTGGGCCACCCTGATCGCCCTGCTGGAGGGCGACCGCCCGGTCCTCGGGCTGGTCTCCGCCCCGGCGCTGGGCCGGCGCTGGTGGGCCGCCCTGGGCGCGGGCGCGTACGCCGGCCCGCAGCTCGCCGCCGGTGAGCCGATCCGGGTCTCGCACGTCGCCGACCTGGCGGACGCCAGTTTCTGCTATTCGTCGTTGAGCGGCTGGGAGGCGGCCGGCCGGCTCGACGGGATGCTCCAGGTCATGCGGGAGACCTGGCGCAGCCGCGCCTACGGCGACTTCTACGGCTACATGCTGCTGGCCGAGGGGGCGCTGGACGTGATGGTGGAGCCGGAGCTGTCGCTCTGGGACATCGCCGCGCTGGTGCCGATCGTGACCGAGGCCGGTGGCACCTTCACCGACCTGGCCGGGCGGCCCGCACCGGCCGGCGGGGAGAACAGCGCGATCGCCACGAACGGCCGGCTGCACGCCGACATCCTGAGCCGGCTCGGCCGGCCAGCCGCGCGCTGACCCGCCCGCAACCTCTATCCTCGCCAGGTGGTCTCCTCCGGTTGGTGCTTCCTGGCGGCGATGATCGTCGCGTACGGCTTCGCCAACCTGCTCCAGTCGGTGGCGGCGGCGCGGACCACCGTGCACCACACCTTCGACCCGGGGCTGCTGCTGCGGCTGGCCAGCCACCGCACCTACCTGATCGGGCTGATCTGCCAGGTCACCGGCTTCGTGCTGGCCTTCCTGGCCCGTCGGGACCTGCCGCTGTTCCTGGTCCAGGCGAGCGTGGCCGCCGGCCTGGGGGTTACCGCCGTGATCGGGGTGGTGGTGCTGAAGTGGCGGCTGCCGGCGGCCGAGGTGGTGCTGCTGGTGCTGCTCTTCGCCGGGATCACCGGGCTGGTGCTCGCCGCCCAGCCGGCGCCGTCCCGGCAGTTGGGACTCACCGGTGTGGTCGCGCTGGCGGCGGCGGTCGTGGTGATCGCCGTGCTCGGTTTCTTCGCGGTCCGGCTGCACGGGGCACCCGGTTCGGTGGCGCTCGGCTCACTGGCCGGGATGGCCTTCTCGGCCGCCGCGGTGGCCGCCCGACCGCTCGCGTCGGCCGACTCGGCGGAGGCGTTCGCCCGGGACCCGCTGCTCTATCTGCTGGTGGCGCACTCGGTCGTCGGGCAACTGCTGCTCGGGCTGGCCATGCAGCGGGGCTCGACCACGGCGGCGGTGGCCGCGATGGACGCCGCCGGGGCGGTGCCCGCCGCGATCGTCGGCCTGCTGCTGCTGGGCGACCGGATCTGGCCGGGGCGGGAGTGGCTGGCCGCCGCCGGCTTCCTGGTCACCCTGGTCGCGGTGGTCGGCCTGACCCGGTACGCCGAGCCGCAGCACCACCATGCGGTGGCCCGGAGCCAGAAGCGGCTGATGGTGGGGGCCGGCTCCGCCGCCCGTCCGCGCCGCTGACCGGTCAGGCCGCCTCGACGGACTTCTCCTCGGCCGTCTCCAACGGCTGCTCGACGGCCTTCTCGACCGGCTTGCGCCGCCCGATGACCCGCTCGTAGAGGCGTTCCAGCGCGCCGGCCGTCCGTTCCCAGGTGTAGCTGCACCGGACCCGGTCGACCGCGGCGTGCCCGTACGCGAACCGCCCGGCGTTGTCGGCGAGCAGCCGGCGCAGGGTGACGCCGAGCGTACGGACGTCACCGGGCGGGATCAGCTTGCCGGTCACCTCGTCCACCACCGCGTCGGCGATGCCGCCCATCGCATAGCCGACCACCGGCACGCCGCAGGCCATCGCCTCCAGCGAGACCCGCCCGGCGGACGAGTAGTGCGGGGTGCAGGCGACCACGTCGGCGGAGCGGTACCAGGTGGCCATCTGGTCGTGCGGCACCGCGCCGACGAGCTTCACCTGACCGGCCACCCCGTTCCGCTCGGCCAGCTCCCGCAGTCGGCGCGCCTCGGCGTGCCCGGCGAGCTGCTCGGCGGGCGGCCCGCCGGCGATCACCAGCTCGGCGTCGCCGACCAGGCGCATGGCCCGGATCAGGTCCTCGTGGCCGTGCCCGGCCCAGAGCCCGCCGACGGCAAGGATGCGGGCCCGCTGGTCGCGGGGGGCCGCCTCGCCGTCGGGGTGGAACTGGGTGGTGTCGACCCCGGTCGGCACCATCGCCACGGCGGTGCGTTGCAGCCCCATCCGGGTCAGCTCGTCCACCTCGTCGTTGCACTGGGCCACCGCGATGTCCACCGCCCGGGTCAGCGCCCGTTCCAGCGGGATCCGCTCCCCCGGGCCGTCGTAGCCGCGGCCGAGGTGGCGCAGCTGCTCCACGCCGAGCGAGTGGAAGGTCTGCACGATGGGGATGTCGGTCTCGCGGACCGCCTGGGCGGCCGCCAGCCCGCCGACCCAGTAGTGCCCGTGCACCACGTCGGGCGTCCAGTCGCCGGACCACCGCCGCGCCAGCCACTGCCCGTACGCGGTCACGTGCGGGATCAGTTCGGCGGTGGGCAGCTGGGCGGCGGGGCCGATCGGCACCCGGTCCAGCCGGTAGCCGTCGACCTGGACGCTCTCCGGCAGGTCGGGGCCGTCGAGACGCTCGTAGACCCGCACGTCGTGGCCCCGCTCGGCGAGCTGGGCGGCGACCCGCGCGATGTGCTCGTGCGTGCCGACGGCAGGACCGTCAGTGGACGGGCCGGCGTGTGCGCACACAAGGCCGACGCGCATGGTGCACCTCCATGCGTTCTTTCGAGCGGTGGTCCTCCGGTCAGAGGGTCCCATTAACCCGGCCCCGGCGAGCCGAAACCTGGCAGATCGGACCGACGGACCGGGGTGGTGAGGCTGCCCCGATTGCGGTTCCGTCGGCTTCCGCCCCACTCTGCCCGCTGGCGGGTCGCGTCAACCGTGATCCGGGGGTCGGACTCGGCATGACCCTCCGGCCCGGGGGTACGGGCCAGGAATGCCTCTCACCCGCACCCTCGACGACGCCACGGTGGTGGTCACCGGCGCGTCCAGCGGCATCGGCGCCGCCACCGCGTACGCGCTCGCCCGCCGGGGCGCCGACGTGGTCCTCGCCGCCCGCAGTGCGGACGCCCTCCAGCAGGTGGCCCGGCGCTGCCGGGAACTGGGCGGTCGCGCCCTGGTGGTGCCGACCGACGTGACCGATCCGGAGGCGGTGAACCGGTTGGCCGCCCGGGCGGCGGCGGAGTTCGGCCGGATCGACGGCTGGGTGAACAACGCGGCGGTGAGCGCGGTGGGGCTCTTCGACGAGATCCCGGTGGCCGAGTTCCGCCGGGTGGTGGAGGTGAACCTGCTCGGCACCGTGCACGGGGTCCGGGCCGCGCTGCCGTGGCTGGCGGCGGCGGGCGGCGGGGTGCTGGTCAACAACGCGTCGGTGCTGGCCGAGGTGGCGATGCCCTACCAGTCGGCGTACAACGCCACCAAGCACGGCATCCGCGGACTGGCGGACACCGTCCGGCAGGAGCTGCGGGTCACCGGTCGCAGCGCCATCTCGGTGTGCACGGTGCTGCCGGCCACCATCGACACCCCGTTCTTCCGGCACGCGGCCAACCACACCGGCCGCGAGCTGACCCCGCCGCCGCCGGTGTACCCGCCGGAGGTGGTCGCCGAGACCATCGTCCGGTTGCTGTGCCGGCCCCGCCGGGAGACGTACGCCGGTGGCGCGGCCCGGCTGCTCGGCCTGCAGTGGCGGCTCGCCCCGGCGCTGGCCGAGCGGGCGCTCGGCTGGTACGCCCACCGCACCCAGTTCGGCCCGGGGACCCGCCTGGACAGCAGCGGCAACGTGTTCCGGGCGGACGCGGACGCGGAGCGGGTCGGCGGCTGGCACGGGCGACGGCGCCGACTGGTCCGGCTGACCGCCGCCTTCGGGCTGGCCGCCGCGGGTACGGCGGTCGGGACGGCGGCGGCGATGGCGCGACGGTCGCGGACAGCGCCGTGACGAACCAGATCGAGCGGCCGGATGCGCCCCGGGTGCCGGACGTGCACAATGGGACGATCATGCCGACGGACGTACGCTGCCTGGTGGAGCTGGACGATGCGTCCGCGCTGGCCACGGTGACCGGGGTGCTCGACCCGGTGGGCGTCGGTTCGGTGCGGGACGCGCTGCTGACCCGGCTCTGGGAGCGGCCCGGCCCGGTGATCGCCGACCTGTCCGGGTTGCGGGTGCCCGACCCGACCGACCGCTCGGTCTTCGACGAGGTGCACCGGGTGGCCGGTGACTGGCCGGCCGCGGGGCTGCTGGTGGTGGACCCGGCGGGTGGCTGGCCGGGTGCCTCGACCCCGGTCTGCGCGAGCCTCGACGAGGCGCGGGCGGCGGTCGCCACGCCGCCGGCGGCGATGCTGGGCGGCGAGCTGCTCCCCGCCGTGGAGGCCGCCCGGGAGGCCCGGGCGCTGGTCACCGACGCCTGCCTGCGGTGGGGGATGCCGGAGCTGGCCGAGTCGGCCTGCATCGCGGTCACCGAGATGGTCAACAACGTGGTCGCCCACGCGCGCACCCCGATGACCGTCCGGGTGGCACCCGGGGACCACTGCCTGCACCTGGCCGTGCGCGACCACTCGCGCCGGCATCCCGCGTTCGCCGGGGTGGCCCCGGTGAACTCGGCGGGCGGGCGGGGCCTGCTGCTGATCGACACGGTGGCCCGGCGCTGGGGCAGCACCCCGCTGCCGGACGGCAAGGTCGTCTGGTGCGTGCTGCACACCGAGGACGAGGACGGCTGCCCGCGCTGACCGCCGCCCGGCTGCGCCGTTTCGTCGTTTTCCTCCCGATCGCCGCCGCCGGAACCGGTTAACCGGGCCGGGGCAGTGGGTAGTGACCGGTCATGCGCGACGACGAGTACCCGACCCCCCTGTCCGACCCCGAGGCGGAGGGGCTGCCCGACACCGCCGACGACGACTCCACCGCCAACGACGACGTCCTGACCGGCCGCGAGGCGGACGGCCCGGAACCGGCCCAGCTGCCCGGCGACCGTACGCCGGTGGCCGTCGACCGCTTCGGGACCACCGCCGAGGAGCAGCTCGACGGCGAGTCGCTGGACTACAAGCTGGAGCGGGAGAGCTACGAGCGGCCGGCCGACGACCCCCTGGCCGGACCGATCGACCCGGACATCGCCGCCGAGGCGGACAGTGACGAGGCCGCCGCGCAGGCCCAGCTCGACGCCGACGTGATCGACCCGGGCCCGACGTCCGACCCGCACTCGCCGGTCTCCCTCTACGACCACGGCCAGCTCGGCACCGTCGCCGACCACCAGGTGGGTCGGCTGGTCGAGCCGGACGAGGGCGCGCACACCGACCAGGAGACCGACAACGTCGCGTACGACGCCGGTTCGGCCGGTGGCGGGGCGTCCGCCGAGGAGCTGTCCGTGCACGAGACCCGGCCGCCCGAGGCGCACTAGTCGTCCAGGCCCCGCTCGATCGCATAGCGGGTCAGCTCGACCCGGTTGTGCAGCTGGAGCTTGCCCAGCGTGTTCTGCACGTGGTTCTGCACCGTCCGGTGCGAGACCCCGAGCCGCTCGGCGATCTGCTTGTACGACAGCCCCTTCGCCACCAGGCGCAGCACCTCGGTCTCCCGTTCGGTGAGCCGGGGTGCTTCGTCGTACGCGGAGCCGGCGGGTGGGCCGGCCGCCAGCCGGCGGTACTCCCCCAGCACCAGGCCGGCCAGACCCGGGGTGAAGACCGGCTCGCCGGCCGCGGTGCGCCGGACCGCGTCGAGGAACTCGGCCGGCGCGGCGGACTTCACCAGGTAGCCGGTCGCGCCGGCCTTCACCGCGTCCAGGACGCTCTGCGGCTCACCGCTGGCCGACAGCATCAGCACCCGCACGTCGGGCAGCGCCGCGCGCAGTCCCCGGATCACCTCCACCCCGGAGACGTCCGGCAGTTGCAGGTCCAGCACCACCAGGTCCGGGCGGGCGGCGGCGGCCACCCGGACCGCCTGCCGGCCCTCCCCGCTGGTGGCCACGACCTGGTGCCCGGCCTCGGCGAGGTCGCGGGCCACCCCCTCGCGCCACATCGGGTGGTCGTCGACCACCATCACCCGTACGCCGGTGCTCATCGCCCGCTCCGGGGCACGACCAGTTCGATCTCGGTGCCGGCCCCGGGGGCGGAGACGATCCGGGCCTCACCGCCCAGGTCGGCCACCCGACCCCGGATGGACTGCGCCACCCCGAGCCGCCCCTGCGCCGCAGCCTCGGCCAGCCGGCCCGCCGGGATGCCCGGCCCCTCGTCGCGTACCGAGACGGTCACCGTCTCCTCCTCGTCCTCGATCAGCACCCAGGCCCGCCCGTCGGCGTGCCGGGCCACGTTCTCCAGCGCCGCCCCGACGGCGGCGGCGAGTTCCCGGGCGGCCCGCGCGGGCAACCCGACCGGGGTGGCCGGCGCGGAGACCGCCACCGTCGCGGAGGCGTACCGGTCGATCAGGTCACGCAGGTCCAGCGTGCCGCCGTCGTCGGGCGCCGGCCCGCCGGCCCGGCCGATCAGGGCGCGCAGCGCGGCCTCCTGCTCGCCGGCCAGCCGGGCCAGCTCGCCGCCCTCGCCGTCGAGCTGCGCTCCCCGGCGCTGCACCAGGGCCAGCACCTGGAGCACCGAGTCGTGGATGTCCCGGGCCAGCCGTTCGCGTTCCCGGGTGGCCGCCTCCAGCTCCACCGCCCGTTGCAGCCGCTCCTCGGCGGTGACCGCCAGCCGGGCGACGTGCCCGACCACCACCCCGGCGAGCAGCATCAGGATCACCCCGGTCAGCGAGGACTGGCTGATCCGTTCCCGGGTGAGCAGGTCGACCCCGCCGGCCACCAGCGCGGCCACCGCGCCGCGCCGCCGGCCGCCGGAGACCGCCCAGGCCAGCACCGGACCGGCCAGCCAGGCCACCGTCAGGGTGGGCAGACCGGCGACGAGCGCGGCCCGCCCCATCACCCACGGGGTCACCGCCATGATCGCCAGCAGCACGCCGAGGTCGGCCAGGAGCAACGGCCAGCCCCGGCCCGCCGGCCGGGCGTAGCCGGCGGCGGTCACCCCGCTCCAGGCCAACATCACCAGGAGGACGCCGCCGGCCGCCAGCGGGTGCGCGTACCGGTCGGCGTCGCGGAGCACCAGCACGCAGACGTACGCCAGCGAGGCGAAGCGGAAGACGGCGATGGACCGCCAGAGCGGGCCCTCCAGACCTCCCCGGGACGACGGCATGCCGGCCACCCTGCCACACGCCGTCGATCCGCTCGGATCGGCGGCGGATGCGACTCCGGAAAACCTGACGTACGGTGGAAAAGCCGCAAAATCGAGAGAGATCCACTGTCGGGACGGGGCCATGACGAACGCAGAACCCCGCGCACCGCGTACGGTTGTGCCCATCGAAACTTTCCTCCTCATCGCCGAAGCCTTCGACCAGGCCCAGGTGACCGAGCTCCGACACTCGGTCACCTCCTGCGCGCACGCTTCCGGCCTGGACGGGCAGCGGCTGGACGACTTCGTGCTGGCGGTCAACGAGTTGATCACCAACGCCGTGCGGCACGGCGGCGGCCAGGGCTCGCTCCGGTTGTGGCGCCGGTCCGGCGCACTCGTCTGCGAGGTGGCCGACCACGGCCGGGGGATCAGCGCGCAGCGGCTCGACGACCGCCGGCGCCCCGCCCCGGACACCGCCGGTGGCTGGGGCCTCTGGCTGGCCCGGGAGCTCAGCGACTCGATGGAGGTCGAGACCGGCGACGCGGGCACGCTCGTCCGGATCAGCGCCGCCCTCGACCCCCAGTAGGTCACGCCGGATCGGCGCCCCGGATCACCCACGTCGGCGAGCCGGCGTGCGGCGGAGCCGGTCAGGCGAAGAGGGCGCTGACCGACTCGCCGTTGTGGATCCGCCGCATCGCCTCGGCCAGCGCCGGTGCCACCGACAACACCGCCAGCTTCGGCACCCGCTCCTGCGGCGGGATCGGCACCGTGTTGGTGCAGACGATCTCCAGCACCCCCTCCTGGGCGCTCAACCGCTCCAGGGCGTGGCTGGAGAAGAGGCCGTGGGTGCAGGCCAGCCGGATCGAGCGGACCTTCCGCTCGCGCAGGTGACTCATCAGCTCGATCACCGTGCTGCCCTTGGCGATCTCGTCGTCCAGCACGATCACGTCCCGGTCCGCCACCTCGCCGATCACCGTGCTGATCTGCACCCGGTCGTCACTGAACCGCTGCTTCGCCCCGGCCGCGACCGGCGTACCGAGCATCCGGGCGAAGGCCGCCGCCTCCTTGGCGTTGCCCAGGTCCGGCGAGACGACCACGGTGTTGCTCAGGTCGTACCCCCGGAAGTGGGCGGCCAGCTCCCGCAGCGCGTGCAGGTGGTCGACCGGGACGCTGAAGAAGCCGTGCACCTGCGGCGAGTGCAGGGTCATCGCCAGCACCCGGTCCGCCCCGGCCGAGGTGAGCAGGTCGGCGACCAGCCGCCCACCGATGGAGATACGCGGGGCGTCCTTCTTGTCGGAGCGGGCGTACGCGTAGTGCGGCAGCACCACGGTGATCCGCCCGGCGGACGCGCCCCGGGCTGCGTCGATCATGAGCAGCAGTTCGACCAGGTGCTCCTGCACGGGCGGCACCAGGGGCTGGATCAGGAAGACGTCCCGTTCCCGGCAGTTCGCCTGCAACTGCACTTCGAGGCAGTCGTTGGCGAACCGGGACACCCGCACGGGGTGCAGCGGGACGGCGAGGTGGGCGCAGATCTCGGCGGCGAGGTCGGGGTGGGCGGTTCCGCTGAAGACGGCAATGTCACGCACGCCTGTTGATCGTACGGAACCGGCCCGCCCCCACGCCGGGTGACACCCGACCGGTCAGTCCCAGCGGTTGCCGGTGAGCTTCTCGTAGACCTCGACGTAGCGGGCCCGGGTCGCCTCGACCACCTCGGCGGGCACCTCGGGCGCGGGCGGGGTCCTGTCCCAGCCGCTGCCGGTGGCCCAGTCGCGGACGTACTGCTTGTCGTAGGAGAACTGCGCCCGGCCCGGCTGGTAGGACTCGGCCGGCCAGAACCGGGACGAGTCGGAGGTGAGCACCTCGTCGGCGAGGACCAGGGTGCCGTCCGGCGCCCAGCCCAACTCGATCTTGGTGTCGGCGACCAGGATGCCCCGGTCGGCGGCGATCTCCGCGCCGCGCCGGTAGACGTCGATGGTGATCTGCCGCAGTCGTTCGGCGACCTCCGCGCCGACCTTGTCGACCACCTGGGCGTAGGTGATCGGCTCGTCGTGCTCCCCCTTGGGGGCCTTCGTCGACGGGGTGAAGATCGGCTCGGGCAGGATCGACGCCTCGACCAGGCCCCGGGGCAGCTGCACGCCGGAGACCGCGCCGGTGTTCCGGTATTCGACGAGACCGCCGCCGGTCAGGTAGCCCCGCGCGACGCACTCCACCGGGACCATCTCCAGCCGGCGGCAGCGGATCGCCCGGCCGGCGAACTCCGCCGGCACGTCGGTGGCGGAGATGACGTGGTTCGGCACCAGGTCGGCGAGCTGGTCGAACCACCACAGCGACAGCGCGGTGAGCAGGCGTCCCTTGTCCGGGATCGGGGTCGGCAGCGCCACGTCGTAGATCGAGATCCGGTCGGACGCGACCAGGATCAGGTCGTCACCGTCGGCGTAGACGTCCCGGACCTTTCCGGAGTGCAGAAGTTCCACGGCGCCTAGTACACCACGCGAAGACGCGACGTCCGGCCCGGCCACCGGGCGTCCCAGACGGCCGCCGCCGCCCGACTCCCGCCCCACCCGTACGGGTCGGCACGGCCCCCGCCGTTGACACCTGCGCGTCGGGCCTGTGTAAATGGTCCGTCCGCACCCGCTCGCCAGCGCCCCAGGAGACCCCCGTGCGCGCCCTGCATCCCGACCCGCCCCGCGTCGGCGTCGACCGGCGGCGGTTCCTCGGCGCGCTCGGCGGCCTGCCCCTGGTCGCCGCCGGCCTGGCGGGCTGCACAAACGAGGAGCGTGCCCAGGTCGACGACGGTCCGATCGAGCTCTCCGTCTTCTGGTGGGGCGGCACCCGGCGGGCGGAGGCGACCGAGCGGGTGCTGCGGCTCTATTCGCAACAGAACCCCCGGGTCAGTTTCCGGGTCACCTGGCAGAGCCTGACCGGCTACTACGACCGGATCGCCACCCAGGCGGCCGGCGGCAACGCCCCCGACCTGTTCCAGATCGACGACTCCCTGCTCACCGAGTACGCGCAACGCCAGATCGCCCTCGACCTCACCGACTACGTCGCGGACAACCGCCTCGACCTGCGCGGGCTGCCGTCGGGCCTGGCCCGGTACGGCCAGGTGGCGGAGCGGACGGTGGCGGTCGCCGCCGCGCAGACCGCCGCCGCCCTGGTCTGGAACCGCGACCTGGTACGCCGACTCGACGTCCCGGAGCCGCGCACCGGCATGTCCTGGCGGGACTATGTGGAGTGGGCGGCCAGGATCACCCGGGCCTCCGGCGGCCGGGTGGCCGGCACGATGGACCCCTCCGGCGACTACCGCGCGTTCTGGCTCTGGCTGCGGGGCCAGGGCAGCGAGCTCTACCAGGCCCGGCAGCTCGGCTTCGGCTCCGCCGAGCTGCTCGACTGGTTCGAGCTCTGGCAGGTGGCCCGGTCCCGGCGGGCCACCCCGAGCGCCGCCCTGGTGGAACAGGCGGACACCGGTGAGCTGGCCCGCCAGCTCGTGGTCACCGGACACACGGCCGCGTCCTTCGCCTGGTCGCACCAGCTGCCCGAACTCCAGCGCTACACCGACGACGAGCTGGCGCTGGCGAGCCTCCCCGGCACCCCGGTGGCCCAGTGGCCCCGGGCGTCGATGTACTGGGCCGGCTTCCGGGGCACCCGACACCCCGGGGTCGTCGTCGACGTGCTCAACTTCCTGACCACCAACGTGGCCGCCGGCCGGATCCTCGGCTTCGAGCGCGGACTGAACGCCAGCGTGCCGGTCCGGAAGTTCGTCCAGGAGGGCATCACCGAGCAGACGCAGAAGCGCGTCGCCGCCTTCGGCACCACCCTGGACGACCTGCTCGGTCCGGCGCCCGCGCCGCCGCCGAAGGGGCACGCGAAGGTACGTACCCTGCTCGTCGCGACCGCCGAGAGCATCCGCTCCGGGGAGTCCGGCGCGCGCGCCGCCACCTCCCGCTTCATGGCCCAGGCCAACGCGGCCCTGGCGGTGTGACGCGCCCCGGCGCGGCGTCTGCCGCGCCGGGACCGCCCGCGTCAGCGGGGCGGGCCACCCCGCCGGTTACGCATCAGCCGCAGCACCAGCAGCACGATGCCGCCCACCACCACCAGGCAGCAGAGCAGCCCGAAGATGCCGACGCCGCCGCCGCGCGACCGCCGCCGGGCGGCCTCCACCACCAGTTCGCCCGAACCCGTGGACGCCCAGGCCGCGACCGGCACGAACACCGAGAGCGCGACCGTACCGAGGACCGCGCCGAGCCGGCCCCACCACTTGCTCCATGCAGACATGTCACCCATCCTCGCCGAGGAGCGCAACCGCGGCATGTCGGACGGGTGCTGGGCGGTGCCGGAGAAACGGCGAAGGGCCCCGGAGATCTCTCTCCGGGGCCCTTCGCGTCGAGTAGCGGGGACAGGATTTGAACCTGCGACCTCTGGGTTATGAGCCCAGCGAGCTACCGAGCTGCTCCACCCCGCGTCGCCTCGCAAAGCTTATCCCATCCCCGTACCGGAGATCAGCCGACCCCCCGGATCGGAGACAGGGCCCCGTCGACGCCGCCGGGTCGGTGGAACGGGAACGGCCCCGAGGATCAGATCCTCGGGGCCGTTCCGTCGTGGTAGCGGGGACAGGATTTGAACCTGCGACCTCTGGGTTATGAGCCCAGCGAGCTACCGAGCTGCTCCACCCCGCGTCGGTAGCTAAACCGTAGCGCACGCACCCCACCGCATGCAAAACGGGGCCGGACGCCGCGTCGGCACTGATTCGTCGGGTACGCGAAGAGCCCGTGACCGGGACCGCTGAGGGTCCCGGCCACGGGCTCCGTGGTCCGTCGGCGAGGTCAGCCGTTCGGTGACGGCGACACCGGGGGCGACGCGGGCGCGCTGCCGCTGGGCGCCGGTGCCGACGACGGGGTGGTCGCCGACTGCGCCTGCTGGAACGCGGTCATCGCCTCGTCCAGCGTCTTCAACGCCCGCCCGTACCGCTCGAAGTCACCGGACGTCTGGGCGGCCTTGACCTCGGCGATGGCGCTCTGCACCTTGCCGGCCGCCTCGGCCAGTTCGCCAGTGAGCGGCGGCGGGCTGTTGGTGCCGGTGCCCGGTGTGGTCCCGCCACCCGGGGGCGGGGTGCCCTGAGGCGCCCGCTTGCCCTGCTCGACGAGCTGCTTGATGCCGTCGGCGAGGGTGGGCGCCAGCGCCACGTACGAGCCGCCGTCGCCGTACGACAGCAGCACCCGTTGCAGCGACGGGAAGGCGTCCTGCTGGTTGCTCTTCACATAGACCGGCTCGACGTAGAGCATCCCGTTGGCGAACGGCAGCGAGAGCAGGTTGCCGTACTGCACCTGCGCCTGGTTGGAGGAGAGCAGGTTGAGCTGCTGCCGGATGTCGCCGTTGTTGGTCATCTGCTGGTGCACCTGTACCGGGCCGGCGGTCCGGGTCTGGTCGGGCAGCTCCAGCACCTCCAGCCTCGGCTGCCCGTCGACGTACGACCCGGAGATCAGCGCGGCGAGGTTCTGCCGGCCGTTCGGGGTGACCGCCGCGGTGAGCTGGAAGCGCGGCCCCTCCTCCTGCCCCGGGAACTGGGTGAACAGGTAGTACGGCGGCTGCTTCTGCCCGCTGTCCGGCGCGTCCGGCACATTCGGCACCTGCCAGAAGTCCTGGCCGGAATAGAAGTCGCCCGGGTCGGTGACGTGGAACTTGGTGAGCAGGTTGCGCTGCACCTTGAACAGGTCGGCCGGGTAGCGGAAGTGCTCGGCCAGCTCCGGCGGGATCGCCGACTTCGGCAGCACCAGGTCGCCGCCGAACGCCTTGTTCCACGCCTTCAGCACCGGGTCGGTGTCGTCGAACTGGTAGAGCCGCACCGTGCCGTCGTACGCGTCGACGGTGGCCTTCACCGAGTTGCGGATGTAGTTGACGTTCTCCCGGGCGAGCTGGAAGGTGCCCCGCCCGGTCAGCTCGTCGGTGGTCTCCGCCTGCAGGTTGACCCGCTCGGCGTACGGGTAGGTCGCGGCCGTGGTGTAGCCGTCGACGATCCACTGGACGCGCCCGTTCACCACCGCCGGGTACGGGTCGCCGTCCAGGGTGAGGAACGGCGCGACCTTCTCCACCCGGTCCCGGGGGTTGCGCACGTAGAGCAGCTTCGAGTTGTCGTTGACCGACTCGGAGAGCAGGAAGTTCGACTCCTGCTCCTTGATCGCGAACAGCAGCCGACGGCTGAACGAGCCGATCTTGATGCCGCCCTCGCCGGTGTACGTGTAGTACTGCTCCCCGCCGGTCGAGGTCGGGCGGTCGAACTCGACGTTGCGCTCGCCGGCCTGCCCGACGATCGCGTAGTCGTCCGCCTCCATCCGCTCGCCGTAGTAGATCCGCGGCTGCTGCGCCGGGATCTGCTCGGACTGCGAGGCGCAGCCCTGCACCTCCTTGGCGGAGTCGCCGAGGAAGCCGGAGACGAAGTACGGGGTGCCGTTGTCGCAGATCTGGTTGGCCGGCGCGGCGACCAGCCCGTACCCGTGGGTGTAGACGGTGTGCCGGTTGATCCAGTTGTTCTGGGGCAGCTCGCCGTAGTTGATCTCCCGGACGCCGACCACGTAGTCGGAGGTCTTGCCGCTCACGGCGTACCGGTCGATGTCCAGCTTGGGGCCGAAGTCGTAGAAGCCGCGCACCTGCTGGAGCTGGGTGTACGTCTCGGAGACCAGCTGCGGGTCGAGCAGCCGGACGTTCGGCACCACCGAGGTGTCGGTGGCCAGGCTGGCCGGCGGGACGAGGTTGTTCGCCGCGTACCCGGAGGTCTTCGTGGCGCTCAGCCCGTACGCCGCCCGGGTCGCCTCGATGCTCCGCTGGATGTACGGCGCCTCCTTGTCGCGGGCGCTGGGCTTGACCTCGAAGGTCTGCACCGCCCACGGGTAGATGCCACCGATCGCGACGGCGGAGACGCCGAGCAGGGCGAGCGAGATGCCCGGCCAGACCAGGTTCCGCATCACCGCGTTGGAGAACACGATGATCGCGATCGCCACCACCACGGAGATGTAGGCGAGGATCTCCTTCGCCGGCAGCAGTGCGTTGATGTCGGCGTAGCCGGCGCCGTAGAGCTTGGTGCCCTCGTTGTACTCCAGCAGCATCGCCCGCCGGTCCAGCACGTACGCGACCGCCTTGAGCAGCACGAAGACCGCGACCAGCGTGCTCAGGTGGGCGCGGGCGCCGTTGGTCATCCGGTCGCCGACGCCCTGGAGCCGGACGCCGCCGAAGAGGTAGTGCACGGCCAGCGCGCCGAGCAGGGAGAGCACCACCGCGGTGAAGCCGACACCCAGCAGGTAGCGCCAGAACGGCAGTTCGAAGACGTAGAACCCGACGTCGACGCCGAACTCCGGGTCCTTGACGCCGAAGCTGCCACCGTTGCGGAAGAGCAGCCACTGGCTCCACCGGGTCTGCGCGGAGAGGCCGGCGAAGAGGCCGATGACGGCGGCGACCGTGGCGATCCAGCTGCCGAGCCGGGGGCTCAGCAGCATCCGGTAGCGCTCCAGGGTGGCCTGCTCCAGCGAGTGCGGGCGCATCCGGGGCCGCAGCCGGTGGGCGAGCCAGAGGTTGCCCCCGATGACGACCGCCATGCCGAACCCGACGATCAGGAAGAGCAGCACCCGGGTGGCGAGCACGCCGGTGAAGACCTGGGTGTAGCGGACCTCGTCGAACCAGAGCCAGTCCGTCCAGGCGTTGACCCCCCACCCGAGCAGGGTGAAGAGGACGAACACCCCGACCAGGACACCGATGGTGACGCGTCCGCGCCGGCTCATCCTCGGCAGGGGGCTGCTACGCATGACCACTGTTGGCTCCGCACGCTCGATGTGATCGGCTCCGACCAGGCACCCAGAGTACGGGGTGTTCCTGAACACGTCGGGTCAAGGTCACGTCACGATCGTCGGGCGGGCCGGGAGCGGCCCAGGTCAGCAGCGGGTGGGCTGCCCGCCGGCCCGCAGCGTCTCCAGCGCCGTCAGCGCGTCGTCCAGCGTCGCCACCCTGAGCAACGGCAGGTCGGGCTGCGAGTTGCGGACCGCCTCGGCACAGTTGTCGGCCGGCACCAGGAAGACCTTCGCCCCCGCCTCCTTCGCCCCGACCAGCTTCTGGGCGATGCCACCGATCGGTCCGACCCGACCCTCGTCGTCGATGGTGCCGGTGCCGGCGATGACCTTCCCGCCGGTCAGGTCGGCCGGTTCCAGCTTGTCCAGCACACCGAGGGCGAACATCAGGCCGGCGCTCGGCCCGCCGATGTCCCCCAGGTCGATCTTCAGGGTGAAGGGGTGCGGCTGCTGCTGGTCGATCTCGACCCCGATCCGGGGCCGGCCGTCCTGCTCACGGCTCGTCACCGTGGCGGTCGCCGGCACGCCGCCCCGGGTGTAGCCGATCTTCAGCGCGGTGCCGGCCGGCTTGGCGCGGACGAGTTCGGTGAGCCGGCCGGTGCTGGTCACCGGCTGGCCGTCGACCGAGGTGAGGACGTCCCCGGCCTTGAGCACGTCGGTCGAGGGGCCGCCGGCGGTGACCGCCTTGACCAGCACCTGGACCGGATAGCCCAGCTTCCGCAGCGCGGCGGTCTCCGCGCTGGTCTGCGAGTTCTGGAAGTCCTCGGCGTTGCGCTTCTCGACCTCCTCCTGCGACTCGTTCGGCGGGTAGACCAGCTCCTTCGGCACCACCGCCTCGTCCGGGGAGAACCATCCGGCCAGTGCCGCCCGGAGCCGGACGGTGGGCTGCACCCCGACCGTGGTCAGCCGCAACTGCCCGGCGGAGGTGGACGTCGCCCGTCCGGTGACCTGGATGACCTCCTTGCCGTCGGAGGTGCCGAGGGTGTTGACCGTCGGGCCGGGCCCGAGCACCACGTACGGGATCGGGACGCTCAGCACGCCGACGCTGAGCAGGGCGGTGAGCAGTGCACCGAGCAGTACGGTCACGCCGCGACGTCTCATGCGGCAGAGCGTACCGATCGCCGTGCGCCGGTCCGGCCCGACGACCGGTGGACTTCGCCCTCAGCGCAACGCCGACGCGCCGACCAGGGGCGCGGCACGCGTACCGTAGACGTCGTGCCTGATATTCCGTTCGGATTCGCGCTCCCGGGTGGGCAACCACCAGATCCCAACGACCCCGCGCAGATGCAGCAGTTCATGTCGCAGTTGCAGAACCTGCTCTCCGCGCCGGGCAGCGGGCCGGTCAACTGGGACCTCGCCCGCCAGGTGGCGGCGAGCCAGCTCGCCGCCAGCGGCGACCCGGCGGTCTCGCCCTTCGACCGCAACACGGTCGAGGAGGCGCTGCGCATCGCCGACCTCTGGCTGGAGCCGGCCACCTCGTGGCCCTCCGGCATCCGGACCTCGGTGGCCTGGAACCGGAACGAGTGGATCTTCCGGACCCTCGACGTGTGGCGCAAGCTCTGCGATCCGGTGGCCAGCCGGATGGTCGGCGCGATGGGCGACCTGGTGCCGCCGGAGGCCCGGGCCCAGCTCGGCCCGATGCAGTCGATGGTCGCGACGCTGGGCGGCGCGCTCTTCGGTGGCCAGCTCGGCCAGGCGCTCGGCTCGCTCGCCGCCGAGGTGCTCTCGGCCGGCGACATCGGGCTGCCGCTCGGCCCGGCCGGCACGGCCGCACTCGTCCCGGCCAACATCAAGGCCTACGGCGAGGGCCTCGAGCTGCCCGAGGACGAGGTACGCCTCTACGTCGCCCTGCGCGAGGCCGCCCACCAGCGGCTCTTCCAGCACGTGCCGTGGCTGCGCGGGCACGTCCTCACCGCGGTGGAGAACTACGCGTCCGGCATCCGGGTCAACCGGGAGGCGATCGAGGAGGCGATGGGCCGGGTCGATCCGACCGACCCGGAGTCGATGCAGGCGATCGCCCTGGAGGGCATCTTCACCCCGGAGGACACCCCGGCGCAGAAGGCGTCGCTGGCCCGCCTGGAGACCGTCCTGGCCCTGGTCGAGGGCTGGGTCTGCCACGTGGTGGACAGCGCCGCGGGCGAGCGCCTGCCGAACGTCGTCCGGCTGGGTGAGGCGTTCCGCCGTCGCCGGGCCGCCGGTGGGCCGGCCGAGCAGACCTTCGCCGCCCTGGTCGGGCTGGAGCTGCGTCCGCGCCGGCTGCGCGAGGCGTCGGTGCTCTGGGCGGCGCTCACCGAGCACCGGGGCATCGCCGGCCGGGACGCGGTCTGGGGTCACCCGGACCTGCTCCCGTCCGACGACGACTTCGCCGATCCGGAGGGCTTCGCCGCCGCCCGGCTCGACCTCGACGACGAGTTGGCCACCTTCGACTTCACCGCGCCGGGTGGGCCGGAGGAGCAGGCACCGGGCGGGGAACCCCGCCCCGACTCCGACGGCGACGACAAGTCCTGACGCGTTCCCCGCGCGGCGCGTGACGGTAAGGCGGTGTCCGGTCCTCCGGGCGCCGCCGCGTCAGCCGGTGCGGCCGGAGAGCAGGGCCCGGGTGGCGTCCCAGCCCTCGAAGGCGGGGTCGAGGGCGGCCAGGTCGGCCGGGCCGCGCAGCCGCCGCCAGCCAGGAGTGGTCACCACGTCGCCCGGGCGCGGGGCACCGGCCCGGACGTCCGCCGGCACCGCCGTGTCCAGGTCCAGCGCCGGCAACCAGTCCGGTACGGGCAGCCGCGCCGCCACGCCGAGCAGCCCCGGCCCGGTCCCCTCGACCGGCGCGACCGCCACCGGCCGGGTGGTCAGCGGGCGGAGCAGCTTGCCCAGGGTGAGGCCGGGCACATCGGGTGCGTCGGCGGCCACCACGGCCGCCTGGTCATAGCCGGTCAGCGTGGCGAGGACCGCGTCGACGGTCGGAGTGGGCACCTCGTACACCGTCATGTCGGGCCACACCACGGCGTCGGCCAGCCATCGGTCCGCCGGCGTGACCGCGACGGCGGTCTCCACCTCGTTGAGGGTGGCGAGCAGGTCCACCACGTCCTCGGCGAGCGCGGTGCGCCACCGGTCCGGGTCGATCCCCGGTGGCGCCCAGGCCACCGGTCCGAGCAACGCCACCACCACACGTCGGGCCACGCCCAGACCCTACGCCGCGCCGTCCCGGCGTCCGGTGCCGCCGGTCACCGTCGGGACGCTACGAACCTGATGACATCGATGAATCGCCGACCGGCGACCACGGCCGTCCACCCCGGCACAGCCGCCCCCCGGTGGCCGGCGGGACCGGCTCAGGAACGGCGGCCGGACCCTTCCGCCCGGGACCGGGTCGGCGCGGATCCCCCGC
The DNA here is from genome assembly GCF_022747945.1 of Micromonospora sp. R77. Classification (NCBI taxonomy): domain Bacteria; kingdom Bacillati; phylum Actinomycetota; class Actinomycetes; order Micromonosporales; family Micromonosporaceae; genus Micromonospora; species Micromonospora sp. R77. The sequence continues at coordinate 1,777,796 of NZ_JALDST010000001.1, forward strand.
TCGGCGGTCAGTCGGTGAGGGGTACGCCGGAGGCGGCGGCCACCCCCTCCAGGTAGCCCCGGGCCCGTTCGGTCTTCGGGTAGCGACCGACGAGCTGCCAGAAGCGGGCGTTGTGACTGGGCACGATGAGGTGCGCGAGCTCGTGCAGCAGCACGTAGTCGATCACCCAGTCCGGCATGTCCTGGATCCGGTGCGAGATGCGGATGGTGCGGTCGGCGGGGGTGCAGGAGCCCCAGCGCCCGTTCTGGTTGGTCACCCAGCGGACGCTCGCGGGCACGGCTTCGACCCGGTGCTCGGCCAGATAGAGGTTGGTCAGGCGGGCGGCCCGGGCGAGCAGTTCCGCGTCGGAGCGGGCGAGCCGGCCCTCCCGGGCGGCGAGCCGGGCCAGCATCCGGTCGACCCACTCGCTCTCCTCGGCGCGGGAGAACTGGTCGGGGATGAGCACCACGACCCGCTCACCGTCCCGGTACGCGGACACCGTGCGTCGTCGGCGCTGACTGCGCCGCACCTCGACGACGGGCTTCCGCGTCACGGCCATCACTGACCCGCGCAGCCTCGGATGACTGTCACGAAGGAAAGCTAATGCGTACTGACCAGGGGTCCGCAAGGGTCAACACGGCGACACGCGCCCGGAAAATGGTGATTGGTCGGGTGGAGTCCCGAAAAAAATCTGCCCCGGGGCAGGTCAGCGGGCCCCGGTCACCCTTCGTGGCGACCGGATCGGCGGCCTGCGCGTCACCTCGCGGACCCGGACCACGTTAAGTGATCATCCCGGGGAGCGCGGGACGGGGGCCGCCCGAAGGGGGATCTGAGCGCATTCACCCGGCGTGTCCCGACCAAACTGACTTATCCGACCTAATTCGGCATGCACACTCTCGACGTCGACTTGCTCACGTCAAGATGCACAGCTGACATGGAACTGCCCGTACCTGGGTAGGGTCCGCCAACCGGCGGTCACGAGCGTGACCGCGGAGAACCCCAGCGTCGGCGCCCGCGAGGCCCGCGCCGGAAAACCTGCCGGGACTCCCGTGCCCGGCGGACGAGACGAGGAGGGCTACCGTGGCCGACCAGGCCCAGACCTACAACGGTTACTGCGTCAAGTGCAAGGAGAAGCGGGACTTCGAGGGACACGTCGAGGTCTCCAAGACCGGCATGAACATGGCCAAGGGCAAGTGCCCGGTCTGCGGCACAACAGTGAACCGCATTCTCGGCAAGGCCAAGGTCTGATCCGTTCGGATCCGACACACGGGGGAGGGGTGGCCGACGGCCGCCCCTCCCCCGTCGCACTGCGGCCGGCCGGCACCTGTCGGCTGCCCGACAGAGTTACCGGCCGGTTGTGGAAAACCCGGCATTTCCTGTGGACGGCGCTGGACAGAGCACCGCCCACCTGTGGACAACGATCGACGGAGAGCGTGGATGCGGTAACGATTCGTGTCATGACCCGCCCCGCACCCCCGAACCGGGCCACCCTCGTCCGCCCCATCCTGCTGCCCGGCCTGACCCGGCTGTGGCGCGACCGGCACACCCTCCAGCTCGGCGTCGAACCGGGCCGGGCCGTGCTGCTGGAGGTCGCCGATCCCCGCGCCGCCCGGCTGCTCGACCTGCTCGACGGCACCCGCAGCGAACGCGGCGTGCTCACCGACGCGGACGTGCCGTCCGGCGACGCCCGGGTCCTGCTGGACCTGCTGCACGCCGCCGGGCTGGTGGTGCCGGCGCACACCCTGCTCCCCCGCGACCTGGCCGGCCCGGTCCGGGCCCGGCTGGCCGACGAGGCCGGTGCGCTGGCGCTGGGCGCCCGGGGCTGCCCGGCACCCCCGCCCAGGTGCTGCGGCGACGCCGGAGCGCCCGGGTGCTGGTCACCGGCGCCGGAAGGCTCGGCGGGCCGATCGCGGTGGCGCTGGCGCAGGCCGGGGTCGGCCACGTGGACCCGGACCTGACCGGCCCGGTCCGCCCCGGCGACCTGGTCGGCACCGGGCTGTCGGCCACGGACGTCGGTCGACCGTTGGCCGCCGCGCTGCGCGAGGCGCTCCGCCGGACCGCGCCGGACACCGAGAGCCGCCCGCTCCGGCACGGCCGGGTCGACCTGGTCGTCCAGCTCGGCACCGACCGGCCGGCGGCGCTGATCGCCGCCCGGCACGCCCGGCGACGGCAGCCGCACCTGCTGGTCGGCCTGCGCGGTGGCGTACCGGTGGTCGGCCCGCTGGTCCGGCCGCCGGTGGGCCCCCTGCCTCAACTGCCTGGACCTGCACCGGGTCGACCGGGACCCGGACTGGCCGGCGCTGGCCGCCCAGCTCGCTGCGGTCGACCCGGCCGACCAGGCGGGTGCGGCCACCACCCTGCTCGCCGCCGGGGCGTACGCGGCCGCCGAGGCGCTGGCGCACCTCGACGGGGGCAGCCCGGAGACCCTCGGCAGCGCCGTCGAGGTGGCCGGTCCCGGCCGGCACCGGCGGCGGATCTGGCCACCGCACCCCTGCTGCGGGTGCTCCGGTGAGCGTCGGGCCGGCCGTGCCGGCACCCACTCCCGGCTTCGGAGCAGCAGCGGGGGCCCCGCGTCGGTAACAATGGCCGGGTGACCGACATCCCGCGCCGGGCCGTGTCCCGGACCGCCAAGCTCGCCGCCCTGCCGCTCGGCTTCGCCGGTCGGACCGTCCTCGGGATGGGCAAGCGGGTCACCGGGCTCGCGTCCGACGTCATCTCGGCCGAGATCCAGCAGCGCACCGCCGAGCAGCTCTTCAGCGTCCTGGGCCAGCTCAAGGGCGGTGCGATGAAGTTCGGGCAGGCGCTGTCGGTCTTCGAGGCGGCGCTGCCCGAGGAGGTCGCCGCCCCCTACCGGCAGGCGCTCACCAAGCTCCAGGAGGCCGCCCCGCCGCTGCCCGCGGCGACCGTGCACAAGGTGCTCGCCGAGCAGCTCGGGCCGGACTGGCGGGACCGTTTCGTCGAGTTCGACGACACTCCGGCCGCCGCGGCGAGCATCGGCCAGGTGCACCGCGCGGTCTGGCGGGACCCGGGCTACGGGTCGGCCGGCGCCCCGAACCACCGCGACGTGGCCGTCAAGATCCAGTACCCGGGCGCCGGGGAGGCCCTGCTCTCCGACCTCAAGCAGCTCTCCCGGCTGGGCGGCATGTTCCGGGCCATCCAGCCCGGGCTGGACGTCAAGCCGCTCCTGGTCGAGCTGCGCGAGCGGATCACCGAGGAACTGGACTACGAGCTGGAGGCCGAGTCGCAGCGCGCCTTCGCGGCGGCGTACGCGGACGATCCGGAGATCTTCATCCCGGAGGTGCTCGACGCCTCACCCCGGGTCCTGATCACCGAGTGGGTCGAGGGCACCCCGCTCTCCACGATCATCCGCGAGGGCAGCGAGGAGGAGCGCGACGACGCCGGGCGGCTGATGGCCGTGCTGCACCTCTCCGCGCCGATGCGGGCGGGCCTGCTGCACGCCGACCCGCACCCCGGCAACTTCCGGCTGCTCCCGGACGGCCGGCTCGGGGTGATCGACTTCGGCGCCGTGGCCCGGCTGCCGGAGGGCACGCCGGAGCCGATCGGCCGGCTGGCCGGCATGGTGCTGCGCGGCGACGCGGACGGGGTGGTCAGCGGGCTGCGCGAGGAGGGCTTCGTCAGTCAGACCGAGTCGATCGACGCGCAGGCCCTGCTGGAATACATCCAGCCGATGCTAGCGCCGGTGGCCGAGGAGGAGTTCCGGTTCACCCGGGCGTGGCTGCGGTCCGAGGCGACCCGGCTGGCCAGCCCCCGGTCGCCCGCCTTCCAGCTCAGCCGCCAGCTCAACCTGCCCCCGTCCTACCTGCTCATCCACCGGGTGACGCTGGGGTCGATCGGGGTGCTCTGCCAGCTGGAGGCGAAGGCGCCCTACCGCGCCATCCTGGAACGCTGGCTGCCGGGCTTCGCCCCGGTCGCCTGAGCAACGACGCACAGACGCCGAGGGGGCGGCGGCCGGAAACCGGCCACCGCCCCCTCGTGCTGCTAGGGACTAGAGAACACCCAGGTCGCGGGCCGACTGACGACGGCTGTTCAGGGCGACGGTACGGGCGGATCGGGCTGCCTCAGTGCTCGTGGTGGTACGACCGGCCTGAGGCCGGCGCATTCGAGCCCGGGACAACGCTTCGTGGAGTAGTTGCATCTCGGTTCCGTTCGGCAGGTGGAGCATCTGTCTCGGCTTTCTCTCGGCCGGTGGGACACCGGCGGGGACGTGTGGAACGGGAAGTTGTCAGGCTGCCAGCCGGACCGTGTTGCGCGACTCGGACAGCCCACTGGCCGCCAGTCGTGCCTCGGCCTCGACCCGGAGCTGGGCGTCACGCGCGACGTCCTCCTTGCGCGGGCGGCCACGGGGCCGCTTGCGCGGGACCACCGCGCCACGCTCGAAGATCTCGCCGCCCCAGACACCCCAGGGCTCGGCCCGCTCCACCGCACCGGCGAGGCACTCGACGCGCAGCGGGCAGTCCCCGCAGAGCGACTTGGCCAACTCCAGCTCGGCGGGCTGGTCGGAGAACCACAGGTCGGGGTCGAACTTCCGGCAGGGCAGGTTCGCCTCCACCTCGACACTCACGTCGAGCGGGGCCAACGCCAGACTCATCGCCCGGTCACCTCTCTCTCACTTCGATCTCGTGGATCGCAATTCCGACGTACTTCGACGGGCAAAAAACTGAGGCCGCGGATCCCGGTGAGCGGGTTCCGCGGCCTCGAGGTGAGCCGGTGGTCTGAAGATCAGACCGGTCTCCCTCGAGGTGGAACGCCGCGGACATCCATGCGCTGCTTGGCGCCGTCGATGCCCTTGCCCGTGAAGCCACTGGTCCCCTCGATTCCGGCCAGCGGCGCAACGGTCAGGTTCAGCTCGGCCTGAGCCTGGACCTGGTGCGCCTGCGGAACCGACGGCCGAGCGGCAAGGACCACCCGGACAGCCGACAGCGGAGCGTGGGCAGCTGGCATCGCCGCCGGACGCTCATAGTTGAAGATCTCCATTGATGCCACCTCCCTCACGTTCCTCGTGTCGACCATGGACTCGACCCCCGTGAGCAGCCGGAATAGCGCCGCTCGCGTGGTGTGTCCTGAGGCTATTCCTCGCGCCGGGGCGAGGGCAAACGAATTTACGACTCGATTTCGAAAGTTTTCTCCGGGCAGACATCGTCGACCGATGCGCCCCCGACCAGCGCCAGCACGGTCTCGCCGTAAAGGCCCAGTTTGCGCGGTCCGATCCCGGCGATCGCGATCAGCTCCTCGGTGCGCCCCGGCTTCCGCTCCGCCAGCGCGGTCAGGGTGGCGTCGGTGAAGACCACGTACGCCGGCACCTTCTGCGCGCCGGCCACCCGCTGCCGCCAGTCCCGCAGCCGCTCGTACAGCTCCTCGTCCAGGTCCGAGGGGCAGGTCGGGCAGCGGCCCAGCTTGCGGTCCGCGCCGCCGAGCAGGGTGGCACCGCAGATCCGGCAGGAGACGATCTGGTTGCGCCGCCGCTCGACCCGCTTGGCCGCGCCGGCGCCGGCCCGCTCGGTGCCCCCACCGGAGCGGTCGAGCTGCGGCAGGAAGCGCGACGGCCGCCGGGCCCGTCCCCCGGGCGACCGGGCCGCGGCGTACGACAGCCAGAGCCACTCCCGCGCCCGGGTGATCCCGACATAGAGCAGCCGCCGCTCCTCCTCGACCTGCTCCGGGGTCTTCGCGTACATGGTGGGGAGGGTCCCCTCGGCGAGGCCGACCAGGAAGACGGCGTCCCACTCGAGGCCCTTGGCGGAGTGCAGCGAGGCCAGCGTCACCCCGTCCACGGTCGGTACGTGCTGCTGGGCGGCCCGCCGGGCCAGCTCGTCGTTGAAGTCGCTCAGGGTCACCGGCCGCTCGACCGCGGCGGCCTCGCCGATGGGCAGCACCTCGGGCGTCGAGGCGTACTCCTCGGCGAGCTGGACCAGAGCGGCCAGTGCCTCCCAGCGTTCCCGCGCGGCGCCGCCGGCCGGGGCGGCGTCCGGCGCCCAGCCGACCGCGGAGAGCGCCTCGGTGACGGCGGCCGGCAGGGGGGTCTCCCCCGGGATCGAGCGGGTGGCGGCCCGCAGCGCCACCATCGCCTGGCGCACCTCGGGCCGTTCGAAGAAGCGCTCCGCCCCCTGCACCACGTACGGCACCTGCGCCTCGGTGAGCGCCTTCTCGTACGCCTCGGACTGCGCGTTGATCCGGAACAGCACGGCGATCTCCCGGGCCGGGGTGCCGCCGTCGATCAACGTCCGGCAGCGGGCCGCGACCGCGTTGGCCTCGGCCGGCTCGTCGGTGAAGATCCGCAGCTCCGGTTCGGGGCCGGCCGGGCGCTGGCCGTGCAGCTCCAGCCGCAGCCGGGCTTCCGCGCCCCGCGCCTGTGAGATCACCGCGTTGGCCAGCCCGACCACCTGCGGGGTGGAACGGTAGTCGCGGACCAGCCGGACCACGGTGGCGTTACGGTGCCGGCGCGGGAAGTCGACCAGGTACGACGAGGTGGCGCCGGTGAACGAGTAGATCGTCTGGCTGGCGTCGCCGACCACGGTGAGGTCGTCCCGGCCGCCGAGCCAGGCGTCCAGCAGCCGCTGCTGGAGCGGGTTGACGTCCTGGTACTCGTCGACCACGAAGTGCCGGTACTGGCCGCGTACCTGCTCGGCGACGTCCGGATGCTCCTCGATGCCCCAGACGGCGGCGCGCAGCATGTCCTCGAAGTCGATCACCCCGTTGCCGCGTTTGAGCTTCTCGTACGCGGCGAAGACCTCGGCCACCTTCGCCGGCTCGTGCGGGGTGTCGCGCAGCGCCTTGGCGGCGGCCACCACGTACTCCCCCGGCTCGACCAGCGACGACTTGGCCCACTCGATCTCGCCGGCCAGGTCCCGGGCGGCGGCCCGGTCGGTACGCAGGCCGACCTTGGCGGCGGCGAGCGTGACCACCCGCACCTTGCTGTCGAGCAGTTCCGGCATGGCCCGCCCCTCCAGCAGCCGGGGGGCGAAGTAGCGCACCTGGCGCAGCGCCGCCGCGTGGAAGGTGCGCGCCTGCACCCCGGCGACGCCGAGCGCGGTGAGTCGGGCCCTCATCTCGGCGGCGGCACGGGCGGTGAAGGTGACCGCCAGCACGTGCCGGGCGGAGATGTCCCCGGTCAGCGCGCGGTGGGCGATCCGGGAGGTCACCGCGCGGGTCTTGCCGGTGCCGGCGCCGGCCAGGATGCAGACCGGACCGGCCGGCGCGGTCACCGCGGCCCGCTGCTCCGGATCCAGCCCGGCCAGCACCCGTTCCGCCGCTGAGTGAACCACCACAGCGAGGAATCATTCCAGCCCCCGGTGATGTTGCAGCCATTAGCCTGGCCTGATCGGACCGGGCGCGAACCACCCCTTGGAGGACGTGACCATGCTGACGATGTATTCCACCCCGTGGTGCGGCTACTGCCACCGGCTGAAGTCGCAGCTGGACCGGGAGGGCATCGGATACGAGGTGGTCGACATCGAGCAGGACCCGGCGGCCGCCGATTTCGTGATGAGCGTGAACGGCGGGAACCAGACCGTCCCGACGCTCCGCTTCGCCGACGGCAGCGCGCTCACCAACCCCTCGATCGTCCAGGTCAAGCAGCACCTCGCCACCCTCAACGCCTGACCAACCCGCACCTGGAAAGAGCGGCCGCCCCTCCCGGGCCGGCCGCTCTTGCACATCCCCACCCGGGCCGCCACCGTCCCGGCGCCGCCCGGTGGAGTTAGCGGCGGGCCGCGCGGCGTGTCGTGCCGGCAACCTCATGATCGACGGCAGGAGCCGGGCTGGGGGTGGTGGGGCGGCGGGGGTGGGGGATGCGGGGGTGGGCGGGGCGCGGTGCGAGGGTGGTGGTCGGGGGCGGTGGGGTGAGGCGCCGGCCGTGCCAGAGGTAGCCGCCGGCGGCGGTGGTGATCACCCCGACGAGGACGAAGAGCAGGCGGTAGTCGAGGACCCCGACGAGCAGGGCGCCGGTGCCGATGGACGCCGCCTGCGGACCGCTGACCAGGGCGTCGGAGGCCGCGGCGACCCGACCGAGCAGCGGCGGCGGGGTACGCCGCTGGACCAGCGTGTTCAAGCCGACCATGGTGAGCGGGATCGACACCCCGGCCAGCAGCAGCGCCAGCACCCCGAGCCAGAGCCGCGGGTACGCCAGGGCCAGGGCGGCCGGACCGAAGAAGGTGACTCCGGCGGCCAACGCCCCCACCTCGCCGACCCGGCGTACCACGGTCGCCGAGAGCAGGCCGCCGACCAGCCCACCGATGCCCTGCACGGTGACCAGCACGCCGACGAACGCGGCGTCCCGGTGCAGCCCCCGGTCGACGTACGCGAAGATCAGCGACTCGGTGAAGCCCATCACCAGCGAGCCCAGGCCGTAGCCGACCAGGGCCCGGCGCAGCGCGGGCTCGCCGGCCAGGTGCCGCAGCCCGGCCCCCAGCTCCGCCGGCCAGCTCAGCTCCCCGGCCGGCGGCCGGGTCTCGGCGACCCGGAGCAGGCCGACCACGGCGGCGGCGGTGACGAACCCGCCCATCGCGAGGGTGACCAGCAGCCAGCCGCCGACGGCGGCGTAGAGCCCGGCACCGGCGAGCGGACCGACCAGGCGCAGGGCCTGGCGGACGGTCTGGAGCGCCCCGTTCGCCTCGGGCAGCAGCTCGCTCGGCACCAACTGCCGGATCAGGCCGCTGAGCACCGCGCTCAGCGTGATGTACGACAGGCCGTAGAGCGCGGCCACCACGTAGATGATCCAGACGTCGGTCCGGTCGCGGACCGCGAAGAGCGGGCTGAGCAGGACGGCGGTGAGCAGGTTGACGGCCACGAAGAACGGCCGCCGCGGGTACCGGTCGACCACCCAGCCGACCAGCGGGGCCAGCACCATCGGGGCGATGATGGCGAAGATGATGGCGCCGGCCTGACCGTCCGATCCGGTCAGGTCCTTCACCCAGACGGCGAGGGCCAGCAGCAGGATCGACTCGGCCGCCATGCTGGCCAGCAGGGCGGCGAAGAGCAGGCGGAAGTCGGGGCGGCGCAGGACGGAGCGCATGGGTCCCTCCGGGGGATGGCGCCCGGGTAGGGGCGCGTCAGGGGCGGTGCCGGTCGCGGCGGAACAGCGTCGGCACCTCTCCACGGTCCTCTTTTTGTCTGGAGACACGCCCTCGCCGGAACGTCCGACACCGGTTGCGCCGTCCATACTGACCGTGGGGGGCGAATTTCATACAGTTACCGTCGCGTCCGCGCGGCGGTCGACGGAGAAGAGGACACCGTGCCTCCTGCCGCACCAGGCCCCATCCTGCGCCGCCGCAGGTTGGGCACCGAGCTGCGCCGGCTCCGCGAGCTGACCGGCCTCACCGGCGACCAGGTCATCGAGCGGATCGGCTGGGCCTCCGCGTCCAAGCTGTCCCGCCTGGAGAACGGTCGCAGCCGCCCCGATCCGGAGGACGTGGGCGTCCTGCTGGAGCTCTACGGGGCGAACGTCGAGCTGCGCGAGGAACTGCTGGGCATCGCCCAGGAGGCCGGCGACATGCGCGGCTGGTTGAAGAACTTCCCGGTGATGACCCAGCAGCAGCGCGGCTTCGCCGAACTGGAGGCCGGCTGCGCGGAGATCTCGGAATACAACCCCGTGCTGGTGCCCGGCCTGCTGCAGACCCCGGAGTACGCCCGCCTGCGGATCGTCTCCGCGCACGGCGTGGACGAGCAGGCCGGCGACCCGGCGGCCGGCGAGGACCCGGAGACCGAGGTACGCGCCCGGCAGGCCCGCCAGTCCCTGCTCACCCGCGCCGACGCGCCCCGCTACACCGCGGTGCTGGAGGAGTCGGCCCTGGACCGGCGGACCGCTCCGACCGAGGTGCTGCGCGAGCAGATCATCCACCTCTGCGACCTGGCCGGTCAGCCCAACGTCACGCTGCGCCTGTTGCCGCGGGACACCCGGATCGCCGAGTGGTATCTGCCGCCGACGGCGTTCTCGCTCTACCGGTTCGCCGATCCGCTCGATCCGGAGACGCTGGCCATCGAAGGTGGCTTCACCGACGTCATGTCTACCGAGGCAAACGTCCTATATCCCTATAAAGTGGTGTTCGAGTGGCTATGCTCGGCGGCGCTCTCCGATTCGGACACCCTCTCCTGGCTCATCGAGGCGACGGGGCGGCTGACCGACCCGGCAACCGAGCCCACGGTGGCGTACGCGCCGGCAACGGCGCCGGCACAGCGCCGCCAGGGCTCGGGGCGTCTGACGACGGACCGGTGACGCACCGCCGGACCCGCCGTCCGGGCCTGCGGCGTCACTCGTCCCCATCGGAGCACTCCAGAGCAGGAGCAGGACCATGAACGACATCCGCAACAGCTCGTCCGGTCTCGCGCGGCAGCTCGCCGGCGCGGCATGGCACAAGAGCACCCGGAGCCAGACCTCGAACTGCGTCGAGGTGGCCGAGCTGCGTACCGGGTCGGCGGCCGTCGCGCTGCGCGACAGCAAGGACCAGGGTGGCCCGGTGCTGCTGTTCAACCGGGCCGGTTGGCTGGGCTTCATCACCGGCGCGAAGAACGGGCAGTTCGATCTGAACTGATCCGTCGAGCAAGGCGGGGCCGTCGGCATCGCGCCGACGGCCCCATCGTGCATCCACCCTCGACAACCGCGCTGAGCTGGGGTCCCCCGATCGGGGGACCCCCGCAATCGATAGTCGAGTTTCACTTGCTGGGACGGCCACCGCGCGTAACATGACGAAAGAGTGACGTGGAAGTTCCACTGCGTACTCGCCGTCGCGATCCGTCCGGGGGACACCCATGCGGTTCCTGATCGTTCGCACCGACATCCGCACCGTCGTCGACACCGACATCGCCGCCGCCTGGGCCGACGGTGGCCGGCTGCGGGATGAGACCACCACGCCGGAACCACGCCGCCAGGTCGTGCACGCCGAGGACCGGGACGCGGCCCTGCTGCTGGCCCGGGCCCTGGCCAGCGTCGGCGCGGTGCGCTGCGGGAAGCAACGGGTCAAGGTGCTCCCGCTCGACGGCCCCGGGCCGGAGCGTCCGGGCAGCTCCTGACCCACCCGGCGTCCGTCGTGGTCGGACCGGCTCCCCCGCCGCGTTCCTTGCCCCAGCCGGCCACGACGGCCCGTGTTCCCGGCCCGTGACCGTCGCGGCAACGGCGGTCGCGGGTCGGGGCCGCGTCCGCCCCGGCCGGCTCGAACCGGCCAGGCCGACGGGTGACCAGCCCCGCCTCCGGTTCACCCTGCCGGGTGCGTGGCCGGCGAGAGACCGCCGGCCGGCGCGGGGTCAGCAGTGGCCGTCGAGCCAGCGGTGGACCAGGAAGAGGGCGATGGAGGAGGGCGGGGGCAGGACCAGGCGCTCCCCCTCGCCGACGTCGACCACCTCGCCGGCCAGCGCGACGCCGATCTCCCGCCGGGTGAACCAGCGCGCCTCCGCGATCTCCGCCGGGTCGACCCGGACCGGCTCGTCGGCGTCGGCCCGGGCCAGGAAACCGAGCATCAGCGAGCCCGGGAACGGCCAGGACTGGCTGCCGGCGTACGCGATGCTGGTGACCCCGACGCCGACCTCCTCGCGGACCTCGCGCAGCACGGCGGCCTCCGCCGACTCGCCCGGCTCGATGTAGCCGGCGAGGCAGGAGAAGCGGCGCTGCCCGGGGGTACGCGGCCAGGTGGCGTTGTTGCCGAGCAGGCAGCGCCCCTCCGGGCCGTCCACCCCGTCGTGCACCAGCACGATCATCGCCGGGTCGGTACGCGGCCAGGCCCGGTCGCCGCCCGGGTCGATCCGCGACCAGCCGGCCTCGTCCACCTGCGTCGGGTGCCCCGTCGAGGCCGAGTAGCCGTGCCGCAGGTGCCAGTTCAGCAGCGCCACAGCGGTGGTGAAGATGCCCGCGTCCCGGTCGGCGAGCAGGTGGCCCACCTCGCGCAGGCTGACCGCCCGGGCGTCGGGCCGGGCCGGCAGCGGCGCGTCCACCGCGAAGACCGGCACCCCGTCCGGCTCGACGCCGAGGAACATCGGCACCGAACGGGGCACCTCGGGCAGCTCGCCGGAGCCGATCAGCACCAGCTCCGGCGGGGCACCCGTACCGCGCACCAGCGCCCGGCCGTGGTCGGTCGAGTCGAGCACCAGCACCCGGGCCCGCTCCCACGCCTCGGCGAGCCACTCCGGGTCGGTACGCCGGTGCGCCGCCCGGTCCAGGGTGGACCGGGCCAGCGGCGGGACCGCCTCACCGGTCACGCCGACTCCGTCCGTACCGGGGTCAGCGCGGAGAGCGGCCCGGCGATCCGGTCGGCGTCACCGAGCACCACGACGACGGCCTTCGCCGGGGAGAGGTAGCGCGCCCCGGCCTCGGCGACGTCGGCCACGGTCGCCTTCGCCAACCGGGCGGCGTGCTCGGCGAGGAAGTCCAGGCGCAGCCCGTTGCCGGCGTACGCGCTGGTCAGCGAGGCGAGCCCGGACTGGGTGGACATGCCGAGCTGGAGGGTGCCGAGGGCGTACTGGCGGGCCTGCTCCAGCTCCTCCGGCCTGACCGGCAGCGACGCCAGCCGACCCAGCTCGTACGTGGTCTCCAGCAGCGCCGGGGCGGTGACCTCGGTGGCCACCTCGGCGGCGGCGACCAGCACCGAACCGGCCACCGAGTGCTCGACCATCGAGTGCGGCCCGTACGTGTAGCCCTTGTCCTCGCGGATGTTCTCCACCCAGCGGGAGGAGAAGTAGCCGCCGAAGACCAGGTTGGCCAGTTGCAGCGCGGCGTGGTCGGGGTGGGTACGCGGCACCGCCGGCAGCGCGATCCGCAGCGACGACTGCACCGAGCCGGGCCGGTCGACCAGCAGCAGCGGGCCCGGCTCCAGCGGCGGGGCGGGTGGCAGCTCGGCGACGTGCCCGTCGCCCCGCCAGCCGCCGAGGGCCTGCTCGGCGGCGTCCAGCGCGCGGTCCGGCTGCACGTCGCCGACCAGCACCAGCACCGCACCGGCCGGGTGCACCCGCTCGGCGTGCAGCTTGCGCAGGGCCGCCGGGCGGACCGCCCGGACCTGGTCGGGGTCCGGGGTCTGGGTCGCGTACGGGTGCCGGCCGTAGACCCGCTTGAGCAGCGCGGTGCGGGCCAGGTGCGCCGGCTGGCTCTGCGCCACCTGGATGCGGTCGACCAGCCGGTCCCGCTCGGTCTGGACCCAGTCACCGGGGTAGGTCGCCCCGGTGAGCACGTCGGCGAGCAGCTCCAGCATCCGGTCCAGCCCGGTGACCAGGCCCGCACCGGAGAGCATCAGCCGGTCCGGGTCGACCCCGGCGGAGAGCCCGCCGCCGACCTTCTGCAGCTCGGCGGCGATCTCGGTCGCGGTGTGGGTCTGCGTGCCGGCGAGGATGGTCTGCGCGAGCATCGCGCCGCGGGCCAGGTGGCTGCGGCCGAAGGGCATCCAGAGCCGCAGCTCGACCAGCGGCACCGCCGGCCGGCGTACGGCGATCACGGTGAGCCCGTTGGCGAGGGTGCGCTCGGCCTGGGTGGGGAGCTTGAGCTTGCGGTTGGGGCCGAGCGGCGGCAGCGCCCGCGTCCCGGTCTCGACGATTGCCGTTGCCGTCATTTGGCGCCTCCGGGGATGACCTCGATGGACGCGCGGCGTTCCGGCCGCAGGGTGGCGGCGGCGGCGCGGACCTGCTCCTCGGTGACCTGGCCGACCAGCCGGGGCAGCTCGTTGAGCAGGCCCGGCTCGCCGCGCTGCTGTTCCAGCACGGCCATCCGCAGCGCCCGGCCGAGCACCGCGTCGGTGTCCCGCAGCAGGTGGGTGGCCATCCTGGCCTGGGTACGGGCCAACTCCCCCTCGGTGAGCCCGTCGGTGGCGAGCCGGTCCAGCTCCTCGTCGAGGGTGCGCAGCACCTTGTCCACGTCGCCGCCGGGCGGCAGGTGCGCCTGGAGCAGCAGCGCGGTGGGGTCGCGCACGTCGTACGGGTCGCCCATGAAGCCGAGGTAGCCGCCGAGGCTGGTGACCGTCCGGTCGCGCTGCACCAGCCGCTCGACCAGCCGGGAGGCGTCGCCGTCAGTGAGCACCTCGGCCAGCACCACGTACGGCAGGTAGCCGGCGAAGTCGGTCACCGGGTCGGGCACCCGCCAGGCCCCGGCGATCGCCGGCAGCGGTGCCAGCTTGTCGGTGTACGACGTGCGCCGTTCCGCGCTCAGGTCGGGTTCGGTGAAGTCGGGGCGTGCCGGGGCGGGGCGGGCCGGCACGTCCCCGAAGTGCCGCTCGATCAGCGCGGTCGCCTCGGCCACGTCGATGTCGCCGCTGACCGCCAGGACGGCGTTGCCGCTGGCGTAGTAGCGGCGGAAGAAGTCGGCGGCGTCGGCGACGGTGGCGGACTCCAGGTCGTCGAAGGAGCCGTAGCCGTCGTGCGCGTTGGGGAAGGTGTCGAACATGACCGGCGGCAGGGTCAGCCAGGGGAACCCGCCGTACGGCCGGTTGAGCACGTTGACCCGGATCTCCTCCTTGACCACGTCGACCTGGTTGCGCAGGTTCTCCTCGGTGAGGCGGGGGCCGCGCATCCGGTCGGCCTCGAGGAAGAGGGCCCGTTCCAGCGCGTTGGCCGGCAGGGTCTCGTAGTAGTCGGTGTAGTCCAGGTGGGTGGAGCCGTTGAAGGTGCCGCCGGCGCCCTGCACGTGCCGGAAGTGGGCCAGCTTCTCCAGGTTCTCCGAGCCCTGGAACATCAGGTGCTCGAAGAGGTGGGCGAAACCGGTGCGGCCCTCGGGTTCGGAGCGGATGCCGACGTCGTAGACCACCGCCACCCCGATCACCGGGGCACTGCGGTCGGGGGTGAGCACCACCCGCAGACCGTTGTCGAGGGTGAACCGCTCGACCGGGTATTTCGTCGCTGGAATCCTGGCTCTCCGCGTCGGCACGTGATCGACACTAGCGCGTCGGCACCCCCGGTACCGGTCAGCCGCCGGCAGCCGCCCCGCGGCGTTCCGACGGCCCGGGGCCGGCGCTCGTCGGGATCACCGGACGGGGGTACGCCCGGTGGGCCGACCGGCGCAACCAACTCCACCGAACAGGTAGGAATAGCCTAGAATGCCGGCACCACCCGTCCCGGATGCTGAACCGGCCTTGACGCCGACGCCGCACTACCCCAGTCTTCCTACCTACTAAGTAGGAATACTGCGGATTGGACAACGATGAGACGGCTCCCCTTCCGTCGGCTGGTCTCCCTCGCCACCCTCGCCGTCGTCGGCGCGGCCACCCTGGGCGGCGCCGCCGCCTGCGGTGACGACAGCGACGCCGCCGCCGGCGGCAAGGCCGGCCCGGTGACCCTGCGGCTCGGCTACTTCCCCAACATCACCCACGCCCCCGCCGTGGTCGGCGTGGAGAAGGGCATCTTCGCCGAGAAGCTGGGCGACAGCGCGAAGCTGGAGACCAAGACCTTCAACGCCGGCCCGGCCGCCATCGAGGCGATCTTCTCCGGCGCGCTCGACGCCACGTACATCGGTCCGAACCCGACCGTGAACGCCTTCTCCAAGTCCAAGGGCGAGGCGGTCCGGGTCGTCTCCGGTGCCGCCTCCGGCGGCGTGGCCCTCGTGGTCAAGCCCGACATCACCTCGGTCGAGCAGCTGCGCGGCAAGAAGATCGCCACCCCGCAGCTCGGCAACACCCAGGACGTGGCGCTGCGCTACTGGCTCAAGGAGAAGGGTCTCAGGACCACCAAGGAAGGTGGCGGCGACGTCAAGGTCGTCCCGCAGGAGAACGCGCAGACAATCGACACCTTCGCCAGCGGCGCGATCGACGGCGCCTGGGTGCCGGAGCCGTACGTCTCCCGGCTGGTCAACGCTGGCGGCAAGGTCCTCGTCGACGAGCGGGACCTCTGGCCGGACAAGAAGTTCGTCATCACCAACCTGATCGTCAGCACCAAGTTCCTCAAGGCCCACCCGGACGTGGTGAAGAAGCTGGTCGAGGGGCAGGTGGCGGCGAACGAGTTCGTCAACACCAAGCCGGACGAGGCGCAGCAGGCCGTCTCCGACCACATCGGCAAGATCACCGGTAAGCCGCTGGACGTCAAGCTGATCAAGCAGGCGTGGCCGACGCTGGAGTTCACCAACGACCCGATCGCGTCCTCGCTGAAGGCCGGCCTGGACCACGCGGTCGCCGTCGAGCTGACCCAGCCGGTCGACCTGAACGGCCTCTACGACCTGAAGTTCCTCAACGAGGTGCTCAAGGCGCAGGGCAAGCCCGAGGTCACCCAGCCGTGACGTCGACCACGACGACCCCGCGCAGCGCGACCGGCTCGGTCGCGCTGCGCGGCGTGACCAAGGTGTACGGCCAGGGCGGGAACGCCGTCCTGGCGCTGGACGGGGTGTCGCTGGACGTCGCCCCCGGCGAGTTCGTCTGCCTGGTCGGCGCCTCCGGCTGCGGCAAGAGCACGCTGCTCAACCTGGTCGCCGGGCTGGACCGGCCCAGCGGCGGGAAGATCCAGCTGGGCGACGGCGTCAACCCCGGCCTGATGTTCCAGGAGCCGGCCCTCTTCCCCTGGCTCACCGTCGAGGCCAACGTCGAGGTGCCGCTGAAACTGCGCGGCCTGCCCCGGGGCGAACGGAAGGCGAAGGTCGCCGAGCTGCTGCGCACGGTCCACCTGGCCGACTTCGGCCGCAAGCGACCGCACGAACTCTCCGGCGGCATGCGGCAGCGGGTCGCCCTGGCCCGCACCCTCGCCCTGGACACCCCGGTGCTGCTGATGGACGAGCCGTTCGGCGCGCTGGACGCGATGACCCGCGACATCCTGCACGACGAGCTGGAGCGGATCTGGTCCGAGCGGAAGCTCACCGTGCTCTTCGTCACCCACAACGTCCGGGAGGCGGCCCGCCTCGCCGACCGGATCATCCTGCTCTCCAGCCGTCCCGGCCGGATCAGCTGGTCCACCGGGGTGGACGTGCCCCGACCCCGCCGGATCGACTCCCCCGAGATCGCGAACATCGCCGCCGAGGTCACCGACCGGCTGCGTACGGAGGTGGGCCGCCATGGCCAGTGACACGATCACCGGGACCACGCGCAGCGACGCGGAGATCTCCGGACTGGACGCGCTGGAGATCGCCGGGCAGGAGCAGGGCCCGTCCCGAGTGCGGCAGCTCTGGTCGGCCACGTGGCCGAAGCTCGCCGCCCTCGGCCTCAGCATCGCGCTCTGGCAGTTCGTGGTCTGGACCGGCTGGAAGGACCCGTGGGCGCTGCCCGGCCCGGCGACGGTCTTCGCGGACCTCGGCGACTACCTGGTCAGCCCGGCGCTCTGGGAGGGCCTCGCCACCACCGGTCGGCGGGCCGCCGTGGGCTTCGCCGCCGCCGTCGCCGTCGGCCTGCTGCTCGGCCTGGCCGTGGCCCGGGTGAAGATCCTCCGGGCCGCGCTCGGCTCCATGATCACCGCGTTGCAGACCATGCCGTCGATCGCCTGGTTCCCGCTGGCGATCCTGCTCTTCCAGCTCAGCGAGCAGGCGATCTTCTTCGTGGTGGTGCTCGGCGCCGCCCCGTCGGTCGCCAACGGCGTCATCCACGGCGTGGACTACGTGCCACCGCTGCTGGTCCGGGCCGGCCGCAACCTCGGCGCCCGCGGCCTGAACCTCTACCGGTACGTCATCGCGCCGGCCGCCCTGCCGGCCATCGTGGCCGGGCTCAAGCAGGGCTGGGCGTTCGCCTGGCGCAGCCTGATGGCCGGCGAACTGCTCGTGGTCATCGCCACCAAGACCTCCATCGGCGCCCAGCTCACCTATGCCCGGGAGCTGAACGAGGCACCCCGGCTGATGGCCATCATGATCGTCATCCTGGTGGTGGGCCTGGTGGTGGACGCCGCGTTCGGTGCCGCGGACAAGGCGATCCGGCGCCGCTGGGGCGTGCTGGACCAGGCGGGCAACTGAAGCCGTGTACGTCTCCGCGCGCGCCGACTACGCGCTCCGGGCCATGCTCGCCGTCGCCGACGTCGCCGGACCCTCCGGCCGGCCCGGCGGCGGCGAGCTGGTCAAGGCGGCGGGCCTGGCCGAGAGCCAGCAGATTCCGCACAGCTTCCTCCAGGGCATCCTGCTCGACCTGCGCCGGGCCGACCTGCTGCACAGCCATCGGGGCACCGACGGCGGCTACGCCCTGGCCCGCCCGGCCGACGAGATCAGCGTCGGGGACGTCCTGCGCGCGGTCGGCGGCACGCTGACCAGCGTGCGCGGCCTCCCGGCGGACAGCGCCGGCTATCACGGCGTCGCCACCGGACTGCGGGACGTCTGGCTGGCGGTGCACGGCGCGATCGCCCTGGTCGTGGACCGGACCACCCTGGCCGACCTGCTCGCCGACCGCGTCACCCCGCACTGACCGCTCGCGCCGGCTGCCCGGCCCGGCCGCGCGGACAGCGTCCACCCGCACTGCGCGCCGCCCTCGCGCTGCGCTCTTGCGGTGCGCGGTGCACGCTCCTGCGGTGGCGGCGCGCGGGCGCGAGGCAATGCGCGGAGCGCGGAGCGCGGAGCGCGGACGGCGTGCTGCCGATCGCACGCCGGCGCGGGCAGGGCGTCAGGCCGGCAGCGATCAGCTCACGCCCGGCTGGGTGAGCGGGCCGGTCGGGCTGTGCCAGTCGACCGGACCGGCCCCGGCGACGTCACCGGCCGCCGGATGCCACGGGCCGAAGGCCGCGACCATGGCGAGCAGCAGGCCCGCCCCCGCGATCACGAGAACCAGCAGCAGCTCGCGCAGCGCCCCCGAGCCGGCCTCGGCCGCCATGGTCACCCCTCCCGCGCTGGCGGCCGGTCCCCCCAGCCGCTTCCCCCGACCCAGCCTCGCCCACCCCCGTCCCCCATGACAGTCGCCCATCAGACGCCCCACCGACTGATCCCCGACTCAACCACCCAGGCGCGAAGGGCAAGGCCAACGCGAAGGGCAGGACCAGGACGAAGGGCAGGACCGGCCAGGCGGCAAAGCCAGGCGGGATCGGCCGCCGGCGCGCTAGTAAGAGCGGGCAGAGGCGAGAACCGGGGGAAAGCGTGATGGCCCGCCCCTGGAGAGGGACGGGCCATCACGGGAGGTTCGATCAGGCGGTGCGGGGGCGCTGCGGGCGACGGCGGCGGCCGGAGGGGCGGTGCGCGGAACGTGAGCCGCTCCCCTCGGCGGAGTCGCCCGTCGGACGAGCGGCGTCGACGGCACGACCACCGGTGGCGCGGAAACCGTCACCGCCGCCGGCCCGCCGGCCCCGGCCCGAGCCGGTACGCGCAGCGGACACCGCCGGCGGCGCGGCGATCGTCACCGGCACGCCGGACGGCTCACGGGCGCCGGTGACCCGGGACAACGCCTCGTCGCCGGGGCGTACCTGGGCGGTGTGCGGGCGGATGCCGGCGACGCTCATCAGCCGGGAGACGTCCCGGCGCTGCTCCGGCAGGACCAGCGTGACCACGGTGCCCGCCTCCCCCGCCCGGGCGGTACGCCCACCCCGGTGCAGGTAGTCCTTCGCCTCGGTGGGCGGGTCGGCGTTGACCACGAGGTCCAGCCCGTCGACGTGGATGCCGCGGGCCGCCACGTCGGTGGCGACCAGCGCGGTGATCTGGCCGCTCTTGAACTGGTCCAGGATCCGGGTGCGCTGCGGCTGGCTCTTGCCGCCGTGCAGCGCCGCCGCGCGTACGCCCTTGGACAGCAGTTGGCGGGCCAGCCGGTCGGCACGGTGCTTGGTGCCGATGAAGAGGATGGTGCGGCCCTCGCGGGCGGCGATCCGGGCGAGCGCGTCGGGCTTGTCCGCCGCCTCGACGTGCAGCAGGTGGTGGGTCATCGCGGTCACCGTGGCGGTGCCCGGGTCGACCGAGTGGGAGACCGGGTTGCTCAGGAAGCGACGGACCAGCCGGTCGACGCCGCCGTCCAGGGTGGCGGAGAAGAGCATCCGCTGCCCGTCCGGGGCGACCTGCTCCAGCAACTTGGTGACCTGCGGCAGGAACCCCATGTCGGCCATCTGGTCGGCCTCGTCGAGCACGGTGACCGCCACCTCGCCGAGGCGGGCGTCACCGCGGTTGATCAGGTCGTGCAGCCGGCCGGGGGTGGCCACGACCACCTCGGCGCCGGCGCGCAGGGCGTCCGCCTGGCGCTGGAGCGAGAGACCACCGACGACGGTGACGCAGCGCACCCCGAGCGCCCGGGCGTACGGGGCGAGGGCGGTGGTGACCTGCTGGGCCAGTTCCCGGGTCGGCACGAGCACCAGCGCGAGCGGGCGGCCCGGGCGGGCCCGGCGGCCGGACGTGCGGTGCAGCAGCGGCAGCCCGAAGGCGAGCGTCTTGCCGGAGCCGGTACGCCCCCGGCCGAGCACGTCCCGTCCGGCGAGCGAGTCCGGCAGCGTGGCCGACTGGATCGGGAACGGCTCGGTGATGCCCTGCGCGGTCAGCTCGGCGACGAGCGCCGGGGCCAGGCCGGTGGACGCGAATGTGGGCATGGTCGTGGTCATGCGGAATGCCTTCCTCGACGCGGCACGTGTCGAGGGAGGGCGCCGAAGGGCGGCGCTGTCACCGGGGGACTCGTCCGCCGGGACTCACAAGCACGAACCGAAGGGGGTACGGGCCGGTCCGCCGCAGCGCGCCGCCCGCCGGAGCGGGGGTGGCGCGGCGGACCGGACCCGTCACCGAGCCCTGAGGGCGCGATGGGTGTTGCGGGTGATCCGAAGATCAGAGCGGGCGGATGTTCTCCGCCTGCGGGCCCTTCTGGCCCTGGGTGACCTCGAACTCGACCCGCTGGTTCTCGTCCAGGCTCCGGTAGCCGGAGGACTGGATCGCCGAGAAGTGGGCGAAGACGTCAGCGCCGCCGCCGTCCGGGGTGATGAAGCCGAAGCCCTTGTCAGCGTTGAACCACTTGACGGTGCCAATTGCCATTTGTTTCGTCTCCTTGACGGAACGTTCGAACCCGCACCTGTTGCGGGCCGAAGGGAGCTCACCACGCATGATCCACGCGATGAACCTGTCGCTGCTGGTCGCCCCGCCCGGAGAACTCCGGACACAACAAAGAGCGCCTGGGGCCACAATCCGCCAGGCGCACACAGAGTCTCTGGAAACCAAAACTGCAACGAGGACAACGTATCACGGATTTCCGGCCGGCGGGGAGTCCGGCGAGATTTCCGGTACCCCGGCGATCAGCGCGGTCAGTCCGTCGGCGTCCAGCAGGTCGCTCGGGCGTACGGTCGCGCCGTCCCGGACGTAGTGGAACGCGGCACCGACCCGGTCGACCGGCACCCCCGCCAGCTCCGCCCAGGCCAGCCGGTAGACGGCGAGCTGCACGGCGGCGGCCTGGGCCTCCCGGCCGGCGGGCTGCCGGCCGGTCTTCCAGTCCACCACGTCGAACCGGCCGCCGGGCCGGGCGAAGACGGCGTCCATCCGGCCCCGGACCACCACGCCGGCGAGCACCGTGGCGAAGGGCACCTCCACCTCCAGCGGCACCCGGTCGGCCCACTCGCTGGCCAGGAAGCGCTCCTGGAGCTCGACCAGCGCCTCGTCCGGGGCGGCGTCCTCGTCCGCCGCGCCGGGCAGTTCGTCCACGTCGAGCAGCCGGTCCGCGCCGAAGCGCTGCTCCAGCCAGGTGTGGAAGGCGGTGCCCCGCCGGGCGTACGGGTTGGGTTCGGTGGGCATCGGCCGGCGCAGGGCGCGAGCCAGCGCCTCCGGGTCACGGCGCAACGCCACCAGCTGGGTCACCGACAGGTGCGCGGGCAGCTCCACCTCGACCGCGTCGGCCCGCCGCAGCAGCTCGGCCCGCTCGGCGAGGAGCAGGTCCGCCTCCCGTCGCCAGCGCGCCACCTCCGGATCGTCGGCGGGCGCGCCGCCCGGTCCCGGATCGCCGGCCGCAGCCCCGGGCCTCGGGTCGGACGCAGCGCCGGACCCCGGATCGTCGGACGCCGCGGCGGCCCCGGGGGCGTCGGACGCCGCGGCGGCCCCCGGGGCGTCGGACGCCTCGGCGGTGACCCCGGCGGCAGCGGCGAGCACGGCTGCCTCGCGGCGGGCCGCCTCCGGGTCGGCGAGGAAGCGGCGGACCAGCGCGGCAGCCTCGGCCAGGGCCGGGCGGCGGGCACCGAGCGGGTCGGCCGGCCACTCGGCGCGGAGCACCACCTCCGTCGTCGGGTTGACCGCGTCCCCGGCCGGCTCCGGCGCCCAGGCGTCGACCAGGTGCCCGGCCACGCCGTCCAGGCAGGCGTCGTACACCTCGCGGAGGAAGACCGACGGGCCCCGGAACCGCTTGGTGCCCTCCCCCCACCAGTAGCCGGAGCAGAGCAGCAGCCGCCTCGGGCGGGTCACCGCCACGTACGCCAGCCGGCGCTCCTCCCGCTCGTCGTGCGCCCGCCAGGCGTCGGTGAAGTCCGCCACCGCCCGGGCCACCCCGCGCTGGTCCTCGGTGTCGGCCAGCCCCAGCTCGGGCAGCCCGTCCGCATCCCCGCGCAGCGGGAACGGCAGCACGCCGAGCCCGCCCAGCCAGTGGTCGGAGTTGCGGACCGGCCCCGGCCAGACCCCCCGGGTCAGCCCGGCGACCGCCACCACGTCCCACTCCAGGCCCTTGGCGGCGTGCGCGGTGAGGATCTGCACCGCCCCCTCCACCACCTCGACCTCGCCCGGGGCGAGCCCGCGCTCCTCGTCCTCGGCGGCGGCCAGGTAGGCCAGGAAACCGGCCAGGGTGGCGCCGGGCGTCTCGCCGCTGAACCGGGCCGCGACGTCGCCGAGCGCGTCCAGGTGACCCCGGGCCAGCCCGGCGTCGCCGGTGCCGTCCCGGCCGGCCCGGACCGCCACCTCCACGTCCAGGCCGGAGGTCCGCTCGATGTCCGCGATCAGCTCCGGCAGGGACTGGTCCAGCCGGTAACGCAGCAGCGCCAGCTCCATCCCGTACGCGCGCAGCCGGGCGTAGCCCTCCGCCGAGTACGCCTGCGCCGGCCCCAGGTCGGCCAGCGCCTCGACCAGGGTGGCCTCGTCCAGCGCGTCGACGACGATCTCCGGCGTGTCGTCGCCGGTCAGCTCCCGCCGGGACCGGGCGATGGCGCGGGCCCGCCGGTGCAGGGCGACCAGGTCGCGCGGCCCGATCCGCCAGCGCGCCCCGGTGAGCAGCCGCAGCAGCGCCGCCCCGTCGGTCGGGTCGGCCAGCACCCGCAGCGTGCAGACCACGTCCCGGACCTCGGGGGTGTCCAGCAGGCCACCCAGGCCGACCACCTCGACCGGCAGGCCCCGGGCGCGCAGCGCCGACTCCAGGGCGGGGATCTGGCTGCGCAACCGGACCAGCACGGCGGTGGTGGGGCGCTGCGGCACCGGGATGTGCTCGGGCAGCGCGCCGGGCATCCCGGCCGCCCCGCGCCACGCCGCGAGGACGCTCTCGGCGATCCAGTCGGCCTCGTCGGCGTACGTCTCGAGCAGCGCGCAGTGCACGGTGCCGGCGGCGTTCCCGCGCGGGCTGCGGTGCGGGATCGGGTCCCGGACGCTGAGCGCGGCGCGCAGCTCCGGCACCTGAGCGCCGGCCGCCCGCAGCGGCGTGGCCAGCGCGTTGGCCACCCCGAGGATCTCCGGCCGGTTGCGCCAGCTGGTGGTGAGGCTGAGCACGTCGGCCGGGGTGCCGTCGGCGCGGGCGAAGTCGGCGGGGAACCGGTCGAGGGTGCCGGCGCTGGCCCCCCGCCAGCCGTAGATGGACTGGCAGGGGTCGCCGACGGCGGTGACCGGGTGACCGCCGCCGAAGAGCGCGTTGAGGAGCACCACCTGGGCGTGACTGGTGTCCTGGTACTCGTCGAGCAGCACCACCCGGAAGCGGTCCCGCTCGATCACGCCCACACCGGGATGGTCGCGGGCCACCCGGGCGGCCCGGGCGAGCTGGTCGGCGAAGTCCATCGCCTCGAAGTCGTCCTTGCGCCGGGCGTACGCCCGGACCAGCGGGAGCAGCTTCAGCCGGGTCTGCTGGAGCTGGAGGGCCTTGCGGACGTCGGCGTAGACCCGGCCGGGACGGGACTGCACCTCGGCGAAGAAGCGGCCGGTCCAGGCGGCCAGCTCCGCGGGGTCGACCAGGTGCTCGTCCAGCTCACCGGCCAACGCCAGCACGGCGTCGGTGATGGTGCTGGGCATCCGGTCCACCTCGGACATGTCCCCGTCGTAGTTGCGGACCAGCAGGTCGACGAGCTGCCAGCGGGACGCCTCGGTGAGCAGCCGGGTGGTCGGCTCGTAGCCGGCCCGCAGGCCGTGCTCGGTGACGATCCGCCCGGCGTACGAGTGGTAGGTGGAGACGGTCGGCTCACCGGCGAGCGGGTCGTCCTGCGGGTTGCGCGCCTGCCTGCCGATCCGGCGGATGAGCTGGTCCAACCGGGTACGCACCCGGTGCGCCAGCTCGCCGGCCGCCTTGCGGGTGAAGGTCAGGCCGAGGATCTGCTCCGGCCGGACGTACGAGTTGGCGACCAGCCAGACCACCCGGGCGGCCATCGTCTCGGTCTTGCCGGAGCCGGCCCCCGCGACCACCAGCAGCGGCTCCACGGGCGCGGCGATGATCGCCGCCTGCTCCCGGGTGGGCGCGGGCAGCCGGAGCAGCTTCGCCAGCTCCACCGGGGTGTACCGGGGACCGGAGTCGGGTGTCCTCGGTGCCGGCGCGGCCGTGCCGAAGAGCGCGGGCTGGGTCACGCCAGCACCGTCGCGGGTGACTGCGGGGCTCGCACGCTCACTCCTCGCGCTCGCGGCGGACCGTCGGCGGCTCGACGACCTGGCGCCCCTGCCCCGACACCGGGCAGCTCGTGCGGACCGGGCAGACCCGGCACTTCGAGTTGGCGACGGCGGCGAAGGTGGCGGCGGCCATCGTATCGGCGGTCCGCCGGACCAGCGCGGTCGCCCAGCCCGCCTCCGGCCCCTCCCCCGCGGCGGCCTGCGCCTGCTCCCGGGCGTCCTTCGCCCCGGTGCCGAGCTGCACCAGCGCCGCCCCGCCGGAGGCTTCGCCGTACTCGGCGAACGCCCCCGCCTCCACCGCCGCCTGGTACGCCCCGAGCTGCGGATGCTCGGCCACCTCCCGCTCGGTGACGGCGGTGGACTTGCCGGTCTTCAGGTCGATCACCACGAGCCGGCCCTCGGCGTCGACCTCCAGCCGGTCGACCCGCCCGACCAGCTCGACCGGGCGCTGCGGGTCGTCGAGGCGGACCGCGAACTCGTGCTCGATGGCGAGCAGCCGGCGCGGGTTGCCGGCCAGCCACCGCAGCAGCTTGTCCACCATCGCCTCGGCGCGCTCGCGTTCCGGCCCGACCATCCAGCGGGCGGCCAGCTCGATCGCGTCGAACCGGGCGGCCACGTAGTCCAGCAGCGCCGTCCGGTCGACGCTGGCGTCCTCGGCGAGCATCGCGGCGGCGTGCACCAGGTTGCCGACGCCCTGCGCGGCGCTGGCCGGTCCGCTGCCGCCGTGCCGTTCCAGCAGCCAGCGCAGGCTGCACCGCAGCGCGCTCTCCATCGCCGACGGGGTGACCCGGACGGCCTCGCCGTCGTCCACCAGCGGCCGGTCGTCGGAGAGCCCACGCAGCCCCCACCAGTCGTCCGGATGCGCGCCGGGGACCCCGGCGGCGGCCAGCCGGGCCAACTCGGCCGCCGCCGCGCGCCGCCGGGTCGCGGGTGCCGCCGGGTCGGTGACCGCGGTACGCAGCTCCGCCACCAGCGCCGACAGGGTGAGCCCGCGCGGCGGCAGGGTGACCGGCAGCGCACCGGGCCGATCGGCCTCCCCGTCGAGTGGTTCCCGATCGACGCTCAGCCTCGCGCCGTCGTGGGGCCCGGCCGCCCCCGTACCCCCGCGTGGCCCGGCCTCGACGGCCAGGGCGGCCCCGCGGCCCGGCCGGGCCGACCCCGCGGCCCCGGGCGGCCCGCTCTCCACGGCCAGCGTCGCGCCGTCACCGGGCCGGCCACTGCCCGCCCCGCCGGCATCCGGACCGACCGGCTCCGGTCCACCGGTCGGCTCGGACGGGGTCGGTGGGGGTGCCGACCCGCCGCCGATCGCCGGGGGCTCGGTGGTGCCCAGTTCGTGCAGGAACCGGCTGGGCTGTTCCTCGTGGTCGTCGCCGCCGACCGCCGCCGAGGCGACCGCGGTGACCAGCAGCCGGTGCCGGGCCCGGGTGACCGCGACGTGGAAGAGCCGGCGTTCCTCGTCGAGCAGCGCCGAGGTCTGCCCGACCAGGCTGGCCCGGGTGCCGGCGCCCTGCGCCCGGCCGGCGAGCACGTCGACGAGCCGTTCGGAGCCGAGCAGGCTGCCGCGCAGCCGCAGGTCGGGCCAGACGCCCTCCTGCACGCCGGCGACGGCGACGAGGTCCCACTCGAGGCCCTTCGCGGCGTGCGCGGTGAGCAGCCGGACCGCGTCGCCCCGGTCGGCGGTGGGGGCGAGGGTGTCGGCCGGCAGGTCCTGCCCGAGCACGTGGTCGAGGAAGACCTCGGCGCGGGCACCCGGCAGCCGGTCGGTGAACCGGGCCGCCGCGTCGAAGAGCACCATGACCGCGTCGAGGTCCCGGTCGGCGGCCTCGGCACGCCAGCGCTGCGCCGTCTCGTGCTCCCCGGTGGCGGCCCGGCCCCGGGTGATCGCCCCGGCCCAGCGTTCGGCGAGGCCACTGAAGCGCCAGACCGCCCAGAGCACGTCCTCGGCGGTGGCCCCCGGGACGGCCGCCGCCTGTCGGGCCGTGGCCAGCAGGTGCGCCACCGTCTGGGCGGGCACCGCCCACCGCCGGTCGATCGCGGCCAGCTCGGCCGGGTCGCGCAGCGCCTCGACGATCAGCTCGCCGGAGGGCCGGCGGTCGCCGCCGGCCAGCGCGAGCGCCCGCAACCCTTGGCGCAGCCGTCGCTCGGCGAGCGGGTCGGCCCCGCCCAGCGGCGAGTGCAGCAGCGCGACAGCGGTCTCCTCGTCGAGCCGGTCCGGTTCCAGCGCGCAGCGCAGCAGGAGCAGCAGCGGAGCCACCCCGGGTTGCAGGTGCAGCGGCAGGTCCTCGCCGTGCACCACGGTCGGTACGCCCGCGTGGTGCAGGGCCCGTTGCAGCGACGGCAACTGCCGGCCGGTGGAGCGGACCAGTACCGCCATCCGGGACCAGGGCACCCCGTCGAGCAGGTGCGCCTCGCGCAGGGCGTGGGCCAGCCAGGCCGACTCGCTGGTGGCCGAACGGAAGGTGCGGACCTCCACCACGCCCGGCGGCGCGTCGGGCAGCGGATGGAGTCGACGGTGTGCGGCCGGACCGCGCAGCCGGCGGGCCAGCCGTGCGGTCGCGGCGAGCAGGCCGGGACCGGCCCGGTAGGAGGTGGTCAGCACGACCTGCGCGGCGGGTGCGCCGGAGGCGGTGCGGAACCGGTGCGGGAAGGTGGCCACCCCGGCCGGGTCGGCGCCCCGGAAGGCGTACGTGGAGGAGTCGGGGTCGGCGAAGGCGACCAGGGACGCGCCGCCGCCGGCGATCACGGCGAGCAAATCGAGCTGGGCGGGGTCGGTGTCGGCCAACTCGTCGACGTAGACGTGCGCCAGCCGGCGGCGCTCGGCGGCCAGCAGCTCCGGATCGTCGAGCAGCATGCCGGTGGCCGCCCGGACCAGCTCGGCCGGGTCGTACGCGACGGAGCCACGGTTGCTCACGTCGCGCAGGGCGAGGACGGCGACGTACTCCCGGAGGAAGCGTGCGGCGGCCGGCCAGTCGGCGCGGCCCAGCTTCTCCCCCAGCCGGGCCAGCTCGGCCGGGCCGACGCCGCGCTCGGCGGCGCGCATCAGCAGGTCGCGCAGCTGGGCGGCGAAGGCCCGGGTCCGCAGCGCGGGCAGCAGGTCCTCCGGCCAGCCGACCGGGTCGTCCGCCGGCTCCTCGCCGACCACGTCCAGCAGCTCGCGGATGATCAGATCCTGCTCGGGGCCGGTGAGCAGCCGGGGCGACGGTTCGCCCCGCTCGGCGGCGGCCCGGCGGAGCAGGCCGAACGCGTACGCCGGGAAGGTGCGGACCAGCGGCTCGCGGACGACCCGGTGGCCCTCCCCGGCGATCCGCGCCTCGATCCGGTGACGCAGGTCGGTGGCCTGGCGACGGCCGAAGGTGAGCACCAGCACCCGTTCCGGGTCGACGCCCTCGGCCACCCGCGCGGCGACCGCCTCGACCAGCGTGCTGGTCTTGCCGGTGCCGGGGCCGCCGAGGACCAGCATCGGCCCGTCGGTGTGCGCCACCACCTCGGCCTGCACCGGGTCCGCCCGCCGCGCGCCCGGCTGAGGGTGCGCGCCATCACCCGCGGACCCCCCGGATCGCGGCTCCCCCTCGGCGCCCGGCGCGGACCGTTCCCCCTGACCCGACCCGCCGCCCGGCCGATCCCCCCGACCCGACCCGGCAGCCCGTCCGTCAGGAACCGCCCCCACACCCCGGCGCACCAGCCGGTACCCCTGCACCCTGATATCCCATCACGCCCCTACGACACCCCACCCCCACCACCCCGCCCGACCTTCACGTCGATCATGAGGTCGGCGGCAGGATCGGAGATCGACTTCGCCGCCAACCTCATGATCAGCGCGGCGAGAGGTGGGCTTCGAGGACGTCCAGGGCGGCGGGGACGGTGGGGACGACGGTGACCAGGTCGAGGCCGGCGGGCTTGAGGAAGTGGCGGTCGGCCAGCGAGTGCAGCCAGTCGAGCAGGGGGCGGTAGAAGCCGTCGGCGTCGACCAGCACCATCGGCTTGGCGTGCATGGCGAGGGTGGCGGTGGTCCAGACCTCGAAGAGCTCGTCGAGGGTGCCCAGGCCGCCGGGCAGGGTGACGAAGGCGTCCGACTTCTCGATCATGAGGGTCTTCCGGCTGTCCATGCCGTCGGTGATCAGCAGCTCGTCGCTGGCCAGGTCGGCGACCTCCAGGTCGACCAGGGCCTGCGGGATCACGCCGAGGGTGCGCCCACCGGCGGCCCGCGCCCCGTCCGCCACCGCACCCATCATGCCGACGCAGCCACCGCCGCTGACCAGGGTGTGCCCGCGCCGGGCCAGCCCCGCGCCGGTCTCGGTGGCCAGGTCCAGCCAGCGCTGGTCGAGGGTGCGGGAGGAGGCGCAGAAGACGCAGACGGCGGCCACCGGTCAGGCCCGCCCGTCCGGTCGCGTACCGGGCCCGTCGGCCGGTCGGCCCTCCCGCGGCGGAGCCGTGGCGGCGGCCTGCTGGTCGGCGGCGGTACGGGCCACCGCCTCCTCACGGATCGACTCCTGCTCCGCGGAGAGCGCCGCCTCGGCCTGCACGATGTGCCGTACGGCGGCGTCGACGTCGTCGGTGACGCAGATCAGTTCCAGGTCGACCGTACCGATCTTGCCCTCGGCGGCCATGCTGTCGCGCAGCCAGTCGAGCAGTCCGCGCCAGTACGCCTCACCCATCAGCACCACCGGGAACCGGGTCACCTTGCCGGTCTGCACCAGGGTCAGCGCCTCGAAGAGCTCGTCCATGGTGCCGAACCCGCCGGGCAGCACGACGAACGCCTGGGCGTACTTGACGAACATGGTCTTGCGGGCGAAGAAGTAGCGGAAGTCGATGGCCAGGTCGACCCAGTCGTTGAGCCCCTGCTCGAAGGGGAGTTCGATGCCCAGGCCGACGGAGAGCCCACCGGCCTCGCTGGCGCCCCGGTTGGCGGCCTCCATCACTCCCGGCCCGCCGCCGGTGATCACGGCGTAGCCGGCGCGGGCCAGCGCCGCGCCCAGTTCCTCCGCGAGCCGGCACTCCGGACTGTCCGGCTTGCTGCGGGCCGAACCGAAGACGCTGACCGCGGGCGGCAGGTCGGCGAGGGTGTCGAAGCCCTCCACGAACTCGGAGAGGATCCGCAGCGCCCGCCAGGCGTCCTTGGTCTTCCAGTCACCGCGCCCGCGCGAGTCCAGCAACCGCT
The DNA here is from genome assembly GCF_022747945.1 of Micromonospora sp. R77. Lineage (NCBI taxonomy): Bacteria > Bacillati > Actinomycetota > Actinomycetes > Micromonosporales > Micromonosporaceae > Micromonospora > Micromonospora sp. R77. The sequence goes on from NZ_JALDST010000001.1 coordinate 1,807,528, forward strand.
GGTCGGCGGTGCTGGTGGGGATGGCACCCCGGCGCAGCGTGACGGCACCCCGGTGCCGCTCCCGGCCCGGGTCGCGGCCGGGCTGCGGCCGCCCGTTGCTCTGGCTCATGGGAGCCACCGTAGTGGAGCCGTGGTCACCAGGCGTGCGGCGCGACCGGGCCGGGAAAAGTTTGCGATCTTGGGCAACTAATTCGGTCGCCTGTACGTCTTACTATTCACATACCGGGTATGCCCCGGCCGCGCGCCTTCGGGGGAGGAGCAAGCGTGATCAGCAGCACCGAGATGATCCGGATCCGGCGACAGATGCAGCGCCGGATCCAGGACGTGGTGGCCGAGCGCCGCCGCGCCCGCCAGCAGGAAGCCCGCCACACCGCCCGCACCGGCGAGCCGACCGAGTCCCACCTCACCACGGACCAGTCCCTCACCCCCACCCCCTGACCCACCCCACCCACCCCCACCCACTCCCCGCACCCCCGACCCCGCCCGCGAGTCCGGTCCGCCGTCGATCAAGAGGTTTGCGTCGCCCGGACCGGTCTCCGGAGACGCAAACCCCTTGATCAACGCAGCGGGCAGGGGTGGTGAGGGATGGGTGGGGGTCAGGCGGGGGTGAGCCAGCGGTGGAGGGTGGCGGCGCCGTCGCGGATCTTGGTGAGTTCGACGTGCTCGTCCTTGTGGTGGGCCAGGTTGGGGTCGCCGGGGCCGAAGTTCAGCGCCGGGATCCCCATCGCGGCGAAGCGGGCCACGTCCGTCCAGCCCAGCTTGCCGATCGGCGCGGCACCCACGGCGGCCAGGAACTCCTGCGCCGGCGGCGCGTCCAGGCCGGGGGCCGCGCCGGCCGCCGAGTCGGTCACCTCGAGGTCGAAACCGGCGAAGACCTCGCGCAGGTGCGCCTCGGCGGCGGCCGGGTCGCGGTCCGGGGCGTACCGATAGTTGATCTCGATCTCGCAGCGGTCGGGGACGACGTTGCCGGCCACCCCGCCGGCGATCCGGACCGCGTTCAGGCCCTCCCGGTAGTCACAGCCGTCGATGGTGACCCGGCGCCCCTCGTACGACCGCAGCCGGTTCAGCACCTCGGCGGCGCCGTGGATCGCGTTCACCCCGTGCCAGGACCGGGCCGCGTGCGCCCGCTCCCCGTGCGTGGTGACGACCACCCGCATGACGCCCTGGCAGCCGGCCTCGACGATCCCGTACGTCGGCTCCAGCAGCACCGCGAAGTCGGCCGCCAGCCACTCCGGGTGTGCCGCGGCGACCAGGGTGAGGCCGTTGTACTTCGACTCGATCTCCTCGGCCTCGTAGAAGAGGTAGGTGACGTCGTAGCGCGGGTCGGGCAGGGTCACCGCGAGGTGCAGCGCGAACGCCACCCCGGACTTCATGTCGGAGGTGCCGCAGCCGTACATCAGGTCGCCGCGCATGCTGGACGGGAAGTTGCCGTTCAGCGGCACGGTGTCCAGGTGGCCGGCGAGCACCACCCGGGACTCCCGGCCCAGGTCGGTACGCGCCATCACGGTGTTGGAGTGCCGGAACGTGGTCAGGTGCGGCACGCCCCGCAGCACCTCCTCCACGCAGTCGGCGATCGCCTTCTCGTCGAGGGAGACGGACTCTATGTCGACCAGGGCGCGGGTGAGCGCCACCGGATCAGCCAGGACCTCGGGGGTCAACGGGTTCTCCATGCTGGGCACGGTACCGTCAAAATCGTGACCAACGCACAGGCTGCCTGGGGCATCGGCCTCGCCACCATCACCGCTGACGATCAGGTCCTCGACACCTGGTACCCGACCGGCAAGCTGGGACTCGGCGAGTTGCCGCTGGTCCCCGGGGAGGACCAGGCCGACGTGCTCGACCTGCCGCCGGGCGCGATCGGCGAGCGGGCGCTGCCCGGTCTGCGTACCGTCGAGGTGACCACGGTGATCGGGTCGCTGGCCGACCCGATCAAGGACGCGACCGACGCGTACCTGAGGTTGCACCTGCTCTCCCACCGCCTGGTGCGGCCGGGCGGGCTCAACCTCGACGGCATCTTCGGCAAGCTGGCCAACGTGGCCTGGACGTCCGCCGGGCCGTGCCCGCCGGAGCGGGTGGACGAGCTGCGCGTCATCGAGCGGGCCGCCGGCCGCCATCTCGCCGTGTACGGGGTGGACAAGTTCCCCCGGATGACCGACTACGTGGTGCCCGCCGGGGTGCGGATCGCCGACGCGGACCGGGTCCGGCTCGGCGCGCACCTGGCCGCCGGCACCACCGTGATGCACGAGGGCTTCGTCAACTTCAACGCCGGCACCCTCGGCACCTCCATGGTGGAGGGGCGGATCGTGCAGGGCGTGGTCGTCGGCGACGGCTCCGACATCGGCGGCGGTGCCTCGATCATGGGCACCCTCTCCGGCGGCGGTACCGACAAGATCTCGATCGGTGAGCGGAGCCTGATCGGCGCGAACGCCGGGGTCGGCATCTCGCTCGGCGACGACTGCGTGGTGGAGGCCGGCTGCTACGTCACCGCCGCCTCGAAGATCAGCCTGCCGGACGGCCGGGTGGTCAAGGCCCGCGAGCTCTCCGGCGTGGACGGGCTGCTCTTCTGGCGCAACTCGGTGACCGGGGCGCTGGAGGCGAAGCAGCGCAGCGGCCGGGGCATCGAACTGAACGCCGCCCTGCACGCCAACGACTGACCCGACCCGGGCCGGGGCGACACCGTCCCGGCCCGGACCGCCCGCCCGGCGGCGGATTCGACCGTCCGGGCGGAAGATGTCGGCCCGACCGGGCATGATCGCCGGATGAGTTCCATGCGCGAACGGATGCTCGCCGGCGAGCCGTACATCGCCGACGACCCGGAGATCATCGCCGACCTGGACCGCGCCGCCCGGCTGACCGAACGCTTCAACCGCAGTTCCGCCGACGACCCGGCGGGCCGGCTCGCCGCGCTGCGCGAACTGCTCGGCTCGCTCGGTGAGGACACCTGGGTCCGCCCGCCGTTCCACTGCGACTACGGCTGGCAGACCCACCTCGGGCCGCGCAGCTTCGTCAACTTCAACGCGGTCTTCCTCGACGTCGCCCGGATCACCATCGGCGCCGACGTCCAGATCGGACCGAACGTGCAGCTGCTCACCGCCACCCATCCCGTCGAGGCGGAACCGCGCCGGGCCAAGTGGGAGGCCGCCCAGCCGATCACCATCGGCGACAACGTCTGGCTCGGCGGCGGGGTCATCGTGCTGGCCGGCGTCACGATCGGTGACAACACGGTGGTCGGCGCGGGTGCCGTGGTGACCCGCGACCTGCCCGCCAACGTAGTGGCGGTCGGTAACCCCGCGCGCGTCGTCCGCACCCTGGAATAATTCGCCTGACCTGCGGAAATACCGCCTCCGACAGTGGCCGAATCCGATTCAGCAGATGCACTCTGGGTAGTGGGCAGGTTACCAGGAGGCACTGATGGCCGATCGGGTGCTGGAACTACGCGTACACGGGGTGTCGAACACTCCGCCGGACCACCTCCTCGGCCTGCACCCGGTGCCCGGCGGCGACGGACCGCAGCCGTGGCTGGTGGCCGGGGGTGAGGTCACCGGCTTCTACCGCTCCACCGCCCCCGGGCCCGACGAACCGGTCACCGTCGAGGCGTACAGCTGGGGGCAGTTGACCTCCGGCGCGCGGACCGCGCGGGACGTCGAACGCGCGCTCTGGACGCTGCTGCTGCCCTTCACCCTGGCCAACGTGGCACTGCACGCCCGGCCGGACATCCCGCCCGACCCCGACCGGGAACGGTGGGGCAGCCGCTCCGGGCTGGCGGCGTGGCTCATCCGGCTCTTCTGCCTCAGCCTCACCAGCACCCTCGTCATCACGGTGGCCGGCATCGGCGTCGACCTGATCGGCTGGCAGTGCGTCGAGCCGGAGTGCCTCAGCCACCTCCCCGGCCCCTGGGAGTTCCTCGCCGACACCTGGTGGCAGCAGGGCACCCGGTCGCTGGCCGCCGGCCTGCTGCTGCCGCTGATCGTGCTGGCGGTGCTCGGCGTGGTCGCCTGGCGCACCTACCAGTACGAGGCGGAGATGCCCGCCGCACCCCGCCCCCGCCCCACCCCGGGCCCCGGTGGGGCCGAGCCGGGACCCGCCGGCGGGGCATCCGAACCGCCGGAGAACCCGCTCCAGGACCCCACCTTCTGGTGCGGCGAGGGACAGTTGCGGCGGGCCGCCGTGCTGCACCTGTGCACCGGCGCGGTGACCGCGGCGTCGGTGCCGCTCGCGGCGGTGCTCATCATGGACCCGCCCCGGGGCGTCCGCGCGGTCGTCAGCTGGCCGACCGTCACCGTGCTGGCCGCCGTGCTGGCGATCGCGGTGGTGGCGGTGGGCCGACCCTGGCTCACCCGCCGCGCCGGGGACACCCCGCTCGGCCGGTGGAGCGCGACGGTCGCCGTGCTCACCGCGCTGGGGTTGGCCGGCACGTTCCTGCTCCTGCTGCTCCCCGACGGGCCGGCCGGCGTGCCCCTGTCCCACTACCGGCCCCCGGCCGGCTGCCTCCGGATCCCCGACCTGACCGGCTGCCGCACCGACCGGTCCCTGCCCGGCTACGACTCGACCGTCGCCTGGCTCGCCGCCTACCAGGTGCTGCTGCTCATCGCCATCGGCACGGTCACCCGCTCCGGGCGGTGGGCCCTGCTCGTCCCGGCCGCCGGCGGCGTGCTGCTGCCGCTCGGGGTGCTCTGGACCGGCCGCGACCTGCCGGGCGCCCCGCCCGCCCCGACGGACTGCACACCTGGATGCTCGTCGGCGCGGCGATCGCGGTCGCCGCGGCGGGACTGCTGCTGCCGCGCGCCCGACCGGACGGCCCGCACCCGCCACCCGTCCCGCACAGCACGCCGGCCTGGGGCGGCCGGGGCGCCGCGCTCATCGCGGGTTTCGGCTGGATGGTGGCCATCGCCTACTGCGCCGGCCTGCTCTACTGGGTCAGCGACCGGCTCGACGGTGGGACCGACCCGAGCGGCACCAGCCGGGTGGTGCCACCCCTGACCGTGTTCTGGGCCGGGCTGGCCTGCGTGCTCACCCTCACCGTGCTGCTCTGCGCCCTGCTCCACGCCGGCGTGCTCTTCCGCGCGCTGCGCCGCAGCGAGTACGCCGCACTCACCACACCCAATCCCGCCCTCTCCGCGCACGACCTGCGCCGGTGCCGCGACGTGAGCGCCTTCCGGGCCCTGCACCGGCTGGTCGGCGAGCACGCCGTTCCACTGATCGGCTGCTATGCCACCGTCGCCGGGGCGCTGGTGACCCTCTGCTGCGCGGCGGCCCTTGCCGGCAGTCACCCCACCCCCGAGACCCCGGCCGGCCTGCAGGCGGTCGTCCACGGGATCGCCACCGTCGGCGACTCGATACTCGGCTGGCTGCCCCTGGTGATCGCCGCGCTCGGGATGCTGGTCTACCGCAACGACACCGTACGGCGCACCGTCGGCGTGCTCTGGGACGTCGGCACCTTCTGGCCCCGCGCCGCCCATCCGCTCGCCCCGCCCAGCTATGCCGAACGCGCCGTGCCCGAACTCCAGACCCGCGTCGCCGGCCTGCTGGCCCTGCCCCCGCAGGACCCCCGCCGGATGGACGGGGTGATCCTCGCCGGGCACAGCCAGGGGGCCGTCATCTGCGCCGCCATGCTGTTCCAGCTCCCCCGCCGGTGGCGGCGGCGGGTCTGGTTCTTCTCGTACGGCTGCCAGCTCACCCGCCTCTACGGCCGGGTCTTCCCCGCGTACTTCGGGCCGGACCGGCTGCGCGCCCTCGCGCACGCCCTCACCTGGCCCTCCGGCTATGTCGCCTGGACCAACTTCTGGCGGGACACCGACCCGCTCGGCTGGCCGGTCGGCGTCGGGGAACGGGACGTGCCGGTCGTCGACCCGGAGGGCCTGCACCCCAGCGGCGGCGAGGTCGCCGACCCGCCGATCCGCAACCACCGGGGCTATCCGGAGGCGGTGGAGTTCGTCCGGGAACGGGCGGTCGTGGCCCCGCTGCTGCGTCGGGGCGTCCCGTCACCCCGGCAGGGGGTCGGCTAGCCGGACCACCAGGTCGGCGCGGGCGGCGGTGCCGGCCACCAGCGCGGCGTTGGCCGCGTCGCTGCCCGACGCCCAGGCCCGCGCCTGCTCGGGCGACTTCCCGTACGCCTCGTGCCGGGCGATCAGCCGGCGCAGCCGCAGCTCCGCGTCCAGGTCCACGAACCAGATCTCGTGCAGCAGGGACCGGACCTCCTCCCACGGCTCGTCGTCCAGCAGCAGGTAGTTGCCCTCGGTCACCACCAGCCGGACCTCCGGTGGCACCTCGATCGCCCCGGCGATCGGCTCCTCCAGGTCGCGGCGGAACGCCGGCGCCCATACCGAGGTCGGCTCCAGCCGGCGCAGCCGACGCAGCAGCGAGACGAAACCGTTCGCGTCGAAGGTGTCCGGGGCACCCTTGCGCCCGTCCCGGCCGAGCCGGGCCAGCTCCGGGCCGGCAAGGTGGAAGCCGTCCATCGGCACCAGCCGGGCGGCCGGCCCGACCTCGGCGACGATCCGCTCCGCCAGCGTCGACTTGCCCGCCCCCGGCGCCCCGGCGACCCCCAGCAACTGCCGCGGACCGGCGTCGGCCAGGGCCCGGGCCCGGGCCGCCAGCTCGTCGAACGGGAGGACCTGTGCCGGTGGCATCAGCCGAGGACCGGCTCGCTGATGGTGAACCGGGCCTCCACCGCCGCCTGCACGCTCTGCGGCTGCGGATCGAGTTCCAGTTCCGGCGCGGCCCCACCGGGCCCACCGCCGGCCCCGCCGAACTTTGCCGACCGGGCGAACATCGGCTGCGCGGCCAGCCCGGTGTCGGCCAGTTCCAGCAGGGCGGTGATCCGGGCGCCGAGCGCTTCCGCGTATTCCCGGGCGCGGGCCAGCGCGTCGGCGATCGCCGCCCGCCGCGCCTCCCGGTACGCCGGGCTGTCCGGGCGCAGCGACCACCACGGGCCGGCGACCTCGACCTGGTCCTGGTCGGCCAGGCGCAGCATCAGCTCACCGAGCGCGGTGAAGTCGGTGACGGTCACGGTCGTGGTGACACTGCCGTGGTAGGCCACCACCCGCTCACCCGACCGCTTCGTCTCCGGCCAGACCCGCAGCTCGCCGGCCTCCCGCCGGTCGATCACCGGGCCGGCCGCGTCGAGCAGCACCCGGACCGCCGCGGCCCGCTCGGCCAACCGGGTCAGCGTCGCCTCCCGATCCCGGTCCCGGGCCGTCGCGGTCACACTGAACCGGGCCAGCTCGGGAGCGACTTCCCGGTACGCCTCGCCGCGTACCGCCACGACCGGTGCGTCCGCCATGCCCACACCCTAGCCGCGCGCCGACCGGACCGCGCGGGCGTCGCGGTCAGGCCGGCCGCTCCCCGGTGTACGCCACCAGCCCGTCCCCGACCCGGCATCCGGTGAGGTGGCCGCCGGCCGACCCCAGCTCCAGCAGCCAGGCCAGCTCCTCGGCGTGCTCCCCGCCGACGGGGAACTCCCGCCGGAACGGGCACAGCGTGCGCTCGGGCAGTGCCGTACGGACTGCCCGGGCCCGTTCGTACTGGGCGACCAGTGCTGCGAGGTCGTCGTCGCGCAGGGCGGCGGCGAGCCCGTCGAGAACGGATCGCACCTCGTCGAGCTGCCGGAGCACCTGTTCCCGGTTGTTTACCAGCATGTCCGCGGTACGCCGGGCCGGCGTACCGGCCACCCGGGTGCCGTCCCGGAAACTGCCGGCGGCGAGCGCAAGCACCCCCTCGCGTACGTCGGAACCGGCAACCGCCCCGGCGAGTCCACCGGCGAGCAGGTGGGGAACGTGGGAGGAGAGCGCCACCACAGCGTCGTGCTCGGTGGCCGACATCGGCACCACCCGGGCCCCGAAGGCTTCCACGATCACGTCGGCCAGGGCGCGGAATTGAACGATCCCGTCGAGGCTCGGGCAGAGCACCCATGCGGCGTCCGTGAAGAGCGCCGGGTTGGCCGCCGTGAGACCGGCCCGCTCGGTCCCGGCCATCGGGTGTCCCGGGACGAAGCGGTCGGTCAGTCCGTGCTCGGCGGCGAAGGCGGCCACACCCCCTTTGGTGCTGCCGACATCGGTGACGACGCACTCGTCCCCGACGCCCTTCACCACGGTCAGCAAAGTCTCCGGGAGGGTCGGCAGGGGCCCGCACAGAAACACCACGTCACGGTCGCGGACCACGTCGGCGAGGTCGTCAGGAAAGTCCAGCCCCCGCGAGCGTCCCTCGGCCCGGGTCGGTTGGTGCGGGTCCCAGCCGCGTACGTCCGCACCCCACTCGTGCAACCGCAGCAGGATGGATCCGCCGATGAGACCGGTGCCGACGACGGCGACCCGGGGATGCCGGGCGGTTCTGTCCCCCATCACGCACCTCGACGGTTCGGTCGGTACAGGTCGAGTACGCCCCGACTGGGCTCGGCGCCGAGAATATCGCTCTTCCAGTAGCCCTTCATCGCCCACCTGCTGAGCGGGGTGAGCGTGAGCATGCCGCTGCGGGTGGCGTAGTCCTCGTGCGACCGGTCGACCTTGTAGATCAATTCGACCTGACCCTTCTCGTACGTCACCCCGACGGAGGAGACGGTGGCGAAGCAGCGGGACACGAAACCCGGCTCGCCCCGGACCGCCGCGAGCGCGTCCTCCTCCGTGCGGTACAGCTGTACCGCATAGGTCAACTCGCCACCCCGCAGGTCGATGCGGGCCAGCCCCCAGTTGCCGGACGACGATTCGTAGACCCATTGGCCGAGTACGGGATGCGCCCAGATCGACAGGAACATCCGCTGCACGACACCGCCGATCAGGGCGAGGCTGAACGCCGAGAGCAGCACCGCCAGCAGCTTCGACTCACCGTCGTCGAGCGGGATCGCCTGGAGCAGCACGACGTTCAGCACGCTGAAGACAACCGCTGCGGTGGCCAGTGCGGCCTGTCGTACGCCGTCGATGTTCCGGTCCCGCAACAGCGGGTGGAGGTAGCGCATCCTCACCCCTCGGCCGCCCGACGCACGCGGCCCGCATGAGGGCGGACCGGAGGTGCAGACTACCGGTCCGCAGACCTGCGGCGACACCTCATCCCATCGACGAGGATCACCGCCGGCGGTCCTCGGGCGGCAGTACGGAGGTCAGGGCTGGGCCAGCCGGCCGGCGACCGCCGCGACGTGTTCGTCGGACTCGGTCAGCGCCACCCGGACGTGCCGGGCGCCGGCCGGCCCGTAGAAGATCCCGGCGGCGACCAGGATGCCCCGGCGGGCCAGCCAGTCGACGGTCTCCCAGCAGTCCTCGTCGCGGGTCAGCCAGAGATAGAGCCCGGCCTCGGAGTGCTCGACGGTGAAGCCGGCGCCGGTGAAGGCGGCGTACAACTGCTCGCGGCGGGCCCGGTAGCGCTCCCGCTGGGCGTCGGCGTGGGCGTCGTCGCCGAGCGCCGCGACCATCGCCGCCTGGACCGGTGCGGGCACGATCATGCCGGCGTGCTTACGGATCTTGAGCAGTTCGGCGACCAGCGCCGGGTCACCGGCGACGAAGCCGGCCCGGTAGCCGGCGAGGTTGGAGCGCTTGGAGAGCGAGTGCACCGCCAGCACCCCGTCGTACGAGCCGCCGCAGACCTCGGGCGACAGCACGGAGACGGGCTCGGCGTCCCAGCCGAGCGGCAAATAGCACTCGTCGCTGGCGACGACGGCACCCCGTTCCCGCGCCCAGTCCACCACCTTGCGCAGGTGGGTGGCGGGAAGCACCCGGCCGGTCGGGTTGCCGGGCGAGTTGACCCACACCAGGCGTACCCGGGAGCTGGGGCCCACCGCGGTCAGCGAGTCGCTGCGCACGGTGGTGGCACCGACCAGCCGCGCCCCGTCCTCGTAGGTCGGGTAGGCGATGGACGGCACCACGACGATGTCACCGGGTCCGATGCCCAGCAGCGTCGGCAGCCAGGCGACCAGTTCCTTGGAACCGATCGTGGGCAGCACGCCGAGACCGTCGACACCCGCACCGCAGGTGCGGGCCACCCAGGCCGCGATGGCGTCCCGCAGTGCGGGGGTGCCCGCGGTCAGCGGGTAGCCGGGCGCGTTCGACGCGTCGGCGAGCGCCTGCCGGATGACCGGGGGAACCGGGTCGACCGGCGTGCCCATCGAGAGGTTGATGAGACCGTCCGGGTGCGCCGCGGCCGTCGTGGCCGCGGCGTCCAGGGTGTCCCAGGTGAAGTCGGGCAGCCGCGACGAGACCGGCGCGGGCCGGTTCAGTGGCCCTCTCCGCGCGGCGGCTGGGCGGCGACGAACGTCGCGTCCTTCTCCACCTTGCCGATCTTGGAGGCGCCGCCCGGCGAGCCGAGGTCCTCGAAGAACTCGTAGTTCGCCCCGGTGTAGTCCTTCCACTGCTCCGGGACGTCGTCCTCGTAGAAGATCGCCTCCACCGGGCAGACCGGCTCACAGGCCCCGCAGTCGACGCACTCGTCGGGGTGGATGTAGAGCATCCGGTTGCCCTCGTAAATGCAGTCGACCGGGCACTCCTCGATGCAAGCCTTGTCGAGCACATCCACGCACGGCTCGGCGATGATGTAGGTCACCGGTCTTCTCCTCCGCAAGACTCGTCGCGATCACCCGCGACGGTAAGAGCCTAGTATCTCGCCGGGGAGGGGGTGAATCGTGCTCCGACAGCAGGATGTGGGACACCGCATCGTGGTCCGCCGCATTGTGGGGATTCGCGAAGGCCGGCCGCTCTTCAGCGACGCCCTCGGGGAGCTGGTCGAGCTGAACGAGACCCACATCACCCTGGCCACGGCGCAGGGTCGGTTGCGGGTGCCGGTCGGCGAGGTGCACCGGGCGAAACGGGTGCCACCGGCCCGCCGGCCGACCGCCGCCGCCGTGGTCGCGCTGGAACTGGCCGCCGACGAGGCCTGGCCGGCACCGGTCCAGGGCCGCCTCGGCGACTGGCGGCTGCGCAGCGCCGACGGTTGGACCGGCCGGGCCAACTCGGCGCTCCCGGTCGGCGACCCGGACCGCCCGCTGGGCGCCGCCCTGGACGCCGTCGAGCGCTGGTACGCCGACCGGGGTCAGCCCGCCCTGGTCAACACTCCCCTGCCGCTGGCCGCGCCGGTCGGCGCGGAGCTGGACGCGCGCGGCTGGGGCGCCCGCCCGCTCACGGCGGTGCAGACCGTCGCGCTCGCCGCACTCCCGCCGGCCCCGACCGACCGCGCCGGCCTACCGCCGGTCGAGCTGGTCACCGCGCCGTCGGACGCCTGGCTCGCCGTCGCCGCCGGGCGCAAGGGTGGCCTCCCGGCCGCCGCCCGACACGTCCTGACCGCCGTGGACCGGCTCCGTTTCGCCCAGGTGTACGCCGACGGCGAGCTGCTCGCCATCGGCCGCGGCACGGTCACCGGCGACGGACGCTGGCTGGGTCTCGCCCTGATCGAGGTGGCCCCGCAGGTGCGTCGGCAGGGTCTCGCCGGCCGGGTGATCCGGTCCCTGGTCGACTGGGGCGCGGCGGAGGGGGCCAGCCACGCCTTCCTCCAGGTCGAGCAGCGCAACACCCCGGCCGTGTCCCTCTACCGGAAGCTGGGTTTCACCACCCACCACACCTACCTGACCCGGGTCGCCCCGCACTGACTGACGGCTCATGATCGTCTGCTGTGCAGCGCACCCGTCACCGGCGTGTCGTCACCGTCAACAGCAGACGATCATGAGGCCGCGGCGCCAGCCGCGGTCAGCGGCGGACCACCTTGCGGGGCCTGGCGGCCTTGAGCTGGGCGTAGCGCTTGAGCTGCTGGGAGCGGTGGTCGAGGCCCAGCGCGGTGAGGACGAGGTAGCCGACCAGTACGCCGGCGGCGGTGGCGGCCAGATAGAGCCAGATCTGGGCGAAGAAGAGCCCGGCACCACCGGCGAACGGGTTCTGGCCGACCAGCAGCGGCGCGACGAACACGGTCAGCGCGAGCGCCACGGCCACCGCGACGACCAGGTCGGTGGACCACCGGGCGACCGGGCGGTCCCGGCCCCAGCGGAACGCCACCACGGCGAGGATCAGCCCGATGACCAGGAACATCACCAACGAGACCCGGTCGGCGGCGGTGTCGTCCTGGTCGAAGCCGAGCTTGATCACCAGCCGGGCCAGCACGTTGACCACGAACAGCGCCCCCGCGAGCACGCCCACCGCGCGCCACCGCTGGCTCATCGCACACCTCCCGCCGTACCGCCCGCCGGGGCGGCGGGTCCTCTGGCAGGAATATCTACCACTGCGGCCTGGGTGGCGTCATCACCCGTCGTGGTGGACCGGTGGCGCGAGCATCTGCCGGAAGCCCATCACCGCGAAGGTCATCGCACCGGCGACGATCATGGCGAGACCGACCCAGTTGTCGCCGGAGAGCAGCAGGTCCCCCTCGGTGGTGCGGACCGACGCCACCGCCATCAGCACGAACCAGGGCAGCGCCGGCAGCACCACCGACCAGCGGCGGCCCACCGCCTCGTGGGCGAACCAGCTCAGCGCGATGCCCGCCCCGATCGCCACCAGCACCGACACCCCGATCAGCTGCCCGCCCACCCGGACGGTGGCCAGCAGCAGCTCCAGCACCGCCGAGAGCAGGCCGGCGACGACCGCGATCACCCCGCCGGCCAGCCGCAGGGCGAGGTCGAGCCCGCGCCGGGGGCGCGGCGGCGCGGTGGGCTCCTGGCCGGGCAGGACCGACATGGGGGCGGCGGTCACCGGCGGCCGGCCGCGACGACCGGGGACCGGTCCGGCCCGTCGTCCAGCGCCAGGCCCGCGAAGAGGTCGTCCTCCCAGCGGTACGGGCCGACGCCCGGGCCCTTCTCGCCGACCGCCAGGGTGAAGTACTCCACGCCCATGAACTCGGCGCCGAAGTTGCCGGCGATCGAATAGAGCCAGGAGTTGGCGGGGATCTGCGTGGCGTGTGCCCGCATCGCCGCCTCCTTCGCGGCGTGCTGGTCGGTGGCGTCGATCCGGGCGGCGATCTCCGGGTCGGGCGTACCGAAGGGCAGCTCGTCGACGTCGTCGATGCCGGCGAAGGGGTTGTCCGAGGACTCCTCGAAGTGGCTCATGCCGGCCTCCAGCACGCTGCGCGGCATGGCCGTCCAGTAGACCTTGGCCGGGGCGACGCCCTCCGGGCCGGCCAGCTCCACCGCCCGCATCGCCACCCGGTGCGCCTGGATGTGGTCCGGGTGGCCGTAGAAGCCGTTCGGGTCGTACGTGATCATGACCTGGGGGCAGACCTCGCGCATGATCTCCACCAGCTGCCCGGCGGCGGAGTCGAGGTCGGCCTGCCAGAACGCCCGGGGGTGCTCGTTGGTGGCCAGCCCCATCATGCCCGAGTCGCGGTAGCGGCCCGCGCCGCCGAGGAAGCGGTGGTCGGTGACGCCGAGCGCGGCGCACGCGGCGGCCAGCTCGCCGATCCGGTAGCCGCCGAGCTGGTCGGCCTCGGCCGCGGCGAGCCGGGCCAGCTCGGGCACGTGGATCTCGCCCTCCTCGCCCAGCGTGCAGGTCACCAGCGTGACGTGGGCACCGGCGGCGGCGTAGTGGGCCATCGTCGCGCCGGTGCCGATCGACTCGTCGTCGGGGTGCGCGTGGACCAGCAGCAGGCGGCGGTCGGGCAGCGTCGTCACGACCGTCACTCTAACCGGCGGTCCCGCCCGAGCGAGGTTCACGCGTCCGCTCAGGTCGGCCACATCACGCCCGACGCGCGCCTACGATCCGAAGCGTGGACTTTCCCGAGCTGGCCGCCCGTACCCGTCGGTTCAGCCACGGGGCGCCGCGCGCCGTCTCCGTGACCGACGACGGTTCCCGGGTGATCTTCCTGCGCTCGGCCGGACCGGAGGACCCGGCCGACGCCCTCTGGCTGCTCGACGTCGACTCCGGCGAGGAACGCCTGGTCGCCGACCCGGCGACCCTGCTCGGCGCCGCGAGCGACCCGGCCGCCCTCGCGCCCGGCGAGCGGGCCCTGCGGGAACGCCTGCGGCTCAGCGCCGCCGGCATCGGCTCGTACGCCCTGGACGCGGCCGGCCGGGTCGCGGCGTTCGCCCTCGCGGGGCGGCTGTTCCGGGCCGACCTGGTGCACGGGGACGTGATCGAGGTGGCCACCGTCGGCCCGGTGATCGATCCGCGGCCCGACCCGACCGGCGAGCGGCTGGCGTACGTCACCGACGTCGCCGAGGGCGTCCGCCGGGGCCAGCTGCGGGTGGTCGAGCCCGACGGCACCGACAACCTGCTCGCCGGCGAGGACAGCGGGGTGACCTGGGGGCTGGCCGAGCACATCGCGGCCGAGGAGTTCGGCCGGTTCCGGGGCTACTGGTGGGCGCCGGACGGACGCTCGGTGCTGGCCGCCCGGGTCGACGAGTCCCGGCTGCCGCGCTGGTACCTGCACGACCCGGCCGACCCGGCGAGCCCGCCGACCACCGTCGCGTACCCGGTGGCGGGCGGTCCGAACGCGGAGGTCAGCCTGCACCTGCTCGACCTCGACGACGGCTGGGTCGACGTGCACTGGGACCGGGAGACCTACCCCTACCTGACCTCGGTGGACTGGGCGGACGGCGGCCCGCTGATCACCGTGCTGCGCCGCTCCCAGCAGCACGGGCTGGTGCTCGCGGTGGACCCGCGTACCGGCGAGACGCAGGTGCACGCCGAGCTGGCCGACCCGCGCTGGGTGGAGCCCATCCCCGGCACGCCGGCCCACCTGGCGGACGGTCGGGTGCTGGTCGGCGGCGAGCTGGCCCACGACGGGTACGACGCCCGCTGCCTCTTCGCCGACGGCACGCTGCTCACCCCGCCGTCGCTCTACGTACGCCGGGTGGTGGGCCGGCTGCCGGCAGGGCCGAACGGGCCGGCGGACCTGCTGGTCGAGGCGAGCGAGGGGGAGCCCAGCCAGCGGCACCTCTACCGGGTCCGGACGGCGATCGGCGCCGGGGTGGACGCCCGGCGGATGAGCGGCGACCCGGGCTGGCACACCGCCGCGATCGGCGGCGCCACGCTGGTGGTGGGGAGCGCCTCGCTGGACCACCCGGGCACCCGCTGGTCGGTCTGGCACCACGACCGGGAGGTGGCCCAGCTCCGCTCGTTCGCCGCGAACCCGCCGTACGCGCCGCGGCCGATGCTGGTGCGGGTGACCGACCGGCGACTGCCGACCGCCGTGCTCTATCCGACCGACCACCTCAAGGGCACCCGGTTGCCGGTGCTGCTGGACGTCTACGGCGGCCCGGGGCACCAGGAGGTGGTCGCCGCCCGGGCGGCCTGGCTGGAGCGGCAGTGGTGGGCCGAGGCCGGCTTCGCGGTGGTGACGGTCGACAACCGGGGCACCCCCGGGGTGGCGCCGTCGTTCGAGAAGGCGGTCCACCGGCGGCTCGCCGACGTGATCCTCGCCGACCAGGTGGACGCGCTGACCGCGCTCGCCGACAAGCATCCCGACCTGGACCTGGCGCGGGTGGCCGTGCGGGGCTGGTCGTTCGGCGGCTGGCTGGCCGGGCTGGCGGTGCTGCGGCACCCGGAGCTGTTCCGCTGCGCGATCGTCGGCGCACCGGTCACCGACTGGACCTTGTACGACACGGCGTACACCGAGCGCTATCTGGGCCTGCCGGACGACGGGATGGACGTGTACGCGCACCACTCGCTGGTGGAGCTGGCCGCCGAGCCGGTCGGTGCGGCGGACCAGGCCAGGCCGATGCTGCTGGTGCACGGCCTGGTGGACGACAACGTGGTGGCCGCGCACACCCTGCGGCTGTCGGCGGCGCTGCTGGGCGCCGGCCGCCCGCACGCGGTGCTGCCGCTGACCGGGGCGACCCACATGGCCGCCGGCGGCACGGCGGAACGCCTGCTCCGCCTGGAACTCGACTTCCTCCGCACCCACCTGTAAGGAGGGGCCCCTTCTTAACGCCTACGGTATAGCAGGGGCCCCTTCTCAACGCCTGGCGTTAAGAAGGGGCCCCTGCTTCACGGGCGGTTACTGCTTGACGTAGACGTTGGTCAGCGCGGGGTAGCCGAAGATGCTGGACAGGTAGATCCCGCCCACCTTCGAGCCGTGCAGATAGAAGCCCTGCTCGACGAAGAGCGGCACCGCCGGCGCCAGCTCCTTCATGATCCGCTGGTCGAGCTTGGCCCACTCCTTGCCCTGCTCGCCGGCGGGCATGGCGAGCACCCGGTCGAACTCCTTGTTGATCTCGTCGCTGTTGACGTACGAGGTGTTGCTGTTGTTCTCCGCCTTGATGGTGCGGCCGTCGTAGAGCACCGGCAGGATCGCCGCGCCGCTGGGCCAGTCGGCGGCCCACTGGTCGACGTAGAGGTCGTACGGGTTGTTCTTCTTGCCGACCTCGTCGAGCTTCGCGTCGGCCGGGATGACCTTCACCGTGATCTTGAAGCCGGCCTTCTCCAGGTTGCCCTTGAGCTGGGTGGCCAGTTCCGGGTACTCGTCGGTCATGCCGAGGACCAGCTCGGGCGTCTTGCCGGCGAGCGTCTCCTTGGCCTTCTCGACGTTGCCGGTCGGGCCGGCCGGGTAGGCGTCGTACTTCTCGAAGCCGATGGTCGACGGCGGCATCAGGGTGGTGACGGCCCTGGCCGACGCCTCACCGCCGTACGCCTTGATGACGCCGTCGCGGTCGATGGCGTAGTTCAGCGCCTGCCGCACCGCCAGGTCGGTGACCCGCTGGGTGTTGATGCTGAGCCGCCACAGGCTCGGGGTCTGGCCGCGCACCGAACGGTCCTTGAGCGACGCGTCGCCGGTGACCCGGGCGACCAGCGAGGCCGGCACGCCGTTCCAGCCGAGCGCCGTCTGGTCGTCGCCGTTGTCGGCCATCACCCGGTTGGCGCCCGCCTCGTCGTCCGGGCCGAAGGTCCAGACGATCTTGTCGGGGTACGCGTGCCGCACCGGGTCGGTCTTCGGGTCCCAGTTCTCGTTCCGCCCCAGCACCAGCTCGACACCGGCGGTGTTCTTGGTGATCTTGTACGGCCCGGAGGAGAACGGCTGGTTGTCCAGGTTGACCCCGGTGTCCTTCTCCGGCTTCAGCGGCGCGGTGTACGGCAGCGAGGCGGCGAACGGCAGGTCGCAGTGCGGCTTGGCGAACTCGAACTTCAGCGTCTTCGCGTCCGGCGTGGTCAGGCCCGGCGGCAGCGAGGTCTTGTTCGCCTTGAAGTTCCACTTGGTGTCGTACTGCGGGCTGTCGGCGAGCCATTCCTGCAGGTAGGTGGGGCCGCCGGTCAGGTCGGGGTCGAAGGAGCGGGCGATGCCGTACGCGATCTCCTTGCTGGTGATCGGGCTGCCGTCCTCGAACTTCACCCCGTCCTTGATCTTGAACTCCCAGACCTTGCAGTCCTTGTTGACGTCGGTGCCCGGGGTCTCGGCCAGGTCGCCGACCAGGGTCACCTTGCCGGAGCCGTCGTCCTTGAAGGTGGTCAGGAAGCGGGCGTACAGCGGCGCGTTCATCAGGCCGGCGAACGAATAGACCCGCTGCGGGTCGTTGTGCGAGATCTTGGTCTCCCGGATGATCCGGAAGGTTCCGCCCTTGGCGGCGCCCGGAACCTCGGCGGCCGGGCCCATCGACTCCTTCGGGTCGGTGGCGATCGAACCGCTCTGCACCCGGTCGGCGTCGTTACCGCCGTCGGTGCCCTTGTTCTCGCTGCACGCCCCCATCACCGCGAGCAGTGCGAGCGCTCCGCCGGCGGCGGCTGCCCTCTTCAGGCGCATCTGCGCCCTCCTCCCCTATCCGGGCCTCGTCAGACGACGTAGGAAAACTACGGTTTGTGTAACAGAAGGCGGCGGATTTCTCCATGGCCTGCCGGGGTGCCGTTGCGCTATCGCAACCGGACCCGCGGGTCGATGGCCGCATAGAGGACGTCCACCACGATGTTGGCGACCACGATGAAGACCGCCGAGATCAGCACGGTGGCCATGACGGTCGGCAGGTCGCCTCCCTTGACCGCGTCGACGGCGGTCCGGCCGAGCCCCTGGATGCCGAAGGTGGTCTCGGTGATGACCGTGCCGCCGAGCGCGCTGCCCACGTCGAGACCGGCGATGGTGACGATCGGGGTGATCGCCGCGCGCAGCGCGTGCCGCCCGTACACCTTGGGTTTGGCCAGGCCCTTGGCCCGCGCGGTCCGGACGAAGTCCTCCGACAGCGTCTCCAGCATCTGCGCCCGGGACAGCCGGGCATAGATCGCGGAGAAGAGGAAGGCCAGCGACACCCAGGCGAGCACCAGCCCGCTCGCCCACTTCACCGGATCGTCGAAGATGGACGTGTAGCCCGGCGTCGGCGTGATCCGCAGGTTGTACGTGAAGATCAGCAGCAGCACCGCGCCGACGAAGTAGAGCTGCATGGAGGCGCCGGTCAGTGAGAAGCCGATCGCCAGCCGGTCCAGCACCGTCCCCCGCCGCAACGCCGAGATCATGCCCAGCCCGACGCCGAGCGCCAGCCACAGCACCGCCGCCGGGATGACGATGCTCAGCGTCACCGGCAGCACCCGGAGCATGGTGTCGGTGACCGCCTCGCTGTTGACGTACGAGTAGCCGAGGCAGGGGGCGTCACACCGGCCGCCCTGGGAGCTGCCCAGGTCCCGGCCGGTGACGATGCCCTTCATGTAGTTGGCGTACTGCTCCGGCAGCGGGTCGCGCAGGCCCAGCTCCACGCGGACCCGTTCCAGCCGCTCGGCGTTGCAGTTCTTCGGGCACATGCCGCTGACCGGGTCGCGGGGCAGGCCGAAGAACATCAGGAAACTGAGCACGCTCACCGCGAAGAGGGTGAGCACGGCGGTCAGCAGCCGCCGTACCAGGAAACGGGTCATCAGGCTCCACACCCCTACCGGGACGACTTCGGGTCGAGCGCGTCTCGCAGCGCGTCGCCGAGCAGGTTGAAGGCGAGCACGAGAAGGAAGATCGTGACGCCGGGGAAGAAGACGTACGCCGGATCGGTCTGCAGGTACGGGATGCTCTGGAAGATCATCCGGCCGAAGTCGGCGGTGGGTTCGAGGATGCCGATGCCGAGGAACGACAGCGCCGCCTCGCCGGTGATGTACTGCGGCACGGCCAGCGAGAAGGCGACCAGGATCGGGGCCCAGAGGTTCGGCAGGAGCTGCCGGAAGAGCATGTGCCCCAGCCCGGCGCCGCTGGCCCGGGCCGCCTCGACGAACTCCCGTTCGCGCAGGGAGATGACCTGACCACGGACCAGCCGGGCGGTGCTGGTCCAGCCGAACGCGGCGAAGACGCCGATCAGCACGGCCACCTGGAACGTCGCCGGCACCTCGTCGCGCGGGCCGTAGAACCGCAGTGCCACGGTGGGCACCACGGCCAGGGCGAAGATGAGGAACGGCAGGGCCAGCGCCACGTCGGTGATCCAGCTGATCACCGCGTCCACGACCCCGCCGAGGAAGCCGGCGACGATGCCGGCGACCACGCCGATCGTGGTGGTGACCAGCGCGGCGGCGAACGCGATGAACAGCGACGTCCGCATGCCGTAGACCATCCGGATGAAGATGTCCCGACCCAGCCGCGGTTCGAGGCCGAACCAGTGGTCGCCGGTGATGCCACCGACGTAGCCCAGCGGCATGCTGTTGCCGTCGAGCAGATGGGAGAACTGCTCGTTCGGGCCGACACCGTAGAGCCGGGAGACCAGCGGCGCGGCCAACGCCAGCACGATGAAGAAGACCAGCACCGCGCCGCTGACCACGGCGGTCCGGTCACGGCGCAGCCGGGCCCAGGCGAGCTGCCCGGGCGACCGGCCGACGAACGCCTTCTCGGCGGGCGCGACGGGGTCGGCGGCCGGCTCGATCTCGGCCCGCGCCGCACCCTCCACCGGGGACAGGCTCACTGTGCCTCCTGAGTTCGCGACTGCGGGGCTCGCAAAACCGGCTCACTCCTCGCGCTCACGGCGCCACCTCCACGTTCTCGCTGGTGACGACGCCGATCGGGCCGGCCTCCGGGAAGTGGCAGGCGGTCGACTGCCGGCCGCCGTCGCGGGCGACCAGCGCCGGCTCCTCCGTCGCGCACCGCTCCTGGGCCTTCCAGCAGCGGGTACGGAAGCGGCAGCCAGACGGCGGGTCGAGCGGGGTGGGCACGTCGCCGGTCAGCCGGATACGACCGGCCGGCCCGAGCGTGGTGACGTCGGGGATGGCGGAGAGCAGGGCCCGGGTGTACGGATGCTGAGGGCGCTGGTAGATGTCGTCCCGGTCGCCGATCTCGACGATCTTCCCGAGGTACATGACCGCGACGCGGTGGCAGAAGTGCCGGACCACGGCGAGGTCGTGGGCGATGAACACGAAGGCCAGGTCGAGGTCGCGTTGCAGGTCGCGCAGCAGGTTGATGACCTGGGCCTGGATGGAGACGTCGAGGGCGGAGACGGGTTCGTCGGCCACGATGAGCTTCGGCCGCAGGGCGAGCGCGCGGGCGATGCCGATGCGTTGCCGCTGCCCGCCGGAGAACTCGTGCGGATAGCGGTTGTAGTGCTCCGGGTTCAGGCCGACCAGTTCGAGCAGTTCCTGCACGCGCTGCTTAACCCCACCGGGCGGGGTGATGTCGTTGACCTGCAGGGGCATGGCCACGATCCGGCCGACGGTGTGGCGGGGGTTCAGCGACGCGTACGGGTCCTGGAAGATGATCTGCAGGTCCTGCCGCAGCGGCCGCAACTCGCCCCGGCGGGCGTGGGTGATGTCCCGACCGGCGAACTCGATGCTCCCGGCGGTGGGCTCCAGCAGCCGTACCAGCATCCGCCCGGTGGTGGTCTTGCCGCAGCCGGACTCGCCGACCAGCCCGAGGGTCTCCCCCGGCCGGACGTCGAAGTCCAGCCCGTCCACCGCCCGCACCGCTCCGGTCGCCCGGAACCCGTTGCGCACCGGGAAGTGCTTGGTCAGGCCCCGTACCTTCAGCAGCGGCTCGCCGTCCGACGGCGGGGTGTTCGGGTCACTCATCGGGCGACTCCCACCTGGGCGACGTCCTCCTGATAGAGGCGGATGCGCTCGTCCGCCGGCAGGTGGCAGGCCACCAGGTGGCCCTCCTCGCCGGCCGGGCGCAGCTGCGGCACTTCGGTGCGGGAGCGGTCGCCGTTGCGGCCGGCGTACCGGCAGCGCGGGTGGAACGCGCACCCCGACGGCAGGTTGATCAGCGACGGCGGGTTGCCCGCGATCGGGACCAGGTCCGCGTCCGCGTCACCCCGCAACGACGGCACGCTCGACAACAACCCCCAGGTGTACGGATGCTGCGGTCGCCGCAGCACCTGCGCCACGCTCCCGTGCTCCACCGCCCGGCCGCCGTACATCACCAGCACGTCGTCGGCCACCTGGGACACCACGCCCAGGTCGTGCGTGATCAGGATGATCGCCGAGCGGAACTCGGCCTGCAGGTCCGCCAGCAGGTCCAGGATCTGCGCCTGCACCGTCACGTCCAGCGCGGTGGTCGGCTCGTCCGCGATCACCAGATCCGGGTCGTTGACCAGCGCCATCGCGATCATCGCCCGCTGCCGCATCCCGCCGGAGAACTCGTGCGGGTACTGGTCGAACCGCCGGCCCGGCTGCGGGATGCCGACCCGACCCAGCATGTCGACGGCCCGACCGCGGGCCTCCCGCCGGCCGGCCCCCGGATGGTGCACCCGGTACGCCTCGACGATCTGCCGACCGACCGTGTAGTACGGGTGCAGCGCGGACAACGGGTCCTGGAAGATCATCGACATGTCCCGGCCGCGCAGCCGGCGTACCTCCTCCTCGGGCAGGCCGACCAGCTGACGGCCGCCGACGACGATCTCGCCGGTGACGGTGGCCCGCCTGGTGTCGTGCAGGCCCAGGACGGCCAGCGAGGTGACACTCTTGCCGGAGCCCGACTCACCCACGATGCCCAGCGTCCGACCGCGCTCGACGGCGAAGGAGACCCCGTCCACCGCGCGGACCACGCCGTCCTCGGTGTCGAACCGCACCCGCAGGTCGCTCACCCGCAGGTAGGGCCCCTCGCCGGAGCGTTGCTCCGGCACGGCGGGGCGGTCCGGTTCCCCGGACGGCGACGATTCCGAGCTGCCCACGACCGCCTCCCTCAGTGTTGAAGAGAACCTACAACAAAGTTCTGAGGGCGAAAATAAGCTACATCCGCGGTCGTGTCAGCGGCCCCAGCGTAACGACTGGGTTTCACGGCTGCACGGGCTCGCCTGGACACCCACCCGCATCGATGTCTGGACACGCCGGTGCGGGCGACGCTTCGACCGGAGGACCTCGTCCCCTGACGGACGTCGCGGCGACGTGACGGAGGGCGAGCGGCCGACGGTGGCGGCTCGCCCTCCGCGTCGACTCAGCCCTCGGTGACGGTGAGGACCACCGGCCCACCGGGCAGCGGCTGGCTGTCCTGGCGGTCCGGCATGTTCCACGCGCTGGTCTTGCGGGCGGCGTCACCCAGCACGAAGCCCACCGTGTAGCTGCCCACCGGCAGACCGTCCCAGGGCAGGTAGAGCCAGTGGGTCACGGTGCCGTCGGCGGCCTGGCTGGCGCCGCCACCCGACTGGGACACCACCTTGCCGTCGGCGTCGTAGAGGTAGACGTCGAGGCTCTGGATCGGTGCCACCTGCACCTGCGTCGAGATGGTGAGCTTGACCGAACTCTGCCCCACCTCGCTCGCCGGCACCGACGACGGGTCAAGCGTCGCGCCGAGCGCCACCGGCGGGTTGACGCTCGGCACCCGGGTGATGGTCAGCCCGGGATCGGGCGCGCCGTAGGCGTTGCCGTACAGCGCGATGTTGCCGGCCCCGTCGACGACCACGATGCCGTCGACCTCGCACTTCTCGGTCTGCCGGTAGACCATGACCCGCACGGCGACCCGGCCGTCGACCCTGGTGGTCGGGTTGCCCCACTGCTGGCAACCGTTCATGACGAAGTCGACGTACACCGCCGAGACGCCCTTCTGGGCGCCGGTGACCGCCATGCTGAGCTCCGTGGGCACCGCGTCCTGCCAGTTGTTCACCGGGTTCGGGTCGACCGTGAAGTCACTCGCCTGCACCGTCGAGTTGGCCGTGGTGGTGATCGAGGGCGCGGTCGGGTTCTTGTAGGTGGCCGTGCCGCCGGCGTTGTTCCGCAGCACCAGCGCCGCCAGCCGCCAGTTGCCCGGAGCCGCGTCGGCCGGCAGCGTGACGGCGACCGTGCACTGCATGTACACGCCGTCCTGCTCACCGCTGGTGGACTGCCCGCACCGGTAGCCGGTGCTGTATTCGTCGCGGTCCCAGGTGACCGGGGCGGTGACGCTCGCGCCGCCCGGCCCGGCCAGCCGGATGGTGCCCTTCCAGAAGCCGGACTCGCCGTCCTGCACGGTGAAGTCGTAGATCACGGTGGCCGGGTCGGTGCCGACGTAGAAGTAGGGCTTGCGCGAGTTGGCCAGGCCGATCGACTGCACGGTCGGCCCCGACGAGTCGACCAGGGTCTGCGCCGTGAAGCGGTAGCCGAACGGCTGGAGCCGGGTGCCGGACACGCTCACCGCGAGGTCGCCGGAGGCGATCGTGACCCGGGTGACCTCCCAGATCGCGGTGGCCGCGTCGGCGTACCGCCGCACCGGCAGGTAGAAGGAATAGGTGGACTCCTGCGGCGTGCCGGACTCGTACGCGGCGCCGCTGCAGCAGCTCTCCTGGAACCGGTAGTCCGCGGTCCAGTCGTGGCCGACCAGCTCGCCGGTCACCGTGCTGCGCATCCGCATGGTCACGGTGCCGTGGACCGAGTCGGCGTCCTGGTCGGTGTTGGTGACGGTCCAGGTGAGCTTGTTCGCCGCGTACCCGCCGGTCACGTCCACCGTGGAGTTTTCGAAGGCGAGCGCGGTGAGGGCGAGTCGTGGGGTTGCCGCGTGCGCGGCGGTGGCACCGGACACGGTCGCGGCGACCATGACGGCGAGCGTCAACGCGCCACGGAGTACCCGGCGCGCGAAAGTGACAGACATGAAGGGTTTTTATCAGTGGACCACGTTTCCGGCTGCCCCGTTTCCGGGCCGGCCGGCATCGGGTGCGTCACGTTGCGACCGGGTGCGGTGCCGGGCCGGGATCGTGCCGACACGACCGACGGATGTCGGTGGGCTCGCCTAGGGTCGGTGGCATGAGCGAGTTCGATGCGGCGGGTGCCGCCGTGCAGGCCGCCCTCGACGCCGGTGCCCGCTATGCGGACGCCCGGGTGATGCACCGCCGCTACGAGTCGATGTCCGCCCGCAACGGCGACATCGAGGAGCTGACCCAGGACGAGAGCATCGGGCTGGGTGTCCGCGCGCTGGTCGGGTCGAGCTGGGGCTTCCACGCCGTACCGGAACTGTCGGACGCCGCGGCCCGCGACGCCGGTCGGCGCGCCGCGCGGATCGCCGCCGCGAGCGCGCGGGTCCCCGGCCCGCCGATCGACCTGGTCGCGGTGGAGCCGACCGTGGCGAGCTGGTCCTCCGGCTGCGACGTCGATCCGCTCGGGGTGCCCCTGTCCGACAAGGGCGACCTGCTGGTCCGGGCCACCGGCACGATGCGGGAGCACGGCGCCGACCTGGCCGAGGGGCTCTACCAGATCTGGGACACCGCCAAGTGGTTCGTCTCCAGCGAGGGGCACCGGATCGACCAGCGGATCCGGGAGTGCGGCGGCGGCATCTCGGCCACCTCGATCGGCGACGGCGAGACCCAACGCCGCTCCTATCCGAGTTATCGCGGGCAGTACGGCACCACCGGCTGGGAGCTGGTCACCTCGCTCGACCTGGTGGGGCACGCCGCGCGGATCGCCGAGGAGTCCCGCGCGCTGCTCACCGCGCCCGAGTGCCCGGCCGGGGAGACCGACCTGATCCTCGGCGGCGAGCAGCTCGCCCTGCAGATCCACGAGTCGGTCGGGCACGCCATCGAGCTGGACCGGATCCTGGGTTGGGAGGCCGCCTTCGCCGGCACGTCCTGGCTCGACCTGGCCCAGCTCGGGTCGCTGCGTTACGGCTCCGAGCTGATGAACGTCACCATCGACCCGACCATCCCCGGCGCACTCGGCAGCTTCGGCTTCGACGACGAGGGCTCCCCGGCGGTCAGGCGGGACGCGGTCCGCGAGGGGCGGTGGGTGGGTGTGCTCGCCGGCCGGGACTCGGCCGCCGTCGCCGGTCTGGGTTACGGCGGCAGCGTACGCGCGGACGGCTGGGCCCGGCTGCCGATGGTGCGGATGACCAACGTGGGCCTGGAACCCGGCCCGCACACCCTCGACGAGATCATCGCGGCCACCGACGACGGGGTGCTGATGGACGTCAACCGCTCCTGGTCGATCGACGACAAGCGGCTCAACTTCCAGTTCGGCTGCGAGGTCGGCTGGGAGGTCAAGAACGGCCGGCGCGGGCGGATGCTGCGCAACCCCACCTACACCGGGATCGGCCCGCTCTTCTGGCGCTCGATGGACATGCTCTCCGGCGAGATCGTCCCGTGGGGGACGCCGAACTGCGGCAAGGGCCAACCGGGCCAGATCGGCCACACCGGCCATCCGTCCGCGCCGGCCCGCTTCCGCAACGTCCGAGTGGGGGTACGCGCATGAGCGCGAGGGATGCGGCGGAGCGGAACCCCGCAGCCGCGAACGGAAGGGTCGCGGCATGAGCGAGCTGGAGATCGCCGGCCGGGTCGTGGAGCTGGTCCGCCGGCTCGCCGGCCCGGACGCGCAGGCCGAGGCCGTGGTGACCCGGACCGACCTGGCGCTGACCCGGTTCGCCAATTCCTTCATCCACCAGAACGTCGCCGAGTCGGGCGTCACGGTGCGGCTGCGGGTGCACGCCGACGGGCGTACCGCGTCGGGTGGCGGGAGCCTGGTCGACCCGGACGGCCTGCGGGCACTGGTCGAGCGGACGCTGACCGCCGCCCGGCTCTGCCCGCCCGACCCGGCGTGGCCGGGGTTGACGCCACCGTCGCCGGTGCCGCCGGGCACGACTCCCGACGAGGCCACCGTGCACGCCGACCCGGACGAGCGGGCCGCCCGGGTGCGTGCCTTCGTGGACGCGGCCGGCGGGCTGGAGGCGGCCGGTTTCTGCCGCACCTCCCACCGGTCGGGCGCGTTCGCCAACTCGGCCGGGCACACGGCGCAGGGGAGCAGCGCGGAGGCGGCGATGGACGGCATCGCCCGTACCGGCGGGTCGGACGGGGTGGCCCGGCTCTGCGCCGACCGGCTCGCCGACCTCGACGGCGCGCTGCTGGGGGCCCGGGCGGCGGCGAAGGCACGGGCCGGCGTCGACCCCGTCGAGCTGCCCCCGGGGCGCTACGAGGTCGTCCTCGAACCGGCCGCCGTCGCCGACCTGCTGCAGAATCTCGCCTGGTACGGCTTCAACGGCAAGCGGTACGCCGAGCGCCAGAGCTTCGCCGAGCCGGGTGCCGCCCAGTTCGACCCGGCGGTCTCCCTGGTCGACGACCCGCTGCACGCCTCGACCCTGCCGTACGACCTGGAGGGCACCGGTCGCGGGCCGCTGACCCTGGTGGACGCGGGGGTGACCCGGGCGGTCGCGCACGACCGGCGCAGCGGCGCGGAGGCGGGCAGCGGCTCGACCGGGCACGGCATGCTGGGCGCGGCCACGTTCGGCCCCATCCCCCGCAACCTCCGGCTCCTCCCCGCCCCGAACGGCAGCACCCCCACCGGCGGCACCCCGGCGCCGGGCGGTGGGGCGGCAGGCGGCGGCACGGCCGGCGGTGGGGCGGACGTGCTGCCCGTGGTGGCGGGTGGGGTGACCGGTGCGGTGGCCGACCCGGACACCGCCGAGCTGGTCGCCGGGATGGAGCGAGGGCTGCTGGTCAGCGACTTCTGGTACACCCGGGTGCTCGACCCGAAGAGCCTGGTCATCACCGGGCTGACCCGCAACGGGGTGTGGCTGGTGGAGGACGGCGTGCCCACCCGGGCGGTGCGGGACTTCCGGTTCACCGAGTCCTACCCGCGGGCGCTCGGACCGGGCGCGGTACGCGGCCTCGGACGGCGGTCGGTGCGGCAGCCGGACCGGATGGACGGCTCGTGGTGGCAGGCCCCGCCGCTACGGCTGGCCACCTGGAACTTCACCGGCGGCGCATCCGGCTGACCGGTCCGACCGTGGCCACCCCGGCGCCCCCGGCTGGCCGGTCGGGCCGCGGCCCCTCCCGGCGCCGACAGGCGAGGTCGGGCGTAGTCGAACGCTACGAGTTTGATGACGTAAACGAATCACCGCGCCGATTCATCTTCGTCATCAAACTCGTAGCGTCGCGCGACAGGTTGTCGGCGACTCGGTGTGCGACGTCGCGGCGGCCGGCAGGGCGTGGTGCTGCTCGCCGTTCTCGCCACCGGACGCACGCGCTGACTCGGGCGCGGGCGCGGTGACGGGGCCGTGTCTCCGGCCCGTCGGCGGGCCGTGACACGCTCCCGGTGAGGCGGCCCACCCCGCGTTCGTACATTGATCTTGGTCTAGGGTCTTTCCAACCTGCGGGACACACGGGACACTGCGTTGCGCGGCCGGGCCGCGAAGATCGGCGTAACGTGTGTCACTTAGCTGCGCCGTCACGCCGGTGCGGTCGTTGGTGTGTGCGCATGACGTGGCAGTGGACGCGGTCTCGCCGGTCCGCTGACCGGTACCGAACGAGATCCGCCGCCCGCGAGGGCTGCCCGTCAGGGAGACGAACTCGAATGACATCAACGGCAACGAGGCCGCGGGGCGGGCGAGCGCGCGCCGCCATCGCGGCGAAGACGTTGCGGACCGACCGCTGGTGGCTCGCCCCACTGATCACCGTCATCGGGCTCAGCGCCTGGGTCGCCTACGCGACGGTCCGGGTCTTCATGCACCGCGACTACTGGGTGCCGCAGTACCACTACCTGACCCCGTTCTACTCCCCCTGCGTCACCGAGCGTTGCGTCGAGGGCTCCTCGCACTTCGGCAGCTTCCTGCCCGGCTGGTGGATCATCCCGGACGCGGCGCTGACCCTGCCGTTCCTGCTGCTGTTCCGGCTGACCTGCTACTACTACCGCAAGGCGTACTACCGGTCGTTCTGGCTGTCGCCGCCGGCCTGCGCCGTGCCGGACGGTCACCAGTCCTACAGCGGTGAGACCCGCTTCCCGCTGCTCGGCCAGAACCTGCACCGCTACTTCTTCTACGCCGCCGCGATCATCTCGGTGATCAACACCTGGGACGCCATCTACGCGTTCCACTCGCCGAAGGGCTTCGGCTTCGGGCTGGGCAACCTGATCCTGCTGGCCAACGTGGTGATGCTCTGGGCGTACACAATCTCCTGCCACTCGTGCCGGCACATCATCGGCGGCCGGCTCAAGCACTTCTCCAAGCACCCGGTCCGGTACAAGGCCTGGACGATCGTCTCCAAGCTCAACGTCCGGCACATGCAGCTCGCCTGGATCACCCTCGGCACCCTCGCGTTCACGGACTTCTACGTCATGGCGGTGGCGGCCGGCTGGTTCAACGACCTGCGGTTCATCAACTAGAGGGCCCTGGACATGACTGAGACGCGAATCGAACGACACCACTACGACGTCGTCGTGATCGGGGCCGGCGGCGCCGGCCTGCGCGCGGCGATCGAGGCCCGGCTCGCCGGCAAGAAGACGGCGATCATCTCCAAGTCGCTCTTCGGCAAGGCGCACACGGTGATGGCCGAGGGCGGCGCGGCGGCCGCGATGGGGAACGTGAACAGCCGGGACAACTGGCAGGTGCACTTCCGGGACACCATGCGCGGCGGCAAGTTCCTCAACAACTTCCGGATGGCCGAGCTGCACGCGAAGGAGTCGCCGCAGCGGATCTGGGAGCTGGAGACGTACGGCGCGCTCTTCGACCGCACCAAGGACGGGAAGATCTCGCAGCGCAACTTCGGTGGCCACGAGTACCCGCGCCTGGCGCACGTCGGCGACCGGACCGGCCTGGAGCTGATCCGCACCCTCCAGCAGAAGATCGTCTCCCTCCAGCAGGAGGACAAGCGGGAGTTCGGCAGCTACGACGCCCGGATCAAGGTCTTCGCCGAGACCACCATCACCGAGCTGCTGCTCGACGGCGACCGGGTGGCCGGCGCGTTCGGCTACTACCGGGAGTCCGGCGAGTTCGTGCTCTTCGAGGCGCCGGCCGTGGTACTGGCGACCGGCGGGGTCGGCCGCTCCTACAAGGTCACCTCGAACTCGTGGGAGTACACCGGGGACGGTCACGCCCTCGCGCTGCGCGCCGGGGCGACGCTGATCAACATGGAGTTCCTCCAGTTCCACCCGACCGGCATGGTCTGGCCGCCCTCGGTGAAGGGCATCCTGGTCACCGAGTCGGTGCGCGGCGACGGCGGCGTGCTGAAGAACTCCGACGGCAAGCGGTTCATGTTCGACTACGTCCCCGACGTCTTCCGCAAGCAGTACGCGGAGACCGAGGAGGAGGCGGACCGCTGGTACACCGACCCGGACAACAACCGGCGTCCGCCGGAGCTGCTGCCCCGCGACGAGGTCGCGCGGGCGATCAACAGCGAGGTCAAGGCCGGTCGGGGTACGCCGGCCGGCGGCGTCTACCTGGACATCGCGTCCCGGCGTTCGGCGGAGGAGATCCGTCGTCGCCTACCGTCGATGTACCACCAGTTCAAGGAGCTGGCCGACGTCGACATCACCAAGGAGCCGATGGAGGTCGGCCCGACCTGTCACTACGTGATGGGCGGCGTCGAGGTGGACCCGGACACGGGCGCCGCACACGGCACCGTGCGGGGGCTCTTCGCCGCCGGTGAGGTCTCCGGCGGCATGCACGGCTCCAACCGGCTCGGCGGCAACTCGCTGTCGGACCTGCTGGTCTTCGGCAAGCGGGCCGGCGGTCACGCCGCTTCGTACGCCGACCAGCTCGGCTCACGCCCGACGATCGCCGTCGGGGCGGTCGAGGCGGCGGTGGAGACGGCCCTCGCGCCGCTGCAGCGGGACACCGGCGAGAGCCCGTACACCCTCCAGCAGGACCTCCAGGCGGTCATGGGGGATCTCGTCGGCATCATCCGGCGGGAGGGCGAGCTGGTCGACGCGCTGAGCCGGCTGGTGGAGCTGCGAGAGCGGGTGGCCAAGGTGAGCGCGGCCGGCGGCCGGCGCTACAACCCGGGCTGGCACCTGGCGCTGGACCTGCGCAACATGCTGGTGGTGTCGGAGTGCACCGCGAAGGCGGCGCTGGAGCGGCAGGAGTCCCGCGGCGGGCACACCCGGGAGGACCACCCGGCGATGGACCCGGCCTGGCGGCGGGTCAACCTGGTCTGCTCGCTGGACGGCGACACGGTCCGCCTGACGCACAAGCCGCTGCCGAAGATGCGGCCGGAGCTGATCGGCCTCTTCGACCGGACGGAGCTGGCCAAGTACCTGACCGACGAGGAGCTCGCCGAGTTCGACGCCCTCGCTGCGGAAGAGGAGCGCTGAGCAATGGGCAACCACAGTTCACCGGCGGCCGGCAAGTCGGGCGCGAAGCGACAGTTCCGCATCTGGCGGGGCGACGAGAACGGCGGCGACCTGCAGGACTACGCCGTCGAGGTGAACGAGGGCGAGGTGGTCCTCGACGTCATCCACCGGCTCCAGGCCACCGAGGCGCCCGACCTGGCCTGCCGGTGGAACTGCAAGGCCGGCAAGTGCGGCTCCTGCTCGATGGAGATCAACGGCAAGCCGCGGCTGAGCTGCATGACCCGGATGTCGACGTTCGAGGAGAACGAGACCGTCACGGTCACGCCGCTGCGCACGTTCCCGGTCATCCGGGACCTGGTCACCGACGTCTCGTTCAACTACGAGAAGGCCCGGGAGACCCCGGCGTTCGCGCCGCCGGCCGACCTGGCGCCCGGTGACTACCGGATGCAGCAGGTGGACGTCGAGCGCTCGCAGGAGTTCCGCAAGTGCATCGAGTGCTTCCTCTGCCAGAACGTCTGCCACGTGATCCGCGACCACGACGAGAACAAGCAGGCCTTCTCGGGCCCGCGGTTCTTCATCCGGGCCGCCGAGCTGGACATGCACCCGCTCGACGCGAAGACCGACCGCAAGGAGTACGCGCAGGCCGAGCAGGGCCTCGGGTTCTGCAACATCACCAAGTGCTGCACCGAGGTCTGCCCCGAGCACATCAAGATCACTGACAACGCGATCATCCCCATGAAGGAGCGCGTCGTCGACCGCAGGTACGATCCCCTGGTGTGGCTTGGTAGCAAGATCTTCCGGAGGGGTCAGGTGCCTCAGACCAGCTCGACCAGCGGGCATCACCG
This sequence comes from Micromonospora sp. R77, assembly GCF_022747945.1. NCBI lineage: Bacteria > Bacillati > Actinomycetota > Actinomycetes > Micromonosporales > Micromonosporaceae > Micromonospora > Micromonospora sp. R77. The sequence goes on from NZ_JALDST010000001.1 coordinate 1,838,600, forward strand.
CGGGGCCGTGACCGCCAGCGCAGCCCACGGCGGTGTGCACTCGCACGCCGGCGGCTCGCACGATGCGCGGGCCGAGGCCCAGGTGCAGCAGGGCGTCAACTGGCACCGCGAGGTGCCGCACCCGACCGCCCCGGCGGTCGACGACAACGGCAAGCTGCCGCTGACGGAGCTGACCTTCGACCGGGCGGCGGCACCGTCGCCGTTCGGTGACGACGTCACGTTCCCGCTGCCGCCGGAGCACCTCAACTTCGCGCATCCGCAGCAGGACGACCCGAAGCACTGAGCACCACGACGACAACGACGGGGGCCGCGGCGACTGCCGCCGGCCCCCGTCCCCTTTTCGACCGGCTGTCCGGTTCCGCCGGCCGGGTGCGACCGGCCGCGGCCGGGCTGTCCGGTTCCGCTCAGCGGGCGGCGAGCAGTGGCCGCAGGGCGGCGACGATCGGGGCGTCGGCGGGGAGCCAGTCGACGGTGTCCAGTTCGGCGGCGGTCAGCCAGCGCAGCGCGGCGTGTTCCAGCGCGGTCGGCTCGTCGTCGTGCAGCAGCCGGGCCGCGTACACCTTGAGGACCGAGCGGCCGTGGGCCATCCGTACGTCCCGGCCGACCCGGTCGCCGATCTCCACGCGTACGGCGAGCTCCTCGGCGCACTCGCGGACCAGCGCGGCGGTCTCGCTCTCCCCCGGCTCGACCTTGCCGCCGGGGAACTCCCACCGGCCGGCCACCTCCGGCGGTGCGGACCGGGCGCAGGCCAGGACCCGCCCGTCCGCGATGATGGCCGCCCCGACGACCACCTTCGGCTCGCGCCGGTCAGCCTGTCCGTTCCCGCTTACCCGTTCGGTCTGCACAGGCGTCCAGCGTGCCAGATCAATCGGCGGTTTGGGTAGCGCCCTCCTCCGTCAGGTCAGCAGAGAACGGAAGTGTGGGCGTGGACACACCTTCTGTGCGACGACAGACTAGGGGATGTCGACGAGGACACGGGATGGCGACGATTTGGCCACAAGCCGTCAACGACGCCTGGGAGGTGCGGTGATGCGCGTGCTGTTCAGCGGCCGGGCGAAGCACGACTATCTCAGCGACGCACTCACCCTGCTCTCCGGGTGGACCCGGGAGGGTGAGCAGATCCGCCGGATCCTCGTCCTGGACGACACCCAGCATGCCGCCCTCACCGAGCGGGTGAAGGTGGTCGCGGACGCGCTCCGGGTGCGCCCGGACATCAGCCGGCGCGCGGATCGTACCCAGATCCGGGTCGGGCACGGCGACGGAGAGCCACTGACGGAGGGCGAGGTCCTGCTCGCCGCCCGCATCGAGGACGCCGTCCGCGCCGTCACCAACCCCTGACCTGACCTTCCAGGGGCCCGCCGACCACGTCGGCGGGCCCCTGGCGCGTGGTGCCTACCGTGGAGCGCATGGCCAAGGCGACGTACGACCGCAAGGAACAGTTCCAGCAGATCCAGAGCGGCCTGCTCACCGGCGAGCAGATCATCGCCGTCTACGACGCGATCGGCACGGGCACCGGGTTCATCGGAGTGACCGACCGGCGGGTGATCATCCAGGACCGGTCATTCGTGGGCAAGCGCTTCGCCATCACCAGCATCCCGTACTCGAAGATCACCAGCGTGAGCGTGGTGAGCAACAAGTCGTGGGGCGGGTCGTTCTTCTCCACCGGCGCGATCGCCATCCACGTCGGCGCGCACACCTACGAGGTGGAGTTCCGGGGTTCGGAGAAGAGCCACCACGTGCACAACGTGATCCTGCACTACATCTCCTGACCGGGCATGGTGGACCACCCAGCCCTGGCGGCGATCTACGACGCGGAGAACCCGTGGGGCCGCGACGACGACTTCTTCCTCGCGGTGGTCGGCGAGACCCCGGCGGCCCGGGTGCTCGACCTGGGCTGCGGCACCGGACGCCTCACCGTGGCGCTCGCCGGAGCCGGCCACTCGGTAACCGGTGTCGACCCGCACCGCCCCTTCCTCGCCGCGGCACGGGTCCGGCCCGGCGCCGACCGGGTCACCTGGCGGCACGGCACCTCCGAGGTCCTGCCGGACGCCGCGTACGACGTCGCGGTGCTGACCAGCCACGTCGCGCAGGAGATCCACGTCGAGGCGGACTGGCGACGTACCCTGGCCGACCTGCACCGGGCGCTGGTGCCCGGCGGCCGGCTGGTCCTCGACTCCCGCGACCCGGCCGCCCGCCACTGGGAGCGGTGGACCCCCCGCCACTCGCGGCGTCGGCTGACGCTGCCCGACGGCACGGTGGTGACGGCCTGGACCGAGCTGACCGAGGTCGGCGAGGGCCTGGTCCGGTTCCGGCACCACCGGGTCCTCCCGGACGGCGTCGAACTGCTCGACCCGGGCACCCTCCGGTTCCGCACCGAGGACGAACTGCGGACCGCCCTGCACGCGGCGGGCTTCGCCGTCGAGCGGATCCACGGCGGCTGGGCCGGCGAACCGGTCGGCGCGGGGGACGACGGCGAGCTGATCGTGGTGGCCGGCAGCCACCGTCAGCCGCTCAGCGCAGCGGCTTGCGCATCTGCACCGAGGTGACCTCGAAGCCCATCTCCTCGTAGAGCGCGCGGGCACCGGCGTTGAAGCCGAAGACGTTCAGCCCGATCGACACCACGCCCAGCTCACGGCAGACCTGTTCGGCGGCCTGGATCATCGCGCGACCGTAGCCCCGGCGGCGCAGGTCCTCGCGGACCTCGAAGTCGTAGCCGAAGGCGTGCGGGCCGTCGGACTTCTGCTCCACGTGCAGCCAGAGCAGCCCCACCTCGTCGGCACCGTCGTAGGCCGTCCACAGTCGGTGGCCCTCGGTGGCCAGGCCGTCGGGCAGGAGGCGCTGGTAGTCCGCGCGGGACTTCTCCCGCGCCTCCGGCAGCGGCATGGCACCCGAGTCGGCGATGTTCCGCGCGTAGTCCTCCTCGGCGCGCGCCCGGTACCGCTCGTACTGCTCGTCGGTCATCGGTTCGAGTCTCAGCGTCACCATCCTCGACACGGTAACCGCATCGCGGGGCCCGCGATGTCCCCCCGTCACGCGGGCCTCGACGCGGCCACGCGCCTGCGATACTCACCCGGGTGCGAGAGCTGTTGAGGCGCTGGTGGAACAGGCGGACGGCCCGCAGGGCACTCGTCGCGGTCGCCGCCGGCGCGGTGCTGCTGGCCGCCGTCACCGTGGGCAGCGTGGCGTGGATCCGCGCCGGTGCCGAGGACCATCTCTTCGCCGAGGCCGACGTGCCGGACGAGCCGGTCGCCCTGGTCCTGGGCACGAAGGTCGAGGCGGACGGCACGCCGTCGCCGTTCCTCACCGGCCGGTTGGAGCTCGCCCGACGGCTCTTCACCGCGGGCCGGGTGCGCGCGGTCCTGGTCTCCGGCGACAACATGCACGCCGGCTACAACGAGCCCGAGGCGATGCGGCGCTGGCTGCTCGATCACGGCCTGCCGGCGGAGAAAATCGTGATGGACTACGCCGGCTTCGACACGTACGACTCGTGCGCGCGGGCCAAGCGGATCTTCGGGGTGGACCGGGCGACCGTGGTGACCCAGTCGTTCCACCTGCCCCGCGCGGTGGCGCTCTGCCGCCGGCTGGGCATCGACGCCGTCGGCGTCGGTGACGACACCGCCCGCCGGTACGCCGACCGGTGGCGGGTCAGCTCCGCCCGGGAGTACGGCGCCTGCGTGAAGGCGGCGGTGGATCTGCTCTCCCGGCGTGACCCTGTCCACCTGGGCCGGCACGAGACCGGTGTCGAGGACGCGCTGCGCACGAGCTGAAAAACGATTGGCCACCCCGCCGGCCGGGCGGCACGCTGCTCACATGATCGAGTTGCGCGCCCTCACCCCCGACGACTGGCCGATCTGGCGGGAGCTGCGCCTGGCGGCCCTCGCGGAGGCGCCCCACGCGTTCGGTTCCCGGCTCGCCGACTGGCAGGGCGACGGCGACCGCGAGGAGCGCTGGCGCGGCCGGCTGGACATTCCCGGCTCGTACAACGTGGTCGCCCTGCTCGCGGGCGAGCCGGTCGGCATGGCCAGCGGCGTGCCCACCGGCGAGCCCGGGGTGGTGGAGCTGATCTCGATGTGGGTGGCACCGGCCGGGCGCGGCCGGGGCGTCGGCGACACGCTGGTGCGGGACGTCGAGCGCTGGGCACGCCGGGTGGACGCCGAGGTGCTGCGCCTCTCCGTGGCCCACGGCAACGCCCCGGCGACGGCGCTCTACGAGCGGCACGGGCTGGCGTACACCGGGGAGGTGGGCGAGCTGATGCCCGACGGCGTCCACCGCGAGCGGGTGATGGCGAAGGCCCTCCGGTAATTGCGTTGCCCGACCGCCGGGGCCCTGTTGTCCTGGGTGGAGTGCCGACCGGAGGGAACACCTGATGTCCATCCTCGACGATCCCGGCCTCTTCGGCCGGCTCTGGGCCGCGAGCTACGACCGCACCGACAATCCCGATCCCGCCGCCACGGTCGAGTTCCTCGCCCCACTGGCCGGCGACGGCCGGGTGCTCGAACTGGCGATCGGCACCGGACGGGTCGCCCTGCCCCTGGCCGCCCGCGGCGTTCCCGTCGAGGGCGTGGAGGCGTCGCCGGAGATGGTGGCGCAGCTCCGCGCCAAGCCCGGTGGGGACCGGATCCCGGTCACGATCGGCGACATGGCGGACGTCCCGGTCACCGGGCCGTACACCATGGTCTTCCTGGTCTTCAACACGCTGTTCAACCTGGTGCGCGAGGAGCGCCAGGCGGACTGCTTCCGCAACGTCGCCCGGGTGCTCGCGCCCGGCGGGGCGTTCGTCGTCGAGACCTTCGTGCCCGACCCGGCCGGCTTCGACCGGGACGAGCAGGTCCAGATGCGGGCGGTGACCGAGGACTCGGCCACGATCCGCCTGCACCAGTACGACCGGGCGGCGCAGACCTTCGTCCGGCAGACCATCACCTTCGACCGCGACGGCGTACACCTGAAGCCGTTCGCCATGCGGTATGCCTGGCCGGAGCAGATCGACGAGCTGGCCGAGCGGGCCGGCCTGCGGCTGGCCGAGCGGTGGGCGGACTGGGACCGCTCGCCGTTCGGCCCGGAGAGCCGGGCGCACGTCTCCGTCTACCGCACCGCGTAGCCGGGGCCGGGGCGCTCCCCCGACCCCGGCGTCAGCGGGTCAGCCGGCGGGCGCACGGCCGGCGTTGACCCGCTGCTGCGCCTGCTCGGACTGCCAGCGCCGCAGCGCGTCCCTGATCCGGGCCGTCTCCTGCCGGCTGTCACCCAGCGCCCGGTAGGCGGCGGTCAGGTCGTCGGCGACCCGGTCGGGGAACTCGGTCACCTCGGCCGGATCGAGGCCCCGCCGGCCGAGGCGGGTCGGCCGGAACCGCCGCTCCCGCACCTGCCAGGGGGCCAGCGGTACGTAGGACGAGGAGCGGTAGGCGGCCATGCAGACATCATCCGGGAGCAGATCGACGGCATGACCGGGGACCAGGGAGCGTCTCTCGGACACGAGCGACGATCCCGTAACCGTCCGACCAGCAGGCCCACCGCCGCAGGCGTGGCATCACCCGTTTCCTAGGCGCCGTTCCTGCCCCAGTTGCCGAGTGCGACGATCGCCTCGCGCAAGGCGAACCCGCGATCGGTCAGCGCATAGGCCCGGGTGTTGTGTCGAAGGGGCAGGCGGGCCAGCACGCCGGCCGCTTCGAGCTCGCGCAGCCGTGTCGCGAGCATGTTCGTCGGCACGCCGAGGTCGCGCTGCAGATCGCCGTAGCGTTGTGGCCCGTCGAGCAGCCGCTCCACGATGAGCAGGGCCCACCGTGCTCCGACGATGTCGAGGGCCGCGGCGAGGTCGCTCACGCGGTCGGATCGGCGTCCGCCTCCATCCAGAACGGTGAGTAGTGGTAGCCGTCGGGGTCGTCGAATTGGCGCTGGTACATGAAGGGGTAGTCGTCGGTATCACCGATCCGCCCGCCAGCAGCGCCGGCGCGGTCGATGAGCTCGTCGACCGCCTCGCGGCTGCCCAGGTCGAACGAGACCGTGACCTTCGAGGGCGTCTGAGGTCCACCGACCAGCTCTTCGACTCCGCCGACGCTCGCGTACATCTCGCGGCTGCCGAGCATGACGTACTGCTCGGGGGCGATCGCGAAGCATGACACGTTGTGGTCGGACATCTCGGCGTTGAGGGTCCAGCCGAGGGCGGTGTAGAAGGCGGTTGCGCGCTCAACGCTCTCGACCGGGCAGGTGATGAAGAGGCTCATGGGGGCCATACTTGCAAAATGCAAGTAGTCCGTCAAGCGACATGCGTACGCACCAGGGTCGGCTACTGCCTGCGTCTGACATGACGGTCGGCTACCGCGTGCGGCATCAGCGTCGGCCTGCACCGCTGCTGAGCATGGCGCGCGGGCGAGACGGAAAATGCCGAGGCGCTCCGCCCGCCCAATGGTCGAGACTGGCGCGATGGATCAGATTCAGCGGATCGTCGGGCTGGTGGACCGGGTGCTCGGTCCGGAGGTCATCGGCAGCTACCTGCACGGCTCGTCCGTGCTGGGCGGCCTCAGACCGGCCAGCGACGTGGACGTCCTGGTCGTCACCCGGCGCGGCCTGGACGACCAGGAACGGCGCAGCCTCCTCGACGGGCTCCTGGCCATCTCCGGCTCCCGCAACCAGGCCCGCCCCGTCGAACTGACCGTGGTGGTCCAGTCGGAGGTACGACCCTGGCGCTTCCCGCCGACCGGTGACTTTCTCTACGGCGAGTGGCTACGCGACGACTTCGAGACCAACGGGCCGCCGCAGCCGGAACCGATGCCCGACCTGGCCCTCCTGGTCACCATGGCGCTCAGGGGCGACCATCCGCTCACCGGCCCGCCGCCGGCCGACGTACTCGATCCGGTTCCGCACGCGGACTTCGTGCGGGCGACCGTGGCGGGCATCCCCGGCCTGCTCGACGACCTGACCGGCGACACCCGCAACGTCCTGCTGACCTTCGCCCGCATCTGGACCACGATCGCCACCGGCGAGATCAGGTCCAAGGACGCCGCCGCGGACTGGGCGCTGGGCCACCTCCCGCCGGAGCACCGCCCCGTCCTGGAACATGCCCGCGACCTCTACCTCCACCGCACGTACTCCGAGGAGAGCTGGAGCGACGAGCTGATGGCCCAGGTACGCCCGCACGTGGACCACGTCCTCGCCGAGATCAACCACCGCCACCAGGAGTGACCATGGCGGTGCGGTGGTCGCGGTTGCTGCACCTGAGGTCGAGCCCGGCGACGATGGCCGCCGGCCCGGACGTCCTCGTCGTGGCGGAGCGGCACTCACGCCTGGTCGGCCTGGACCCGACCACCGGAACCTTGCGCTGGGAGCAACGCGTCGAGGACTGCTGGGGTACGACCGCCGTCGCGGACGGAAGGTGCCTCCACCTGAGCCAGACGGGCGTCCTGCACTGCTTCGACCTCGACAACGGCGACCGGTTGTGGTCGACGCCGGGGCTGGGCCTGCGGCGCTACGTCACGGTGACGGCGAGGTCGATGCGGCGGCGCGGCTGCCGGTGCGGGTCGACCGGCTGGTCCCGGGCGGCGGCTCCCTGATCCACGCCATCGGCAAGGGCCGCCTCGTCACCCTCACCGTCCCGACCAGCCGGCAGGGTGCCTGATCAACCGACCGGCTCGATAGCCTCACGCCGTGACGTCTGCTGCTCAAGAAGGTCGGTCGTGGGCCACTGCCCGGGTCCCGGCCGAGTTCGGCGCAGCAATCCACGGGCGCGAACCGGGTGTCGAGCACGCGTGGAGCGGCGAGGAAACCCTGTGCGGCCTTGTAGAGGATCAGATCGAGGTGTACCTGCGCCTCTTCGACCGCCAGGACGACTCAGCCTGCCCGACCACGGCTCTCCGGTGATCGCTCGCGCGCCAGCCGGGCGGTAGAGACCGGGGACCGCACCGCTAGTCGAGGGTGTAGAAGACCGTCATGCGCGGCCAGACGCCGTACTCGTTCACCTCGTCGTCGCTGTACATCAGGCCCGCCACCTCGACCGTGCCGTGCTCGGCCAGGTCGTCGATCGACGTGGCCACATGCCGCAGCAGAGCGGGCACGTCACCCTGCCCCTCGCCGAGTGGCAGACCGATCGAGTAGTAGTAACAGGACGAAGCTCGGTGGGTAACCCGGTGGTCTTCGGCGGGCACGCCGTCCTCCTTGTCATGCGCTCGGATCTCAGTGGTCTGCGCTCAGCCAACGCTGCCAGGCGCCCCGGGTGATCCGTCGCTCGGGGTCCCCGGCCGCGTGCAGGACGAACCGGGCCCGGAGTCGGACCAACGGGTCGTCCGCCGACGCCAGCGCGGCGACCCGGTCGGGGAACGACGGGTCGAGGTGCCGGACCAGCCGGGCGTACATCCAGTCCTTGCACTGGTAGGGCCGCTGCAGCGCGGCAAGCACCAACTCAGCGATCTGTGGGCCGGTGCCGTCCGGCAGGCCGCCGCGTTCGAGCCTGCGGAGCAGGCTCTCCTTGGTTCCCCAGCGGGACCACATCAGCGACCCGGGCGCACCCCACTCGGTCGGATGTTGCGCCTCCCAGCGCAGGAACAGCACCGCGAACGGCGACCACAGCGCCTCGGTCACGGGATCGCCAGGGTCGGCGCCCAGGAAGGCACCAACCGGTCCCGAGATCGTCTGCCGCTGGTACCAGAACCGGGCGGCGCCGGCCTGGTCCAGCTCGGCGACAAGTTGCGGCCGGGTCGGTGCGGCACTTCTCTCCCGGGCCCACAGCACGTTCCACCGGTGCAGCGCCTCGATCGCGGCCGCGACCAACGCCTGGTGCCGGTCGAGCGCCCGGCGTCGTACGACCTCGTCCCAGGCGACCAGGTCGAACAGCCAGGAGTAGTCGCCGTACAGCGGTGCAGGCACGCGGTCAGCCTGCGCTACTCGGGGCGCGGCAGGCGGCCGAGAGGGCAACCAACCGACCTGCCGGATCGCGTACGACGCAGTGGCCGTCGCTGACGACCCGGCGGGTGCCGGGCTCGACCGGATCGGTGTCCGCCCAGCTCAGCGGCACGAACCCCAATTCGACCTCAAGTCCCGACGGGCGTCGTAGCCGAACCTCCCGCAACGCTCCCCATTGCGCCAACCGGATCACGTCGCCACCGAGCAGATCCGTCCAGCCGCTCGGCTCGGCGTGACCCGGGTTGTCGGTGAGGAGCACGATGTCGACGTCCGAGTCCATGCGCGCGGCCCCGCGGGCCCAGGAGCCGACGACCAGCACCCCATCGACGTCCTCGCGCCCGGTCGCCCAGGAGGCCACCAGGTCGATCACCGATCGGACTTCCTCCGACCGCTCCGCTGTCACCACGCGGTCGAGTCTCACACGACCGCCAGGTGCGATGGCGCGGCGGGAGACGGCTCACCGCGCGACGACAGAAAAATCGTTTGACGGCGCCGATATTCTGATCCTCCGTACCTCCGGCACGCCGTGAGTCGCGAGGGGGCCCTGCCCTCTCGACTCAGGAGCCGCAATGCGCCGGGCACCCGCCCTCCCCTTCCTCCTCGTCACCGTCTTCCTGGACATGCTCGGGCTCGGCCTGATCGTGCCGATCCTGCCGGCCCTGATGACGGCCGTCACCGGGGACGCCACCACCGCAGTCGTCTGGTCCGGGCTGCTCGGCTCGACCTACGGCCTGCTGCAGTTCGTCGTCTCGCCGCTGCTCGGCCGGCTCTCCGACCGGTACGGCCGACGGCCCGTCCTACTGGCGTCACTGACCTGCCTCGGCGTCGACTGGCTGGCCCATGCGATGACGCCCGGCCCCTGGACCCTGCTGGTGTTCCACGCCCTCGCCGGAGCGTGCGCGGGAACGTACACCGTGGTCAACGCGTACGTCGCGGACGTCACGGAGCCCGGCTCGCGGGCCCGCGCCTACGGGCTGATCGGGGCCGCCTTCGGGCTCGGCTTCGTCGCCGGACCGACCATCGGCGGCCTGCTCGGCGCCGTCGACGTACGCCTGCCGTTCCTCGCCGCCGCCACGCTCTGTATGACCAACGTCGCCTACGGCTGGTTCGTCCTGCCCGAGTCACGGCCCGGCGACCGCACCACCCCGCTGACCCTGCGGACGGCGAACCCGGTCGCCGCAATCGGCGTCGTGCTGCGCCGGCCGGTGCTCGGGCGGCTCGCGTACGCCCGCTTCTGCGCCGACGTCGCCCGGATGACCCACCAGTCGGTGTGGACGTTCTTCCTGACGTACCGCTTCGGGTGGAACACCACGCACGTCGGCCTGGTGCTGGCGGCCAGCGCGCTGGCCGGCGCGGCCTTCCAGACCTGGGCCGTCGGTCCGGTCGTCGGCCGGCTCGGCGACAAGCGGGCCGCGGTCGCCGGCAGCCTGCTCGGCGCGGCGTCCCTGTCGGGTACGGCGTTCGTCTCCGTGCCGTGGCTGCTCCACGTCCTGCAGGCGGTCGGCGTGCTCGGCTCGGTCGCCGGTGTCGCCGTCCAGTCGTGGATCTCGGGCAGCGTCCGGGCTCACGAGCAGGGCACCGTGCAGGGCGCGCTGACCGGGATGGGCGCCCTCGCGGAGACCGTCGTGCCGGTTGCGGCCGGCGCGGCGTTCGGCTGGTCGCTGGCGTACGCGGCACCGGGTCTGGTCTTCGTGGGTGCGGCCGCCTGCGCGGCGCTGTCGGCGCTCCTGCTGGCCGCGACGCCCGACGCCCGACCGGACCCGGCGACAACCGGCTGAACCCTCCCCCGACTGCTGGTCGGGTCCACCGTGAGCTGAGTACGCCGGCTCATGCGCGGCCGTCCCGCCTCGACCAGGCTGGCGGCATGACGACTGCGACGACGGCCTCGACCGGACGTCGGGGCGGCCCGGTGGTCGGGATCCTGGTCCTACTCTGGGTCTGCGCCCTGCTGGCGCTGGCGTGGTGGGTGTTCAGCATCGGCATGCAGCAGTGGGCCGCCAACTATTCGGACGGGCCCGCCGACCTCGACGGGCTCAAGCGACAGGCGAACCTCGCCATGCTGATCATCACGGTGGTGGCGGCGGGCGGACCGGTGATGATCGCGTTCGTGGCGTACCGGCTGCGGCTGACCCGTACCGCGATCGTCTTCGCGGTGCTCGCGGCCCTGCTGGCGATCCCCGCCATGTTCCTCGCCGCCTCCGCCTACCAGAGCCTCAACCCCGCCCCGGCTCCGGCGCAGCCCGGACCGCCGGGCCACTGCGTGGAACTGAGCGGCGACGACAATCGCTGCCCAGGCGGATAGGTTTGGTACGTGAACGTTGGCGCGGTCGTCGAGTTCGGACTGGTGGTCTTCGCCGGCCCCACTCTGCTCTTCCTGCTTGCCATGGTCACCCGCTGGTGGCAGCACCGGGGCTAGAGTCCTGGTGGGGCCTGGGTGTGTCGGGACTCCTATCCGGATCGGCCGATCGAGATCGTGGGCGTGCGTCCGGCAGACGGCTGAAAGGTCTTCCACGTCTACGCCCGCTGCGACGGCTGGGCGTTCGACCATACGGGCTGGAACCCGCCTCGTCTATGTTCGCCCGGTGGAATACGGAACCTTCGCTCCGCTGGGCCTGGCGGTGTGCGCGGGATGCAACTGTCTCTTCCTCCTCGCCGTCGTTGGGCTCCTTGCGGCCTGGTGGAAGCCGAAGGACTGAAGCGCGACGTGTTACCTGGTGGTGCGGGTGGTCGACTCTCACTAGCGTGCTCGACGTGGCCGAGGGACTTCCGCAGATGATCGTCAGGCAATGCCGATAACAGGACGTCGCCGTCCTGGAGCCGCCGCGCGGTATCTCCGGCTCGGGTATCGGGATACGGGCTGCCGCTACCTGGACCGCTACCGGTATATGGACGATCACGGCATCCGTCACGAGGTTGCGGACCCATGTCGGTTCCTCATCAAGGCGGGTGTCGGTGGGACGGCTCGGCGTCACGCCTCGCCTCATGGTCAGCCCGACCGGTAGACGCGCGCCGATGGCCACTGGCCCACGACGGTCAGGACCGTTGGAGCAGCAGGGATGGGCTCTTCGGACAGGACTGACGCGGCCGGGCCGTTTCCACCCGCACCCGACCGTCCACTGTGGCTACGATCTGCCGCGCATGCGATGCGATTGACGCATCCGGCCGGGCGTCGGGTTCACGCCGGCCACCATTTTCCACCGAGGGGGACCACTTGAAGAAGAAGCTGACGGGGATCGTCTCCGCGCTGGCCGTCGCGGTCGGCGGATCGCTGGCCGCCGCCGCCCCGGCGCAGGCCGCCACCCCGGCCGTCATGATCACGAAGGTCTACTACAACTCGCCGGGCAGCGACACCGGGTCGAACACCAGCCTGAACGCCGAGTACGTGCAGCTGACCAACAAGCGCAGCACCAGCGTCAACCTCAAGTACTGGACCGTGCGCGACAAGTCCAGCCACGTCTTCACGTTCACCACCAACTGGTACCTCAAGGCCGGTGCCAGCGTCGTGATCCACACCGGCAAGGGCACCAACACCAGCAGCAACCTCTATTGGGGCCAGTCCGCCTACATCTGGAACAACACCGGCGACGCCGCCTACCTGCGCAACTCCGCCGGCACGGGGATCGACTCCTGCTCCTGGGGCAGCAGCGGCAGCTACACGAACTGCTGAGCCTCGTCCGCCCGCAGCGCCCGGCCCGGTGGCGGCATTTCTGCCCACAGAACATGAGCATTGACTCTTGGGAATCTGCGAATGTAGAGTCTTGGCAACGCAGAGCTTCCACTGCCTTACCGGCAGTGATCTGACACGGGGAGACAAATGAAGAAGACGCTGATCCGCGCCGCCACCGCTTCTGCGCTTGGCGTCGCCATTGGCCTCATCGCAATTCCGACCGCGGCACAAGCGGCGACGACCAAGTGCGGGTATGACGGTTACGACCGCGCGTGCGCCACCAACAACGACAACGGCACGTCATCCTACGAGGTGTGCGACAACGAGGATGACGGCCGGTCCGTGACGGGCTTCTTCGTCATGTCCAACGGCAACCAGTACATCATCACCGACCTCTACGGTGGGGCATGCAAGACGGGAACGGCCACCATCAAGGTCCACTATTTCACCATGCAGGAGAACCTCGGCACCAAGATTCCCAACGTCTACATGTACTGAGCACGCACATGCAATTTTAATGAGCAATCCCCTCGCTCCTTCATCGAGCGAGGGATTGCCCATCGCCGGGCCATGTCCGATCCGGCACCAACCCTGGCGAAAACCTGCAAGCAGCGGGATCACATCGACTCAGCAGGGAGAACGTTGGCCCGGCGCATAGTCGCACATATGATCCTTTCATCTCTGTACATCGCATTGTGCATGACACAATGCCGTCAGACGGGGGAGACAATGAAGAAACTGCTCAGCCGCACGGCAGGAGCTTCCGCGCTCGGCGTCGCCGTGGTGCTCGCCGGAATTCCGGGTGTGTCGGGTGTGGCGTACGCGGCGACGACCAAGTGCGCATACAGCGGTTACGACCGGGCATGTGTCACCAACTACGCCAGCACTTCCACGGTGGAAGTCTGCGACAACACGAACAATGGTCGCAGCGCCTACGTCTGGGCCACCCTCCCGACAGTGGGAATTGGGTTCAACGACACCTACGGCGGAAGCTGCACGACGAAGAACTACAGTGTTCTGGTCGAAGACTTCAAGGTCTGCGGCGACTACACCAGCAACTGCAGCGGGCGGGTCTACATGTAGCGCGCACGCCAGTAAACAGTGAGCTCCAGCCCGATATGATGTTCGGGCTGGAGCTCACCACATAAAGGCGCCGCCCGTCCCGCCACGTCAAGCGGACCTCGCGACGACGGGCCGGGTTCAGACGTTGAAGCGGAACTCCACCACGTCGCCGTCCTGCATGACGTACTCCTTGCCCTCGATCCGGACCTTGCCGGCGGCCTTCGCCGCCGCCATCGATCCGGCCGCGACCAGGTCGTCGTAGGAGACCACCTCGGCCTTGATGAAGCCGCGCTGGAAGTCGCTGTGGATCACACCCGCGGCCTCCGGCGCGGTCGCGCCGACCGGGACGGTCCAGGCGCGCGCCTCCTTGGGGCCCGCCGTCAGGTACGTCTGGAGCCCGAGCGTGCGGAAGCCGACCCGGACGAGCTGGTTCAGGCCGGGCTCGTTCTGCCCGATCGACTCCAGCAGCTCGCGGGCCTCCTCCTCGGGCAGGTCCACCAGCTCGGACTCGATCTTGGCGTCCATGAAGACCGCCTCGGCGGGGGCAACCAGGGCGCGCAGCTCGTCGAGGAACTCGGCGTTGGCCAGCTCGGCCTCGTCGACGTTGAAGACGTAGAGGAACGGCTTGGTGGTGAGCAGGTGCAGCTCCCGCAGGTGCTCCAGCTCGATCTTGGCGGCGGCGGCCCCGGCGTAGAGGGTGGTGCCGCCGTCGAGGACCTCGACGGCCTGCTTGGCGGCGGTGACGGCGGCGGCCCGGTCCTTGCGGAGCTTGGCCTCCTTCTCCAGCCGGGGCAGCGCCTTCTCCAGGGTCTGGAGGTCGGCCAGGATCAGCTCGGTGTTGATCGTCTCGATGTCGTCGGCCGGGGAGACCTTGCCGTCGACGTGCACCACGTTCGGGTCGGAGAAGGCGCGCACCACCTGGCAGATCGCCGAGGCGTCGCGGATGTTGGCCAGGAAGGCGTTGCCCCGGCCCTGCCCCTTCGACGCGCCACGGACCAGCCCGGCGATGTCGACGAACGACACCGGCGCGGGCAGCACCTTCTGCGAGGCGAAGATCTCGGCGAGCTTGTGCAGCCGCTCGTCGGGCAGCCCGACGACGCCGACGTTCGGCTCGATGGTGGCGAACGGATAGTTCGCCGCGAGCACGTCGTTCTTGGTCAGCGCGTTGAACAGGGTGCTCTTGCCGACGTTGGGCAGGCCGACGATGCCGATGGTGAGACTCACGACGAGCCAGCTTACGCGCCTCCCGCCGACCACCCGGCAGCCGGCCGGGAAAAGGGGGTGTCAGGCGGTCAGCAACCGGGGCTCGATCCGGGTCTCCCGGACACTGCCGTCCTCGGCCCGGCTCACCTCGTACGCCGACACGCCCTCCCGGTCCGCGACCGCCTCGACCAGCTCGGTCCCCCGGTAGACCAGGCCGACGCCGTCGTCGGTGCAGTGGCTGGTCGGCAGGGTGCCGTCGCCGACCAGCCGGTGCATCAGCGGGCGGCGCTGCTCCTCGCCGTCGTAGTGCACGCCGTTGCCGTAGGGCAGCCAACCCAGGCCGTCGGTGAAGCCGCGCAGGGTCGGGCCGTAGCTGTCGGTGGCCCCGCCGAGGTGCCAGCAGATCGAGCTGGCGGAGACGCCGGCGAGCACCACGCCGGCCTGCCAGCACTCGTGCAGGATCTCGTCCAGACCGTGCACCCGCCACACCGCGCAGAGGTTCGCCACGCTGCCGCCGCCGACCCAGATGGCGTCCTGGGCGAGCAGGTGCGCCCGCACGTCGTCGACGTTGGGCATCGGGAACAGGGCCAGGTGGGACGCGCGGAACCGGGTGCCGGCGAACGCGCCGTGGAACGTGGCCAGCGCGGTCGGCTGGTCGCCGACGGCCTGGTTGAGGTAGCAGATCCGGGGCTCGTCGGCACCCGCCAGCTCGGCCATCAGGTCGAAGACCGGGCCGGGCTGCACGTCGTACGGGCCCCGGCGTCGGCTCGTGAAGCCCATGCTGGTGGCGACGATGGTCGGCTCGCTGGCGGCCATGGTGGTCCCTTCGACGACTCGGTCACGATCATCCTGCGGCACGTCCGGCGGACCCGCCGGTCAGGTCCCCGCCTCGGCGGTGGCGAGCAGCGTACGCAGCAGGTCGGCCAGGCGGGCCTGGTCGTCGGGGGGCAGCGCGTCGAGGATCCGCCGCTGGACGGCCAGCCCGGCGTCGACGGACTCCTCGACCACCCGCCGGCCGGCGTCGGTGAGGACGATCCGCAGCCCCCGCCGGTCCGCCGGGTCGGGCGTACGCCGGACCAGGCCGGCCCGTTCCAGCCGGTCGAGCCGGCCGGTCATCCCGCCGGAGGTGAGCATCAGCCCGGCGGCGAGCGCCTTCGGCGGCAGCGCGTACGGCTCACCGGCGCGGCGCAGGGCGGCGAGCACGTCGAACTCGCCCCGGCTGATCCCCCACCCGGCGTACACCTTCTCCTGGCCGTCGCCGACCAGCCGGGCCAGCCGGTAGATCCGCCCGAAGACGGCCATCGGTTCGGGTCGCATGCCGGGCCGCTCCCGCCGCCACTGCGCGACGATGACGTCCACGTCGTCCGTTGCCACCCGGGGATTGTGCCCCACCTCGCACTTCCCTTCTTCCCTTACCGGTGATTAGCTTAGCCCTAAGCTACTTAGTGTTGAGGTGAAGAGATGGACCGACGCTGGCCGGACGTCGCACTGACCGCCGCCGCCCCGGTGGCCTGGGGCAGCACCTACCTGGTCACCTCCGAGCTGCTGCCCCCGGGCCGGCCACTCTGGTCCGGCGTGCTCCGGGCCCTGCCCGCCGGGCTGCTGCTGCTCGCGCTGACCCGCCACCGGCCCCGGGGCGCCTGGTGGTGGCGGGCCGGCGCACTGGGCGCGCTCAACATCGGCGCCTTCTTCCCGCTGCTCTTCCTCGCCGCGTACCGGCTGCCGGGCGGCACCGCCGCCGTGCTCGGCGCCGTCCAGCCGCTGCTGGTCGCCGGCCTCACCGTGGTCGCCCTGCACAGCCGGCCCGGCCGGCCCGCACTGCTCGCCGCGCTGGTCGCGCCGCTCGGCGTGACCCTGGTGGTGCTCCGGCCCGGTGCCGGCCTGGACCCGCTCGGCGTCGCGGCCGGCCTCACCGCCACCGCCGCGATGGCCGCCGGGCTGGTGCTCGCCCGACGCTGGGGGCGGCCCGCCGGGATCGGCACCCTCGCCGTGACGAGCTGGCAACTCGTCGCCGGTGGCCTGCTCGTCGTGCCGCTGGCCGCCGCCGTCGAGGGACCGCCGCCCGCCCCGGACGGCCCGGCCTCGCTCGGGTACGCGTGGCTCGGCCTGGTCGGCACGGCGCTGGCGTACGCGCTGTGGTTCCGGGGCGCGGCCCGGCTGCCCGTCACCCAGGTGTCGGTGCTCGGCGCGCTCAGCCCGCTGACCGCCGCCGCGCTCGGCTGGCTGGTGCTGGGGCAGGCCCTCACCCCGATCCAGCTCGCCGGCTTCGCCGTGGCGGTCGGCGCGATGACGCTCGGGCAGCTCACCGGTCAGCCGGCCAGCAGCCGGCGCCCGTCCGGCCACTCGGACGCCGTCCCGTCCCCCCACTCGGGCAGCGCGCCGGGCGGCAGCTCCGCGGCGGCGGCCAGCGGCAGGGTGAACCGGTGCGCGGCGGCCGGGCCCGCCGCGTAGGACTGGTCGAGCATCCAGCGCACCTCGTCGGCCGTCCAGCCCAGCCCGCGCCGACCCGCGATCTGCCGGACCAGCCGCAGGCCGACCCGGGTGTCGTCGTCATAGAAACGCATGCACCAGTGGTGCGCCCACATGCCCAGCGCGCGCAGCCCCGGCCCGTCGAGCGAGCCGACCAGCCGACCGCAGGCGGTCTCGGGGAACGCCCGCACCGGGTCGTCGGCCCGGTCCCGCTCGATCGCGCCGTACGCCGCCGACGCCACCACCCGCATCCGGTCGTAGAAGCCCTGCACCACCGCCCGGTCGAGCCGAATCCGCCCCGACCGCATCAGCGGGCACCTCGCCCGGCCACGCTCGCCATCCTGCGCACCTTTTCTTGAGTTGGTGGCCGGACCGTACCGACCACGACCGACACTTCTTCACCTCCGACGACCCGTTCGTCCGGTACGGCGAGGTCCGAATCCCGCCAGCCGAAGCCCCGACCAGCGAGGCAGGATCGGTGGCGTGGAATTGGACTTCGAACGGTGCTACCGGGCCGTGGACAGCCGTGACCAGCGCTTCGACGGCTGGTTCTACACCGGCGTGACCTCGACCGGGATCTACTGCCGGCCGTCCTGCCCGGCGATGACGCCGAAGCGGCAGAACGTCCGGTTCTTCCCGTCCGCCGCCGCCGCGCAGGGCGCCGGGCTGCGCGCCTGCCGCCGCTGCCGCCCCGACGCCGCCCCCGGTTCGCCGCAGTGGGACGTGCGGGCGGACCTGGTCGGCCGGGCCATGCGGCTGATCGCCGACGGGGTGGTCGACCGGGACGGCGTACCGGGGTTGGCCGCCCGGCTCGGCTACACCGAACGCCACCTGCACCGGATGCTCCGCGCCGAACTCGGGGCCGGGCCGCTCGCCCTGGCCCGGGCCCAGCGCGCGCAGACCGCCCGGATCCTGATCGAGACCACCGGCCTGGGCCTCGCCGAGGTCGCGTTCGCCGCCGGGTTCGGCAGCGTCCGCCAGTTCAACGACACCGTCCGCGAGGTGTACGGGGCCACCCCGTCGCAGCTGCGGGTCAGCCGCGGCGGGCGGCCGGCGGTCGGCGGGGCGGGCACGATCACGCTGCGGCTGGCGTACCGGCCGCCGTTGCACACGGCGGCGCTGCTGGACTTCCTGGCACTGCGCGCACTGCCCGGCGTGGAGGAGGTACACGACGGGACGTACCGCCGGGGGTTGCGGCTGCCGCACGGACCCGGCGAGGCGGCGCTGACCCCGGCCGACGGCCACGTCTCCGCCACCCTGCGACTGGCCGACATGCGCGACCTGGCACCCGCGGTGGCCCGCTGCCGCCGCCTCTTCGACCTCGACGCCGACCCCACCGCCATCGACGACACCCTCGCCCAGGACCCCGCCCTGGCCGCAGCGGTCCGCACCGACCCCGGAATCCGCCTCCCCCATGCCGTGGACGGCTTCGAAATGGCCCTCCGCGCCATCGCCACCCAACAGATCTCCCTGACCTCCGCCCGCACCACCCTCACCCGCCTCCTCACCGCCGCCGCCCACCCCCATCCCACCCACCCCGATGATCATGGGGTTGGCGGCGATGTGGATCTCCAAAACCACCGCCAAACCCATGATCACCGGGAGAACGGGGGGTGCGGTGGGGGGTTGCGGGGGTTTCTCAGTGCGGAGGAGGTGCTGGAACTGCCGGATGGGGCCTTCGGGATGCCTGCGGGGCGGCGGGAGGCGATTCGGGGGGTGGCGCGGGCCGTGGCCGGCGGGGAGCTGGATCTGGAGGGGGGCGGGGATCGGGAGGAGGCGGTGCGGCGGTTGACCGCGCTGCCGGGGATCGGGGCGTGGACCGCCGGCTACGTGGCCATGCGGGCGCTCGGCGACCCGGACGTCCTGCTCCCCACCGACCTCGCCGTCCGCCGGGGCGCCACCGCGCTCGGCCTGCCCGACGACCCGAAGACCCTTGACGCGTACGCCGACCGCTGGCGCCCCTGGCGGTCGTACGCGGTGATCCGACTCTGGAGAGCAGCATGACCACACTGGACAGCACCGTCGTCGCCACGCCCGTCGGGCCGCTGAGCATCCTCACCGGCCCCGACGGGGCGGTACGCGCGGCCGGCTTCACCGCCGACCCGGCGAGCCTGCTGCCGCTGACCCACCCGGGGCTGCGGGGTGACCTGCGGCACCGCACCGACCTCGGCCCGGTCACCGCCGCCGTCGCCGCCTACCTGGCCGGTGACCTGGCCGCGATCGACGTGGTGCCGGTGCAGCAGCACAGCGGCGGGACGTTCCTGCCGCACGCCTGGCAGGTGCTCCGCGAGGTGAAGCCCGGCCGGCCGGTGACGTACACCGGTTTCGCCGAACTGGCCGGACGGCCGGCGGCGGTACGCGCCGCCGCGGCGGCGTGTGCGCGGAACGCCGCCGCGCTCTTCGTGCCCTGCCACCGGGTGCTGCGCACCGACGGGACGCTCGGCGGCTACCGCTGGGGGCTGGACGTGAAGACGTGGCTGCTGCACCACGAGGCCCCGGGCGAACAGTGACGGGAAGCCGACAGCGGCGTGTCGCCAATTTGCCGCTACCGTCGGGTAGTGCCTGCGCAGAGCGACGGCAACCCCGCAGTCGGTGGCCGCCCCCACCCGCTGCGAAACCTCTGGCGACTGCACCCCTACCTGCGCCCGTACGCGACGGAGTTCGGCTGGCTGCTGGTCGCGGCCTTCGCCGCCACGGCCGCCAGCCTCGCCGTGCCGCTGGTGGTGCAGCGGGTGGTCGACGGGCCGATCGCCCGGCACGACACCGCCGGGCTGCTCCGGCTCGGCGCCCTGGCGCTGGTGCTCGGCCTCGCCGAGGCGGTGCTCATCTTCGTCCGGCGGTGGACCCAGTCCTCCTCGTCGGTCGGCATGGAGGCCGCCATCCGCGCCGACGTCTACGCCCACCTGCAACGCCTGCCCGCCGCCTGCCACGACCGCTGGCAGTCCGGCCAGCTGCTCTCCCGGATCACCAGCGACCTGTCGGTGGTCCGCCGGTTCCTCTCCTTCGGCCTGCTCTTCCTGGTGCTGAACCTGGTCACCTACGTCGCCGTGGTGGTGCTGCTGGTCCGCCTGCACCCGGTGCTCGGGCTGCTGGTCGCGGTCAGCGCGGTGCCGCTGTTCCTGATCAGCCGCCGGTTCGCCCGGCACTACCACGCCGCGTCCCGGCGGATGCAGGACCAGCAGGGCGACGTGGCCACCCTGGTCGAGGAGACCGCGCAGGGACTGCGGACCACCAAGGCGTACGGGCGGGGGCCGGAGCTGGCGGAGCGGTTCGCCGTGGGCGCCCGCGCGCTGCACGACACCGGGGTGGGCAAGGCGCGGTTGCTGGCCCGCACCTCGGCGCTGTTCGACCTGGTGCCCAACCTGACCCTCGGGGTGGTGCTGGTGGCCGGTGCGGCGGCCGCCGCCCGGGGCGGGCTCACCATCGGCGAGCTGGTCGCCTTCGTCAGCCTCCAGCTGATGCTGATCTGGCCGGTGCAGTCGCTCGGCTGGATCATCGCCAACGGACAGGAGGCGGCCACCGCCGCCGACCGGATCCAGGAGGTGCTCGACACCCAGCCGTCCATCGTGGACGCTCCGCACGCCCGGACGCTGGACCGGGCACAGGTCCGGGGCCGACTGCGCTTCGACGGGGTCTCGTTCCGCTACCCCGGCTGCCCCGACCCGGTGCTGCGTGACATCGAGCTGACCGTCGAGCCGGGCGAGACGCTGGCCCTGGTCGGCGCCACCGGCTGCGGCAAGAGCACGCTGCTCTCCCTGGTCCCCCGGCTGCACGAGGTGACCGGTGGGCGGATCACCCTGGACGGACACGACGTACGGGACCTGCGGCTGGCCTCCGTGCGCCGGCTGGTCGGGGTGGCCTTCGAGGAGCCCACGCTGTTCTCCATGTCCGTCTGGGAGAACCTCACCCTCGGCCGGCCGGACGCCGACGAGGAGGAGGTCCGCGCCGCGCTCGCCCTCGCCCAGGCCGACTTCGCGTACGACCTGCCGTGGGGTCTGGCCACCCGGGTCGGCGAGCAGGGGCTCACCCTCTCCGGTGGGCAGCGGCAGCGGCTGGCGCTGGCCCGGGCGGTGCTCGGCCGGCCCGCGCTGCTGGTGCTCGACGACCCCCTCTCCGCGCTGGACGTGCACACCGAGGCGCTGGTCGAGGCGGCGCTGCGACGGGTGCTGCGGGACACCACCGCCCTGCTGGTGGTGCACCGACCCTCCACGGTGGCGCTCGCCGACCGGGTGGCGCTGCTGCAGGACGGCCGGATCGTCGCCGTCGGCACCCACTCGGAGCTGCTGGCCGGGGTGCCCGCGTACCGGGCGGTGCTGTCGGCCCGGCCGGCACGGCGGCCGGACGACGCCGGCCTGGTGCGCTCGTGACCGAAGCACCGGACGGGTCCGTCCCCCGGCCGCGCGGCGACGGCTCGACCTGGACCGGGCCGGGGCCGGGCCACCGACCCGGACGCCGACCGCAGCCGGGCCGAGGACACCTCGCCCGAGGCGGTCGCCCGCCTGCGGGGGCGCAGCCGGGCCCTGCTCCGGCAGCTGCTGCACCCGCACCGGAGGTTGCTCGGGCTGGCCATGGCGCTGCTGCTGGCGCAGAACGCCGCCGCCATGTCCGGGCCGTACCTGGTGATGCTCGGCATCGACCGGGCCATCGCGCCGCTGCGCGCCGGCGACGCCGGACCGCTGGTCACGGTGGCCGCCGCGTTCGGCACCGCAGCCGGAGTCGAGTACGCCGCCCGGCGCGGCTTCCTCACCCTCTCCGCGCGGATCGGCCAGGCCGTCCTGCTGGAGCTGCGCCGCCGGGTGTACGACCACTTCCTCCGTCTCGACGTCGGCTTCCACGAGCGCTACACCTCCGGCCGGGTGGTGTCCCGGCTCACCAGCGACCTCGACTCGATCGCCGAACTGGTCGACGGCGGGATCGACAACCTGGTCGTCGCCGCGCTCTCGGTGCTCTCGGTGGCCGGCATCCTGCTCTGGCTGGACCTGCCGCTGGCCGCGGTGACCCTGCTCGCCTTCCCGTTCCTGTTCTGGCTGTCCCGCTGGTTCGCCCGGGCCTCCGCCGGGGCGTACCGGCGCACCCGGGAGGCGGTGGCGCTGGTGATCGTGCACTTCGTGGAGTCGCTGCGGGGCATCCGCGCGGTGCAGGCGTACCGGCGGGAACCGCGCAACCAGCGGATCTTCGCCGCGGTGAACGACGACTACCGGCAGGCCAGCCTGTCCGCGTTCCGGCTGATCGCGGTCTACTCCCCCGGCATCAAGCTGATCGGGAACCTGACCGTGGCGGTGGTGCTCGGCTACGGCGGCGCCCGGGTGCTGGGCGGGCGAACCGAGGTGGGGGTGCTCGCCGCGTTCCTGCTCTATCTGCGGCGGTTCTTCGAGCCGATGCAGGAGCTGAGCCAGTTCTACAACTCGCTCCAGTCGGCCACCGCCGCGCTGGAGAAGCTGGCCGGGGTGCTCGACGAGCGGCCGGCGGTGGCCGAACCGGAACGGCCCGTTCCGCTGCCCGCCGGGGCGGCCCGGGGGCTGGTCCGGTTCCGTGCGGTGTCCTTCGGCTACCGCCCGGACACCCCGATCCTGGCCGGACTGGACCTGACCGTGCCGGCCGGGCAGACCGTGGCGCTGATCGGCCCGACCGGCGCCGGCAAGTCGACCATCGCGAAACTGCTGGCCCGCTTCCACGACCCGGACACCGGCACGGTCAGCCTGGACGGCGTCGACCTGCGGGACCTCGCCGACGCCGAGCTGCGCCGCGCGGTGGTGCTGGTCACCCAGGAGAACCACCTGTTCAGCGGCTCGGTGGCGGAGAACATCCGGTTCGGCCGGCCCGACGCGGACGACACCGCCGTGGAGGCCGCCGCCCGGGCCATCGGCGCGCACGACTTCATCGCCGCGCTCCCCGACGGGTACGCCACCGAGGTGCACCGGCGCGGCGGGCGGCTCTCCGCCGGGCAGCGCCAGCTCGTCGCGTTCGCCCGGGCGTTCCTGGCCGACCCACGGGTGCTGATCCTCGACGAGGCCACCTCGTCGCTGGACGTGCCGACGGAACGGCTGGTGCAGCACGCCCTCGGCAGCATCCTGCGGGACCGGACCGCACTGGTGATCGCGCACCGGCTCTCCACCGTGGAGATCGCCGACCGGGTGCTGGTGCTCGACGGCGGCCGGATCGCGGAGGACGGCTCCCCCGCCGAACTGGCCGCCGCCGGTGGCCGCTACGCCGCCCTGCACGACCAGTGGCGCGACTCGCTGATCTGACCGCGCGGCGGCCGGCCGGCGCGGTGGGCCGCCGTCAGTCGGTGGGCGGGGTGAGCGTCGCCTCGGCGCGCAGGTCGCGGCGGAGCCGCTCGACGGCCCGGGTGAAGGCAAAGATCAGCACCAGCGCCACGGCGGTGCCCGTGACGAAGACCGGCACGGTCAGCAGCGGCTCCCGGTAGGGGCCGTCGGCCTGGGCGCGGACCACCACCGGGGCCAGCGCCAGCGCGGCGAGCACGAGGGCGGCCGGGCCGAGCACCAGCAGGCCGGTGAGCACGCCGGTCTCTTCCACCGGGCGGCCCACCGTCCGGGCGGCCGCGCTGAGGCCGAAGCCCAGCGCCAGCCCGAGCCCCACCACCATGAGCACCGGCTGGGCCTGGACCGTCGAGGGCAGTTGGGCCCGGACCACGGCGGAGCCGAGCGGCATGGCGACGGCGGCCAGCACCAACCCCACCGCGTCCCAGGGCAGCGTTCGGGCGGGCGACCGGGCCAGCAGCGCGGCGGCGGTGAGGGCGGCCACCCCGGTCACCGTCACCAGGAACACCGACTGCGGCGTGTACCGGTAGACGATGCGGAAGGCGTACAGCAGGGCCGGGCCGGCGCCGACGCAGAGCGCCACCCAGCGGGCCGCCGGCACCCCGCCCGCCCGGTACGCCCACCAGAGCAGCACCAGCCCGACCAGGGCCGCGACCAGCACCAGCGACCAGTGGCCGAACTCCTCCACCGCCCGGGTGCGGCGATAGCCGGCGAAGCCGTCCGGGCTGACCCGGAAGGTGGTCACCACCCAGGAGCGGACGAGCAACCCGGCCACGGTGAGAGCGGCGGCCACCACGACCACCAGCACCGGCCGGACCGCCGGGCGGCCCACCGGCGGCACCGGCACGTCGAGCCCTCTCCGGTTTGCCAGCAGCGCGGCGAGCACCGTCACCAGCACCGCCAGCCAGAGCTGCACGGTGACCGGGGAGACCGACCGGGCGTACCGGTCGGGGAGCGTGTCCTGGACCAGCAGGGTGGCCACGGGTTGCAGCACCAGCCCGGCGGCCAGGCCACCGGCGGGCAGCCAGCGCGCGGCGCGCGGCGCCTGCCCGACGGCGAGCAGGGTCCCGCCCAGCGCCACCCCGACGCCGACGGCGGCCAGCACGGCCGGGACGACCGTCCGCGCGGGCAGCGCGTACCCGGAGACCAGCGCCACCGGACCACCGGCCACCTGGTCTGCCGCCGCCACCAGCAGCAGCGCACCCGCCACCACCGGCCAGCCGGGCAGCCGCGGCACCAGGGCGACGGCGGCCACCACGACGGTCAGCAGCACGGTCACCAGCGGCGCCGCCCGGACCGGTGAGCCCTCCACCAGATCGGCGTAGCCGGACTGGACCAGCAGCGCCAACCCGCGCGCCGCGACCAGCACCCCGACCGCGAACGCCGCCAGCGCCTCCACCGGCTCCGGCCGGTCCCACCAGCCCGGGCGTACGCGTATCCGCTCGTCCATGGTCTGCCTCCCCCGCGGTCCCGGACGCGGCCGATGCTGTCACAGCGGGGGGTCCGGCGCTGTCCCGTCGCGGTCCACCGGCCGGGGCGCGCCGGTTAAGCCGTGGTCGGTGGGCCACCGGCTGCCTACGATCGGCTGATGACCGACACGGCGAGGACGGCCCGCACCGGCGTCCCCGAGCGTCCGACCCTGGACGGCCTCGAGGAGAGCTGGGCGCGCCGCTGGCAGGAGGACGGCACGTACGCGTTCGACCGGACGAAGCAGCGGTCGGACGTGTACGCGATCGACACGCCGCCGCCGACCGTATCGGGCGAGCTGCACATGGGACACGTCTTCTCGTACACGCACACCGACACGGTGGCCCGGTTCCAGCGGATGCGCGGCCGGACCGTCTTCTATCCGATGGGCTGGGACGACAACGGCCTGCCCACCGAGCGCCGGGTGCAGAACGTGTACGGGGTGCGCCCCGACCCGTCGCTGCCGTACGACCCGGACTGGCAGCCGCCGGCCGGGCCGGTCGGCGACGACGCCCGGAAGAACCCGACGGCCGTCTCCCGGCGCAACTTCATCGAGCTGTGCGAACTGCTCACGGCCGACGACGAGCAGGTCTTCGAGGCGCTGTGGCGGCGGCTCGGGCTGTCGGTGGACTGGTCGCTGACGTACACCACGATCGGGCGGGTGGCCCGGGCGACCAGCCAGCGGGCGTTCCTGCGCAACCTGGCCCGGGGCGAGGCGTACCAGGCGGAGGCGCCGACGCTCTGGGACGTCGGCTTCGCCACCGCCGTCGCACAGGCGGAGCTGGAGGACCGGGAGCGGCCCGGGGCGTACCACCGACTGCGGTTCACCGGGCCGGACGGGCGCGAGGTGCTTATCGACACCACCCGGCCCGAGCTGCTGCCGGCCTGCGTGGCGCTGGTCTGCCACCCCGACGACGAGCGGTACGCCGACCTGGTCGGCACGTCCGTGCGTACCCCCGTCTTCGGCGTCGAGGTGCCGGTGCGCGCGCACCCGCTGGCGGACCCGGCCAAGGGCACGGGCATCGCGATGGTCTGCACCTTCGGCGACCTGACCGACGTGACCTGGTGGCGGGAGCTGCAACTGGACACCCGGGTGGTGATCGGCCGGGACGGGCGGCTGCTGCCCGAGCCGCCGGCCGGCGTGCCCGCGCAGCCCTACGCGGCGCTGGCCGGGCAGCCGGTGAACGGTGCCCGGCGGACCCTGGTGGAGCTGCTGCGCGACGCGGGTGACCTGGTCGGCGCGCCGCGCCCGATCAGCCACCCGGTGAAGTTCTACGAGCGCGGCGACCGACCACTGGAGATCGTCTCCACCCGGCAGTGGTACCTGCGCAACGGCGGCCGGGACGCCGGCCTCCGCGCGGAACTGCTGGCCCGGGGCGCCGAGCTGCGCTGGGTGCCCGAGCACATGAAACACCGGTACGACCACTGGGTGGGCGGGCTGACCGGGGACTGGCTGGTCAGCCGGCAACGCTTCTTCGGGGTGCCGGTGCCGGTGTGGTACCGGCTCGACGACGCTGGCGAGCCGGACTGGAGCCAGCCTCTCACACCGCCGGAGGCGATGCTGCCGATCGACCCGTCCAGCGACGCCCCACCCGGCTACGACGAGGCGCAGCGCGGCGTGCCCGGCGGGTTCGTCGGCGACCCGGACGTGCTGGACACCTGGGCCACCTCGTCGCTGAGCCCGCAGATCGTCGGCGGCTGGGAGACCGACCCGGATCTGTTCGGCCGGGTCTTCCCGATGGACCTCCGCCCGCAGGGGCAGGAGATCATCCGGACCTGGCTCTTCGCCACCGTGGTCCGCGCCCACCAGGAGTTCGGCGTGCTGCCCTGGCGGGACACCGTGCTCTCCGGCTGGATCCTCGACCCCGACCGGAAGAAGATGTCCAAGTCCAAGGGGAACGTGGTCACCCCGATGGCCCTGCTGGAGCAGCACGGCTCCGACGCGGTCCGGTACTGGGCGGCCAACGGCCGACCCGGCATGGACCTGGCCTTCGACCCGGCGCAGATCAAGGTCGGCCGGCGGCTCGCCACCAAGCTGCTCAACGCGTCGAAGTTCGCCCTCGGGCTGGGCGCCGCCGACGCGCTGCGCGCCCCGGCCACCGAGCCGCTCGACACCGCCATGCTCGCCGAACTCACCGGCGTGGTCGGCACCGCCACGGCGGCCTTCGACGCGTACGACCACACGGCGGCCCTGCAGGCCACCGAGTCGTTCTTCTGGCGGTTCTGCGACGACTACATCGAACTGGTGAAGGAACGCGCCTACGGCACCGGGGCGGGGGCCGACTCGGCCCGGGCGGCCCTGGCGACCGCGCTCTCGGTGCAGTTGCGGCTCTTCGCCCCGTTCCTGCCCTTCGTCACCGAGGAGGTCTGGTCCTGGTGGCGGTACGGCTCGGTGCACCGGGCCACCTGGCCCACCACCTACGAGGTGGGCCGGGCGATCCAGGCACCCGGTGACCCGGAGCTGCTGCGGCTGGCCGCGGACGCCCTCGGCCAGGTGCGCCGGGCCAAGTCCGAACGGAAACTGTCGATGAAGGCGGAGGTGCCGCTGGCCGAGGCACTGGGGCCGGCGGCCCTGCTCGACCGGCTCATGCTGGTCACCGACGACGTGCGCGCGGCCGGCCGGATCGGCAAGCTCGACCTCCTCCCCGACCGCACCGGTGAACTCGTCATCGCCTGCGCCTTCTAGATGTAAGGAGGGGCCCCCTGTTAACGCATTTCGTATAGCAGGGGGCCCCTGTTAACAACCGCCCCTCGCCCGCGCGCCGGCGCCCGCCGTTGGAGCAGTTGTTAATAAGGGGCCCCTGCTATACCGGAGGCGTTAACAGGGGCCCCCTCCTTACATCTCAGCTGGTTTCGCCGGCCACGCTGAAGGAGCGGAGGCGGTCGATCGCCAGCACCGTGAAGCCGACGCTGACCAGCGCGGTCAGCACCGCCGCCACCGGCACCGAGACGGTGGTCGACAGCAGGTCCGTCGGGGCCATCCGGTCGGCCAGGGCGATCACCCACTGCTGGATCGAGAGCACCTTCGTGCCGCTGACGAACCGGCCCAGCAGCCCCTCCCAGATCAGCACGTACACCAGGCCGAGCAGCACCGGCCGCCGGGTGACCAGGCTCAACGCCAGGAACAGTGCCGAGTACGCCAGCGCGCCCAACGCGGACGCGGCGGCCAGCGCCAGACCGAGGCGTACCGAATCGGCGAGCACGCCCACGACGTAGATCGGCACGGCGACGGTGGCCGCGGTGACCCCGGTCGCCACCGCGAGCTTCGGCAGCACGATCTGCCAGCGCGGCAGCGGCTTGGTCAGGATGTGCACCACCGTGCCGTCGTCGATCTCCGCACCCAGCACGCCGGTGCCGACGATCAGCGCGACCACCGGCAGCACCACGGCCAGGCCGAGACCCACCACCACCGGCGGCGCCCACTGGCCGGGGTCGACGCCGAGCGAGCGGGAGACGATGGCGAGCACCAGCAGCACCGCCGGCAGCGGGAGCAGCAGCAGGAACCGCCGCCGGCCGAAGAGCCCGCGCACGGTGATCCAGGAAACGGTCGACATGTCCTCAGCTTCTTTCGTTCGTGACTGCGGGGCTCACTCGCTGCGCTCGTTCACTCCTCGCACTCACCGTCAGGCCCCCACCAGATAGGAGAAGACGCTCTCCAGGGACTCGTCCTCGGGCGTCAGCGTGCGGACCCGGATGCCCCGGGCCAGCGCGATCTTCGGCAGCGCCCGGGTGAAGGCGCCGTAGTCGCCGGCCCGGACGGTCAGCCCGTCCCGGCCCAGCTCCACCCCGGTCACCGACTCCTCGGCGATCAGCGCGACCGCGAGCGCCCGGTCGTCGGTGGAGCGGACCGCGAAGACGTGCGGCCGGTTGGTCATCAACCGCCGGATGGTCCGGAAGTCGCCGGAGGCGGCCAGCCGGCCGGCGACCATCACCTGCACCGTGCCGGAGACCTGCTCGACCTCCTCCAGGATGTGCGAGCTGAACAGGATCGTCCGGCCGGCGTCGCCGAGGGAGTGCAGCAGGGCCATCATGTGCAGCCGCTGCCGTGGGTCCATCCCGTTGAACGGCTCGTCCAGCAGCAGCACCTGCGGGTCGTGGACCAGGGCCGCGGCGACGCGGGTGCGCTGCCGCATGCCCTTGGAGTACGTGCCGATCCGGCGCTCCTGCGCGCCCTCCAGCTCGACCAGCTCGATCGCCCGCCGGGCCGCCGCCTCGGGGTCGGGCAGCCGGTGCAGCTTCGCGCTGGCCAGCACGAACTCGTACGCGGTCAGGAAGCTGTGCACCGCCTCCCGCTCGCTGACCAGGCCGAGCCGCCGGTAGACGGCCGGGTTGCGCCAGGTGGGCTCGCCGTCGAGGGTGACGCCGCCCCGGGACGGGGCGAGGAAGCCGGCCATCATGTGCAGCAGCGTGGTCTTGCCGGCCCCGTTCGGGCCGAGCAGCCCGGTCACGCCGGGCCCGAGCCGCATGGTGACGTCGTTGACCGCCACCACGTTGCCGTACCAGCGGGACACGCCGGCGAGGTCGAGGGTGCTGGTCGGCGTGGTGGGC
The DNA here is from genome assembly GCF_022747945.1 of Micromonospora sp. R77. Lineage (NCBI taxonomy): Bacteria > Bacillati > Actinomycetota > Actinomycetes > Micromonosporales > Micromonosporaceae > Micromonospora > Micromonospora sp. R77. The sequence goes on from NZ_JALDST010000001.1 coordinate 1,868,186, forward strand.
GTGGTAGCCGTCGGGCCGACGCTGGTCGTGGTCATCGGGCGGCCACCTTCCGGTATCGCAGCAGCAGCAGGGTGACGCAGCCGGCGACGAGCAGCACGGCGGCGAGGACGTAGACCGGACCGAAGTCGCCGATCAGCCGGTTCGCCTCGCCCGCCGGGGCCAGCAGGTCGCCGAGGGTGAACAGGCCGACGCCCTGGACCAGGGTGGACGGCGAGGCGAGCAGGGCCAGCTCGTTGACCGTCCGGGACGGCATGATCGACAGGGTGCCGACGATCGGGGTGGTCATCAGGAAGGCCGCCACGATGCCACCGGCGGCGAACGCCCGCTTGCCGGTGAGCGAGGCGATCAGCAGGCCGACGGAGGCGAAGACCACCGCCCAGAGGGCCGCGTAGAGCAGGCCGGGCAGCAGGTCCAGCAGCTCGTTCCAGACTCCGCGCATCCCGTCGTCGGTGGTGAACGCGGCACCGAGGAACATCACCAGTTGCGGCGCGCCGAGCAGCAGCCACAGCGCGGTCATCAGGCTCAGCAGCTTGGCCAGGGCGTAGTCACCGCGCGGCAGCGGGCGGGAGAAATAGAGCGGCAGCACCCCGCTGTGCAGGTCGCGGGAGACCAGCTCCGGCCCGACCACCGCGACGAAGAAGATGACCAGCCAGCTCATCGCGTCGGCGAACTGGGCGTACGTCATCACCACCTGCCCGGTCTGGCTGCGGACGGCGGTCAACCCGGCGGCGGTGACCACCACGATGCCGACCACCAGCCAGGGGAAGATCTTCGCCTTGGCGCTGCGACCCAGCCCGAACGCGGTGCGCAGACCGTGGCCGTAGAGGGCGCCGAAGACCTGCCGGCGACCCAGCCGTGGCCCGGTGTAGCGCTGGTAGCCGATGTCGTGGATGACGCCCGTCGACTCAGACATGGCTGGGCTCCCTCACGGCGAAGAGTTCGGCCACCCGGTGCCGGCGCTGGTCCAGCCGGTGCAGCGGCAGGTCCAGCTCGGCGACCGCGCCGAGGATCAGGTCGTACGTGGCGTCGTCGGCGAGCGGCACCAGCAGCAGCCGCCCGTCCCGGGACACCGGCAGGTCGAGCGCGGCGAGCCGGGTGGCCAACTCCTCGGTGCCCTCGCTGACCTCGACGGCCAGCACGTCGGTGGCGGAGGTCATCGCGGAGATGTGGTCGGCGCGCAGCAGCCGCCCGCCGTCGATGGCGACCAGCGTGTCGCAGATCCGTTCCACCTCGCCGAGCAGGTGCGAGCAGACCAGCACGGAGATGCCGAACTCGGTGCCGATCCGGTGGATCAGGGCGAGCATCGCGTCCCGGCCGGCGGGGTCGAGGCCGTTGGTCGGCTCGTCGAGCAGCAGCAGGTCCGGGTCGTGGACGAGGGCCTGGGCCAGCTTGACCCGCTGCTTCATGCCGGTCGAGTAGCCGCCGACGGCCCGGTGGCGCTCCTCGTGGAGGCCGACGTGGCGCAGCGCCTCGGACGCGCGTTCCCGGGCCACCGTGCGGGGCAGCCCACTGATCCGGCCCAGGTGGGTGACCAGCTCGGCGGCGGAGAGGTCGGGCGGCAGGGCGTCGTGTTCGGGCATGTAGCCGACCCGGGCGCGGACCGCCGCCGGGTCGGTGGTCGGGTCGAGGCCGAGCACGGAGACCCGGCCGCTGGTGGGTGGGAGCAGGCCCAGCAGGATCTTGATCAGGGTGGACTTGCCGGCGCCGTTCGCGCCGACCAGGCCGATGATCCCCGGCTCGACCGACACCGTGAGGTCGGCGAGCGCGGTGACCCGACCCCCGTACGTCTTGGTCAGCGACTCGGTCGCGATCAGTGTCACGCCCACCAGCCTAGGAACACCGGGCTCGCACGGGCATCGGGAAACGCTCGGGGATGCCCCTGATTCGGCCCGGAGCGCCGCCGGGTGGTCGGTAAGGGTTCGGTAAGCGCCGCGCGGGGTGACCGGCGGGAGACTCGTCGCATGCGTGATCGCCTGTGGCGCAAGCCGCTGACCCGGGTCGTGGTCGCCGTCGTCGGCGCCGGGACCGCGTTCGGGCTGTTCTGGTTCCAGCCCTGGAAGCTGGTCACCGACATCGAGGTGCACGAGCAACTCACCGCGCTCGGGCCGGCGTCGCCCGGCCCCCTGCCGTCCGGCACCCCCGCGCCGGCCGGTCCGACGCTGGTCGGCGAGGGTGAGTTCGTCGGTCACGAGCACGACACCATGGGCAGCGCGCGGCTCGTCCGGGGTGTCGACGGCCGGTTCCGGCTGGAACTGGTCGGGCTGGCCACCTCCAACGGTCCGGATCTTCACGTCTGGCTGACCGACCAGCCGGTGCGTACCGGTCCGTCCGGGTGGAAGGTCTTCGACGACGGCCGCCGGGTCGAGCTCGGCGCGCTCAAGGGCAACCGCGGCGATCAGGCGTACGACCTGCCGGCCGGGACCGACGTCACCGGCCTGACCAGCGTGGCGATCTGGTGCGAGCGGTTCGCCGTGTCGTTCGGGGCCGCCCCGCTGGACCCCACCGGTTGACCGCTGCGGCGCCGGGCGGAACGCCCGGTGGCCGGGAGGTGGAGTGGCGCTCTCGACCGATCGCCGGTGGGCTGCGAAACTGTGTGCCGGCCGGTGAGTTGGGGGTTCGATGAGCAACGGGTGGGTGCTGCCCGAGGATGTCTTGCGGGACGCGCCGGCATACGCGCCCCGCACCGGTGAACTGGCCGATCTGGAGTTGCTGCTGACCGGGGCGTACGCCCCGCTGACCGGCTTCATGACCCGCGCCGACCTCACCGCGCTGGCCCGACGCGGCCGGCTGGCCGACGGCACGCCCTGGCCGGTGGCGGTGACCCTCCAGGTGCCGGCGGCGCTCGCCGACGGCCTCGACCCGGACGACCCGGTGCACCGGGCGCTGGTGCTGACCGACGGCGAGGGCGCCCCGGTCGCGGCGATGGAGGTGACCGACCGTTGGCCGGTGCGGGAGGGCATCGTCGGGGTCGGCGGGCCGGTCCGCCGACTCGGTGACGGCGGCCACGGACCGTTCCAGCGGCTGCGGCGCAGTCCCGACGACGTCCGGGCGCTGCTGCCCCCGGGCCGGGTGCTCGGTGTCTTCGCCGACCGTCCGCTGCACCGGCCGCAGCTCGCCCAGATCGCGCACGCCGCCCGCACGCTCGGCGCGCACCTGCTGGTGATGATCCCGGTGGGCGAGGAAGCGGTCGGTGGACTGCCGTCGGAGGCGCTGGTCCGCAGCGTCTTCGCCGCCCGGGACCGGATGCCCCCGGCGACCCTGGTGGCGGTGCCGCTGGTCCGCCGGCGCGACGAGATCAGCGACGCGCTGCTGCGGTCCCGGATCGCCGCCGCGTACGGGGTGACCCACCTGCTCTCCACCACCGACGTCTTCTCCGGGGCGGGTCTGCGGGTGCTGGTGCCCCGCGAACTGGCCTACGACAACCGGGACGGGCAGTGGCGCTGGCGGGAGGACATCCCGCCGCGCAACCGCCGGCTGGCGCTGAGCCAGGCGGAGATCGACGACCTGCTGGACCGGGGCTTTCCGCTGCCCGAGTGGCACACGCCGCCGGCGGTGGCGAAGGAGCTGGCCCGGGCCCGGCCGCCACGCCGGCACCGGGGCCTGGTGGTCTTCCTGACCGGGCTCTCCGGCTCGGGCAAGTCGACCATCGCCCGAGGTCTGGCGGACGCCCTGCGGGAGGGCGGCGACCGGACGATCACCCTGCTGGACGGGGACGTGGTGCGCCGGGAACTCTCCGCCGGCCTGACCTTCAGCAAGGCCGACCGGGACCTGAACGTGCGCCGGATCGGCTGGGTGGCCGCCGAGATCGCCCGGCACCGGGGGGTCGGCATCTGCTGCCCGATCGCCCCGTACGCGGCCGCCCGGGCGACCGCCCGGGAGATGGCGCACGCCGCCGGGGCGGGCTTCCTGCTGGTCCACGTCGCCACTCCGCTCCAGGTGTGCGAGCAGCGGGACCGCAAGGGCCTGTACGCGCGGGCCCGGGCCGGCCTGCTCACCGGGATGACCGGCATCGACGACCCGTACGAGGAGCCGACCGACGCCGATCTGGTGGTCGACACCACCGACATGACCATCGAGGAGGCGGTCCAGCAGGTGATGGACCACCTGACCGAGACCGGCTGGGTGGAGCCCCGCCTGCCGTCCGCCTGATCCGCCTCGACGCGACGCCGCCACCCGGCCGGGTGGCGGCGTCGCCGTTTCCGTGACCTGCTGCTTCCGTGGTACGCCCCTGGGCGCTAGTGTTCATCTTTGTTGGAACACGTTCGACCGCGTGGGTCCGGGTCTCGTCGAAGTCCGAAGCCCCACCTCCGGTCGCAGAACCGCGGAGGTACGGCGGATGCTGGCGCGACAGCGGCAGGCGGCCATCCTGGAACGGGTCCGCACCGCAGGCGGGGTACGGGTGACCGAGCTGGCCGCCGAGTTCGGCGTCTCCGACATGACCATCCGGCGCGACCTGGAGACGTTGCACGAGCAGGGCCTGCTCGCCAAGGTGCACGGCGGGGCGACCGTCGCGGGGCCGGGCTCCACCGACGAGCCCGGCTTCCGGGCCAAGTCGGTCCGGCAGTCGGCCGAGAAGGCCGCGATCGCGGAGCGGGCCGTCCAGCTGGTCCGCCCCGGCGCGGCGATCGCCCTCTCGGCCGGCACGACCACCGCCGAGCTGGCCCGCCGGCTGGTCGACGTGCCCGGCCTGACCGTGGTGACGAACTCCCTGCCGGTCGCCGAGATCCTGCACGTCGGGGGTGGCCCCGGGCAGACCGTGGTGCTCACCGGCGGCGTACGGACCCCGTCCGACGCGCTGGTCGGGCCGCTGGCCGTCGCGGCCATCGCCGCCCTCCACCTGGACCTGCTCTTCCTCGGGGTGCACGGGATCAGCGAACGCGCCGGTTTCACCACCCCGAACCTGATGGAGGCGGACACCGACCGGGCGCTGGTGGCGGCGGCCGACCGGCTGGTGGTGCTCGCCGACCACACCAAGTGGGGCACGGTGGGGATCTCCTCCATCGTGCCGCTGACCGCCGCGGACGTGCTCGTCACCGACGACCGGTTGACGCCGGACGCGCGGCGGGTACTCGACGAGAAGGTGGGCGAACTGGTGGTCGTGCCCGGCACCGGGCCGGCCACGGAGGAGGCGGAGTGAAGCGTACGCAGATCGAGCTGGCCGACGGCCGCGAGCTGATCTACTTCGACGAGCGGGACGACGCGGTCCGCGACCAGCCCGACCGGCGGGAGCTGCCCCCGCCCCCGCCCGCGTCGCAGCTGCGCCACGACCCGCTCACCGACGAGTGGATGGCGGTCGCCGTGCACCGGCAGACCCGCACCTTCCTGCCCCCGGCCGACCAGTGCCCGCTCTGCCCGTCCCGCGGTGACCGGCACAGCGAGATCCCGGCCCCCGACTACGACGTCGCGGTCTTCGAGAACCGCTTCCCGTCGCTGAGCCAGCGGGTCGCCGACGAGCCCGCCGAGATCACCCCGTTCACGCCGGTCCGGCCCGGCCGGGGCCGCTGCGAGGTGGTCTGCTTCACCGACGACCACAACGCCTCGTTCGCCGGACTGCCGCCGAGTCGGGTGCGGACCGTGCTGGACGCGCTCGCCGACCGGACCAGCGCGCTGAGCGAGCTGCCCGGGGTGGAGCAGGTCTTCCCGTTCGAGAACCGGGGCGTGGAGATCGGGGTGACCCTGCACCACCCGCACGGCCAGATCTACGCGTACCCGTTCGTCACGCCCCGGACCCGGTCGATGCTGGCCGCCGCCCGCCGGCACGCCGACCGCACCGGCGGCAACCTCTACGCCGACGTGCTCGCCGCGGAACGCGCCGCCGGGGAGCGGGTGGTGGCGAGCAACGCGCACTGGACGGCGTACGTCCCGGCGGCCGCCCGGTGGCCGTTCGAGGTGCACGTCGCCCCGCACCGGCCGGTGCCGGACATCCCCGCCCTGGACGACGCCGAGCGGGCCGCGTTCGGGCCGCTCTACCTGGACGTGCTGCGCCGCTTCGACGGGCTGTTCGACCTGCCCATGCCCTACATCGCCGCCTGGCACCAGGCCCCGGTACGCATCGACCGCGAGCTGGGCCACCTGCACCTGCAGCTGTTCACCATCCGGCGGGCCAAGGACAAGCTGAAGTACCTGGCCGGCTCGGAGTCCGGCATGGGTGTCTTCATCAACGACATCGCCCCCGAGCGCGCCGCCGAACTCCTCCGCGCCGTGTGACGACGGCGGCGCCCGGTCGACACGTCGTAGACAGGGCGCGGGGGGCCCGGGACAGGGCCCCCCGCAGGGAAGGGACGGCTGGCTGTGTGCGACAGCCGGGAAGGCTGGTCGATCGGCACTCGTGCCGCGAGGCGACCGCGGTCAACCTTCCTCGGACGCGACTGGCATCACGTCCATCCTGCCCAACGACCCGCCCCACCCCGGGTGACGCCCCACCTCACCGCGCGATCTTGCAGCGGGCGGGCGGAAACGACGGAGCCCGCCGGCGGGTGCCGGCGGGCTCGGTCGGTGACGCGGTACGGAATCAGGCGTTGATCTTGCGCGCCAGGTTCTCGTCGAGCGCGTTCATGAACTCGTCGGTGGTCAGCCACGGGGCGTCCCGCGAGATGAGCAGCGCGAGGTCCTTGGTCATCTGGCCGCCCTCGACGGTGTCGACGATGACCTGCTCCAGGGTGTTGGCGAACTCGGTGACCGCCGGGGTGCCGTCCAGCTTGCCCCGGTGGGCCAGGCCCCGGGTCCAGGCGTAGATCGAGGCGATCGGGTTGGTGGAGGTCTTCTCGCCCTTCTGCCACTGCCGGTAGTGCCGGGTGACGGTGCCGTGGGCGGCCTCGGCCTCGACGGTACGGCCGTCCGGGGAGAGCAGCACGGAGGTCATCAGGCCGAGCGAGCCGAAGCCCTGCGCGACGGTGTCGGACTGCACGTCACCGTCGTAGTTCTTGCAGGCCCAGACGTAGCCACCCTCCCACTTGAGCGCGGCGGCGACCATGTCGTCGATGAGCCGGTGCTCGTAGGTGATGCCGGCGGCGTCGAAGTCGGCCTTGAACTCCGCCTCGAAGACCTCGGCGAAGAGGTCCTTGAACCGGCCGTCGTACGCCTTGAGGATGGTGTTCTTGGTGGACAGGTAGACCGGGTACTTGCGGTCCAGGCCGTACCGGAACGAGGCGCGGGCGAAGTCCCGGATCGACTCGTCGTAGTTGTACATGCCCATGGCGATGCCGCCGCCGGGGAAGTTGGCGACCTCCATCTCCATCGGGGCGCCGCCGTCGGCCGGGGTGTAGGTGATGGTCACCTTGCCCGGGCCGGGGACCACGAAGTCGGTGGCCTTGTACTGGTCGCCGTGGGCGTGCCGGCCGATGACGATGGGCTTGGTCCAGCCGGGGACGAGCCGCGGCACGTTGGACATGATGATCGGCTCGCGGAACACGACGCCGCCGAGGATGTTGCGGATGGTGCCGTTCGGCGACCGCCACATCTTCTTCAGGCCGAACTCCTCGACCCGGGCCTCGTCCGGGGTGATGGTGGCGCACTTGACGCCGACGCCGTGCTCCTTGATGGCGTTGGCGGCATCGACGGTGACCTGGTCGTCGGTCGCGTCGCGGTTCTCGATCGACAGGTCGTAGTAGTGCAGGTCGACGTCGAGGTAGGGCAGGATCAGCTGCTCCCGGATCTGCTTCCAGATGATCCGGGTCATCTCGTCGCCGTCGATCTCCACGACCGGGTTGTTTACCTTGATCTTCGCCATCGGCCGGCGCTCCTCTCGGGGGACACGTGCTCAAGCAGTACGAGCGTACTGGAAACAGGCCGGCACCCCCCAGTCGGCCTCGGTGGGCGGGAAAACCGGCCGGCCGACCTGGGAATCACTGGCACCGTCGTCCGATGCCACTGAGCCGCACCCTCGGGTCTATCACGGTGACCCCGCCCACCGACGGCGAGGCCCCGTTCTTCCCGCCCCGCGCGACGGCGTTCCCGTCGTCCTGACCCACCTGCACAGCGATCACATCGGCTGGGCGGTCACCGGAACACCCGGCCGCCCCTGGCTCCCGAACGCCGACCACGTGGTGCAGCGGGCCGAGCTGGACCGCCACCTCCCGCACCCCCTCCCCCCATCGAGTTGAGCAAGAGGTTTGCGTCACGATCGGCGCGATTCATGACCCGAACCTCTTGATCAACTCCACCGGAGCGGGTGGCGTGGTGGGGTGGGCGGAAAGAGCAGGAGGGGCACGCCGGGGTGCCGGCGTGCCCCTCCTGTGGGTGTGATCGGGTCACATGTTGGCGACGTCGGCCTGCTTGGCGCGGACGGCCTCGGCGGCCTCCTTCAGGCTGGCCAGCTCGTCGGCGTCCAGGTCGGTCTCGACGACCCGCTTGACGCCCTCGGCGCCGATCTGGGCCTCGACGCCCAGGTAGACGCCGGAGATGCCGTACTCGCCGTCGACCCACGCGCAGACCGGCATGACCTCGCCGGAGTCCTCCGCGACGGCCTTCGCCATCCGGGCGGCGGCGGCCGAGGGGGCGTAGTACGCCGAGCCGGTCTTCAGCAGCGCGACCACCTCGGCGCCACCGTTGCGGGTCTTGACGACCAGCTCCTCGATCTGCTCGGCGGGCATGGCGTCGCGCAGCGGCTTGCCGTTCACGGTGCTCTGCGACGGCACCGGCACCATGGTGTCGCCGTGCGAGCCGAGGGTGAGCGTCTTCACCGACTTCACCGGTACGTTCAGCGCCTCGGCGACGAAGTTGGTGAACCGGGCGGTGTCCAGCATGCCGGCCTGGCCGAGCACCCGGTTCTTGGGGAACTGGGAGGCGAGCTGCGCCATCGCGGTCATCTCGTCGAGCGGGTTGGACACGACGATGACGACGGCGTTGGGGGCGTACTTGGCGACGTTCTCGGCGACCTGGCGGACGATCTTGGCGTTCGTCTCCAGCAGGTCCATCCGGCTCATGCCCGGCTTACGGGCCAGGCCGGCGGTGATGACGACGACGTCCGAGCCCTCGATGGCCTCGTAGCCCTCGCCGTTCGGGCCGGTGGTGACGCCGACGACCTTGGTCTCGAAGCCCTCCACCGGGCGGGACTGGTTGAGGTCGAGCGCGATGCCCGCCGGCTTCCCCTCGACGATGTCGGTGAGGACGACCGTCTCGAAGACGTCGTACTCGGCCAGGCGCTGTGCGGTGGTGGAGCCGTAGAAGCCGGCCCCGACGACAGTGACCTTCTTACCCATGGTCGTCCCACTCCCTGATACCAGTCGGTTTTCCGGACCGTATCAGTCATCCTGGCACCGAACCGGCCAGGGGCGGCGGCCATCGCCAGGATGGGGCGAACGTCACCGCCGCCCGGTTCGGACCCGCCCTCAGCCGCGCTCGGCGCGCTCGACCACGTTGGTCAGCAGCATGGCGCGGGTCATCGGCCCGACACCGCCGGGCATCGGCACCAGTCGGCCGGCCACCTCCCGCACCTCGGGGTCGACGTCGCCGGTGTAGCGGCCCTTGCCGTCCGCCCCGATGACCCGGGTGATGCCGACGTCCACCACGGTCGCGCCCGGGGTGACCATGTCGGCGGTGAGCAGGCCCGGTACGCCGGCCGCGACGATGACGATGTCGGCGGCCCGGGTGTGCGAGGCGAGGTCCAGGGTGCCGGTGTGGCAGAGGGTCACGGTGGCGTTCTCGCTGCGCCGGGTGAGCAGCAGGCCGAGCGGGCGGCCCACGGTGTTGCCCCGGCCGACCACCGCCACCTTCGCGCCGCGCAGCGGCACGTCGTGACGGCGCAGCAGCTCGACGATGCCGCGCGGGGTGCAGGGCAGCGGGCCGTCGTAGCCGAGCACGAGGCGGCCCAGGTTGACCGGGTGCAGGCCGTCGGCGTCCTTGTCCGGGTCGATCATCTCCAGCGCCCGCTGGGTGTCCAGGTGGGCGGGGAGCGGGAGCTGCACGATGTAGCCGTGGCAGGCCGGGTCGGCGTTCAGCTCGGTGAGCACGGCGTCGACCTGCTCCTGGGTGGCGTCGGCGGGCAGCTCGCGCCGGATCGAGGCGATGCCCACCTCGGCGCAGTCGCGGTGCTTGCCGTTGACGTACGCCTGGGAGCCGGGATCGGCACCGACCAGGACCGTGCCCAGTCCGGGGGTGATGCCGCGTTCCGCGAGCGCCTTGACCCGTACCCGCAGCTCGTCCTTGATCTGCGCCGCGGTCGCCTTGCCGTCCAGGATCGTCACCGTCACGCCTGAATCGTCTCATGACGCGGGGCCACCGATCCGACGACGCCGCATGGTGACTCTGCGTTACGTGTCGTTATTCACCGAGAGTGAGCTTCTGTGCTGTGCACCACATGTTGGGACGGACAGTCGATCATGAAAAGGCACAGAGCGGACAGCGGGCCGGCAACCACGCGGCCGGCACCCAACCTGACCACCCAACCGGCACGACCCCACATTCATCCCACTTGACCAGGGTTTTCACTCTGGCTATTAGCAGACGCCGCAGCAGTCGACAAGACCGGGGTGGGCCATCCGTTACCCGTTCGCAACGGTCTCGTTGCCGAATGCCACCCCGACGACCTACGGTTGCCGCCGATTGCGCACAGTCACCCAACGCCGGGCCTGACTGCGCAGCGTGAGGAGATGAGGAGACTCAATGCGTGTTCGTAGGCTCGCTGCCTGGACCGCTCTCCCGCTCGCGGTGACCCTGGGCCTGGTGGCCTGCGGCTCGGGCGGCGACGGCGGATCCGGTCAGCGCGACCCCAACGCGGCGGTGCGGATCGAGATCGCCGAGCCGCAGCACCTGGTGCCGACCAACACCAACGAGACGAGCGGCTCGCAGGTGCTCTCCGCCCTGTTCAGCCCGCTGGTCGACTACGACGGGGCGAACAAGCCCCACGAGGTCGCGGCCCAGTCGGTGACGTCGTCGGACAACACGGTCTGGACGGTCAAGCTGAAGGACGGCTACACCTTCCACAACGGCGAGAAGGTCACCGCCGACAACTACCTCGACGCCTGGAACTACGGCGCGTACGCCCCGAACGGCCAGAACTCCAGCTACTTCTTCGAGAAGATCGCCGGGTACGAGAACCTCCAGGGCGAGAAGCCGAAGGCGAAGACGCTGAGCGGGCTGAAGAAGGTCGACGACCTGACCTTCACCGTGAAGCTGTCCGAGCCGTACAGCGAGTTCAAGTCGATGCTCGGCTACACGGCCTTCTACCCGCTGCCGAAGGCAGCCTTCTCCGCCCCCGGTGTGCTGGCCGAGGGCTACGAGCAGGCGCCGATCGGGCAGGGCCCGTTCCGGATGAAGGGCACCTGGCAGCACGACGCCAAGGTCGAGGTGACCCGCTACGACGCGTTCCCCGGCGAGAAGCCGAAGGTGGGCGGCGTCGAGTTCCGGATCTACCAGCAGCCGACCGCCGCGTACGCGGACGTGCTCTCCGACAACCTCGACGTGATCAAGACGATCCCGACCGAGAACCTGTCGACCGCCGCCACCGACCTCGGCGACCGGTTCCAGCAGAGCCCGGCGTCGTCGCTCCAGGTGCTGGCGATCCCGACCTTCCAGAAGGAATTCGCCAAGCCCGAGGTGCGCAAGGCCATCTCGATGGCGATCGACCGGGACGAGATCACCAAGTCGATCTTCAAGGACTCGCAGCAGCCGGCGCGCTCCTTCGTCTCACCGGTCGTCGCCGGCTACCGGGAGAACACCATCGGCACCGCCGGTGAGTTCGACCCGGCCAAGGCGAAGGCGATGTACGAGGCCGCGGGCGGCCCGAAGAAGATCGAGCTGTCCTACAACGGCGACGGTGGCCACAAGGACTGGGTCGACGCGACCTGCAACCAGCTCAAGGCGAACCTGGGCGTGGAGTGCGTCGGCACCGCCGAGCCGAAGTTCGCGGACCTGCTGACCAAGGTCAAGCAGAAGCAGTCGGTCGGCCTGTTCCGGATGGGTTGGGTCATGGACTACCCGTCCATGGAGAACTACCTGGGCCCGCTGTACAGCACCAACGGCTCGTCGAACTACTACGGCTACAGCAACCCCGAGTTCGACAAGCTCCTCGCCGAGGGTGCCAAGGCCCCGAACGAGGAAGCGGCGATCAAGAAGTACCAGGCGGCGGAGGACCTCCTGGCCGAGGACATGCCGGTGATCCCGCTCCGGTTCGGCCAGAACAACTTCGGTCACTCGACCAAGGTCAGGAACGTGGAGATGGATCTCTTCGACCGGGTCGACCTGCTGAAGATCGAGGCCGTCAAGTAACACCGCGCTCGACGGGTCGGGTCACCACCGGGTGGCCCGACCCGCCACGCCCTTCGCCCCTTTTCAGAGAGACTGCACAGTATGTTCCGCTTCATTCTGCGGCGACTGCTCCAGATGGTCCTCGCCTTCTTCGGGACCACGCTGATCGTCTACGCGCTGATGTTCGCCGGTCAGGGCGATCCCATCCAGGCGCTCGCGGGCGAACGCCCCGTCACCGCGGCCCAGCGGGCATACCTGACCGAGAAGTACCACCTCGACGCCACCGGCGTCGGCGGCTTCTTCTACCGCTACCTCGACTACCTGAAGAACCTGCTCCAGGGCGACCTGGGACAGTCGCTGACCGGCCGGCAGATCAGCGACGTCCTCGCCGCCGCCTGGCCGGTCACCGTGCAGCTCGCGCTGATCGCGATGGCCGTGACGGTGCTCTTCGGGGTCACCGCCGGCGTGCTCGCCGGCATCCGCCGGGCCAGCATCTTCGACAACTCGACGCTGGTGCTCACGCTGCTCGTGCTCGGCATCCCGACCATCGTGCTGGCCCCGCTCGCGCAGTACCTCCTCGGCGTCAAGTGGCAGCTCTTCCCGCCGACCGCCGGCGCCGAACCCGACCTGTACGCGCTGCTGCTGCCCGGCATCGTGCTCGGCTCGCTCTCGCTGGCCACCGCGCTGCGGCTGACCCGGACCTCGGTGGCGGAGAACCTGCGCGCCGACTACGTCCGGACCGCCCGGTCGAAGGGCCTGGTCAAGCGGCGGATCGTCGGCGTGCACGTGCTGCGCAACTCGCTCATCCCGGTGGTCACCTTCCTCGGCGTCGAGCTGGGCAACCTGATGAGCGGCGCGATCATCACCGAGGGCGTGTTCAACATCCCCGGTGTCGGCTTCAACCTGTTCCGCGGCATCCGCACCGAGGACGGCCCGCTGGTGGTGGGCATCGTCAGCGTGCTCGTCGTGGTCTACCTCGTCTCCAACCTGGTGGTGGACGTCCTGTACGCCGTACTCGACCCGAGGATCCGCTATGAGTGATTTCGAAACGGTGGCGGCGACCGAGGACCAGTCGGCGCGGCGCGGGGTCTCCGGGGAGCCGGGCACCCCGGCCGCCACCCAGCGGCCGCGCAGCCTGGCCGGGGACGCCTGGCGGGAGCTGCGCCGCAAGCCGATCTTCTGGATCAGCCTCGTGCTGGTGGTGCTGGTCGCCGCGATGGCCGCCGTACCGTCGCTCTTCACCGCCAACGACCCGCGGGACTGCCTGCTCTCCCGGCAGCACGCCGGGCCGTCCGGCGGGGCCATCTTCGGGTACGACTTCCAGGGCTGCGACACGTACGCCCGGGCCGTCTACGGTGCGCGCGCCTCGTTGCTGGTCGGCGCGCTCTCGGCGCTGCTCACCGGCGTCATCGCGCTGGTGGTCGGGATGCTGGCCGGCTTCTTCGGCGGCTGGGTCGACGCGGTGCTCTCCCGGGTGATCGACATCGTGCTCGGCATCCCGCTGCTGCTCGCCGCGATCGTGCTGCTCAAGCGGGTCAGCACGAGCAGCGACAACGTCCGGCTGTTCGCGGTGATCTTCGTGCTGGCGGTGCTCGGCTGGACCACCGCGGCCCGGGTGGTCCGCTCCTCGGTGATCACCGCCAAGGGGCAGGACTACGTGGCCGCGGCCCGGATGCTCGGCGCCGGCAACGGCCGGATCATGTGGCGGCACATCCTGCCGAACGCGCTCGCCCCGGCGATCGTGGTGCTCACCATCGCGCTCGGCTCGTTCATCGCCGCCGAGGCGACGCTGAGCTTCCTCGGCATCGGCCTGAAGGCCCCGACCATCTCGTGGGGCATCGACATCGACGCCGGCCGGGTGCACATGCGCGAGTCGGCCACCCCGCTGGTCGTCCCGTCCGCGTTCCTGGCGCTGACCGTGCTCGCCTTCATCATGCTGGGCGACGCGATCCGCGACGCCTTCGACCCGAAGCTGCGGTGATTCCCTCATGACCCAGTCCGCCGTCCGGCCCACGCCGGCCTCCCCCACCCCGCCGGGTGGGCACCTGCTGGAGGTACGGGACCTGCACGTCGAGTTCCGCACCGGCGAGGGCGTGGCCAAGGTGATCAACGGGGTGTCGTACCACCTGGACGCCGGGGAGACCCTGGCGGTGCTGGGCGAGTCGGGCTCCGGCAAGTCGGTGACCGCGCAGGCGATCATGGGCATCCTGGACACTCCCCCGGCCCACGTCCGTGCCGGTCAGATCCTCTACCGGGGCCAGGACCTGCTGACCCGGTCGGAGGAGCAGCGCCGGCAGGTACGCGGCAAGGAGATCGCGATGATCTTCCAGGACGCGCTGTCGGCGTTGAACCCGGTCTTCCCGGTCGGCTGGCAGATCGGCGAGACGCTGCGCCAGCGCGAGGGGATGTCCAGGGCCGACGCCCGCCGGCGGGCCGTCGAGCTGATGGACCTGGTCCGGATCCCGGGCGCGGCGAAACGGCTCGGCGACTATCCGCACCAGTTCTCCGGCGGCATGCGGCAGCGCGTCATGATCGCGATGGCGCTGGCGCTGAACCCCAAGGTGCTGATCGCCGACGAGCCGACCACCGCGCTGGACGTCACCGTGCAGGCCCAGATCATGGACCTCCTGGCCGACCTGCGGCGCGACCTCGACATGGCGATGATCCTGATCACCCACGACCTCGGCGTGGTGGCCGGCGTCGCCGACCGGATCGCCGTCATGTACGCCGGCCGGATCGTCGAGCACGCCGACGTGCGTCCGCTGTACCGGGCACCCGCCCATCCGTACACGAAGGGGTTGCTGGCGTCGATCCCGCGCCTGGACGTGCGCGGCCAGGCGCTGTCGACGATCCGGGGGCTGCCGCCGAACCTGATGCGGATCCCCTCCGGCTGCCCGTTCCACCCCCGGTGCCCGTACGCGCAGCAGGTCTGCGTGGACGTGGTGCCGCACGACCTGGTCCTCGGCGACGGCCGGACCAGCGCGTGCCACTTCGCGCAGGAGGTCCGTGATGACAGCGCCCGCTAGCCCGGCCAAGGTCCGCGGCGAGACGATCCTGTCGGTCGACAACGTGGTGAAGCACTTCCCGATCAGTCAGGGCGTGCTGTTCAAGCGGCAGACCGGCGCGGTCCGCGCCGTCGACGGGGTGAGTTTCGAGCTGCGCCGGGGCGAGACGCTCGGCATCGTCGGCGAGTCCGGCTGCGGCAAGTCGACCCTGGCCCGGCTGCTGATGCGGCTGGAGACGCCGACCGCCGGCCGGGCCACCCTGGAGGGGAAGGACCTCTTCGCCGCCTCCGGGTCGCAGCTGCGCCGGCTGCGCCGCAACATGCAGATGGTGATGCAGGACCCGTACACGTCGCTGAACCCGCGGATGACGGTCGGCGACATCATCGGCGAGCCGTTCGACATCCACCCGGAGGCCGCCCCGAAGGGCAGCAAACGCACCCGGGTACGCGAACTGCTCGACGTGGTAGGGCTCAACCCCGAGCACATCAACCGCTATCCGCACCAGTTCTCCGGCGGGCAGCGCCAGCGGATCGGGATCGCCCGCGCGCTCGCCCTGCGGCCGGAGATCATCGTCTGCGACGAGCCGGTGTCGGCGCTCGACGTCTCCATCCAGGCCCAGGTGATCAACCTGCTGGAGCAGCTCCAGGACGAGTTCGGGCTGTCGTACGTCTTCATCGCGCACGACCTGTCGGTGGTCCGGCACATCTCCGACCGGGTCGCGGTGATGTACCTCGGCAAGATCGTGGAGATCGGCACCGAGCAGGAGATCTACGAGCGGGCCACCCACCCGTACACCCAGGCCCTGCTCTCGGCGGTGCCGGTGCCCGACCCCGACGCCCGGGAGAACCGCACCATGATCCGCCTCACCGGCGACGTGCCCAGCCCCGCCGACCCGCCGAGCGGCTGCCGCTTCCGCACCCGCTGCTGGAAGGCCCAGGACATCTGCGCCACCCAGGAACCGCACCCGGTCCCCCGCCCCGCCGACCCCCACCCCTCGGCCTGCCACTTCGCCGAACTCCGCCCCACCACCCCCTGACCCACCCCGACCACCGCGGAGGCCACTCTTTCCGGGAAAGAGTGGCCACCGCGGACACGGAGGCCACTCTTTCCCGGAAAGAGTGCGGAACTCGGACGCGCCCGGGCTGCGGTGATTCGAATGCGTCATCAAACTCGTAGCGTCCGGGAGGGAGGCGACTCGCCGGGCGGCGGCGGGGGCGTCGTCTGCCGAGGCGACGCCGGCCCGGGTCCTGCGGCGACGCCGGCCCCGCCTCCACGGGTGGGGGCGGGGCCGGGTGGGTCGAGGTGACCCGGCCCGGATCGAGGGCCGGGCCGGGTCACCGGATCAGAGCTGGGCCAGGTCGAAGGCCCAGATGCCGCGGCCGTGGGTGGCCACGTAGAGCGAGTTGGCCGCCGCGTCGTACTCGACGTCCATGCCCACGGTCAGCGGCAGGCCGGCGCCGAGCCGCTGCCAGTCGGTGGCACCCGGCGCCCGGTAGAAGGTGGCCAGGTCGGTGGCGAGCACCAGCGCGCCGTTGGACAGCTCCTTCACCGAGCTGGCCGGCACGTCCGGCAGGTTCGCCGAGACGTCCTTCCAGGTCGCGCCCGCGTCGGTCGTCTCGTAGACGTGACCGAAGCCGGCCCCCGGTCCCTCGGTGAAGCGCCGGGAGAAGCCGTTGACCGCGAGGAAGGCGTGCGCGGCGTTCGCCGGGTCGATCCCGACGCCCTGCACGAACCGGTTCGGGAACTCCGCCGGCAGGGTCAGCTGGTGCCAGCTCGCCGGGTCGTTGACCTTGCCGACCGCGACGCCCCGGGTGAAGCCGGCGTTGTTGCACGGTCCGCACCAACCGACGTACGCGGTGCCGCCGGAGACGCCCACCGAGGTGGCGGTGTGGCCGGCGCCCAGGTCGAAGGCGTTCGTCCAGCCCTTGCCGTCCTGGATCGCATAGCCCTTGGTGTTGACCCAGACGTGCTGGCCACCGGCGACCCAGACGTTCGCGTCGGTGGCGTCCGGCGAGAACGGCGCGATGAACCGGGCCGGCTCGTCCCCCGGCGACGAGGTGTACGGCTGGATGTCCCGCGAGGTGGACGTCTCGGGCGTGCCCGGACCCGGGTTGGCGTTGCAGTTCTCGGTGACCCGCATGGCCAGGTTGGTGTACTCCTGCACCTGCCGGCAACCGTTGGCCGGGTCGGCCAGCGAGTCGCCGCCGTCACCGCCGAAGTTGGAGCCCATCACGGTGTCGCCGGCCCGCAGCACCGACGCGCCGTTGTCCTGGAGACCACCGGAGACCACCGTGCCGGCCTTCGCCGGGTCCTTGCCCACCGAGACCGAGTAGTACTGCAGGGCGTCGATGGTGCCGTCGTTCAGGCTCTGCCAGTCGGTGGCGTGCCCGTCCTTGTCGGTCTTGCCGTTGACCGGCCGGCGGTAGACGCCGCCGTCGTTGCCGACGTAGACGAAGCCGTTGCCCACGGCGACCGAGTGCTGGTCGGAGTGGACGGTCTTGTTGCACTTGTTCT
The DNA here is from genome assembly GCF_022747945.1 of Micromonospora sp. R77. Lineage (NCBI taxonomy): Bacteria > Bacillati > Actinomycetota > Actinomycetes > Micromonosporales > Micromonosporaceae > Micromonospora > Micromonospora sp. R77. The sequence continues at coordinate 1,885,891 of NZ_JALDST010000001.1, forward strand.
GCGCGTCGGAGATGTTCCAGCAGGAGAAGTTGAAGTTCCAGTACGGCCCGACGGTCTTCCAGTTCGCGCCCGCGTCGGTCGACTCGTAGACCTCCTCCAGGCCCGCCCAGACGTGGTTCGGGTTGGCCGGGTCGACGGCGAGGAACTGGTTGTACCAGGCCTGGATCCCGGGGCCGTAGCCCTTGCCGCCGACCGCCTGCTTGAGGGCAGAGCCCGAGTTGCCCAGCTTCGCCGAGTCGGCGATCTTGTTCCACGGGCCGGCCGGGTTGCCGGTGTTGGAGACGTAGATGCCGTCGAGGTAGCTGTTGACGTTGCCGGCCGGCTTGTTGAGCAGGCTCGGCGACTGGTTGATCGCGTACAGCTTGCCGCCGTCGGCGGAGAAGGCGAACGTCACGTAGCCGATGTCGTCGGCCGGCATGGCGCCGCCCGGGTTGACCTTCGTCCAGCCGCCCGCCGTGTAGTCCGCGGTCTCGTAGAAGCCGTTGTAGCTGTCGCCCGACCGCCAGGCCGAGGCCACCACCACGTGCTTCGGGTGCTTCGGGTCGGCGGCCACGTCGTTGACGATGTTCTTGTACGCGGCGTTGGCCGCGCCGGCGTCCGCACCGCCCGGCAGGTAGCTCGGGTTCGGCGCCCACTCGAACTTCCACGCGCCGGAGCCGCTGCTCATCGCGTGCGAGAACAGCCCCCGGTTGGTGGCCGCCCAGACCTTGCCGTCGAAGAAGCGCAGCTTGTTGATGACCGAGCTCTCCAGCTCGGTGCCGCCGACCCGGTCGGCCGCGGTGAACTGGCCACTGGCCGGGTTGGCCAGCCGGTAGACGCCCGCGCCGACGTACGAGGTGGCGCCGGTGTTCGCCTCGCCGGTGGCGTACCAGAGCGAACCGTCGGCGGCGAGCACCACGTCGCCGCTGGACAGGCTGGGCAGCTGGTCCGAGATCGGCGTCCAGCTCCCGCCGCCGATCACCGACCGCCACACGCCGCCGTCGGCACCCGCCGCGTAGACGTGGCCGCTGTTGTCGGCCGCGAGGCCGGTGATCCGGCCGGTCTGCAGGCCGGCGCCCCCGGAGGAGTTGGAGGCGTAGTCGCGGTAGCGCGGGTCGTCACCGTCGTACTTGATCTTGGTGACCTCGCGCCAGCTGCCCTTGGTGGCCGGCACGCTGCCGAGCTGGCTGAACGCGTTGGCGTACGCGCCCGGCGCGACGATGCCCGGCGCGGACCGGGCCTGGGCGAACTGCTCGGCGATGACCCGGGCCTCGAAGGCCTCCTCGCCGGCCTCGGCGGCGTTCTCCCCGGCCGCCATCTCGGCCATCTCGCGCGGGTGCCAGGGCAGGTTGGCGCCCGGCTCCTGAGCGAGGCCGAGGGCCTCCATGACCTCGTGGTTGGTGGCCGCGACGCCACCGAGCGCGGCGGTCAGCACCAACGCGCCCGCGATTGTCGCCGGCTTGCGCCAGCGGGACTTCGACATGTGAATCCTCCAGGATTCAAGGGGTTCCCGGGCTGGTGGCCCGGGCAGGGGAACCACGGGGGCGGTTGGCGCGGCCGTGGCGTGGTGAGCGGACGGTGACCGTCCGGTCTCGACCCTCGTAGTGCACAGCGCCGGCATCGACGGACGTGTCACGTCCCGGCGTGGCCGAGGGTCAGGCGGTGACGGGTGGGGCCCGGGTGGGCAGGGTGCCGCGCGGCGGCAGCTGCACCACCGGCTGCCGGTAGCGGACCGCAGCGGGGACGGCGACCGTCGTACCGTCGATCCGCGGGGGCGCGGCGAGGAGCAGGTCTTCCGGTCCGTCGGTGGTGCCGACGCCGGCGCGGTGGTCACCGCACGGGCCGCCGACCAGCTCCGCCCGCAGGTGCGGCGGAGTGCCGGGGTACGCGGGACGCGCCCCGGCGACCCGGGGTCGCCGGACGGCGGGGCGGGCAGGTGCGGCGTGGTGACCGGGGCGGCGACGGGCCGGACGTCCGGAGGATGGACGTGCGGCGCGTCGGAGCCGATCGACCGGTGCGCGGCGGTGACCACCGCGCCGGGCTGATGGGTCTCCGCGCAGGCGGGCGCACCCAGGCCGGCCAGGACGAACGCCAGCGCGACGACGACGGCGTTCCACCGGTCGAACACGCGCATGGGCCAACCTGTCACAGCGAGGGGATGTCGGACGCCGCTCGGGCGGGCGGCCGGGGCCGCGGGCGGGAGACGGGCTGCGAGGAGAACGGGGAGGGTCGATCGGTTGTTGCCGGCCCCACGCTAGCAACAAGGATTCGCGACCGGCAACGGCTCGACGGTCGTACTTTCAGCTGGTCAGCCGGCAGCGCTCCGCAGTGGAGCGGCGATACGCCGAGCGGGGCGCGGCCGGTCGGCCGCGCCCCGCTCACCGGAGGGAACTCAGTGGAAGAAGTGCCGGGTGCCGGTGAGGTACATGGTCACGCCGGCCTCCTTGCAGGCCGCGACGACCTCCTCGTCGCGGATCGAGCCGCCGGGCTGCACGATCGCCCGGACCCCCGCCTCGATCAGGATCTTCGGACCGTCGGCGAACGGGAAGAACGCGTCCGAGGCGCAGACCGCGCCCCGGGCCCGGTCGGCACCGGCGCGGCTGACCGCCAGCTGCGCCGAGTCGACCCGGTTCACCTGTCCCATGCCCACGCCGACGGTCGCGCCGTCCCGGGCCAGCAGGATCGCGTTGCTCTTCACCGCGCGGACCGCCCGCCAGGCGAAGGCGAGGTCGCGCAGGGTCGCCTCGTCGGCCGCCTCACCGGCCGCCAACCGCCAGTTCGCCGGGTCGTCGCCCTCGGCGTCGATCCGGTCCCGCAGCTGCACCAGCACACCGCCGGTGACCTGGCGCCACTCCGCCGGCTGCGGGTCGAACGCCGGGGCCCGCAGCAGGCGGATGTTCTTCTTGCCCTGGAGCACCTCGACGGCACCGGCCTCGAAGTCGGGCGCCACCAGCACCTCGGTGAAGATCTCCGACACCTGCCGGGCCAGCTCCACGCTGACCGGCCGGTTCACCGCGATCACCCCGCCGTACGCCGACACCGGGTCGCAGGCGTGCGCCAGGCGGTGCGCCTCCGCCACGTCGGCGCCCACCGCGATGCCGCACGGGTTGGCGTGCTTGATGATCGCCACGGCGGGCTGCCCGGGGAAGTCGTTCGCGGCCCGCCACGCGGCGTCCGCGTCGACGTAGTTGTTGTAGGACATCTCCTTGCCGTGCAGCTGCTCGGCCTGGGCCAGGCCGGCCGGGCTGGCCGGGTCGGCGTAGAGCGCCGCCGCCTGGTGCGGGTTCTCGCCGTAGCGCAGCACCGCCTGCCGGGTCAGGCTGAGCCCGTCGAACTCCGGCCACCCGTCGGCAGCCGGCGCCAGCTCCTGTGCGCACCACTGGGCGACCGCCACGTCGTACTCGGCGATGATCGCGAACGCGCGGGCCGCGAGCGCCTTGCGCTGCGTCAGCGTGAAACCGCCCGCGTCCAGGGCGGCCAGCAGCGCCGGGTACGCCCCCGGGTCGGTCACCACGGCGACCGAGGCGTGGTTCTTGGCGGCGGCCCGCACCATCGCCGGCCCACCGATGTCGATCTGCTCCACGCACTCGTCCTGCGACGCGCCGGAGGCGACCGTGGCCTGGAACGGGTAGAGGTTCGACACCAGCAGGTCGATCCCGGCGATGCCGTGCTCGTCGAGCTGCGCCGCGTGCGAGTCCTTGCGCAGGTCGGCCAGGAGACCACCGTGGATCTTCGGATGCAGGGTCTTCACCCGGCCGTCGAGGATCTCCGGGAAGCCGGTCACCTGCTCCACCGGCGTCACCGGCACGCCGGCCCCGGCGATCGTCGACGCGGTGCTGCCCGTCGACACGAGCTCCACCCCGGCCGCGTGCAGGGCCCGGGCCAGCTCGACCAGGCCGGCCTTGTCATAGACGCTGACCAGCGCCCGCCGGATCGGGCGGCGCTCGTCCTGACTGCTGCTCACGGGACCGTGACCTTTCTTCCGGTGATCGTCCAACCTTCACGGACCAGGCGACCGACCTGCTCGACGAGCTGGCGGCGCTCGGCTTCCTTGATGCGCTCGGTGAGCGTCTCCTCGTCGTCGTCGTCCAGCACCGGCACGGCGACCTGGGCGACGATCGGGCCGGTGTCCATCCCGGCGTCGACGAAGAAGAGGGTGGCCCCGGTGACCTTCACGCCGTAGGCGAGGGCGTCCCGGGGGCCGTGGATGCCGGGGAACGCCGGCAGCAGGGTGTTGTGCGTGTTGAGGTAGCGGTCGCCGAACGCGGCCAGGAAGTGCGGCCCGACCAGCTTCAGGAAACCGGCGCTGATCACCAGATCGGGCCGGTGCTCCGCGACGTGCGCGGTCAGCGTCCGGTCCCAGTCCTCGCGGGTCGGGTGGTCCTTCACCCGGTCGACGAAGGTGGGCACTCCCGCGGCGGCGGCCCGGTCCAGGCCGGCGATGCCGTCCCGGTCGGCGCCGACGGCGACGACGCGGGCCCCGTACGCGGGGTCGGTGCCGGCGTCCAGCAGCGCCTGGAGGTTGCTGCCGGAGCCGGAGACGAGGACGACGAGGCGGGCGACGGACGCGGGCTCGGTCACGCGGCCACCCTATCGGGCAGGTCCGGGCGTCCAGCGGTCGGGCAGCGCCGTTTCGGGTGATCACCCCGCTGGCGTCGGCACGGTACGCTGCCGGTCGCTCGGTGCCCGGCGTACGCCCGGCCCCGCACCCGTCAGTGAACCGGCGCCCCGACGCGCCGATGGATCGAGGAGTACGCCGCCATGCAGCCTGGATACCCGCAGCAGCCCCAGCAGATCGACAACAACATGACGATGTCCATCGTCGCCATCTTCCTGTTCTGGCCGCTGGCCATTCCGGCCATCATCAATGCCTCCAAGGTGAACCCGCTCCTGCAGCAGGGCGACTACGCGGGCGCGCAGGCCGCCGCCGCCGAGTCGAAGAAGTGGTCCAAGTGGGCCCTGATCGTCGGCCTCATCGGCTGGGCGATCTCCCTCCTGTGCTGCGTCCTCGGGGGGATGGGCGCGATCATGGGTGGTAACAGCTCGACGTACTGACCGCCGAACCCACTCTCGAGGAGCACCCAGTAATGCAGCCCGGTAACCCCGGTCAGGACCCGTACGGCCAGCAGCCGCCGCAGGACCAGACCTCGCCGCAGTACCAGGACCCGTACGCCCAGCCGCCCGCGGCGCCGTACGGTCAGCAGCCGCACGACCCGTACGGGCAGCAGCCGCACGACCCGTACGCGCAGCCGCAGGCCCCGCAGTACGGCCAGCCCACCTCGGGCCAGCCCTACGGCCAGCCCACCTCCGGGCAGCCCTACCAGGACCCGTACGCGCAGCAGCAGCCGTACGGGGCCGCTCCGTCGTACCCGAACGCGGGCTTCCCGACGGCCCAGGGGCAGAACAACACCCTCGGCCTGATCGGCATGATCGTCGGCATCGTGTCCATCGTGCTCGGCCTCTGCTGCGGCGGGCTCGGCATCCCGTTCGGCATCGCCGGCGTGGTGCTGGGCGTGCTGGGCCAGAAGAAGGTCCAGCAGGGTGAGGCGAGCAACGGCGGCCAGGCCAAGGCGGCCCTGATCTGCGGCGGCGTCGGCATCGTGCTCGGCATCGTCGTGGCGATCGTCGGCGCCACCGTCAACTGGAACAACTTCTCCTGACAGACCCACCGAGGGGCGGCCGGCACCCCGGCCGCCCCTCGCCATACCCACCCTCACCCCACCCTGCGCCCGCGCCCCCCACCCTCGCCGGCGGGGCGGGGCGGGGCGCAGGTGGGTCAGGGGCGGTGGGGGGTGCGGGTGAGGGTGAGGGTGCGGGTGGTGGCGGCGCCGAGCAGGGCGCCGACGGCGACGACCAGGGTGGCCACGCCGGCCACCTGCCAGGGCACCGGACCGACCTCGGCCAGCCGGCCACCGCCGACCGGCCCGCCGGAGATCGCGGCGGCCACGCCGAGCAGCAGCCCGGCGACCGGGCCGGCGAGGGCCGCCGGGCCGAGCAGCGCCGCCCACCTCAGCTCCGCCCGGTCCTCGGCGGCCAGCCGCAGCAGCCGCCGGGCCAGCAGCCAACCGGCGGCCATCCCGGCCAGCACCGGCACCGCGAGCAGTCCCGCGCCGAGCCCGTCGACCGGTCCGCGCGGCAGTCCGGCCAGCAGCGGTACGGCCGGCAGCGCCCCCACGGAGACCTCACTGGTACGCACCGCCGTGTCGGTGCCGACGGCGAACCCCGGCCCCAGCAGGTAGCTGACCGACCAGACGGTGGCGTTCGGCGCGTACGCGACGCTGACCAGGGTGATCCCCACCTGACCGGCCACCCCCGTCCGGTACGCGCCGATCATGTCGGCCGCGTCGCCACCCCCGGTCGCCACGGACAGCCCGGCCGCCCCGGCCCCCGCTCCGAGCAGCAGCAGCCCGGCGACCAACCCGGTGCGTACGCCGTCGCGCAGCAGCGGCGGGGAACGGCGGGCGGAGAGCGCGGCGACCCCGGTGGTGCGCAGCGCCCCGACCAGCGCCGCCAGCGTGCCGAAGACCGCGAGGGTGAGTGCGGCGCGCACCGGGAGACCCGGGGCCACCCGCGCCGACCAGCACGGCGGCCAGGGCGCCGAGCAGCGCGTACCCGATGCCGACCGCGACCGCGACGGTGAGTGCCTGCCGGGGTGACCGGCCACCGCGGGCGCGACGGCCCGGCTGGTGTGCACCCCGGCCCGGGTCAGTCGCCAGAAGGCGAGCGCGGCCAGCGCGAGCGGTGCCAGCCCGAGCGGGCCGGCGGTGGTCTCCAGCGGCACCCCGTGGCCGAGCAGCCAGCCGGCCAGCCCGGCCCGCAGCGCGCCCGACAGGGAGCCGGCGTCCTCGCTGAGCTGCACCAGACCGAGCACCAGCGCCACCGGCAGCCACGACGTCAGCGCCGCCCAGCCGGCCGCCACCGCGGCGGCCACCGGCAGCGGCGCCGACCACGCCCGGCCTCCGCCGGCCGGGGCGCGGGCACCCGGGACGCCGGGCGGGCACGGCCGGCCGGCCGGGCGTCGGCGTCGACACCGGCGGGCCGGCGGGGATGGTCAGGGGTGACGGGTGACATCGGTTCTACTCTGGCACGCCACGTCGGCGGGGGCAGTCCGATAACGCCCCGGCACCACGGCGAGTTCCCTGATCCACCGACTGATCCCCCCGATCCGGTTTAGCCTCGGCCCAGACGCGACCATTCCCGTCGCGGCACCGACCGCTCGGAGGAAGCCGTGAACGCTCCGTATCCGCCGCCGCCACCGCCGCCGGCAGTGGGCCGGGACCGCACCACGCTCTGGGGCGTCCTGGGCATTGTGCTCGGCCTGATCTGCTGCGGCTTCCTCGGGATCGTCTTCGGCTACCTGTCGATCCGGGACGCCAAGCGGTTCGGCAAGTCACCGGTGCTCGGCTGGATCGCCATCGCGCTCGGTGTGCTCAACATCATCGGCAACGCGATCTGGCGGGCCACCGGCCACGGCATGTACTGGTACAGGTGAGGGGGCCGACCGCACGCGGTCGACCCCCTCGGCACGGCACGCGGCCGCTCAGCGGCCGGACATGATCTCCCGCATGAGGTTGGCGGTCTCGGTCGGGGTCTTGCCGACCTTGACGCCGACGGCCTCCAGCGCCTCCTTCTTCGCCTCGGCGGTGCCCGCCGAGCCGGAGATGATCGCACCGGCGTGACCCATGGTCTTGCCGGGCGGCGCGGTGAAGCCGGCGATGTAACCGACGACCGGCTTGGTGACGTTCGCCTTGATGAACTCGGCGGCCCGCTCCTCGGCGTCGCCGCCGATCTCGCCGATCATCACGATGGCGTCGGTCTCCGGGTCGGCCTCGAACGCGGCCAGGGCGTCGATGTGGGTGGTCCCGATGATCGGGTCACCGCCGATGCCGACGCAGGTGGAGAAGCCGATGTCCCGCAGCTCGTACATCATCTGGTAGGTCAGCGTGCCGCTCTTGCTGACCAGACCGATCCGGCCGGAGCCGGTGATGTCGGCCGGGATGATGCCGGCGTTGGAGGCGCCCGGCGAGGCGATGCCGGGGCAGTTCGGCCCGATGATCCGGGTCCGCTCCCCCTTCGCCACGTTGTACGCCCAGAACGCGCCGGTGTCGTGCACCGGGACGCCCTCGGTGATCACCACGGCCAGGTCGATCCCGGCGTCGATCGCCTCGACGACCGCGCCCTTGGTGAACTGCGGCGGTACGAAGATGACCGTGACGTCGGCCCCGGTCTCGGACATCGCGTCCGCGACGGAGGCGAAGACCGGCAGCTCGGTGCCGTCGAAGTCGACGGTGGTGCCGGCCTTGCGCGGGTTCACGCCGCCCACCACGTTGGTGCCGGCGGCGAGCATCCGCCGGGTGTGCTTGGAACCCTCGGAGCCGGTCATCCCCTGCACGATGACCTTGGAGTCCTTGGTCAGCCAGATAGCCATGATCAGACCCCCGCAGCTGCCAGCTCGGCGGCCCGCTCGGCCGCGCCGTCCATGGTGTCGACCCGCTGGATGAGCGGGTTGTTCGCGCCGTCGAGGATCGCCCGACCGGCCTCGGCGTTGTTGCCGTCGAGGCGGACGACGAGCGGCTTGGTGGCCTGCTCGCCGCGCTGCTCCAGCAGCGCCAGCGCCTGGACGATGCCGTTGGCGACGGCGTCGCACGCGGTGATCCCACCGAAGACGTTGACGAAGACGCTCTTCACCGACGGGTCGGAGAGCACGATCTCCAGACCGTTCGCCATCACCTCGGCGCTCGCGCCGCCGCCGATGTCGAGGAAGTTCGCCGGCTTGACGCCGCCGTGCCGCTCACCGGCGTACGCGACCACGTCGAGGGTCGACATGACCAGACCCGCGCCGTTGCCGATGATGCCGACCTCGCCGTCGAGCTTGACGTAGTTGAGGTCCTTGGCCTTGGCGGCCTGCTCCAGCGGGTCCACCGAGGCCTGGTCGACCAGGGCCTCGTGGTCCGGGTGCCGGAAGCCGGCGTTCTCGTCCAGGGTCACCTTGGCGTCGAGCAGCAGCAGCTTGCCGTCCGCGTTCTTGGCCAGCGGGTTCACCTCGACCAGCGTGGCATCCTCGGCGACGAACGCCTGCCACAGCTTGACCGCGATCTCGACGACCTGGTCGGCGACCTCGGCGGGGAAGTTCGCGGCGGTGACGATCTCCCGGGCCTTCGCCTCGTCGACGCCGGTGTTGGCGTCGATCGGGGCCTTGACGACCTTCTCCGGGGTCTCGGCGGCGACCGCCTCGATGTCCATGCCGCCGGCGACGCTGGCGATGCAGAGGAAGGTGCGGTTCGCCCGGTCGAGCAGGTACGAGAAGTAGTACTCCTCGGCCACGTCCGCGGTCACCGTGATCATGACCTTGTGGACCGTGTGACCCTTGATGTCCATGCCGAGGATGTCGGTGGCGCGGGCCACCGTCTCCTCCGCGCCCTCGGCGAGCTTCACGCCACCGGCCTTGCCTCGGCCGCCGACCTTCACCTGCGCCTTGACGACCACCCGACCGCCGAGGCGTTCGGCGATCGCGCGGGCCTCCTCCGGGGTAGTGGCGACGCCGCCGGCGAGCACGGGCAAGCCGTGCCGCTCGAACAGGTCCCGCCCCTGGTACTCGTACAGGTCCACGATTGCGCGTCCCGTCCCGTCTCCGCGGCGCGCCGTCGCGCCGCCACCAGCGTTGGAAAATCAGTTTGACGCCTGTCATCAGATGAGACAGGTCATTTGCCGCAGCCTAACGAGATGGGAACCGGCGGCAACCGAGCGGGTGCGCGGTGTGCGGTAATGCACAGCGACGGTCCGCCCGCTCAGGCCACCCGGCAGCGGCCGGCCGAGTAACGCCACACCGCGTCCATGATCTCCTGTTCCGTCCGGTCGGCGTACACCACCGTGGCGGTGAACCCGGTGCCGAAGAAGGCCTGCTGCATCCCGGCGTCCAGCGCGGTGAACGCGCCCAGGTCACCGCCGGCCCGCGGGTCGCGCGCCTTCACGCAGAGCATCTTCTCCAGCCCCCAGCGTCGCCGGTAGACCTGGTCCACCGCCTCCCAGGGCAGCCAGATCGCCTGCCCGCGGGTGGGACGCGTCTTGATCCACAAGCCGGCGGGGCCGACCGCGAGCACCGGGCCGCCGGACGAGACCAGCCAGAGCTGGAGGCCGACCACCAGCGCGAAGAACAGCATGATCAACGGGATGGCCAGCAGGATGCCCGCATCCCCGTTCTCGCCCGAGGCGGCCAGCCCGAGCGGGCAGGCCAGCACCAGGCCGATGAACAGGGTCAGGCCACCCAGCGCCAGCCCGCGCTTGCGCAGGCTGGGCCGGGCGACGAACGGCTGGTCCTCGGGGATCCGCTTCGCCGTCCGCGACGGCGGCGGCTGCCAGGCCGGCGGCTGCGCCGGGGACCAGCCCGCGTTCGGGTACGCCTGCTGCGGCCCCCAACCGGCCTGCGCCCCCGGGTACGCCGGCATGCCCGGTGCTCCCGCCGGCGGCCCCCAGCCCGGCGCGGGCGGCTGCCCCACCGGCGGACCCGACCGACCCGAGGCCGGCGGCTGCCCCACCGGTGACGGACCGGACCAGCCCGAGGTGGGCGACTGCCCCACCGGCGGCGGACCGGACCAGCCAGGTCCGGCGGCCGGCCCGGCGGGACTCGGCCCCCAGCCGGGCGCGGGCGGCGGTGGCGCGGACCAGCCGCCGCTGGGCGCGGGCTGGCCGCTGCCGGGGACGGGCGGGGTGGCCAACCCTCGGCGGGCTGCGGGTGGGGATGCGGCGGCTGGGTCACGGCAGGGGCTCCCGGCGGGGGTCGTCGACCGCGGAGCGCGGTACGGGCAGCCAAAGGTTACGACCGACGGGACGTCGGCGAGGACCCGGTGATCACCCTTACGTCGCCGACCTGGCGGTGTCCGCCCGGCTGGGTTCGCCCGTGTCGCCGACGTCGAGGCGGTCCGGCAGGGGCGTGCGAGGCGGTCCACCGGGGGCGGCGCGTCAGCCGTCCGGGGGATGTTGCGCGACCTGCGTAACCCCACCGAGGGGGCGTCGTTGAGTCTGATGTCGGAGCGCTGGTCAAGCGCGACGGCGGGAGACGGCCGATGCCCTGTCGGTCGAGGGGTGGCGGCGGGGCATCGTGCATAGAAGGGCCGGGCGTGTGAGGGGTGCGTCCGGCCCTTCCCCCTGCCCAGAATCCGAACCGGCCCGGACGTCAGAGCCGGGAGCAGGGCGTCCGCGCCCGTGCCGCCACGCCCGCCAGGTCCGCTCAGCAACGAGGACCGGCCGCCCGCGCGGAGGTAGTCGGTCAGCCGACCGGCTGGGCGACGTTCTCCCGGACCCACTCGACGATCGACTGGGTGGTCGCACCCGGGGTGAAGATCTTCGCCACGCCGAGCTGCTGCAGCTCGGGAATGTCGGCGTCCGGGATGATGCCGCCGCCGAAGACCACGATGTCGCGCGCGTCCCGCTCACCGAGCAGTTCCAGCACCCGCTTGAAGAGGGTCATGTGCGCGCCGGAGAGCACGGAGAGGCCGACCGCGTCGGCGTCCTCCTGGATCGCCGTCTCCACGATCTGTTCCGGGGTCTGGTGCAGGCCGGTGTAGATGACCTCCATGCCGGCGTCGCGGAGGGCCCGCGCGACGACCTTCGCGCCGCGGTCGTGGCCGTCCAGGCCGGGCTTCGCGACGACGACCCGGATACGAGAGCTCATCAGCGCACACCTTTCACCGGCTCCGGCGGGCTATCACCTGAACGAACGGTAACCCGACCCGCCCGACCCCGGGAACCCGGGTTACCTCATAGCGGCCCGGACGGGAGCGGGAAAGCCGCACACCTCCGCCGAACGGTCACTCTGCGCGACGAACGGACAGTAACAGGGCCAGCCAATCGGTGTCACGAGCTATGACATCAATGGACGGAAAGGGACAGAACGAAACACCAGTTCGGCGCTTCGGCTTGTGACTGGAGTGGCGGTTGGCTAACGTGTCCACGGTTGTCATCAGGTCCACGGACGGGTGACGACGCGGCCAGCCGACGTTCATCCGAGCTTCACGGGCGCCGGTCGGTCGCTTCGGAACCCCGACAACGGAGGGTGTGCGTGCGCCAGCGCCTGTCGTCTGAGCCCGATCGATATCGCGGCCGTCGCCGCGTACCCACCCCCCCGCGGAGCCGCTACGCCGCGGTCGTCACCACCGCGTTCGTCGGAGCCGGCATCGTCGCCCTCGGGGCGAACGCCCTCCCCGACGCCAAGAGCGTCAGCCCGTCGGTTCTCGACGAGCTCAAGCAGGCCTCGATCACGAGCCAGGACGCGGCGGCCCGCGCCGACACGGCCGACCGCGCCACCCGTGACAGCCGCACCGACGGCAAGGCCGCGTCCGAGCAGGACACCTGGCTGCTCCCCCTCCAGGGTTACGACTTCAACTCGCCCTACGGCATGCGCTGGGGCAAGCTGCACACCGGCATCGACCTGGTCGCCCCGGAGGGCACGCCGTTCGTGGCGATCCACTCCGGCACGGTCACCAAGGCCGGCTGGTTCGGCGGTTACGGCTACGCGGTCATCGTCCAGCACCCGGACGGCAGCGAGGCGATCTACGGTCACTCCTCCGCGGTGAGCGTGCAGGAGGGCCAGCAGGTCAAGGCGGGCGACCAGCTCGGGCTGGTCGGCAACACCGGCCACTCGTACGGCTCGCACCTGCACCTGGAGATCCATGTCAAGGGCCAGCCGCTCGACCCGGTGCCGTGGCTGCAGGACCGCGGAGTGGACATCAAGCTGCAAGTAGAGGCAATCTACAGCGACGTAGCGGCTTCCTGACGCTCAGTATCGCCCGTTGACCGCCCGGATCATGCGATCCGGGCGGTTTGCTGTGCGGGCAAGTCTGCCGGGTCACACCGACGAATGTGAGCGGCGGCACAGCCGATCATGGCCGTCCCACCGGACAGGCAGCCCGAACCGGGGCCGAAGTGGGCAGAGACGATCACCGGCCACGCCCGCCTCCCGGGTGCCACTACCCGCCGCCGACCCGGCCGACACCAGTATTTCGAGGTCAAGTGCCCCTCGACTGTGAAGGTCAACCGTGTCGGAAGACAGCTCCATGCAGCACGAGAACACCCAGGACATCCCCACCCGGCCGCTGCCGCGCAAGCGGACCGGCCGGCGCACCACATACTTCATGATCGGCGCCGTCGCGCTGGTCGGTCTCGGCCTCGGCGGCGTCTCGGTCGCCACCGCCGACCACGGCACCCCGGCCCCGGCCGCCGTCGACTTCGACGCCCGGGCCCGCGCCGAGGCCGCCGCCCGCGCCGACCGCTCCGTCCGCGAGTCCACCGCCCCGGTGATCCCGTCCGCCACGCCGGCCAGCCCGGCACCGACTCCGTCGAAGGCCGCACCGAAGCCGACGAAGGCGGCCACCGCCAAGCCGAAGCCGAAGCCGAAGAAGACGGCCAAGCCGAAGCCGACCTGGGTGATCCCGATGAAGGGCGCCGAGATCACGTCCTGCTACGGGCCCCGCTGGGGCACCCTGCACGCCGGCATCGACTTCGCGATGCCGTCGGGCACCCCGATCCACGCCGCCGCAGCGGGCACGGTGGTGCAGGCCGGTGACGCCGGCGACGGGTACGGCAACTCGGTCTTCATCGACCACGGCAACGGCTACCTCACCCACTACGCCCACCAGAGCAGCCTGAAGGTCTCCGTGGGCGAGAAGGTCAGCGCCGGTGAGGTGATCGGCTACGAGGGTGCCACCGGTGACGCCACCGGGCCGCACCTGCACTTCGAGGTGCACAAGGGCCAGATGTGGAACCAGATCGACCCGGCGCCGTTCCTGCGCGCCCGGGGCATCGACGTGGCCTGCTGACGGCCGACAGCATGCGCGAGGGCCCGGTCCGGCGGTTCGCCGGGCCGGGCCCTCGTCGCTGAACTCAGAGCTTGTCGATCGGGGCGTGCCGGAGCACCAGCCACATGGTCTGGTCGCCGAAGTCGATCTGCGCCCGGGCCCCCGGGCCGTGCCCCTCCACGGCCACCACCCGGCCCAGCCCGTAGCGCTGGTGGTTGACCCGGTCGCCGGCCGACACCTTCGGCCCCTGGGGCAGCTCGCTGGCGGTGGCCAGCCGACTGCCGTCCACGCCGAGCCGCTTGGCGAGCTGCGCGGCCTTCGGCGTACCCCCGGTGAAGCCGCCACGCCCGCCGGGCACGCGGTCCGCACGGCCGCCGACGCCGCCGCCCCCGCCCGCCCACGAGGTGTACGACCCCTCGGTGCGCTCCCAGCGGACCAGCTCCGGCGGCAACTCCTCCAGGAACCGGGAGGGCGGGTTGTAGGCCGGCTGTCCCCAGGCCGAGCGGGTCACCGCCCGGGACAGGTAGAGGCGCTGCCGGGCCCGGGTGATCCCCACGTACGCCAGCCGGCGCTCCTCCTCCAGCTCGCGGGTGTCGCCGAGCGAGCGCAGGTGCGGGAAGACACCGTCCTCCAGGCCGGTCAGGAAGACCACCGGGAACTCCAGCCCCTTGGCGGTGTGCAACGTCATCAGGGTGACCACGCCCTGGTGGTCCGGGTCGTCGGAGGGGATCTGGTCGGCGTCGGCGACCAGCGCGACCTGCTCCAGGAAGCCGGCCAGGGTGGCCCGCTCCCCGTCGGCGCCCAGCGCCTCGATCCGCTCGGTGTACTCCCGGGCGACGCTGACCAGTTCCTGGAGGTTGTCGACCCGGCCGGCGTCCTGCGGGTCGAGGCTCTCCTCCAGCTCGGTCAGGTAGCCCGAGCGGGTCAGCAGCGCCTCCAGCACCTCCTCCGGGGTGCCGCTCTCGGCCAGCTCCCGGGCGCCGTCGAGCAGCGCCACGAAGTCGCCGATGCCGTTGGCGGCCCGGGTGGAGATGCCGGGGGCGTCCTTGGCCCGGCGCAGCGCCGCCCCGAACGAGATGCGGTCCCGGCTGGAGAGCGCCTCGACGCACGCCTCGGCCCGATCGCCGATGCCCCGGCGGGGGGTGTTGAGGATCCGGCGCAGGCTGACCGTGTCGTCGTCGTTGACCACGGCGCGCAGGTAGGCCAGCGCGTCGCGGACCTCCTTGCGCTCATAGAAGCGCACCCCGCCGACCACCTTGTAGGGCAGGCCGACCCGGATGAAGACCTCTTCGAAGACCCGGGACTGGGCGTTGGTGCGGTAGAAGACCGCCACGTCGCCGGGGCGGGTCTCGCCCTCGTCGACCAGCCGGTCGATCTCCCGAGCCACCCAGTCCGCCTCGGCGTGCTCGGTGTCCGCCACGTAGCCGACGATCTGCTCGCCGTGCCCGGCGTCGCTCCACAGCCGCTTCGGCTTGCGGGACGTGTTCCGGTCGATCACCGCGTTGGCGGCGTTGAGGATGGTCTGGGTGGAGCGGTAGTTCTGCTCCAGCAGGATCGTCCGGGCGTCGGTGAAGTCCCGCTCGAACTCCAGGATGTTGCGGATCGTCGCGCCGCGGAACGCGTAGATCGACTGGTCGGCGTCACCGACCACGCAGAGTTCGGCCGGCTCGATCCCCTCGGTGCCGGAGACCAGCTCCTTGATCAGCACGTACTGGGCGTGGTTGGTGTCCTGGTACTCGTCCACCAGGACGTGCCGGAACCGGCGGCGGTAGCTCTCCGCGACGTGCGGGTGCGACTGGAGCAGGTGCACGGTGGTCATGATGAGGTCGTCGAAGTCCAGCGCGTGCGCCTCACGCAACCGCCGCTGATAGAGCGTGTACGCCTCGGCGAGGGCCCGCTCGTTGGGCCCCTTGGCCCGACCGGCGAACTCCTCCGGGTCGACCAGCTCGTTCTTCAGGTTGGAGACCTGGGCGGCCAACCCGCGCGCCGGGTAGCGCTTGGGGTCGAGGTCCAGCTCCCGGGCCACCATCTGCATCAGCCGCCGGGAGTCGTCCGCGTCGTAGATCGAGAACGTCGACTTCAGGCCGGCGTGCTCGTGCTCGGCCCGCAGGATCCGCACGCAGGCGGAGTGGAACGTCGACACCCACATCAGCCGGGCCCGCGGGCCGACCAGGGCGGCCACCCGCTCCTTCATCTCCCCGGCGGCCTTGTTGGTGAAGGTGATCGCGATGATCTCGCCGGGGTGCACGTCCCGCGCGGCCAGCAGATAGGCGATCCGGTTGGTGAGCACCCGGGTCTTGCCGGAGCCCGCGCCGGCCACGATCAGCAACGGGGAGCCGGAGTGGGTGACGGCGTCACGTTGCGGACCGTTCAGCCCGTCGAGGAGGGCCTGCGGGTCGAGCCGGGCGGCGACCGACCCGGGCCGGTGCGGCGGGGTCGGCCGGGGCTCCGGCGCGGGCGGGGACGCGGGGATGTCGAAGAGAGGATGCATCGCACGGCGAGTCTATGCCGCCGGCCGGACACTTCCCGCCGCCGCACACCGGGACTCCGACGGGGGCGGCACCACCGGACACCGCGAGCAGGTGTGCCGTCCCACCTGTTGGTGGGTTTGCTTGCGCAGCCGTGCCGGCGGTCGGCATACTCGACGACGTGTTCGATCAGCGCTTCTACTTTTACTACGGCCCCGGGAGTCCGGCAGCCGTAGGTCGCGCCTGATCGTCAGACCTGCGAAAAAGCCCCGGGCTCTCGAGAGCCCGGGGCTTTTTCGTCCCGGGATCCGGGTACCGGGCCCGACACCCGAGGGGGTACGACGATGATGACTGACGTGGTGGAGTCCAGCGGCCTGGCCGGCGACCGGGCCGACACGAACCCGACCGAGGCCGCGGCGGCGCGGACCGGCACCGGCGACTCGGCGGCGGCCGAGCGGATCGTCGAGATCCGGGAGCGCATCGACGAGATCGACCGCACGATCATCGCGCTGTGGCAGGAACGGGCCGCTCTCTCCCAGGAGGTCGGCGCCACCCGGCTCGCCTCCGGCGGGACCCGGCTGGTGCTCTCCCGCGAGCGGGAGATCCTGGAGCGGTTCCGGCAGGCCCTGGGGGCCGACGGCACCCAGTTGGCGCTGCTGCTGCTGAGGGCCGGTCGGGGCCCGCTGTGAGGCGGCGGGACGCCACGCCGGCCGGCGACGGTGCCGACGGCGGGTCGGCAGCCGGGCGGGACGCCCGGGGTGCCCGGCGCCCGGCGTACCGGAAGGGTGCCGGCGGCGGGCGGTGGCCGCGCCGGCGCGACCGGGGCCCGGACGACGGAGGCCGGGCAGGACCGGCGGATACGACGAACCGCCTGCCGGCGTCGTGGTGACGTCGACAGGCGGTTCGCACGCGGTCACACCTCGTGGGTGGCGACGATCTCCCGCTTCTCGGCGAAGTGGCAGGCGCTCGGGTGGTCCGAGCCCGGCCGGATCTCCAGCAGCGGCACCTGCTCGGCGCACACGTCCTGTGCCTTCCAGCACCGGGTGCGGAACCGGCAGCCCGAGGGCGGGCTGATCGGCGACGGGACGTCACCGGTGAGCCGGATGATCGCCTTCTGGTCCCGCAGCGTCGGGTCCGGCACCGGCACCGCCGACAGCAGCGCCTGGGTGTACGGGTGGGTCGGCCGCTCGTAGATCTCGTCCTCGGTGCCGATCTCCACCATCTTGC
The DNA here is from genome assembly GCF_022747945.1 of Micromonospora sp. R77. Lineage (NCBI taxonomy): Bacteria > Bacillati > Actinomycetota > Actinomycetes > Micromonosporales > Micromonosporaceae > Micromonospora > Micromonospora sp. R77. The sequence continues at coordinate 1,903,358 of NZ_JALDST010000001.1, forward strand.
CCAGGTACATCACCGCGACCCGGTCCGACAGGTGCCGCACGACCGACAGGTCGTGGGCGATGAAGACGTACGACAGCCCGAACTCGCCCTGGAGCTTCTCCAGCAGGTTCATCACCTGCGCCTGGATCGACACGTCGAGCGCGGAGACCGGCTCGTCGCAGACGATCACCTCCGGCCGCAGCGCGAGGGCCCGGGCGATGCCGATGCGCTGCCGCTGTCCGCCGGAGAACTGGTGCGGATAGCGGTTGATGTGCTCCGGGTTCAGGCCGACCAGGTCGAGCAGTTCCTTGACCTTGCCCCGGCGGCTGCCCTTCGGGGCCACCTCGGAGTGGATCTCGAACGGCTCGCCGATCAGGTCGCCGACCGTCATCCGCGGGTTCAGCGAGGTGTACGGGTCCTGCATCACCAGCTGGATCTGCCGGCGCAGCCGCCGCAGCGCGCCACCGGAGAGCTTGGAGATGTCCTGACCCTTGTAGTACACGCTGCCGCTGGTCGGCTTCTCCAGGTTCATCAGGACCCGGGCGAGCGTCGACTTGCCGCAGCCGGACTCGCCGACGACGCCGAGGGTCTCGCCGGTCTTCAGCTCGAAGGAGACGCCGTCGACCGCCTTGACCTGACCCACGGTCTTCTTGAACACGATGCCCTGGGTGACCGGGTAGTGCTTGACCAGGTCACGGACCTCGATGATGTTCTCAGTCACGGTTCACCAGTTCCTCGGCGAAGTGGCAGGCGCTGGCCCGGCCGGCACCGATCTGCAGCAGCGGGGGCACCTTCTCCCGGCACACCGGCTGCGCCATGGGGCAGCGCGGGTTGAACGGGCAGCCCGGCGGGATGTTCATGAGGTTCGGCGGCAGGCCCTTGATGGTGCGGAGCTCCTGCCCCTTCTCGTCCATCCGCGGGATCGAGTCGAGCAGACCCAGGGTGTACGGGTGCGCCGGCTTGGCGTACAGGTCGTACACGTCGGCTTCCTCGACGATCCGGCCGGCGTACATGACCGCGATCCGGTCCGCGACGTCGGCGACCACGCCGAGGTCGTGGGTGATCAGGATCATGCCCATCTGCCGTTCCCGCTGGAGTTCACCGAGCAGGTCCATGATCTGGGCCTGCACGGTCACGTCCAGCGCGGTGGTCGGCTCGTCCGCGATCAGCACCTCGGGGTCGAGCGCCAGCGACATCGCGATCATCGCGCGCTGCCGCATACCACCGGAGAACTGGTGCGGGTAGTTGCTGAACCGGCCCTTGGCGTTCGGGATCTTGACCTGGTCGAGCATCTCGATCGCGCGCTTCTTGGCGTCCGCGCGGCTCATGCCGCGACGGATCCGGAACTGCTCGGCGATCTGGAACCCGACGGTGAAGACGGGGTTCAGCGCGGAGAGCGAGTCCTGGAAGATCATGGCGATGCCCTCGCCGCGGATCCGGCGACGCTCCTCGGCGGACATGGTGAGCATGTCCTTGCCGTGGAAGCGGACCTGACCGCCGGTGACGAAGCCGGGCGGCATGTCCAGGATGCCCATGATGGTCTGCGCGGTGACGCTCTTGCCGGAGCCGGACTCGCCGAGCACGGCGAGGGTCTCCCCCGCGTCGACGTGGTACGTGACGCCGTTGATGACCTTGGCGACGCCGTCCCGGGTGCGGAACTCGACGCGCAGGTCGTCGACCTCGAGCAGCCGACCCGAGGGGCGGCCGGATCCGTCGGCGCCGGGCGCGGACTGCTCGGACACGAGAATGTCGGACAACTCAGTCTCCCCTATCGGAGCTTCGGGTCGAGGGCCTCGCGGACCGCCTCGCCGAGCATGACGAAGCTCAGCACGGCGGCGACGAGGAACGCGGAGGGGAAGAAGAGCAGGTTCGGCGCGACCCGGATGAAGTTCTGCGACTCACTGATCATGATGCCCCAGGAGACCACCGGGCTCTTCAGTCCGACGCCCAGGAAGGAGAGCGTCGCCTCCGCGCCGATGAACGAACCGACCATGATCGTCGAATAGACCAGCAGCGGCGCGAGACAGTTCGGCAGCAGGTGCTTGAGGATGATCCGGCCGGTGCCCGCACCGAGCGCCCGGGCGGCGACGATGTAGTCCGCCTCCCGGGTGGCCAGCACCGAGGAGCGCATCAGCCGCATCACGACCGGCCAGCTCAGGATGACCAGCGACGCGATCACCAGGCCCATGATCTTCGTCTTGCTGTTGTTGCTGCCCGAGCCGTTGAAGGTCGTCAGGATGACGATGGCACCGAGCACGAACGGCAGGCCGAAGAAGACGTCGGCGATCCGGGAGAGCAGCGCGTCCACCCAGCCGCCACGGTAACCGGAGATGATGCCCATCACGCCACCGAGCAGCATGGTGCCGACGACGGACACCAGCGCCACCACGATCGAGGCGCGGGCGCCGTAGATGGTCCGGGCGTAGACGTCCCGGCCCTGCACGTCGTAGCCGAACCAGGCGTCGGCGGAGGGCTTGCCGAGGCTGTTGTTCAGCGACCCGTTCACGGCGTCGCCGGAGGTGAAGAGCGTCGGGAAGGCCGCCATCACGATGAACAGCAGGATCAGCGTTGCGGAGATCCAGAACAGCGGCTTGCGACGCAGGTCACGCCAGGCGTCACCGAGGAGGCCACGCGGCTTCTCCTTGCGGGCGCTCTCCGGCAGGCCGGCGTTGGTGGGGGCACCGATCTCGGTCGGCTGCTCCGGACGGGGAGTGCTGACGATCGACGCGGCGGAGGGGTCACTCATAACGGATCCTCGGGTCCAGGGCGGCGTAGAGCAGGTCGACCAGCAGGTTCATCAGCAGGTAGACCAGCACCAGCACCACCACGATGGAGACAACGGTAGCGCTCTCCTTGGTGACGATCGACCGGTAGACCTGTCGACCGATGCCGTTGATACCGAAGATGCCCTCGGTCACGATCGCGCCACCCATCAGCGCGCCGAGGTCGGTGCCGAGCAGCGTGACCACCGGGATCAGCGAGTTGCGCAGCAGGTGCACCCCGACCACCCGGCGCATCGGCAGGCCCTTGGCGATCGCGGTCCGCACGTAGTCGGCCCGCCGGTTCTCGGCGATGCTCGTCCGCGACACCCGGGCGATGTACGCCATCGAGGCGCTACCGAGCACGAATCCCGGGATGATCAGTTCGGAGAACGGCATCTCGCTGGAGACGGTCGGCGTGACGATCTTCCACTGCACCCCGAAGGTCCACTGGAGGACGAAGCCGACGACGAAGACCGGCAGCGCGATCAGGAACAGCGACGAGACCAGGACCAGGTTGTCCAGGAAGCCATTGCGGCGCAGGCCGGTCAGCACGCCGGCGGTGAGGCCGATGATCGCCTCGATCGCCAGGGCGACAACGGCCAACTTCAGCGTGTTCGGGTACGCGGTGGCGATGACGTCGTTGATCGACAGACCGTTGTAGGTCGTCCCGAAGTCCCCCTGGAGGAGGTTCTTCATGTAGATCGAATACTGGACGAAGACGTTCTGGTCCAGGTGGTACTTCTCGGTGAGCGCGGCGACGTACTCCGGCGGGCAGCGACGCTCACCGCACTTGCCGGCGAAGGGGTCGCCGGGCACGGCCCAGACGAGCCAGTAGATCAGGAACGTCGTACCGATGAAGACCGGCACTAGTTGGAGCAGCCGTCTCACGAGATAGCGGCCCATGGGGTGGTCCTCCAGACAGGGGGCGCGTCGGCGGCCGACACGATGGTGACAGCGTGCGAGGAGGGATGCTGGTGACATCCGCTCGCGACAGCGTGCGAGGAGATGTTGTAACACCCGCTCGCGGAACGGCCCCGGGCCGGGCCCACCGGTTGTGGCGGGCCCGACCCGGGGTCATACCGATCGGATCAGAGCTCGACCGAGGAGAGGTCCAGCTCACCGACGTTGGTCAGCTCGAGCTTCTTGATCTTCTCCGAGTGGCCGGACTGCTGGCCGTAGAAGTAGACCGGGATGGTCGGGACGTCCTCGTCGACCTTCTTGAGGGCCTCGCCGAACTTCTGGTGCGACTCCTCGATGCTCGCGGAAGCGCTCGCGGCCTTGGCCAGGGCGTCGACCTCGGGGTTGCTGTAGAGGCCGTCGTTGGAGGAACCACCCTTGACGTAGAGCGGGTTCACCCAGTTCTCGATGTCCGGGTAGTCCTGCTGCCACGCGGCACGGTACGGGCCGGTCATCTTGTGGGCGTTGATGTTCTGGCGGAACACCGCGAAGGTCGGGACGCCCTCGGCGCGAGCGTTGATGCCGAGGTTGGTCTTGACCTGCTGCGCAACGGCCTCCATCCAGTCCTTGTGGCTGGAGTCGGCGTTGTAGTAGAAGACCATCTCGCCCTGGAAGCCACCGGCCTCCTGGAGGAGCTGCTTGGCCTGGGTGACGTCGAACTTGCAGGCGGTGCAGTTACCGGCCGGGGCGCCCGGGGTGAGCGGGTTGGCCCAGCTGTCGGCCGGCTTGCGGGTCCCGAAGAAGATCTTGTCGGAGATCGCCTGCCGGTCGATCGCCATCGAGACGGCCTTGCGCAGCTTCGGGTTGGCGAAGCGCTTGTCGTAGATCGGGAACGCGATGAACGCGGTCGACGGGGTGACCGTGTTCATGGCCCGCTCGCCCAGGTCGGCCTTGTACTTCTCGCCGGCCAGCGCCGAGGTCGGGATGGTCTCCATGAAGTCGAGGTTGTTGCCCACCAGGTCGGCGTAGGCAGCGTCCTCGCTCTGGTAGAGCTTGACGGTGACGTCCTTGATCTTGACCTTGTCACGCAGGTTGTAGTCGTCGAAGCGGGTCAGCTTGATCGCGACGTTGTTCTCCCACGACACGAACTTCACCGGGCCGTTGCCGATCGGGTTCTTGCCGAACTCCTCGGGCTTCATGGTGAAGAACGCGTCCGGCAGCGGCATGAAGGCGCTGTAGCCGAGCTTGGTCGGGAAGACCGCGGTCGGGGCCGAGAGGGTGACCTCGAAGGTCTGGTCGTCGATGACCTTCAGGCCGGACATCTTGTCGGCGGCCGGCTTCGGGGCCTTCTGCGGGCCGTCGTCGTCCGGGTCGACCGAGGTGACCTGGTCGTAGCCGGCGATGTCGGAGAAGAAGCTACCGTTCGCGGCGCCGTTCGGCGTGTAGGCCGCCCAGTTCCAGGCGTCGACGAAGTTCTTCGCCTTCACCTCGGTACCGTCGTGGAACTTGGTACCCTTCTTGATCTTGATGGTGAAGACCTTCGAGTCCTTGGTGTCGATGGACTCGGCCAGCGCGTTGCGCGGCGCCCCACCGTCGTTCGGGTACTCGACCAGGCCGGTCCAGATGTCGTCGATGATCTTGCCGCCACCGGTCTCGGTGGTGTTCGCCGGAACCAGGGGGTTCTCCGGCTGGACGCCGTGGATGGTGATGGCGCCGTCCTTGGTGGCGCCGGCGTCGCTGCCGTTGCCGCCGTCGCTGCTCGAGCAGCCGGACGCGACGAGCGCGAATGCCGCGCCCACCGCGATGGCGCCGCTCGCCCGCTTCGAGACTCTCATTCCGAGGGGCCTCCTCTTTCTAACCTGGTTCCGTCGTGGGTTTCACGCACGTCATGGGGGGTGACACCACCGTCGGCCCCGAACCGCGGGCCGCCGGTTTACCGCAGAGAAATCGGGACACCCCGGGGGCGCCGATTCGCCGGGCACCGCACCGTCGGCGGCAACGCCGTACGGGATCGACAACCACGATCCGCCATGAGATGGTGGCGTTGCGTGGCCGACGGCCCGACGGGTTCCGCACCGGGGTGAGGTGCTGCCACTGTGACACCCACCGGCCCATTCCGTGAAGGTGCCGTTATCAAGCCGTTAGTTGGTCGGCACGTTGCCGATACTTGAGAAAAGATCATGAAACATGCCGGTCGTACCGCTCTGAGCAGGTAAGACACGGTCCCACGAGGCTCCCGGCCGCCGATTCTGTGAGCGACTCCACCCGCCCTCCGGCACCCCGCGACGTCCGCCGCGACGCGGCAGTCTTTGTCCGTCCGGCTGAGGACGATCAGGCTGTGCGGGCACCATCACCGGCCGGGTGGAGGAGGCAGCCGAGGTCGGACCCCCTCCGCCCTGCGGGGCAACCGCCCGACCGGCGTCACGCTCCGGACAGCATGACCGGAAACGGTCAGCCGGTCGGAGACCTCACACCAGCCGGCGGTCCGCCGCCCAGCGGGACAGCTCGTACCGGTTGGACATCTGGAGCTTGCGGAGCACGTTCGACACGTGCGTCTCGACCGTCTTGATCGAGATGAACAGCTCCTTGGCAATCTCCTTGTACGCGTACCCCCGGGCGAGCAGCCGGAGCACCTCGCGCTCCCGGTTGGTGAGCTGGTCCAGCTCGGGATCGGCGACCGGGGTGTCCGGCCGGGCGGCGAAGGCGTCCAGCACGAACCCGGCCAGCCGCGGGCTGAACACGGCGTCCCCGTCGGCCACCCGGCGGATCGCGTCGGTCAGCTCGTCCGGCGAGATGGTCTTGGTGACGTACCCCCGGGCACCGGCGCGGATCAGCCCGATGACGTCCTCCGCCGCGTCCGAGACGCTCAACGCCAGGAACTTCACCTGCGGATGCGTACGCCGCATCGCCTCCAGCACCGCCCGGCCACCGCCGTCGGGCATGTGCACGTCGAGCAGCACCACGTCCGGGCCGGTGGCCGCGATCCGGTGCACCGCCTCGGGCACCGTGCTGGCCTCACCCACCACCTCGACGTGTGCGCCGAGCTCCGCCCGGACCCCCGCCCGGAACATCGCGTGGTCGTCGACGAGGAACACCCGCAGCCGCCCGTCCCGGGCCTGCGTCTGTTCGACCGGTCCGTGTTCGGCCATGTCACCTGTCCCTTTCCGTCGTGGGGCCGGCGCCGGTGATCGGGAGGATCAACCGGACCTCGGTCCCCTCCCCCGGGCCGGACCGGATCTCCGCCCGGCCGCCGTGTCGCTTCATCCGCCCGATGATGGACCCTCGGACGCCGTGCCGGTGATCCTCCACCGTATCGGGATCGAACCCCTTGCCCCGGTCCCGGACGAAGGCGCTGACCTGGTCCGGCTCGACCTCCGCATAGAGCGACACGGTCTGCACACCGGCGTGCCGGGCGGCGTTCACCAGTGCCTCCCGGGCCGCCGCGACCAGCGCGCCGACCCGCTCGTCGGTCTCCCGGTCGCCGACCACCACCGCCTCGACGGTGATCGCGAAGGTGTCCTCCACCTCGGCGGCGGCCTGCTCCAGCGCGGCGGCGAACCGCTCGGTCGGCGAGGCGGTGGGCTTGTAGAGCCAGTTCCGCAGTGACCGTTCCTGCCCACGGGCCAGCCGCTGCACGGCCTTCACGTCGCTGGCGTTGCGCTGGATCAGCGCCAGGGTGTGCAGCACCTGGTCGTGCACCATCGCCGCCAGCTCCGCGCGTTCCTGCTCCCGGATCCGCCCCTCCCGTTCGGAGCGGAGCTGGTTCCAGGTGCGCCAGAGCACCGGCGCGGCGACCACGCCGACACCGGCGAGCCCGACCAGGGCGAAGATCACCCCGTTGATGACCGCGTCGAAGTTCTGCGCCGGCGAGTAGACCGCGGCGACGCCGATGATGCCGACCGCGACCAGCACCCCACCGCCGATGAAGCGGAGCACGAAGGCCCGCCGGTCGCTCTCCTCCACCACCGCGCCGAGCCACGGCACGGGCATCGACTCGCCCCACTGCCGGCGGCGCTCCGGCGCGGACTGGTGCCAGATCACCCCGGCGCCGACCGCGATGATCGCCACCAGCCAGCCGGCAGTGCCGGCCGCGCCCACCGAGTCGAAGACCATCACCTGGATCAGCAGCACACCGAGGCCGATCGCCACGAACGGCAACAGCTGGCCGATGTCCCGCCGGGGTGGGACGGCGGTGTCGCCGGGTCGCAACGGGACCACCGCCCAGAAGGCGGCGTAGAGCAGCAGGCCCAGCCCGCTCAGCCCGAGCAGCACCATGAAGGCGACCCGGACGCGGACCACCGAGATGCCGAGGTGTTCGGCGATGCCGGCGGCCACCCCGGCGGCCATCCGGTGCTCGGGAGCCCGGTAGAGGCGGGGCGGGTGGGGGGTCACGGTGCTGGTGATCGGAGGCTCCCGGGTCAGGGACGGCGGTGCGGGCCGGTTCGATCGTCACACGGCCACGGGGGCCGGGACCACGGGGACGTCCCCGACATCCGGCCCGCCGGGATCTCAGGGTGGGGTCAGGGTCACCTCCGGAGGACGTTCGGGCGGCGTCGGGCGCAGGATCGGAGCATGACCGAGGATGCCGCCCGTCCGCCCCTGCCCGGGGCGGCCCCGCAGGACGGGCCACCGCCCACCGCAGCGACCGGTGCCGGGCCCGCCGGCCCGCCCCCGCCGGCCGGATCCGCCTGGAGCGCCGGCTCCGCGCCGGGCGACCTGCCACCACCCGGGTACGCCCCGCCGCCCGGCGGTGCCGGCTTCACCTCCCGGTACGGGCTGGTCCGCCCCCGCGAGGGCCGCTACCTGGCCGGCGTCTGCGCGGCGATCGGCCGGGCCACCAACACCGACCCGGTGCTCTGGCGGGTGCTGCTCGCGGTGCTCGGCTTCTTCGGCGGCATCGGCATTCTGGTGTACGTGGCCGCTTGGCTGATCATCCCCGGCGAGGGGGACACCGCCTCCCCGGTCGAGTCGATGCTCGGCCGCGGGCGTTCCAGCATGTCCCCGGTCACCGTCATCGTGCTCAGCATCCTGGTGGCGGTGAGCTTCGGCTACATCGTCACCGACGCGTTCCGCGCGGTCCTGCTCGGTGCGGCGATCCTGATCGGTGGGGCGCTGCTGCTCAACCGCGAGCACCGGGACCCGGCCCGGCCACCGGCCGCGCCCGGCCCCGTCCCGCCCGGCCCGGTGCCACCGGTCGGCTGGCCGACACCCGACCCGGCCGTCCCACCGCCCGCCGCCCCGTGGACCGGCCCCGTCGTGGCCCCCGCCTGGACCGACCCCGCCCGGACGACCGGACCGACGGTGCCGACCTGGCCGGCGACGTCGTCGACCACCGGGCAACCGGTCGCGCCGGCCACGCCCGCCTGGTCCGAGCCGGCCCACCCGCTCGCCCGGCCCGGGTCGGCCGGACCGGCCACCACGTTCGCCGGCCCGCCCGCAGCGCCGGAGCCGACTGCCGGTCCGGACACACCCGAGGCGGCCCGCCGGCCGGACGGCACGCAGCCGACCGCCTGGCCGGGAACCGCCGCACCCACCTGGTCGGCACCGGCCGTCGGGGTGGGACCGACCATCGGGACGGGCCCCGGCGACCCGGCCGACTGGCCGGCCGCGCCGACGAGCGGGTCGGCCGCCTCCGACCGCCGGCGCCCCCGGTGACCGCGCCGCTGCCCCCACCGGCTACCGCGCGCCGTTCGCCCCGCACGGCCCGTACGCCGCGCCGTACCCGCCGGTGCCGCCGATGCCCCGGCCGCCGAAGCCGCCGAAGCGGCCGAAGGAACGTTCCCCCCTCGGCGCGGTCACCTTCTCGCTGGTCTTCCTGGTCCTCGGCCTGGTCGCCGTCCTCGACCTGCTGGACGTCTTCCCGGTCGGCGCGGCCGGCTACTTCGCCGCCGCGCTGGCCACCATCGGGCTGGGCCTGCTGGTCGGCACCTGGTTCGGCCGGGCCCGCTGGTTGATCGCACTCGGCCTGGTGACCGCCGCCGCGCTCGGCGTGGCCACCGTCGCCGAGTCCTACGACCGGGTACGCGGCGTCGACGGCGACGTCACCTGGGCCCCGACCGACTACCGCGACCTGGCGAACCGGTACGAGAACAACTTCGGCGACGCCGTACTCGACCTGCGGGCGGTCGACTTCGACAAGAAGGACACGGAGATCATCGTGGCGATCAACTTCGGGAAGGCGACCGTGGTGGTGCCGCCGAACGTCGACGTCACCACCCTGGCGGACGTGAACGCCGGGGACGCCGATGTCTTCGGCAACCGCTCCGGCGGGTTGGAGGGCAAACTGCGGGAGAGCACCGACCTGGGCCCGGACGGGCCCGGCGGCGGCAAGCTCCGGCTGATCGTCCACGTCAACGCCGGCAACCTGGAGGTGACCCGGTGAAGGCGCACCGCACCGACCTCGTCTCGTTCGCCTTCGGGCTGACCTTCCTGGCCCTGTCGGTCTGGTGGCTGCTCGCCCAGATCCTCGGGCTCGTCCTGCCCCCGGTCGGCTGGTTCCTGGCCGGCGCGCTGGTGCTGATCGGCCTGCTCGGCCTCCTCGGCGCGCTCCGGTCCGGCCGCCCCGCCGAGCCGCCACCGGCCGGGACCACCGTGTCGGCACCCTTCGAGGAGACCCGGGAGTGGACCGCGCCGACCCCGGCGGAGGCCGACGAGTGGAGCACCGACGCCGTCGACGACGTGCCGGTCGAGGCGGTGCAGGACCGGCCGGTCAGTGACCCGGACGGCGAGCCACGCTGGTCACCGTTCCCGCCCCCCGACGAGCCGTCGCCGGAACGCGAGCCCCGTGCGGGCGACGACGGACCGGTGACCCGGGAGCAGCCCGCCGTCGGCGAGGCACCCGGCCGACCGGACGGGGAGCGGCCACCGGCCTGACGACGGCGGTGCGGACGTACCGGAACGCCGCCTATGCTGGCTCGTGGAGATCTCGCCTCCGCCGGCCGGCCCACGCCGCGGGGCCCGGCCGCGGTCGGGTCGCCAGGACGCCGGGTGACTCCCGCGTCGGGCCGACCCGTCCGCCGAGCCTCGACCGCGGCGAGCCGAGCAGGTCGCCGTGGCGGTCCCGCCGCAGTGCCCGTCTCTACCCCGTCAGGAGCCCGTCCGACATGACCCAGTCCCCCGCCGTGCGCACCACCGGCCTGTCCGGTCCGGTCCGCCTCGGCGAGCGCGCCGCCCGTACCCTCGTCGCCGAGCTCGCCCGCCGCAACGACGCCAAGGCCGCCCTGCTGGTCGGTGCGACCCCGGAGTCCGCGGTCCTGGCCGCGGCGGTCGAGGCGCTGCTCCCCGGCGACCGGCTCACCGTGGTCCCGGCCGAGGGTTCCTCCGCCGCCGGCCTGCGCGAGCACGTGTCGGCCCAGGGCCGCTGGGTCGCCGACCGGGTACGCGTGGTCGACACCCTCGCCGAGGCGGACGCCGCCGAGTTGGTCATCGCCGCCGAGCCGCACACCGGCACCGCCGACGAGGCCCGGGTGGCCGTCGACGGCCTGTCGAAGTACCTCAGCGAGGGTGCCGTGCTGAGCGTGGCCGCGCCGGTCTTCCGGACCGAGGGTGCCGCCGCCGAGCTGGACCGGCAGTCCGTGCTGCACGGCGTCCGCACCGACCTGGTGCTCCGGAACACCCCGCCGGTGCGGGTGCACCACCTGCGCTTCACCCCGACGAGTGCCGCCGTGGCGGCCCGGTTGTCGCCGGCGTACCGGCCGTCGAGCGTGCCGCTGACCCGCGGCATGCACCTCGACTCCAACGGGGTGGCCGCCGCGGGCATCAGCCTCGGCCTGGCCGCGCTGGCGAAGGTCACCCGGCCGAAGTCGAAGCTCTGGCTGGTCCCGGCACTGGCCGCCGCGCCGGTGGCGGCCTTCTTCCGGGATCCGGAACGGGACGTCCCGGAGGACCCGTCGGCCGTGGTCGCCGCCGCCGACGGTCAGGTCCTCTCCGTCCAGCGGCTGCACGACGAGCGCTTCGGCGCGGGCGAGTGGCTGCGGATCGCCGTCTTCCTGTCGGTGCTCGACGTGCACGTCAACCGGTCCCCGGTGGCCGGCAAGGTGGTCGACTACTTCGTGGCGGACGGCGGTTTCGTCAACGCGATGAAGCCGGACGCCGAGCACAACGTCGCGGCGTACACGGTGCTGGACACCGAGCACGGCACGGTGGTGGTGGCCCAGCGCACCGGGCTGATCGCCCGGCGGATCGTGCAGCGGGCGCCGATCGGCGCGCTGCTGGCCCGGGGTGAGCGCTTCGGTCTGATCCGGTTCGGCTCGCGGACCGACGTCTACCTGCCGGTCGACGCGGCGGAGCCGCTGGTCGGGCCGGGCGACAAGGTGGTCGGCGGCTCGACGGTGATCGCCCGCTGGGTCTGAGCGGCATGACAGAAGGGGCGCCGCGGGTGCGGCGCCCCTTCTGCGTACGTGCTGCGGGTCAGGCGGTGCGGCGCTGGTGCAGCCAGAGCAGCGGGCCGCTGACCAGGTATCCGACGACCACCAGCGCGAAGGTCAGCCGGATGTCGACGAGCGCGCCGACCACCGGAGCGAGCCAGAGCCACGGCGGCAGCTTGACCAGCCGGGCGAGCTTGGCGTAGGGGAAGCTGGAGACCATCGCGAAGGCGAGCAGGGCGACCCCGCCGACCAGCACGAGGCCGGGGACCGGCAGCCCGATCGCCACGGTGAGGGCCAGCACGGCCGCCGCCATGGTGGTCGGTACGCCGCAGAAGAACCGGCCGTCCTTCGGCGACACGTTGAACCGGGCGAGCCGGATCGCGGCGCAGGACGCCACGAGGGCGCAGGCCACCGCGGCGGCGGCCGGCGGGACCGACCCGGCCAGCGAGGCGTAGACCACCACCGGGGCGGCGAGGCCGAACGAGCACATGTCGGCCAGCGAGTCCATCTGGGCGCCGAACGGGCTGGCCACGCCGAGCTTGCGGGCGAGCGCGCCGTCGAGGCCGTCGAACGCGACGCAGGCGATCAGGCAGAGCGCCGCGATCCGGACCTCGCCCTGCATGGCCAGGAAGATGGCCAGCATGCCGAGCATCAGGCTGCTCAGCGTGCAGGCGTTGACCAGCGCGAACTTCATCCGGCGGGCGGCGGTGCGCTCGCCGGGGAGCAGCGGGATGGACATCGCCGGCGAGTCGTCGACCGGCGACGAGGGGGCCAGGGCCGGGCTGACCGGCATGACGGCCTCCACCTCGGCACGCTGGAAGCGGTTGCGGCCGTAGCGACGGCGCGACCGGTCGGCGTAGCGGTGGTCAGGAACGACCAGGTCGGTGCCGGGCAGCGTGTCGCCGTCCCGGCGACCCACCCGGACCAGTAGCACCTGGCGGGCGAACGTGCTGCTGCGGCGCAAGGGGCCCGCCCAGCGACGCCCTGCGGGGCGCGGACTGTCAGTCGTACGACGCCGGCGCCATGGGGCTCTCGGCACGTTTCCTCCATCACCGGATCGGCTGACCGCCCTCTCGGGCGGGTGTCCGGCTGTCTCGTGCCGGACCTTTCTCTCGGCCCGGCAGCCGTTAGCGGAGTACACCATTGCACAAGGGAACGGGGCTTGGCGATAGCTGCCGGCGGTACTTATAACTCCCTTAACCGCACGAACCGCTTGCTTATTCCCATCTCGGGCTCCATCGCCCGTTTTCTCCACCAACCCCGCCTCCTGACTGTACCGGAGACGGGCCACACCGGCTCGGTGAGCGGGCGCTAGCCGCCCCGCCGCCCGGTGGCCAGCAGCGCCACGTCGGTCATCGGCAGCCCGTCGACCTGCTCGGGGGTGAACCACGCGGCGCGGGAGGTGGACCCACCGGCCAGCTCGGTCACCACCGCCTCGGTGGGCGCGTCCACCCGTACCCGATAGATGACCCGGACCCCGTGCCAGTCCAGCGGGCGACCCTCGGGGCCCAGCGCGGCCGGATTGTGCAGGTTGTGCACCGCGATCAGGTCGACCACCCGGCCGAGCTGGCCGGCCTCCTCGACCAGCTCGCGGAGCAGCCCGGCGGCCGGCTGCTCACCGTGGTCGGTGCCCCCGCCGGGCAGGTGCCACTTCCCGGCCCCCGGGTAGCCGTCGGCGATCATGGTCAGCAGCACCCGCCCGGCCGGATCGGTGACCAGCCCGTACGCGGCGAAGCGCTGGTGGCGGTCGACGGCCGGCGGCGCGAACGGCTCCCGGGCGACGCGCGGGGACAGCGGGACCACCGGCAGTCCGAGCAGCTCGGCGGTGAACGGCAGCAGCGGCACCTCGGCCGCCTCGGTGGGCGTGAACCAGCGGGCCAGGTCGGTGGTGTCGTCGGCCTCGTCCCGCAGCGTGCCGCCGGTCGGGATGACGTCGAAGACGATCCGGTCGGTGTGCAGGGCGACCGACAGCTCGGGATAGCGGGTCACGTCGGCGACCGCGGCCCGCAGGCCGACCACCCGCACGGTCAGCCCGGTCTCCTCGGCGAGTTCCCGCACCACTGCGGCCTCCGGGTGCTCGGCGTGCTCCAGCCCGCCGCCCGGCAGCTGCCACACCCCCGGAAAGTCCGAACTGTCCGCCCCCCGCACGAGCAGCACCCGCTCCCCGTCCCGGCACACCCCGTACGCCCCGACCCGCCGCCGCTCCTCCACGATCCCCGCCTCCCCGCCCCGACCCGCCACAATCCCGTCGATCATGAGGCTAGCGGCACGGCAACGGGCATTTCACCCCGCCAACCTCATGATCGCCGGCGATCGGGGGTGGGGTGGGGTGGGGGGTCAGATCAGGTGGGCGGCTTGGACGGCTTCGGCGGTGACCTCGGTGAGGCGGTCGGTGGGGAGGGCACCCAGTTCCTCGCGGCGGAACCAGCGGGCCTCGCAGGTCGAACCGCCGACGTCGGTGACGGTGGGCGGGGCGGGCTGGTCGACGACCACCCGGTAGAAGGCGCGGACGCCGTGCCAGTCGATCGGGTAGCCCTCCGGGCCGAGCGAGGCGGCGTCCCGGTGGCTGGCCACGCCGAGCAGCTCGACCAGGCGACCGGTCTGCCCGGTCTCCTCCACCAGCTCCCGGATCAGCGCCGCGCCCGGCTGCTCACCGTAGTCGGTGCCGCCGCCGGGCAGGTGCCAGCAGCCGGCGCCCGGGTAGCCGTCCGACACCCGGGTCAGCAGCACCCGCTCCTCCGGGTCGGTGACCACGGCGTACGCGGCGAAGCGCTGCGCCCGGTGCAGCCCGTCCGGGCCGGGCACCGCATAGAAGGAGGGGAACTCGGGCACCTCCTCGGGCAGCACGTCGGCCGCGGAGGACGGGAGCCCGAGGGCGCGCGCGGTGAACGACCGCAGCGGCAGCCCGCGCGCCTCGTCCAGGGTGAACCAGCCGGCCAGGTCGGTCGGGCGGTCCACCCGCTCGGTCAGCGTCCCGCCCCGCACCGAGACCGTGTAGAGCAGGCGGTCGGTGTGGATGGTGATGCCGCGCTCCGGCAGGGCGCGCATGTCGGCGAGCACGTCCGCCAGCCCGGAGACGGCAACCGAGAGGCCGGTCTCCGTCGCGGTCTCCCGGACGACCGTGTGCTTGGGGTCCTCACCGTGGTCGACCGCCCCACCGGGCAGCGACCAGATGCCGGGCGTGCCGGAGCGCTCCGATGCGCGGACCAGCAACACTCGGCCGTCTTGATCTGCACAAACTGCGTATGCCGCGATCCTGCGGAGCGGCTCCAGCAAGGTGGTCACGGGAGGAAATTCTCCCCTCGCCGGGTTACCTCCATCGAAGAGTGTCAGATTCCTGACTCTTGCCTGGCACCTCAGGGATCGATCAGGGTAGGAGTCCGGGCGGTCACCGAGGTCGCCCGCCCCGGCGGCGAGCAA
Source organism: Micromonospora sp. R77 (assembly GCF_022747945.1). Taxonomy (NCBI): domain Bacteria; kingdom Bacillati; phylum Actinomycetota; class Actinomycetes; order Micromonosporales; family Micromonosporaceae; genus Micromonospora; species Micromonospora sp. R77. The sequence continues at coordinate 1,918,782 of NZ_JALDST010000001.1, forward strand.
CCGTGGGGGCATGACCTCCACGAGCACCCCTCAGGCCCCGTACAAGCAGCTCCGGCGACCGACCACCGACCGCATGGTGGCCGGGGTCGCCAGCGGCCTCGGTCGCTATTTCGCCGTCGACCCGAACCTGGTCCGGGTGATCTTCGCCGTCGGCACCCTGCTCACCGGCGGTGTCGCCGCGCTGGCGTACCCGATCATGTGGTTCCTGATGCCCGAGGAGCCGGCCGGCGCGCCCGCCTGGCCGCACCCGGCGGGCGCCGCGCCGCAGGGCTGGCCGGCGCCGACCGCGTGGCCGGCCCCGCAGCCCGGGACCGGACCCACGCCCGAGCCCACGCCCCGGCCGCAGCCTCAGCCGCCGACCGCCGGATGAGCCGGCGTCACTCCCACTCGATGGTGCCCGGCGGCTTGCTGGTCACGTCCAGCACCACCCGGTTCACCTCGGCCACCTCGTTGGTGATCCGGGTGGAGATCCGGGCCACCACCTCGTAGGGCAGCCGGGACCAGTCGGCGGTCATCGCGTCCTCGCTGGAGACCGGGCGCAGCACCACGGGATGCCCGTAGCTGCGCCCGTCACCCTGCACGCCGACGCTGCGCACGTCGGCCAGGAGCACCACCGGGAACTGCCAGACGCCCCGGTCCAGACCGGCCGCGGTCAGCTCCTCGCGGGCGATCAGGTCGGCCTGGCGGAGCAGGTCCAGCCGCTCCCGGTCGACCGCGCCGATGATCCGGATGGCCAGGCCGGGACCCGGGAACGGGTGCCGCCAGACCATCGCCTCGGGCAGGCCCAGCTCCAGCCCGAGCGCCCGGACCTCGTCCTTGAAGAGCGTGCGCAGCGGCTCGACCAGGGCGAACTTCAGGTCCTCCGGCAGCCCACCGACGTTGTGGTGACTCTTGATGTTGGCGGTGCCGGTGCCGCCTCCGGACTCCACCACGTCCGGATAGAGGGTGCCCTGCACCAGGAACTCCACGTCGCCGTGCGCGGCGACCTCCCGGGCGGCGGCCTCGAAGACCCGGATGAACTCCCGGCCGATGATCTTCCGCTTCTGCTCCGGGTCGGTCACCCCGGCCAGCGCGCCGAGGAACCGCTCCTGCGCGTCCACCACCTTCAGCTTGATGCCGGTGGCCGCCACGTAGTCCTTCTCCACCTGCTCGGCCTCGCCGGCCCGCAGCAGACCGTGGTCGACGAAGACGCAGGTGAGCTGGTCACCGACCGCCTTGTGCACCAGCGCGGCGGCGACCGCCGAGTCCACCCCGCCGCTCAGGCCGCAGATGACCTCCTTCTCGCCCACCTGCTCGCGGATCCGGGCCACCTGCTCGTCGATGATGTTCGACGCGGTCCAGGTCGGCTCGATGCCGGCGATCTCGTAGAGGAAGCGCTTGAGCATCTCCTGGCCCTGCGCGGTGTGCCCCACCTCCGGGTGGAACTGCACCCCCGCCCGGCGGCCGGCCAGGTCCTCGAAGGCGGCCACCGGCGCGCCCGCCGACTCGGCGGTCACCGTGAAGCCGGCCGGGGCCTCGGTCACCGCGTCGCCGTGGCTCATCCAGACCGGCAGGTCGGCGGGCAGGTCGCGGAGCAGCACGCCCGGCTCGGTGAGCCGGGGCCGCAGCGGGGTGCCGCCGTACTCCCGGTTGCCGGTCCGGGCGACCGTGCCGCCGAGCGCCTGGGCCATCGCCTGGAAGCCGTAGCAGATCCCGAAGACCGGTACGTCCGCGTCGAACATGCCGGCGTCGATCTGCGGGGCGTCCGGGGCGTAGACGCTGGACGGGCCACCCGACAGGATGATCGCGGCCGGGTTCTTCGCCAGCATCTCGGCGACCGGCATGGAGTGCGGGACGATCTCCGAGTAGACCCGCGCCTCACGCACCCGGCGCGCGATGAGCTGGGCGTACTGGGCTCCGAAGTCCACCACGAGGACGGGGCGAGGCGTGCTCATGTGCAGAAAGCCTACCGACCGTCACCGCCGGGCCGGGCGCGGGCCGGGCGTTCCGCGTGGCGGCTCGCCCGGCGGTGTCGCGCGGGTCAGCCGCGCAGCGCTCCCGGGGCGTGTGCCGGCACCGCCGGCCGGTGCGGGGCGACCGGCTCCACCCGGCGGTACGGGTCGCCGAGCGGCGGACGCGGATCCGCCTCCCCCTTGTTCGGCCAGAGGGACATCGCCCGCTCGGCCTGGGCGGTGATCGTCAACGACGGGTTCACCCCCAGGTTCGCCGAGACCGCCGCGCCGTCCACCACGTGCAGCCCCGGATGCCCGTGCACCCGGTGGTACGGGTCGATCACCCCGTCGGCCGGGGAGGCACCGATCACCGCCCCGCCCAGGATGTGCGCCGTCATCGGGATGTTGAACGGCTCGGTGACCGCCCCGCCGGGCGTACCGTCGATCTCCTCGGCCAGCAGCCGGACCGCGTCGTTGCCGGCCGGGATCCAGGTCGGGTTGGGTGCCCCGTGACCGGGGCCGGAGACCAGCCGGCGGCCGAGCAGCCCGCGCCGCCACCGGGTGGTGAGCGAGTTGTCCGCCGACTGCATCACCAGGGCGATCACGGTCCGCTCCGACCAGCCCCGCACCGACAGCATCCGGGCGGCCAGGCCGGGATTGCGGAGGATGTCGCCCAGCCAGCGCCGGACCCGGTGCGGGCCGCCGTCCACCAGCAGCGACTGGAGCAGCCCCATCGCGTTGGAGCCCCGGCCGTAGCGGACCGGTTCGATGTGGGTCTGCGGGTCCGGGTGGAACGAGCTGGTGATCGCCACCCCCTCGGTGAAGTCCAGGCCGCGCTGCCGGGCCTGCCGGTGGCCGACCGACGCGCCGAGGATGGCCTCCGAGTTGGTCCGGGTCAGCTCGCCGAGGCGCGGCGACAGGTGGGGCAGCGCGCCGGTCGCCTTCATCTCGTGCAGCAGCCGCTGGGTGCCGAGCGCGCCGGCGGCGAAGACCACCTGCCCGGCGTGGAAGACCTGACGCCGCTTGCGCAGCCAGGCGCCGGTGCGCTCGGTGTGCACCTGGTAGCCGCCGCCGTCGGCCGGGCGGACGGCGGTGACCGTGGTCAGCGGGTGGACCTGGGCACCCAGCCGCTCGGCCAGCCAGAGGTAGTTCTTGACCAGGGTGTTCTTCGCGCCGTGCCGGCAGCCCGTCATGCAGGAGCCGCAGTGGGTGCAGCCGGTGCGCTCGGGGCCGGCCCCGCCGAAGTAGGGGTCGGGCACCCGCTCGCCGGGCCGGCCGATGTGCACCCCCACCGGGGTGGCGTGGAAGGTGCCGCCCACCCCCATCCGCTCGGCCACCGCGCGCATCGCCCGGTCCGCGCCGGTGACGATCGGGTACGTGGTCACCCCGAGCATCCGCTTCGCCTGGTCGTAGTGGCGGGCCAGCTCGTCGCGCCAGTCGGTGATGTCCCGCCACTGCGGGTCGGCGTAGAACGCGTCGAGGGGTTCGTAGAGGGTGTTCGCATAGACCAGGGAGCCGCCGCCCACCCCGGCACCGGAGAGCACCATCACTCCCCCGCCGGTACGCCGGTCCGCCGAGCGGAGCAGGGTGATCCGCTGGAGGCCGTAACAGCCCAGCTTCGGCGCCCACAGGAAGCGCCGGGCCCGCCAGGAGGTCTGCGGGAACTCGTCGTCGGCGAAACGCCGCCCGGCCTCCAGCACCCCGACCGTCCAGCCCTTCTCGGCGAGCCGGAGCGCGGTGACGCTGCCGCCGAAGCCGGAACCGATGACGAGCACGTCGTACCGCATGGACGCATCATTACCGACGGGTAGCCATCGCGCCAGCACGAGATTTTCGGGATCATGCAGAACGCTCGACCGCCCGGGCCTCCCCGGGCGTCCACGGCACGGGGGAAGAGGTCGGTTGATGACGCAGGGCACGGCGGAGCCACGACGGCGGCGGCTACTGCTGGGGGTGGCCGCGCTGGTCGCCGTACTCCTGGTTGCCGTCGGCGCGGTCGTGGCGACCCGGCTGGCCGGCCGGCACACCCCCGCGCCGGCCGCCGGCCCGACCACCGCCGGGCCGTCGCCGACGACCGTGCCGACGACCAGCAGCCCCACCCCGCCGCCGGGCGCGGACCTGACCGGGCCGCTGAACCTCCTGCTCGTCGGGGTGGACACCCGGATCAGCGTGCCCGGTTGGGAGCCGCACGCCGACTCGGTGCTGGTCCTGCACGTGCCGAAGGGGCTGGACCGGGCGTACCTCTTCAGCCTGCCCCGCGACCTGGTGGTGGACATCCCGGCCTACCCGAAGGCCGGCTACCCGGGTGGCCGGACCAAGCTCACCCACGCGATGAGCTACGGCAGCCGGGTGCCGGGCGACAAGGCCCACCCCAGCACCGCCCAGGGGTACGAGCTGCTGCGCACCACGGTCAGCCGCTACACCGGACTGCGCATCGACGCCGGCGCGGTGATCACCTTCGGTGGCTTCGACAAGCTGGTGGACACCCTCGGCGGGGTGGACCTGCGCATCGACCAGCGGGTCGCCTCGATCCACCGCAAGCCGGACGGGAAATACCGGGACAAGGGCCCGGGCGGGTACGTCGGGCCGCAGATGGTCTACCAGCCGGGTGACAGGCACCTGACCGGCTGGCAGGCGCTGGACTACGCCCGGCAGCGCTACACCGCCGGCGGCGACTACACCCGGCAGCGCCACCAGCAGCAACTGCTCCGCGCCCTGGCCCGGAAGATCCTCGACCAGGGGCTGGCCCGCGACCCGGCCCGGGTCGAGCAGGTGGTCGCCGCGCTCGGCGAGACCCTCGTGTACGCCGGTGACGGGCGGGCCCTGGTCGACTTCGCGTACGCCCTCGGCGGGCTGCCGGCCGACGCCCTGACCCTGGTCGGCCTCCCCGGCGACGCGGTCGGCACGGGCGGCGCCTACCGGGGCGAGCAGTTGCTCCCGGTGGGCCGCCAGTTCCTCGACGCGCTCGCCGCCGAGCGGGCCGAGCCGTTCCTCGACGCCCACCCGACGCTGCGGGTCCGCAGCTGAGCCGGGCTCACCGGGGTTTCGGGGTGGCGGGGCGTTCGGTGCCGTAGAGCCAGGCGTCGAAGAGCTTCCCCAGTTTCTTGCCGGACACCCGCTCGGCGCACGCCACGAACTCGGCGGTCGTGGCGTTCCCGTCCTTCTTCTCGGCCGCCCAGGTCTGCAGGACGCGGAAGAAGGCGGCATCCCCGACGGCCACCCGCAGCGCGTGCAGCGTCATCGCGCCCCGCTGGTAGACCGACTCGTCGAACAGGTTCTCCACCCCCGGTTTCCCCGGCGGGGTACGCCACAGCCGGCTCGGTGAGGACGCGTACCGCTCATCGAAGGCGCGCTGCACGGTGGACTCGCCGGTGTGCTCCGCCCAGAGCCACTCCGCATAGGTGGCCAGGCCCTCGTTGAGCCAGATGTCCTGCCACTTCGCCAGCGACACGCTGTCGCCGAACCACTGGTGGGCCAGCTCGTGCGCGACCACCCCGGTGTTGTCGCCCCGCCGGAAGAAGGCCGCCCCGTAGACCGGTCGGCTCTGCGTCTCCAGCGCGTACCGGATGCGGTCGTCGGCCACCACCACCCCGCCGTACGCGTCGAACGGGTACGGCCCGAAGACACTCTCCAGGTAGTCGGCCACCTCGACGGTCCGCGCCACCGACCGGTCCGGTGCGCCGTCGGCCAGCCCGGTGGTGACCGCGGTGAACACCGGCCGTCCCTTGTGCTCGTCGGTGGTGATGCGGAACCGGCCGATCGCCACCATGCTCAGGTAGCTGGCCATCGGCGAACCCTCCGACCACTTCCAGGTGGTCCAGCCCTTCTGCGGTCGGGTCCTCCCCTTGGGCACGCCGTTGCTGATCGCGGTGAGCCCGTCCGGCACGGTGATCTCGAGGTCGTAGGTGGCCTTGTCCGACGGGTGGTCGTTGACCGGGAACCAGGTGCTCGCCGACTCGGGCTGGCCGAGCGCGATCGCACCGTCCGAGGTGTGCAGCCAGCCGCCCTCGCCGAGCACCTCGTTGCGCAGGGCGGCCGGCACGCCGTCGTACCGGATCTCGGTGACGAAGCCGTTCCCGGAGGTCAGGCCGGTGGCCGGGGTGATCACCAGTTCGTCGGACTCGCGGGCGTGCCGGGCCTTCACCCCGTCCACCGTCACCGCCCGGACGGTCAGCCCGGCCAGGTCCAAGTGGAACGCGGAGAGGTCGGCCGTCGCGGTGGCCTGGACGGTGGTGGTGCCGGTCAGCCGGTCGGTGTCGGGGTCGTAGCGGACCTTCACCGTGTAGCGGGCGACGTCGTAGCCGCCGTTGCCGTAGGTCGGGAAGTAGGCGTCGCCGACGCCCGCCGCGCCCGGGGCGAAACTCCGAGGAGTCGCCGGGACGGTCCGCTGCTGCGGCGGGACCACCGGCCCGGCGTCGGACGACTCGCAGCCGGCCAGCACCAACGCCACCGCGAGCAGCAGCGCCGCGCTCCCCCGCCCGCCCCGTCGCGCCAGCGTCATCGCCTCGACCCCTCCCCGGAACGGAGCGGCCCACGCCGGCCGCCCCGACCGCGGCAGCCTACGCCAGCACCCCCCACCGCCACCCCACGCCCCGCCGCCACCCCACCGCCCGACTCCGACCAGGTGTGTCCCGGTTGAGCGCCGCGCGCGGCGGCGGGTACCGGACCTGCCGAGAAGCGGACGTCGCGCTCGATGCCGTCGGACCCCGACGCTCCTGCTGCCGCGATTCGCGTACGCGGGCGCCGATCAGGTGTCGACGCGGCCTGTCTCGTAGGCCCACACGACGATCTCGACGCGGTTGCGGGCGTTGAGCTTGCGCATCAGGGCGGCGATGTGGGTCTTGACGGTGCTGAGGCTGATGGACAGCTCACCGCCGATCTCGCTGTTGGTCCGCCCGCGAGCGGCAGCCAGCAGGACCTGTTCCTCGCGCGCGGTCAGCGGCTCGATCGGCTCAGGTGGCACCGGGCGCGAGCGGCTGTTCGCGAAGGAGGACAGGAGCCTCGCGGTGATGTTCGGTGCGATCAGGGCGTCGCCCCGGGCGGCGGCATGGACGGCCTGGGTGAGCATCTCGGCGCCGGCGTCCTTGAGGAGGAAGCCTCGGGCGCCTGCCTTCAGCGCGCCGTAGACGTACTCGTCGAGGTCGAAGGTGGTGATGACGACGACGGCCAGTGGATCGGCGACGTCGGCCCCGGCGAGCTGGCGGGTGGCTTCGATCCCGTCGACGTCGGGCATGCGGATGTCCAGCAGGCACACATCGGGACGCAGCGAACGGGCCATGGCGATCGCCCGGCGGCCGTCGGCGGCCTCGCCGACCACGGTGATGCCCGGTTGGGCGTCCAGGATCATGCAGAGCCCTGCCCTGACGATGTCCTGGTCGTCAGCGACCAGCACGCGGATGGTCATGACGCGCGCGCCGTCCGGGGCAGCGAGGCGTCGACGCTCCAGCCGCCGTCCGGGTCGGGTCCCGCCCGGAGGGTGCCGCCGAGCAGGCTCGCCCGCTCGGCCATGCCGCGCAGCCCGTAGCCGGCGTGCGAGGAGCGGGTCGTACTCGCCCTGCCGTCATCGTGCACCCGCAGGTGCACCCGCTTGCGGGATGCGGTGACGTCGACGGTGACTCCGGTGGCGCCGGAGGCGTGGCGGGTCGCGTTGGTGACCGCCTCGGCGGCGATCAGGTAGAGGGCGGTGCCGACTGCCGGCTCGACGGCCTCGGCGTCACCGGAGACCTGCACGCGGACACCCAGCACCTCGCCGCCGGGACGAGCGAGTCGTTCGACGTCCGCCACCCCTCGCCGGGGGGCGAGATCGGCGTCCGTTCCGTCGCGCAGCACGCCCACCAGGGCTCGCATCTCCTTGAGCGTCCGGGACGCCTCTTCCTCGATGGTGACCAGGGTGGCCAGCGCGCGCTCCGGATCCGCGGCGGACAGCGCCCGACCTGCCTGTGCCTGGACGGCGATGGCCAGGACGCGGTGGCCGACCGTGTCGTGCAGCTCGCGGGCGAGTTCGTTGCGCTGGTGGAGCCGCACCTGCTCGATGTCGCGGTCGCGGCTCCTGGTGCCGTAGCGCACTGCCGCGCCGAGCGCGGCCGAGAACAGGAAGAAGCCGTAACCGGCGACCTTCTCCGCGGGGGAGGTCGGGGCCGCCACGAGGGTGACGGGTAGCCAGACAAGGATGATCCCGAGGCCGAGGACGGCCTCGCGCCCTGATCCCCAGCGCAGCAGGGCGTAGGGCAGCACGAGCAGCCCCGCGATGCCCAGCAGACCGGTGGCGTCGATGACCGCGATCCTCGCGATGTCGAACGCGAGAACGGTGCCGAAGGCAACGGCGACCGCGGCCAGCGGCCGCGTGCGTCGCCACAGCAGGCACGCCGCGACCACGACGCTGACACCGACCAGCAGCGGCGCCCATGCCCGGTCGTCCCGCAGCAGCAACTCGACGAGCGAGATCGCGACGAGAGCGCAGGACAGCGCCCAGTCCCGCCAGACCCGCACCGGCGGGCGTGCGGGGCGAGGCTCAGCCCAGATCCCAGCAAGCATGCTTCCCCCTCCCGGACAACGTAAGGGGGCTGCCGCTCGGGCGGATCAGTCGAAAGTACGGCGGATTTCCCGTGCCCTGGGCGGGGACAGCTCGAGCCCGCAAGCGGATGTGGCGCCCGTCGACGCTGGTCATGGTTGAGACATCGAGTGAGCCGACCTGGCTGACGCCAGCACACAGGAGATGTGATGACCAGAACCGACAAACCAGCCGGCGCGCTCCAGGAAGCGCCCATCCCGGTCCGGGCGAAGCTCGCCGCGGCCTGGACCAGCTTCATGTTCTTCTACATCTACGTCGACTACCTGGCCCTGTACAAGCCCGGCTTCATCGACGAGATCCGGGGCGGCGTCGTTCACGAGTTCGACACCGGGCCCACCTTCGTCGGCCTCGCGCTCACGCTCATGGCCATCCCGATCCTCATGATCCTGCTCTCCACGGCACTCCCCGCCCGGCTCAGCCGCGCCACCAACCTCGTCGTGGCAGCGCTCTACATCCCCGTCTCGGTGTACAACGCGGACGGCGAGCCGTGGACCTACTCCTACTTCTACGGCCTCTCCATCGGACTCGAACTGCTGCTCCTGGCCTTCATCCTGCGCGCCGCATGGACCTGGCCCCGGACCGTCCGAGCCACCGCCGGCCGCGACCTCGCCCAGGCCCGGGCCTGACGCCCGCGGCAGGCCCGACGCCCCGGCGCCGCTGAGCAGCGCCTCCGGCAACAGCCACCGCGAGCAGCAAACCGCCCACCCCCGTCGATCATGGAGTTGTGGCGGATCACGAACCGGACAACCGGGACGATCCGGGAACCACTACTCCATGATCGACGTGTGGGTGGGCGGGCGCGGGTGGGGTGGGGTGGGGTGGGTGGGTCAGCGGTCGAGGACGAGGCTGACCTTTTGGAATTCCTTGAGGTCGCGGTAGCCGCACTTGGCCATCGCGCGGCGGAGGCCGCCGAAGAGGTTGAGCTGGCCGTCGGGCTCGTCGGCGGGGCCGAACAGGAGCTGCTCCATCGAGCCGAGCGGGTCGCCGGCCACCTCGAACGCGCCGCGGGGCAGGGACGGGTGGCTGGCGGCGGAGTGCCACCAGGCGCCGCCGGCGGGGGCCTCCGCGCAGAGCGACAGCGCCTCGCCCAGCATCACCGCGTCGGCGCCGCAGCCGAGTGCCTTGGCGATGTCGCCGGAGGTCTGGATGTCCCCGTCGGCGATCAGGTGGACGTACCGGCCGCCGGTCTCGTCGAGGTAGTCGCGGCGGGCCGCGGCGGCGTCGGCGATCGCGGTGGCCATCGGCACCCGGATGCCGAGCACCGACTCGGTGGTCGACCAGTCGTCGCCGCCGATGCCGACGATCACGCCGGCCGCGCCGGTCCGCATCAGGTGCAGCGCGGTCTTGTAGTCGGTGCAGCCGCCCACGATGACCGGCAGGTCGAGGTCGGCGATGAACTCCTTGAGGTTCAGCGGCTCGTCGGTGGTGGAGACGTGCTCGGCGGAGACGATGGTGCCCTGGATGACCAGGATGTCCACGCCGGCGTCGAGGATCACCGGGGCGAGCGCCAGGGTGTGCTGCGGCGAGACCCGGACGGCCACCGTGCCGCCGCCGGCCCGCAGCTCACGGACCCGCTCGGCGATCAGGTCCGGGCGGATCGGCTCGGCGTACACCTCCTGGAGCCGCTTGGTGGCGCGGGCGTCCTCGTCGAGGGCCGCCAACTCCTCCAGCACCTTGGTCGGGTTCTCGTACCGGGTCCAGAGGCCCTCGACGTTGAGCACGCCGAGGCCGCCGAGCTGACCGAGCTGGACCGCCGACGCCGGGCTCATGATGGCGTCCGACGGATGCCCGACGCAGGGGATACCGAACTGGTACGCGTCGAGCTGCCAGGCGGTCGAGACGTCGTCGACGTCCCGGGTGCGGCGGCTCGGCACGATGGCGATGTCGTCCAGGTGGTAGCCGCGCTGCGCGGTCTTGCCCAGCCCGATCTCGACCACGTCACGCATGGGGGACTCCAGGTGGTTGGGGGTGGTGGGGTCAGCGGGAGTGGTAGTTCGGCGCCTCGACGGTCATCTGGATGTCGTGCGGGTGGCTCTCCTTGAGCCCCGCCGCGGTGATCCGGATGAGCTGGCCACGCCGGTGCAGCTCGGGGATGCTCTCCGCGCCGACGTACCCCATCGCGGCGCGCAGCCCGCCGATGAGCTGGTGGGCGACCGCGGAGAGCGGGCCCCGGTAGGGCACCTGGCCCTCGACGCCCTCGGGGACGAGCTTGTCCTCGGCGAGCACGTCCTGCTGGAAGTAGCGGTCCTTGGAGTAGGACTTGGCCTGGCCCCGGGACTGCATCGCGCCGAGCGAGCCCATCCCCCGGTAGGCCTTGTACTGCTTGCCGTTGATGAAGATCAGCTCGCCGGGGCTCTCCTCGCAGCCGGCCAGCAGGCTGCCGAGCATCACCGTGTCGGCGCCGGCCACCAGGGCCTTGGCGATGTCGCCGGAATACTGGATGCCGCCGTCGCCGATCACCGGTACGCCGGCCGGCCGGGCCGCGCGGGCCGCCTCCATGATCGCGGTGATCTGCGGTACGCCCACCCCGGCCACGATCCGGGTGGTGCAGATGGCACCCGGGCCGACGCCCACCTTCACGCCGTCCGCGCCGGCGTCGACCAGCGCCTTCGCCCCGGCGTACGTGGCCACGTTGCCGCCGACGATGTCGATGGCGACGTCCTTCTTGAGCCGGCGGACCATGTCCAGCACGGCCCGCTGGTGGCCGTGCGCGGTGTCCACGATGATCACGTCCACCCCGGCGTCGACCAGGGTGCGGGCCCGCTTGTACGAGTCCTCGCCCACGCCGACCGCGGCGGCCACCCGCAGGCGGCCCGCGTCGTCCTTGGTGGCGTTCGGGTACTGCTCGCTCTTGGTGAAGTCCTTCACGGTGATCAGCCCGCGCAGCCGACCCGAGTCGTCGACGATCGGCAGCTTCTCCACCTTGTGCCGGCGCAGCAGGTCGAGGGCGTCGTCCTTGCTCACCCCGACCCGGGCGGTGACCAGCGGCGTCCGGGTCATGATCGAGTGGACCGGGGTGGCCGGGTCGGAGACGAAGCGCATGTCCCGGTTGGTGACGATGCCGACCAGCTGGCCGTCGCCGTCCACCACCGGCACGCCGGAGATCCGGTAGCGCCCGCAGAGCTCGTCGACGTCGCGCAGGGTGTCGTCCGGCCGGGCCGTCACCGGGTTGGTGATCATGCCGGACTCGGAGCGCTTGACCAGGTCGACCTGGAGGGCCTGGTCCTCCATGGAGAGGTTGCGGTGCAGCACGCCGATGCCGCCCTGCCGGGCCATGGCGATCGCCATCCGCGCCTCGGTGACGGTGTCCATCGCGCTGGACAGCAGCGGGACGGTCAGCTCGACGTTGCGGGTGAGCCAGGTCCGGGTGTTGACCCGGCTGGGCACGACGTCCGACTCGCCGGGCTGCAGGAGCACGTCGTCGAAGGTCAGGCCGAGCGGCACCACCCGGGCGGAGCCAGCCGGCAGCTCCGGCAGGTGGCCACCCAGCTCGGCGGCTGCCTGAAGATCGGTGCTGGGCGAATTCTCCACGATTGCTCCCCTGAGCTGCTCGGACGGGCTTCAGCGAGGTGGCGCGGGCGGGCACCGGCGCACGCCGGATGACCGGCGCGTCGGTTCATCGTACCCATTGAGCAGGGCGGGCCCCGGCAGCGGCAGCCCGGGTCGGCGGCGCGACGGACCGCGGCCGGGGGCGGACCGGAACGGGCGGTGGGGACTACGGTGAGGGGGTGCACGACGAGCCCATCGACCCGTTCAACGGCGACCCGGCCGATCCGGCTGCCGGCCTGCACGATCCACGGGAGGACGATCCGCTCGACCCGTTGACCGACGTGGAACGGCAGGACGTCCTCGAGGATCTGGCCGACCTGGAGATCTATCAGGCCCTGCTCGCCCCGATCGGGGTGCGCGGGCTGGTCATCGAGTGCGAGGACTGCCGCGAGCCGCACTACTTCGACTGGGACCTGCTCCGGGGCAACCTGCGCCACCTGCTCAGCTCCGGCCGACCCCGGGTGCACGAGCCGGCCTACGACCCGGATCCGGACCACTACGTCACCTGGGACTACGCGCGCGGCTACGCCGACGGGGTGCACGACACGTTGACCGAGGGCACCGAGGACGACACCCCGGCCGACGACTGAACCACGGCGTGGGGCGCGGTCCGGTCCGGTCCGGCGAGGCCGGCCGGCTCAGGCGACGAGGCCGGCCCGGAAACCGGCGGCCACGGCGTGCGCCCGGTCCCGCGCGCCGAGCTTGCGGAACAGCCGCCGGGCGTGGGTCTTGACGGTGTCCTCCGAGACGAACAGCTCCCGACCGATCTCCGCGTTGCTCTTCCCCTCGGCCATGCCGAGCAGCACCTGGAGTTCCCGCTCGGTCAGCCCGATCGCGGACCGGCCCGCCCGAGGGGCGGTCGCCCCCCGCTGGCCGGCGGGTGGGGTCGGCTCCGGCTGGTCGCCGGCCGCCTCGGCCTCGTCGTCGCCGCGCTGCACGGGCACCATGGCGGGCGAGCCGGCCGACGCCTCCGCCGACCAGGTCGCGCCGCCCGGCGTACGCCCCGGCGGGGCGGACCGGGTCGCGCCGGCCACGGCGGCGTCCCGCGCGGGGTCGCTCACCCGGTTCCGGGCGGCCCGGCCGGGCGCGGAGAGCAGTAGCAGGGCCTTGGCGACCGCGCTCGTCAGATCGTGGTCGACGTTCTGGATGAGGCCGCGGGCTCCGGCGTTGATGGTCGCCGCCGCCGCCTCGGACTCCTCGGTGCCGAGCAGCACCACCGCGGCCTGCGGCGCGCGGGCGAGCACCCGGCGGACGAAGCCGGCGCTGTCCGGCCGGGTGAGGGCGGTGTCGGCGAGCACGACGTCGGCGGGTCGCTCGGCGAGCCGGAGCATCACCTCGGGGTCGGAGACGGCCGTCCGGACGACTCCGGACAGCCCGAGCCGCGCCGCCGCGGAACTCAGATGCTGAGCCGCGAGTGGTGTCCGGACGCACACGAGAACGCTACGCACTGTGGTCTCCTCTCCGACTCAGAGTCGACCACGACCGGGTCGGCCGCCGAGGAGGTTCCGGGTAATCATCTGAACTTTTCCGACATCTGGTGCATATGCCACCAGTTGTCCGAGGTTTTCGATCACAGATGTGTGAGTGCGGGAAAGCCCGGGTACCGAGACGCCAAGCCGGAAACGGGTGTCCCGCGCGGACCACCGACCGGTAGGTGGCCACGAAGGATTCTCCGCGGTGCCGCGCGGGAGGAGGGGTGCTGATGTCGAACGTACGTAGACTGCCCGGACCCATCGTCGATCTCTGGGACTGGCAGCGACTCGGTGCCTGCCGGGGGCGGGACAGCGCACAGTTCTTCCACCCCGACGGCGAGCGTGGCTCCTCGCGGCTGCGCCGCGAATCCGGCGCCAAGGCCGTCTGCGGTGCCTGCCCGGTGCGCGCCGAGTGCGCCGCGCACGCCCTCGCGGTCCGCGAGCCGTACGGGGTCTGGGGCGGGTTCAGCGAGTCGGAGCGGCTGCGGCTGCTCGCCGTCGGCTGGGAGGACACCGCCGACCGCCGGCAGGCCCGGGTCGACGTGGCCCGGCTGGAGGCCCGGCTGGGCCGCCCGCACAAGTCGACCGTGCCGGACCAGCGCAAGATCGCCTGACCTGACCTGACCTGACCTGACCGACGCCGCGCCCCGGGTTCCGGGGCGCGGCGTCGTCGTCCGCACCAGGGTGCCCGGGCCCGGTCCGGTCACTCCGGGGCGGGCCGCTCGTGGACGACCAGCCCGAGCAGCACGATCCAGCAGAACAACGGGAACACGGCGACCCGTTCCAGGCCACCGACGCCGAAGCCGAGATCCACCTGGGCCAGGAATAACACCACCCCCACCGCCCCGGTCAGCCCCAGCGTGAGACTCGGTCGACGCAGCCGGCCCAGCACCGCCGACCGTCGGGCCAGGGCGGCCACCAGCATGGCGACGTTGCCCAGCACGAAGATCAGCACGGCGCCCAGAAAATGGGTCTCCTCGTCCACGTCGGCCGGGTAGGCCCCCACCAGCACGTACCCGGCGGCAGCGGCGACGGTCGACAGTTGGGCGACCCGGACCGACGCCCCCCGGCCCAGGGCCGACCAGGTGAGGAGCACCCCCAGCGCCAACAGGATCCCGGTGACCACCAGGCTGCCGTTCATCACCGCGTGCCACGGCGAGCAGACCTGGCGTGGCCGGCTGGTGTCCCACCGGCCGCACGTGACGTTTCCCAGGTCACTGATGTTGTGCAGGGCCCAGCTGTACGGCGGTTCCCGCCAGCCGAGCCCGACGACGACGTTGGCGGCGCCGAACAGCGCGGTGGTGAGCAGCCAGCAGCGGGCACCCAGGCGGTTCACAGGCATACCGACACCTCACCGCGGCGGGACCGGGCCACGCACGCCTGCTGGTCGGCCTCATCGAGGTAGTGACAGGCATACCCGCACAGTGGGCCCATGCGGCTGGGCCGGGGCGCGGGTCCCGCCTAGCGTCGACGACATGACGCCGACCCGACCTGCGCACCTGGCCGACGCACTGCGCCGACCCGGCTACCTGATCTCGGCCTGGCCGTGGCGCGCGCTGGCCTATCTGATCACCACCGTGCCGCTCGCCGGGGTGCTCGCCACCGGCCCGCTCGTCGTCGCGGCGCCCCTGCTGGCGGCCGTCAACGGGGTACGGCAGCGGACCAATCCGGTCTCGCCGGCGCTGGTGGCGTTCCTCCTCGCTGGCGCCCTGCTGGTGCTGGCCCTGGCGCCGCTGGTGGGCGCGCCGGTGGCCGCGCTGGAACGGTGGCGGCTCGGCCTGGTGGACGACCGTCCGCTGCCGGGGCAGCCCTGGCGAGGGCTCGCCGCCCGCTACACCACCGCCGCCGCCTGGTGGGAGGCCGGGTACGCCTTCCTCCTGGGCGCGGTGGTGCCCGTCGCGTACTGGACCGCCGCCCTGCTGGTGGCCCTCGACCTCATGCTGGTGGCCAGCCCGTGGCTGGCCGACGACACCGACCCGATCGTCCTGGTCTGGACGACCGTCGACCGGCCCGACCAGGCGATCCCGTACGCGGTGCTCGGCGTGCTGCTCCTCCCGGTGCTCTGGTACGGGCTCGGGGCGCTGGCCGCCGCCCAGGGCGCGGCGGCCCGGTGGCTGCTCGGCCGGCCCGGCGACCTGGCGCTGCGCGAGGTCAACCGGTCCCGGACCCGCCTGGTCACCGCGTACGAGGCCGAGCGACGGCGCATCGAACGCGACGTGCACGACGGCGTGCAGCCCCGGCTGACCAGCCTGACCCTCCAGCTCGGCCTGGCCCGGCTGGACGTGGCCGAGGACTCGCCCGCCGCACGTCCGCTCGCCGTCGCGCACGGCCAGGCCACCGAGTTGATGGCGGTGCTCCGGCAGGTGGTGCACGGGATCCGCCCGCAGAGCCTCACCGACCTCGGCCTGGCCGGCGCGGTCCGGGAGCTGGCCGGCGAGGCCGCCGTCCCGGTCACCGTCCACGTCGACCTCGACCCGCCCCCGCCCGACCTGGTGGAGACCACCGCCTACTACGTGGTGTCCGAGTGCCTGGGCAACGTCGCACGGCACGCCGGGGCGACCCGCGCCGAGGTCCGGCTCGCCCGGTCCGGCGACCGGCTCGTGGTGGAGGTGTCCGACGACGGCCGGGGCGGTGCCGACCCGGCCCGGGGCACCGGCCTGACCGGTCTGGCCGACCGGGTCGCCGCCGCCGACGGGCGACTGCTGCTGGCCAGCCCGCCCGGTGGGCCTACGCTGGTCCGGGTGGAGCTGCCGTGCCGCCGGTGACCCGCGTCGTGCTCGCCGAGGACCAGGTCCTCCTGCGGGAAGGTCTGGTCGGCCTGCTGGCGAGGTTCGGCTTCGAGGTGCTGGCCGCCGTCGGTTCCGCGCCGGAACTGCTGGCGGCGGTCCGCGCGCACCGGCCCGACCTGGTGGTGACCGACATCCGCATGCCGCCACTGCACCGCGAGGACGGCCTGCGGGCGGCCGTCACGCTGCGCGCCGAGCGGCCCGACCTGGCGGTGGTGGTGCTCAGCCAGTACGTGCAGACGGAGTACGCCTCCGCGCTGCTCGACAGCGGCGACGGCCGGCGCGTCGGCTACCTGCTCAAGGACCGCGTCGCGGAGATCGCCGACTTCGTGGACACCCTGCGCACGGTCACCGCCGGCGGCACCGTCATCGACCCCGAGGTCGTACGCCGGCTGTTGCACCGCCCTCGGGACCCGCTCGCCGCGCTCTCCCCCCGCGAGCGGGAGGTGCTGGTGCTGGTCGCCGAGGGCCGCTCCAACGCGGCGATCGCCGCCCGGCTGCACGTCACCGAGGCGGCGGTCGGCAAGCACGTCGGCAACATCCTCACCAAGCTCGGCCTGCTGCCCAGCGACGACAGCAACCGCCGGGTGCTGGCGGTGCTCACCTATCTGCGCGCCGGCTCCGACCGGACCCCGCTCAGCGGACGGTGACCTTGACGGTGTGCCAGCCGGTCGCGCCGTCCGGCGCGACCGGACGCCGCTGCTCGGGCTGGGTCACGCCGTCGGCATCGGTCGCCCGGACCTGGAGGGTGTGCTCGCCGGGAGTGGCGTCCCACCGCCAGGACCACTGCACCCAGGTGTCCACGGAGACCGTCCGGGCGAGCGTCGCCTCCCGCCACGGGCCACCGTCGACGCGTACCTCGACCCGGCGGACGCCCACGTGCTGGGCCCAGGCCACCCCGGCGACCGTCACCGGGCCGGCGGCCAGCCGGTTGCGGGGGCGGGGCGCGTCGATCCGGGACTGGGTCTTGATCGGCCCCTGGGCGGACCACCCGCGCGGCACCCAGTACGCGTCGAAGTCGGCGAAGCTGGTCAGCTCCAGCTCGGTCACCCACTTGCAGGCCGAGACGTACCCGTACAGCCCGGGCACCACCATCCGGACCGGGAAGCCGTGCTCGACCGGCAGCGGCTCGCCGTTCATGCCGACGGCGAGCAGCGCGTCCCGCCCGTCGCGCAGCACCGCCGTCGGGGTGCCGCAGGTCCAGCCGTCGACCGAGCGGCCCACCACCTGGTCCGCGCCCTCCTCCGGCTCCGCCTCGTCCAGCAGCTCCTTGATCGGCACGCCCAGCCAGCGGGCGTTGCCGATCAGGTCGCCGCCGACCTCGTTGGAGACGCAGGCCAGCGTCACGTACCGCTCGACCATCGGCCGGGCGAGCAGGTCGGCGAAGCTCAACTCGATCGGTCTGCGTACCCGCCCGTGAATGCGCAGCCGCCAGGTCGTCGGGTCCACCTGCGGGACCACCAGCGCGGTGTCGATCCGGTAGAAGTCGGCGTTCGGCGTCACGTAGGGGGCGAGCTGGGCGAGCCGCAGGTCCGCGCCGGCCGGGACGGGCGGGGCCGTCGCCGAGGCGGTGGGCAGCACGACGGCCTGTCGGGCACTGGAGACGCCCCGCCGGCCGGCCAGCCAGTGCCCGCCGAGCCCGGCCACGGCCGCCGCACCCAGCAGCGCGCCCGCCCCGGTCAGGAACCGCCGCCGCCCCTCCGGGTCCGGCTGTTCACCACCGGCCGGCACCGGCTCTGCGCCGCCGGGCGACGGCTCGGGGCGGCCCGGGGGCACCGGGCTCGGGGGTGACCAGGACCAGATGTGTGGTTGCAGCGGGCCGGCCAGGAGCAGCCAGAGGGTCAGCCCGCCCAGCGCCGCGCCGACCAGCGACGGCAGCGCGTCGAAGACGTTGGCGCCGGCCCGGGTGACGGCCGCGGCCACCCCGAGGGCGGCGAACGCGGCGATGCCCGCCAGGCCGATCCACAGCCGGCGGGCCGCCAGCACGCCGAGCAGCGCGGCGACCGCCGCCAGCAGCAGCGCCGTCCCGACCAGCAGGGCGATCTTGTCGTACGTGCCGAAGACCGAGATGGCGAACTGTTTGACCGGCTCGGGGACGAGGTCGACGACCAGGCCACCGACGGCGATCAGCGGCGCCGAGCGGGGTCCGGTGAGGACCGCCACCGGCTCGGCCGCACCGATGGCCACGGCGGCGGCGGTGATCCCGGCCAGCGCGGCATGACCGCGGGAGATGCTGCTCACCCCACCAGTCTTGTCGATCACCAGGACCGACGCCACCAATGTCAGCGTTCCGTAATCGGTTGCAGATCCGCCGGCCAGGTTTCAACTGCCGTCAGCGCCATTGGTCGCGCTCCGCACACGCGTCAGGAACCGTCCTGCCAAGAAGACAGGAAAGGGTGTCGAATCCACCGGCCTGATCCCGTATCTCCAGGTAGTGGGCCACCAACAGTACGCGTTGACACATGTGCATCCTTCGCTTAGGGTTCGAAGCACAAGGACACGTACGAACGGGGGAGGTTTCCTTGCAATTCATGAAGGCTGTCGCGGTGACTGGACTGGGAACCGTGTTGGGCGCCACGATGATTGCCACGCCGGCATTGGCGGCATCGTCGACCTGCCAGATCAAAAGCTCAACGAGCCCTTCCTGCGCAACGTCGTCGATTTCGCCGACCAGCTCGGGAACGGTCAACTGGAATGTAAGAAGCAATGTCAGGTGTTACTACGTGGTTAGGGACCGCACCACGGACACCGCGGTCAAGAGCGGATCGACCACGAGTAGCGCATATGGCACTGTCACCGGCCTTTCCACCACTCACCTTTACCGGCTCGAATTGAGTAGCGGTTCTCAGCCGGCAGTCGGGTGCTACGGCACCATCGCCAGCTAGCCATATCAACTGCTGTCACGTCGACAGTCACACACAATAATGCCCCGACAGCACACGCTGTCGGGGCATTATTGTGACTCGCCTACCGCTGCCGTCGGAACGAGCACCTCGTCAGGCGGCCCGTCGCGCCGCAGCCGACCGGAAAGACGTCAGGGCACACCGCCGAGCCGGCGGTGTGCCCTGATGGTGCCGTACGGCGTCGGGTCAGAAACCCGGGCCGTGCTGGTGCCCGTGACCGTGGCCGTGACCACCGGCGGCGGCCGGCTCGGCCTTCTCCGGCTTGTCCACCACGAGGCTCTCGGTGGTCAGCAGCAGACCGGCGATCGAGGCCGCGTTGGTGACCGCGTTGCGGGTCACCTTCACCGGGTCGATGATGCCGGACTTCACCAGGTCGACGTAGTCGCCCTTGGCGGCGTCGAGGCCGTTGCCCCACTCCTGGGCGGCGACCTTCTGCACCACGACGTAGCCGTCGTGGCCGGCGTTCTGGGCGATCCACCGCAGCGGCTCGACCAGCGCCTTGCGCACGATGGAGACGCCGGTCTTCTCGTCACCGGTGAAGCCCAGGTCGTCGTCGAGCGCCGGCAGGATCTGGACCAGCGCGGCGCCGCCGCCGGGAACCGTACCCTCCTCGACCGCGGCCTTGGTCGCGGCGATGGCGTCCTCGATGCGGTGCTTGCGCTCCTTCATCTCGACCTCGGTCGCCGCGCCCACCTTGATGACCGCGATGCCGCCGGAGAGCTTCGCCAGCCGCTCGGCCAGCTTCTCCCGGTCCCAGTCGGAGTCCGACGCCTCGATCTCCTTGCGGATCTGCGCGACCCGGTCGGTGACCTCGGAGGCCTGGCCGCCACCGTCGACGATGGTGGTGGTCTCCTTGTCGACCACGACGCGCCGGGCGGTGCCCAGCACCTCCAGGCCGACCTGGTCGAGCTTGTAGCCCAGCTCGGGGGCGACCAGCTCGGCGCCGGTGAGGATCGCCATGTCCTGCAGCATCGCCTTGCGGCGGTCACCGAAGCCGGGGGCCTTGACCGCGCAGACCTTGAGGGTCTTGCGGATCGAGTTGACCACCAGGGTCGACAGCGCCTGGCCGTCGACGTCCTCGGCGACGATCAGCAGCGGCTTGCTGTTCTGGAGGACCTTCTCCAGCAGCGGCAGCAGCTCCTCGATCGCCGAGATCTTCTGCGTGGTGATGAGGATGTACGGGTCCTCCAGCACCGACTCCTGCGACTCCAGGTCGGTGACGAAGTTCGGGGAGATGAAGCCCTTGTCGAACTGCATCCCCTCGGTCACGTCGAGCTCGGTGGTGAGCGCGGAGCCCTCCTCGACGGTGATGACACCGTCCCGGCCGACCTTCTCCATCGCCTCGGCGATCAGCGCGCCGATGGTGGCGTCCTGCGCGGAGATCGTCGCCACGTGCGCGATCGACTCCTTGTCGGCCACCTCGACGGCCCGACCGAGCAGCGCCTCGGAGACCTTGGCGGCGGCCGCGTCGATGCCGCGCTTGAGCCCGGAGGGGCTGGCCCCCGCGGTCACGTTGCGCAGGCCCTCGCGGACCATCGCCTGGGCCAGCACGGTCGCGGTGGTGGTCCCGTCGCCGGCGACGTCGTTGGTCTTCGTCGCCACCTCCTTGACCAGCTGCGCGCCGAGGTTCTCGTACGGGTTGGTGAGCTCGATCTCCTTGGCGATGGTGACCCCATCGTTGGTGATCGTCGGCGCACCGAATTTCTTGTCCAGGACGACGTTGCGCCCGCGCGGGCCGAGGGTGACCTTGACCGCGTCCGCGAGGGCGTTGACACCGTGCTCGAGCAGGTGCCGGGCGTCGTCCGAGAAGCTCAGGATCTTCGCCATGAATGTCCCTTCGAAGCGACGCTGCCCCGGCCCGGCGAGCCGGACCGGGGCAACGACACTGATCGGTTGCTTACTTCTCGATGACCGCGAGGACGTCGCGGGCGGAGAGCACCAGGTACTCCTCGCCGGCGTACTTGACCTCGGTGCCGCCGTACTTCGAGTAGAGGACGGTGTCGCCGACCTTGACGTCGATCGGCACGCGGTTGCCCTTGTCGTCGATCCGGCCCGGGCCGACAGCGAGGACGGTGCCCTCCTGCGGCTTCTCCTTGGCGGTGTCGGGGATCACGATGCCCGACGCCGTGGTGGTCTCAGCCTCGTTCGCCTGGACCACGATGCGGTCCTCGAGCGGCTTGATCGCAACCTTGGTCGCGGTAGTCACGGGCATACCCTCCTGGGGTACTTGGTTTCGTTGCCGAACGGCGAGCCGAACGGCGTCAATCTGCCACATGCCACCGGGCGGGGCCGTCGTCGCGGGTGCCGGTCCGCCTGGCGTTCAGCCTCCGGACCGAAGCCCGGAAGCTGGCACCCTCGATGCGAGAGTGCTAATCGCAGGTTATGCCTCGGCTAGCACTCCGTCAAGGAGAGTGCCAACGCACCACCCCTCGTGTCGCACTCACCCGCCGCCCGCGCCTCGGCGGCCGGGGCCCGGGCCGGCCGGTGCCGGGCGGTCCGGGCCGGCCGGGAGAATGGGGGCGTGGATCTGGACCAGTTCGGCGACCTGCGTACCCCCGAGGGGGTGGCCGCGCTCGCGACGGCCGCCGGGCTGGCCGGCGGCGACCCGCTGAACGCGGCGGCCCGGCTGCGCTCCACCGGGATCCCGGCCGACCTGGCCGCCGCCGCGCTCACCCAGGCGGAGCTGCGCCGCCGCGCGGTCGGCAAGTTCGGGCCGGACGCGGCCCGGATGTTCTTCACCCGCGCCGGGCTGGAGCAGGCCACCCGCCGGGTGGTCGCCGACCGGCGGGCCGCGCGGCTGCGGGCGGCCGGCGTGCGGACCCTCGCCGACCTCGGTTGCGGCCTCGGCGCGGACGCGCTGGCCGCGGCCCGCGCCGGCATCCGGGTGTACGGGGTGGAGGCCGACCCGACCACCGCCGCGATGGCCGCCGCGAACGCCGAGGCCGCCGGGCTGGCCGAGCTGTTCACCGTCGAGTGCGGGGACGCGACCGCGTTCGACGTGACCCGGGTGGAGGCGGTCTTCTGCGACCCGGCGCGCCGGAAGGCCGGCACCGGCCGGCGGATCTTCGACCCGAACTCCTACTCGCCGCCGTGGGACTTCGTCACCGGGCTGGCCAAGCGGGTGCCGTACCCGGTGGTGAAGGTGGCGCCGGGGTTGGACCACGCGCTGATCCCGGCCGGCGCGGAGGCGGAGTGGGTCAGCGTCGACGGCGACCTGGTCGAGGCCACCCTCTGGTGCGGCCGGCTGGCCGAACTCCCCCGCCGCGCCACCCTGCTCCGCGAGAAGGAACGGCCGGCTGCCGACGCCGCCGGCAGCGGAGGGAACCGCGCCCACCAGCTCACCGGCGACGGGGACGCCGAGGCGGCCGTCGGGCCGGTCCGGCGCTTCCTGTACGACCCGGACCCGGCGGTGGTCCGCGCGCACCTCGTGGCCGAGCTGGCCGGGGAGCTGGACGCCACCCTGGGCGACCCGACCATCGCCTACCTCTACGCGGACACCGCCGTCCCGACCCCGTTCGCCCGCTGCCTGGAGGTCACCGACGTGCTGCCGTTCTCGCTGAAGCGGCTGCGCGCGCTGCTGCGGGACCGCCGGGTGGGCCGGGTGGAGATCCTCAAGCGCGGGTCGGCACTGGAGCCCGAGCAGCTGCGGCGGGACCTGCGGCTGGCCGGCGACGCGGCGGCGAGCCTGGTGCTGACCCGGGTGGCCGGTGCGCCGACGGTGCTGGTCGGCCGACCGGTGGCCGGCTGATTTTCGACTCGCCCGCCGGCCGGGCCCGGGTTAGCTTGTCGGCATGGCGGGACAGGGCACTCCGGCGACGGCGCTGCTGACCAAGCGGAAGATCAGCCACAGCACCCACCCGTACGACGTGTCGCCGGACGCGCCGAACTACGGCGCGCTGGTCGCGGCGGCCCTCGGGGTGCCCCCGGAGCGGGTGTTCAAGTCGCTGGTCACCGAGGTCGACGGCGCGCTGACGGTGGCCGTCGTCCCGGTCACCGGCGAGCTGGACCTCAAGGCGCTGGCCGCCGCCGTCGGCGGCAAGCGGGCCACCATGGCCGACCGCACGGTCGCCGAGCGGGCCACCGGCTATGTCCGCGGCGGCATCAGCCCGCTCGGCCAGCGCCGCCGCCTCCCCACCGTCCTCGACGCCTCGGCCCTGGCCCACCCGACCATCTACGTCTCGGCCGGCCGCCGCGGCCTCCAACTCCAACTCGCCCCCACCGACCTGATCACCCTCACCGACGCCCTGACGGCCCCCCTCTCCACCACCCTCTGACCTCCCCCCTCCGTCGCGTCGATCATGAGGTTGACGGCGCCACGGGAGATCGGGACCGCCGCCAATCCCATGATCGCCGGGCGACCACCAGCGCTCCCGTGGGAAGCGCTCTCTGCGGGATGGCGCGGGGGTGACAACCGCGTTGCTGAATTGTTACCGCTGCCAACAAACTTCTGACCTCGGCAGTCTTGCGCGTCCGCTGTGATCCGGAATACGTTGCCGGACACAACAAAACACCGGTTCAGACTCCCCCACCCCCGAAAGGACCCGTGCAGATGCGCAAGGGCTTCCTCACCTTCGCCGCCGTCGGCCTCCTGGCCACCGGCAGCATGGCCGCCTGCGGCGACAACTCCTCCGACAGCAACGACGCCGGCGGCAGCGCCAAGAAGCCGAAGATCGGCGTGATCCTCCCGGACAGCAAGTCCTCCGCCCGCTGGGAGGGCGCGGACCGCAAGTTCCTGGAGGAGGCCTTCAAGGCGGCCGGCGTCGACTACACCATCCAGAACGCCCAGGGCGACAAGTCCGCCTTCTCCACCATCGCCGACGGCATGCTGACCAACGGCGTGACCGCGCTGATGATCGTCAACCTGGACTCCGGCACCGGCAAGGCCGTACTCGACAAGGCGAAGTCCCAGGGCGTCGCCACCATCGACTACGACCGGCTCACCCTGGGTGGCTCCGCGCAGTACTACGTCAGCTTCGACAACGAGGCGGTCGGCAAGCTCCAGGGCGAGGGCCTGAGCAAGTGCCTGACCGACAAGGGCGCCAAGAACCCGGTCGTGGCCTACCTCAACGGCTCGCCGACCGACAACAACGCCACCCTGTTCAAGAACGGGTACGACTCGGTCCTGAAGCCGAAGTTCGACTCGAAGGAGTACACCAAGGGCCCGGACCAGGCGGTTCCGGACTGGGACAACGCGCAGGCCGGCGTGATCTTCGAGCAGATGCTCACCCAGACCAAGGGCAAGATCGACGGGGTGCTCGCCGCCAACGACGGCCTCGGCAACGCGGCCATCTCGGTGCTGAAGAAGAACAAGCTCAACGGCAAGGTGCCGGTGACCGGCCAGGACGCGACCAAGCAGGGCCTGCAGAACATCCTCGCCGGTGACCAGTGCATGACCGTCTACAAGGCGATCAAGGAGGAGGCGAAGGCCGCCTCCGACCTGGCCATCTCCCTGGCCAAGGGGGAGAAGAAGGAGACCGGCCAGACGGTCAAGGACCCGGAGGGTGGCCGTGAGGTGGCCTCCGTGCTGCTGACCCCGAAGGCCATCTACAAGGACAACGTCAAGGACGTCGTCGCCGACGGCTTCGTGACCAAGGACGAGCTCTGCGCCGGGGCGTACGCCAAGCTCTGCACCGACGCCGGCATCAGCTGACCCGTCCGCGTCAACCCCGCTCCAGGCGCTGCTGCCCGGCACGGTGACCACCGTGCCGGGCAGTGGCCCGCCACCGGACGGGCTCCGAGATCTCCCCTCCGCGCAAAAGGAGACCCCCGTGTCCGCAACCCCCCTGCTGGAACTGCGCGGGATCGACAAGAGCTTCGGTCCCGTCCAGGTCCTGCGCGACGTCTCCTTCGCCGCTCATCCCGGCGAGGTGACCGCGCTGGTCGGCGACAACGGCGCCGGCAAGTCCACCCTGGTCAAGTGCATCAGCGGCATCTACCCGACGGACGGCGGCGAGTTCCTCTTCGACGGCAACCGGGTGCACATCAACAGCCCCCGGGACGCCGCGGCGCTGGGCATCGAGGTCGTCTACCAGGACCTCGCGCTCTGCGACAACCTCGACATCGTGCAGAACATGTTCCTCGGCCGGGAGAAGCGCAGCGGGCTCGTGCTCGACGAGCCGACCATGGAGCAGATGGCCGCCGAGACCCTGGCCGGCCTCAGCGTCCGGACGGTCAAGTCGCTGCGCCAGCACGTCTCCAGCCTCTCCGGCGGGCAGCGGCAGACCGTCGCGATCGCCAAGGCGGTGCTCTGGAACAGCAAACTGGTCATCCTCGACGAGCCGACCGCCGCGCTCGGTGTCGCGCAGACCGCCCAGGTGCTTGAGCTGGTCCGCCGGCTCGCCGACCGGGGACTGGCCGTGGTGCTCATCTCGCACAACATGAACGACGTCTTCGCCGTCTCCGACCGGATCGCCGCGCTCTATCTCGGCCAGATGGTCGCCCAGGTGAAGACCACCGACATCACCCACTCGCAGGTGGTCGAGCTGATCACCGCCGGCCGTTCCGGCAACCTCGGCCTCGGAGCCGAGGGCGGCGGCAGCACGGGCAACGGCAGCGAGCCGGCCGACGCGACCCCAGGAGCCGTCCGATGACCACCACCGTCGTGAAGAAGGAAGGGCCGGCGGCCGTCGCCCCGGCACCCACCGTCGGCGACCACGTCCGCAACTACCTCGGCCGGGTACGCGGTGGCGACCTCGGCTCCCTGCCCGCCGTCATCGGCCTCGTCGTGCTCTGCCTGGTGTTCGCGATCGTCCGGCCGGTCTTCTTCTCGGCGGCGAACTTCGCGAACCTGTTCACCCAGGGCGCCGCGGTCACCGTGATCGCGATGGGCCTGATCTTCGTACTCCTGCTCGGCGAGATCGACCTCTCCGCCGGCTTCGCCAGCGGTGTCTGCGCGGCCATCCTGGCCAACGTGGTCACCGTGCTCGGCTACCCCTGGTACGTGGCGGTGCTCGCCGCCCTGGTCACCGGCGCGGTCATCGGCCTCATCATCGGCTTCCTGGTCGCCAAGGTCGGCATCCCCTCCTTCGTGGTCACCCTGGCCGGCTTCCTCGCCTTCCAGGGCATCGTGCTGCTGCTGATGAAGGAGGGCACGAACATCTCGATCGACGACGAGGTGATCGTCGGTATCGAGAACGGCCGCATCCCGCCGCTGGTCGGCTGGCTGCTCGCCGCCGTCGCGGTCCTCGGGTATGCCGGCGCGCAGCTGCTACGGCACCGCAACCGGGTGGCCCGGGGCCTGCTCACCGACCCGATCGCCGTGATCGGCGCCCGGATCGTCGGCCTCGCCGTGCTGCTCGGCTTCGCCGTGTACGTGCTCAACCAGGAGCGCAGTATCAACCCTTTGATCACCTCCAACAAGGGCATGCCGGTGGTCGTGCCGATCATCGCGGTGCTGCTGGTCTTCTGGACCTTCGTGCTCAACCGCACCGGATACGGCCGGCACCTCTACGCGGTCGGCGGCAACGCCGAGGCGGCGCGGCGGGCCGGCATCAACGTGGACCGCCTGAAGATCTCCGCCTTCATCATCTGCTCCGCCATGGCCGCGATCGGCGGCATCATCGCCGCCAGCAAGGACCGGTCGGTCGACCCGAACACCGGCGGCAGCAACGTCCTGCTCTACGCGGTCGGCGCAGCCGTCATCGGTGGCACCAGTCTCTTCGGCGGCAAGGGCCGGATGATCAACGCGGTGCTCGGCGGCGCCGTGGTGGCTGTCATCATCAACGGCATGGGACTGCTCAACCTCAGCTCCGGCCTGAAGTACATCTTCACCGGCCTGGTGCTGTTGCTGGCCGCAGGTGTCGACGCGCTGTCGCGCCGCCGCTCGGCCGCCACCGGCGTCCGCTGAGTCCGGGTAGACGCTGACCAGCGGGGACACGGAGTACCGAAAACCATGCGGGTAGGACCGAGCCAGGACGAGATCCGGCGGCAGAACCTCGGCGCGCTGCTGCGACACGTGCACGTCCACGGCGCGACCACCCGCGCGGAACTCACCACCACGCTCGGGCTCAACCGCAGCACCATCGGCGCGCTGACCGCCGACCTGGCCGGCGCCGGTCTGGTCAGCGAGGGGACGCCGAAGGAGACCGGCCGGGCCGGACGACCGTCACTGGTCGTCCGGCCCGCGTCGGACCGGGTCTACGCGTACGCGTACTCGATCGAGGTGGACCGGCTGCGGGCCGCGCGGGTCGGTCTCGGCGGTGAGGTGCTCGACCGCCGGGAGCTGGAACGGCCGCGCGGCCTGGACGCCGGGGAGACCGCGCCGCTGCTGGCCGGCGCGCTCAAGGAGATGCACCAGCACGTGCCGCCCGACGCGCTCTGCGTGGGGGCGGGCGTCGCGGTCTGCGGCATGGTCCGCAAGGCCGACGGTCTGGTCCGGCTCGGCCCCACCACCGGCTGGGTGGACGAGCCGATCGGCGCGGCCCTCGCCGACGAACTCGGCATCGACGTACCGATCACGGTCGGCAACGTGGCGGACGTGGCGGCCTTCGCCGAGCACGCCCGGGGCGTCGCGGCCGGCTGCGACAACGTCATCTACCTGTACGGGGACGTCGGCGTCGGTGCCGGCATCATCGCCGGCGGGCGGCGGCTCACCGGCCACGGCGGCTACGGCGGCGAGGTCGGCCACATGGTGGTGGTCCGCGACGGTGCCCGCTGCGAGTGCGGCTCGCGGGGCTGCTGGGAGACCGAGATCGGCGAGTACGGGCTGCTCCGCGCCGCCGGCCGCTCCGACGCGCGGGGCCGGGACGCGCTGGTGGCCGTCTTCGACGCCGCCGACCGGGGTGACGCCCGCGCGCAGGTCGCGGTACGCCAGGCCGGCGACTGGCTCGGTTTCGGCGTCGGCAACCTGGTCAACATCTTCAACCCGGAGATGGTCATCTTCGGCGGCACGATGCGGGACCTCTACCTGGCCGCCGCCGCGCAGGTCCGCAGCCGGCTGCACCAGGTGGGTCTGGGTGCGTGCCTGGAGCACGTGCGGCTGCGTACGCCGAAGCTGGGCGAGGACGCGCCGCTGGTCGGGGCGGCGGAGCTGGCCTTCGAGCGGCTGCTCGCCGACCCGCTCGACGCCGCCTGACCGTCGACCGTCGACCCGGCCGCTCCGGCGCGAGGTCTTGCCACATTGACAGATGTGACTCTATTCTCACCGTGGAAAGCGCTTTCCAGTCTTGCCGGGTCGTCCCCGCAGACGACCACGCACGGCCACCCGACCCACCCCCGTCGCCGCGGGGACCGCGTCGGGTGTCCACGACAGGCAGCAGCCACCACAGCAGTCGAGGACAGAGGTGAGGCGAGGATGAGACGACCACTCGCACGAGGACTCCAGGCGGCACTGGCGACGACGGCCGTCGGGGTCGCCGTCGGCGCGGCACTCCCGACCCCCCAGGCGTCGGCGGCGGCCGGCACCGCCACCGGCTACGCGACCCGCAACGGCGGGACCACCGGCGGAGCGGGCGGACAGACCGTACGGGCCACCACGGGGACGCAGATCCATGCCGCCCTGTGCAACCGGGCCAGCAGCAGCACCCCGATCACCATCGAGGTCGAGGGCACCATCAACCACGGCAACACGAGCAAGGTCTCCGGCAGCAGCTGCAACACCGCCGACGGCCTGATCGAACTCAAGCAGATCAGCAACGTCACCATCATCGGGGTCGGCAGCGGCGCGATCTTCGACCAGCTCGGTATCCACATCCGGGACGCCAGCAACATCATCATCCAGAACGTGACCGTCCGGAACGTCAAGAAGTCGGGCTCGCCCACCTCCAACGGCGGCGACGCCATCGGCATGGAGAGCACCGTCCGCAACGTCTGGGTCGACCACGCCACCCTGGAGGCGTCCGGCGGCGAGGCCGAGGGCTTCGACGGCCTCTTCGACATGAAGGACGACACGCAGTACGTGACGCTGTCGTACAGCATCCTGCGCAACTCCGGTCGGGGTGGCCTGATCGGGTCCAGCGAGAGCGACCTGTCGAACAGCTACCTCACGTTCCACCACAACCGCTACGAGAACATCGACTCCCGGGTGCCCCTGCTGCGCGGCGGCACGGCCCACATGTACGACAACCACTACGTGGGGCTGGTCAAGTCCGGCATCAACTCGCGGGCCGGCGCGCACGCCAAGGTGGAGAACAACTACTTCGAGGACTCCAAGGACGTCCTCGGCACCTTCTACACCGACGCCCTCGGGTACTGGCAGGTCAGCGGCAACATCTACGACAACGTGACCTGGTCGGCCCCGGGCACCGAGAACCACCCGGCCGGCCCGGACCCGCGGTCCAACACCAGCGTCAGCATCCCCTACGCCTACACCCTCGACGCGGCGAGCTGCGTGCCGGAGATCGTCCGCCAGACCGCCGGCGCCAACACCGGCCTGAAGGTGTCGAACGGCAGCTGCTCGCCGCAGTCACCGTCGCCGACGCCGACCGGCCCGACGCCGACGCCGACGCCGACGGGACCGAGCCCGACGCCCACCAGCCCCACGCCGACGCCCACCGCGCCCAGCGGCCCCAACCTGAGCCTCGGTGCCGGTGCCGACGGCTCCAGCAAGGCCGACGGGACGAGCTACGGCAACGTACGCGACGGCAACCTGGGCACCTGGTGGTCGCCGGCCGGCGCGACCGGTGACATCTCGATCAAGTGGGGCGCCCCCACCCGGGTGTCCCGGGTCGTCATCCGGGAAGCGTCCGGCTCGGTCGGCGCCATCCGGTCCTGGCAGCTCGTCAACCACGACACCGGGGCGGTCCTGGCCGCCGGCACCGGAGCGGGCACCGTCACCTTCACCCCGACCTCGCTGAGCAAGATCACCTTCAGGATCGTCAGCTCGACCGGCACCCCGAAGGTCGCCGAGTTCGAGACGTACGCCCGCTAGCGGGACCACCCCGCCGCCCGGTCCGACCGACGCGGGGGCCGTCCAGCCGGACGGCCCCCGCCGGCGTACTCCGACAGCCGCCCCGCCCGCCGGTGAACTGATCGAACCCGTGATCCGTACCAGTGTCCGGACGGGCGCCACGGCCCGTCCGCGACACCCGCGTACCGGCCCGGACCGAGGAGGCACCGCAACCCATGGCACCGCTGGAATCCGCACACCGCCGGGCAGCGCACCGGGTGGCGGTGCTGCTCGTCACCCTGGTCGCCGGGCTCGGCGTCCTGCCCGCGACCGCCCTGGCCGCACCCGCGCCGGGACAGCAGATGAACGCCGCCGACATGACCCTGCTCAACGGCGTACGGCTGGCCGGACTCTGGGAGATGCCGGCCGGGAACATGGCCGCCGAGAAGGGCCAGTCCAAGCGGGTACGCGAGATCGGCGCCGAGATCTCCCGGCAGCACGGCGTCCTCGACCAGCTCGTGGTGGAGGCGGCCAACAAGCTCGGCGCCGTCCTGCCGACCACGCCGACCACCCAGCAGCAGGGCTGGCTGACCGAGATGCAGAACGCCACCGGCAACCAGTTCGACCAGATCTTCGTGACCCGGCTCCGGGTCGCGCACGGCAACATCTTCCCGGTGATCGGAGCGGTCCGGGCCAGCACCCGTGACCCGATCGTGCGCAAGCTCGCCGAGGAGGCCAACAAGTTCGTCAACGACCACATGTCGATGCTGGAGAGCACCGGACTGGTCCGCTGGCAGCAGCTCCCGCCGGCCGCGCTCCCGCCCGCGCAGAGCGACTCGCTGGTCGCTGCGGCCGCCGCCAACGTCGGTTCGGGTCGCGGCGTCGAGGTCAGCACCACCGTCGTCTGGCTGGTCTTCCTCGCCGCGCTGGCCACCGGCGGCTTCGCCACCTATCGCATCATGCGCCGCACCTGACGCCGGCCCGCAGGTGTTAACAGGGGCCCCCTGTACAACGGAATCCGTTGTACAGGGGGCCCCTCCTTATGGGTCAGCCGTGCCAGGAGCGCCAGAGGGCGGCGTACGCACCGTCGGCGGCGACCAGCTCGTCGTGCGAACCCAGCTCGGTGATCCGGCCGTCCTCGACGACCGCGACCCGGTCCGCGTCGTGCGCGGAGAAGAGCCGGTGCGCGATGGCGACCACCGTCCGGCCGTGCAGCACCGCCGCCAGCGACCGTTCCAGCTCCCGGGCGGCCCGCGGGTCGATCAGCGAGGTGGCCTCGTCGAGGACCAGGGTGTGCGGGTCGGCCAGCACCAGCCGGGCCAGCGCGAGCTGCTGCGCCTGCGCCGGGGAGAGCGGATGGCCGCCCGCACCGACCACCGTGTCCAGCCCGTCGGGGAGCCCGTCGGCCCAGTCCAGCGCGTCGACGGCGGCCAACGCGTCCTGTACCTGCGCCGGGTCCGCACCGGGGCGGACCATCGCCACGTTCTCCGCCAGGGTGCCGATGAAGACGTGGTGCTCCTGGGTGACCAGGGCGACGTGGCCGCGCAGCTCGTCCAGGGGCAGCTCCGCCAGGGACCGGCCGGCCACGGTGACCGCACCGGACCGGGGCGCGTGCACCCCGGCCAGCAGCCGGCCGAGGGTCGACTTGCCGGCGCCCGAGGGGCCGACCATGGCCAGCTTCTCCCCCGGCCGGGGCACCAGGGTCACCCCGTGCAGCACGTCGTGGCCCTCCCGGTAGGCGTACCGCACGTCGTGGGCGGCGACGCCACGGTCCCCGTCCGTCGGCACGGGGCCGGCGGGGGCGGTCGGCGACGCGGGCCGGTCCTCGGAGACCCCGAGCAGCCGGGCCATCGAGGCCCCGCCGACCTGGAACTCGTCCAGCCAGGACAGCAGCCGGTCGATCGGGTCCACGAGCTGCTGGACATAGAGCGTCGCCGCGGTGACCTGCCCGAGGCTGACCCAGCCCTTCAGGTGGAACCAGCCGCCGATCACCAGGGTGGCCGACACCGGCACCACGTACCCGATCTCGGCGACCGGGAAGAAGACCGTCCGCAGATACAGGGTGTAGCGCTCGGCCGCGTACGACCGGCGGATGTCGGCGGCGCTGCGCGCCCGGCGGCGGGCCTGCTGGCGCAGCGCCTCGGTGGTCCGCGCCCCCTCGACGGTCTCGCTGATCCCGTCGGTGATGTCCGAGTAGGCGGCGTTCTCCCGCAGATAGCCGGCCGGCGCCCGGCGCAGGTACCAGCGGGTGCCGACCCACAGCACCGGCACCGCGAGCAGGCAGGGCAGCGCCAGCAGTGGGCCGGTCAGCAGCAGCGCGGCGAGGATCAGCGCCACGGTCACCACCGCGATCAGCGTCTCCGGCACGGCGAACCGGACCGTCCGGGACAGCGCGGA
Source organism: Micromonospora sp. R77 (assembly GCF_022747945.1). Taxonomy (NCBI): domain Bacteria; kingdom Bacillati; phylum Actinomycetota; class Actinomycetes; order Micromonosporales; family Micromonosporaceae; genus Micromonospora; species Micromonospora sp. R77. The sequence goes on from NZ_JALDST010000001.1 coordinate 1,951,216, forward strand.
GACGTCCCGCGAGGTCCGGGTGAGCAGGTCACCGGTCCCGGCACGCTCCACGGTGGACAAGGGCAGCGCGAGCACCCGGTCGACGAAGTCCTCCCGCAGCTCGGCCAGCACCCGCTCACCGAGCCGGGCCGAGGCCAGGTGCGCGAAGCGCACCAGCACCGACTGGACCACCACGAAACCGCCGATGGCCAGCGCGATCCGGTCCACGGTCACCGTGCCGACGCCGCGTGAGATGCCCTCCACCAGGTCGCCGAGCAGCCGCGGCGCGACCAGGCCGGTCGCGGCGGCGAGCGCGTGCAGGCCGAGGGCCACGGCCAGGCCGCGCGGGTGCCGGCGGACCAGGGTACGGGCGTACCGCCGGACCTGGTCGGCGTCGGCGACGGGCAGTGCGGTGCTCACGCGTCCTCCTCCCGGCTCACCGTGGCCACGTAGCGCGGCTCGGTGGCGAGCAGCTCGTCGTGCCGGCCGGTGGCCACCACCTTGCCGTCCTCCACGAAGACCACGTGCTCGGCCCGGCCCAGCATCAACGGGCTGGTGGTGCAGACCAGCGTGGTGCGGCCGCGCCGGGCCGCACCCAGCCGGTCCGCGATCCGCGCCTCGGTGTGCGCGTCCACCGCACTGGTCGGCTCCACCAGGATCAGCGTCTCCGGGTCGGCCACCAGCGCGCGGGCCAGCAGCAGCCGCTGCCGCTGCCCCCCGGAGAACTCCCGGCCCCGCTCCGCCACCGGGCTGTCCAGCCCGGCGGGGAGCGCGGCCACGATGTCCGTCGCGCTCGCCGCGACCAGGGCCGCCTCGACGGCGGCCCGGTCGCTCGTCCCGTGCGGGTCCAGCTCCGCGAGCAGCGGGCCGGTGAACAGGTGCGCGTCGTTGTCGGCCACCAGGATCCGCTCGCGCACCGTCGCCAGTGCCACCTCCCGCAGCGGTACGCCGTGCAGGGTCACGTCGCCCTCGACGTACCGGCCGAGGCGGTCGGCGATCTCGGTGGCGTCCTCGGGCGCGGTGGCGGCCAGCGCGGTGAACCGTCCCGGCCGCAGCACCAACCCCGACCGGACGTCGACCAGCTCGCCGGGCCCGTCGGGCAGCGGCACCGGCCGGGCCGGGTCGACCAGCTCCGGGGCGAGCCGGAGCAGCCGGACCACCCGGCGGGCGGCGACGTGCCCCCGGGTCAGCTTGTCGGCCGCCTCGGTGAGGTTGCGCAACGGGCTGACCAGGAAGGCGGTGTAGCCGTAGAAGGCGACGAGCTGGCCGGCGCTGATCTCGCCGCGCAGCGCGAAGCGGGCCCCCAGCCAGGTCACCAGCACCAGGAACACGCCGGGCAGCAGGATCTGGGCGGCCTGGAGCAACGACTCCACCCGGGCCACCCGCAGCCCGCCGGCCCGCAACGCCTGGGACTCTTCCCGGTAGCGCGCGGAGAGCACCGGCTCGCCGCCCACCCCACGCAGCACCCGCAGCCCGGAGACGATGTCGGCGGCCCGGGCGGTCAGCCGGCCCTCCGCGTCCCGGTAGGCCTGCTGCTGCCGGTGCAGCGGCCGGATCAGCAAACCGACCAGCCCCATGAGCAGCGGCACGCCGAGCACCACCACCAGCCCCAACGGCACCGACGCGGTCAGCAGGATCACCGCGACCGCCACGACGGCCGCCACCGAACCGGTGCCCCGGGCGGTGATGTCGACGGCGTGCCCGATCTGGCCGATGTCGGCCGTACCGATGCTGACCACCTCGCCCGCCGCCACCCGGCGGGGCAGCGCGGCGCCCAGCCGGTTGGTGGCCTCGACGGTCACCTGCACGGTCCGGTACGCGGCGGCCAGCCAGTTCTGCACCGCGCAGCGGTGCCGGAGCATCCCGGTGACCGCCTGGAGCACACCCAGCCCCAGCAGGGCCGCTCCCCAGTGGAGCAGCGCGTCCGGGTCGCGTTGACCCAGGCCGGCGTCGATCGCCCGGCCCACCGTGGCCGGCATCAGCGCCTGCGCCAGCATCCAGACGACGCCGAGCCCGATGCCCGCGCCGAACAGGACAGGGTGCCGGCCGGCCAGCCACACCAGGTAGCGGGTGGCGGACCGGTCGTCGGGGGTGCCGGGGTCGCCGGCCGGTGACACGGGCATGTCTCCCGACGCTAGGCGGCCGGCCCGACGCGGCGCGAACGATTTCCCGGCCGACCCCGGCCTGGTCATCGGGGCGATCCTGGCGGCCGGAGTCCGCCGGGTCAGCGGTCGACCCGGGTGAAGTCCCACGAGTGCGGCGGCCGGGCCACCAGCCGGGCCGGCGGCTCCGGCAGGTCCCGGGGGCCGCTGCGCCACTTCGAGATCACCACCACCCGGTGGTCGGTGGAGGAGAAGACCTCGCTGGACAGGTGCAGCGGGTCGTGCTCGAAGTCGGGCAGCGCGGTGTCGCAGACCCAGGTGATGAGGTCCGCGAAGCCGTACGGCTCCGCCCGCGCCTCCCACATCCGTACGATCATGACGCTCGTCCCGGGGTTCGGACGCTGACCGTGGTCAGCGGCAGGGCGGAGTCGGCGGGCAGGTCGAGGCGGCTCGGCGCGACACCCGAGGCGACCAGGTGCGAGCCGAGCGCGGCGACCATCGCGCCGTTGTCCGTGCAGAGCTTCGGACGGGGCACCCGTACCCGGATCCCGTGCTTCGCCGCCCGGTGCTCGGCCAACGCCCGCAGCCGGGAGTTCGCCGCCACTCCCCCACCGATCACCAGCGTGTCGATCCCGCTGGTCCGGCAGGCGTCCAGCGCCTTGCCGACCAGCACGTCGCAGACCGCCTCCTGGAACGACGCGGCCACGTCGGCCACCGGCACCGGCTCACCGGCCCGCTGCCGGGCCTCCACCCAGCGGGCCACCGCGGTCTTCAGCCCGGAGAAGGAGAAGTCGTAGCGGTGCGCGGCGAGGTCCTTGGCGGCGGTGAGGCCGCGCGGGAAGCCGATCGCCCCCGCGTCGCCGGCCCGGGCCTCCCGGTCGATCCACGGCCCGCCGGGGAACGGCAGCCCGAGCAGCCGGGCCACCTTGTCGAACGCCTCACCGGCCGCGTCGTCGATGGTCGCACCGAGCGGGGTGACGCCCCCGGCCAGGTCGTCGACCCGCAGCAGCGAGGAGTGCCCACCGGAGACCAGCAGGGCGATCGCCGGCTCGGGCAGCGGGCCGTGCTCCAGGGTGTCCACGGCGACGTGCGCGGCGAGGTGGTTCACCCCGTAGACCGGCTTCTCGGCGGCGAGCGCGTAACCCTTCGCGGCGGCCACCCCGACCAGCAGCGCACCGGCCAGCCCCGGGCCGGAGGTGACCGCGATCGCGTCGATGTCGGCGATCGTCACCCCGGCCTCGGCGAGCGCCCGGTCCATGGTCGGGACGATCGCCTCCAGGTGGGCCCGGCTCGCCACCTCCGGCACCACGCCGCCGAACCGGGCGTGTTCGTCCACGCTGGAGGCGATCGCGTCGGCCAGCAGGGTGTGGCCCCGCACGATGCCCACGCCGGTCTCGTCGCAGGAGGTCTCGATCCCGAGGACCAGTGGTTCGTCAGCCATGATCTTCCTGGTTCCGCTGCATGACCAGCGCGTCGGTGTTGCTGGGTTGGTAGTAGCCGCGCCGCACCCCGATCGGCTCGAAGCCGTACGTGGCGTAGAGCCGCTGGGCCGGGCCGTTGTCCGCCGCCACCTCCAGCAGCGTGCTCCGGGCGCCGCGCCGGGCGGCCTCGGCGAGCAGCGCCTCCAGCAGCAGCCGGCCGACCCCCCGGCGCTGGGCGTCCCGCCGCACCGCGATGTTCTGCACCCAGGCCTCGTCGGGCGGCGCCACGGCGAGGCCGGCATAGCCGAGGACGCGGCCGTCGTCGTCGGTGGCGACGAGGTAGTGGTGACCGTTGGCCAGCTCGTTCCAGAACATCGCCGCCGACCACTGCTCCGCGCCGAAGAGGTCCGCCTCGATCGGCAGCACCTGCGCGATGTGCCACCAACGGAACCGGCCCAGTCGTACCTCGCTCACTGTGCCACCTCGGATCGCGACTGCGGGGCTCGCAAACCCGGCGCACTCCTCGCGCTCACGGTAGGACCGGCTTGTGGCCGGTCGCCGCGACCGCGTCCGGGCGACGCAGGTAGAGCGGGGTGAGCGGCTCGCCGGGGGCGCCCGCCCGGATCCGCTCCGCGGCCAGCACGGCCAGCACCGTCGGGTCCGGGTAGCGCGGCTCGGCCCGCAGCGGCAGGCCGAGCACGTCCGCGTACCGGTGCGCGCCGTCGCCGACCGCGACGGTGACGGCCAGGTCGCGGGCCCGCTCGGCGACGACCGCGGGGGCCGCCACGTCCGGCCCGGCGATCCGCTGGCCCGCGCCGTCGTAGACGGCCCAGTAGACCTCGCGGCGGCGGGCGTCGCTCGCGGCGAGCACCGGCTCGCCGGCCGCCGCCGGGTGACCGATGCCGTCCAGCGAGCAGACACCGTACGTGGGGATGCCGAGCACCTGCCCCATGGTGGCGGCGGTGACCAGCCCCACCCGCAGCCCGGTGAACGGGCCGGGGCCGAGCCCCGCGACGATCGCGGTCAGGTCACGCGGGCGGGCGTCGACGTCGGCCAGCACCGCGTCGACCTGCGGGGCGAGCAGCTCACCGTGCGCCCGCGCGTCGACGGTGCAGCGCTGCGCGCGGGGTGTGACGCCGTCCGCCGAGACCTCGACCAGCGCCGCGGTCACCGCGGGCGTCGAGGAGTCCACCACCAGTACGAGCACGGTAAGCCAGCCTAGTCGCCGCCCCGGTCACGCCCCGTCACCCCCCGTCTCCGTCGGCCGACCCGCCACCGGATCAGCGACCGGCGGCCGGCAGCGGCGCGAGCTGCGGGCTGTCGAAGGTCAGCGTGGGCAGCAGCAGCCACTGCTCCGGTGCCCGGCTGATCAACGCGGCGAGCACGTCCGCCAGCACCTGCCGCAGCCCGGCCCGGGCCGACGCCCGGTCGGCGGGACGGTCACCGACCAGCAGCGGCTCCTCCAGCCGCAGGACCAGCCGGTCGCCACGACGGTGCAGCACCGCCGGGAGCAGCATGGTGCCCGGTCGGGCGGCCAGCGAGACGAAGCCCGCGGAGATCGGTCGGCGCCGCCCGAACAGGGTGACCGGTTCCACCCCCCGCCCCGGATAGACGAAGTCCGGATACGTGCAGAGCACCCCGCCGTCGGCCAGGGTGGCCAGGATCCGGCGCAGCGCCCCGCTGCCCTCGGAGACCACCGGCACCCGGACCCCGGCGGGGAGTTCGGCGCTGCTGGTGTCCTCGCCGAAGGCCACCAGCGGACGGTCACCGAAGACCTCGGCCACGGCGTGCAGCGCGTCCGGGGCAGGCACGGTCAGCGGGGACACCAGCACCGTCGGGTGCCCGGCGGTCTCGGCCAGCCACTCGGCGCCCACCACCTGCGTGGTCGGCAGTGGCCGGGCCGCCCCCGCCGTCCAGCGGGCCTGCCGCCAGGCACACCAGAGCTGGTGGGCCAGCACCCGCCGGACGGCGTCCGGCCCGCTGTCGCCGCCGACCGCCGCCAGCGCCTGCCCGATCCGCCGGTTCTCCCGGTACGGGTCGCCCGCGGCGAGCCAGCCGGCCAACTCGTCGACCTCCGCCGGACCACGGTCGCCGAGCACCCGGGCGTGCAGCGGGTCGAAGGAGAGTTCCTGGAGCGCGGCGGCCAGGCTACGCATGGGCGCATCCCGCCGTCAGGCTGCGCAGCCAGTCCAGCAGGCCGTCCCCGCGCACCAGGGAGAGCGAGATCCGGTCGAAGGCGCTCAGCGCCACCGCGCAGCCGCTGTCCCACACCTCGTTGAGCGAGGGCGCGTGCGCCAGGCAGGTGCCGCCGCACACCCCCAGCCATAGGCAGTCCGCGCACCGGCTCGCCGACAGGTCCCGGTGCCGGATGGTGGTGGCCACGTCGCTGCTGCGGGCGTCGGCCAGGCCGCCGGCCACCGTGCCGAGCCCGGCGAGCGGGCCGGTCGGGTCGATGCAGTCGCACGCCTCCACGGTGCCGTCCGAGGAGACCGAGAGCAGGTCGCGGGCGGCCCCGCAGTCGCCGCGCAGGCACATGTTGCCGCCCGGCCCGGCGAGGAAGTTGTCCAGGTACTTCTTCACGGGCAGCACGGCGAAGCCGGGGAACTCGCCGCCCTCCACCGCTCCGAAGAGCTCCTCCCACGCCTCGGCCAGCACCGCCGGGTCCAGACCGAACCGGGCCGCGTCGGCGCGCCCGCGCCCGATCGGCTGGAAGAGGCTCCAGTCCCAGGTGGTCATCCCGACGTCGCGGAAGTGCCGGGCCAGCGGCAGCAGCAGCCGCTGGTTGGCGGCCGTGATGGTGCTCATCACGCCGGCCGAGCGGACGAAGTCCGGGTAGCGGGCCAGCGCCGAGGCGAACGCGTCGTACGTGCCGCGCCCGCGATGGTCCCGGCGGAACAGGTCGTGCACCGGCGGTGGCCCGTCGACCGAGACGCCCCAGGCGATGTCGTGGGCGCCGGAGAACTCCACCACCCGGTCGGTGAGCCGGGAGAAGTTGCTCTGCCCGACGAACCGGATCCGCCGGCCGCGTTCGGCGGCGAGCCGTTCCCCGGTGACCACCAGGTCCTCGATGAGCGGCCAGAGCAGCATCGGTTCGCCGCCGTGCAGGATCACCGCCAGCTCGGCCGGCGCGATCTCGAGCGCCTGTTCGATCGCGGCCACCGCGACCGCCCGGTCGATGGTGGTGGCCTTCTCGAAGACCTCGAAGTCGTAGCAGTAGGCACAGGCGTGGTTGCACGCGTTGGTGAGCTTCAGGATCAGCGTGTTCAGCTCGCTGAACCGTTGCTCCCCACCGACCACCCCGATCCCCTGGTCGAGCAGGAGTTGGCGGAGCCGGGCGACCGGCTCCCGGACGGCGGCGGGCAGCAGCGCCGGTGGCTGGTCGACCAGCGGGAGCAGGGGCTCCACCCGCTGGTCGACCGTGGTCCACCGGCCGGAGACCTGGTCGATGACCAGGAGGTGCCCGTCGCGGGGCAGGGTGCGGACCCGGTCCGGGTCGAACCGGCTCCGGTGCAGGGTCAGCGCGACCGGTGGCATGGCGGCCGGGCCTAGGCCGCGCCGGCCCCGCCGGCCCGGTGCATGTCGGGATATTCGAGGGTGGTGTGGCGCAGCTGGGACTCGACGTGCTGACCGCGGGCGTCGATGTGGGCCAGGCTGCCGTCGGCGGTCCACTCCTGCAGGACCGGCTCCTCGAAGTCCTCGATCCGACTGCGGTGTCCGCAGCAGGCCCGGCTCCACTCGGCCCAGACGCCCGGATCCGCCGCCGTGCCGGGGCGCAGCGCGTCGATGACGACGGTGTTGACGCCGGCCGGCCGGATCTCCTCCGGGAGCACGGAGAGGACCCGGTCGGCCTGCTCGGTGACGTACTTCTCGATCTCGCGTTCGGGCAGGTCGTGCAGGCGCATCGAGTCCGGTGCGCGCAGGTTGATGATCTTTGCCATGGGCCACCTCGTTCAGGTCGGAGATTACTGCTCACGACGGTGATGTCACGAACCGTAACTGTCCAGGGACCTGTCCTTGAGCTGACACGCTCGCCCGGCTGCCCACCCGCCGCACGGCCGACCTGGGTCAGCCGGCGGAGCGTTCCCAGTCGACGGTGGGCAGGCCGGCGTCGGCGAGGGCCTTGTTGGCCGCGCTGAACGGCCGGCTGCCGAGGAAGCCGCGCGGGTTCATCGGGCTGGGGTGGCCGGCCTCCAGCACCACGTGCTGCGGGTTGGTGACCAGGGCCGCCTTCTTGCGGGCGTACCCGCCCCAGAGCAGGAAGACGACGCGCTGGTCGAGGGCGTCCAGGGCGCGGATGGTGGCGTCGGTGAACTCCTCCCACCCGGAGTTCGCGTGCGACCCGGGGGTGGCCTGCCGGACGGTGAGCACCGAGTTGAGCAGCAGCACGCCCTGGGCCGCCCAACCGTCCAGGTTGCCGCTGCGCGGCTTTGGCACGCCCAGGTCCTCGCCCAGCTCCTTGAAGACGTTGCGCAGCGACGGCGGCACCGACACACCCTCGCGCACGCTGAAGCTCAGCCCGTGCGCCTGCCCCGCCTTGTGGTAGGGGTCCTGCCCGAGGATCAGCACCCGGCACTGCGCCGGCCCGCACAGCCGGTAGGCGGAGAAGAGGTCCTCGACCGGCGGGAAGACGGTCTGTGTCGCGTACTCCCGGGCGACGAACTCGGCCAGCGCGGCGGTGCGCGCCGGGTCGAGGTGCGGGGTGAGCACCGCCCGCCAGTCGTCGGGCAGCAGCGCCAGCAGGTCCAGGGTGGGCGCGTCGTCGGGCATCGGCAACCTTTCGCAGTCGGTCCCGGGCACTCTAGGCAGCGGGTACGACAGCGCTCAGTCGAGGGTGGCGAGCCGGTCCGCCCAGTCGCCGCCGACCGGCTCCAACGCGACCACCCGGGTGTCGTCGTCCCGCCGGTCGATCCGCACCCGCAGGTGCGCGTCGACCAGCTGCTCGACCAGCCCCTCGCCCCACTCGACCACGGTCACCGCCTCGTCCACCGAGGCGTCCAGGTCCAGGTCGTCGATCTCGGCGCGCGGGTCCGCCGCGTCCCCCAGCCGGTACGCGTCCGCGTGCACCAGGGTCACCCGGCCGCCGCGCTCCGGGTCGGGCCGGTGCACCCGGGCGATCACGAAGGTCGGCGAGGTGACGTCCCCGCGCACCCCGAGACCGGCGCCGATGCCCTGGGTGAGCGCGGTCTTGCCGGCGCCCAGCGGGCCACTGAGCAGCAGCAGGTCACCGGCGCGCAGCACGCCGGCCAGCCGGCGGCCGAACTCGTGCGTGTCGTCGACGGTCTTCAACTCCACGACCACGGTCACGGCGCCACCTCCGCTCGCGACTGCGGGGCTCGCGAAACCGGCTCACTCCTCGCGCTCACAGCGACTCCAGGAACCTCTCCAGCGCCGTGTTGACCTGGTCGGCGTGCTCCAGCATCACCACGTGCCCACTGTCGTGGATCTTGACGAACTCGGCGTGCGGCAGCCGCCGGACGATCTCCTCCGAGTGGGTCACCGGGGTGATCATGTCCTTGTCCCCGACGATCACCAGCACCGGCGTGTCGGCCAGCGCGGCCAGCGCCGGATAGCGCGAATGGGTGGCCAGGGTACGCAGGTAGCGGGTCACCGTGTCGGCCGACGTCCGCGAGTTCATCATCTCCACGTACGACACCAGGGCCGGGCTCGGCTTCGGGGTGCCGAAGCCGTACTTGCGGGTCAGCAGCCAGGCCACGTTGGTGGTGGACTGCCGCGCCTTGTCGATGATCGTGCCGCCGTACCGGGTGGCGTTGCTCATCATGTAGAGCACCGGGGCGCCGACCCGACCGATCAGGGCCGGCGCGACCAGCTTGGTCTCGGCGACCAGGCCGCCGGAGGTGGCCATCAGCACGGTGCCGACCACCCGGTCGCCGAACAGCTCCGGATAGAGCTCGGCCAACGCCATGATCGTCATGCCGCCCATCGAGTGGCCGACCAGCACCAGCGGCCCCTCCGGGGCGGTCTCGTCGAGCACCCGGCGCAGGGTGCGGCCCAGCGCGGCGAGGTCGTACTCGCCGGACTCGAGCCGGCCCGAGCGGCCGTGGCCGGGCTGGTCGTACGCGACGATCCGGTAGTCGCCCCGCGCGGCGAGCATCTTGCGCTGGAAGTGGAACGTCCCCATGTCCAGGCAGAAGCCGTGCACCAGCACCACCGTCGGGTGCCCCGGCACCGGCCGGGTCGGCTCGACCACCTCGACGTGGATGTCGGTGCCGTCCGGCATCTCGAACCGGTACGACTCGTCGTACCGCTGCTCACCGAAGACCTCGTGCGCGTACGGATCGGTGGGGTCGGCCTTGAGCCGGCGGACCAGGACGCGTTCGCTCACCACGCCCGCGGCGAGCCCGGCGGCGGCCACGCCGACCGCGGCCCCGACCAGCCCGGCGACCTTCCCGGCCGCCGTCCGGGGGCGGGGAATCCGGAACCGGGACGGGGACGGGGAGGTCATGGCCGGTCGCCGTCGTAGACGCGGGGCACCCGGACCCCGCCGAACCGGGTGACGATCTCGTAGTTGATGGTGCCCACCGCGTCGGCCCAGTCGTCGGCCGTCGGCTCACCGTCGGCGCCGCTGCCGAAGAGGGTCGCCACGTCACCTGCGGCGATCTCGTCCTCGCCGCAGTCCAGCACGAACTGGTCCATGCAGACCCGGCCGGAGATGGTCCGGCGCTTCCCGCCGAGCTGCACCGGGCCGGTGTTCGAGGCGTGCCGGGGCACCCCGTCGGCATAGCCGAGCGGCACCACCGCCAGGTTCGCCTCGGTCTCGGTGAGATAGGTGTGGCCGTAGGAGACGCCGGTGCCGGCCGGCACCCGCTTGGTCAGCATCACCCGGGCGCGGGCGCTCATCGCCGGACGCAGCCCGTACTTCTCGCCGGCCACCGGGGAGAGGCCGTAGATCGCGATGCCCGGCCGGACCAGGTCGAAGTGGGTGTCCGGGCGGGTCAGCGTGGCGGCCGAGTTCGCCAGGTGCCGGTAGCGGGGGCGCAGGCCGGCCCGCTCGACCATGGCCAGCCCCTCGTGGAAGACGGCGAGCTGACGGTCCGTGGTGGGGTGGCCGGGCGAGTCCGCGTACACGAAGTGGCTCCACACCCCGACCACCTCGACCAGGCCGTCGGCCTGGGCCTTCGCGGCGGCCTCCAGCAGGGTGGGCCAGTCGGCGACGGTGGCTCCGCCCCGGGACAACCCGGTGTCGATCTTCAGGTGCAGCCGGGCCGGGCGGTCCGCCCGCCGGCTCGCCTCGATCATCTCGTCCAGCTGCGGCAGGCTGGCGCAGCCCAGGTCCACGCCCACCGCGACGCCGTCGTGCAGTGGCAGCCCCGGGTCGAGCAGCCAGGCCAGCACCGGGGCCGTGATCCCCTCCCGGCGCAGGGTCAACGCCTCGTCGAGGGTGCAGACCCCGAGCCAGTCGGCGCCGGCGTCCAGGGCGGCCCGGGCGGCCGGGACCATGCCGTGGCCGTACCCGTCGGCCTTCACCACCGCCATCAGTTCGGCGCTGGTGCCCGATTTCAGCCGGGCCACGTTCTCCCGGATCGCGTCCAGGTCGACGCGCACCTCCGACTGCCACATGACCCCAGCCTACTTCCGTCGGTGATCACCGCGCGGCTCGGCGGCGACCCGCCCCGGCCCGCGCGTCGCCGGATCAGGACAGCCGGGCGATCACCGGACGCAGCGCGGTGGCCACGTCGGGCGCGGTCACCGGGCCACCCCGGGCCGCCTCCCGGCCGGCCAGCCCGTGCAGGTACGCCGCCGCGGCGGCCGCCCGGTCGGCCCGCACCCCGGCCGCCAGCAGCGAGCCGAGCAGCCCCGCCAGCACGTCCCCGGTGCCCCCGGTGGCCAGCGCCGGGGTTCGGTCGGGTTGACGTACGCCCGGCCGTCGGGCGTGCCGATCACCGTGCGGTCCCCCTTGAGCAGCACCACCGCGTTCATCCAGGCGGCCAGCCGCAGTGCCGCCGCCACCCGGTCCGCGCCGGGGTCTCCCCACAGAGCCGGGCGTACTCCCGGTCGTGCGGGGTCACCACGATCGGGGCGTCCCGGTCCGCGCAGCCGGTCGGCCATCCGGCCGTCCACCAGCAGGGTCAGCGCGTCGGCGTCGAGCACCACCGGGACCGGCGCGGCGAGCACCGCCCGCAGCTCGGCGGCCGACTCCTCGCCGGTGCCCAGCCCCGAGCCGCACACCCAGGCCTGCACCCGGCCGGCGTCGGCGACCCGGCCGGCGGCGATCACCGACGGGTGCTGGTGCAGCACCTCCGCCCGCGCCCCGCCCGCGTAGCGGACCAGGCCGGTCGGCCCGGCCAGCGCGCCACCCACCGAGAGCACGGCCGCCCCCGGATAGGTCGCCGAACCGGTCGCCAGCCCCACCACGCCCCGGGTGTACTTCTCCGAGGACGGGCCGAGCCCGGGCCACCAGTCCACCACGTCCGACCACTCGGTGACCCGCAGCGCGGGCGTACCGCGCAGCCACGGCGCCAGCCCGATGTCGACCAGTTCCACCTGCCCGGCCAGGGCAGCGGCGGGCCCCACCACCAGGGCGGGCTTCAGCGCGCCGAACGCCACCGTCACGTCGGCCCGCACCGCCCTGGGGCGGCCGGACTCGGTCAGCGGCACGTCCCCGGTGTCCACCGCCACGCCGCTGGGCACGTCCACCGCCACCACGGTGGCCCGGGCCCGTCCCGCCCGCAGTGCCGGACCAGGCTCGCCGCGAGCTGGTCGGCGGTCTCCCGCAGCCCGCCGGTGCCACCGATCCCGACGATCCCGTCCAGCACCAGGTCGACCAGGGCCGGGGGCCGGTCCACCAGCCGGCCGCCGGCGGCCCGGAACGCGGCCAGCCCGTCGGCGTGCGCCCGGTCGGGGGTCAGCAGCAGGGCGGAGACGGCCGCGCGCGCGCCGGGCCAGGCGGGCGCCCGCGTACAGGGTGTCGCCGCCGTTGTCCCCGGAGCCGACCAGCAGCAGCACCCGGGCGCCGTAGACCCCGCCCCGGTCGGCCAGGAGCAGGGCGCAGCGGCGGGCCAACCCGGCCGCCGCCCGCTGCATCAGCGTCCCGGGCGGCACGGTCGCCATCAGGCCGGCCTCCGCCGCGCGTACGTCCGCAACCCGCCACACCGGTTTCATGCGTACCCCGTCCTCCGGCGGGTCGGCCCGCCGGTCAGCTCAGCGTTCCGCGACCACCATGGCCGAGGCGATGCCGCCGTCGTGGGACAGCGACAGGTGCCAGCGGTTGATCCCGCGTTCGGTCGCGGCGGCGGCCACCGTGCCGGCGACGGTCAGCCAGGGCCGGCCGTCCGGGTCCGGCACGATCTCGCAGTCGTGCCAGCTCAGCCCGCCCGGTGCACCGAGCGCCTTGGCGACGGCCTCCTTGGCCGCGAAACGGGCGGCCATCGACTCGGGCGAGCGCGGGTTGCCGGCGCGGGTGAACCGCTCGGCCTCGGTGAAGAGCCGGTCGGCCAGCAGCGGCGTCCGGGCCAGGGCCCGGGTGAACCGGTCCACCAGCACGACGTCGATGCCGACCGCCACGATCACGACCTCACCCTACCGGCGGGCGCGGCGGCAGATTAGCCGCCGGCTGCGCGGTGGGCAACGCCTGTGGACGACCCGGGGGTACGACCACCGCCGCTCGTCCACAGGGTCGGCCCGCCCGGTGCCGGGCTGCCTAGCGTCGTCCCCGTCGACCGCCCGGCCCGCGCCGGGGATCCCGGGGAGGAGCACCGATGAGCGAGGAGCCGTTCACCGTCCGGCCGGAGCTGCTGCGCGAGGTGGCCCGGGCGCTCGACGACGACGCGTACCGGCTGGCGTACGGGCTGGCCGGGGCGGCTGGGCTGGTGGTGCCGGCGGACGGGTGGCGGGCCGGCGCGGCGCTGGTCGAGCTGGAGTCGGCGGTGCACCGCTGGTGCGGCACGCTCGCGGCGCGGGTGGCGGAGACCGGGGCGGCCGTGCGTACCGCCGCCGACGGCTACGAGGCGGTCGACGCCCGCGCCGCCGGCCGCCTCACCGGGCTGCCCCGGTGACCGGGCCCGACCGACGGCCACCGGCCCGGCCCGGCCGGCCCTCCACCGGCCCCGCCGGACGCCCGGCCCCCGCCGGAAGCCCATCGGCCGGGCTCCCGGTCGTCCGACGACCGGGGCCGCGTCCGCCGCTGCCGTCGGGTACGCGCAGCTCTGGGCTGCCGATCCGGGGCGCTGGGCCGGTGCGGGGGCGGCCTGGCGCGGGCTGACCGACCCGATGCGGCGCCGGGCCGACGAGCTCGACGGGCAGGCCGCCACGCTCCGCCCCGGCTGGTCGGGCGGCCGCCGCGGCGGCGCGGGAGCGGCTCACCGGGCTGCGTGCCGACCTGACCGACGTGCTGCCCGCGCTGATCGAGGTCGACCAGACGCTCGCCGAGTTCGCCGCCCGGCTGGGCGGGGCCAGGGCCCGGCTGGCCGCCGCCGTGGCGCTCGCCGACGCGGGCGGGTTGCTGGTCGACCGGACCGGGGCGGTCCACCCGGATCCGGCCCGTCCCCGTACCGCCGCGCCGGTCGGTCCCGGGTGGTCCAGGTGGCGGCGGCCGTCCGCGAAGCGCTGGCCCTGGCCGGGGCCGCCGACCGGGAGGCGGTCGGCCGGCTGGCCGAACTGGCGACGGCGGCCGGCACCGGATGGGTGAGCGTGCCACCCGCCTGGCGACCCCGGCCGGGGCCGGGCCGGCGGAGGTGGCCCGCTGGTGGACCGGGCTCACCCCGGCCGAGCGGCGCTGGCTGGTGCGGCACGAGCCGGCCCGGGTGGGCGCCCTCGACGGGGTGCCGGTGGCCGCCCGGGACCAGGCCAACCGGTTGCTGCTGGCCGAGCGGCGGAACGCCCTGCTGGCGCTGCGCGGCCGGCTGCTGCGGCCGTTGTTGCCAGGGCCGCTCGAGCTGGCCCGGCGGGTCCGGCTCGCCGGGGTGGAGGGGGCGCTGCACGGGCTGGACGGGTTGACCGGGCGGTTGACCGGGGCGGACGGTCCCCGGGCGTACCTGCTCGGGCTGGAGCCGGCCGGGGACGGGCGGGCGATCGTGGCGCTGGGCAATCCCGACCGGGCCGGCGCGGTGCTGACGTACGTGCCGGGGATGGGCAGCAGCCTGGCCGACGCCCCCGGCGAGCTGGGCCGGGCGGCCCGGGTGCGGGACCGCTGCGCGGCGCTCGCCCCGACCGAGGAGACCGCGGCGGTGCTCTGGCTCGACTACGACGCCCCGGACTTCCTCCACGAGGCGGTACGCGACGGGCAGGCCCGGGACGCCGGTCCGGCGCTGCACCGGTTCCAGGAGGGGCTGCGCGCCTCCCACGAGGGGCCGGCGGCCCGGCAGACCGTGCTCGGCCACAGCTACGGGTCGGTGGTGGTGGGTGCCGCCGCCCGGGACCACGGGCTGAGCGCCGACGCGCTGGTCTTCGTGGGGTCGCCGGGGGTGGGCGTGGCGCACGCCGGCGAGCTGGGCCTGCCGGCCGGGCAGGTCTGGGCGAGCAGTGCGCCGGACGACGTGATCCGGTTGACCCGGCCGCCCGACGAGCTGGCCCGCCGTACGCTGCTCGGCGCCACCCCGCTCGGCCCGGCGGTGGCGCTCCTGGACCGCTCCGGTCACGAGCTGTGGTTCGGGGCGGACCCGAGTGACCCGGCCTTCGGCGGCCGGCGCTTCCCCAGCGGCCGGTACGGCCACACCGGCTACTGGGACCCCGCCAACCCGGCGCTGGACGGCATGGCCCGGATCGTGCTGGGCCGGTGAGGCACGCCCGGCGGTCCGGTGGTGCCGGGCCGGGCCGAGGGCCGGGTGCGGAGCGGGCCGGGTGACGGGCCGGCGCACGGCGGAGCCCCCTGGCCGTGGGCGGGGCAGGGGGCTCCGGGTGCCGGTGGGGCGGGGTCGGCGGCTACTCGACGGTGACCGACTTGGCCAGGTTGCGCGGCTGGTCCACGTCGTGGCCGCGGGCGGCGGCGATCTCGGCCGCGAGCACCTGGAGCGGCACCGTGGTCACCAGCGGGGCGAGCAGGGTCGGCGTGCGCGGCACGTAGATCAGGTGGTCGGCGTAGCGGACGACCGCCTCGTCGCCCTCCTCCGCGATCACGATGGTCCGGGCGCCCCGGGCGCGGACCTCCTGGATGTTGGAGACGACCTTGTCGTGCAGCATGCCCCGACCGACCGGGGACGGCACCACGCAGATCACCGGGGTGCCCTTGTCGATCAGCGCGATCGGGCCGTGCTTCAGCTCGCCGGCGGCGAAGCCCTCGGCGTGCATGTACGCCAGCTCCTTGAGCTTCAGCGCGCCCTCCAGGGCCACCGGGTAGCCCACGTGCCGGCCGATGAAGAGCACCGTCGGCTCCGACTTGAGGTCGCGGGCCAGCTCGCGGACCGGTTCGATGCGGTCCAGCAGCTCGCGCAGCTTGCCGGGCATCTCCTGGAGCTGCGAGACGACCGCACCGACCTCGTCGGCGAACTTGATCCCGCGCACCTGGGCCAGGTGCAGGCCGATCAGATAGCAGGCGACGAGCTGGGTGAGGAACGCCTTGGTGGAGGCGACGGCGATCTCCGGGCCACCGTGGGTGTAGAGCACGGCGTCGGACTCGCGCGGGATGGTCGAGCCGTTGGTGTTGCAGATCGCCAGCACCCGGGCCTTCTGCTCCTTGGCGTGGCGCAGCGCCATCAGGGTGTCCATGGTCTCGCCGGACTGCGAGATCACCACGATCAGGGTGGACCGGTCGAGGACCGGGTCGCGGTAGCGGAACTCGCTGGCCAGCTCCACCTCGCAGGGGATCCGGGTCCAGTGCTCGATGGCGTACTTGGCGACCAGGCCGGAGTGGTAGGCGGTGCCGCAGGCGACGATGAAGATCTTGTCGACGTCGCGCAGGTCCTGGTCGCTGAGGCGGACCTCGTCGAGGGCGATCTCGCCGGTCTCGGTGAGCCGGCCGAGCAGCGTGTCGGCGATCGCCTGCGGCTGCTCCTCGATCTCCTTGAGCATGAACCAGTCGTAGCCGCCCTTCTCCGCGGCCGAGGAGTCCCAGTCGATGTGGAAGTCCTTGCCGGTGGCGGGCTGGCCGGCGAAGTCGGTGATCTCGATGCTCTCGCCGGTGATCAGGACGATCTGGTCCTGGCCCAGCTCCACCGCCTCGCGGGTGTGCTCGATGAACGCGGCCACGTCGCTGGCCAGGTAGTTCTCCCCGTCACCCCGGCCCACGACCAGGGGCGAGTTGCGCCGGGCGCCGACCACCGCGCCGGGGATCGCGGCGTCGACGGCGAGCAGCGTGAACGCGCCCTCCAGCCGCTGGCAGACCAGCCGCATGGCCGAGGCGAGCAGCTGGGGGCTGTCCACCTCGCCGGCCGCGCGCAGGTCGGCCAGCGCGGCGGAGAGCAGGTGGGCGGCGCACTCGGTGTCGGTGTCGCTGGTGAACTGGACGCCGTCGGCCTCCAGCTCGGCGCGGAGCTTCGCGAAGTTCTCGATGATGCCGTTGTGGATCACGGCGACCCGGCCGTCCGGGCCGAGGTGCGGGTGGGCGTTGCGGTCGGTGGGTCCGCCGTGGGTGGCCCAGCGGGTGTGGCCGATGCCGGTGGTGCCGTCGCCGATGCCGATCGGGCTGGCGGCGCAGTCCTCCGGGTTGCCGGCGGCCCGTTCGGAGAGCACCTTCTCCAGGTTGGCCAGCTTGCCGGCCTTCTTCTCGGTCAGCAGCTCGTCGTCGCAGACGATGGCGACGCCGGCCGAGTCGTAGCCGCGGTATTCCAGCCGCCGCAGTCCGTCGAGCACGATGCCGAGCGCCGGACGCGCGCCGGCGTAACCCACGATTCCACACATGGTTCGCAGCTTAACCCAGCTTCGCTCACCGCGTTTGCTCGGAAGCCGGGTAAACGATCACTGAATTTGAGCGATCCGGAGCGGATGGTGAGCGGAGGGTGAGGACCGGACGAAACCGTCGGCTGCCGTCCGGGAGACGGTGGGGTTGAAGTGTCCGGATCGGGCCGTAGGCTGACGCGCGTGACGACGACCGCGAACACCGACCCCCTGGTGGCCCGGATGCGGCCGTTCGGGACGACCATCTTCGCCGAGATGTCGGCGCTCGCCGTGCGGACCGGCGCGGTGAACCTGGGCCAGGGCTTCCCGGACACCGACGGCCCGCCGGAGATGCTGGCCGCCGCGGCCGAGGCGCTGCGCACCGGACACAACCAGTACCCGCCGGGTCCGGGCGTCCCGGCCCTGCGCGCGGCAGTCGCCGCGCACCAGCGCCGGTTCTGGGGCCTGGAGTACGACCCGGGCGACGAGATCGTGGTCACCGCGGGGGCCACCGAGGCGATCGCCGCCAGCATCCTCGCCCTTTGCGAGCCGGGCGACGAGGTGGTCTGCTTCGAGCCGTACTACGACTCGTACGCCGCGTCGATCGCGCTGGCCGGCGCGGTCCGCCGCCCGGTCACGCTGCGGCCCGGCGACGACGGTCGCTACGCCTTCGACCCGGCGGCGCTGCGCGCGGCGTTCGGGCCGCGGACCCGGCTGGTGCTGCTCAACTCGCCGCACAACCCGACCGGCAAGGTCTTCACCCCCGCCGAGCTGGCCCTGGTCGCCGAGCTCTGCCAGGAGCACGACGCGTACGCGCTCACCGACGAGGTGTACGAGCACCTGGTCTTCCCGGACGCCGCCGCGCCACACGTACCGCTGGCCACGCTCCCCGGGATGCGGGAGCGGACGCTGCGGATCTCGTCGGCCGGCAAGACCTTCTCCTGCACCGGCTGGAAGGTCGGCTGGGTGAGCGGCCCGGCCGCCCTGGTCTCCGCGGTGCTGCGGGTCAAGCAGTTCCTCACCTTCGTCAACGCGGCGCCGCTGCAACCGGCGGTCGCGGTGGCGCTCGCCCTGCCCGACGGCTACTTCACGGACTTCGGCGCGAGCATGCGGCACCGTCGGGACCTGCTGGTCGACGGGCTCACCGACGCCGGCTTCGGGGTGTACGCGCCGGAGGGGACGTACTTCGTGACGGCCGACGTCACCCCGCTGGGCGGGCGGGACGGGGTGGAGTTCTGCCGGTCGCTGCCCGAGCGGTGCGGGGTGGTAGCGGTGCCGACCCAGGTGTTCTACGACGACGCCGAGGCGGGGCGTCGGCTGGTCCGGTTCGCCTTCTGCAAGCGTCCGGAGGTGCTGACCGAGGCGGTGGGTCGGCTGCGCCGGCTGCGGGAGTCCCGATGACCGACGGGTACGCCGAGCGGATCCGCCGCGTCACCCTGCTGCGCGCCTGCGACACGGTGCTGTCCGGCTCCCGCCCCGCGAGCGTCGCCGAGCAGCTCGACACGCTGCGGGCGACCGCGACGGACGACCTGCTCCCCGACTTCTACGGCGAGGGCGGCGCGGTGGAGGCGGTGGAGCGCCGGGTCGCCGAGCTGCTCGGCACCGAGGCGGTCGCCTTCTTCCCCACCGGCACGATGGCCCAGCAGGTGGCCATGCGCTACGGCGCCGAGGTCAGCGGCCGGGACGGGGTCGGGCTGCACCCGCTCAGTCATCCCCTGGTGCACGAGCGGGACGCGTACGCGGTGCTCGGCGGCCTGCGCGCCGTGCTCACCACCGGCGCACCGCGCAATCCGACCGCCGAGGAGGTCGCGGCGCTCGACGAGCCGATCGGCACGCTGCTGCTGGAGCTGCCCCTGCGGGACGCGGGTTTCGTCCTGCCGAGCTGGGACGAGCTGACCGCGGTGGTCGGGGCGGCCCGGGAGCGCGGCTTCCGGGTGCACCTGGACGGTGCCCGGCTCTGGGAGTCCACCGTCCACCTGGGGCACTCGGCGGCCGAGGTCGCCGCCCTGGCCGACAGCGTCTACGTCTCGTTCTACAAGTCACTGGGCGGCCACGCGGGTGCCGCCCTGGCCGGCTCCGCCGACCTGGTCCGATACGCCCGGGCCTGGCGGCACCGCTATGGCGGCATGCTCTTCCAGCAGTGGCCGGCGGCGCTGGCCGCGCTGGCCGGCCTGGACGGCGAGCTGCCCCGGCTGCCCGACTACGTGGCACACGCCAAGCTGGTGGCGGCGGCACTGGGCGGCCTGCCCGGCGCGCGGGTGCATCCGGCGCCGCCGCACACCCACCAGTTCCGGCTCTGGCTGCCGCACCCCGCAGCCGCCCTCAACGACGCCAACCTCGCCCTCGCCGAGCAGGAGCGGGCGTGGTTCGTCGGCGGCTGGCAGGAGACCGAGGTGCCGGGCGTCTCGATGGCCGAGGTGACGGTGGCCGCGCCCGCGCTGGACCTGGACGCCGACCGGATCACCGACCTGGCCGACCGCTTCCTGCGCCGCCTCCCGCCCACCTGACCCCGCCGTCCCGGCCCGGCTTTCCGGCCGCGGGCTCCCGGCTTCGGAATCCCAGCCGCGGGCTCCCGGCCTCCGGACCCCGGCCTCGGGACCCCGCCCTCGGGACCCCGCCCTCGGGACCCCGGGATCCCGCTGCGAACACCAGCGCCCGCGCCCCTGCCCGAACCCCGGACCTCGGCGCGCCGCCCCGGACCCCGGCCTCCGCATCCGCCGCCGACACCCCTCCGGCGCTCAGGCCCTGGCCCCCGATGCCGGGGCACCGCCCATGGTGCTGGGAAGGGACGCTACGAATCTGATGACGTATTTGAATCACCGAGCGCACGATGGTCGTCGGCTCTCCTGGCCTGGCTCACAGTCGGATGCCTGACCTGATCCATCCCCGGGTCCCGGCCTGACTCACGGTCCGACCCCTGCCACCCGGACCACCGCCGGATCCCGGTCTGGCTCACGGTCCCAGCCCGATTCATATTCGTCATCAAAATGGTAGCGTCCGAGCCCACCGTCGCCAGCTTGTGCGATCGACGACCGGCACGGGCAACACCAGACTGCCGGGGCGGCGTCAACTGCGGCGTTACCGGGCCACCGGGCCCGGTGGTCAGACCGGTGTCGCCACGCCTCGGTGGTCAGACTCGCCCAGGGCCGGACGCCGCCCAGGCCCGTGGTCGCCAGGCCTGGTCGCGTTCAGAGCCCGTGGTCGGGGTCAGGCGACGTCAGGGCCAAGCGACATCAGGGCCTGGCGACGTCAGGGCCAGGAGCAATCAGGGCCAGGAGAAATCAGGGCCGGGCGGGATCAGGGCCGGGCGGGATCAGGGCCGGGCGGGGTCAGGCGGCGGGGCTGGCGGTGCGGACGTGGGCGGCGATGCGTTCGGCAACCTCGCGCGCGGTCTCCTCGGTGGCGGCCTCGACCATCACCCGGACCAGCGGCTCGGTGCCCGACGGGCGCAGCAGCACCCGGCCGGTCTCGCCCAGCTCGGCCTCGGCCCGCTCCACCTCGGCCCGGACGGCCGGCGCGGCGGCACCCACGGTCCGGTCACCGACCGGCACGTTGATCAGGACCTGCGGCAGCTTCGTGACGACCGAACCGAGCTCGGCCAGGGACCTGCCGGTGGCGGCCATCCGGGCCATCAGGTGCAGCCCGGTGAGCACCCCGTCGCCGGTGGTGGCGTGCGCGGGCATGACGATGTGACCGCTCTGCTCGCCGCCCAGCGCCAGCCCGGAGGCACGCAGTTCCTCCAGCACGTACCGGTCGCCGACCTTGGTCTCGAGCAGCCGGATGCCCTCGGCGGACATGGCCAGCCGCAGGCCGAGGTTGCTCATCACGGTGGCGACCAGGGTGTCCTGGGTCAGCTCGCCGGCCTCCCGCATGGCGAGGGCGAGGATCGCCATCACCTGGTCGCCGTCGACCTCGTCGCCGTCGGCGGTGACCGCCACGCAGCGGTCGGCGTCGCCGTCGTGGGCGAGCCCCAGGTGCGCGCCGTGCTCCACCACGGCCGCGCGCAGCGCGTCGATGTGGTTGGAGCCGCACCCGTCGTTGATGTTGAGTCCGTCCGGCTCGGCGTAGATCGCGATCACCTCGGCGCCCGCCTCGCGGTAGGCCACCGGGGCGACCTCGGCGGCGGCGCCGTTCGCACAGTCGACCACGACCTTGATCCCGTCGAGCCGGTGCGGAACCGTGCCGACCAGGTGCTGGACGTAGTGATCGGCACCGTCGAGCAGGTCGTGCACCCGGCCGACGCCGGCACCGGTCGGCCGGTCCCAGGCGGTCGTGGCGTTCGCCTCGACGGCCGCCTCGATCTTCATCTCCAGCTCGTCGGGGAGCTTGTGCCCGCCGGCGGCGAAGAGCTTGATGCCGTTGTCCGGCATGGGGTTGTGCGAGGCGGAGAGCATCACGCCCAGGTCGGCCTTGGCCTCGGCGGTGAGGAACGCCACCGCCGGGGTGGGCAGCACGCCGACCCGGACCACGTTCGCGCCGGCGCTGGTGAGCCCGGCCACCACGGCCGCCTCCAGCATCTCGCCGCTGGCGCGGGTGTCCCGGCCGACCACGGCGAGCGGGGGATGACTCCGGTCCGTCTCGGCGAGCGTGTGCGCGGCGGCAACCGCCACCGCCAGCGCCAACTCCGGGGTGAGATCCGCGTTCGCCCGCCCGCGTACGCCGTCCGTGCCGAACAACCGGCCCATACCCGCCAACCTCCGATGGAACTGCCGTAGACAGGAGAAAGCGGAACGGCCGGGCCACCTCCCCGGTCGAGGGGAGGCGGACCGGCCGTCCGTCAGAAGTACAACGCGCTGGTGGTGATCAGCGCTTCGAGTACTGAGGAGCCTTACGGGCCTTCTTGAGGCCGTACTTCTTGCTCTCCTTGACCCGGGCGTCACGGGTCAGGAAGCCGGCCTTCTTCAGGGCCGGGCGGTCGTCGGGCTCGTTGACGATCAGCGCCCGCGCGATGGCCAGCCGCAGCGCACCGGCCTGGCCGGTGGTGCCGCCGCCGCGCAGGTTCGCGATGACGTCGAACGCCTCGGGCTTCTCGGCGGTGACCAGCGGGTCCTTGATCAGCTGCTGGTGCACCTTGCTCGGGAAGTAGGCCTCGAGGTCACGGCCGTTGCAGGTGATCTTGCCGCTGCCGGGGACGATACGCACCCGGACGATGGCCTCCTTGCGCCGACCCACGGTCTGGATCGGGCGGTCACCACGCGGCGCGCGGGCGACGGGCGCCGGCGCCTCGGTGGCCTCGGGGGCGACCTCGGTCTCGGTGATGTCGGTCATGCTGTTTCCTTCGCCCGCGCTCACTGCGCGATCTGCTTGATCTCGAACGGCACCGGCTGCTGCGCGCCGTGCGGGTGCTCGGCACCGGCGTAGACCTTCAGCTTCTTGATCAGCTGACGGCCGAGCTTGTTGTGCGGGAGCATCCCCTTCACGGCCAGCTCGATGGCCCGCTCGGGACGCTTGGTCAGCAGCTCGTCGTAGCCGACCTGCTTGAGGCCACCCGGGTAGCCGGAGTGACGGTAGGCAATCTTGGTGTGGCGCTTGTTGCCGGTCAGCGCGACCTTGCCCGCGTTCACGATGACGACGAAGTCGCCCGTGTCGACGTGCGGCGCGAAAGTCGGCTTGTGCTTACCACGCAGGAGCGTGGCGGCGTGGGTCGCGAGGCGGCCCAGCACGACATCAGAGGCGTCGATGACGTGCCACTGACGCTCGATCTCACCCGGCTTCGGGCTGTACGTACGCACAGGTCTACCTTGTCTCGTCGTCGGTCTGGGGTCGCGCGCCGAGGTGACCAGGGCTTCCCAGCCGAACCAGCGCGCACGAACGACCAAGCGTACCTGATGCGGCACGCCTAAGAATGTCGTACAACAGCAGGCAACGATACCCGGCGCGGTGTCGGCAGGTCAAAACGGGGGGCCGGCCCGCGTGGCCTGCGGTTTCTTCCGAGGCGGAGGTCACACCCCGGCGAGCCGGCCGGCGCCCGGCCGCAGGTAGACCACCCAGGTCACCGCGACGCAGAGCGCGTACCAGGCGATGAAGGCCAGGTAGGCGGCGTCGGCGGTGCCGGCGGTCAGGAACGACTGCCGGAACGCCACGTTCACCAGCACCCCGCCCGAGGCGCCGACCGCGCCCGCGATGCCGATCAGCGCCCCGGAGAGCCGCCGGACCCGGCGGTCGGCCGCCGCCCGGTCACCGGTCAGCTCCGCCTCGACTTCGGCCCGGGCCCGGAAGATCGCCGGGATCATCTTGTACGTCGACCCGTTGCCGATCCCGGAGAGGACGAAGAGCGCCAGGAACCCGGCCAGATAGAGCGGGAGGGACCGGTCCCGGGCGGCGTACAGCACCAGCCCCGCGCCGCCGGCCATGGCGACGAAGTTCCAGAAGGTCACCCGGGCCCCGCCGAGCCGGTCGGCGAGCTGCCCGCCGAGCGGCCGGACCAGCGAGCCGATCAGCGGCCCGAGGAAGGTCAGCCAGGCGGCGTCGACCGGGGTGGGGAACCGGTCGTGGAACTGGAGCTGGAGCACCTGGCCGAAGGCGAAACCGAAGCCGATGAAGGAGCCGAAGGTGCCGACGTAGAGCACGGACATCACCCAGGTGTGCGGGTCCCGGGCCGCCTCGCGCAGCGCGCCGGGCTCGTTGCGCGCCCCGGGGACGGTGTCCAGCCAGCGCGCCGCGGCCAGCGCCGCGAACACGATCAGCGGGAGATAGACCGCCGGCACCAACCGGGGGTACGCGGCCCCGGCCGTCGCCAGCACCGCCAGCGCGACCAGCTGCACCGCCGGTACGCCGAGGTTGCCGCCGCCCGCGTTGAGCCCGAGCGCCCGGCCCTTGAGCCGGTCCGGGAAGAAGAGGTTGATGTTCGCCATCGAGGAGGCGAAGTTGCCGCCGCCGACCCCGGTCAGGCAGGCCAGCACCATCAGCGTCGAGTACGACACCCCGGGCTCGATCAGCAGCGCCATCGGCACCGCCGGGACGAGCAGCAGCAGCGCGCTCACGATGGTCCAGTTCCGCCCGCCGAACCGGGCCACCGCCAGGGTGTACGGCAGCCGCAGCAGCCCGCCCAGCGCGGCCGGTACGGCGGTGAGCAGGAACTTCCCGGCCGGGTCGATGCCGTACGCCGGCCCGAGGAAGAGCACCGTCACCGACCAGAGGCTCCACACCGAGAAGCCGACGTGCTCGGTGAAGATCGAGACCCAGAGGTTGCGCCGCGCGATCGGCGCTCCGGTCGTACGCCAGAAGTCGGGGTCCTCGGGGCGCCAGTCGGTGATCGGCGCCCGGTGCCCGGCGGCGGCCGGGGCCAGGGTAGTGCTGGGGGCCAGTGTGCTCACGGCGACTCCTCCTCGTCGGTGACGAGGGGGACGCTAGGAACGGGCGGTTTCCCGGGCGTGCCCGTGACGGGTCGGTCCGGAAACGGGAACCGCACGTCCGCCCGGCGGCGGTGGTGAGCCGGTCAGAGCTCCTGGAGGATGCGCAGCGCCCGGCCGACCCGCTGCATGGTCTCGGTGTCGGCCACGTCGACGCACTCGGTGAACCACTTCTTCATCGGCGAGGAGAGCCGGTCGGGCATCACCACCCAGCGGTCCATCGGCACCGCGAGGGGTGAGTCGCGCAGCAGCGACTCGTCGACCACCTCGGCCACGATCACGATCGGCACGTCGGTGGAGTTGTAGACGTCGGAGCTGATCACCAGGCCGAGCCGCTCCCGCGCACCCTCGATGCGCCAGACCTCTCCCCTACGCAGCACGCGGCCGCCCGCCGAAGAGCACGTCGTCCACCATCCCGACCTCGCGGGCGTCGGCGAGCGCGGCCGACTCCAGGTCGATCCCGGCGCGTTCGACGGCGGCGGCGTGGGCGGTGAAGACCTCGCGCAGCGCCTTCTCCCGGGCGGCCTGGTCCATCCAGGCGGAGAGGGAGAGCCCTTCCCGCTTGGCGAACCGGCGCGCTTCCTCGATGGTCTCGTCGGAGAACGACAGTGTCACCTTGGCGGTCATGCCGGTGAGATTACCCACTGGTATGACCGCCAGTCATCCCCGCTCGCACCGGTCGGCGAACCGGTCAAACCGCCGTACCGCCGAAGACGGCGAAGCGCCACTCCTTGAAGAAGCAGTCGACGTCGGTCAGCCCGGCCTCGCCGAGCCAGCGGCACTGGTCGGCGACGGTCGACGGCCGGTCGTACCGCATCCGCTCCCGGGAGGCGGCGATCTCGTCGGCGTCCGACCCCAGCTCGGTGATCCGGGCCGTCCAGATCTCGTCGTAGCGCCGGTCCAGCGCTCGCGTCGGCCCGGCCACCTGCTCGGCGTTGACGAAGACCCCGCCGGGCACCAGCGCCCCGGCGGCCCGCCGGTAGAGCGCCCGCTTGCCGTCGTCGTCGAGGTGGTGGATGGCCAGCGCGGAGACCACCGCGTCGTACCGGCCGGCCGGCAGCGGGTCGGTCAGGTCGGCGAGCACGGTGCGGTGCGGCACGCCCCGCTCGGCCAGGTGGCCGGCGGCCACCGCGAGCATCCCGGGCGCGCCGTCGACCAGGGTCAGCCGCACGCCGGGGACCGCCGCGGCGAGCAGCAGCGAGAGCAGCCCGGTGCCCGCGCCCAGGTCCAGCACCTCCGGGGTACGCCCGGCGGCGAGCGCGGCCCGCAGCGGCGGCGCGGCCACCTCGACCGCCGCGCCGTAGAAGGCGTCGAAGCAGGGCACCAGCCGGCGGCGGGCCTGGTCGTAACTGCCCGCCACCGCGTCGAACGCGTCCGACACACCCATCACATGCCTCCCATTATGTAAGATATTTGTCCCACATTCTAAACGGTGCGGATCGTTCCGTCACTCCCGTGCGGTGTGAGCCCCTCTTGACAGGACCGAAACAGAAGGGACCCGGAGCGGAAACTGCCCGACGGCACGCTTTGCCGACATGACAGACGGTGCGCGGACGGCGACGCGACCGGGGCGACGCACCCGGGAGGCGGACACGCACTGCCCGTACTGCGCCCTGCAGTGCGGGATGACGCTGCGCGAGACCGACGGTCGGGTGGAGGTGCTGCCCCGGCAGTTCCCCACCAACCGGGGTGGGCTGTGCCAGAAGGGCTGGACCGCCGCCGAACTGCTCGACCACCCGGACCGGCTGACCGCCCCGCTGCTGCGCGACCGCCCCGGCGGCGAGCTGCGTACGGCCACCTGGGACGAGGCGCTGGACCGGATCGCCACCGGCATCCGCACCGTCCAGGCCGGACACGGGCGGGACGCGGTGGCGGTCTTCGGCGGCGGCGGGCTGACCAACGAGAAGGCGTACGCGCTCGGCCGGTTCGCCCGGGTCACGCTGGGCACCCGGCTCATCGACTACAACGGCCGCTGGTGCATGTCGTCGGCGGCGGCGGCCGGGACGCGCGCCTTCGGCATCGACCGAGGGCTGCCCTTCCCGGTGGCCGACCTGGGCCACGCGGACACCCTGCTGCTGGTCGGGGCGAACCCGGCCGAGACGATGCCCCCGCTGATGCGGCACCTCGCCGACCAGCGGCGCCGGGGCGGCCGGCTGATCGTGATCGACCCCCGGGTGACCGCCACCGCCCGCCAGGCCGACCTCCACCTGCAACCGCTGCCCGGCACCGACCTGGCGGTGGCGAACGCGCTGCTGCACATCGCGCTCACCGAGGGCCTGCTCGACCGGGAGTACGTGGCCGCCCGGACCACCGGCTTCGACGAGGTCCGCCGGACCGTCGCCGGCTGTTGGCCGGCCGAGGTGGAACGGCTCTCCGGGGTGCCGGTGGCCGACCTGGAAGCCACCGCGCGGGCGCTCGCCGGCGCCGGCCGGGCGATCATCCTCACCGCCCGGGGCGCGGAGCAGCACGCCAAGGGCGTGGACACCGTCACCGCCTTCATCAACCTGGCGCTCGCCCTCGGCCTGCCCGGTCGCCCCGGCTCCGGGTACGGCTGCCTCACCGGGCAGGGCAACGGGCAGGGCGGCCGGGAGCACGGGCAGAAGGCCGACCAGCTCCCCGGCTACCGCCGGATCGACGACCCGGTGGCCCGCGCGCACGTCGCCGGGGTGTGGGGCGTACCGGCCGACGAGCTGCCCGGGCCGGGGGTGCCGGCGTACGAGCTGCTGGACTCGCTCGGCACAGCGCAGGGCCCGAAGGCGCTGCTGGTGTTCGGCTCCAACCCGGTGGTCTCCGCGCCCCGGGCGGCCCGGGTCGAGTCCCGGCTGCGCGCGCTGGACCTGCTGGTGGTGGCCGACTTCCTGCGCTCCGAGACGGCCGAGCTGGCCGACGTGGTGCTGCCGGTCGCGCAGTGGGCCGAGGAGGACGGCACGATGACCAACCTGGAGGGTCGGGTGCTGCGCCGCCGCGCCCTGCGCGAACCACCCCCCGGTGTCCGCACCGACCTCGCCGTCCTCGCCGACCTCACCGCCCGCCTGCAAGGAGGGGCCCCCTCTTATCGCCTTCCGCATAGCAGGGGCCCCCTGTTCACACCTGCCGGCCCGGCGGAGCCGGGCACGTCGGCACCGGCCGACCAGGCGGATCCGCAGGCGGTGTTCGAGGAGCTGCGGCGGGCCTCGGCCGGCGGTCCGGCGGACTACGCCGGGGTGACCTGGGCGCGGATCGACGCCGACACCGGTGTCTTCTGGCCCTGCCCGGTGGTCGACGGCCCGGACACCCCCCGGCTCTTCGTCGAGTCCTTTCCCACCCCGGACGGGCGGGCCCGGTTCCGGCCGGTGGCGCACCGCCCGGCGGCCGAGCCGGTCGACGCGGCCTATCCGCTGCACTTCACCACCGGCCGGGTGCTCGCCCACTACCAGTCCGGCGCGCAGACCCGGCGGGTCGACGCGCTGCGCCGGCCGCCCCCGGCGGCTTCGTCGAGCTGCACCCCGACCTGGCCGCCCGGCTCGGGGTGGCCGACGGCGAGGAGGTACGCGTCGTCTCCCGCCGGGGGGAGCTGCGCGCGCCGGCCCGGCTCACCCCGACGATCCGGCCGGACACCGTCTTCGCGCCGTTCCACTGGGCCGGCGCGGCCCGCGCCAACTCGGTCACCAACGACGCCGTCGACCCGGTCTCCGGGATGCCGGAATTCAAGATCTGCGCCGTACGCGTCGAGAGGGCGGAGCCATGAGCGAGCGGGTCGTGATCGTCGGGTACGGCATGGCCGGCGCCCGCCTCGCCGCCGAGCTGCACGCGCTGGACGGGGACCGCAAGGTCACCGTCCTCGGGGCGGAACGGCACCGCGCGTACAACCGGATCATGCTCTCCACCCTGCTCGCCGGGAAGATCGACGAGCCGGACGTGGAGCTGACCGACCTCGCCGGGCAGGGCGTGGACGTGCGGACCGGCGCGGCGGTCACCGCGATCGACCGGGCCGCCCGGGAGGTACGCACCGACGACGGCGACCGGCACCACTACGACCACCTGGTCCTCGCCACCGGCAGCCGGGCGTCGGTGCCGCCGCTGCCCGGGCTCGATCCGCTGCCGGAGCGGGTGGTCCCGTTCCGCACCCTGGACGACTGCCGGCGCATCCTGGCCGTCGCCCGCACCGCCCGCAGCGCCCTGGTGCTCGGCGGCGGGCTGCTCGGCCTGGAAGCGGCGCGCGGGCTCGCCGCGCGCGGCTCGACGTGACCGTGGTGCACCCGACCGGGCACCTGATGGAACGGCAGCTCGACCCGGTGGCCGGGGCGGTACTGGCCGGCACCCTCGCCCGCCTGGGGGTGCGGACCTCGCTGGCGGTCCCGGCGACCGGGGTGGCCGCCGACGCCGACGGCGTCCGCCTCGACCTGGCCGACGGCCGCCGGCTCCACGCCGACCTGCTCGTCCTGGCCTGCGGCGTACGCCCCGACACCGCCCTCGCCGCCGCCGCCGGGCTGACCGTCGAGCGGGGCGTGGTGGTGGACGACCGGCTGCGGACCGGCGACCGGCGGATCTCGGCGATCGGCGACTGCGCCCAGCACGACGGGACGCTGACCGGGCTGGTCGCCCCGTGCCTGGGCGCAGGCCCGGGTGGTGGCCAGGTGCTGACCGGTGCCGACCCGCTGGCCCGGTACCGGCCCCGCCGGCGGTGACCCGGCTCAAGGCGGCCGGGATCGACCTGGCCGCGATGGGCGACGCGGTGGGCGACCGGCCCGCCGGGGACCCGGTCGAGGAGCTGACCTTCGCCGACCCGGCCCGCGGCACGTACGCCCGGCTGCGGATCCGCGACGAGCGGCTGACCGGCGCGATCCTGCTCGGCGACAACCCGGCGGTCGGCACGGTCGTGCAGCTCTTCGACCGGGGCGCGCGCAGCCGGCGGACCGCCGGTCGCTGCTGCTGGGCCGGGCGTTCGGCGCGGTGCCGGCGGCGCCCGCGGCGTCCCCGGCGCTGATGCCGGACGCGGCGACGGTCTGCCAGTGCAACGACGTCAGCAAGGGCGAGCTGGTGGCCTGCTGGCGCGCGGGCGCGCAGACGGTCGACGCACTGTCCACGGCGACCCGGGCCGGCACCGGCTGCGGCGGCTGCCGGGACGCGCTCGCGGGCATCGCCGGCTGGCTCGCCGACGCCGACCCGGTGGCCGCCCGATGACCCGGCGATCCGCGAGCGCCGCGATGACGGCCGGACCACTGGCGGGCCGGGAACGGACGACCCGGCGGGCCCGGACGGCAGGAGATGACGGGATGGACGGCGACGCGGTGGAGGTGACGCCATGAACCAGCGGAACGAGCGGAACATCGGCACGCAGCGCGGCGGAGGGCCGGCATGAGCGGCGGGCGGCTGGTCGTGGTCGGCAACGGCATGGTCGGGCAGCGCTTCGTCGAGGCGTTGCGGGCCCGGGACGTCGACCGGCGGTGGCGGGTGACGGTGCTGGCCGAGGAGCGGCGGCCCGCGTACGACCGGGTGCGGCTGTCGGCCTTCTTCGCCGGGGTGGACGCCGACGAGTTGAACCTGCACACCCCCGACGACGGGGTGGAGCTGCGGCTCGGCGAGCCGGCCACCGGCATCGACCGGGCCCGGCGGGTGGTGACCACGGCGGCCGGCGAGCACCCGTACGACGCGCTGGTGCTCGCCACCGGGTCGTACCCCTTCGTGCCGCCGGTGGACGGCACGGACCTGCCCGGCGTCTTCGTCTACCGGACGCTGGACGACCTGGCGGCGATCCGGGCGTACGCGGAGGGGCGGCGGAGCGGCGCGGTGATCGGCGGCGGCCTGCTCGGCCTGGAGGCGGCGAACGCGCTGCGTCTGCTCGGCCTGGCGACCGGTGTCGTCGAGTTCGCGCCCCGGCTGATGCCGGTGCAGGTGGACGAGGCGGGCGGGGCGATGCTGCGCCGCTACGTCGAGGAGCTGGGCGTGCGGACGTACCTCGGGGTGGGCACCACGGCGCTGCGGGCCGGCCCGGACGGGGCGGTCGCGGCGCTGGACCTCTCCGACGGCGGCACGGTCGACGCCGACCTGGTCGTGGTGGCCGCCGGCATCCGGCCCCGGGACGAGCTGGCCCGGGCGGCCGGCCTGGCGCTCGGCCCGCGCGGCGGGGTGCTGGTCGACGCGGCCTGCCGGACCGCCGACGAGCGGATCTGGGCGGTCGGCGAGTGCGCGGCGGTCGACGGCACCTGCCACGGCCTGGTCGCCCCCGGGTACGCCACCGCCGAGGTGGTCGCCGACCGGCTGCTCGGCGGGGCGGCCACCTTCCCCGGCGCGGACACCGCCACCAAGCTGAAACTGCTCGGGGTGGACGTGGCGTCGTTCGGTGACGCGCACGGCACCACCCCGGGCTGCCTGGACGTCACCTTCACCGACCCGGCCACCCGGTCGTACGCGAAGCTGGTCCTCTCCGACGACGCGCGGACGCTGCTGGGCGGCGTGCTGGTCGGGGACGCGAGCGCCTATCCGACGTTGCGGGCCAGCGTGGGCGGGCCGCTGCCCGGTCCCCCGCTGGCGCTGCTGGCCCCGGCCGGCGAGGCCGGCGGCGGGGTGACCGCGCTGCCCGGCGCGGCGCAGGTCTGCTCCTGCAACGCGGTGACCCGCGAGCAGATCGACACCGCGATCGCCGACGGCTGCGCCGACGTGCCGGCGCTGAAGGTCTGCACCCGGGCCGGTACGAGCTGCGGCTCCTGCGTGCCGATGCTGAAGCAGCTCCTCGACGCGGCCGGGGTGAAGCAGTCGACGTCGCTCTGCGAGCACTTCGACGCGAGCCGGCAGGAGCTGTTCGAGATCGTCCGGGTCCGCGGCATCCGCACCTTCTCCCAGCTCGTCGCCGAGCACGGGCGCGGCCGGGGCTGCGACATCTGCAAGCCGGTGGTCGCCTCGATCCTCGCCTCGCTCGGCACCGGGCACGTCCTCGACGGCGAGGCGGCGTCGTTGCAGGACACCAACGACCACTTCCTGGCCAACCTGCAACGCGACGGCAGCTACTCGGTGGTGCCCCGGATCCCGGGCGGCGAGATCACCCCGGAGAAGCTGATCGTGATCGGCGAGGTGGCCCGGGACTTCCGGCTCTACACCAAGATCACCGGTGGGCAGCGGATCGACCTGTTCGGGGCGCGGGTCGAGCAGCTCCCGCAGATCTGGCGTCGGCTGGTCGACGCGGGCTTCGAGTCCGGTCACGCGTACGGCAAGGCGCTGCGCACGGTGAAGTCGTGCGTCGGCGAGACCTGGTGCCGGTACGGGGTGCAGGACTCCGTCGGGCTGGCCGTCGCGCTGGAGCTGCGCTACCGGGGGCTGCGCGCCCCGCACAAGCTCAAGTCGGCGGTCTCCGGCTGCGCCCGCGAGTGCGCCGAGGCGCGCAGCAAGGACTTCGGCATCATCGCCACCGAGACCGGCTGGAACCTCTATCTGGGCGGCAACGGCGGCTTCCGGCCCCGGCACGCCGACCTCTTCGCCACCGACCTGAGCACCGCCGAGCTGGTCACCCTGATCGACCGGTTCCTGATGTTCTATGTGCGCACCGCCGACCGGTTGCAGCGCACCGCCGCCTGGATCGAGGCGCTGGAGGGCGGCCTCGACCACCTCCGCGCGGTCATCGTCGACGACTCGCTCGGGCTCTGCGCCGACCTCGACGCGGCGATGGCCCGGCACGTGGCGTCGTACTCCGACGAGTGGCGGGACGTCCTCGACGACCCGGACCGGCTGCGCCGCTTCACCTCCTTCGTCAACGCCCCGGACGTGCCGGACCCGTCCATCTCCTTCGCCGTGGAGCGCGGCCAACCCGTACCGGCACGCGGGACGTCGACGGCGGCGGGCAGCGACCGCCGCCGCCAGCCGGTCGCGCTCGGACTCCCGGAGGTACGCCGATGATCACCCTGGACACCCGCACCTGGACGCCGGTCTGCCCGCTGGCCCGGCTGGACCCCGACCGCGGCGTCGCCGCCCTGGTCGACGGCGTGCAGGTGGCCCTCTTCCATACCGGCGGCGAGCTGTACGCGGTCGACAACCTCGACCCGGTCGGCGGGGCGTACGTGATGTCCCGGGGCCTCGTCGGCAGCCGGGCCGGCGTGCCGACGCTCGCCTCCCCGCTGCACAAGCAGGTCTACGACCTACGGACCGGCCGCTGCCTGGACCTCTCCGGCGTGCAGCTGCGCCGGCACGAGGTCCGCTGCCGGGACGGCGTCGTCGAGGTGCGGCTGCGACCGGAGGAGTGATGGCGGACGAACTGGCCGGCTTCACCATCGGCGTGACCGCCGACCGGCGGCGCGACGAGCTGGCCGCGCTGCTCCAGCGGCGCGGTGCCCGGGTGGTGCTCGCGCCCGCCCTGCGGATCGTGCCGCTGGCCGACGACACCGACCTGCGCGCGGCCACCCGGGCCTGCCTGGACCGGCCGCCGGACGTGCTGATGGCGAACACCGGCATCGGGATGCGCGGCTGGCTGGAGGCGGCCGAGGGCTGGGGGCTGGCCGAGCCGCTCCGCTCGGTGCTCGGCCGGTCGTACGTGGTGGCCCGGGGGCCCAAGGCGCGCGGCGCGATCCGGGCCGCCGGGCTGCACGACCAGTGGTCGCCCGACTCGGAGAGCTGCGAGGAGGTGATCGAGCACCTCTGCCGGCGCGGCGTGGCCGGGCAGGTCGTCGCCATGCAGCTGCACGGCGACCGGCAGCCGGAGTGCACCGAGGCGCTGGAGGCGGCCGGGGCGACGGTGATCGAGGTGCCGGTCTACCGGTGGGCCCCGCCGACCGACCCGGCCCCGCTGCACCGGCTGATCGACCTGGTCGCCGGGCGGCTGGTGGACGCGGTGACGTTCACCTCCGCGCCGGCCGCCGAGGCGCTGCTGCGGGCCGCCGGGGACCGTACCGAGACGGTGCTGGCGGCGCTGCGCGGGGACGTGATGGCCAGCTGCGTCGGCGCGGTCACCGCCGAACCCCTGGTCCGCCGGGGGGTGCCGGTCAGCGCGCCCACCCGGGCCCGGCTCGGCGCGCTGGTCCGGCAGATCGTCGACGAGCTGCCCCGCCGCACGGTCACCGTCCGGGCGGCGGGGCACCAACTGACCCTGCGCGGGCACGCGGCCGTGGTCGACGGGGAGCTGCGGCCCCTGGCACCGGCACCGATGGCGGTGCTGCGGGCGTTGGCCGCCACCCCCGGGCGGGTGCTGTCCCGCACCGCGCTGCTGCGTACGCTGCCGCGCGGTGCTGACGAGCACGCGGTGGAGATGGCGGTGGCCCGGCTCCGGGCGGGGCTGCGGGCCCCCCGGGTGGTGCAGACCGTGGTCAAGCGCGGCTACCGCCTGCGGGTGGAATGAGACGGAAGGCCGGTGCGGTCGTCTCCGGTCGGCTTGAGGCCATGGCGTCAGACCTCCAGCTCCACGAGGGCGCGCAGGAAGGCCGACGCGTGGTCGGCCTCGTCGAAGGCGATCTCCCGGAACAGCGCCGCCGCCCTGGCGTCGCCCGCCGCGGCCGCCTGCCGGGAGAACGAGGGGTACATGACGGTGGCCTCGTACACCTCACCGCTGATCGAGTCGCGCAGGTTCGTGGCGTTGTCGCGGACCAGCCCGGCCAGTTCGGCGGCCTGCGCGAAGTGCTCACCCAACTCCTGACCGGCCGTGTTGTCCCACAGCCGGGCCAGGCGGGGCACCCCGGTGGCCCGGGCGTGCTCGGCGTAGGAGGTGTACTTCGCGTTGGCGAACGCCTCACCGCGGATGGTCGCCTCCAGGTTGCCCTGGGTCGCGCCGGTGCAGGCGGGCAGGCTCGGCGGGATCGGCACCGGGGGCACCACGTCACCCACCGGGATGCGGACCCCCGAGCCCGGGTCGGTGATCGCCCGCAGCGCGGTCCGGAACCGGGCCGCGTGCACCGCCTCGTCGGCCGCCAGTTCGTCGAACAGATCGGCCGCGGCGGAGCAGCCGTCCGCCCGCGCCCGGGCGGCGAAGCCGGGATAGACCACGGTCGCCTCGTGCTCCTCGCCCGCGATCGACTCCTCCAGGTTGGCCGCGTTGCTCCGGACGAAGTGGATCAGAGCCGCCTCCGCCGCGAAGTGGTCGTACCGCTCGGTGTGCGCCGTGTCGCGGAAGAGCCGGGCGATGCCCAGCTCCCCGGTACGACCCGCCTGTTCCCCGTAGGCCAGGTACTTCGCGTGGGCGAAGGCCTCCCCCTCCATCGCCGTCAACGTGTTGGTGTACGTGGTCGACGGCGGTTGGTCCGCCGCCCGGGCCGGCCCGGCGAGGCCGGCCCCGAGCACCGCCCCCGCCATCACGATCGATACACCCGTCACCGTACGCATAACTCCCCCTCGGCCAACAGCTCCAGTGAGGACAGCCTCACCATGAGTGACATCCGTGGATGAGCGTACGTCTTCGCAGGTCAGGACGGGTCGACCGAAATCGCCACGCACCCGTCGACCGCGTTCGCGCCAGCGTTGGCCGACGGCGTCGTTACAGATGGTGACAAGTTTTGTTCAGCCCACCGGGGTCGGGTAGCCCCGGCCGTGCTCGGCCTGCAGGCGCAGCATGGCGTGCTCGACGACCGTCACCAGCACCTGCTTGACCGAGTCCCGGTGCCGGGCGTCGCACTGCACCAGCGGCACGTCCCGCGAGATGGCGAGCGCCTCGCGGACCTCCTCCAGTTCGTACTGCGGCGCGTCGTCGAACCGGTTCAGCGCCACCACGTACGGCAGCTTGCGGTTCTCGAAGTAGTCCAGCGGCGCGAAGGCGTCGGTGATCCGCCGGGTGTCGACCAGCACGGCAGCGCCGACCGCGCCCCGGATGATCTCGTCCCACATGAACCAGAAACGGGTCTGGCCCGGGGTGCCGAAGAGGTACAGGATCAGGTCCTGGGCCATGGTGATCCGGCCGAAGTCCATGGCGACCGTGGTGGTCTCCTTGCCCGGCACCTTGGACGGGTCGTCGATGCCGACGCCGGCGGCGGTCATCAACGCCTCGGTGGTCAACGGTGTGATCTCGGAGATCGCACCGACCAGGGTCGTCTTGCCCACGCCGAAACCACCCGCGACGACGATCTTCGCGGAGATGATCTCCCGGCTGCGGCGTGCCCCGGCGGGGTCATAGTTCGCGAAGTCCACTTAGCACCCTTCCAAGCAGGTTCATCCGCTCCTCGAACCCCTCAGCGGGAGCGGCAGTGTGTAGCGTCAGCAGGCCCTCGGCCACCAGGTCGGCGACCAGCACCCGGGTGACGCCGAGCGGCATCCGGGTGTACGCGGCGATCTCCGCCAGCGACTGTGCCCGGCCTTCGCAGACCGTGGCGATGCGGTACTTGTCGTGCCCGGCGAAGCGGGACTCGGCGACCTGGGTGGGAGTGCTCGACAGCACCGCTTCCAGGGCGATGTCCTGCAACGGCTCGGTACGGCCACGGGTGACCGCGTACGGTCGCACCAGCGCCCCGCGCGGGTCCCGCCGTTGGTCCATTCGCGATCACCTCCCTCCGTACGGAGCCGGGCCGGCTCCGGATCACCTTGGCCTGCGCCGTGCGGATCAGGACCGGACGGCGTCCCGGGGCAGCGGGACCAGGGCCGCGCCGACCCGCTCCACCAGCAGCGCCATCTCGTAGCCGACCTGGCCCACGTCACAGCTGCGGGCGGCGAGCACCGCCATCGAGGAGCCGTCGCTGATCGACATCAGGAACAGGTAGCCGCTGTCCATCTCGATCACCGTCTGGAGCACCCCACCCGCGCTGAACATCCGCGCCGCGCCCTCGGTCAGGCTCACCACGCCGGAGGTGATGGCGGCGAGCTGGTCCGCCCGGTCCCCGGGCAGGTCCCGCGAGGACGCGAGCAGCAGCCCGTCCGCCGACACCGCCACCACGTGGGCGATGCCCGCCACGCTGTCGGCGAAGTTGGTGAGCAGCCAACCCATGTCCTGCATGGCCGCTGGCCTGTTCATCGGTTCGTCTCCTTGGTCGAGGTGCTGTTCAGGTCCGCGCCGGCCGTCCGGCCGCGCTGCACACCGCGGTGGTAGGCGGAGAGCAGGCCGCGTACTTCGTCGGGGGTGCGCCGGCTGCGGTCCCGGCCGCCCTTCGGGTCGATGCCGCCGGGCACGAGCTGGGCCTGCGGCACCCGCTTCGGCAGCCCGGAGCGGGTGGTCCCGGCGGTCGCCGGCTCGGCGGCCTTGGACGCCCGGGTCCAGCCCTCGTCGGCCGCCGTCCGCCAGGCGTCCGGGTCGACCGCCGGCGGCGCCGACACGGGCGTCGCGGGCGGCGGTACGCCGGCGGCGGGCGACGCCGCTGGTGGCGTGTACGACGGCGGTGGCGGCTGGCTCGTCCCGCCGTCGGCCTGGGCGCCCGGGGTGCGGGTCGGCAGCGGCGGCCGGGCCGCCGTGGCGGCCGACGCCGGCGCGGCCGGGGCGACCGGCCGGGCCGCGGCGGCCGGCGGCTCGCCGAAGTCGGGGCGGGTGAAGATCGCCGTCGCGTCGTCGCCGTGCGAGCGGAACCAGACCGCTTCCATCTCCCGGAAGATCGGCGCCTCGGCCGGCGGCGCCGGCCGGGCCAGCACCGGGGCGGCCGGCGCGGCGGTGGCACCGGCGACCGGACCGGCCGGGAGCACCGGGGCGGCGACCGGCGGCGCGGTGGCCGGCGTCGCCGGGGCGGCGGTGTCACCGCTGCCCGGGGTCC
Organism: Micromonospora sp. R77; assembly: GCF_022747945.1. Classification (NCBI taxonomy): domain Bacteria; kingdom Bacillati; phylum Actinomycetota; class Actinomycetes; order Micromonosporales; family Micromonosporaceae; genus Micromonospora; species Micromonospora sp. R77. Next base: position 1,988,457 of record NZ_JALDST010000001.1, read on the forward strand.
GCTTCGGCAGCGGCGGCAGGGTGGGGTAGGCGACGGTGGGGGTGCCGACCGAGATCCCGCCGTTGTCGGCGAAGGCCGGCTGCGCGGGCACCGGTGGCGCCGACACCGGGACGCTCGGCAGCGGCGGCAGCGCGTCCGTGCCGCCGAGCTGCACCGACGGGCTGCTGTCCCGTACCTCCGCCGGGGCCCGCCAGGGCGCGGGGGCCGGCGTCGGTGCGGCGCTGCGCCACTGCTCGGTCAGCGTCGCGGTACGTCCGGCGCCGGCCGACGAGTCGGGCTGGCCGACCGGGGTGAGCGGCGTCTGCTCGACGGCCAGCGGCTGCCGCGACCGGGGCACGGCGGCCTGGTCGCGGCCCCGGTTGGCGGGCAGGACCACGGTGGAGTTCGGCAGGGTCACCTGGGCGACGGTGCCGCCCTCGACGTTGCGGCGCAGCTCCACCCGGATGCCGTAGCGGGAGGCGAGCCGGCTCACCACGGCCAGACCCATCAGTCGGAACGCCGCCACGTCCACGGTCGACGGGGCGGCCAGCCGCCGGTTCAGCGAGTCCAGCTGCTCGTCGGTCAGCCCGAGGCCCCGGTCCTCCACCTGGATCAGCACGTAGTCGCGGATCCGGCGGCCGTCGGCCACCACCGTGGTGTTCGGCGGGGAGAACCGGGTCGCGTTGTCCAGCAGCTCGGCGACGAGCCGGACGACGTCGTTCACGGCGTGCGCGGCGACGGAGATGTCGGTGTCGACGGTGCCGAACTCGATCCGGTTGTAGAGCTCCACCTCGGACTGGGCGGCCCGCAGCACGTCCACCAGGAGGGCGTCGTCGCGGCGCGGCACGGCCGAGTCGGCGCCGGCCAGGACCAGCAGGTTCTCGTCGTTGCGGCGCATCCGGGTGGCCAGGTGGTCGAGCTCGAAGAGCTGGGCGAGGCGCTTCGGGTCCTCCTCGCCACGCTCGATCGCGTCCAGCTCGCCGATCATCCGGTCGACCAGGTTCTGACTGCGCCGGGCGAGGTTGAGGAACATCGCCGAGACGCTGGTCCGCAGCGCGGCCTGCTCGGCGGCGACCCGGACGGCCTCCCGGTGCACCACGTTGAAGGCCACCGCGACCTGGCCGACCTCGTCGCGGTTGCTGAGCTTGATCGGGTCCCGGACCTGTTGGACGATCTCGTCCACGCCGCCGTCGCCGATCGCGTTGACGTTCTGCAGCCGGGCGACCGCGTCCGGCAGGTCGTGGTTGGCCACCGCCAGGGCGCCCTCGCGCAGCCGGCGCAGCGAGTGGTTGAGCGAGCGGGCCAGCACCACGGCGAGGGTGATCGCGATGATCAGGGTGATCAGCACCAGCAGCGACTCGACGACCGCCTGCTGGATGACGTCGGTACGGGCCTGGTCGGCGTCGGCGTACAGACCGTCCTGGAGCTGGACCTCGGCCCACCGCATCAGGTCGTTGACCGCGCCGACGGCGGCGGTGGCCTCGGCCGGGGTGACCAGCGGCCGGGCGTTGACCGACTTGGAGATGTCGCCCGCCACCCGGTCGGCGAGACTCACCGCGTCGCCGGAGACGGTGCGGTCGACCAGCGCCCGCTGCTCGGGGTCGGCGTTGCGGGCGAAGGTGAGCAGCGCCTCCTGCTGGCCGGTGAGGGTGGCCACGAACGAGGAGAAGCGCTCGTCGTCGAGGCGGCCGGCGAGGAGCGAGGTGTACGCCACCGCCTCCTCCTCGGCCACGGCCGCCTTGGCGCGGCTGAACGCGGCGACCGCCCGCCGGTCGGCGGCGAGGTTCTCCGCGCCGGGCTGCTGCGCCAGCGTGTCGCCGTAGGCGACCAGGTCGGTGAGGATGATGCCGTACCGCAGGCTGGCCTCGGCCACCGGCATCTGCTGCCGGTCCAGCACCTCCTGCCGGGTGCCGTTGAGGGTGGCCAGGTGCTCGTCGATCACCCGCAGCCGGTCGCGCACCGTGGCCGGCAGGTCGTCGAGCCGGCCCCGCTCCTCGCGGTAGGCGGCGATCTGCGCGTCGGTGGCGCGTACCCGCAGGTTGTAGTCGTCCGGCCGCTGGTTGGGCAGGGCCAGGTAGGCGGCCGCCGACATGCGTTCCTTGTGCAGGTCCTGGGCGAGCGCGGAGACGTCGATGGAGAGTGCGGTCAGGGACCGGATCCGGGTGGCGTCGTAGGCGCCCTCGCCGACCGAGACGAGTCGGATACCCGCCAGTGCGATGACGGCCGCGACCGGAACGACCAGGATGAGGGCGAGCTTGGAACGGATCCGGGCATCCCGGAGCCGGGGCATCCGTCGGCGGGTCCGCTGTCCGGCGCCGGTGCTCTCGGGCAGGGTCGTAGGACCGCTCACGACATCGCCTCCGTCGTTCTTTCCACGCCTGACCCGCCGACCCGTGCCTGGTGCAGCGGCCAGCGCCACGCGCGGCACGGCCGCGATTTCATCAGAGAAGATCCTGTTTGGGAAGCGGCGGCGGGGCAGGAATCGGTCGGTGGGGACGGAACCCGTGATGCGGTCAAGAAATACCTACTTTTCTCCACGCCCCTGAACTGGGGATGTATATCCAGAGTGGTCACTCGGATCTGCAAAGTGATGGTTCGTAAACATTCCGTTACCCCACGATGTGGGATGGACGTCCCGAAAAGCTCCACCATCCGCGCTTGACCACAGGGCCCGGCATTGGCAAGGTTTTGCAGGCTTCGCGCACACCGTACGGCAGACCAATCCCGTTCCTCCACTGAGGACGGACACAAGCGGCGGTGTCCGGGCCCCGCCCGCGCCGCACCTGGAGGACCCCAAGTTGAGCCCCATCCGCTCCGCGAGCGTCGCGGCGCTCGCCTCGGCCGTACTGGCCACCACGCTCACCGGCTGCCAGTTCGGCGAGGGGCAGCAGGACACCAGTCCCATCGTGATCGCCGCGGACCTCGAACTCTCCGGCGCCGCCGCGCCGGTCGGCAAGGCGTACCAGCGGGCGCTGGATCTGAAGGTCGAGCAGTTGAACTCGTCGGGCGCGTTGGGCGGTCGACAGATCAAGCTCAGGGTGGCGGACAACCGCTCCGACGCCAGCGAATCCTTGCGGAACATCAACGATTTCAGCAACGATTCCCACGTCAGCGCCATCATCATGGGCGGCTGCAACGAATGCGCGGTCGGTGCGGCCCGCACCATCGTCGACAAGCGGATTCCGACGATCGCGCTGGCCTCCGCCAGCGGCGTCACCGAGCCGGTCGCCGAACGGCGGTACGTCTTCAAGCTGGCCCCCAACGCCGCCGACACCGCGGCCACCCTGACCGACGAACTGAGCCGGCGCGGCATCCGCAAGGTGGCGGTGCTGAACAGCGCCGACTCGTACGGCCAGGAGGGGCTCGCCGCGCTGCGCGACCAGGTCACCAAGGCCGGCATCAAGGTGCTGCGCGCCGAGTCGGTCCGCAGCACCGACACCGACGTGAACGACCCGGTCGGCAAACTGGTCGACCGCAAGCCCGACGGGCTCGTCCTCTGGACCCCGCCGGAGCAGGCGTCGCTGGCCGCCGACAGCGCCCGGCAGGCGAAGTTCGCCGGTTCGCTCTTCTTCGACGCGTCCGCCGCCGGGGACCTCTTCCTGGGCGGCTCGGCCCGCTCGACCGAGCGGGCGACGCTGGTCTTCACCCAGACCATGGTGATCGACGACGTGATCGCCACCACCCCGGCCAAGGCCGCCCGCCGGCAGTGGTTCCAGGACTACACCGCCCGGTACGGCAGCTACAACGGCTTCTCCTCGTTCGCCGCCGACGCCCTGCAGCTCATCGCCGACGCCGTGCTGCGCTCCGGCGGGAAGGCGGGCACGGTGGACCGCGAGGCCATCCGGAACATCCTGGAGACGTCGCAGCTGGACGGCCTCTCCGGGCCGATCCGGATGACCCCGGACAACCACTCCGGGCTGATGCCGCAGGCGCTGACCACGCTGGTCGCCCGGGGCGGTCGCTGGCGGCTGTCCGGCTGAGACCAGCCGGGTGCGGCCCGCCGGGACCTGTCGGCGGGCCGCGCCCGGACGGTCAGCGGGCCGAGGTGGTGGCCCGGACCCAGGGCAGGGCGAGCCGCTCCACCAGGGTGAGCGCGGCGTACAGCAAAATGCTCATCAGCGCGATCAGCACGATCGCCGCCCACGCCGTCGCGGTGTCCCCGATCCCGTTGTACTGGAGGATCTGGAAGCCCAGCCCCGGCTGGTCGGAATAGAACTCGCCGATCACCGCGCCGATCGCCGCCAGCGGCATGGCCACCTTCAACCCCACGAAGATCTGCGGCAGCGCCGCCGGGAAGCGCACCTTGCGGAACGACTGCCACCAGGAGGCGTTCAGCGACCGGGCCAGTTCGGCCAGGTCCGCCGGCGTGGTGGTCAGGCCGGTCGCGGTGGAGAGCACGATCGGGAAGAAGCAGAGCAGGAACACCATGGTCAGGATGGGCTTGTGCCCCCAGCCCACAGAGACCACCAGCAGCGGTCCGAGGGCGATCTTGGGGACCGCGTTGACCGCCACCAGCAGGGGCGCGAACATCCGCTCGACCCGGCGGGACGCGGCCAGGGCCATCCCGATCAGCACCCCGGCGACCGCGGAGAGCGCGAAGCCGACCACGGTCATCAGCGTGGTGATCCCCAGCGCCGGCAACAGCACGTGCCGGGTCCCGGTCAACGCCCGCCACACCGCCTGCGGCGGCGGCAGCGACGCCGGGTGGACCAGGTGCAGGCCCGAGGTGACCAGCCACCAGACGCCCACCGCGATCACCAGACCGAGCGCCGGCAGGCCCACCGCCGCCGGACGTACGCCGTCCCGGCGCGGGGGCGCGACGTCGGGTGCCGGGGCGCCGGCCACCGTCGGAGCCTGCTCCGCCAACGTGTCCTCCTCTGCTCCGGCCGGTCGACGACCGGCACGCGAAAGGGTGCGACCCACCGGGATCTCCCGGCGGGCCGCACCCGGAGTCTCCGAGCCGACCCGTCAGGCCTTCGGCGCGAGGTCGAAGTCGATGATCTGGTCGGGAGTGAAGTTCTGCTTGAGCGCGCCCGCGCCCTGGAGCAGGGCGATGCTCTTGGCGACCCGGCCGCTGTCCAGGGTGCCCAGGGCGGTGCCGGAGTTGCTGGACCGGACGTACGCGGCCATCAGCTGGAGCTCGGCGGCCGCGGCGGCCGGGTTGGTGGCGTCGACGTTCTTCTTCAACATGTCCGCCGCCTCCTGCGGGTGCGCCAGCGCGTACTCCAGGCCCTTGAGCAGCGCGGCGGTGAAGCGCTTGACCGTGTCCGGCTTCTCCTTGGCCATCTTGGTCGAGGTGATCAGCGCGTTGCCGTAGAGGTCCTGCATCACGTTGCTGTAGGGCAGCACGACCGGCTTCTTCTTGGTCACCGCCTCGACGGTCGGCTGGCCCACCACGAACTGGCCGATGCCGTCGACCGCGCCGGAGGCCAGCGTGCCCATCAGGGTGGCCGGCTCGCCGTTGACCCAGGTCACCTTGCTCGCGTCGATGCCGGCCAGCTTGGCGTACGTGGGGAAGAGGTTGCGCACGACGGAGGCGGGGGCGTCGGCGAGCTTCTTGCCCTCCAGGTCCTTCGGGGTGGCGATGTTCTTGCCCTCGACCGAGACGATCGCGGCCATGGTGCGCTGCTGGATCGCCGCCACCGCGACGAAGTCCTTGGCCTGGCCGTTGCCGAACTGGAGCAGCCCACCGGTGAGGTCGATCGGGCCGAAGTCGGCCTGCCCGCCCGTGATGGTCTGGATGACCGCGCCGGTGCCCTGGCCGGGCTTGATCTCCACGTCGAAACCGGCGTCGGAGAAGAACCCCTTCTCCTTCGCCACCCAGGCGTAGGAGTCGCGGCCGAAGTTGCCGAAGGACGTGAGGTAGGTCACCTTCTCCAGGGCGGCACCGTTCGGGCCCTTGGCGTCGTCGGACTTGTCCGAGCCGCCGCTGCACCCGGAGACCAGGGCGAGGGCGGTGGCCAGCGCGGCGGCGGCGACCGTACGGGTCAGCCTTCTCATCAAAGCACCATGTCCTTTCCGACCAGGTCGTCTTCGCCCGGACGGGTCGTGGGGCCGACGGTTACGGCGCATGGGGGGAGCCGTCAGGACCGTCGTGAGGGGACTCTTTGCGGGCACAGCGTACGAGAAGGCTGGCGGAACGTGTCCGTGCGTATCGGTTGCGGAACGGAAACGAAGTTGCGTGCCGGAAAGTGACAGCGGTCCACCCCGGACGGTGCTATAAGGATCCCCGGCGGCTACCCTGTGCCCGACTCGCGACGTCGAGCAGGAGGGAGGCCGGCGGAGATGATCCGGCTGTCCGGCGTGTCCCGTACCTTCGAGGGGCGATCCGGCCGGGTGGAGGCCCTGCGCGGCATCGACCTCGACGTCGCCGAGGGCGAGTTCGTCGCGGTCCTCGGCCGCTCCGGGTGCGGGAAGTCGACGCTCCTGCGAATGGTCGCCGGCCTGCTGCCGGTCACCGCCGGCGAGATCACCGTCGCCGGTACGCCGATCACGAAACCGCGCCGCGACATCGCCATGCTGTTCCAGCGCCCCGCCCTGCTGCCCTGGCGCTCGGTGCTGGACAACGTCCTGCTGCCGGTCGAGATCTTCGGCTGGAGCCGGGCGGAACACCGGGACCGCGCCCGCGAACTGCTGGACCTCGCCGGCTTGGGCGGCTTCGAGAAGCGCCTGCCGCACGAGCTCTCCGGCGGCATGCAGCAGCGGGTGTCGCTCTGCCGTTCGCTCGTCGGCGAACCCCGGGTGATGCTGATGGACGAGCCCTTCTCCGCGCTGGACGCGCTCACCCGCGAGGAACTCTCCGGCGAACTCCAGCGGGTGCACATGGAGACGAAGGCCACCATCGTCTTCGTCACCCACTCGATCGACGAGGCGGTACTGCTCGCCGACCGGGTGGTGGTGCTCAGCCCCCGTCCCGGCCGGATCCGCAAGGTGGTGCCGGTGGACATCCCCCGGCCCCGCACCCTCGGCCGCAACGCGCACCTCGCCGAGGTGGCCCGGGTCAGCGCCGACCTGCACGAACTGCTGATGGAACGGGACGCACCGGTGGACCTGCCCGCCGGGGCGGGAGGGCGGTGACCATGCGGGTGTCGGTCTTCACCGAGCCGCACCGCGGCGCGAGCTACGACGACCAGTTGCGCTTCGCCCGGCTGGCCGAGGACGCCGGCTACGAAGGGTTCTTCCGCGCCGACCACTACCGGTCGATGGGCGACGACCCGGGGCTGCCCGGCCCGACCGACGCCTGGCTCACCCTGGCCGCGCTGGCCCGGGAGACCTCCCGCATCCGGCTCGGCACCCTGGTCACCTCCGCCACCTTCCGGCTGCCCGGACCGCTCGCCGTGCAGGTCGCCCAGGTCGACCAGATGAGCGGCGGCCGGGTCGAGCTGGGCATCGGCGCCGGCTGGTACGAGCGGGAGCACACCGCGTACGGCATCCCCTTCCCCCCGGTGGGCGAACGGTTCGACCGGCTGGCCGAGCAGCTGGAGATCGTCACCGGGCTGTGGCGCACCCCGCCCGGCGAGACCTACAGCTTCACCGGCGACCACTACACCCTCGTCGATGCGCCCGCCCTGCCCAAGCCGGTGCAGCAGCCCGGCCCGCCCGTGATCGTCGGCGGCCGAGGTCCCAAGCGCACCCCCGAGCTGGCCGCCCGGTACGCCGACGAGTTCAACATGCCGTTCAAGAGCATCACCGAGACCGCCGCCGCGTACGAGCGGGTGCGGGAGGCCAGCGACCGGGTCGACCGGCCCGGCTCCGGGCGGGCACCGCTGGTGCTCTCCGCCGGGATCGTGGTGGCGGTCGGGCGTACCGACGCGGAGGCGCAGCGCCGGGCCGCGCCGCTGCACGTCAAGAGCGCCCTGCCGCCGGAGGACCCGGTGGTCGGCTCCCCCGCGCAGCTCGTCGACCGGCTCGGCGAGTTCGCCGCGATCGGTGCCACCCGGGTCCACCTGCGCCTGATCGACTTCGACGACCTCGACCACCTGGAGCTCATCGCCGCCGAGGTGCTCCCCCAGCTGGACGGTGCCCGATGACCGACGTGTCCGACGAACCCGAACTCGGCCCGGTCGGGCAGGAGATCGTCTTCGAGAACGATCGCGTCCGGGTCTGGCACATCCGCCTGGCGCCGGGCGAGCGGCAGCCGCTGCACCGGCACGACCACCCATACCTGGTGGTGGCGATCGAGGGCGCGAAGAACGTGGTGCAGACCGTCGACGGCACCCGGATCGACGCCGACGAACCGACCGGCGGGGTCGTCTACCGCGACCCGGGGGCCGTGCACATGCTCACCAACGTCGGCGACACCACCTATCTGGCACGCCTGGTCGAGCTGAAGTAGCCACGCCGACGGCAGGTCGCCGCGCCGCGCTGTGCCAAGGTGGCGATCGCGCGCACCGGGCCGTAACGTGCCCGACATGGCCTTTCGGACGTGGGGCAGACTGCTGCTCACGGCGCTCGGGGTGAGCGTGCTGGCCGGGGCCGGCCAGCTCGGCATCGCGTACGGCTTCGGCATCGTGCGCCTGGGTGGCACCTTCACCGACGGTACGGTCAACCGGTGGCCCGCCCAGCTCGTCTGGGTCGGCTGGTTCGCGGCGATCGCCGCGGTGGCCGGCGCCGTCCTCACCGAACGACTGGCCCGCCGGGACGGCTTCCCCGGCGGCACCACCGAGCAGCTCTCCGTCGCCGGGGCCGCCGCACTCGGCGCGACCGTGGTCGCGCCGCTCTGCATGCAGCCGGCCCGGGCCGCCGAACTGAACTCCGTCGACCCGGTGTGGGCCGTCGGCATCTGCGCCGTCCTCGGCGCGGTGGTCGGTGCCGGTGCCGCGCTCGCCGTGCTGCTGCGCCCCCCGCTGGGCTGGAACATCGCCATGACGGTCGGCGTCGTCTGGCTGCTCGCGCTGGTCTCGGTGGCACCGTCGATCGCCTCGACCGGCCCGCTGCCGACTGTACGGCTCGGGGTCCTCGAACCCTCCTGGCTGGACGCGGCCACCGCCCAGCGCCTGGCCGTGCTGATCCTGCCCACGGTGGCCCTGCTGGCCGGCGCGGCGATCGGCGCGCTGGCCCGCCGGTGGGAGCAGCCCCCACTGGTCGGCGGCGCCGCCGGTGCGGCCGGCCCGGTCCTGGTGGCGTTCGCCTACCTGGCCGCCGGGCCGGGTGACCCGGCCGACCGCTACCAGCTCGCGCCCTACTACGGCGCCCTGATCGCGGTCGCCACCGGCGCGCTGGGCTCGACGGCCGCCACCCTGCTGCGCCGGCCGGTCGGCGCCCCCGGCCACCGCGGCGATCGCACCGAGCGAGATCCTCCAGCCGCTGCCGGGCGAGACCGGCGAGCCGGCGCACCCGACCGGCGACGGATCCACACCCGACGCCACCGGCGCGGCGGCCGGGCCCGTCGACCTCTTCGCCACCGGGCGGGACGACGCGGCGTCGCCCAGCCCGGCGCACTGGGACTGGCCGGCCCCGCCGGCAGCAACCCGGCACCGGTCCCCGCCGGCCTGCCGCCGGCCCGGCGCACCTCCGCCATCGACGTGCTCGCCGGACCGCCGGCCCGGACGCCCGACACCGGCACCGGCACCGGCGACCGGACACCGTCCACTCCGCCGGCGGCCACCGTCGCGCAGCCCACCACCCCGAGCCAGCCGACCGCTCCGACCCAGTCCACCCAGCCCGCCGACCCGGCGGCGCAGCCGGCCCCGGCGACGCCGGCTGACCGCACCACCCCGGCGGCGAAGCAGCAGGTCACGGCCGGGACGCCGGTCACGCCCGCCGCCCCGGTGGACGCGACCACGGCAGCGGCGGTGGACGCGACCACGGCAGCCCCGGCCGGGGAAGACACGCCCGCCCCGACCGCCGCTGCGAGCACGACGAGGCCCACCCCGGCAGTCACCCCGAGCCCGACGTCGAACGGCCCCGCCGACGCGGGCACCGGAACCTCCGCGACGCGCGGCCCGCCGACAGCCCGTCCGCCACGACCGGCCCCGACGTCGGGCCGGGGCAGCCCGAGCAGCCGACGCCGGGCACCGCCGCCCCGACCGGCCGCGCCAAGCGGACCCGGAAGCCGCGCACCCCCGCCGCACCGCCCGTACCCGCGGGAACCGCCGGGCCGGCCGCCCCGACCCCGGCCGACTCCCCGACGACGACCGGGACCGCGCCGGCGTCGACCACGACCGGGACCGCGCCGGAGGCTGCCGACTCCACCCCGGACCAGGCACCCGCGACCCCCGGTACGGACGACCCGACGACCGGCGCCCCGCCGACCGGCCCGGCCGACGCGGTGGGCGGCACCGCGACCCGCCGTCCGCGCCGCGCCGCGGCCCGCCGTACCGCCGCCGAGCCGGCAACCCCCGCCCCCGACCCGGACGACACGGCGACCGCCGCCGGTCCGGACGCCCCGTCGGACGGCGACCCGAAGACCGGCGGGACCGAGGCCGCGCCGACCGCCGGCACTCCGGCCGGCCCGTCGCCCCGCCCCCGCATCCCGATCTTCGAGGCGGACCGCCCCGGCGACGTCCGGCCGGCCTGGCCCATCCCCCCGACGCCGGCCTGGCCGGTCACCCCGCGCGCCGGCGGTGGTACGCCGGACCCGGCGCCGGACGGCACCGGCGGACGTACGCCGCTGGAGCCCGCGCCCCGACCCCGGCACCGGGCCCTGCCCGACCTGAGCCGGGCCGCCAGGACGCCTTCGGCTCCGCCCGGCGGACCGACACCGCCACCCCGGACGGGGACCCCGCGACGGACGACGCTGCGACGCCGGGCGGCTTTCCTGCGCGGGCCGCCGCCCCGGACGGGGGCCGCGTGCGGGCCGACGACCCGACGGGCCGCACCCCGGACGACGGTGCCTCGACCCGGCGCACCGACGACCGGGCGACCGGTGCCGACGGCGCGACGTCGGACGCGACGGACCGGTCGACCACCGAGGGCGGCGACGCAGCCACCGGCGGGAAGTCACGGCTGCGGCGGGGCCTGTTCCGGCGCAACCGGGCGAAGGGCGGCGAGGAGAACGTCGCCGACCGGGCCGGCCGCGAGCCGGAAGCGGTGCCGGCGCACGACGAGGAGTACGTCGACTGGGTCACCGGCCTGGCCCGGCCCGCCCAGGACACCGAGCCGGCCGAGGGTCGTACGCTGCGGACCGGCCGCCACCACCGCGACTGACGGTCGACCGGCCGACCTGGGCGGGGCCACGATCGTGGGTGGGGCCGACCCGCCGGCCGCCCCCACCCGCGCGGCTCAGGCCAGGGGCAGATAGACCCGACCTCCGGAGGAGAGGAACTCCGCCGACTTGTCCTGCATGCCGCGCGCCGCGTACTCCTTCAGCTCCTGGGTGATCTTCATGGAGCAGAACTTCGGGCCGCACATCGAGCAGAAGTGCGCCGTCTTGGCGGGCTCGGCGGGCAGCGTCGCGTCGTGGTACGACCGCGCGGTCTCCGGGTCCAGCGACAGGTTGAACTGGTCGGACCAGCGGAACTCGAACCGCGCCTTCGACAGCGCGTCGTCCCACGCCTGCGCCCCCGGGTGCCCCTTGGCCAGGTCGGCCGCGTGCGCCGCGATCTTGTACGCGATCACGCCCGCCTTCACGTCGTCCCGGTCGGGCAGCCCCAGGTGCTCCTTCGGGGTGACGTAGCAGAGCATCGCGGTGCCGAACATGCCGATCATCGCGGCGCCGATCGCCGAGGTGATGTGGTCGTACGCGGGGGCGATGTCGGTGGTCAGCGGGCCGAGCGTGTAGAACGGGGCCTCGTGGCACCACTCCTGCTGGAGGTCCACGTTCTCCTTGATCTTGTGCATGGGCACGTGTCCGGGGCCCTCGATCATCACCTGCACGTCGTACTCCCAGGCGATCTTCGTCAGCTCGCCGAGGGTACGCAGCTCGGCGAACTGCGCCTCGTCGTTCGCGTCCGCGATGGAACCGGGGCGCAGTCCGTCGCCGAGGGAGAAGGTGACGTCGTACCTCGCGAGCAGCGAACACAGTTCGCGGAAGTTGGTGTAGAGGAAGTTCTCCTCGTGGTGCGCCAGGCACCAGGCGGCCATGATCGAGCCGCCCCGCGACACGATCCCGGTGACCCGGTCCACCGCGAGCGGCACGTACGGCAGCAGCACCCCGGCGTGCACCGTCATGTAGTCGACGCCCTGCTCGGCCTGCTCGATGACGGTCTCCCGGAACACCTCCCAGCTCAGCTTCACCGGGTCGCCGCCGACCTTCTCCAGCGCCTGGTAGATCGGCACGGTGCCGATCGGCACCGGCGAGTTCCGCACGATCGCCTCGCGGGTCTCGTGGATCCGCTTGCCGGTGGAGAGGTCCATCACCGTGTCCGCGCCCCAGCGGGTCGCCCAGGTCAGCTTCTCCACCTCCTCGGCGACCGAGGAGCTGACCGCCGAGGTGCCGATGTTGGCGTTGACCTTCACCAGGAACGCCTTGCCGATGATCGCCGGCTCGCACTCCGGGTGGTTGACGTTGAGCGGCAGCACCGCCCGCCCGGCCGCGATCTCGTCCCGGACGAACTCGGGTGCCGTGCTCTCCCGGATCGCCACGAACTCCATCTCCGGCGTGACGATCCCGGCCCGCGCGTACGCCAGCTGGGTCGGCCGGGTGCCGGCCAGCGGGGTGCCGGCACCGCGTACCGGCGCCACGTCACCCCGCGCCGCGATCCACGGCCCGCGCAGCGGGGGCAGCCCCACCTCCGGGTCGGAGCCGGGGCCGGAGGTGTCGTAGAGCCGCAGCGGCGGGTTCTCCCCGGTCAGCTCCACCTCGGCGAACGGCACCCGGACGTCCGGCCGTGACCCCTCCACATAGACCTTGCGACGTGCCTGCATGACAGCCTCCCTGATGGTCAACGGGACCAGCCGAAGTGGTCCAGCGGGCCGCGTCCCGCGCCCAGCTCCCACTCCCGCGCACCGGTCAGCGCGCGGGTGACGTACTCCTTGGCGGCGGCGACCGCGACCGGCATCGGGTCGCCCGCCGCCAGCCGGACGGCGATCGCCGCCGAGAACGAACAGCCGGTGCCGTGGCTGTGCCGCGTCGCCACCCGGGGCGCCCGCAGCAGCGTGGTGGTCCCGCCGCCGGCCAGCACGTCCACCGACTCACCGGCCGCGTCCACGTCACCGCCGGTCACCACCACGTGCGCCGGGCCGCCGGCTGCCAGGGCCTCGGCCGCCGCAACCATCTCCTCGACCGTGGTCACCGGCCGTCCGGTGAGGGCGGCGGCCTCCGCGCAGTTCGGCGTCGCCACCATCGCGTACGGCAACAGCCGCTCGACCGCCTCCACCACGCCGAGCCGGTGTCCACTGGTCGCCACCAGCACCGGGTCGACCACCAGGTACGGCAGCCGCCCGCCCTTCGCCGCGTCGGCCACCGCGTCGGCGACCGCCGGGGTGCCGAGCATCCCGGTCTTCACCGCGCGTACGTCGAAGTCGCCGAGCACGCTGTCGAGCTGGTCGCGCACGGTCTGCGGGGGCAGTGGCAGGACGGCGTCGACGCCCCGGGTGTTCTGCGCGGTCACCGCCGTGACGACCGAGGTGCCGTACGCGCCGAGGGCCGCGAAGACCTTCAGGTCGGCCTGGATCCCGGCACCGGCCCCGGAGTCCGAGCCGGCGATCGTGAGCACGGTCGTGGGGGTCACCTGAAAGCTCCCTCGAAGGCGCGGGTCAGCGTGGTGGCTGACTCGGTGGGGTCGTCGGATCGCATGACTGCGCCGAGCACCGCGACGCCGACGGCTCCCACCTCGACGCAGGCTCGGACGTGTTCCGGTGTCTCGATGCCGCCGAGGGCGAGCGCCGGCACAGGGCTGGCCTCGATCAGCCTTCGCAGTTCCCGCGCGTGCAACGGTGGCCCGTAGCCGGGTTTGGTCTTCGTGGGGAAGACGGGCGAGAGGGTGACGTAGTGCTCGGTGGTGAGGCGGGCCAGTTCCGGCTCGTCGTGGCAGGAACGGCCGACCAGGGCGAGCCGGGGCGGCGGACAGGGGCCGGCCGACGGCAGGTGGACGGCGTCGCCGTCGAGCGGGTCGGGGCCGGCGGCGATCAGGGTGCCGCCCGCGTCGGCGAGGATCGCCCGCAGCTCGGCCGCGAGGGCGGCGCGCTCGGCGCTGGGCAGGTCCTTCTCCCGCAGCACCACCCAGCGCACTCCCCCGCGCACCGCCGCCGCGACGACGTCCACCAGCGGTCCCCGCGCCACGCGCCGATCCGTCAACAGCACGACGCCCGACGGCAGCGCGATCCTGGACGGTTCGGGCCCCGCCGAGGGCCTGCTCCGTCCAAGATCCGCCGCCGGAGCCGCGGTGGGTGGCGGGGTCACAGGTCGGGCCTTCCGTCGTCGGGGGTGGAGGGGAGGGCGTGGTAGCGGCGCGCGATGCGGCCCGCGCCGTACGCCAGGTGACCGGCCTCGACGCCCAGGCGCATCGCGGTGGCCATCGCCACCGGGTCGGCGGCCCGGGTGACGGCGCTGGCCAGCAGCACGGCGTCGCAGCCCAGCTCCATGGCGAGCGCCGCGTCGGAGGCGGTGCCGATGCCGGCGTCGAGGATCACCGGCACGTCCACGCCCTGCCGGATCAGCCGGATGTGGTGCGGGTTGGTGACGCCCAGCCCGGAGCCGATCGGCGCGCCGGCCGGCATCACCGCGGCGCAGCCGGCGTCGGCGAGCCGGCGGGCCAGGATCGGATCGTCCGAGGTGTACGGCAGCACGGTGAACCCGTCCGCCACCAGCTCCTCGGCGGCACGCAGCAGCTCCACCCCGTCGGGCAGGAGGGTGCGCTCGTCGCCGATCACCTCGAGTTTCACCCAGTCGGTGTCGAACGCCTCCCGGGCCAGGTGCGCCACCTTCACCGCCTCGCCGGCCGTGTGGCAGCCGGCGGTGTTCGGCAGCAGCTTCACCCCGCACCGGTCCAGCAGGTCGAGCAGCCCGCCGGAGGTGCCGGGGGCGGTGTCCACCCGGCGCAGCGCGACGGTGACCAGCTCCGTACCGGAGGCACGGATCGCCTGCTCCAGCACGTGCAGGTTGGCCGCGCCACCGGTGCCGAGGATCAACCGGGACCCGAACGTGCTGCCGGCCAGTTCGAAGGACATCCCGCTCACCCGCCCTGAGCGGCGCTGAGCACCTCGACCCGGTCGCCGTCGGCCAGCAGCGTCGCCGGCCAGCCGCCGCGCGGCACCACCTCGCCGTTCACCGCGACCGCGAGGCCACGCCGCTGGTCGGTGACCGCGCGGACCAGGTCCGCCACGGTCGACCCACCGGGCAGCTCCCGCCCCGCGCCGTTGACGATCAGTCGCACGTCTCCTCCTCGATGGTGGTGAAGCGGTCCGGGCGGAAGGGGGCGAGCAGCGGGTCCGGCTCGCCGGTGACGATCAGCCCGGTGACCAGGTCGGCGGTGACCGGGGTGAGCACGATGCCGTGCCGGTGGTGGCCGGTGGCGGCGAGCACGTCGGGCCGGCCGGGCAGCGGGCCGAGGACCGGCGCGTTGTCGGGGGTGCCGGGGCGCAGCCCGGCGGTCGCCTCGACGAGGTCGTACTCGGCCAGCTCGGGGACCAGGTCGACGGCGGCGCGGAGCAACCGCAGCACCGCCCCGGCGGTCACCTCGGTGTCGCCGCGCTCCTCGACGGTCGCCCCGACCACCACCTCGCCGTCGGCCCGGGGCACCAGATAGACCGCTTCGCCGTCGGCGTACCCCCGGATCACGTGCCGGAAGCCCGGCGTGCCGCGACCGGGCGCGCGGAGCCGGAGCACCTGCCCCTTCACCGGGCGGACCGGGAGGCCGGTGAGCGCGGCGGCCCCGCAGCCGGCCGCGACCACGGTGACCCGCGCGGCCACGTCGGACAGGCGCTCCACCCGACCGGGCAGCAGCGTCGCGCCGGCCCGTTCGGCGGCGGCCCGCAGCGCGGTCACCAGCCGTCGCGGGTCGACCTGGTGGTCGCCGGGCGCGACCGCGCCGCCGCGCACCCGGGGGCCAGCGCCGGCTCGCGGTCGCGCAGCTGCGAGGGCGCAGCGGCGTGATCGGCAGCCCCAACCCCTGCTGGTACGACCAGAGTCGCCGCGCCTCCGCCAGGTCGTCCCCGGTCAACCCGACCAGCAGGGTCCCCTCGGTCCGGTAGCCGAATTCCTGCCCGGAGGCGGCGGCCAGCTCGGCGGCGAATCCCGGCCAGCGGGCGGCGGACTCGGCGAGCAACCCGGTCAGCTCGTGCTCACCGAAGTACGCCTCGGCGACCGGCGCCAGCATCCCCGCCGCCACCCGCGACGCCCCCGACCCCGGCGCGGGATCGTGCACCACGACCCGCAGTCCGCGCTGCGCGCACCGCCAGGCGATCGCCAACCCGATCGGCCCCGCCCCCACGACAGCGACATCCGGGAGCGCGGGCGTCAGCACGTCAGCGCCCCGAGCAGCTCGGCGGTGGCCCGGCCCGGATCGGCGGCCCCGGAGACCGCCCCGACCACCGCCACCCCGTACGCCCCGGCGGCGCGCAGCGCCGGCACCGCCGCCGCGGTGACCCCGCCGATGGCGATCACCGGTACGGCCACCGCTTCGGCGACCGCCCGCACCCCGGCGGCGCCGATCGGCGTGGGCAGGCCGGTCTTGGTGCCGGTGGGGTGGCAGGCCGACCCCGAGATAGCTGGCCCCGCCGGTGACCGCCGCGGCGGCGGCACCCGGGTCCCGGGCGGTGACGCCGAGCACGGCACCGGAGCCGAGCACCCGACGGGCGGCCGGCACCGGCAGGTCCTCCGCGCCGACGTGCCCGCCCGCCGCGCCCACCGCGAGCGCCACGTGCAACCGGTCGTTGACCAGGCACGCCGCCCCGTACGGCCGGCACAGCGCCAGCACCCGCCGGGCCAGCTCGTACGCCTCGCGGTCGGTGGCGTCGTCCTCGACCCGGACCTGGACGACCAGCTCGGCGCGGGCCACCGGCAGGACGGCGCGCAGCACGGTGAGCGGGTGCCGCCCCGGCCGGGTGTCGGTGATCAGATGCAGTCGTCCCAGGGACGGCACGGCAACACTCCTCCCTGCGCCGGCATTACCCGGATCAGGTTCGACGGTCGGGGGCTCCAGCCCCCCTCTCAGCCCGGTGCACCGGGCTCCCGTGGGTCACTTGCGGCCATACCGTACGACGCGCCGGGCGTCGGCGGAAGAGTCGGTGACGTTTTTCCCATTCACCGTCCGGAGTGGAGACCGGGACAGTGGGTGACCGCAGCCGCACGCCATGCTGTCCGGATGCCCTCGTCCGCCCGGGCCGGAGAAAGCCCTGCCCCGGCACCGTCGAGCGGGCCGGGGCAGGGACGAGCCGGGATCAGAGGATCGCGTCGAGGGCGTCCAGGTCCTCGTCGGTCGGCTGCCAGACGCCCGCCTCGGCGTTGGCGCGGACCTGCTCGGGCGTGGTGGCACCGGCGATCACCGAGGTCACCGCCGGCTGGGCGGCGAGCCCACCGATGGCCACCTGGAGCATGCTGAGCCCGCGCTCGGCCGCGTACGCCTCGATCGCCTCGATGGTGTCCCAGTTCGCGGCGGCGAGACGCTCGGCGTACCGGCCGCCGCCGGAGAGCCGGCTGCCGGTGGGCGGGGCCTGGTCGCGCCGGTACTT
This sequence comes from Micromonospora sp. R77, assembly GCF_022747945.1. Lineage (NCBI taxonomy): Bacteria > Bacillati > Actinomycetota > Actinomycetes > Micromonosporales > Micromonosporaceae > Micromonospora > Micromonospora sp. R77. Next base: position 2,005,989 of record NZ_JALDST010000001.1, read on the forward strand.
GCCGGTGAGCAGGCCGTTGGCGAGCGGGAAGAACGGCAGCATGCCGAGGCCGAACCGCTCGCAGGCGGGGATGACCTCGGCCTCGACGGAGCGCTCCAGCAGCGAGTAGTGGTTCTGCGCGGAGATGAAGCGGGCCCTGCCCTGGGAGGAGGCGGTCCAGTCGGCGTCGGCGATCTGCCAGCCGGCGAAGTTGGAGTTGCCGAGGTAGCGCACCTTGCCGGCGCGGACCAGGTCGTCCAGGGCGGCGAGGGTCTCGTCGATCGGGGTGCCCGGGTCGGGTTCGTGCATCTGGTAGAGGTCGATGTGGTCGGTGTCGAGCCGGCGCAGCGACGCCTCGACGGCCCGGGCGATGTAGCGCCGCGCGCCCCGGGCGCCGTGGTCGGGGCCGTTGAGCCCGTGCATGTCCATGCCGAACTTGGTCGCCACCACCACGTCGTCGCGGCGGCCCTTGAGCGCCTGGCCGAGCAACTCCTCCGAACCGCCCTGCGGCTCACCGTAGATGTCGGCGGTGTCGAAGAAGTTGATCCCGGCGTCGAGGGCGGCGTCGACGACCGCGCGGGTGCCGTCGAGGTCGAGCTTGCGGCCGAAGTTGTTGCAGCCGACGCCGACGACGGACACCACGAGCCCGGAGTCGCCCAGCCGGCGGTAGGTCATCTCAGTCACGAGATCCACCCTATGCCGGCTGTTAAGAGGGGGCCCCTTCACAACGTCTGGCGTTAACAGGGGGCCCCTCCTTTCACCCGACGTCCCAGACCGGCTCGGGCGGCTCGGTCACCTCGCCGTCGCCGCCGAACAGGAGGAACCGGTCGAAGGAGCGGGTGAACCAGCGGTCGTGGGTCACCGCGATCACCGTCCCGGAGAACGCGGCGAGGCCGGCCTCCAGCGCCTCGGCGGAGGCGAGGTCGAGGTTGTCGGTGGGCTCGTCGAGCAGCAGCAGGGTCGCCCCGGACAGTTCCAGCAGCAGCACCAGGAAGCGGGCCTGCTGGCCGCCGGAGAGGGTGCCGAACCGCTGGTCGCCCTGGCCGGCCAGCTCGTACCGGGACAGCACGCCCATCGCCGCGTGCCGGTCCATGCCCTTGCGGTGCTCGTCGCCCCGCCACAGGATCTCGACCAGGGTCTTCCCGGTCAGCTCGGGGCGGTCGTGGGTCTGCGAGAAGTGCCCGGGCCGGACCCGGGCGCCGAGGCGTACCACGCCGTCGTGGGCGACGGGGGCGAGCGCCGCCGCGCCGTCGACCGGCGGGTCGGCCGGGTCGGGGTCGGTGCCGCCCCGGGCGAGCAGCCGGAGGAAGTGGGACTTCCCGGTGCCGTTCGCGCCGAGCACGGCGACCCGGTCGCCGTACCAGATCTCCAGGTCGAAGGGGTAGGTCAGGCCGTCGAGTTCGAGCTGCTCGGCGACCACCGCGCGCTTGCCGGTCCGCCCGCCGGTCAGCCGCATCCGGATGTCCTGGTCCTTCGGGGGTACGGGCGGCGGCCCGGCCTCCTCGAACCGGCGCAGCCGGGTCTGCGCCGACTGGTAGCGGGACGCCATGTCGGAGTTGTACGCGGCCTTCTGCTTGTACATCAGCATCAGCTCGCGCAGCTTCTGGTGTTCCTCGTCCCACCGTTTGCGCAGCTCGTCGAGGCGGGCGTGGCGGGCCACCCGTGCCTCGTGCCAGCTCGCGAAGCCGCCGGGGTGCACCCACGCGCTGCCGCCCTCGACGGCGACCACCCGGTCGGCGGTCTGGGCGAGCAGTTCCCGGTCGTGCGAGACATAGAGCACCGACTTGCCGGATTCGCGCAGCCGCGCCTCCAGCCAGCGCTTGCCGGGCACGTCGAGGAAGTTGTCCGGCTCGTCGAGGAGGAGCACCTCGTCGCCGCCGCGCAGCAGCAGCTCCAGGGCGAAGCGCTTCTGCTGGCCGCCGGAGAGGGTGCGGACGGGCCGGTCCCGGGCGGCGTCCCAGGGCAGGTCGAGGACGATGGTGGCGACGGTGTCGAAGAGCACCTCGGCGTCGTACCCGCCGGACTCCCCCCAGGCGGCGAGCGCGTCCGCGTACGCGAGCTGCGCCTTGCCGGCGGCGGAGCTGTACTTGCCGCGGACCTCGGCGTCCCGCATGGCCGCTTCGGTGGTGACGAGCCGGCGGCCGGCGTCGCGCAGCGTCGGCGGGGCGAGCGAGAGGGCCAGGTCGGCGAGCGTGGAGTCGTCGCCGATCATGCCGATGAACTGCCGCATCACGCCCAGCCCGCCGGAGCGGGCGATCACGCCGGTCTGCACCGGCAGGTCGCCGGCGACCATCCGCAGCAGGGTGGTCTTGCCGGCGCCGTTCGGGCCGACCAGGGCGACCTTGGCGCCCTCACCGACCCGGAACGACACGTCGGTGAAGAGCTCCCGGCCGTCGGGCAGCAGGTGCCCGACGGATGCCACGTCCACATATCCCACGCCGGCATCCTGCCCGAGCGACCGGGGCGGCCGACACCCGATTACCGGGTGACCCGCAGCACCCGGTAGCCCTTCTGGCTGGCCTGCCGCTCCACCTGCCAGCCCTGCTCGTCGACGAGCCACCGGTGCAGCGAGTCGCCGCCGAGGTGCCGGGCGACCACCAGCCAGGCGACGCCGTCCGGGGCGAGCCGCGGCAGCCAGCGGCGCAGCAGCTCGTGCAGGTCGCTCTTGCCGATCCGGATCGGCGGGTTGGACCAGATCTCGGCGAACGAGACGTCGGCCGGTACGTCGTCGGGGGCGGCGACCCGGACCCGGTCGGCGGCACCGACCCGGGCGGCGTTGGCGGCGGTGAGGTCGCGGGCGCGCTGGTTGACGTCGACCGCCCAGACCGTGGCGGTGGGCGCGTGGTCGGCGAGCACGCAGGTGATCGGCCCGAAGCCGCAGCCGAGGTCGAGCAGTGCCCCGGTGGTGTCGGGGGCGGGCAGTTCGGCCTTGCGCAGCAGCACGGCGGTGCCGGCGTCCAGCCGGTCGGCGGAGAAGACCCCGCCGGCCGAGGTCAGCGTGTAGTCGCGCCCGGCGACGGAGAACTCGACCTCGCGCGGGTGGGCGGTGGTCGCGGGTTCAGCGGTGAAGTAGTGGTCGCCGGTCACGTCGCGCATTGTCGCACCGTGCCGGGCCCGGCTCGTCGACGGTGGGCGGGCGCAGTGCGACGCCACCTCGCCAGAATTTCCCGATATTACCCCCGAAAGGGATATTCAGCCCTAGTGTGTGCGACATGGTGTATCGGTACGAGTCCGCTGAGGACGCCTTCCTGGAGTCCCCGGAGCCGGGAGCCGACCCGTCGGCGCCCGGCGTCGGTGCGCCCCCTCCCGCAGGCCCCTCCCCCTCCCGCTTCCCCACCCCGTCGCTGCCCCGGCCCACCCGGGCGGTCCACCCGTCGCTCCCGCCGGCGGCCCGGCCCACCGTGCCGGTGCCCAGCACGCCGATCCCCCCGGCCGCGCCCACCACGCTCAGCCAGGTGTACGCGGGCACGCCGCCGCCCCGCCAGCCCCGGACCGACCGGAGCGGCGGGGGACGCGCCTGGCGGGTGCTCATCGGCGGTGCCGCCGTCGTGGCGCTGCTGGCACTCAGCGGACTGGCCGGCGCGGCACTGCTCAAGGACCGGCAGGTCGTACCGGAGCCGGTCGCACCCACGCCGCAGCCCCAGGCCGAGCAGTCCGCCGCCACCTCGGGGCACGACCTGGACTCGCGGGACACCGACCAGGTGGCGCTCACCGTCAAGGAGGTCTTCCCGGGCCGGACACTGGTGGTCACCGACGGCCGGCCCGCCTACCGGGTGCTCAAGACGCAGGCCAGCACCAGCTGCGCGGTCGCCGCCACGGACGAGGTCGCCGACCTGCTGGTCCGCCTCGGCTGCAACCAGGTGGTCCGGGCCACCCTGCGCTCCCCCGACGGCGACTACCTGCTCACCGCGGGCCTGCTCAACCTGACCGACCTGGCCAGCGCCCAGCGGGTCCGGGACCGGCTCCGGCAGCTGCTCGACGAACGGCAGGGCCGGTTCCGGGGCATGACCGCCGGCGACGACACCGAGGCGGTGGCGACTTCCGCCGCCCGGGTCGGCTGGCAGGTACGCGGCCACTACCTCGCGTACTGCCTGGTCACCCGGGCCGACGGCGAACGGGTCGGCACCGACGACGCGAAGGCGCGGGAGGCCCTGACCGACCTGGTCCAGCAGTACCTCAGCCGTGGGGTGCTGGAGCGCCGGGCGAACGGCGGGATCACCGGGCAGCCCACCCCGCGGGAGAGCACCGCCGACCAGGAGAACTCCCGCGGCGAGAACTGAACGTCCGTCGGGAAGGGCCGGTCGACCCTCGGGGTGGACCGGCCCGTTCGACGTGGGCCGGTCAGCCCTCGGCGACGGGCACCCGCAGCCGCCGGGTGAGGTCGGCGCGGCGGGCGTACTCGGCCGGGTCGGTGGGGTAGCCCACCGCCACCAGGGTCAGCCCGTGCGCGCCGGCCACGGTCACCTCGCTGGAGCGTTCCCGGCGGGTGAGCAGGCCGGCCGGCCACTCGACCGGCCGGCGGCCGTCCCCGGCCACCAGCATCGCCCCGACCAGGCTGCGCACCATCGCCTGGCAGAACGCGTCGGCCTGGACGGTGGCCACCAGGATGCCGTCCGGGTCCCGCCGCCAGTCCAGCCGGGTCACCTCGCGCAGCGTGGTGGCGTGCTCCTTGCGCCGGCAGTACGCCGCGAAGTCGTGCTCCCCCACCAGGCCGGCCGCGGCGGCGTTCAGCGCGTCCAGGTCCAGCGGCTTCGGCCAGGCGAGCGTGTCGTGCCGGCGCAGCGGCTCGGCACCCCAGGGGGCGTCGGTCACCCGGTACTCGTAGCGGCGGTAGGTGGCCGAGAAGCGGGCGTCGAAGTCGCTGGGGACCTCGGTCATCGCCCGGACCCGCACGTCGGTGGGGAGCAGCCGGGCCAGCCGGCGCAGCAGCCGCCCGTCGTGCTCCCGCCACACCGTGGCAGGCAGGTCGAGGTGGCAGACCTGGCCGGTGGCGTGCACCCCGGCGTCGGTGCGACCGGCCACGGTCAGCCCGGTCGCGGTGCCGGCGCCGAGCACCAGGTCCAGCGTCTCGACGAGCACCCCGGCGACCGTGCGCCGGGTCGGCTGGGGCGCCCAGCCGGAGAAGTCGGTGCCGTCGTACGACACGTCCAGCCGGAGCCGGATCCGCTCGTCCACCTCGTACCTCCCGGTCACGGCGTCGGGCCCGGCACCCCCACGGGAGGGGTGCCGGGCCCGACGCTGCTGCCTGTGCTCAGGCCTTGTTCTCGGTGGCCTCGGTGGCCTCGTCGCTGTCCTCGCGGGCGGCGGCGGTGTCACCGGAGGCGTGCACCGGGGCCTCGGAGTCCTGGTCGACGTCGGCGTCCGCCGGGGTCGACTTCGGGGTCTCCTCGGCCGGGGCGAGCGCCTCGACCTTGTCCTGCTGGGCGGCCTTACGGGCGGCGGTCTTCTTGTTCGCCTTGGGCTCGGCGACCTGAAGCTCCTCGACCAGCTCGATGATCGCCATCGGAGCGGCGTCACCCTTGCGCGGACCGGTCTTCACGATCCGGGTGTAGCCACCGTTGCGGTTGGCGTACCGGGGCGCGATCTGGTCGAACAGGGCGTAGACCACGTCCTTGTCCTTGACGACGCCCAGCACCCGCCGGCGCGCGGCGAGGTCGCCCCGCTTGGCCTTGGTGATGAGCTGCTCGGCCAGCGGACGGAGCCGCCGGGCCTTCGTCTCGGTGGTCTGGATCTTTCCGTGCTGGAACAGCGCGGTGGCCAGGTTGGCCAGCATCAGCCGCTCGTGCGCGGGGCTGCCGCCGAGGCGGGGGCCCTTGGTGGGCGTGGGCATGCTTGGTGCTCCTCAGGTGTGGCGGCAGCGCGGACTAGAGCTGCTCGGTCTCGCGGTAGTCGTCGGTGTCGTAGTCGGCCTCGCCGAAGGCGTCCACGACGTGCGCCGGGTCGAAGTTCGGAGCCGAGTCCTTCAGCCCGAGACCCATCCCGGCGAGCTTCATCTTGACCTCGTCGATCGACTTCTGACCGAAATTCCGGATGTCGAGGAGGTCGGCCTCGGTACGCCCGATGAGCTCACCAACGGAGTTGATGCCCTCGCGCTTGAGGCAGTTGTAGGAGCGGACGGTGAGGTCCAGCTCCTCGATCGGCAGGGCCAGGTCCGCCGCCAGCTGGGCGTCCTGCGGGGACGGCCCGATGTCGATGCCCTCGGCGGTCTCGTCCAGCTCCCGGGCCAGCCCGAAGAGCTCCACCAGCGTCGAGCCGGCCGAGGCCAGCGCGGTACGCGGGCCCATCGACGGCTTGGTCTCGACGTCGATGATCAGCCGGTCGAAGTCGGTCCGCTGCTCGACCCGGGTCGCCTCGACGCGGTACGTCACCTTGAGCACCGGCGAGTAGATCGAGTCGACCGGGATCCGGCCGATCTCGGCGCCGGCCTGCTTGTTCTGCGCCGCCGTGACGTAGCCACGACCCCGCTCGACGGTCAGCTCCATGTCGAGCCGGCCCTTGCCGTTCAGGGTGGCGAGCTTCAGGTCCGGGTTGTGCACCGAGACACCGGCCGGCGGCTGGATGTCACCGGCGGTCACGTCGCCCGGGCCCTGCTTGCGCAGGTACATGCTGACCGGCTCGTCGTGCTCGGAGCTGACGCAGAGCTCCTTGATGTTCATGACGAGCTCGACCACGTCCTCCTTGACACCGGGGATGGTGGTGAACTCGTGCAGAACACCGTCGATCTTGATCGAGGTGACCGCCGCACCCGGGATGGACGACAGCAGCGTACGCCGCAGCGAGTTGCCCAGGGTGTAGCCGAAGCCCGGCTCCAGCGGCTCGATGGTGAACCGGGAGCGGGTCTCGTTGATCGACTCTTCGGAGAGAGACGGTCGCTGGCTGATGAGCATTTCTTCTCTTCTCTTCCGGGGCGCCCGCTATTTGACGCCCACGACACAAACTGTTCCGGTGGCCCGCCCCGCAGGACGGGCCACCGCAACGAGCCCTTACTTGGAGTAGAGCTCGACGATCAGCTGCTCCTGGACCTGGGTGTCGATCACCTGGCGGGCCGGGAGCGAGTGCACGAGAACCTTCATCTGGCTGGGGATGGCCTCGAGCCACGCCGGAACGCTCTTGGAGCCGGCCTCGGCGGCCGCCACGATGAACGGGGTGAGCTCCTTGCTCTTGCCCCGGACCTCGATGATGTCGTGCTCCTTGACGCGGTACGACGGGATGTCGACCTTCTTGCCGTTCACCGTGAAGTGACCGTGCTTGACCAGCTGGCGGGCCATGTCCCGGGACTTGGCGTAGCCGGCCCGGTAGACCACGTTGTCCAGCCGCGACTCGAGGATCTGCAGCAGAACCTCGCCCGTCTTGGCCTTCTTGCCGACGGCCTCTTCGTAGTAGCCGCGGAACTGCTTCTCCAGCACGCCGTAGACACGACGGGCCTTCTGCTTCTCACGGAGCTGGAGCAGGTACTCCGTCTCCTTGGTGCGGCCGCGGCCGTGCTGCCCGGGCGGGAACGGCCGGGACTCGAACGGGCACTTCGGACCATCGCACTTGCTGCCCTTGAGGAACAGCTTCATCTTCTCCCGCCGGCAACGGCGGCAGTCAGCACCGGTGTAACGAGCCATCTCTCTCTACCTCTCAGACCCGGCGACGCTTGGGCGGACGGCATCCGTTGTGCGGCTGCGGGGTGACGTCGGAGATCTGCCCGACCTCCAGCCCGGCGGCCTGCAGCGAACGGATGGCGGTCTCCCGGCCGGAGCCGGGGCCCTTGACGAACACGTCGACCTTCCGCATGCCGTGCTCCATGGCCCGACGCGCGGCGGCCTCGGCGGCCAGCTGCGCGGCGAACGGAGTCGACTTGCGGGAGCCCTTGAAGCCCACCTGGCCGGAGGAGGCCCAGGAGATGACCGCACCGGTCGGGTCGGTGATCGACACGATGGTGTTGTTGAAGGTGCTCTTGATGTGCGCCTGCCCGTGGGCGACGTTCTTGCGTTCCTTGCGCCGGACCTTCTTGACGGCGGCTCCGGCACGAGCCTTCGGTGGCATAAGTCTGTGCGCTCCTAGTTACTTCTTGCCGGGCTTCTTCTTGCCGGCGACGGTCCGCTTCGGGCCCTTCCGGGTACGCGCGTTGGTCTTGGTGCGCTGACCGCGCACGGGCAGACCACGGCGGTGCCGGATACCGGCGTAGCAGCCGATCTCGACCTTGCGGCGGATGTCAGCGGCGACCTCGCGGCGCAGGTCGCCTTCAACCTTGTAGTTGCCCTCGATGTGGTTGCGGAGCTGGACCAGCTCCTCGTCCGTGAGGTCCCGGACCCGCTTGTCCGGCGAGATGCCGGTCGCGGCGAGCGTCTCCAGGGCACGGGTACGACCGACCCCGAAGATGTAGGTGAGCGCGATCTCCATCCGCTTCTCGCGGGGGAGGTCGACGCCGACTAGACGTGCCATGTGCGGGCGTACTCCTCGTGATGTTGTGGCGGAGGTGTGGACCCGTCCCACCCCGCTACCGGCCGTCCCGTCCTTCCGACGCCTTCAGCGCCGGCGACCGGGATCGGTCGCTGCCCGAGCGGGCCCCGGCCTCCGACCGGGGGTCAACCACGATTGAGTACGCGCTGCGTACCGCTCGCGGCTGGGACGAGCATGGTGATGTGTTTCGGGATCTACGACACCCGGGCCGTCCGACCGGCCGCCTCACGACCGGTGGGACTGGTTCAGCCCTGGCGCTGCTTGTGGCGCGGGTCGGTGCAGATGACCATGACCCGGCCGTGCCGGCGAATGACCCGGCACTTGTTGCAGATCCTCTTGACGCTCGGCTTGACCTTCACGGTTGCCTTACTTCCCATCTGGCCCGGAGGCGCGCAGGCGCGACGCCGGACGTCGAAGACGGACACGGGGACTTCCCGGCCGTCGTCAGGCTTACTTGTAGCGGTAGACGATGCGCCCGCGGGTCAGGTCGTACGGCGAGAGTTCGACGACGACACGGTCCTCCGGCAGGATGCGGATGTAGTGCTGCCGCATCTTGCCACTGATGTGAGCCAGCACCTTGTGACCGTTCGCGAGCTCCACCCGGAACATGGCGTTCGGCAGGGGCTCGATGACCCGACCCTCGATCTCGATGGCTCCGTCTTTTTTCGGCATGTCCTCCGCTGTCCTGACGTCGGTTACTCCGGACGGCCCACAACGTCTTACACGAGCCCTGACCAAGATCAGATGGCTCGAGCCAGCCGCGGCTCCGACTCCCACCGAAGCGCAGGGTGGGCATGCCGGAGTGGACGCTGTGCGCCGATCAGAAAGTGTACGCCCGCCTGCGGGGCGTCGCCAAACCGGCCACCCGGCCGGACGGCGAAGAGGCTGGCACGTGAGTCAGCTCACCGCGAGCGCCGGCCCCGACCCGCCCGCCGGGTCCGACGCCCGGCGTCCCGTCGCAGCTCGCCGGAGCCGACACCGCCCACGGTACGCAGCACCAGCAGCGCACCCCACGGACCCAGCACCCAGGCCGGCCAGTAGTAGCCGACATGTTGCGAGCCGAGGCTGGACAGCAGCCAGATCACGTTCACGATCGCCGCCACCCGCAGCCAGGGCAGCCACACGTCGAGCAGCCAACCGGGCCGCTCGGATGCCGGTGCGACCGCAGGGGCCGGCCGCGCCCCGGCGGCCGGGGGTGTCGGCTGGTGGGGCACCACGTTCGACCGCTCCACCAGCGCCGGCCCGGGCAGGTCGGCCAACACCGCGCCGAGTTCCGCGTACGTCTTGGCGGCGTAGGCCCGCTGGAGGCGCTCGTCGTACTCGTGCAGGTCGAGCCGGCCCTCCTCCAGCGCCAGCCGGAGCCGCTCTGCCGTCTCCTGCCGGTCCGCGTCGCCCGCCCGCATGCCGTCCCGCCCCTCCATGCCGGCAAGCATGCCACCGCAGTGCCACCGGCCGGAGTCCCGTCGGCATGGTGCACCTCAGGTCGCCGGCGTGACGGCGCCGGGTCCGCCACGACCAGCCACCGTCCTTTTGGCGGAGCGGACCGAAACGCGTGTCCCGCCGGGCGCCGACGGGAGCAGGGAACCGGGCAGATGGCGCGGACCGTCGCCGCGCCGGGTCGAGCGAAAACCCGCAGATACCCACGCGGGCCGGACCATCCCGATTGACGTCACTGATTGTGACCAAGGTTGACGCCCGAGTATTCGACGTATAGGTTTTCGTTCGTCGGCATCGCCGACAAAGACGGGGGAAATAATCGCGGTGCGCTCCAGGTGGAGCGCACCCTCGTTTGCCGCCGTCTCCGGCCAGGCCGCCGTCTGCTCATTGCTTTCGGCGTACGACAGGAGATTGGAGACAGATCCGTGCAACTCAAGTCAATCATCCGGCGGACCCTCATGGTGTCCGCCGCCACCGCGACGACCCTGGTGGTCTTCGGCGGGCAGGCCAGCGCCCACGCACACACGCTGCCCATCTACGGCGCGGGAGCGCTGATCGGAAACGCGCAGGTGGAGGCAGACCACCTGTACGTCAAGGCGTGCGACTTCTCGGCGGACGGCGTCGGCATCCGGGCCGAGTACAAGACCACCAGTGGCGTCACGGACATGGTCGGGGATGCAAATGGCAGCGCCTCCGGCTGCGGTCGTGAGCACACGCCGTCGGGCTTCGTGAGTTCGTACCGTGTTTGCGACTCCACCAACCGCTGCTCCAGTTGGGTCGCCCCGTAAAACAAATGAGAAATCCCCCGTACGGCAATTGCCGTGCGGGGGATTTCTTTGCAGTTATGGCCTGAGAAGAGTCAGGACGGCCCGGATCCTACGGCCACAGCCTGCGACACCAGATCACCAAGCCGGGAAACGCCCCCGTCCTCGGCGGTCAGCACATAAGCCCCGTCCGGCAGCAGCGCAATGGAATGCTCGACATGCGCGGCGACCGATCCGTCCCGGGTGACCACCGTCCAGCCGTCGGCCAGCTCCACGGTCCGCGGCGAGCCCATCGTGATCATCGGCTCGATGGCCAGCGCCATTCCCGGCACCAACCGGGGACCCTTGCCGGGCCGCCCGTGGTTCAGCACGTGCGGGTCCTGGTGCATCTCGGTGCCGATGCCGTGGCCGCCGTACCCGTCGACGATGCCGTAGCGGCCACCCTTGCGGACGGCGGTCTCCACGGCGTGCGAGATGTCGGTGAGCCGGCCCCGGCCGTTGGTCGCGCCGCGCGCCGCCGCCGCGATGCCGGCCCACATCGCGTCCTCGGCGACCGAGGCCATCTTCAGCAGGGCCGGGTCGACCTCGCCGACCCCGACCGTGATCGCCGCGTCGCCGTGCCAGCCGTCCAGCACCGCACCGCAGTCGATGGAGATGAGGTCGCCTTCGCGCAGCACCTGCTGCGCCGCCGGGATCGCGTGCACCACCTGCTCGTTGACCGACGAGCAGATCGACGCCGGGAAGCCGTGGTAGCCCTTGAACGACGGGACGGCGCCGGCCTCCCGGATGGTGGCCTCGGCGATCGCGTCCAGGTCGGCGGTGCTCACCCCGGGGGCGACGGCCTCCCGCATCCGACGCAGCGCGCGGGCGACCACCAGGCCGGCGGCGCGCATCTTCTCGATCTGGTCGGGGGTCTTCAGCTGGATGTCCAGCTGGGGACGACGCATGGAGCCGTTACCTTTCGTTGCGCGGAACAGCGGGGCACGTCGGACGTACCCCGCTGTTCGCACTCTATCCGCCGGGAGGCCGGCGGGCCGTCAGCCGCCGTAGGAGCGCAGGGCGTCGATGGCGCGGACGGTGACGTCCTCCACCGGCCCGGTCGCGTCGATGCCGACCAGCTTGCCCTGGGCGCCGTAGTAGTCGACCAGCGGCGCGGTCTTCTCGGCGTACTCCCGCAGGCGCGCGGCGATCGTCTCCGGCTTGTCGTCGTCGCGCTGGAACAGCTCGGCGCCGCAGCGGTCGCAGATGCCGTCCTTGGTGGTCGCGTCGAACTCGACGTGCCAGATCTTGCCGCAGCCCCGGCAGGTGCGTCGGCCGGAGAGCCGCCGGATCACCTCGTCGTCGTCGACGACCAGCTCCAGCACCAGGTCCAGCGCGGTGCCCAGGTCGGCGAGGAGCTTGTCCAGCGCGGCGGCCTGCGGCGTCGTACGGGGGAAGCCGTCGAGCAGGAAGCCCTCGGCGGCGTCCGGCTCGGCGAGCCGGTCCCGCACCATGTTGATGGTGACCTCGTCCGGGACGAGCTTGCCGGCGTCCATGTACCGCTTGGCCTCGACGCCCAGCGGCGTGCCCTGCGAGACGTTGGCCCGGAAGATGTCACCGGTCGAGATCTTCGGCACCGACAGGTGAGCCGCGATGAACTCCGCCTGCGTGCCCTTGCCCGCGCCCGGCGGGCCAACCAGAACGAGTCGCATCTACCGCAGGAACCCTTCGTAGTTCCGCTGCATGAGTTGGCTCTCGATCTGCTTCACGGTCTCCAGACCGACGCCGACCATGATGAGCACAGCGGTGCCGCCGAACGGGAAGTTCTGGAACTGCTGGTTGTCCAGCCAGATGAAGAAGAAGTTCGGCAGGATCGCGATGATGCCCAGGTAGAGCGCGCCCGGCAGGGTGATCCGGCTGAGGATGAAGTCGAGGTACTCCGCGGTCGGCTTGCCCGGGCGGATGCCCGGCACGAAGCCGCCGTACTTCTTCATGTTGTCCGCGACCTCGGTCGGGTTGAACGTGATGGACACGTAGAAGTACGTGAAGAAGATGATCAGCAGGAAGTAGATCGCGATGTGCTCCGGCGCCGCCGGCTTCACGATGTGGTTCGTGATCCAGGCCTGGGTCTTGCCCGGGTTGGTCTGGTCGAAGAACTGGAGCGCGAGCTGCGGCAGGTAGAGCAGCGACGAGGCGAAGATGACCGGGATGACGCCGGCCTGGTTCACCTTGAGCGGGATGTAGGTGGAGGTGCCGCCGTACATCCGCCGGCCGATCATGCGCTTGGCGTACTGCACCGGGATCCGGCGCTGCGCCTGCTCGATGAAGGTGACCGCGGTGATGACCAGCAGGACCAGGGCGATGACGAGGAAGAACATCCACCAGCCCTTGCTGGTCTTGATCTTCCAGCCTTCGCTGGGCAGTCGGGCCGCGATCGAGGTGAAGATCAGGACCGACATGCCGTTGCCGACGCCCCGGTCGGTGATCAGCTCGCCGAGCCACATCACCACGCCGGTGCCGGCGGTCATCGTCATGACCAGGATGGTCAGCGTCAGCCAGTCCGGGATGCCGGTGCCCTTGGGCACGATCGGGAACTGGTCGCACTTGTTCTGGAAGAGCTGCCCGGAGCGGGCCAGCGCCACGAACGCCGAGGACTGGAGGATGCCCAGGCCCAGGGTCAGGTAGCGGGTGTACTGGGTGATCTTCGCCTGGCCGGCCTGGCCCTCCTTGCGGAGCTGCTCCAGCCGCGGGATGACCACCGTCAGCAGCTGCAGGATGATCGACGCGGTGATGTAGGGCATGATGCCCAGCGCGAAGACCGAGAGCTGCAGCAGCGCGCCCCCGGAGAAGAGGTCGAGCAGGTTCAGCACACCGGTGCCACTGCCCTGGATGGTGTCGAGACACTTCTGCACGTTGCCGTACGACACACCCGGGCTGGGCAGGGTCGCGCCCAACCGGTAGACCGCGATGATGCCTACTGTGAACAGCAGCTTCTTGCGCAGGTCAGGCGTACGGAACGCACTGAGAAAGGCGGACAGCAACTTCTTCCTCCTGCGCGCGGCGGGCCGCCGGTGATCCCTGGCGGGTCGGGGTGGGTGCCGGGCGAGCGCCCGATATCCATAGCTGGGATGGGACTCTAACAGTCCGATCCCGGTCCGGGCAGGTGTGCCCGGCTACATAAACCGAATCCGATGTTACTTGGCGCACACGCGCCGTGTAGACCATGGCGCCCGCCCAGTTGCGGACAACTGAGCGGGCGCCATGACATTCGCCTTACAGCTCGGTGACCGAGCCACCGGCGGCGGTGATCTTCTCCTTGGCCGACGCGCTGAACGCGTGCGCCGACACCTGGAGGGCAACCCCGCCGAGGTCGCCGGTGCCAAGGACCTTGACCGGCTGGCCCTTGCGGACCGCGCCGGCCTCGACCAGCTCCAGCGGGCCGACCTGGCCGCCGTTCGGGAAGAGCTCGGCGAGCCGGTCCAGGTTGACCACCTGGAAGACGACCTTGAACTTGTTCTTGAAGCCCTTCATCTTCGGCAGGCGCATGTGGATGGGCATCTGCCCACCCTCGAACGCCGCCGAGATGTTCTTCCGGGCCTTGGAACCCTTCGTACCGCGACCGGCGGTCTTGCCCTTGGAGCCCTCACCACGACCCACGCGGGTCTTGGCGGTCTTGGCACCGGGCGCCGGGCGCAGGTGGTGGACCTTGATCGTCATTACTCGACCTCCTCGACCTTCACGAGGTGGTTGACCGCGAAGATCATGCCCCGGATCTCCGGCCGATCCTCCTTGACCACCACGTCGTTGATCCGCTTGAGACCGAGCGAACGCAGCGAGTGCCGCTGGTTCTGCTTGGTCCCGATCTCGGACCGGACCTGGGTGACCTTCAGGCGAGCCATCAGGAAGCCACCCCCGCCCGCGACGCCAGCATGGCGGCCGGCGCGACGTCCTCGACCGGCAGACCACGACGGGCCGCGACCTGCTCCGGGGACTCGAGCCCCTTCAGGGCCGCCACCGTGGCGTGCACGATGTTGATCGGGTTGGACGAGCCGAGGCTCTTGGAGAGCACGTCGTGGATGCCCGCGCACTCCAGCACGGCACGAACCGGGCCACCGGCGATGACGCCCGTACCGGCCGAGGCCGGCTTGAGCAGCACCACGCCCGCGGCGTCCTCACCCGTCACCGGGTGCGGGATCGAGGCGCCGATGCGCGGCACCTTGAAGAAGTGCTTCTTGGCCTCCTCGACACCCTTGGCGATCGCCGCGGGCACCTCCTTGGCCTTTCCGTAGCCCACACCGACGGTGCCGTCGCCGTCGCCCACGATCACCAGGGCGGTGAAGCTGAAGCGACGACCACCCTTCACGACCTTGGCGACGCGGTTGATCGCGACGACCCGCTCGAGGTGCGGGGTCTTCTCGACGGGCGCGTTTCCGCGGCCGCCCTCACGGCGGTTGTCGCGGCGACCACCCTCGTTGCCACCGGACCCGCCGCCACGGCGCTGTTGACCTGGCATCAGCAGCCTTCCTTCTCTCTCGTGACGGGGTTTCTAGAACTCGAGCCCGGCTTCGCGGGCAGCATCGGCAAGCGCGGCGACCCGCCCCGCGTACCGGTTGCCACCGCGGTCGAAGACGACCTTCGAGACGCCGGCGGCCTTGGCGCGCTCGGCGAGCAGGGCGCCGACCTTGCCGGCCAGGGCGCTCTTGTCGCCCTCGGTGCCGCGCAGCGAGGCGTCCAGGGTCGAGGCCGACGCCAGGGTGTGACCCTTGGTGTCGTCCACGATCTGGGCGACGATGTGCCGCAGGGAGCGGGTGACGACCAGGCGGGGACGCTCGGCGGTGCCGCTGACGTTCTTGCGGACCCGGAAGTGTCGACGCGCACGGCCGACGGCGCGCTTGGCGGCAACGCCGCGGCGGCGCTTGAGCAGCGTGGCGCTCACTTCTTACCTGCCTTTCCAGCCTTGCGGCGGATGACCTCGCCCTGGTACTTCACGCCCTTGCCCTTGTAGGGCTCCGGCGGGCGGATCTTCCGGATGTTGGCGGCAACCTCACCGACCTGCTGCTTGTCGATGCCGGCCACGTGGAACAGGGTCGGCTTCTCCACCGTGAAGGTGATGCCGTCCGGGGCGGGCACCAGCACCGGGTGCGAGAACCCGAGCGCGAACTCCAGGTCCTTGCCCTTGGCGGTGACGCGGTAACCGGTACCGGCGATCTCGAGGCTCTTGCGGTAGCCCTCGGTCACCCCGACGATCATGTTCGCGACCAGGGTACGGCTCAGGCCGTGCAGCTCCTTGGCCTTGCGCTCGTCGTTCGGCCGGTTGACGTGCAGCTGGCCGTCCTCGCCCCGCTCCGCCTTGATCGGCTCGGCCAGGGTGTGCGTCAGCTCGCCCTTGGGGCCCTTGACCTTGACGGTCTGGCCCTCGATCGTGATGTCGACGCCGGAAGGTACCGGGATCGACTTACGTCCAATACGCGACATTTCTACCTGTCTCCCGTTACCAGACGAAGGCGAGGACTTCCCCGCCAACGCTCCGCTTGCGGGCCTGCCGGTCGGTGAGCAGCCCCTGGGACGTCGAAATGATCGCCACGCCCAGCCCGCCGAGCACCCGCGGGAGCCCGTCCGACTTGGCGTACACCCGGAGACCGGGCTTGGACACGCGCTTGATGCCGGCCAGGCTCCGCTCCCGGTTCTGGCCGTACTTCAGCTCGACGACCAGTCGCTTGCCGACGGCGCCCTCCTCGGGCTCCTCGACCGACCAGGTGGCGATGTAACCCTCGGCCTTGAGGACCTCGGCGATGTTCGCCTTGATCTTCGAGTAGGGCATCGTCACCCGGTCGTGGTACGCCTGGTTGGCGTTACGCAGACGCGTGAGCATGTCTGCGATCGGGTCGGTCATCGTCATGAAATTCGTCAACCTTTCTCGCCGGGGTTCCCCGGGCACGCCCGGGGCCTACGGCGAAGAGACAGTTCAGCCAACGCGCAGAGCGCGCCGAGCTATTACCAGGAAGCCTTGGACACGCCGGGCAGCTCACCGCGGTGGGCCATCTCCCGGATGCACACCCGGCAGAGACCGAACTTGCGGTAGACCGCCTTCGGACGCCCGCACCGCTGGCAGCGGGTGTACGCGCGAACCGAGAACTTCGGCTTCGCGGCCGCCTTGAGGATCAGCGCCTTCTTGGCCATCTCAGTTCTCCTTGAACGGGAAGCCCAGGAGCTTGAGCAGCGCCCGGCCCTCGTCGTCGGTCGTGGCGGTCGTGACCACCGTGATGTCCATGCCCCGCTGGCGATCGATCTTGTCCTGGTCGATCTCGTGGAACACCGACTGCTCGGTCAGACCGAACGTGTAGTTGCCGTGCCCGTCGAGCTTGCGCCCGTCCAGACCGCGGAAGTCGCGGATACGCGGCAGCGCGATGGAGAGCAGCCGGTCCAGGAACTCCCACATCCGGTCGCCCCGCAGGGTGACCTTCGCGCCGATCGGCATGCCCTCACGCAGCTTGAACTGCGCGATGGACTTGGTCGCCCGCCGCACCTGCGGCTTCTGGCCGGTGATCGTGGCCAGGTCGCGGACCGCGCCGTCGATCAGCTTGGCGTCCCGAGCGGCCTCGCCGACACCCATGTTGACGACGATCTTGACCAACCGCGGCACCTGCATGGGGTTGCCGTAGTTGTGCTGCTCCTGCAGCTGCGCCACGATCTCGTTGCGGTACCGCTCCTTGAGGCGCGGCATGGTCTTGGTTTCGGTAGCCGTGGTCATCACAGGTCCTTACCGGTGCTACGCGCGATGCGGACCTTCTGGCCGTTGTCGTCGATCCGGTAACCGACGCGGGTCGGCTTGCCGTCGGAGTCCAGGACCTGCACGTTCGAGACGTGGATCGGGGCCTCCTGGGTGACGATGCCACCGGTCTTGGCGCCACGCTGGGTGGTGCTGATGCGGGTGTGCTTCTTGACCCGGTTCACGCCCTCGACCAGGACCTTGTCCTGCCGCGGGTAGGCCGCGATGACCTTACCCTTGGCACCCTTGTCCTTGCCGGCGATGACGACGACCGTGTCGCCCTTCTTGACCTTCACGGTCACAACACCTCCGGCGCGAGAGAGATGATCTTCATGAACCGCTTGTCCCGCAGCTCCCGGCCCACCGGGCCGAAGATACGGGTACCGCGCGGGTCCCCGCCGTCCTTGATGATGACGGCGGCGTTCTCGTCGAAGCGGATGTACGAACCGTCCGGCCGCCGCTTCTCCTTGGCGGTGCGAACGACGACGGCCTTGACGACGTCGCCCTTCTTCACACCGGCACCGGGGATCGCGTCCTTGACGGTGGCCACGATGACGTCGCCGATGCTCGCGTAGCGCCGACCGGAGCCACCGAGAACCCGGATGCACAGGATCTCCCGGGCACCCGTGTTGTCGGCGACGCGCAGTCGCGACTCCTGCTGAATCACGTCTATCTCCTATGTCTGCCGGTTCTCCGGCCGCCCGGAGGCGGCCGGAGCCTGGCGGAACCTGCGCCCGACCATGTCGGCCGAGCTCGAGCCTTCGCTACTTGGCCTTCTCGAGGATCTCCACGAGCCGCCACCGCTTGGTGGCGGAGAGCGGCCGGGTCTCCATGATCACGACCCGGTCGCCGATCCCGGCGGAGTTCTGCTCGTCGTGCACCTTCAGCTTGCGCGTCCGGCGCATGATCTTGCCGTACAGCGCGTGCTTGACCCGGTCCTCGACCTCGACCACGACGGTCTTTTCCATCTTGTCGCTGACCACGAGGCCCTCACGCACCTTACGGCGGGCCCGCGCTTCGGCGGTGGTGGCGGTGTTCTCACTCATGATGCAGTCACCTCAGTCGGCGCGGCCGAGAGACCCAGCTCACGCTCACGCATGATCGTGTAGATCCGGGCGATCTCCCGACGGATGACCTGCAGCCGCCGGTTGTTGTCCAGCTGCCCGGTTGCGGCCTGCACGCGGAGGTTGAACAGCTCCGCCTTGGCCTCACGCAGCTTCGTGACCAGCTCCTCCTCGGAGAGCTCACGCAGCTCGGAAGGCTTGACGCCCGCTGCCATCAGGATTCACCCACTTCGCGCGTAACAATGCGGCACTTCATCGGGAGCTTGTGGATCGCGCGACGCATCGCCTCTCGCGCGATCTGCTCGTTGGGGAAGGACATCTCGAAGAGAACCCGCCCCGGCTTGACGTTGGCGACCCACCACTCGGGCGAACCCTTACCGGAACCCATCCGGGTCTCGGCCGGCTTCTTGGTGAGGGCCTGGTCCGGGAAGATCGTGATCCAGACCTTGCCACCACGCTTGATGTGACGGGTCATCGCGATACGCGCCGACTCGATCTGGCGGTTGGTCACGTACGCCGGCTCGAGAGCCTGGATCCCGAACTCGCCGAACACCACCCGGTTACCACCCTTGGACGCGCCGTGGCGGTCCGGGTGGTGCGGCTTGCGGAAGCCCTTCGGGGGCTTGCGCGGCATCAGCATCTGTCAGCCCTCCTGCTGCGTTTCTGCCGGCTGAGTGGCGGCCGCGGCGACAGCCCCGGCGTCGACCGGCTCGCCGGCCGGCGTCTCGGCCTGCTGCGCGATGGTGGTCGCGGCAGCCCGGCCGGCCTCGGTGCCACCGGCGGTCGTACCCGACGAACCCGACCGGCCACGACGCGGCCGCTCGGGCCGGTCGCCGCGGTCACGGCGCGGACCGCGCGACGGAGCCGCCTCGGCCGGAGCCTCCCGGCCCGGGACGGCGTCGCCCTTGTAGATCCAGACCTTCACGCCGATCCGGCCGAAGGTGGTACGGGCCTCGAAGAAGCCGTACTCGATGTTGGCCCGCAGCGTGTGCAGCGGGACCCGACCCTCGCGGTAGAACTCGGTCCGGCTCATCTCGGCGCCGCCGAGACGACCCGAGACCTGGACCCGGATGCCCTTGCAGACCGGGTTCTTCATCGCCGACTGCATCGCCTTGCGCATGGCCCGACGGAAGCTGACCCGGCTGGAGAGCTGCTCGGCGACACCCTGGGCGACCAGCTGCGCGTCCGACTCGGGGTTCTTGACCTCGATGATGTTCAGCTGCACCTGCTTGCCGGTGAGCTTCTCCAGCTCGCCGCGGATCCGGTCGGCCTCCGCACCCTTACGGCCGATGACGATGCCCGGCCGGGCGGTGTGGATGTCGACGCGGACCCGGTCCCGGGTGCGCTCGATGTCGACCTTGGAAATGCCGGCGCGCTCGAGGCCCTTGGACATCATCCGGCGGATCTTGACATCCTCGCCGATGTAGTCCTTGTAGAGCTTGTCCGCGAACCAGCGGGACTTCCAGTCGGTCGAGATGCCGAGCCGGAACCCAGTGGGGTGAACCTTCTGACCCATTACTCGGCACCCTCCGTCGTGCTCTCCGTCGTAGCGGCCTCAGCCTGCTTCGCCGGGGCGGCCTTCTTCGCCGTGGCCTTCTTCGGCGTCGCCGCAGCGACCGCCTCGACCGCCACGGTGATGTGGCACGTGCGCTTGCGGATCCGGTACGCCCGGCCCTGCGCACGCGGCCGGAACCGCTTCATGGTCGGGCCCTCGTCGACGAACGCCTCGCTGACGAGCAGCGCATCGGGGTCCAGCCGCTCGTTGTTCTCCGCGTTGGCGATCGCGCTCGCGAGCACCTTGTACACCTGCTCGCTCGCAGCCTGCGGCGCGAACTGCAGCACCGTGAGCGCCTCCTTCGCGGGCAGGCCGCGGACGAGGTTGACCACCCGGCGCGCCTTCATCGGCGAGATGCGCACGTGCCGCGCAACCGCCCGCGCGCCCGGAAGCACCGGAGCGTCGCCCTTTCCTGGCATCGCTGTAACCCCTTGTTCCTCTATCCGTATGCCCGCGGCGTCAGCGCCGGCGGCTCTTCCGGTCGTCCTTCTCGTGACCCTTGAACGTGCGGGTCAGCGCGAACTCGCCGAGCTTGTGCCCGACCATGGCCTCGGTCACGAAAACCGGGACGTGCTTGCGTCCGTCGTGCACGGCGATCGTGTGCCCCAGCATCTCGGGGATGATCGTCGAGCGCCGCGACCAGGTCTTGATGACGTTCTTCGAGCCCTTTTCGTTCTGCGTCTCCACCTTCTTGAGCAGGTGGTCGTCGATGAACGGGCCCTTCTTCAGGCTGCGAGGCATGTCTTATCTCCCTCAGCCGCGCTTACGCGTGGCGTAGCGGCGGCGGACGATCAGCCGGTCGCTCGGCTGGCCCTTACGACGGGTACGGCCCTCGGGCTTACCCTGCGGGTTGACCGGGTGGCGACCGCCGGAGGTCTTACCCTCACCACCACCGTGCGGGTGGTCGACCGGGTTCATCGCCACACCACGGACGGTCGGGCGCTTGCCCTTCCACCGCATGCGGCCGGCCTTACCCCAGTTGATGTTCGACTGGTCGGCGTTGCCGATCTCGCCGACGCTGGCGCGGCAGCGCACGTCCACCCGCCGGATCTCACCGGACGGCATGCGGAGGGTCGCGTACACGCCCTCGCGGCCGAGCAGCTGGATGCCGACGCCGGCCGAACGGGCCAGCTTGGCGCCGCCGCCCGGACGCAGCTCCACGTTGTGGATGGTGGTACCGACCGGGATGTTGCGCAGCGGCAGGTTGTTGCCCGGCTTGATGTCGGCACCCGGGCCCGACTCGACGGCGTCGCCCTGCTTCAGGTCCTTCGGCGCGAGGATGTAGCGCTTCTCGCCGTCGGCGTAGTGCAGCAGCGCGATACGCGCGGTGCGGTTCGGGTCGTACTCGATGTGCGCGACCTTCGCCGGCACGCCGTCCTTGTCGACCCGCTTGAAGTCGATCAGACGGTACTGGCGCTTGTGGCCGCCACCGTGGTGACGCGTGGTGATCCGGCCGTGGGCGTTGCGTCCGCCCTTCTTCGGCAGCGGAGCCAGCAGCGACTTCTCGGGCGTCGACCGGGTGATCTCGGCGAAGTCGGCGACGCTGGAGCCACGCCGGCCCGGCGTCGTCGGCTTGTACTTACGAATAGCCATTGTCTACACCCCTCAGCTGACCGGGCCGCCGAAGGCCTCGATACGGTCACCGTCAGCCAGCTTCACGATCGCCCGCTTGGTCGACTTGCGCTGACCGAACCCGGTCTTGGTGCGCTTGCGCTTGCCCTCGCGGTTGAGCGTGTTGACCGTCAGGACGCGGACGTTGAAGATCTGCTGGATAGCGATCTTGATCTCGGTCTTGTTGGCGTCCGGGTGCACCAGGAAGGTGTACCAGTTCCGGTTCAGCTCGCTGTAGCTCTTCTCCGAGACGACCGGCGCGACGATGATGTCGCGCGGATCGGCGATCGTGCTCACTTGCCACCCTCCTCGGTGGTCTCGGCGGGCACACCCAGGAACTCGTCCAGGGCGTCCTTGGTGAAGACCACGTCGTCGGCCACCAGCACGTCGTACGTGTTGAGCTGGCCGGCCTCGATCAGGTGCACCCGGCTGTCCCGCGCGTTGCGCAGGTTCCGCAGCGACACCCAGTTCAGCTCGTCGGTGCTGCTCAGCACGACCAGGACCCGACGGGCCTCGGTCAGCTTGGTGAGCGTGGCCAGGGCGGCCTTGGTCGACGGCTTCTCGCCCGAGACGAACGCCTCGACGACGTGCACCTGGCCGGCACGCGCCCGGTCGGAGAGGGCGCCACGCAGGGCGGCGGCCTTCATCTTCTTCGGGGTGCGCTGGCTGTAGTCGCGCGGCACCGGGCCGTGGACCACGCCACCACCGGCGAACTGCGGCGCGCGGATCGAGCCCTGCCGGGCACGACCGGTGCCCTTCTGCTTGTACGGCTTCTTGCCGCCGCCGGCGACCTCGCCGCGGGTCTTGACCTTGTGCGTGCCCTGCCGGGCCGCCGCGAGCTGGGCCACCACGACCTGGTGCATCAGCGCGACGTTGGCCTGGACGTCGAAGATGTCGGCCGGCAGCTCCACGGAGCCGCTCTTGGCGCCTTCGACGTTGCGGACGTCAACGGTGGTCACTTGGCCGCACCGCCCTTCTTCACCTTGGTCTTGGCCGCGGTACGGACCAGGACCAGCGCACCCTTGGGGCCGGGGATGGCACCGCGGACGAGCAGGAGGTTGTTCTCGGTGTCGACCGCCTGGACGGTCAGGTTCTGGACGGTGTAGCGCACGCCACCCATCCGGCCCGCCATCCGGGTGCCCTTGAAGACGCGACCCGGGGTGGCGCAGGCGCCGATCGAGCCGGGCGAGCGGTGCTTGCGCTCGACACCGTGGCTGGCGCGCAGGCCGTGGAAGCCGTGCCGCTTCATCGGGCCGGCGTAGCCCTTGCCCTTGGTCTTGCCGGTGACGTCGATGGTGACGCCCGCCGGGAACTGCTCGACCGTGACCTCCTGGCCGAGCGAGTAGTCCGCGGCGTCGGCGGTGCGCAGCTCGACGATGTGCCGGCGCGGCGCGACGTCCGCCTTCGCGTAGTGCCCGCTGATCGGCTTCTTGACCTTGCGCGGGTCGATCGTGCCGTACGCCAGCTGGACCGCGGAGTAACCGTCCTTCTCGGCGCTACGAACCTGGCTGATGACGCACGGGCCGGCCTGAACCACGGTCACCGGGACAACCTTGTTGTTGTCCCAGACCTGGGTCATGCCGAGCTTTGCGCCCAGGATCCCCTTGACTTGCCTGTCCATTTGTCCGGTCCCTACAGCTTGATCTCGATGTCGACGCCAGCCGGCAGGTCGAGGCGCATGAGCGAGTCGACCGTCTTCGGGGTCGGGTCGATGATGTCGATCAGACGCTTGTGCGTGCGCATCTCGAAGTGCTCGCGCGAGTCCTTGTACTTGTGCGGCGAGCGGATAACGCAGAAACGGTTGATCTCCGTGGGCAGCGGCACCGGGCCAGCGACCTGCGCCCCGGTACGCGTCACCGTCTCGACGATCTTCCGAGCCGAGGAGTCGACGACCTCGTGGTCATAGGCCTTGAGCCGGATGCGGATCTTCTGTCCCGCCATGGTGGCTTCTGTTCCTTCTCTCGATGCCGCTGTGTTGCGGGCGCCTGTACCGGCTGGTACAGGCCCACTTCCGCCGACCCCCGCGGTCGGGCGTGTCGCGCCCTCGGGCCAGGCTCCGCCCCGGGACTCCGGAGCGATTCTCTGACCACGCGGTGGGTCATGGCGCCGATCGCGTTCACCGCGACCTGGACGCCGTGCGAGGGTGGTTGACCGCCTGGGCGATCAACCACCCTACGCGCGACTGTCGGTCTCCCGGAGGTCCAGCGTTCACCGGACGCAGGAAACTGACCGTCGTTACGCAACCTGACTAGTATGCCGCACGACCGGCGGCAACGCTAATCGGGGTTACCCGACTCACTTGATGATGCTGGTGACGCGACCCGCGCCGACCGTACGACCACCCTCGCGAATCGCGAACTTCAGGTTCTCCTCCATGGCGATGGGCTGGATCAGCTTCACCGTCATGGTGGTGTTGTCGCCCGGCATGACCATCTCGGTGCCCTCGGGCAGCGTGACGACGCCGGTGACGTCCGTGGTCCGGAAGTAGAACTGCGGACGGTAGTTCTGGAAGAACGGGGTGTGCCGGCCGCCCTCCTCCTTGGAGAGGATGTAGACCGTCGCCTCGAACTCCGTGTGCGGGGTCGTGGTGCCCGGCTTGATGACGACCATGCCGCGCTCGACGTCCTCGCGCTTGATGCCGCGCAGGAGCAGACCGACGTTCTCACCGGCCCGCGCCTCGTCCAGCAGCTTGCGGAACATCTCGATGCCGGTGCAGGTGGTCTTCATCGACTTCTCGCGAATACCGACGATCTCGACCTCCTCGTTCGGCTTGAGGATGCCCCGCTCGGCGCGGCCGGTCACCACGGTGCCACGACCGGTGATCGTGAAGACGTCCTCGATCGGCATGAGGAACGGCTTCTCGGTCTCGCGCTCCGGCTGCGGGATCGCGGTGTCGACGGCGTTCATGAGGTCCATGAGCTTGCCGGTCCACTCGGGGTCACCCTCGAGGGCCTTCAGCGCCGAGACCCGGACGACCGGCAGGTCGTCACCCGGGTACTCCTGCGAGGAGAGCAGCTCGCGAACCTCGAGCTCGACGAGCTCCAGGAGCTCCTCGTCGTCGACCATGTCGCTCTTGTTGAGCGCCACGACGATGTACGGCACACCGACCTGACGGGCCAGCAGCACGTGCTCGCGGGTCTGCGGCATCGGGCCGTCGGTCGCCGCCACCACCAGGATCGCGCCGTCCATCTGCGCGGCACCGGTGATCATGTTCTTGATGTAGTCGGCGTGCCCGGGGCAGTCGACGTGCGCGTAGTGCCGCGCCTCGGTCTGGTACTCGACGTGCGCGATGGAGATCGTGATGCCGCGGGCCTTCTCCTCCGGCGCCTTGTCGATCTCGTCGAACGGCGTGTACGGGTTGAGGTCCGGGAACTGGTCGTGCAGGACCTTGGTGATGGCCGCCGTCAGCGTCGTCTTACCGTGGTCGATGTGACCAATGGTGCCGATGTTGACGTGCGGCTTAGTCCGCTCGAACTTCGCCTTCGCCACTGGTGTCCTCCTGTGGACTTCTTGGTTCTTCTCGCCCCGGTGCGCCAGGTCGGCGCTTAGGACTCTGTCGACAGCCTTTCCGGCCTGGCGGCCGGGAAGCTTGGTGGGTTCTGCGGCGATGAAGCCTACAGGCCCGGTCTCACGCAATCCGATCGAGGTGGCCGCGGGCGGGAAGTCCCTCCCGCGACCAGCCTCGGATCATCGGATCAGATCCGGATGAGCGTCACTCACCCGTCGCCTTGGCGATGATCTCCTTCGCCACGCTCTGCGGAACCTCGGCGTAGGAGTCGAACTGCATGCTGTAGCTAGCCCGGCCCTGGGTCTTCGACCGCAGGTCGCCGACGTAGCCGAACATCTCCGACAACGGCACCAGAGCCTTCACGATGCGGGCGCCGCTGCGCTCCTCCATCGCCTGGATGATTCCGCGGCGGGAGTTGAGGTCGCCGATGACGTCACCCATGTTCTCCTCAGGAGTGGTGACCTCAACGGCCATCATCGGCTCGAGCAGTGCGGGGTCGGCCTTGCGGGCCGCCTCCTTCATCACCATCGAGCCGGCGATCTTGAATGCCATTTCCGACGAGTCGACCTCGTGGTACTGGCCGTCCAGCAGCGTCAGCTTGACACCCACCAGCGGGAAGCCGGCGAGAATGCCGTACTGCATCGCGTCCTGGGCACCCGCGTCCACCGAAGGGATGAACTCCCGGGGGATACGACCACCGGTGACGGCGTTCGCGAACTCGTAGGTCGGCGAGTCGTTGTCCAGCGGCAGCGGCTCGACGCTCACGATGACGCGGGCGTACTGGCCGGAGCCACCGGTCTGCTTCTTGTGGGTGTACTCGATCTTCTCCACCTTGCGGCGGATCGTCTCGCGGTACGCCACCTGCGGCTTACCGATGTTCGCCTCGACGTTGAACTCGCGGCGCATCCGGTCGACCAGGATGTCCAGGTGCAGCTCACCCATGCCGGAGATGACCGTCTGACCGGTCTCCTCGTCCAGCTTGACGCGGAAGGTCGGGTCCTCCTCGGCCAGCCGCTGGATGGCGGTGCTGAGCTTCTCCTGGTCGGCCTTGGTCTTCGGCTCGATGGCCACCTCGATGACCGGCTCGGGGAAGGTCATCGACTCGAGGATGACCGGGTTCGCCGGGTCGCAGAGGGTGTCACCGGTGGTGGTCTGCTTGAGACCCTGCACCGCGATGATGTCGCCGGCCTGGGCCGAGCCGCGCTCTTCCCGCTTGTTGGCGTGCATCTGGTAGATCTTGCCGATGCGCTCCTTGCGGTCCTTGGTGGAGTTGACCACCTGGGTGCCGGTCTCGACCACGCCGGAGTAGACCCGGACGTAGGTGAGCTTGCCGAGGTGCTTGTCGGTCTGGATCTTGAAGGCGAGGCCGGAGAAGGGCTCGGACTTCGACGGCTTCCGCTGCAGCGGGGTCTCGCCGTCGGTGGCGGTGCCCTCGATGGCCGGGACGTCCAGCGGCGACGGCAGGAAGTCGACCACGGCGTCGAGCATGGGCTGGACGCCCTTGTTCTTGAACGCCGAGCCGCACAGCACCGGGTTGGCCTTGCTGGCGATGGTCGCCCGCCGGATGGCGGCCTTGATCTCCTCGACGGAGATCTCCTCGCCCTCCAGGTACTTCTCCATGATCGCGTCGTCGACGTCGGCCAGGGTCTCCATCAGCTTCTCGCGCCACTCCGCCGCGGAGTCGGCCAGGTCGGCCGGGATCTCCTCGATGGCGTAGTCCTCACCCTTCTGGGTCTCCCCGCGCCAGGTGAGGGCGCGCATGCCGATCAGGTCGACGACGCCGATGTGGTCGCCCTCGAGCCCGATCGGAATCTGGAGCACCAGCGGGGTGGCGTTGAGCCGGTCGATCATCATCTGCACGCAGCGGAAGAAGTCGGCACCGGTCCGGTCGAGCTTGTTGACGAAGCACATCCGGGGGACGTGGTACTTGTCGGCCTGACGCCAGACGTTCTCCGTCTGCGGCTCCACGCCGGCGACACCGTCGTAGACCGCGACCGCACCGTCCAGCACCCGCAGCGACCGCTCGACCTCGACCGTGAAGTCGACGTGACCGGGCGTGTCGATGATCTGGATCGTGTGGCCCTTCCACTCACACTTGGTAGCAGCGGAGGTGATGGTGATACCACGCTCCTGCTCCTGCTCCATCCAGTCCATGACGGCAGCGCCCTCGTGAACCTCACCGATCTTGTACGTGATACCGGTGTAGAACAGGATCCGCTCGGTGGTCGTGGTCTTACCGGCATCGATGTGCGCCATGATGCCGATGTTGCGTACGTTGGCGAGCGCGTCTGCGGCGGCCACTTCAATCCCTACTTATCGTCGTCTCGACTCAACTGGTGGCGGTTCCGGCGCCCGGTGGGGCGCCGGAACCAGGGTGTTACCAGCGGTAGTGCGCGAAGGCCTTGTTGGACTCGGCCATCTTGTGCGTGTCCTCGCGCCGCTTGACGGCGGCACCGAGGCCGTTGCTCGCGTCCAGCAGCTCGTTCATCAGCCGCTCGACCATGGTCTTCTCGCGACGGGCCTTGGAGTAGGTCACCAGCCAGCGCAGACCGAGAGTGGTCGCGCGGGCGGGGCGGACCTCGACCGGCACCTGGTAGGTCGCGCCACCGACACGGCGGCTGCGGACCTCGAGGGTCGGCTTCACGTTGTCCATCGCCCGCTTCAGGGTGACGACCGGGTCGGTGCCGCTCTTCTCGCGGCAGCCCTCCAGGGCGGCGTACACGATGCGCTCGGCGAGCTGACGCTTGCCGCGCAGCAGGATCTTGTTCACCAGCTGGGTGACCAGGGGCGAGTTGTACACCGGGTCAGCGACCAGCGGCTTCCGCGGAGCGGGTCCCTTACGCGGCATGTCAGCTCTTCTCCTTCTTCGCGCCGTAACGGCTGCGCGCCTGCTTGCGGTTGCGGACACCCTGGGTGTCCAGCGAACCGCGGACGATCTTGTAACGCACGCCGGGGAGGTCCTTCACCCGGCCGCCGCGGACGAGCACGATCGAGTGCTCCTGCAGGTTGTGACCGACGCCCGGGATGTAGGCGGTCACCTCGATCTGGCTGCTGAGCTTGACACGAGCGACCTTGCGGAGCGCCGAGTTCGGCTTCTTCGGGGTGGTGGTGTACACGCGGGTGCACACACCGCGCCGCTGAGGGGATCCCTTCAGCGCCGGGGTCTTGGTCTTGGTCGTCTTGGCCTGGCGGCCCTTTCGGACCAGCTGCTGAATGGTGGGCACCGGGTTTCTCCGCTCCCTTCGGCCGCTGCGTAGCGACCGCGCCGTCTGCTCGTAGCCGGCCTCTTGGACGGCTCTCCTACCTTCCAACCGGGTCCACCTCGCGGCGGTCCCAGCACCCGCGGTCGGGCGTGTCGCCCGGATCACGGTCCCGTTGCCGTCGCTGCCGCGTCGGACCGGGTTTGTGTCACCGGCACGCGGCTCACCGAGCGCCGGATCCTTGGCTCTGTCGTGCCGTCCCGCGATCACCGGTCGAGCCGGCTACAGCGCACGCACGAGTTGCCCGGGCTTGCCCGGGCGCAAGGGGAAAGAGTACCTACCACAGCCGTGCAGGTCAAAACGGAGCGGTCCGGGCGACTGCGTCACAGTCCGCCGGCCTCACCCGTCGTGCCTGCCCACCCGCGATGGGCACCTACGGCGACAAGTGTAGCGGCTCGACCGCCGCCCGGCCCGGCGGCCCCGACCGGGCCCGATGTCCCGGCCACGGCCGGCACGGCCCGGGCATCCCGGATCCACCCGCGTGACGACGATCACGTCAACTGGACGGCCAGGGCCACTCCGAGCCCGAGCAGGCTGAGCACCAACCCCGCCGCGCCGCAGCTCAGACCCGCCACCGCGAGGCCCCGACCGGTGAAGCGCACGGCCGGCGGCGGAGCGGGCCGGCGGATCTGCCGGCGGGCGAGCAGCCCGGCGACGATCGCGGCCGTACCGGCCACCGCGCCCAGCACGGTGAAGGCGCCCGCCGCCCATGCGCCGCTCACGCTCCCGACACCGAGGCCGAAGCAGAAGACCAGCAGCGAGACCAGGATCGAGGCGATCCCGGTGACCAGCGACCCGACCGCCAGCCCGGAGGTCACCGGCGGCACGTCGAGGTGGACCACGCCGAAGGGCGTACCGGGGACCGGATCGACCCGCTTCGGCGGCCGGGCCGGCTCACGCGGTGGTGGCGGCACCGGCCCGGGCCGCGGACCGACCGCCGGCGGCGTCGGCGCCCACGCGCCCGGCGGCGGGAAGCCCGGCCCACCACCGGGATACGTCCCGACCGGCTGTCCCGGGCCGCCGCCCGGCGACTGCTGCCCGGGTACGCCCCGAACTGCCCCGGCCCACCGGAGTAGGGCCCGCCGGAGTACGGCGCGGGATACGGGGCGCCCGAAGCCGGCCCGCCGGAGTACGGCGCGGGATGGGGCGCGCCCGAAGCCGGCTGCGGGTGACCCGGGAACTCGCCGGGCTGCGCCCCCGATTGTCCGTGGAAGGGGTCGGCGGGCGGGGTGGCGGACCAACCGGGCGGCGGCAGTTCCGGGAACCGCCCGTACCCGGGCTGCTCCCCCGGGTACGCCCCCGCAGGCTGCTGCTCCGGGTACGCCGGCCCGGACGGCGGCACGGGCGGCGGGGCGTACCCGACGGAGGCGACCTCCGGCGGCACGCTCGGCTCCTCGTCCGACCCGGCGGGCGGCGCGGCCAAGGGGTTGACGGTGACCGGCGGCGGGCCGGCGGCCCCCGCGGCGGTCTCCTCCCCGGCGTCGGGCCGGCGGGTGCCGCAGCGGGACCGACGGCGTCCGGGGACCCGGCGGGCGGCCGGGACGGCTCGCCTCCCGACGGTGGGGCCGGTTCCGTCACGAGGTCCTCCTGTCGACGCGTGCCCTCCACCCGAGCGCGGCGGACAGGGGCCAGGCTACCGTCGCGGGTCCCGTCCCCGGGGCCGGGCGCGCACGCCCGCACCGGACGGTCAGTCCACGTTCGGGGCGAAGTCGTGGCCGAAAGGGCTCTCGGCGAGCCGGACCACCCCGATGACCACCGCCGCGGTCACCGCGACGGCCGCCAGGACCAGACCGGTCCGGGCCAGTCGCTCACCGCGCCGCAGCCGCTCCGCGCCGGTCAGGAAACCGCCCGAGGCGTACGCCTCCCGGCGGGCCTGCCGGGCCAGCAGCAGGGCGACCGTGGCCGGCACCACCCCGCCGACGAAGAACCCGGTCAACGCCCCGATCAGTCCGAGCGCGAAGACGGCGCGGGCCTTGGTCGACCGGACCGGCTCGGGGTCGAGCGGATGGCGCGGGCCCTGGCTCGCCACGGCGGCCGGCCCCGGTGCGGTCGTCATGCCCACCATCATGCCCCGCCGCGGCGCCCGGCGGCCGCGCGTGGCTCCACCACGGACGCGACGAGGCCCCCGGCGGGTGCCGGGGGCCTCGTCGTCGTCACTGCCTAGCGGTACGACCCGAAGTCGAAGTCGTCCAGCGGCACGGCCTGGCCACTGGCCGGTCCGAAGCCGTAGTCGGTCTCCGGGTAGCCGGTCATCGAGTAGACCTTGGCCTTCGCCTCCTCGGTCGGCTCGACCCGGACGTTGCGGTACTTGCTGATGCCCGTACCGGCCGGGATGAGCTTACCGATGATCACGTTCTCCTTGAGGCCGACCAGCGAGTCACTGCGCGAGTTGATCGCCGCGTCGGTCAGCACCCGGGTGGTCTCCTGGAAGGAGGCCGCCGAGAGCCAGGAGTCGGTGGCCAGCGAGGCCTTGGTGATACCCATCAGCACCGGGCGACCGGCGGCGGGCTCGCCACCCTCGCCGACGAGCCGGCGGTTCTCCGACTCGAAGAGCGCCC
This sequence comes from Micromonospora sp. R77, assembly GCF_022747945.1. NCBI lineage: Bacteria > Bacillati > Actinomycetota > Actinomycetes > Micromonosporales > Micromonosporaceae > Micromonospora > Micromonospora sp. R77. The sequence continues at coordinate 2,036,921 of NZ_JALDST010000001.1, forward strand.
GGTCGACCAGCACACCCGGCAGGAACTCGGTCGAGCCGGAGTCGATGACCGTCACCCGCTTGAGCATCTGGCGGATGATGATCTCGATGTGCTTGTCGTGGATGAGCACACCCTGCGAGCGGTAGACCTCCTGGACCTCCTGGGTCAGGTGGACCTGGACCGCGCGCGGGCCGAGGATGCGCAGCAGCTCGTGCGGGTCGATGGTGCCCTCGGTGAGCTTCTCGCCGACCTCGACGTGATCGCCGTCGTGGGTACGCAGCCGGACCCGCTTGGAGATCTTGTCGTAGACGATCTCGTCGCTGCCGTCGTCCGGCACCACGATGATCTTCCGCGACCGCTCGCCGTCCTCGATCCGGATCCGACCCGGGGTGTCGGCGATGGGCGCCTTACCCTTCGGGATCCGGGCCTCGAAGATCTCCTGGACACGGGGCAGACCCTGGGTGATGTCCTCACCCGCGACACCACCGGTGTGGAAGGTACGCATCGTCAGCTGCGTACCGGGCTCACCGATCGACTGGGCGGCGATGATGCCGACCGCCTCGCCGACGTCCACGGTCTTGCCGGTCGGCAGCGAGCGGCCGTAGCACGCACCGCAGACGCCCAGCTTCGACTCGCAGGTGAGCACGCTGCGCACCCGCACCGTCTCGACCCCGGCGGCGACGATCGTGTCGACCCCGATCGAGTTGATGTCCTGGCCCCGGTGGGCGACGACGGTGCCGTCCGGCCCCTTGATGTCGTCGGCCAGGGTACGGGCGTGGACGCTGGTCTCCGCGTGCTCGTGCACGATGAGCCGGCCGTCCTCCGTACGCTGCCCGATCTGCATCGGGATGGCGCGGTCGGTGCCGCAGTCCTCCTCGCGGATGATGACGTCCTGCGAGACGTCCACCAGACGACGGGTCAGGTAACCCGAGTCGGCGGTCCGCAGCGCGGTGTCGGCGAGACCCTTACGGGCACCGTGCGTGGAGATGAAGTACTCCAGCACGGACAGACCCTCCCGGTACGAGGCCTTGATCGGCCGCGGGATGATCTCACCCTTCGGGTTGGCCACCAGACCACGGATCGCCGCGATCTGCCGGAGCTGGAGCAGGTTACCGCGGGCACCCGAGTTGATCATCTTCCACAGCGGGTTCTCCTGCGGCAGCGCGGTGTCCATCTCCTTGGCGACCTCGTTGGTCGCCTTGGTCCAGATCTCGATGAGCTCGCCGCGACGCTCCTCGGCGGTCATCAGACCACGCTGGTACTGCTTGTCGATCCGGTCGGCTTCCTTCTCGTACCGCTCCAGGATCTCCCGCTTGCGCGGCGGAGCGATGACGTCCTCCATGCCGATGGTGACGCCGGACCAGGTGGCCCAGTGGAAGCCGGCCTCCTTGAGCCCGTCCAGGGTGGCCGCGAGGGCCACCTTCGGGAAGCGCTCGGCGAGGTCGTTGACGATCGCGGAGAGCTGGCCCTTGCGGATCTCGTAGTTCACGAAGCGGTAGCCCTGCGGCAGCGTCTCGTTGAACAGCACCCGGCCGAGCGTGGTCTCCACGGTCAGCGGCTCGCCCTCGACCCAGCCCTCGGGCGCGGTCCACGGCTCGGCGCCGGCGCCGTTGTCGACCCCGACGACGCCGCGCAGCCGGATCCGGACCGGGGTCTGGAGGTGCAGCTCGCCGTTGTCGAAGGCCATCCGCGCCTCGGCGTCCGAGCTGAACGCCCGGCCCTCGCCCGTGCCACCCGGGGTGAGGTGGGTGAGGTGGTAGAGACCGATGACCATGTCCTGGGTGGGCATGGTGACCGGCTTGCCGTCGGCCGGCTTGAGGATGTTGTTCGAGGACAGCATCAGGATCCGCGCCTCGGCCTGCGCCTCGGCCGACAGCGGCACGTGCACCGCCATCTGGTCACCGTCGAAGTCCGCGTTGAACGCGGTGCAGACGAGCGGGTGGATCTGGATGGCCTTGCCCTCGACCAGCTGCGGCTCGAACGCCTGGATGCCCAGGCGGTGCAGGGTCGGCGCGCGGTTCAGCAGCACCGGGTGCTCGCCGATGACCTCTTCCAGCACGTCCCACACGACCGGCCGCTGCCGCTCGACCATCCGCTTGGCGGACTTGATGTTCTGCGCGTGGTTGAGGTCGACCAGCCGCTTCATCACGAAGGGCTTGAACAGCTCCAGCGCCATCTGCTTGGGCAGGCCGCACTGGTGCAGCTTCAGCTTCGGGCCGACGACGATGACCGAACGGCCGGAGTAGTCGACGCGCTTGCCGAGCAGGTTCTGCCGGAACCGGCCCTGCTTGCCCTTGAGCATGTCGGAGAGCGACTTCAGCGGGCGGTTACCCGGACCGGTGACCGGCCGGCCGCGACGGCCGTTGTCGAACAGCGCGTCGACGGCCTCCTGGAGCATCCGCTTCTCGTTGTTGACGATGATCTCGGGCGCGCCGAGGTCGATCAGCCGCTTGAGGCGGTTGTTCCGGTTGATCACGCGGCGGTACAGGTCGTTCAGGTCGGAGGTCGCGAAGCGGCCACCGTCGAGCTGCACCATCGGACGCAGGTCCGGCGGGATGACCGGGACGCAGTCCAGCACCATGCCGAGCGGCGAGTTGCGGGTGTTCTGGAACGCCGCGACGACCTTCAGCCGCTTGAGCGCGCGGATCTTCCGCTGGCCCTTGCCGGAGCGGATGGTCTCGCGCAGGCTCTCGGCCTCGGCCTCCAGGTCCATGTTCTGGACCAGGGCCTTGATCGCCTCGGCGCCCATGGCACCGGTGAAGTACTCGCCGAACCGGTCCCGCAGCTCGCGGTAGAGCAGCTCGTCGGTGACCAGCTGCTTCGGCTCCAGCTTGCGGAAGGTGTCGAGCACCTCGTCCAGGCGGTCGATCTCGCGCTGGGCCCGGTCGCGGATCTGGCGCATCTCGCGCTCTCCGCCCTCCTTGACCTTGCGCCGGACGTCCGCCTTGGCACCCTCGGCCTCCAGCTCGGCCAGGTCGGCCTCGAGCTTGGCGGCCCGCTTCTCGATCTCGGAGTCGCGGCTGTTCTCGGACTGCCGCTTCTCGGCGAGGATCTCGTTCTCGATCGTCGAGAGGTCACGGTGACGCGACTCGGCGTCCACGCTCGTCACGACGTACGAGGCGAAGTAGATGATCTTCTCGAGGTCCTTGGGTGCCAGGTCCAGCAGGTAGCCCAGCCGGCTCGGGACGCCCTTGAAGTACCAGATGTGGGTCACCGGAGCGGCGAGCTCGATGTGCCCCATCCGCTCGCGACGGACCTTGGAACGGGTCACCTCGACGCCGCAGCGCTCGCAGATGATGCCCTTGAACCGGACCCGCTTGTACTTACCGCAGTAGCACTCCCAGTCCCGCTGCGGACCGAAGATCTTCTCGCAGAAGAGCCCGTCCTTTTCCGGCTTGAGCGTGCGGTAGTTGATCGTCTCGGGCTTCTTGACCTCACCGTGCGACCACTGACGGATGTCGTCAGCGGTGGCAAGGCCGATGCGCAGCTCGTCGAAGAAGTTGACGTCGAGCACTATGTCCCCTATGTCGTCGTCTGTACTGCTAGCTAGTGGGTGGGGTCGGGAGCCGGCGAACCGGCCCCCGACCGCTCACCTCAGACCTCTTCGACCGAGCTCGGCTCGCGCCGGGACAGGTCGATGCCCAGCTCCTCCGCCGCCCGGAACACCTCGTCGTCGGTCTCGCGCATCTCCAGGGCCACACCGTCGCTGGAGAGCACCTCGACGTTGAGGCACAGCGACTGCAGCTCCTTGAGCAGCACTTTGAACGACTCCGGGATGCCCGGCTCGGGGATGTTCTCGCCCTTGACGATCGCCTCGTAGACCTTCACCCGGCCCAGGACGTCGTCGGACTTGATGGTGAGCAGCTCCTGCAGGGCGTAGGCAGCGCCGTACGCCTGCATCGCCCAGCACTCCATCTCACCGAAGCGCTGGCCACCGAACTGCGCCTTACCACCCAGCGGCTGCTGCGTGATCATCGAGTACGGACCGGTCGACCGGGCGTGGATCTTGTCGTCGACCAGGTGGTTGAGCTTCAGGATGTAGACGTACCCGACCGCGATCGGGTCCGGGATCGGCTCGCCGGAACGACCGTCGAAGAGCTGCGCCTTGCCGGTGCGCCCGATCAGCTGCTTGCCGTCCCGGTTGGGCAGGGTCGACGCCAGCAGACCGGAGATCTCCTCCTCGCGGGCACCGTCGAAGACCGGAGTGGCCACGTTGGTGTCCGGCTCGGACTCGTGCGCGTCGATCGAGCGGAGCTGACGCTTCCACTCCTCGTCGTCGCCGTCCACGCTCCAGCCGGTCTTGGCCACCCACCCGAGGTGGGTCTCCAGGACCTGACCGATGTTCATCCGGGACGGCACACCCAGCGGGTTCAGCACGATGTCGACGGGGGTGCCGTCCTCCAGGAACGGCATGTCCTCGATCGGCAGGATCTTGGAGATGACGCCCTTGTTGCCGTGCCGGCCGGCGAGCTTGTCGCCGTCCTGGATCTTGCGCTTCTGGGCCACGTAGACCCGGACCAGCTCGTTGACGCCCGGCGGCAGCTCGTCGCCGTCCTCGCGGGAGAAGGTCCGCACGCCGATGACCGTGCCGGTCTCACCGTGCGGCACCTTCAGCGAGGTGTCCCGGACCTCACGCGCCTTCTCACCGAAGATCGCGCGGAGCAGCCGCTCCTCCGGGGTCAGCTCGGTCTCACCCTTGGGCGTGACCTTGCCGACCAGGATGTCGCCGGGGACGACCTCGGCACCGATCCGGATGATCCCGCGCTCGTCGAGGTCGGCGAGCATCTCCTCGCTGACGTTCGGGATGTCGCGGGTGATCTCCTCCGGGCCGAGCTTGGTGTCCCGGGCGTCGACCTCGTGCTCCTCGATGTGGATCGAGGTGAGCACGTCCTGCTGCACGAGGCGCTGCGACAGGATGATCGCGTCCTCGTAGTTGTGGCCCTCCCAGCACATGAACGCCACCAGCAGGTTGCGCCCGAGCGCCATCTCGCCCTCGTCGGTGCACGGACCGTCGGCGATGACCTGACCGGCCTCGACGCGGTCGCCCTCGAAGACGACCGGCTTCTGGTTGACGCAGGAGCCGGCGTTGGAGCGGCGGAACTTGTGCAGCAGGTAGGTCCGACGGTGGCCGTCGTCCTGGTGGATGGTGATGTAGTCGGCGCAGAGATCCTCGATCACACCGCCGACCTCGGCCACCACCACGTCGCCGGCGTCGACCGCGGCACGGTATTCCATGCCGGTGCCGACCAGCGGCGCCTCGGCCTTGACCAGCGGTACGGCCTGACGCTGCATGTTCGCGCCCATGAGCGCGCGGTTGGCGTCGTCGTGCTCGAGGAACGGGATCATCGCGGTCGCGACCGAGGTCATCTGCCGCGGCGAGACGTCCATGTAGTCGACGGCACCGGGGACGACGTCCTCGGTCTCGCCGCCCTTACGACGACACAGCACCCGGTCCTCGGCGAACGTGCCGTCCGACTTCAGCGGCGCGTTGGCCTGGGCCTTGACGAACCGGTCCTCCTCGTCCGCGGTCAGGTAGTCGATCTGGTCGGTGACCCGACCCTCGACGACCTTCCGGTACGGCGTCTCGATGAAGCCGAACGGGTTGACCCGGGCGAAGGTGGACAGGGCGCCGATCAGACCGATGTTCGGGCCTTCCGGCGTCTCGATCGGGCACATCCGACCGTAGTGGGACGGGTGCACGTCCCGGACCTCGAAGCCGGCCCGCTCGCGGGACAGACCACCCGGACCGAGCGCGCTCAGCCGGCGCCGGTGGGTCAGACCCGCCAGCGGGTTGGTCTGGTCCATGAACTGGGACAGCTGCGACGTGCCGAAGAACTCCTTGATCGCCGCCACCACGGGGCGGATGTTGATCAGGGTCTGCGGCGTGATCGCCTCGACGTCCTGGGTGGTCATCCGCTCGCGGACGACCCGCTCCATCCGGGACAGGCCGACCCGGACCTGGTTCTGGATCAGCTCGCCCACCGTACGCAGACGGCGGTTGCCGAAGTGGTCGATGTCGTCGGCCTCGTAGCCCTCCTCACCGGCGTGCAGCCGGCAGAGGTATTCCACGGTGGCGACGATGTCGTCCTCGGTGAGCGTGCCGGTGGTGATCGGCACGTCCAGCTCGAGCTTCTTGTTGAACTTGTACCGACCGACCTTGGCGACGTCGTACCGCTTCGGGTTGAAGAAGAGGTTGTCGAGCAGGGTCTGGGCGTTCTCGCGGGTCGGCGGCTCGCCAGGGCGGAGCTTCCGGTAGATGTCGAGAAGCGCCTCGTCCTGACCGGCGATGTGGTCCTTCTCGAGCGTGGTCATCATCAGCTCGGACCAGCCGAACTTCTCGCGGATCTGCTCCGCGGACCACCCGATGGCCTTCAGCAGGACCGTGACGGCCTGCCGACGCTTGCGGTCGATGCGGACGCCGACCGTGTCGCGCTTGTCGATGTCGAACTCCAGCCAGGCACCCCGGCTCGGGATGACCTTGACGCTGGAGAGGTCGCGGTCGGAGGTCTTGTCCGGCTGCTTGTCGAAGTAGACGCCCGGGGACCGGACGAGCTGGCTGACCACGACGCGCTCGGTGCCGTTGATGATGAAGGTGCCCTTCGGCGTCATCATCGGGAAGTCACCCATGAACACCGTCTGGCTCTTGATCTCGCCAGTGGTGTTGTTGGTGAACTCCGCGGTCACGAACAGCGGCGCGCAGTAGGTCAGGTCCTTCTCCTTGCACTCCTCGATCGAGGCCTTGACCTCGTCGAAGCGCGGAGCGGAGAAGGAGAGCGACATGGTGCCGGAGAAGTCCTCAATGGGACTGATCTCGTCGAGGATCTCCGCGAGACCCGAGCGTGCGTGCGGGTCGTCCGCCGACCGGCCCTGCCAAGCCTCGTTGCCGACGAGCCAGTCGAAGGACTCGTTCTGAATGGCGAGGAGGTTGGGGACCTCGAGGTGTTCGGTGATCCTGCCGAAAGAAACTCGGCGGGGCGCGAAAGCGCTCGACGTACGACTGGTCTTCGCAGGGCGGGAAGCTGCCAAGATGCGTCCTTCCGAGGACCGGTGCTGCAGAACGGCTGGTACGCGTGCACTCCAATGACCCCACCAGAAATATCCGTAAACGGACATTTCCGAGCAGGGGTCAAGTCGGAAGGCAGCGCAAACTAGCAGTGTAGCCGAGAGGCTAACCGCTGTCCAGCCCACCCCGCAGGTCATCGCGGAACTCGCCTCGGGACCGTCGAAAACCGGGTCAACCGGGCCGCTCGGAACGCGATGTTCCTGCCGGTCCGCTCGGGAGCGGTGGCGTCGGTGTTGCCGCTGCCATTACCCGAGAGGTGGCCGTTGCAAGCGCGGAAGGTCTTGCTGGTGTCAGCGTGCCTGGCAGCCCCGTGCCGCGTCAAGGGCCGGTTACTGCTCGGGGTGTCTTTCCCACCGACGGGCTACCCGCTCCACGCACCGGCCAGCCGTACGCCGGCCGTCGGACGCCCTGCTCACGCCGCTGCCACCGCCAGCCACCAACCACAGCGGGCGGTGACCCGTTCCCGGATCACCGCCCGCCACGACGCGATGTGCCCCGGCTCACGTGAGCCGGACGCGCGTCAGGTGGAACTCAAGGTCACTTGAGGGTGACCTTGGCGCCCTCGCCCTCGAGCTTGGCCTTGGCCTTCTCGGCGGTCTCCTTGTTGGCCTTCTCCAGGACGGCCTTCGGAGCAGCCTCGACCAGGTCCTTGGCCTCCTTGAGGCCCAGGCCGGTCAGCTCACGCACGACCTTGATGACCTGGATCTTCTTGCCACCGTCGGCGTCGAGGATGACGTCGAACTCGTCCTTCTCCGGCTCGGCCTCGGCGGCGGCCGGGGCAGCACCCGGGCCGGCCATCGCGACCGGAGCCGCGGCGGTGACCTCGAAGGTCTCCTCGAACTGCTTCACGAACTCGGAGAGCTCGATCAGCGTCATCTCCTTGAACGCGTCGAGCAGCTCGTCGGTGCTGAGCTTCGCCATGTCTGGCGTCCTTTCTCGCAATAAAAATTAAGAACGTGGTGCGCCGGGAGGGCCTCAGGCCGCCTCGGCGCCCTCCTGCTCGCGCTTCTTGTCCGCCAGGGCGGCCGCCGCACGGGCGGCCTTGGAGAGCGGAGCCTGGAACAGGGCCGCGGCCTTGCTCAGGTTGCCCTTCATCGCGCCGGCCAGCTTGGCCAGCAGCACCTCGCGGGACTCCAGGTCGGCGAGCTTCGTGACCTCGGCCGCGGAAATGGCCTTGCCCTCGAAGACACCGCCCTTGATGACGAGCTTCGGGTTGGCCTTCGCGAAGTCGCGAAGGCCCTTCGCCGCCTCGACGACGTCGCCCGAAACGAAAGTCAGCGCGGTAGGACCGGTGAACAGCTCGTCGAGGCCGGAGATGCCCGCATCGGTCGCCGCACGCTTCGCGAGCGTGTTCTTGGCAACCGTGTAGGTGGTCTCCTTGCCGAGCGAGCGCCGCAGCTGGGTGAGCTGGGAAACCGTCAGACCACGGTATTCCGTCAGCACCGCAGCGCCCGCGTTGCGGAAGCTCTCGGTCAGCTCAGCGACGGCCGTGGCCTTGTCGGCCCGGATCGGCTTGTCCGCCATGTCCCTCCTCTCTCGTTACTCGAGGCTGGTCGCCGTCGAGGAGCGAAACTCCCCGACAGCGACGGAGGCGTCACGACAACGAGAAAAGCCCCGGCGCAGGGCGCGCGGGGCGAGGGCCGGCCTGATCACCATGGTCGGCGGACCACGGGAAGAGCCGATTTATCGCTTACCGCCCTGCGCGGGTCGCCCGTCATCGCGGAACCTTCGACCGTGCCGGAGCACGGTGACCAGCGGTCTCTGGGTGGAACTACGCCATCAGGTTACGCGACCCGTCGGCGCGCACCAAATCGCCCCCCGTGTGCGCCCGGTCACCCTCCCCGGCCGGTCAGGCGCGATGGTGCCGCCGCCACGCATAGCCGGCCCCGGCGGCCGCGCTCCAGAGCAGGGCCCAGCCGGTCAGCAGCGCCCCGGTCGTCGCGGTGAGGCCGCCGGTGAGCGCCCGGGCGGTCGGCAGGACCGGCGGGGCGAGCCAGGGCACCACCGAACCGGTCAGGCCGAGCACCAGGGCGCCCACCGCGCCGACCACCAGCACGGCCACCCCGTAGCCGGCGCTGCGGGTGCAGGCCCGGCTGGCCAGCGCGCCGAGCAGCACCGCCGCCGGCAGGGCCAGCAGGTGCGCCCAGAGGCCCAGGGCGACACCGACCACCACCGACCGGTCCCCCGGCCCCACCGGCCCGGTCACGCCGCCCACCAGCCAGGGGAAGACCAGCGCGAGCAGCACCGTGCCGAGGCCCGCCACCCCCGCGGCCAACAGCCCGGCGGCCCGCTCCCGGGCCGGCCCGACCACCACCTGCGCCAGCCGGCGCTGCACGTCCGGCTCGACGTCCAGCAGGATCCTGCTCTGCCAGGCGAGCACCGGCAAGAGCACCACCGCGGAGACGCCGTAGGCCTCCGCCGGCTGGGACCGGCCGCCGCCGTAGAGGACGGCCAGGGCGATCAGGCCGGCGAGCACCGGCGCCAGCGCCCGTCCGGTACGCAGGAAGCCGGCGAGCCGGAGCCGGACCAGCGCGGTCACCGCGTCACCTCGGGGGCGGGACCCTCGACGCCCGGCTCGGTCAGTGCCGCGCCGTCACCACCCCACCCGGTGGCCGACGACGCCCCCGCAACCCCGAGAGCCGGCTCACGACCCGGGACGGGTTCGGGACCGGTCGGCGCGGTCGGCGGGGGGACGGCGTGGTCGCGTACCCGAAGGATCTGGTGGCCGTCGGCGCGCAGCCGGGCGACGGTGCCGGCCACCCGCGCGGCCGGCACCGCCAGCTCGACCACCACGAGCGCCGGCTCCCCGGTCGGCGCCTCCTCGGTCAGCGTGCCGTCGGCGACGGTCCAGTGCCGCGCGCCGGGCAGCCGGACCGTCTCGCCGCGGTGGTCGCTGACCAGGACGGCGCCGCCGCCGGTCAGCACCTCGTCGATCAGCTCCGGGACCAGCTCACGGGCGGCGGCGTCCAGACCCTCCCACGGCTCGTCGAGGACGAGCAGGCCGGGCGGGCGGAGCATCGCCTGGGCCAGGCCCACCTTCTGGGCGGTGCCCTTCGACAGCTGCGCCAGCCGGACCTGGCGGAAGTCACCCAGGCCCAGCCGCTCGGTCCACTGCGCCACGGCGCGCTCCGCGCCGGTCGCGGAGAGCCCGGCGACCCGGCCCATCACGGTGAGGTAGTGCGCCACGGAGAAGGGCTGGTCGGCGGGGAACCGCTCCGGCACCCAGCCGACCGCGGCGGGCCGGTCGACCACCCGGCCCCGGGTCGGCCGCAGCACCCCGGCGGCGAGCTGCAGCAGGGTCGACTTGCCCACGCCGTTACGGCCGAGCACGACCGCCACCTCGCCCGGACAGATCTCCACGTCGACCGCCCGCAGCACCCACCGGCCCCGCCGGTGGTACCGCAGCCAGACGTCATCGAGCCGCATGCCGCGAGCCTGCCACAGCGGACAGACGAACGGGGCCCCGCCACGAGTCGTGGCGGGACCCCGTCGGGTCAGGCGTTGCTCAGGCCTCGGCCGAGCCCTCCTGCAGGTTCTTCACCAGCTTCGGGTCGACCGGGACGCCCGGGCCCATGGTGGTGGTGAGGGTGACCTTCTTGAGGTAGGTGCCCTTCGCCGCGGACGGCTTAGAGCGCAGCACCTCGTCCAGCACCGCCGCGTAGTTGTCGATCAGCTGAGCCTCGGAGAACGAGGACTTGCCGATGATCAGGTGCAGGTTGGAGTGCTTGTCCACCCGGAAGGTGATCTTGCCGCCCTTGATGTCCGAGACGGCCTTGGTGACGTCCATGGTCACGGTGCCGGTCTTCGGGTTCGGCATCAGACCGCGCGGGCCCAGGATCCGCGCGATCCGGCCGATCTTGGCCATCTGGTCCGGCGTGGCGATCGCCGCGTCGAAGTCCAGCCAACCACCCTGGATACGGGCGACGAGCTCGTCGGTGCCCACCTCGTCCGCACCAGCCGCGAGGGCCTCCTCGGCCTTCGCGCCGGCGGCGAAGACGATCACGCGGGCGGTCTTACCGGTGCCGTGCGGCAGGTTGACCGTGCCGCGGACCATCTGGTCCGCCTTGCGGGGGTCGACGCCGAGGCGCATGGCGACCTCGACCGTGGCGTCGAACTTGGTGCTGGTGGTGTCCTTGGCCAGCTTCACGGCCTCGGCCGGGGTGTAGAGCTTCGACCGGTCGATGGCGTCGGCGGCCTTGCGGTAGGTCTTGCTGCGCTGCATTTCTGGTTACTCCTGTGGTCTATGGCGGGCCGCGGTGTCCACGCGCCCTCCCACGAACTGATCTTGGAAGGTGTCGACCGACGTCAGTCGTTGACGACGATGCCCATCGACCGGGCGGTGCCGGCGATGATCTTCGCAGCCTGGTCGATGTCGTTGGCGTTGAGGTCGACCATCTTCTTCTCGGCGATCTCCCGCACCTGGGTCATGGTGACGGAGCCGACCTTGTCCTTCTGCGGGACGCCCGAGCCCTTGTCGACACCGGCGGCCTTGAGCAGCAGCCGGGCGGCGGGCGGGGTCTTCAGGACGAAGGTGAAGGTCCGGTCCTCGTAGACGCTGATCTCGGCGGGGACGATGTCGCCCCGCTGGGACTCGGTCTGTGCGTTGTAGGACTTGCAGAACTCCATGATGTTCACGCCGTGCTGACCGAGCGCCGGACCGACCGGCGGCGCCGGGGTGGCCTGGCCAGCCTTCAGCTGAAGCGTGAACGTCTTGACGAGCTTCTTCTTCGGAGGCATGTCTCTTCCTGGGGCTTGGAACTGGGGAAGCGCCGGTCGCGGGCACGCACGGTCAGCGTGATGCGACAACGGCGACGTTCTAGGGTAGCGCAGACTTCCGCCGCCGCCTTCGCCGAGGTCCGGCAGGAGGGCGGAACGACGCACCGGCGGCAGGCCGCAGCCCACCGCCGGTGCGACCGTACGTCAGATCTTGGCGACCTGGTTGAAGTTCAGCTCGACCGGCGTCTCCCGGCCGAAGATCGACACCAGCACCTTGAGCTTCTGCTGGTCGGCGTTGATCTCGCTGATCGTCGCCGGCAGCGAGGCGAACGCGCCGTCGGTGACGGTGACCGAGTCGCCGACCTCGAAGTCGAGGACCTTGATCTCGGGCTTGGCCTTCTTCTGCTCGGTCTCGACCGCCGGGGCCAGCCACTTCAGCACCTCGTCGAGGCTCAGCGGCGCCGGGCGGTCGGCCCGGTCGGTCGCCCCGACGAAACCGGTGACGCCCGGGGTGTTCCGGACGCAGGAGTAGGACTCGGCCGTCAGCTCCATCCGGACCAGGATGTAGCCCGGGAAGACCTTCGCCTGGATCTGCGACCGCTTGCCGTTCTTGACCTCGACCTCTTCCCGGGTCGGCACCTCGACCTGGTAGATGAAGTCCTCCATGTCGAGGGAGGTGATCCGGGTCTCGAGGTTGGTCTTGACCTTGTTCTCGTAGCCGGCGTAGGAGTGCACCACGTACCAGTCGCCGGGGGCGTAGCGCAGCTTCTGGCGCAGCTCGGCGACCGGGTCGTAGTCCTCGTCCGGGGCGGGCTCGGTGGTCGGGAATTCCGGCTCGCTGGCGGCCTCGACCGACTCATCGTTGGCCGCCGTCGCCACCGTGGACTGCTCGTCCGTGGTCTCGGCGGTCTCGTCGTACTCAGGCACGCTCGCTCACTTCCGTCACTATCGGCTCAGTAGCCGGTCAGCTGGGGTTGCCGAAGACCCACAGCACCGCCTTCGCGAAGCCGTAGTCCAGGCCGGCCACGATCGTCAGCATCACCGCGACGAAGGTGACCACCACGGCCGTGTAGGTCAGCAGCTCCTTGCGGGTCGGCCAGATGACCTTACGCAGTTCGGCCACGACCTCGCGGAAGAACCGCGCGATGCGGGCGAAGAGCCCGATCCGCTCGGTGTCCTTGCGGGTCTTCCGCTCGTCCGAGGACTCGGCGCGGGCCCGCTTACGGGTCGCGGTGCCGCCCCGGGAGACCGGCTCGTCCGCATCGGTGTCATCGGTGGCCTCGTCGTCGACGACCGCGTCGTCACGCAGGCGCTCGTCGTCGGCGTCCTCGCCGCGCCGCTTGCTCTCGGCCACTTCAGCCCTCCGTGCGGGTATCGGGGTCGCACGCCGATGCGGCGTGCGCGGCGCTGGTCACGCCGGCCGGACCAACCGTCCCGCGACGGGCCGCGGCCGGCGGACCGGCCAGGAGGACCCGAATGCCTCGGACCCACCCCGCCGGCGCCACCACCACGGGCCGGACGCCGCCGTTAGGCGGCGCGACCCACGGGAACGGTCAGGCCTGAGGCGCAGGGGTGACAGGACTTGAACCTGCAGCCTGCGGTTTTGGAGACCGCTGCTCTGCCAATTGAGCTACACCCCTGTGCGGCAACTCTCACCCCACGCGGTCACAGACGACCGTGCAGGGGTCACTTGCCCCACGGCGGACCAGTGTACGGGTAGTCGTGCGACTTTCCCAACCGGTCTGCCCATCGCGCGTCGGGACCCCGCTCAGCGGGGTGCCCGGACGGTCGCCCGAGCCTGCGAGAGGACCTTCTCCCCCAGGCAGGTGGCGGTGACGTCCAGCCTGGTCAGGCCCTCGTCCGTGGTCTCCTTCAGCACCGCGGAGACCTCGATCTCGGTGCCCTGGTCGTCGTCCGGCACGACCACCGGCCGGGTGAACCGGACCTGGAAGTCGACCACCGCGTCCGGTGCGCCGGCCCATTCGGCGAGCGCGCGGCCGACCAGCGCCATGGTGAACATGCCGTGGGCGATCACCCCCGGCAGGCCCACCTTGGTGGCGGTCCGGTCGCTCCAGTGGATCGGGTTGAAGTCACCCGAGGCGCCCGCGTAACGGACCAGGTCCGCCCGGGTCACCCGGAAGGTCTGGGTGGGCAGCTCCATGTCAGGCCTCCCCGCGTACGACGATCTTGGACCAGACGGCGACCACCGGCTCGCCGGCGGCCGTGCTGACGTCGGTGCGGGTGGTCAGGAAGCCGTGCCCGCCCCGGTTGGTGATGTCCTCGATGGTGTTGACGCAGACCAGCTCGTCACCGGCCACCACCGGGCGGGTGTACGCGAAGCGCTGGTCACCGTGGACCACCCGGCTGTAGTCGACGCCGAGCGCCGGGTCCTCGACGATCTGCCGGGTGGCGGCCATGGTGACCACGATCGGGAAGGTCGGCGGAGCCACCACGTCGGGGTGCCCGAGCGCCTGGGCGGCCGCCGGATCGTGGTGGGCGGGGTCGGTGGCACGGATGGCCGTGGCGAACTCACGGATCTTTTCTCGGCCCACCTGATAGGGGGCGGTCGGCGGATAGGTCCGGCCGACGAAGGACGGGTCCAGGGACATGCCGCCGAACCTACACGGAAAACACGAACGCCGATCCGTACGGGACCGGCGGCGCGGGGCCGTCGATCCGTGCGGATCGGCGTTCGGAATGCGGTGGGACCTGGCCGGCGAACCGGCCGCGGGTCAGCGGGTCTCGCGGTGGACCGTGTGCTTGCCGTCCCGGGGGCAGAACTTCTTCAGCTCGATGCGGTCCGGGTCGTTACGACGGTTCTTACGCGTGATGTAGTTGCGCTCCTTGCACTCCACACACGCCAAAGTGATCTTCGGCCGGACATCGGTCGCCTTCGCCACGGCGGAGTGCCTTCCTCGCTACGGATAACAACTACGGCGCATCAGCGTACGCGCTGATGGCGCGGACATGCAAAATGGGCACCTGCGGCGCCCATCACACCGACCACCGGAAAGCCCGGAGGACGAGAGTAGCGGTGGCCGGACTTGAACCGGCGACACAGCGATTATGAGCCGCTTGCTCTGCCATCTGAGCTACACCGCCGTGGCGGGTCCAGCCGGACCCTTTGAGCCCCCTTACGGAATCGAACCGTAGACCTTCTCCTTACCATGGAGACGCTCTGCCGACTGAGCTAAGGGGGCCTACCCGATCACCCCGTGGGGTGTCGCGCAGGAGAAACAGTACACGACGGGTGCCCCCGAGGTGAAATCGGATCCCCCCTCCGCGAGGCGATCCGGATTCTCCCAGCTCAGAGCAGTGTCACCGAGCGATCCGGGACGACCCGCAGCCGGGGCGCCTCCGCCGCCGACCCGGACGACTCCGACTCCACCTGGGCGCCGAACCAGGCCTCCAGCCGCTCGTACGGCAGCGGACGGCTGAACAGGAAGCCCTGGCCGATCTCGCAGCCGATGTCCTGGAGCAGTTCCAGGGTCAGCTCGCTCTCCACCCCCTCGGCCACCACGGCCAGGCCGAACTGCTGGGAGAGCGTCACCACCGCGTTGACGATGGCCAGGTCACCCGGATCGGTCGCCATGCCCTGCACGAACGACCGGTCGACCTTCACCTCGTGCACCGGCAGCCGGCGCAGATAGGCCAACGACGACGAGCCGGTGCCGAAGTCGTCCACCGAGAGGCGGACACCGAGGTCCCGCAGCCGGCGCAGGGTCGGGATCGGCCGCTCGGTGCCGTCCAGCACCCCGGCCTCCCGGATCTCGAAGGTGAGCCGCTGCGGCGGCACGCCGTACTCGTCGAGCAGCTCGCGGACCCGGTCGGGGAAGTGCGGGTCGGTGAACGTACGCGCGGAGAGGTTGACCGCGACGGCGAGCGGCTGCTCGACGTGCGTCCAGTCCCGGCTGCGTCGCAGCCCCTCCCGGAGCACCACCTCGGTGAGCCGGCCGAGCTGCCCGGTGTGCTCGGCCACCGCGACGAAGTCCTCCGGGGCGACCGTGCCGTGCGTCGGATGCTCCCAGCGGGCCAGGCACTCCACCCCGAGCAACCGGCGGTCCCGCAACGTCACCTTCGGCTGGAAATAGACCTCCAGCTCGCCGTCGTCCAGGGCGCGCCGCAGGTCGCCGGCGAGGCCGAGCCGCCGCAACGACCGCGACTCCAGCGCCGGGTTGAACAACTGCACGCTGCCGGGCACCGACTTGGCCGCCGTCGCGGCCAGGTCGACCCGTTGCAGCAGCGTCGCGGCATCGCTGCCATGATCCGGGTGTACGACCACCCCGACGGCGGTGTCCACGTCCAGGGTGAGCGCGTCGAAGACCATCTCGTCGCGGATCTGCTCCCGCAACTGGGCGGCCAGCTCCACCGCCGCCTCGGCGTTCTCCAGCCGCAGGGTCACCAGGAACTCGTCACCGCCGGCCCGCCCCACCAGAGCCGACGAGGGGGCGCTGGCGCGCAGCCGCTCGGCCACCTCGACGAGGACCTTGTCCCCTGCGGCGTGCCCGAGCGACTCGTTGACCTGGCGCAGCCCGTCCACGTCGAAGAGCAGTACGGCCACCACCTCGCCCGGCGCCCGGATCTTCACCGCCTCGTCCAGCGCGGCCGTGATCCGCCGCCGGTTGGGCAGCGTGGTCAGCGCGTCGTGGTACGCGTCGTGCCGCAGCCGGTCGACCAGCCGGGAATTCTCCAGGGCGACGGCGGCGTGTGCGGCGACCGTCTCGAAGATGGGGATGTCGGCGGAGGTGAGGTGATTGGTGTCGCCCAGCCGGTTGACGATCTCCAGGGTGCCGATCACGGCCTGCCCCGAACGCAACGGCACGACCAGGACGTCCGTGACCGGACTCGCGCCGGAGCGGGGCAGGTCGGCGTCGTCGCCCAGCTTCCGCCCGACCGCCACCCGCCGGCCCGACTCGAGCACCCGCTGCCGGATGGCGGCTGGCCCCGGCGCGAAGTCGAGCAGGCCGGGGGCGTCGACCCGAGCGGTGAGCAGCACCTCCGGGTGCCGGCCCTGCGGCGGCAGCCAGAGGGTCGCGTACTCGGCCTGCATGAGGCTGCGGATCCGGCCGAGCAGCGCGTCGACCAGCGTGCCGTCCTGGCCCCGCTCGGTCACCGCCTTGGTCAGGTCGTACAGGTCGGTGAGGGTCCGGTGCTGCTGGAAGAACCGGGAGTAGGACCGGTAGACGAAGGCCACGGCCACCGCCACCGCGGCGAGCAGGAGGATCGCCCAGCCGCTGCTGCTGAGCACGATCAGGATGACCAGGCCGATGGCGACGTTGACGGCTGCGGCCAGCAACGTGGGCGCGGCGCTCCGGACCACCTGCCAGCCCGCCTGCAGTCCCTGCAGCAGGCTGATCACGCCACCCACCCCCGCGAGGGTGACCAGCGTGTAGGTGCCCACCGCGACGAAGAGCACGCCCCAGATCGGCGGCCCGACACCCTCGGACGAGGGCATGGCGAGCAGCACCAGGCTGGCGACCGTGGCGGCGGCCCCGGCGTTCGCCACGTTGAACCACACCTTGGTCGGCGTCAGCCGGCGTCTCATCTGGCCGATGAGCGCGGCGAACGCGGCCACCAGGACCACGGTGACCGGCTGGAGATAGTGGAACGCGAGCACGAGCGGGATCTCCGTCAACGTGACGGAGAGCCCCTGCCGGAGCACGATGAACTGAAGAACCTGGGTGCCGGCGGCGACCAGGACCAGGAGCAGGACGGGAGCCGCCACCGCGTCCCGTACGGTCGGCGGGTTGGCCAGGCTGAGGATGACCAGACCGACGACGGTGATCAGCGCGAGCGGACCGGTGATCAGCCAGGCTGAATCCGTCGTTCTCCGCGCCGGCCGTCGACTCGTTGCCATCCCGCTCCTCAAACCATGACGCCTGGCCGGACCTGCCAGGGCGCGCCCGTGCCGCGGGAGGTCAGGGAACGAGTGTGGTCACCGTCGGCGCGGACCAGTCGTAGCCGAGCTGACTCAGGTCCGGGTCAACACCGAGGACGCCGCCGGCGAGGGCGGCAAGGGCAACGAGCGCCAGCGTCACGCCGAGCAGCCGGCCGGACCTACGACCAGACATCACTGTGCTCCTGTCGGCAGGGTGCAGAAAACAATGGAGATTCCATGATGGTGCCACAGGCCGCGCACACTGGAAAGCCGCAGCGGTGCGCTCAGGACCTTGGCGGGGGCCGCTCGACCCGTCCGGTTGGCCCGGTCAGTCATGTGGCCAGAATGTTCACCGGTTCCCCCGTGGTCGGTAGTCCCAAGAACCGACCTAGCGCCTGAATCCCCACCTAGATCCTCTACCACCCGTAGCGGACACGCAACGCTTCGTCCGGCACCGACTTCGGCCCTTCGGGTTGGCTGGGTCCCATGGAAGCCCGCAGGGACGGCCGAAGCTGGCGGATCGGCACGGTCGGCGACGTTGCCCGGCTCGCCGACCGGACCACGCACGGCTTCTCGATCACCACCGCGATCCCACCGGTGTTCGACGCGTACGCGACCTTCCACCCACCGGGCGTCACCACCGAGGTCCACGAACACGCCGTGCTCGACGAACTCGACGCGCACACGCCGGAGCAGCCGTGGTGGCTGGGTTACCTCGACACCGTCGCCCACGCCGTCGTCTTCCCGCACGCCCCGAAGGTCTCCCTCTACTGGGACCGGCCCTACGTGCTGGTCGAGGCCGGGCCGCGCCCCGCGCCGCCCGCAGCACCCCGCCTACGGCTCGCTCGGCAGAGTTGAACCAGTGCAGTCCAATGGAGGACGTGCCGACTATCCGAGATCGACTGGTTGCTGCCCGTGCAGGATGGCGTCACGGCGGCGCGCCTTCCGCCCCGCCGACCTCCTCAGGCACGACGACCACCAGCCAGCCGACGCCCACAGTCGTACACCGGAAGGTCGTCACCCGAGCACGGTCCGCACGGTTGGAGCTCGCGCCGGTCGCGCCGCTCGAACTGAAACCCGACCCCTGGCAGCGCCTGCTCGCCGTCGGCAGCATCCTCTCGGTGATTGTCCTCGGCATCGGGCTGTTCATCACGAACGCGGCGAATCGGAACCAGCAGGAGGCCACTCGTCAGCAGCAGGAGCTTGCGGCAGCGGGACAGATCGCAGACCGGTTCACCCAGGCCATCGACCAACTGGGCCAGCCTGGCACCGACAAGATCGATGTTCGGCTCGGCGCCCTCTACTCCCTCGAACGCATCATGCGTGACTCCGCCATCAATCAACCTGCGGTGGTAGAGGTGATCGCCGCCTTCATCCGGGTACACGCCCCCGCGGCCAGGACGACCCCCGTCGAGCAGATCGCGAGCCCGCAGTCGTTCAAGGTGCCCACCGCGCCCGTGGACATCCAGGCTGCCGTGACCGTGCTCGGCCGTCGCGACAGAGACCATGACTACCTTCCCGGGGGTCTCAATCTCGCCGGCACGAACCTGGCTGGGGCGAACCTGGCAGACGCCAAGCTGAACGGGGCACGGCTGGAACTCGCCGATCTCCGAGGAACCTTCATGGGCAAGGCACAGCTCGACGGTGCCTTCCTGGGCGGCGCGAACCTGTACGCCTCGACCCTCGACCTGGCCGGTCTGAACGGCGCGTTCCTCGTCGGCGCAGACCTCAGGTATGCCCGGTTGCACGAGACTGACCTCAGTCAGGCGGACCTACGGAACGCCGACCTCCGGGGCGCCGACATGCGTGGTGTCAGGCTGACCTTGGCGGACCTGTCCGGTGCCGACCTGCGCGGAGCAGTGAACCTTTCGCAGGACGATGTCCACTGCGCCAGGACCGACGATCACACCCGGCTGCCGACCGGAGTCACCCGCCCCGACGCTGTCGACCCTCGGGATCTCAAGAGCTGCCGGCCCAGGTAGCCAACTCCTCTGGAGCATTGCTCCGCCACCGCAGATTCGGACTTCGTGGCGCGAACGACAACGGCCCCTGATCAGCATTCCTGCTGGTCGGGGGCCGCTGGTGCACCTGGTGGCGGGTAGAGGATTCGAACCTCTGTAGCTTTCGCGACGGATTTACAGGGCGCCCCCGATCATGCGTTGGTCAGTGCCTTTGGCCTGCCCCTTCTCTTTGGCAGGCCTGGCATGATCGACTCGCCGCCCACAATCTGCCCCCGCTCACAGATGCCTACACCCCCGGCAGGACGAGACCTTCCGGCGTACTGCCAGGAGGCCAATCGTCGAACATTGGTGGCTCTTCAAACTTCGCCCTATAGAAGGACACCTCCCCACCACTGAACCTCGCCCTCAGGAAGGACACCTCCCCACCGCTAAAGGCCGCCCCATCGAAGGAAACCGACCCATCACTGAACCTCGCGTTGACAAATGACGCCCGCCCGCCACTGAACCTCGCGCCGGAGAAGGAAATCCTGGCACCGCTGAACGTCGCACTGCCAAAGGACACCAACCCGCCGCTGAATTTCGCAGCCCCGAAGGAGACCTGTCCCTCGCTGAACGTCGCCCTGACGAATCCCACTTCGCCGCCGCTGAACGTCGCATCGGCAATGAACACCTTCGCGCCGCTAAACGTCGCGCTGCCGAAGAACACCTCCCCACCACTGACGGTCACCCCAACGAAGGACACTCGCCCACCACTGAAGGTGGCGCCGTGGAACAACACAAGCCCGCCGCTGAACATCGCCCCGTCGAAGGACACATTTCCGCCGCTGAACGTCGCCCCACCGAAGGACACCTCCCCACTACTGAATGTCACCCCAGCGAAGGACACTCGCCCACCACTGAACGTCGCACCCGACAAGTCCCCGCCGTCGAAGACCGCGCCGGTAAAGTCGAGGTCATAGCCGCGCCATGAGGTCGCGTCGTCTTCGGGAAGGCGTAAGTGCCTGCCGACGAGGCGGATAACGGTATGACGCACCTCCCGCTCCTCGCGATTGGCCCGGACCGCATCCGCGTCCATAATCGGCGTTTGGTCATCCCGATTTTCCGACTCTTCGTTCGAAGCGTCCACGGGTGACGTATACGGCATGCGAACGTAGGCGCATAGGACATCAATGCAGGTTTGCCGTCCTGCCCGCCAGTCATCAGCAAGGCCGGCCATCGCGTAGACGCCCGCCAGGCGCACCGCCGCTTTGTCCGACCCGAGTTGCTCAGCTGCCTTGGCGAAGCGTTCGTTGAATAGTCGGACACCGTTCCGGCCAGTCTCAATCTTTGCCCGTTCGTCGGCCGCTTCAGCGAGACCCTTGGTGACCTCGGCGCGCAGATCAGCAGCGTGCGCCAGTTGGTGAGCGAATTCCGCTAGCGCGTTCGCGTGCTCCGCTACTCGCTGTCGGCGGTAGGCGACCACCAATGCTGCGACACCGCCGATGCCCGCAACAACGGCAAAGACGAGCTTCAGAAGATCGAATAACGTGGCCGCCGTGACGCTGGCATCTCGCTTGAGGCCGGGCCAACCCGCGTACCAGAGCGACGCAGCGATCAGCCCCCCGACGAGCAGCAATGCTGCTGCGACTGCCACAGCGATTGACCGGCGGATACCCCAGAGCCGCAACTCCGGTACGGGACTTTCAGTGGCTGGAATCGAACCAACCGTGACACGGACCTCAGGCCGGGCTGGATCCTGCGATGCGGGCAACTCCACCTCCTCCTTCTAGCGCACCCTGTCCACATCAGCTCAGTAGGACACCCGTGCACTTCACTCAGGACGTCATCTGAGCGCATGCCCGATCTTGTCATTCATGGTGTCGTCGCCGCCGTCGATGCAGTTGGCGTAGACGCGGAGCAGGACGGCGACGCCGTGGCCCAAGCGGCGGGCGACCTCGGTCGGTGGGACCCCGGCATTCAGCCAAAGCGAGGCCGCCGCATGACGTAGGTCATAGGGGCGGCGGACGAGCGGCGAGGCGAACTGAGATTCCGTCAGCGCCTTCTCGCGGGCGAGCTTCCACCACCGGTCATAGACCGACTCGGAGAGCGGCCCACCGTGCAGGCCCCGGAAGAACCGGCCATCCGGGCCTACGCCGTGGTTGTCGACGTGCTCGCACAGCAGCTCGACGAGCCGGGGTGGGATCGGGACCGTCCGGGTCTCTGCCCTCCCCCGGTGCTTGAGGCCGCGCCGCTCGTGGGAGCCGCCGTCGTCGGTCCAGTGCGAGCCGGCGCGCGGGGAGGTGCCGGCGAGCACCAGGCGGCCCCAGCGATATTCGATCTTCTCGTGGTCGCAGGACCGGGAAGGCTTGACCGCCCCCAGGTCGTCGAAGTCCACGCCGCAGTCGGCGCACCGGCCCGAAAGGTCGCAGTCTTCCCGCCGCAGGTCGGCCGCTTCCGAGGGCCGCATACCCGCGTAGTAGAGGCAGCCGAAGAACGCCGTGACCTTGTCGGCCCGTTTGCCGAGAGATTTCACCGCCTCCAGCAGCGTGGCGACCTGGGCCGGGTTCGCCACCACCCGCCGGTCGATGGACTGCGCCACCTCAGGGGCGGTCCACTGCACCTTGTCGACCGGGTTGGAGTCGATCAGCTCCAGCTCGACGGCGTACCCGAGCACGTTGTAGAAGGTGGCCCGCTTCCGCTGGACGGTGGAGGCAGCCGCGGGCTTGCCGTCGAGGCGTACGCAGAGGCTGTCGAGGACACGGCGGACCATCGCGGGTGAGTCCAGCTCGACGACCGGCAGGGACGCGGTTTCCAGCCAGGCGAGGGCCGCCGCGTGCTCGGTGGGGATCTCGTCGGACCAGCGGCGGGGGTTGAGGCCGTAGAGGTACAGCGCCTCACGAAGCAGGGCGTCAGCCGGTCGGCCTCGCTTGGCCGGGCGGGTCAGGGTCACCGTGATGGAGGTCAGCGCCTCGACGATCGAGCGCCGGGTCTTGGCCGCCGCCCGGGGCCACTTCATCTCGACGTACGCGCGGCTGTGGGCGTACCAGGTGGTGGGGTTCTTGGTTCTGGCGTCGGAGACCGGGCGGCCGGTGGCCGGGTCGAAGGGCTCCCCCGCGTTGGCCGCCTGGACCAGCTCGGCGCGGAAGGAGTGCGCCAGGGCCTTGGTACGGAACATGTCCTCGAAGCGTTGGCCGCTCACCGCCCAGCGGACCCGCCAGGGCCGAGCCTTGCGGTCAGCGCGCTTGCCGATCTCCCAGATCTGGACCTCGTAGCTCTTCATGCGGCGTCCTGCTCCAGGTCGCCGAGCCACCGACCGAGCGCCGACCGGCGGACCCGAAGCTGCCCGTTGGGAAGCTTGATCACCCGTGGCCCCTTGCCGGTCTGCCGCCAGTAGAACCAGGTCGAGCGCGGTACGCGCAGCTCGGCGAGCACTTCCGGCACGGTCAACAACTCCTCGTTCACTGCGTCTCCTCCCCGTCGTGCTGTGCGCTGTGCTGAGTTGCCGAAAGATCTGCCGACCCTTGCGCGGCCCGGTCCTTGGCGGCGAGCAGTTCGGACCGCCGGCGGGCACGCTCACTGATCGAGCGCATGAGCCGGTGGGTCAGCGGGCCCACGTCGGGGTCGTCGGGTCGGGCGAGTTCCCAGGCGTGCCGGACCCGTTCGGCGGTGTCGCCCTGGTCGTCGACGAGCTGCCCGGCCGCGCCGCTGTCGGTGGTGGCGCCGAGCAGTGCCCGGACCCAGGCCCGCGCGTCGTGCTTATGGTCGGCGAGGGTCTTGCCGGACCAGTCGCGGGAGATGAGGATGCGCCGGCCGCCGATGCCGAGGGTGTCCCGCTGGTGGACCTTGCCCTTGCAGCGGCCGGGCTTGAGTTTGGCGTGTGCCTTCTTGGGCTGGACGCCGTAGAGCAGCCAGTTGGCGCACCGGTCGGTGCAGGGCGTGAGCTGGAGTTGGTGCCAGAGCCGGTCGAGGTGCTTGCGTTGCCGGTCGGTGGTGGCCTTGTGGCAGTCGCCGGTGTGCTTGGTGATGTATTTCGTGACGTACCGGATAGTGCGCTCGGCGTCCTCGGTGCCGGGCATGAGGCCGCGGGCGTCGACCTGGGCGCCGAAGCGGACGACGTGCACGGGTACGGCGTCCGGGTCGTCGTCGATGGCGTCGAGGGCTTCCGTCCAGGTGGTCAGCGGCTCGCGGGTATCCGGGTCGACCCATCCCGCCGCCTGCTCGTCCCAGACGGGAAGCCGGTCGAGGGTGTACCGCTGGACGTCAACCGCCGGCCACCAGACCTGGTGATAGGTCGCCGCCGCCACGGTGCGCAGCACATCTCGGGGAATGGTGCCTCGGATGGCGAAGTGGGCGTGTGGGGCAAGTCGTCGTTGGGGCTCGACGCAGCCGGCGTACTGGACGTTCCAGCCCTCGCACCGCCGCAGGTTCTGCCAGAACCGGTCGAGGAGCCGGGGGAAGTGGACGGCGTCCCAGGCTGCTCGACGGTAGTCATACCGATCGGGGTTGACGGGGGTGCCGTCGGGGCGGACCGGGCCGTACGAGTCCAGGGTGAGCGTCAGCCACATCGACGGCCGGTAGGCCGTGCCGTCGGGGGCGGTGTAGGTCTTGCCGACGGTGCGCCGCTCGACCTTGCGGCGGGGCAGTTCAGGTGCGTCCTGGCGTCGCTTGGTGGAGCGCTTGCGCCGGCGGCCGGGCTCGTCGTCCTGGTCGTCGGCGGTGGCGTGGGGTGGACCGACTCGCCCGCGCAGGCCCTCAGCGGCGATGGCTTCCTCTACCTCGCGGATGGCTTCGTCGAGGTCGGTGACCTGGTCCCACTGGGCGGCGCGGGTCGCCTCGTCGCGGGAGAACTCCAGGTGTGCGCGGAAGAGGATCAGTGACTTCTGTGCCTCGGTCGCGGGTTCGGGGCCTGGTAGGGGTTCGTCGTCGCGGTGCCAGCCCTCGCGGATCTGGGCTTGGCGCAGCCGGCGGTTCTTCTTGGCGCAGGGCGCGCACTTGTCCTCGCGGGTGGCGCCGCAGGGCAGGTCGATGACTTCGGTCAGGCCGGTGTCGAGGTCGGTGCGGCGCATGGCGAGGGGGCGTACGCAGACGCCGTACTCGGCGGCGATCTCCTTGAGCACGTCGACCGAGCGGGGTAGCGCCATGCGGGCCGCCCGCGACCCCGGCCGGGGAGCAGCAGCCGGGGTCGGGGCGACGGGGGCGAGGCCGGGCAGGGTCGGAGCGGTCACCGGCCCACCCCCACCGAGAGGCGAATGCAGTAGTCCGGGGTGCGGATCCGCCGGTACTGTCCGGTCTCACCCAGAATCCGAGCGGCGAGGTCGACATGAGCAGCGATGACGGTACGACGGTGCTGTGGCGCCCAACCGGGCCGAAAGAGCTGGATCTTGTCCGTGAGTCTGGATGGCGGAAGTGGCCGCCGCGCCTGCCGGATCAGCCGATCTTCTACCCGGTCCTGAACGAGGACTACGCGGTCATAATCGCGAGGGACTGGAACGTGCCCGCGTCCGGCGTCGGCTACGTCACCCGCTTCCGAGTTGAGTCGGAGTTCCTGAGCCGCTACCCGGTCCGCCAGGCCGGCGGAAAGACCATCCTGGAGCTGTGGGTACCAGCCGAGGAACTGGACGAGTTCAACGACCACATCGTCGGACTGATCGAGGTCGTACACGAGTTCCGGTAGCCGCCGGCCGACGGCGAGCGCCGTCATCGGATGATCCCGACGACGTGCGGCCGGTTCGACTGGACGGCGCCACGCGGAGGCAGCACCGGGGCGGCGATGACAGCCGGCGGCACGGGCTCAGCCGGACGCTCGGGCTCTGGTTCCGTGACGACCTGCTCGGGCACCTCGTACCAGTCGGCCGGGGGTTGGTCCGGTTCGGGAGTCGGCGGGGTGGCGGGGGCGTTGGACAGGACGACCTTGACCAGGGCGAGGAACGCCAGGGATGGCACGGCCGCCATGGTCCAGCCCCACACCGAGGGTTCCGCTTCGGCGACCTGGACGGCGAGGGACAGCAGGGCGAACGCGACCAGGAGCGCGCCGACCAGGCCGACGGGGCGACCGGCGCGGCGGCGGGCGCGCAGTTCGAGGCCGAGGTAGATCGCCATCAGCTCGACCGCTACGGCGTTGGCCCAGCCGATCCAGTCGGGTTGGCCGTGGGCCACGGACAGGTCGTGGACGTGGGTGAAGGCGGCGGCACCGGCCATGCTGCCGATGGCGAGCAGGATGACCAGGCGTACGGCGGATTCGGTGCGGTCGGTCATCGCCATTCCTCCAGCGGCTTTTCGCGGATGGTCAGGTCGATGCGGATGCGCCGGTCGTTCATGTCGGTGCGGCGGTTGACCATGTGCGCCAGGCCGTGCAGGGCGGCGGCGGTCTGGTCGGCGGGGCCGACGAGGCGGATACGCAGCGGACGCCGGAGCCGGTTGACGATGCGGGTGAGGGTGGTCATGGCGGTTACCTCCTGGCCGGTCGGATGTCGGTGCGGATGTAGTCGGGTGGGGTGCCGAGCGCGGCGACCGCTTCGGAGAGGCAGCGCCACAGCGCCCACGCCTCGTCGGGGGTCAGGGACATCCGCCGCCGGCCGGCGCCGACCGCGAGATAGATCGGGTACGGGTCGGGCCGTTCGGGGTCGACCCGGACGGAGACGGCGGTAGCCGGTTCGGGGGTGCGGAGCCGGTAGAACCGGCGGCCGGTCGGGGTGGCGGTCACCGTGGATCACCCCCGCCGTCCCGGTCGAGAAGGTTGCGCAGCGCATCGGGCAGCAGCGGCCCGGACGGCTTGCGGGGCAGCGGGGGGCGTACCGGTTCGGGGGTCGACTCGCGGCCGACTTGGGCGAGGATGTCGGCGGCGTCGGCCGGGGCCGGGTACTGCCGGGCCAGGTCCCGGATGTGGTCGTCGGTGACGTACGAGAACCGGACCCGCATCGGTTCCGGGGTGCCGTCGAGGATCACGTACCCGACGCCCTTGGCCCACCGGGGCATCTGGTCGGCCAGGGCGCCCCGGTTGCGGGCACCGTCGCCCAACACGAGGTCGACCTGTGCCGCCTCGGTCAGGCCGAGCGCGATGCGGGTCGGGAACAGGTCCCGGAACGGCAGCACCTCCTTACGGGGGTCCTGCAACGCGGCCACCACCAGGACACCGACCCCGGCGCCCTGGGACAGCAGCAGCCCGAGCGAGCCGGCGATGCGCTTGCGCAGGTCCACGTCTTGCAGGTACGCGGTCAGCGCGGCCATCTCGTCGATGACGACCACGACCAGGGGGTCAGCCTCGGTCGGGGTGTGCACCCGAACCGTCCCGGCGAGCCGGGTTTGCCTCTCCCGCATCACGGTGACGGCCTCGTCGAGGAGGTCGGCCATGGCCTCGAAGGACTTGCAGGCGAACCGGGCGAACAGCGGTCGGCCCATGGCGAACTCCATCCCGCCCTTGGGGTCGATCACCCAGAGCCGGACCAGGCCCGAGGTGATGCCGCCGGCCAGCGCCCGGACCAGTGACCAGAGCACCGAGCCCTTCCCGGACCGGGTGGCCCCGCCGATGAGGACGTGCGTAGCGAGCAGGTGCAGGGACCAGGTGCCCAGGTCTTCCCGTCGAGCCAGCGGCAGCGCGGTGAAGTCGGGGACGGCCGGAGCGTCGAACGGCGCCACCACCGGCCGCAGAGCATCGGTGCGGACGAGCACCAGGTAGACCACCGTCGGCCGGTCCCGGAACCGCACCCGGTCGGCCAGCCGCAGCAGCAGCGCCCAGTAGCCGTCACGGGTCGGCGGGTCGTCGGGCCGCTCGGAGTAGACCCGGGCGTGCCGCCGGCCGAAGGCGTACGCGAGGTTCGCCGTGACCTGTTGGAAGTCGGCCGGGGTCTGCCCGCCGACCATGCGGATGGTCAGCACGTCGAGCGCCTGGGCCGAGCGCACGCGCAGCAGCTCGGGCAGGACGGCACGACGGTCGTACGTCTCGGCCAGGCCACTCAGGGTCATGGCCTCGCGCCACGCCCGCCGGTAGACGAAGACCTGACGAAACCGGCCGAGCAGCGGCCCAGCGCACCACCGCCACCAGGACGCCTCATCGCGCCACCGCCACACGGCCGACACCGCCGACGCCAGGACCAGCGGCACGACCAGGCCCGCCCAGCCGTAATCGGCGTAGAGGACGACGGCGAGCACGACCAGGCCGACGGTCACCGGGTGGCGCAGGCACCACCAGCAGCCCCGGCCGAGCCAGCGCAGCACCAGGCCGAGCACGACCGCCCACATCGGCAGGACGAACCGCTTCGGCCGGATCACCAGCAGATCCCCGGCGGTCGTCAACACCACCTCGCCACGCGGCCGGCGCATCATCGCGCACCCCACAGCGACACGAACCGACCCGACGCATCCCGGACCGGAGGGAACGGAAGAACGAGCTGCCCGACGCAGAGCGGGCAACGGTCAGCCGCCCCGCCGGCCGGGTCGAACCGGGACTGACACACGCCGCACCGAGGCTGAGCCGGGGCAGGCGAACGCCTACGCTTGGACACGTCACTACCTCTCTCGACAGAGCAGGGGGAAGAGACAGAGGGCGGGGCTGCCGTCCGCCAAGACCTGACAGCCCCGCCCCCACCTGATGCGGCTACGCCGCCGCCTTCTTGGCCACGCCCGCCGGGGCGCGCATGCCGGTCGCCCGCAGCGAGTACGCCATCCGGTTGTTGTTGGTCACGTACGGCGTGACCGTCATGCCCTCGAACTCCACCGCCTCGAACGGCGCGCCCGTCGGCGGGACCGGCTGGTAGTCGGCGGAGATCTTGACCGTCGTCTCCCGGGAACGCTTGCCGAGCTCGGGGTCCAGGTCCATCACGCGGACCTGCCACACCCGCTGGCCGGTCAGTTTGTCCTTCGCCGGGCTGCGCCGGCCGGTCTTCTCGTCGTAGTCCTCGACCTCACCCAGGGACTCGGGGACCAGGGCGCATCCCGCCGGGAACACGTCCTCACAACGCACGGCGAACCTCGTACCGCCACGCAGAGCCATCGCTCACCTCCAGGTTGTTGGCATGTCTGCCAAGTTGAGACTCCAAGGTAGACGGCACTTGGCAGACAAGTCAACAAGTTGCTGCAGGAAGCAGCCAGGCGCCCGGGATTGTGGTTCCAGGATGGATCGGCTGCCGAGAAGCGGGCTCCGAGCGGCCGGCGGCGGTCGTCCGGACTTGCACCCGCACCATTCGATCGACAAGGAGCGCCGCGAACTTGGCAACGGGGGTTGCAAAATGCCTTGTCAACCGGGGTATCCACGCGCATGAGGTAGCCAGCGGCGAGGCTGGGGCTTCGAGCTCCAGCCCGTCCTTGCGCCGGTCTGGGCGGATAGAGTGACGGCCCCTCCGGGACGAGCGGAGGGGCCGTCGACCCGCTGGCCGCCTGATCCAATGACACAGCCACACGGGAGTCTTTGCGCAGGTCAAGAGGTTGTTGGTCACCTTGAACCCGCTGCCCAAGTATGCCACACGACAGACTGTTTAATCTAGATTACTTCGAACCCGAACTCGACGCTGACTTTGAGTCGGGGGCAACCCGAACCATTGACTCGTCTTTAGATTACCCAAACTATTCGCAAAGCTGATCGATTAGTGTCGGGGAAAACCCTGGGAGAGTCCTCCAACACTTCTAATCTAATTTCTCTATAGATTTCTCAGTCCCGACTACTCGCAACCTTGCCCGACCGCCCTGAGCAGCCAAAACGTCCAAACAGTTTGGACATCACACCCATCGAGTGTCCAAGTTGCGACAGCTTGAACGACCTACGCGGCCCTCTCGGGACCTCCCCGGGTCTTTTGTGGACCCACAGCTTTACGAGCCACGGCAATGTGGTTACGATGGTCCGCAGCAACGCCGTTCTTGAATGGGGCAGCAGGGACGAGACTGCCGCCCTAGAACGTCTGCGCCGGAGGTCCAAACGGCCGCCTGATCCAATATTCAACCTAAGGAGAAGCTCTGTGGTTCAGTTCAACATGTCTCTGCGGGCTCCGCAGGCTGTGGTGATCCAGATCCTGATCACGATCTTGGTGCTCGTCGGGGTCGCTCCGCAGCTCGTCTAGCAGGGGCACAGACAGGGGCCAAGACCCACGCGGGTCCTGGCCCCTGTCTGTGCGCTAGTAGGGATAAGCCGGACATGCCTCGGGTATCGCGTGTGCATGACAGCCGACCAGCAGACGAGCGCCGTCGACAGAACTCACTCCAGGCCGGGCGGCCTGGACGATACAACCGTTGAAGCCTTGGGCGAGCTGAGCAAAGCTCTGGAAACGATCCATCGCGTGCGCGGTCACCTGTACTCGGCGCACCAGCTCGTTGGCGGCGCGGATCTCACCCTCGATCGGGTGGTGAAGCTGCTCCGCGAGGCCGGGCACGACGAGACGGCCGACCGGGTCGAGCACGAGCTGTTGGGGCGCAACCTGCTACCCGGCCGTTGGACCTTCCAGATCATGGAGGAGTTCGACGATGGCTACTACGCAGCGTTCCAGGAGATCGAGCGGGACGCGCGGGAGAAGCTAGCCGGCGGTCGGCGGCACATCTACGAAGCGGAGATGAAGGAGCGGCGGCGTACCCACGGCATGCCGGGGCACGAGGCTACGCCACAGGAGTGAGCGGTAGACCGTTCGGCAGCATCGAGGCCAGGGCGTTGGCTCTGGCCTCGATGATCCTCATCCGGGCCTGATACTCGGCCGGTTCCCGGTGCGCGGCCTGGCTGGTGACCTGGCCGGGCCACTTGCGGTAGAGCAGCCCGTACTCCCGGGTGAAGTAGCCGGCGCTGACGGCGTTGGCGGCGAGCAGCAGTCCCGTGTCCTCGGAGGCAGGAAGGGCCATCCAGCCGCCCAGGGCGAAGACGAGATCCCGCCGCAGGCACAGCGTCGCCGGGTGCACCGATGCTCGGTAGTCGTTGGCTTGCCAGAACGACAGGACCGCACCGCGGTCGATGACGCCGCCGGCTGGATCCTTGTCCCATCCGGCGGTCGACCCGTCGGGCAGCAGATCGAGTACCCGCGAGGTGGTCCAGCCGATCTGCGGGTGCGCGTCGAACGCGTCGATGTCCCGGGCGAGCGCGCCAGGAGTCAGCTGGTCGTCAGCGTCCAGGACCTTGATGAGGTCGCCCGATACCCGGGAAAGGGCGAGGGTACGGGCGACGCCGGGCCCACCGGGGCGGCCGGTGCCGAGACTGATCCGGGGATCGTCGGGCAGCACGTCGACCAGGGCGCCGCTCTGGCCGTCCTCCTGGACGAGCCATTGCCAGTCCCACCCGGTGGGCATTTCCTGCTTGGCCAACGATTCGTAGGCGCCAGCAAGGTGCTCGATGCTGGGCGCGTGGACCGGGGTGATGACCGAGACGAGCTGCGTCAAGTTTTCCACCGTTGGAGTTTGTGGGAGTAGACAAGCTCGGTCCGGTCGCCCGGCATTACCACGTCGGCGACCTCGACGACCCGGCCCGTGGTGTCGACGGAGGTCTTCCGCACGGTGAGCACGGAGACGCCAGGGTCGATGTCGAGCAGTTCGGCCTCATCCGGGGACGGCGGACGTGCCCGGATCTCGTCGTCGATCCGGTCCAGCTCGATGCCGAGCGTGTAGAGCTGATGCTGCGTCCCGCCGGGCCACGGCTCCTTGCTCTCGTCGAGCAGGTCCGGGTTCGCGGCCACCAGGTCGTACGGCAGGTAGGAGTACGACACGGTCAGCGGCGCGCTCTCGTGGCGGGACGAAGTCCAGTACACCCGGCGCAGCAGCGGCGTACCGAGCTTGACCTGCAAGGCCGCCGCCATCTCCGCATCCGCCTCCACCTGGGAGTACTCGGCGTGGAACTTTAGGTCGTCAACGGTTAGGCCGGTGTCGTGCTCGGTGGCGCCAGTCTTCAACCGCTCGGCCTCGTCGAGCAGGACCCGGTCCTTCTCCCACTGATACCGCTCGCTGTTGCGACGGCGTACCCGCTGACGAGGCGCCCGGACGTACGTGCCGCGCCCCTGCTCGGCCCGAACCAGGCCCCATTCCCGGAGCTGCCGGATGGCGTTGCGGACGCTGGTGCGGGAGAGGCCGGACGAATCGGCCAGCTCGGTCTCACTCGGCATGAGGGTGCCCGGAGCCATCTCTCCGGCCATGATCTTTACCCGCAACTCCTCCGCGAGTTGCAGGTAGCGAGGGCGCCAGTCCCGGCCATGCACACCGGTCACCGTACCCCCTAGACGTTCCAACGTCTGCCAGGTGGTCCCGCCGGCTGGCCGCTCGGGAACCGGAGGGACCGCTACCGCGGCTCGCGGCGACTGCCCACGACGTGTGCCAGGAGTACGGGGGACGGGTACGCGACGACGGCTGCCGGGGTTCATCGCGCCTCCCCCGTCCGAGGACGCCGGCTGACCGGTGCCCGCATCACCTCACGGGCGCGCGTCAGCTCGTCAACCAGCCGGTCGAGCTGCGCGGCCGACAGAAGCACGGTTTGCGTCGCGCCGTAGCGGGTTGCGTCGAGCTTGACGGCCAGGTCCCGACGCGCGAACCGGTCGATGAGGAGCTGAAGGCTGACCCAGCCGGTCCGCTCCCGGCCAATGGTGGCGATGAAGCCGCGGTGCATCGGGTCGTTCGGTCCGCAGCCCCGGCACCATCCCGGGCAGGCGTCCTGCGGGACCGATGTCGGAGCATTTTCGGTCACGGGATGGCCCTCACTCATCGTCCGCTCCCCGGTCGCCGCCGGCCTGCTTCAACAAGCCGCGCAGGTGCTCGACCAGTTGGGTCACCTGGGGCAGCGACAACTCCGCCCAACCGTTCCCCGCCCGGCACGTCGAGTGCACAGCGACCAACGGCTCCAGGTCGTCAGCACCGATGAGGTAGGTGGCGACGGCTCCGCCCGACCGGATGTCACCAACCCGGAGCATCGGTCCTCGGTGACGCCGGGCCATGTGCGCCATTACCGGCGGCACCAGGTGGCCGCAGCGATCCGGCGCACACCAGTCCGGGTGGCTCGTGATCTCGGCCGGCTTGTTCGTCCGCCTCATCGCGGCCACCGCCCACCATTGCCCCGGTAGGACTGCGCCAGCGTCATCAACGGCGCGTACCGCAGCGTGGGCAACTCCCGCGTCGGCCCCACACCCCACCAGTACGTCGGCGCGGCATTGGTCGGCGTGCGCCGAATCGGCAAGACATTGCTGCCAGTGGCCACAGCCGGCGGACGCTTCCGGGACCACCAGGACGAGAACCAACGGCGTCGACGATGAGAGCCGGACATCGCACCTCCAGAGGTAGGCGGGGCCGGTGGCCAGCTACGGGGGAATGCAGCCAGCCACCGGCCCGGAGGAAGGCACGGCGCACCGTCCGACACAGACGGGTCGGGTATCGCCGAGCCAACTTGTACGCGCGGCTACCGCAACCGGTCCAACAGGACGCCGCGCATCAGGTGCGACCAGGGCCGGCGCGGCACCACCCCTGACGCGAGCCGTCACCCTGGCCGCACACAGGGAAACGTACCTACAAGTGAACGTGTTGTCTATACGCCGAAACATGTCGCTTGGTTGGCACTTGATAAGACAAGTGCCAGGTAGCGTGAGCGGGTGCCCACCCCGCACTACGGCCAGCCCCGCTACCGCGTCATCGCCGACGAGCTGAGACGGCGCATCGAGAGCGGAGTCATCCTGCCGGGCAGCCTCTTGCCAGCGGAAAGCGCGCTTACCGCCGAGTTTCGGGCAAGTCGCGGAACAATTCGCCAGGCAATCGCCGTCTTGCGGGACGAGGGCTTGGTCGCGACCGAACACGGCCGCGGCACATACGCCAACCCATATCGCCCGGAGAACGGACCAGGCGAAGGCCCCAAGGTTGAAACACGAGAGCGCCAGGTAGCGGCCGATCCGGAGCTTGCAGCGCTCTTCGGTGTCGAGGTGGGTGAAGCCTTGGTCGAACAACAGAACGTCACTCTGATGAATGGAGCCGTCGGAGCCGTCATCAGGACCTATCGCCCACCTGGAGCGACGCAGTAGCGCCAGCCGCTTCGGCGAGGCGGTCGCGGGTCGCGGCTGATGCGCCTCCGGGGGCGCTCGGGCTCTGGGATGGCTGCAACCCGTCGGCGCGTCGCGGTCCGTCTGCAGTGCGCGGCCATCCCGCCAACCGTGGTCGGCACCCCAATTAACCACACCCTGCGTCAACGCAGCAGCGCCCGGGCTGCCAACCAGTCAGTGAAGGCCAGAGGCGCGAGTCACCTGCCCTGCGACTCGGTCGCAGGCGACGAGCGAAGCGCCAGGTCCATAGACAGAGACTCAATTCGCCGGGTGACACTAGCGCTACTGGTTGACACGTAAGTACGGGTAGTGCCCAGTCCCAACGACCCGATCAAGCGCATGCGGGGATAGCGGCAGTGGTGAGGTGAAGCTACAGGCCGTGACGGACATTCATGTCTCGGGTAGCTTGTCCACATCGCTCTGTCCGAACGGGACGAAGCCGTCATCAACCTGCCAGCGGGGGTACGGGTGTCTGGGCCGGCGCATTGGTTAGATAACGCTATCCGGCATTTCGGGGCATCCTGCGCCTCTAAACTGGCTGGTCCAGGCGAGCGCGAGGCCGCGATTCGCAGCCCGATCGAGCAGCTTCTCGGAGCAGCGGGCAACCAGCTGGGCGTGAGAGCCGTCTTTCACGATGAGGTGCGCGACACCGAACGGCAGGTCCGGCCGGACTACGGCGTCAGCGTCGGCGGCGCGATCACCGGATACGTGGAGATCAAGGCACCTGGCAAGAGCATCGATCCGACTGGACTGCGCGGCCATGATCGGGTGCAGTGGGAGCGCCAACGCGACCTGCCGAACCTGCTCTACACCAACGGCACGGAATGGCGGCTCTACCGCGATCGGGAGCTGGTCGACGCGCCGGTACGGTTCACCGGCGACCTCGACAGCGGCAGTGTCACCGCCCCGCCGGCTTTCGAGAAGCTGCTCACGGAGTTCCTGAAGTGGCGGCCGGCACCGATCACGAGTGTCGGAGCGCTGGTGCGCGCTGTCGCTCCGCTCACACGGCTACTGCGCGGAGAGGTCCTAGACCAGCTCGCCGCCGAGAGGAAGGCGATCCGGGGAGGGGCCGAGCGGGAGGTTCAGCCGTTCCTGGGACTGGCGCAGGACTGGCGACGGATGCTGTTCCCGCAGGCCGACGACGAGACCTTCGCCGACGGGTACGCGCAGACGGTGACGTTCGCGCTGCTGCTGGCCCGCACCAACTCGATCACCGTCACAGGGCAATCACTGCACACCATTGGCGACAAGCTCCGTGCCGAGCACTCGCTGATGGGCCGAGCGTTGCAGCTCCTCACCGACGACCTTGTCGCCGACTTCAAGGTCACACTCGACCTGCTCGCCCGGGTCGTTGATGCCGTCGACTGGCCCAGGGTGCGAAGGGGCCAGCGGAACACCTACCTACACCTGTATGAACACTTCTTGGACGAGTACGACCCTGACCTGCGGAAGGCATCCGGGTCGTACTACACCCCAGTCGAGCTGGTCGAGCAGATGGTCCGGCTGACCGAGACCGTCCTCGTCTCCCGGCTGGACAAGCGACGGGGCTTCGCCGATCCTGACGTGCTCACCGTCGACCCGGCGATGGGTACCGGCACCTATCTGCAAACCATTCTTGAGCGGATCGCCAAGGTCGCAGAAGCCCACGACGGGCCGGGGGCAGTCGCCGGCGCAGTCAGCCTGGCTGCCGAGCGAGTAGTCGGCTTTGAGCTTCAGATGGGTCCGTACGCGGTGGCCGAGCTGCGCGCCGCGGACCTGCTCGCGTCCCACAAAGCGTCCGCTCCGCCCGGAGGGATGAAACTCTTCGTCACCAACACGCTGGACGACCCCCACGCCAGTGACGTCCAGCTCGGCGGAGGGATGCAGCTCATCGCTCGCTCCCGTCGCAAGGCCAACGAAATCAAGGCTCGCGCCAACGTCACCGTAGTCATCGGCAACCCCCCATACGCGGAACTTGCCAACGGCGATGGCGGCTGGGTGGAGAACGGCACGACCGGCCTCGACAGCAAGCGTCGCGCTTCCGCGCCCCTAGAGGATTGGTACGCCCCGGGGACCGGACGGTTCAAGGCGAAGCTGAAGAACCTCTACGTCTACTTCTGGCGCTGGGCTACCTGGAAGGTATGGGAGTCGACCCGCGACCAGGTCGACGGCGACGCCGGAGTGATCTGCTTCGTCACCACCTCCGGCTACCTGTCCGGTCCGGCCTTCACCGGCATGCGCGAATACCTGCGCCGCTACGCCTCCGAAGGCTGGATCATCGACCTCACGCCCGAGGGACAGACCCCAGACATCCCAACCCGCATCTTCCCCGGCGTCCGACAACCGCTCGCTATCGGCATCTTCGTCCGAACCGCCGATGCCACCCGCGACAAGCCCGCACTGATCCATCACCGCAGCCTGACCGGCCGCAGAGAAGACAAACTAGCCGCCCTAGCCGAGGTGCAGCTCGACGACGACGGCTGGCGAGACTGCCGTACCGAGTGGGAGGCCCCCCTCACCCCGGCCGCCACGAGTAGCTGGGATACCTACCCCGCTCTTGACGACCTGATGCCCTGGTACTCCCCGGGGCTGTTCCCGACCCGCACATGGGTTTATGCGCCCAGCCCGGAGATCCTGAGGCGGCGGTGGGCGATGCTGGTCAGTGAGACGGACCGGGAGCGGAAGGCCGAACTATTCAAGGAAGGCCGTGACGCCAACCTCATAAAGGTGAAGCCTCGTCTGCCCGGCGACGACACTCACCCGAACCCCAGCATCCCGGTGGTTGATGAAGTCGAACTGACCGCCGCTCTCGTACGGATCGGCTACCGGGCCTTCGACCGGCAATGGGTGCTCGCCGACCCCCGCCTCATGGACATGCCCCGCCGCGACCTCTGGTCAGCCCGCGTACCGGGTCAGGTCTTCGCAGTCGAGCAGCATCGCAAGGTCATCCAGTCTGGCCCAGCCCTCGTATTCACCTCGCTGATGCCGGACTTCGACCACTTCAAAGGGTCAGAGGGTGGCCGGACCCTTCCGTACCTGCACCCAGGTGGCAATCCGAATCTCGCCCCTGGCCTCCTGGCGGCGCTCGCCGAAAGGCTCGATGTCGAGGTAGCCGCAGCTGACGTTCTCGCCTACATCGCCGGCATTACGGCTCATCCAGCGTTCACCGCCACCTTCACCGACGAACTCACCACGCCCGGCGTCCGAGTACCCATCACCACTGATCCCTCGCTGTGGCGCACTGCCGTCGAGCTCGGTCGTCAAGTTCTCTGGCTGCATACCTACGGTGAAGCGTTCACCGGCCCGGAACGGCCAGCCGACTCGGTTCGGTACCCCGCTGGTGATTCGCGGCAGCCCCTGTCACTGGCGCCGGTCACGGCAGGACCTGACACGATCAGCTATGGCCCACAGCGCCAGGTCATCGCTGTCGGCGAGGGTGAGTTCGGGCCGGTCGGGGCCGACGTGTGGGGCTACGCCGTAGGCGGCCGAAACATCATCAAATCTTGGTTCAACTACCGGAAGAGGGAGCCGGGTGGGCGGCGTGGGTCCCCACTCGACGACGTGCACGTCGACGCCTGGGAGCCGAGCTGGACCAGCGAGTTCATCGACCTACTAACCGTCCTGACCCGGCTCGTCGAGCTGGAAGCCACTCAAGCTGAACTCCTCGCCGCCGTCCTGGCCGGCGACGTCATCAACCGTGAACAGTTGGCCGCTACCGGCGTCCGATGGCCCGCCGGCCCGGCAGACCGCAAACCGGTGTTCAGTCTCAGCAGCAATCAACACGAGGCATCGGGCGATGGTGTCGCAAGGCTGCTCTAGCCAGGCCACGCAACGTCCAAAACGACGTACGAGCGCTGAGGATGCGCCATAAGTTACGTCCGGATCTTTATCGGAGGCTGGATGAGCCCGGTTAGACAGCTCGGGATCGCGATCGTTGTTGGTGCGCTGGTGGTGGCGGTCCAACCGACGAATGTGGCGGCCTGGGTGCTCGGTGCGGCGATGTTCTTGGTGGTCATGGGTATAAAGCCTGGGCGCCGCGGTCGTTAACAGTATCGTCGCGGCCGACTGTCGACAGCTAGGGCCACACGGGCGCAACTCTGCCCCCACCACTGCTTGAGCAACGTCCAGTTAGCCACAGACTCCCGCTCTTGCTCCCCAGAGAATCCTTAGATGAACGAGTCAAGCTCCGCAGGGTTCCTTCCCTGCGGAGCTTGACTGGACGATCGAGGCAGGTGCCCTACGGCTAACAGGTCGCGAGGTGCCTAACAGCGTCCGAAGCTTTTTGGACAACCTGCCGACGCGTTGCGGGGAGTGGCGGGTTCTGGTCAAGCGCTACCCGCAACGCATCTGCACAGAACTCCAGGCATGCAATAGCCGCTTGGTCGGCGCTCAAGCCAGCAGGAAGCTGCCACTCTCGCTCAAAAACAAGGCGGTTATCGTACGCTACGCCCATAGTCGTGTATCGGGGTCGTAGGGACTCAACAACGATTGAGTCAAGAAAATCTGAGTCGTCGTCTGCGTTGAGGTGTTCTTCATCGGGGCTAGTCAAGGGCACGTAGAGCCATACCGAGACATGCTCATCGTCCGAGAGGACACGCCAGAACAGGCAAGGCTCACCCTCTGCTCTAGCAACCCCGAGGGTTGGTACACCGTTGTACCGATCGATGATCTCAACGGCCTCGACGGTAGGCAGCGGCGCCCAAGCGAGGTTTCCAAGCTCGGGCGTAGGTCCGTAGCTACTCACGAGTACCACCTCCTCCGTACGGTTCAGTGAAGCAGTCAGAGAAGCTCTTGGCTAGAGCGTCATCCCACTCTTTGGGATCAGTCCCGCTGAGGGGTGGGAAAACGCTGACATGCTTCGGATTAGGGCCTGTTGGCGTATGGCGGACGATGAAACCTTTCGCGCGGAGCGCTCCCGCCGTCGTATACCGGACTGCGGACAGCGGGCTCGCCCACTTGTCGACGATTCGTCGTGCTTCGTCAACACCTACCCGCCCCCACAGCAGCGACACGTCTGGCTCGTTGATCTCTGCTCGCGGCCGGTCCCGGAACCGGGTTGGGGAGCTCACAGCCCCCTTCCCGTACTGGGTGAGCTGTGCGCTGTCTGGGATATCGAGGGATTTTCCCGGCCGCCTTGGCATGCATCCATCCTTGGAGTGCTGCTGCTGCTGTTGCTGAACGCGAGACAAGCCTTACGGACAGCAGTATCGCTGGCGGCACTTCCGAGGTCAAACCTCCCAAAGCTCTCTAACCTTCCTGTACGTAACGAGACTAGCTCGGCGAGGCTACTCAGTGTGTCAAGTTTCGGTCACTTAGAGCAGTTGGCCATGACGCCCAAGCGTGAGGGTCAAGGGTCAAGTGCGATGCACTCTGTCTCGCTTCCGCCTGCGCTCCAGGCATGACGCGCAAGTTGCGGGCGGACATCGCTTGACTATGGGCACGGTGGAGCAAGCTGAGGCTGGGGCGGCAATAGGGCATCGAGCCTCTGCGCCTGGCCAGTGCGGAGCAGCAGAAGAGCTCACATTGCTGCCGATTTCCTCTGTTCTGGATCAAGGCGCCGCGCTCCGCGCGGCGCGGGGCGGTGAGCCGGCCGGCGGCAAGCCGCCCCGGCCGCCTCCGGCGCCGGGGCGGAAGCCACCGACTGCCGCCGGACCGCCGCCCCTAGTCTGTTAATGCGGCCGGCACGATCACGGCCAGGCGGTACGGAAGCCGAAAAAGTCGGCCTCGGCGACGGTCAGGGCTTCCGACTGCCGCGCCAGTCCAACCCCGGGACTGGCTTGCCCCCGGCCCCTCTCCCCCAGCCGGCGACACCTCACCGCAGGCCCCTCAGCCGACCGCTACACGCACGGACTCCGCCAGGCCGGGCAAGAGCCGCCGACCCCAGCGTCCGCAGCCTCAGAAGCGCCCTCAGCGGCAAGATCGACCTGCCCACCATCTGCCCACAACCAGTCATAGACGGCTGGACTCAGTAGGACCAGGCCGGCCAGACGACAACGGCCCCCGATCAGCATTCCTGCTGGTCGGGGGCCGTTGGTGCACCTGGTGGCGGGTAGAGGATTCGAACCTCTGTAGCTTTCGCGACGGATTTACAGTCCGCTCCCATTGGCCGCTCGGGCAACCCGCCAGGGCACCCACCACGCCGTGGCGTGGCAGCGGAAGCAAGGATAGCGGTTACCCCCGGGCCCGGTGCAAGCGGGTACGGTCAGGGGGTCGTACCGCTGGTCAGCGGGCGACGAAACACCACAGACCGCCGGACAGCAGGAGCATCAGCATGGCAGCGAACCCGTCGTTCGACATCGTGAGCAAGGTCGACCGGCAGGAGGTCGACAACGCCCTCCGCCAGGCGGAGAAGGAGCTCGCGCAGCGGTTCGACTTCCGCGGCACCGGCGCGGAGATCTCCTGGTCGGGCGAGGAGGCGATCAGCCTCCAGGCGGAGACCGAGGAGCGGGTGCGGGCGGCGCTGGACGTCTTCAAGGAGAAGCTGGTCAAGCGGAACATCTCGCTGAAGTCGCTGGACGCCGGGGATCCCCGCGCGTCGGGCAAGATCTTCAAGATCGACGCCAAGGTGATCCAGGGCATCGAGACGGACAAGGCCAAGGCGATCAGCAAGAAGATCCGCGACGAGGGGCCGAAGGGCGTCCAGGCACAGATCCAGGGCGACCAG
Organism: Micromonospora sp. R77; assembly: GCF_022747945.1. Taxonomy (NCBI): domain Bacteria; kingdom Bacillati; phylum Actinomycetota; class Actinomycetes; order Micromonosporales; family Micromonosporaceae; genus Micromonospora; species Micromonospora sp. R77. Next base: position 2,077,113 of record NZ_JALDST010000001.1, read on the forward strand.
CTCCGGGTGACCGGCAAGAAGCGGGACGACCTCCAGGCCGTCATCGCGCTGCTCAAGGGCGAGGACTTCGGCGTCGCTCTCCAGTTCACCAACTACCGCTGAGCGCAGCCGTCGAGGGCCCGACCTCCGCGGCGTCGGGGCAGCGAGCCCGATCTCCAGAAGCAGCCCGCTGAGGACCGGGAGCCCGGACCACCCTGACGTCAGGCTGACTTGACGTCAGGGTGGCATGACGGCATGCTGGTGGCATGCCCACGCCTGACGAACTCGAACAGCAGTTCACCCTCCTGACGGCGGTAGCCCGCTATGAGGAACTCCGCCTGCGCGACGCGTTGGCGCCGCCGGAGCAGGAGGCGGAGGAGAACGACGGGGACACCCCTCCGCTGACCCGGGACGAGGCCCTCGAACTCCTCGCGCTCAGCGAGGTGATCAGGCGCAAGGCCAGCTACGGCCGCCAGCTCGCGGTCCGTACCGCGCGCTCGGCCGGCGCCTCGTGGATGCAGGTCGGCGCCGCACTCGCCACCAGCAAGCAGTCGGCGTGGGAGACGCATCTGCGGTGGCTGGAGGAGCAGGGCATCCCCGCCGGTCGGTGAGCACCGCCCGGGTCAGCGCGAGAAGATCAACAGCAGTACCACCGTCAGGATCGCGCTGATCAGGATCGAGCCGAGACATCCGATCCGGTTCGAGAAGAAGAGGAACATCCCCCTCCCTACCCATCCGCCACCGATTGAGGCGGGGAACGGTGCCATGGCACCGGCAGGGACGGCCTTCTGCCCTGAGGCAACTTCGTTGCTCCGGGTGGCCCGGTTCGTGTCGGGTGGCACCATGCCGCCCGATCCCGTGACGCCCCGTTTCCCGCATTCCTCCCCGTACTGGCCGGTGGTCAGTCATCCTGCGCTGCGGCGGGTGCTGCCCGGACTGGCGGTGTCCGCGCTCGGCGACGGTCTCGCGCTGGTCGCGGTGACCTGGCTGGCACTCCAGCTCGCTCCCCCGGGCCAGCGCGGCACCTGGACGGCGCTCGCGGTCGCGGCGTACACCCTGCCCAGCGCGGCCGGCACGATGATCTTCGGCCGGTTCCTCGGTGGTCGTAGCGGTGCCCAGCTCGCCGGCTGGGATGCGATCCTGCGGGCGACCGCACTGGCGGCGATCCCCACCGCCCACCTGCTCGGGGTGCTCGGCATCGGGCTCTACGTGGTCCTGCTCGCGGCGGCCTCGCTGCTGCGCGCGTGGGGCTCCGCCGGTCGGTTCACGCTGATCGCCGAACTCCTGCCGCAGCGGCACCACCTGCCGGCCAACGCGGTGCTCGGCATCCTCTCCGAGGCCGCGACCATCGTCGGTCCCCCGCTCGCGGGCGTCCTCATCGCCTGGGTAGGCCCGGTCTGGGTCATCGCGATCGACGCCGGCACCTTCGCCGTACTGGCCCTCACCTATCGCTTCGCCGTGCCCACCGTGGCCAGGGCAGCCCCGGCGGAGCGGCCGACCTCGCACACGGCCGGCTTCGGCATCATCCGCCGCGACCGGTCCCTGCGCGGCCTGCTGGTGCTGACCTTCGGGTTCTTCTTCCTCTTCGGGCCGTTCTACGTGGCGATGCCGATCATGGTCACCGAGGACCTGCACGCCTCCGCCACGACCCTCGGCGGCTACTACACCGCGTTCGGTGTCGGCTCGCTCCTCGGCGGCCTCGCCGCCGGCCATCTGCACCGCTGGCCGCTGCGGTCCACGACCATCGGCATCGTCATCGGGTTCGGGGTCGCCATGCTGCCCCTCGGCCTGGGCGCACCCCTCGGCCTGTCGCTGCCGGCCTTCGCCCTGGCGGGCCTCATCTGGGCCCCGTACATGTCCACGTCGATGGCGCTCTTCCAACGCAGCACCAGCACCAGGAAGCTTCCCCTGGTGCTGGCCGCCAACGGCGCGGTCACCGTGCTCGCGGTGCCACTCGGCACGATGCTCGGCGGGCCACTGACGGCCGCCCTCGGCGCCCGCCGGACGTTGCTGCTGTGTGCCGCGGCAACCATCGCTCTCGGCGTGACCGCCCTGGTGGCGACGGTGCTGCCCCGCCGCGCCCGCGACCCGGTGGACCGGTCAGACGGTGACCGGCTGCTCGGTGCGTACCGCGGTGGCCTCGGCGCGGGCGATGGGCCCGGCGGGCAGCGCGGCCACGCCGGCCCCGACGGCGACCGCCGCCCCGGCGAAGAGGAAGGCCCACGGCACGCCACCGGCGTGGTCGACGATCAGGCCGGCGACCGCGCCGCCGGCGGCGCTCGCCGCCACTGACATGGTGACCACCCAGGTGTACGCCTCGTTCAGCATGCCCGCCGGGGCGATCCGGCCGACCAGCGTGTTCTCCAGGGTCAGCGCCGGGGCGATGGTGGCACCGCCGAGCACCAGCGCAACGCCCAGCGCCGACGGCGTCGGCATCGCGGCGAAGAGGGCGAAGCTGGCCGCGACCCCGCCGAGCAGCCAGGCGAACTGACGGGTCATGTTCGGCGCCGGCCGGCGTACACCGAACCAGAAACCACCCACGGCGCTGCCGATGCCCCAGACCGCGAGCAGGATGCCGGCCATGCTCTCCGGGTCGTCGGCGGTGGCGTTGCCGGCGAAGGCCGGCACGGTCACCCCGGCGGCGCCGAAGGCGATGCCGAGGCTGGCGACGCAGAGCAGCAGCGCCGGGAAGCCGGCCACCCGCAGCGGGCCGAGGCCCTTGGCGTGGTGCTCGTGCGGGTGCGGCCGCCAGCCGCGCATGACCCGGCCGAGCGCGACCGCACCGGTGCCGACGAAGGTGACCACGGCGGCGCCGACCAGCGCGGCGGCGGCGTCGGCGAACAGCACGAACGCGGCGACCAGCAGCGGGCCGAGCACGAAGACGATCTCGAAGAGCGAGGTCTCCGCGGCGAGCGCGGTGTTGCGCAGGTGGTACCGGCCTGAGGTCGCGGCGGTGAGGTCGTTCCAGGCACCTCGGATGGCGGCGGTGAGCGGCGGGTACGTGGCACCGGCGAGCCCGGCGGCCAGATAGATCAGGGGCAGGTCGCCACCCTCGGTGCGGGTCGCCCAGAGCAGCCCGAACAGGGCGAGCGGGTGGGCGACGGCGGTGGCCAGCAGCACCGGGGTGGGGCCGACCCGGTCGGCGATCCGGCCGGCGACCGGGCTGAGCGCGGCGCCGGAGAGCGCGTAGATGCCACCGGCGACCGCGGCGAGCGAGTACCGGTCGGTCACCTCCTCGACCACGAGCAGCAGCGCCAGGGGTGTCATACCGATCCCGAGCCGGCCGATGATGCCGAGGATCAGCAGCATCGGCGCGCCGGGGATCCGCCAGACGCCCAGGTACTGGCGCAGTGCGGACACGGTCGACCTCCAGGAAGGTAATGGGTGAGAGACGTTTCGACCCTAACGCCGGGCGGCGTACGGGGGAAACGGTTAGTGCCCTCGCACACGCCTCCGCCCGGGTCCGGCGAACCGGAACCCGGGCGGAGTGGGTGGTACGGGTGGATCAGCGCTGGAACTGCACCGGACCGCTGTTGGCGGCCATCCGCTCCAGCCGGGCGACGCGCTCCTCCATCGGCGGGTGGGTGGAGAAGAGCCCGGCGATGCCGCCACCCCGCTTGAACGGGTTGTCGATCATCAGGTGGGCGGTGCTGGTGAGCTGACCCTGGGCGGGCAGCGGCCGGCGCTGGGTACCCATGTGGATCTTCCGCAGGGCGCTGGCCAGGGCCAGCGGGTCCCGGCTCAGCTCGGCGCCCGACTGGTCGGCCTGGTACTCGCGGCTCCGGCTGATGGCCAGCTGGATGACCGTGGCCGCGATCGGGCCGAGGATCAGGGTGAGCAGCAGCACGGCCGGGTTCGGGGCGTCCTCGTCGTCGCCACCGCCGAGCGGAATGAACCAGGCGATGTTGGCCAGCATGGTGATGATGCCGGCCAGACCGGCCGCCACGCTGGAGATGAGGATGTCCCGGTTGTAGACGTGCGACAGCTCGTGCCCGATCACCCCGCGCAGCTCGCGGTAGTCGAGGATCTCGGTGATGCCCTGGGTGACGCAGACCGCCGCGTGCTGCGGGTTCCGCCCGGTGGCGAACGCGTTCGGCTGCGCGGTGGGGCTCACGTAGAGCCGGGGCATCGGCTGCCCCGCCTGGGTGGCCAGCTCGCGGACCATCCGGTACAGCTCGGGGAACTGTGCCTCGCTGACCGGTTGCGCCCGCATCGAGCGCAACGCGAGCTTGTCGGAGAAGAAGTAGGTGACGCCGTTCATCAGCAACGAGACGACGACGGCGATGACGAGGCCGCCGCTGCCGCCGAACCAGTAGCCGACCGCGAGGATCAGCGAGGTCAACAGGCCGAGCAGCGCTGCGGTCTTCAGACGGTTGTGATGCACGATCGCTCCTTCGGTGCGCGGACCCGCACGGGCGTCCGCTGCCCGGTTCAACACCACCGGTACCCGTCAACCATCCTGCTCATGGCTGGGAGTTGCCTGGAGAATCCTGTGCGTGAGCTGTGCGGCAACGCTCAGCGGGCGACGTCCAGCACGAGCTGGGGGGCGAAACCGACCACCACGGCCAGCGCGGTCGCCACGGCCAGCGCCAGCGACACCACCCGGGCCGGGCGGGCGGCGGCCACCGCCGGGGCCGACCCGTCGGCCGGGGGCGCGTACAGGGTGGCGGCCAGGCGCAGGTAGTAGGCGAGGCCGAGGACCGCGTTCAGGGCCACCACCAGGGCGAGCCAGCCGGCGTGCCCGGCCAGCAGGGAACGGACCACGGTCACCTTGGCGAAGAGACCGGCCAGTCCGGGCGGCAGACCGGCCAGCCCGATCAGGGCGAGCGCGAACGCCGCGCTCACCCACGGGTGCCGCCGGGCCGCGCCGCGCAGGTCGGCCAGGGTGCCGCCGTCGCCGTCCGCCGGGCGCAGCGCCACCACCGCCGCGAAGGCGGCCAGCTCCAGGACCACGAAGAAAATCGCGTACGCCACGGCCGCCGCGTACGCCCCGGCGCGGGCGTCGACGGTGCGGCCGGCGGCCAGCGCGAACGCGCCCAGCGGGGCGAGGATGTAGCCGGCCTGGGCCACCGAGGACCACGCCAGCAGCCGTACCGTCCGCCGCTGGCGCAGCGCCACCAGGTTGCCGACAGTCATGGTGAGCACGGCCAGCAGCGCCAGCACCGGACCGGTGACGGACGCCGGCAGCGCCTGCTGCACCACGGCGAGCAGGGCCACCACCCCGCCCAGCTTCGACGCCGTCGACAGGTAGGCCGCCACCGGCAGGGGTGCGCCGTCGTACGTCGCGGGGGCCCAGGCGTGGAACGGCACCGCCGCCACCTTGAACGCCAGCCCCAGCACCACCAGCGCCACCGCGACCGAGGTGAGCGGGACGTCCAGCAGCTCGGGGCGGTCCGCGAAGGTCGCGCCGAGCCGGCCCAGGTGCAGCCCGCCGGTCACCGCGTAGAGCAGCGCCGCGCCGAGCAGGGTCAGCGTGGTGGCCACCACGCTGACCACGAAGAAGGTCACCGCCGCCTCGGCGCTCGCCAGGCTGCCCCGGCGCAGCCCCACCAGGACGTAGAGCGGCAGGGTCAGCGTCTCCAACGCCACGACCAGGGTGATCAGGTCACCGGCCGCGCCGAGCACCACACCACCGGTCAGCGAGCAGGCGAGCAGGAAGCAGTATTCCCCCACGGGCGTCCGACCGGCCCGCAGCAGCGGCCCGGAGATCGCCAGCACACCGAGGGTGAGCAGGGCGAAGACCACGGCCACCAGGGCCGCCCGGCCGCCGTACACCCAGGAGCAGTCGGCGTCGACGCAGAAGGTGCGGCGCTCGCCGCCCGCCCCGACCAACGCCGCACCGAGCGCGGTGGCCGCCGACCCGAGCGCCGCCACGGCCACTGTCACGGCGGCGCGGGCCACCAGCAGGTCGGCCAGGAGCACCAGCACGGCCGTGGCCGCCGCCAGGTACGCGGGCAGCAGCGCCACGTTGTCCACGCTCTGCACCAGGCTCATCGGGTCAGCTCCCGGGAACTCATCGGAGCTCGCCTCCGTTCGCGACTGCGGGGCTCCGCTCCGCCGCACTCCTCGCGCTCACCTGAGCTCGCCTCCGTTCGCGACTGCGGGGCTCCGCTCCGCTGCACCCCTCGCGCTCACCTGAGCTCGCCTCCGTTCGCGACTGCGGGGCTCCGCTCCGCTGCACCCCTCGCGCTCACCTGAGCACTCCCAGCAGGGCGTCGACCGGGCCGGCGGAATGGCCGAGGACCAGCGCCGGGACCAGCCCCACGGCCAGCGCCAGCAGCACCAGCGGAGCCCACGCCGCCAACTCCACCCCGGCCAGGCCGGGCGCGAGCCGCCCCACCGCGGGGCTGGGCCGCCCGTGGGTGACCTGCCGCAGCAGCCGCAGGAAGTACGCGGCGGTCAGCGCCCCGCCGATCGCGGCCAGCACCGCCAACGTCGTCCAGAGCCCGCCGCCCCGCCGGACGGCGGCCACCACGGCGAACGCCTCACCCCAGAAGCCGGCCAGGCCCGGCAGCCCCAGCGAGGCGACCGCCGCGAAGCCGAGCAGCCCGGCGAGCCGGGGCGCGGTCTCCCGCAGCCCGGACAGCTCGGCGAGCGCGCCGGTGCCGGTACGGTCCTTGACCGCCCCCGCGAGGAAGAAGAGCAGGGCGGTGATCACGCCGTGCGCGATGTTGCCGATCAGCGCCGCCTGGAGCCCGGTGGCGGTCAGCGTGGCCACCCCGAGCAGCACGAAGCCCATGTGTCCCACGCTGGAGTACGCGATCAGCCGCTTCAGCTCGTCCTGCGCGAGGCAGACCAGCGAGCCGATCAGGATGGCCGCGACGGCCAGCACACCGAGCACCGGGGCGGCCCAGCGGGCGCCCTCCGGGGCCACCCCGACCGCCACCCGGATCAGGCCGTACGTGCCCATCTTCAGCAGCACCCCGGCGAGGATCACGCTGCCGACGGTGGGCGCCTGGGTGTGCGCGTCGGGCAGCCACGAGTGCAGCGGCCAGAGCGGGCTCTTCACCGCGAAGGCGAGCGCCAGCAGGGTGAACGCGGCGAGCTGGGTGCCCCGGGACAGCCCGGCCCCACCGGTCAGCGCCACGATGTCGGCGGTGCCGGCGGCGGCCACCACCACGTAGACGCCGACCAGCAGCAGCACCGAACCGAAGAGCGTGTAGAGGGCGAACTTGCGGGCCGCCCGTCGCCGGTCCGCGCCGCCCCAGCCGGCGATGATCGCGTACATCGGGAGGAGCACGACCTCGAAGAACGCGAAGAACAGAACCAGGTCGAGGGCGAGGAAGGTGCCGAGGATGCCCACCTCGACCACCAGCAGCAGCGCGACCAACGCCCGGCCGCTGCCGCCGCCCGGCACCCGGGCCACGGTGTAGCCGCAGCAGAGCACGGTGAGCAGGGCGGTGAGCACCACCAGCGGCCACGAGATGCCGTCCACCCCGAGGTGGAAGCGCAGGTCCAGACCGGGCACCCAGGGCAGGTCGAGCTGGTGCCAGGGCTGCACGGCGGGACGCGGCCCGTAGCCGAACCAGCCGTGGTCGCCGCCGGCCAGCGGCAGCGTGGCGAGGAGGGTCAGCGCGGCGGCGACCGTGCCGACCAGCCGGGCGGCCCGGTCGTGCCGGACCGCCGCGACCGCGACCGCGCCCAGCGCCGGCACCGCCAGGACGGCGACCAGCAGCACCTGTCCGAGGTTCATGCCGGCGTCCCCTCTGTGCCCGGATCCCGGGCCGACCGACCCGCGCTCACGCGAACCCTCCGACCAGCGCGGCGGCGAGGCCGATCAGCAGCGCGCCGGCCAGCACGGCAGCCGCCGCCCGGGGCAGGGCCGCCCGGTGCAGCCCGGCCAGTCCGCCACCCAACTCCACCGCGGCGTGGCCGCTCCTCCACCAGGCCGTCCACCCCGAGCTCGTCACCGGCCCGCACCGCGCGGGCCAGCGCCACCGTCGGACGTACGACGAGCGCGTCCTGGACGTCGTCGAGCCGGAACGCCCGGGCGAGGACCGGCCGCAGCGGACCCAGGAAGCGGGCCGGGTCGGCGGCCGGATCGCGGCGCCAGCCCGCCCACGCCAACCCGCCGCCGGCCGCCAGCAGGGCCAGCGGGAGCAGCACCGCCGGGGCGAGGTGGACCAGCGAGTCGCCGAAGTCGGTCAACTCCCCCTCGGCGGCCGGCGCGAAGAGCCGGTCGGTGAACGGCGTCCAGAAGGCGGCCAGGCCGAACAGGGCCGCCGGGACCGCCAGCAGCAGCACCGGCCAGCGCATCACCGCCGGCGGGTCGTGCGGGTGCGCCAGCGGGCTCCGGGTGACCCCGAAGAAGGTACGCAGCAGCAGGCGGGTCGCGTACCAGGCGGTGACGGCGACGCCGAGCAGCCCGGCCAGCCAGACCAGCCAGCCGACCCAGTGCGGGGCCGGGCCGGCGCCGTCCAGCGCGGCGGCCTCGGCGGCGGCGAGCACGCCGTCCTTGCTCCAGAACCCGGACAGCGGCGGCACCCCGGCGAGCGCGCCGAGCCCGACCAGCGTGCACCAGAAGGTCACCGGCATGGCGCGCCGCAGCCCGCCCATCCGGGACATCAGCGTGGTGCCCACCGCGTGGATCACCGCGCCGGCGGCGAGGAAGAGCAGCGCCTTGAACGCGGCGTGGCTGAGCAGGTGGAACAGCGCCGCGGTGGGTGCGCCGACCGCGAGCGCACCGGTCATGTAGCCGATCTGGGAGACCGTCGACCAGGCCAGCACCCGCTTGATGTCGTCCTGCGCGGTGGCCGCGAAGGCCCCCAGCAGCAGGGTGACCGCCGCCATCACCCCGAGCACGGCCAGTGCGATCGGGGCCCGCGCGAAGAGCGGGAAGAGCCGGGCCACCGCGTAGACGCCGGCGGCGACCATGGTGGCGGCATGGATCAGCGCGGAGATCGGGGTGGGACCGGCCATCGCGTCGGGCAGCCAGGTGTGCAGCGGGAACTGGGCGCTCTTGCCGGCCACCCCGGCGAGCAGGAGCAGGCAGGCGGCGGTGAGGGTGCCGGTGGAGTAGTCGTGGGCGAGCACGTCGGCGATCCGGAAACTGCCGGCGTGCCCGCCGAGCACGGCGATGCCCAGCAGGAAGCCGACGTCACCGACCCGGGTCACCAGGAACGCCTTCACCGCCGCGGCGGGCGCCTCCGGCAGCCGCCGGTCGTGGGCGATGAGCAGGTAGGAGCAGATGCCCATCACCTCCCAGCCGACCAGCAGCATGATCAGGTCGCCGGAGACCACCACGACCAGCATCGCGGCGGTGAAGAGGCTGATCTGCGCCGCGTACGGCGGGTAGCGGTGGTCCACCTCGAGGTCGTCGTGCGGGCCGCGCCGCAGGTAGCCGACCGAGTAGACCTGTACGGCCAGGGCGACCGCGGCCACCGCCGTGGCGACCAGCACGGCCACCCCGTCCAGCCGGTAGCCCAGGGTGACCCGCAGGCCGCCCAGGTCGACCCAGGTGGTCGACGCCTCGGCCAGGTGGTGGACCCGGGTCAGCAGCACCAGCGCCGCCAGCAGCGCACCGGCCGCGCCGGCCACGCCGAGCCCGATCGCCACCTTCCGGGCCCGGTCCTCGCCGGTCGCCGCGCCCTTCGGCGAGGGCGGCAGCAGCAGCCCGACCAGGCCGGCGACCAGGGGCAGGCCGGCCAGCAGGAGTACGGCCGGCAGCAGCCGCCCGAGCTCGTCGGTCACCGCCGCACCTCCGGCCCGTCCGCGCCCCCGACGGTCCCGCCCGACGCCGGCTCTCCCGCGACCGTCCCCCGCGTCGCGGTCGCGGCCGACACCAGCACCGGAGGCTCGGTCAGCGGCACCTCGTCCACGGCGACGCTCGCCCGCAGCCGATAGAGCTGGAGCACGATGGCCAGCCCCACGCCGATCTCGGCGGCGGCGAGCACGATCACGAAGAGCGCGAAGACCTGCCCGGCGTGCGGCAACTGCGCCCGGACCGTGGTGTCCGCGGTGACCAGGACCAGGTTGACCGCGTTGAGCATCAACTCGACCGCCATCAGCACCAGCACCGCGTTGCGGCGGCGCAGCACGCCGAACACGCCCAGGCCGAACAGCAGCGCGGCGGTGACGTACGGGACGACCGGCCTCACCGACGACCCCTCTCGTCCGCGCCGGCCCGGCCGATGTCCGGACGGGACAGCACGATCGCGCCGACCAGCGCGGCGAGCAGCAGCACCGACAGCACCTCGAAGGGCAGCACCCAGGAGCGGAACACCTGCTCACCCAGGCGCTCGGCGGTGCCCGCCGCCGGCAGGTCCACCCGGGACCAGCGGAACGCGTCGACCAGCAGCACGGCCAGGCCCAGCCCGCTGCCGCCGCCGATCAGCGCGGCCGGCCAGCCCGGCCGGTCCAGGTCGTCGGAGGCGCCGATCGGGGCCCGGGTCAGCATCACCGCGAAGAGCAGCAGCACCACCACCGCGCCCACATAGATCAGCACCTGCACCCAGGCCACCAGCTCGGCGGTGAGCACCAGGTAGTCACCGGCCAACGCGCCCAGGCAGACCACCAGATAGAGGCCGGCCCGGACCAGGTGCCTGGTGGCCACCACGAGCACCCCCGCCCCGACCGCGACCGCACCGAGGGCGAGCAGCAGCAGGTCCGCACCCGTCATGGGGTCGTGCCTCCTCCGCCGGGACCGGCGTCGGGGCGTACGGCGGCAGGGCGGGCCGGGGCCGCGGCCTTGCGCGCGGCGGTGGTCTCCTCCTTGGACGGCTCGCCGTGCGGGTCGTGCGCGGGCGGCGGCGGGACGGTGCCCATCCACTCGCCGAGGTGGTCCTTGTCGTGCAGCAGGTCCTTGATGTCGTACTCGGCGTACTCGAACTCGGGCGACCAGTAGAGCGCGTCGAAGGGGCAGACCTCGACGCAGATGCCGCAGTACATGCAGAGCGAGAAGTCGATGTCGAACTTGTCGAGCACGTTGCGCTGGCGGGGGCGGGCGGCGCCGGGCACCGCCACCTCCTCCTTGTGCGAGTCGATGTAGATGCACCAGTCCGGGCACTCCCGCGCGCAGAGCATGCAGACCGTGCAGTTCTCCTCCAGCAGCGCGATCACGCCCCGGGAGCGGGGCGGTAGCTCGGGGGCGACGTCCGGGTACTGCTGGGTGGTCGAGCGACGGGTCATCGTCTTCAACGTGACCGCGAGCCCCTTCACCAACCCTTCACCGGGAATGCCGCTGCGCTCGGTCATGCCGCCCATCCTGCCCTGTGCCCTCCGCGCGCGCGACCACCACCCGGCGCATTGCGGCGGTACGGTGACTGTTGGGGAGAACGACACACCGGGAAGGACCGACCGATGACCGCCGCGCTGCAGAGCGACTACCCGCCCGAGGGCGGGTGGACGACCGACGATCTGGACGCGCTGCCCGAGGACGGCCGCCGCCGCGAGTTGCTTGACGGAGTGCTGATCGTGTCCCCCTCCCCCACCCGCACGCACCAGACGATCGCGATGCGACTCGGCGTCGCGCTCGAACAGGAATGCCCCGACGAGTACGACGTGACCCAGGGTGTGGAGGTGCGGATCAGCCGCACCCGCTCTTTCATTCCGGACGTGCTGGTGACGACATCGGTGGCCGCAGCCCGCGAGCCGTCGAAGTACGAACCGCACGAGGTGGTGCTGGCGGTCGAGATCGTCTCCCCCAGCACCCGATCCATCGACCGGGTGCTGAAGCCGGCGCTGTACGCGCAGGCGGGCATCCCGTTCTACTGGCGGGTCGAGGTGGAGGACGACGGGCTGGTCGTACACACCTACAAGATCGACCCGGTGGACGAGGTCTACACGGAAACCGGGCGGTGGACGAAGTTCATCGACACCGGGGAGCCGTTCCCGGTGAACCTGTCGATCGACCGGATCACGCCCCGGCGCCGCTGAGTCCGCCCGGCAGCGGCGGGAGCATCTCGACGCCGAGCTGCTGGAGGAGCTGGAACAGCTCGTTGACGCTCCACACGTCCACGATCCGGCCGGCGTCGTCGAAGCGCAGGAACGTCGCCCCCGAATAGCTGACCACCTGCCCGGTCGGCGGCACCGGGCCGAACCGGCCGGCCTGGGTGCCGGCGGCCCGCCAGCGCAGCGCCACCCGGTCCCCGGTGGCCACCACGTCGACCAGCTTGTAGCGCAGGTCGGGGAAGGCGGCGCGGCGGTCCCGGTGCCAGGCCAGCGTCGCCTCGGGGCCGGTCCCGCCCAACCCCGGGCAGTCCGCGTCGACCAGCTCGTACGCGGACGCCTCGCGGCCGCCGTTCCACACGTCCGCGACGAACCGCCGGGCTGCGGCCTCCAGGTCGATCACGACGGCAGCCTAGCCGGACCGCCGACCGGGTCACCGGGCCCGGCGGCCAACCGGGCGAGCTGGGTGTCGATCTCGGCCCGGGCGTCGTCGGCACCGAGCTGACCGGCGAGCAGCCGGACGGTCAGCCCGTCGGCCAGGGTGACCAGCCCGTTCGCCACGGCCGCCGGGTCGAGGTGGGCGGCGATGCCGCCGTCGGCCTGCGCCGCCGCCACCACGCGCTGGAGGTTCGCCCGCAGCTCGGCGGCGCCGGACCGCAGCACCTGCCCGATCGCGTCGTCGACGAGCGCCTCGGCGGAGAGCATCAGCCAGACCCGCGCCTCGAAGGTCCGCTCGGCGTCGAGCGGGACGAGCTCCCGCAGGGCCAGTCGCAGCGTCTCCAGGACGGTCACCCCGGTCGTCGGGATCTTTTCGGCCCGGCGCACCACCCGCTCGGTGAGGTGCGCCATGGCGGCCCGGACCATGGCGTCCCGGGTCGGCAGGTAGTGCTGGACGGTGGCGAGCGGCATCCCGGCCTCGGCGGCGATCGCCCGGACCGTGGTGCCGCCCGATCCGGCGCGGCTCAGCACGGCGCAGGCGGCGGCGCCGAGGTGTCGACGCCGTTCCTCGTGGTCCACGATCTTCGGCACCACCCGACCCTACTTGATCGGTCGTTTGACCGAAATAGGTCGAGCGACTAATCTTCCGCCGGTGACCGCACAGTTGACCTCGGAAAACCGCACCGCCGCCACCAGCACCCCTGCCCACGCCCCCGCCGCCCGCTACACCTGGCTGGACCTCGTCATCGTGCTCGCGGTCGGCTTCGGCCTGGCCAACGCCCCGGTGGCGGACACCCTGGCCCGGGGCGCCGAGGCCCTCGGCGCCTCCGCACTCGGCGCCATGAGCCTCGCCTGGCTGATGATCAACGGCACTCAACTGGCCGTCGGCCTGGCGGTGACGCGGCACCGGTTCGGTTCCGTACGTGGTCCGCTGCGGCTGCACCGGCCCCGGTTCGGACAGCTCGGGGCGGCCGCCGGATGGGGAGTGGCCAAGGCCGCCCTCACCGTCGGTCTGCTGATCGCCCTGCCGGCGGCGCTGACCGCCGACGGCGGTGGCGAGGGCGGCTACCCGCCGGGCAGCGTGCTCGCCCAGCTCACCTTCGCGGTCGTCTTCGGTGCCGTCACCGCGCCGATCTATGAGGAGGTCCTCTACCGGGGGGTCTTCTTCCAGGGTCTGGCCGCCCGGATGCCGGTCCTGCCGGCGATCCTCACCTCCGCCGTGTTCTTCTCGGTGATGCACCTGCCCCGGGTGTTCAACGCCATCGTCGCGCTCGCCTCCGGGCTGCTCTTCGCCTGGCTGCTGCACCGATACCGGAACCTCTGGGTGCCGATCGTCGCGCACGCGCTGAGCAACGGGCTCCTGCTCGCGCTGGCCTTCGCCGTCAAGGCCGGCTGAAGCCGACGGTGACCACCCGTCCTGGCCCGCTCGACCGGCCCGCCGGCGGCGGATCGACCATGATGGGACAGGACGGACCCGGGACGGCGGAGGGCGACGCGATGGCATCGGACGGCGAGGCACCGGAGGCTACCGGCGGGAAGTACGTGGAACCGGGCGGCGAGTTCACCCGCGACCAGCGCTACATCGCCACCCGGATCACCGCCGACGGCCGGGACGGCTGGCCGGTCGAGCCCGGGCGCTACCGGCTGGCGGTCAGCCGCGCCTGCCCGTGGGCCAACCGGCTGATCATCGTACGGCGGCTGCTGGGGCTGGAGGACGCCATCTCGATGGCGGTGGCCGGCCCGACCCACGACAAGCGGAGCTGGACGTTCGACCTGGACCCGGACGGTCGGGACCCAGTGCTCGGCATCGAGCGGCTGGCCGACGCGTACTTCGCGCGGTTCCCCGGCTACGAGCGGGGCATCACCGTGCCGGCCCTGGTCGACGTGCCGACCGGGCAGGTGGTCACCAACGACTACGCGCAGATGAGCCTCGACCTGTCGACCGAGTGGACGGCGTACCACCGCCAGGGGGCGCCGGACCTGTATCCGGAGCGGCTGCGCGACGAGATCGACGAGGTCAACGCGGTGGTCTTCGCCGACGTGAACAACGGCGTCTACCGGTGCGGCTTCGCCGGCAGCCAGGAGGCGTACGACAAGGCGTACCACCGGCTGTTCGACCGGCTGGACTGGTTGACCGAGCGGCTGTCCGGGCAGCGTTACCTGGTCGGGGAGACCATCACCGAGGCGGACGTCCGGCTCTTCACCACGCTGGTCCGCTTCGACCCGGTCTATCACGGGCACTTCAAGTGCAACCGGCAGAAGCTCGCCGAGCTGCCGGTGCTGTGGGCGTACGCGCGGGACCTGTTCACCACGCCGGGCTTCGGCGACACCGTCGACTTCGACCACATCAAGCGGCACTACTACGAGGTGCACCGGGACATCAACCCGACCGGCATCGTGCCGCTCGGCCCGGACCTGTCGAACTGGCTCACCCCGCACGGCCGGGAGGAGTTGGGCGGCCGGCCCTTCGGCGACGGCACCCCGCCCCCGCCGCCCGCACCTGCCGAGCGCGTCGACCCGGCCCACACGCCGCTGCGCTGAGCCGGTCCGGGTTGTTAAGAGGGGGCCCCTGCCATACCGGAGGCGTTAACAGGGGCCCCTCCTTACAGCGCCAGGCGGACGGCGACGGTGAGGACGAGCTGGGCGAGGGCGAGCGGGACGAGGACCAGCCAGCAGAGCCGCTGGAGCTGATCCTCGCGCAGCCGGGGGTACGCCACCCGCAGCCAGATGATCACGAAGGCGACGGCGAAGACCTTCAGCAGGGTCCACAGCCAGCCGAGCTGTGCGTCGGCGAACGGGCCCTGCCAGCCGCCCAGGAAGAGCACCGTGGTCAGCGCGGCGATCACCACGATGCCGACGTACTCGGCCAGCAGGAAGAAGGCGAAACGCAGGCCGGTGTATTCGGTCATGTAGCCGAAGACCAGCTCCGAGTCGGCGACCGGCATGTCGAACGGGGGCCGCCGGATCTCGGCCAGCCCGGCGACGAAGAAGATCAGCATGGCGGGCGCCTGCCAGAGCAGCCACCAGGGCCGCCACGCCTCGACGATGCCGGAGAGGCTCAGCGTGCCCGCCGCCATCGCCACCGAGGCGGCGGCCAGCACCAGCGGCAGCTCGTAGCCGAGCAGCTGGGCCGCGCCGCGCAGGCCGCCGAGCAGGCTGTACTTGTTGGCCGACGCCCACGCGGACATCAGCACCGCCACCACGCCGATGCCGACCACGGCGAGCACGAAGAACAGGCCGATGTCCAGCGGCTGCCCGACCAGATCGCCCGGGCCGAGCGGGATCACCAGCAGGACCAGCAGATAGGGCACCAGCGCCACCGCCGGGGCGAGCCGGAACACCGCCCGGTCCGCGTCGCGCGGGGTGACGTCCTCCTTCTGCACGAACTTGACGCCGTCCGCGACGAGCTGTGCCCAGCCGTGGAAACCGCCCGCGTACATCGGGCCGAGCCGGCCCTGCATGTGCGCCATCACCTTGTGCTCGGCCTGCCCCACGATCAGCGGCAGGGTGAGGAACGCGACCAGCACGCCGACCACCCGCAGGACCAGCTCCAACCAGGTGGGCATCAGACGTTCCCCTCCTCGGCCGCCGGCTGGGCACCGGCCGCCGGCTCGCCGGGGCGGGTCGTGCCGAGCGCCGCACCCGGCGCGGGGCGGGGCGGGCGTTCCCGGGCCGGACGGGCGGGCGTACCCCCTCGTGGGCCCTCACCGACGCCGGCCGCGCCCGCCGGGGTGGGCGTGGTGCCCCCTCCCCCGGGGCCGGCACGCCCGGCGGGCGGACCGCGCGCCGGCCGCCGCCCGCCTCCGACTCGCCCGGCTCCTTGGCACCCGGCCACGGCTTGGCGACCCGCGAGGCCAGCACGAACTCCTTGCGCAGCGGGTGGCCCTCGAACTCCGGCGGGAGCAGCAGCGGCTTCAGCTCGCCGTGCCCGTCGAACGAGATGCCGAACATCTCGTACGTCTCCCGCTCGTGCCAGGCCGCCCCCGGATAGAGGTCCACCACCGACGGCACCGACGGCACCTCCCGGGGCACCCGGGTGCGCAGCAGCACCCCGTGCCGCCCGGTCGTCGACCACAGGTGCGCGACCACGTCGAAGCCGTCCACCAGCTCGTCGACCGCCGACAACCAGTCGAAGAAGTCCAGCCGCAGCTCGGCGTCGTCGCGGGCCGCGCGCAGCGCGTCCCGCCAGCTCGCCGGGGGTACGTCGACCGTGGCGCGGGCGTAACCCTGACCGCCGGAGACCGACGCGGTGGCCTTCACGGGCGCGAGCAGCGCGACCAACCGCTGGCCGACCTCTTCCGGAGTCATGCCGCTGATCCTAGGGCCTGTTTCGGGAGGGCGGTCGAGGCGAGCACGCCTTCCGGCCGTTGCCCGGGGCCCGCCGCCGGCCGCCCTTCCGGTCGGGGCAACTGACCGCTTTACCGGCGCGGCGGCGGCACCGGAGGGAAAGATGAAGCCGTGCGCGCTGTCACCGTGGCTCCCGGGATCCCCGACTCGCTGACCCTCACCGACGAGTGGCCCGAGCCGGCCGCCGAGGAGGGCGCGATCCTGGTGGAGGCGCTGGCGGTGGGGATCTGCGGCACCGACCACGAGATCATCTCCGGCGCGTACGGCGAGGCCCCGCCGGGACAGCACCGCCTCGTGCTGGGCCACGAGTCGCTGGGCCGGGTGCTGGAGGACCCGACCGGCGCCTTCCACGCAGGTGACCTGGTCGCCGGCATCGTCCGGCACCCCGACCCGGTGCCCTGCGCCAACTGCGCGGTCGGCGAGTGGGACATGTGCCGCAACGGCCGGTACACCGAGCACGGCATCAAGGCGCTGCCCGGGTTCGCCCGGGACCGGTGGCGGGTGCAGCCGAAGTTCGCCGTCGGGCTCGACCCGGCCCTCGCCCCGGTCGGGATGCTGCTGGAACCCACCAGCGTGGTGGCGAAGGCGTGGGACCACATCGAGCGGATCGGGGCCCGCGCCGAATGGCAGCCGCAGAGCGTGCTGGTCACCGGGGCCGGGCCGATCGGCCTGCTGGCCGCCCTGCTGGCCACTCAGCGCGGGCTGTCCGTGCACGTGCTGGACCGGAACACCACCGGGCCGAAGCCGGACCTGGTCCGGTCGCTGGGGGCGACGTACCACACGTCGACCGTGGGTGAGCTGGACTTCCAACCGGACGTGGTGGTCGAGTGCACCGGCGCGCCCAGCGTGGTGCTGGACACCATGTGCAAGGTCGGGCCGACCGGCGTGGTGTGCCTGACCGGGGTGTCCAGCGGCGGCCGGACCATCGACTTCGACGCGGGCGCGCTCAACCGGTCGCTGGTGCTGGAGAACACCGTGGTGTTCGGCTCGGTCAACGCCAACCGGCGGCACTGGGGACTGGCCGCCGAGGCGCTCGCCCGGGCCGACCTGTCCTGGCTGGAGTCGCTGATCACCCGCCGGGTGCCGGTGACGGAGTACGCGGACGCGTACGCCGCCACCGGCGACGACATCAAGGTGGTGCTGGACTTCCAGCGGTGACTCAGAGGCCCGGCAGCCGACCGTTGCGGAACAGGTCCACGAAGAGCTGGTGGTCCTCCCGGGCCCGCAGCCCGTACGCGTGCGCGAAGTCGAGCAGGTGCGCCACGAAGCCCTCCGGGTCGGCGTCCACGGCGGCGACGATCGACTCCTCGGTCGAGTAGTCGACCAGGTCGTGGCTGGACTCGTCGTCGGCGACCGAGTGCATCCGGGCCACCGCCCGACCCAGGTCGGCCAGCACGCCGGCCAGTTCCTCCGGCTCGTTGACGTCCGACCAGTCCAGGTCGGCCGCGTACGGGGAGACCTCGGCGACGAGCTGGCCGGCGCCGTCCAGCTCGGTGAAGCCCAGCCACGGGTCCGCGTACGCCTGCAACGCGCGCTGCGACTCGGCCGTGCGGTGCCCCTGGTGCCGGAAGTAGCCGCGGACCCGCTCGTCGTCGATGTGCCGGGCCACCGCCGGCACCTGCGCCTGCTTCATGTAGAGGATGACGTCGTTCTCCAACGCCTGGGTGTGCCCCTCCAGCAGCAGGTTGTACGACGGCAGGCCGGCCGAGCCGATGCCCACACCCTTGCGCAGCACCACGTCCTTGATCTTCGAGGCGACCGGCCGGAGCCGGGTCGCCGACTCGGGACGGGTGTCCAGGTACGCCTCGTAGGCGGCGCAGACCCGCGCCCGGGTCTCGTCGTCGATCTCGTAGACCCCGTCGCCGAGGGAGAACCGGCGGTCGTAGTTGTCGATGGTGGTCTGCGCGGCGAGCAGCTCGACCCGGGTGTTGAGCCGGGCCTCCTGGAGCACCCGGCGCAGCACCCCGTCGGCGTTCTCCAGGGTGATCGAGCCGATCGCGTCGTCCCCGCCGGCCGCGATGGCCCGCAGCTCGGTCAGGTAGGAGCGGGCGAAGCCGGTCACCAGGTCACCGATCACCTCGTCGGAGAGCGCCTTGGCATAGCCGAGCAGCGCCACGCTGGCCGCGAACCGCTTCAGGTCCCAGGAGAACGGCCCGACGTACGCCTCGTCGAAGTCGTTCACGTTGAACACCAGCTGCCCGTCGGCGTTCATGTAGGTGCCGAAGTTCTCGGCGTGCAGGTCGCCGTGGATCCAGACCCGGCTGGTCCGCTCGTCGAGGAACCGGTCGTCGGCGAACTCGCCGCGCTGGTCGGCGTAGAAGAGGGACGCGCTGCCCCGGTAGAAGGCGAACGGGGAGGCGGCCATCTTGCGGAACTTGCGGCGGAACGCCGCCGGGTCGAGCGCCATCGACGTGCCGAACTCCTCGGTCAGCACGTCGACGATGAAGGCGGAGCGTTTGTCCGCGGACTCGGTCATGGTCCGCAGGCTAATCCCCGCTCGCCAGCGCCGGAGTCAGCCGGTCGGGGGACGTACCGGGGGTGCGGTGAGGGACTCCACGGGGCGGCGGGTGGCCTCCGCCGGGGACGCGTCGACCGGTGCGGCGAGCGCGTCGGGGCGGTTGACGCCGCCGAGGCCGGACTGCTCGGCGGCGATCTTCTCCTGGAGGCGGAGGATGCCGTGCAGCAGCGCCTCCGGCCGGGGTGGGCAGCCGGGCACGTAGACGTCGACCGGGATGAGCTGGTCGACGCCCTTGGTCACCGAGTACGAGTCCCAGTACGGGCCGCCGCAGTTGGAGCAGGCGCCGAAGGAGATGACGTACTTCGGCTCGGGCATCTGGTCGTAGAGCCGCTTGATCGCCGGGGCCATCTTGTCGGTGACCGTGCCGGAGACCACCATCAGGTCGGCCTGCCGGGGACCGTGGGCGAACGGGATGACGCCGAGCCGGATGAAGTCGTGCCGGCCCATGCTGGTCGCGATGAACTCGATCGCGCAGCAGGCCAGCCCGAAGTTGAACACCCAGAGCGAGTAGCGGCGCCCCCAGTTCAGCACGAACCGGATCGGCTCGCCGAGCACGGCCGGCAACTGCACCTCTGGCCTCCCTCGCGTGTCCCGGAGCGCCAAGTCAACCACACCGATTCCGGGGTTCATCCCCAGACGGGTCGTTGCAGCAGGCCGACGAACTCGACCAGGAGCCGTTCCCGCAGCGGGACGGGGGCGGCGTCGAGCAGGGTGTTCACCACGGCCATCCGGTCCGGTGCCGGTCCCGCGCCCAGGCCGAGGCCGGCGGCGAGACCGGCGATCAGCTCGGGGGTGAGCGCCTCGGGGGTGAGGCTGCCGGCGAGCGCCAGCAGCTCCGGCGGGAGCACCACCGGGCCGGCCGCCCGGGCCGCCGCGACCGCCTCGGCCAGCGCCGGTGCGAACTCGGCCACCCGGGGGGCCACCGCCGCGGTCACCGTCAGGTGCACGCTGGCCGGCAGGCCGGCGTACGACAGTTGGGGCTGGGTGTGCCAGCCCCGGGCGGTCAGCTCGTCGACCAGCACGAACAGGTCGAGCCCCGGGTCGTCGGCGGTGAAGCAGACCACGGTGGACTCCGGCTCGGCCAGCAGTCGCAGTCCGGCGGTCCCGCGCACCGCGTCGGCCAGCCCGGCGACCGCGTCCCGGGTCCGTCGGGCCAGCTCCAGGTAGCCGTGCTCGCCGAGGTGCCGCAGGGTGGCGTACGCGGCGGCGATCGGGCCGCCGGAGCGGGTGGAGGCGATCACCGGGTTGACCATGGTGTACCCGGGCCAGTCGGCGTACGCGAAGTACTGCGGGGCGCGCAGGCCTGCGTCCC
This sequence comes from Micromonospora sp. R77, assembly GCF_022747945.1. NCBI lineage: Bacteria > Bacillati > Actinomycetota > Actinomycetes > Micromonosporales > Micromonosporaceae > Micromonospora > Micromonospora sp. R77. The sequence goes on from NZ_JALDST010000001.1 coordinate 2,097,593, forward strand.
GGTGCAGCAGCACCGACACCCCCTTCGGCACGTACGCGTACTTGTGCAGGTCGACGGAGATCGAGGTGACCCCGTCGACGGCGAAGTCGAAGGGCGGCACCGGTGCGCCGAGTCGCCGCAGCCAGGGCAGGGTCCAGCCGCCGAAGCAGGCGTCCACGTGGCAGCGCACCCCGGCCGCCGCCGCCACCGCCGCGATCTCGGCGACCGGGTCCACGACGCCGTGCGCGTACGCCGGGGCGGAGCAGGCCACCAGCACGGTCTCCGGCCGGATCGCGGCGGCCACGTCGGCGACCGCCGGGCGCAGGGTGACCGGGTCGATCGCCACCGGGTCGAGGGCCACCCGCAGGTAGTGGGCCGCCTTGGCGAAGGCGGCGTGCCCGCTGACCGGCACCACGAGCCGCGGCTCGGTGACCTCCGGCCGGGCGTCCCGGGCGGTCTTCACGGCGAGGATCAGCGACTCGGTGCCGCCGCTGGTGACACTGCCGACCACGTCCGGCGCGGAGGTGCCCGGTCCCCCGCCGAGCAGCCGGGCCGCCGCCCCGACGAGCGCGTTCTCCATCGCCAGCAGCGACGGGAAGGCGGTCGGGTCGAGCCCGTTCACGTGCGCGCTCTCCGCGTACGCCGCCTGCGCCAACTCGTCCAGCCCGTCGACCCCCGGGTCGTACACGTACGCGAACAGCCGCCCCCCGTGCGTCGGCCGGTCCAGTTCCCGCAACCCCCGGACCTCGTCGAGCACCCGCCCCGCAGGCACTCCGTCGACGGGCAACGCGCCCGCCCTCTCCTCGTCGATCATGGCCTGCCTCTCTCGTCTCGGCCGCGCCCCGCCCCGTCGACAGCCCGCACTTTCCGGGAAAGAGGCCGAATTCTTCGGCTCATGCCCCCTCTTTCCGTGAAACTGCGGCGGCGGGGGTGGGGAGGTGGGGGGTGGGGTGGGTGGGGTGGGTGGGGTGGGTGGGGGGTGGGGGCGGAGGAGGGTGGTGGGGAGGGCTACCAGGAGGGCGGGGAGGAGGGTGAAGCCGAGGAGGACGCCCACGCGGGCGGGGTGGGTTGTGGGGCGGGGGTGCCGGTGGTGGAGGAGACGTAGCCGGTGAGGTGGAGGACGAGACCGTAGAGGCCGGGGCCGAGGGCGAGGCCGAAGGTCTCGCCGGCGGTCCACAGGCCGGTGAAGACGCCGGCCTGGCGGCGGCCGGTGCGCGCGGTCTCGTCGGCGATGCAGTCGGGCAGCATGGCCAGGGCGAAGACCTGCTGGCCGGCGTAGCCCACGCCGATCACCGCCACCAGCAGGTAGACCCCGACGGCCGGCAGCACGGGCGCGGCGACCAGGGCCAGCGCGCCGGCCGCGAAGATCAGCGACGCGGCGACCAGGGCGGCGCGTTTGCCCAGCCGGGCGCCGGCCCGGGTCCAGAGCGGCATCACCAGCAGCGCCGGCCCGACGAAGCAGGCGAAGAGCAGGGTCGGCCCGGTGTCCGGGTCGCGCAGCACCTGGTCGGCGAAGTAGCTCACCCCGGCCAGCACGGTCGCCACCCCGGCGGACTGCACCACGAAGCAGGCCAGCAGGGCCCGGAACGGCCGGTTGCCGGCGGCGACGGCGAGCTGGGCGCGCAGGCTCGGCTCGCTCTCCCCGACCGTCCCGGTCGGCGCGGCGCGGGTGCCGACGAACGTGCCGACCGCGCCGAGGACGATCAGTGCGGCCACGAAGACGCCCATCCAGCGGTGCCCGGCCAGGCCGCCGCCACCGGCGGTCACCACCGCCGGGGCCACCGCCCCGGAGACCAGGATGGCCAGCGCCAGCACCGCGATCCGCCAGCTCATCAGCCGGGTACGTTCCGTCCGGTCGTCGGTCAGCTCGGCCGGCATCGCCACGTACGGCACCTGGAAGAAGGCGAACGCGGTGGCGGTGGCGAGGAACGCCAGCGCCACGTACGCCCCGGCGGCCGGCCCGGTGCCGAACGGCGCGGCGAAGATCGCGGCGAAGAGCACGGCCAGCGCGAACCCACCCAGCAGCAGGTACGGCCGGCGGGCACCCCAGCGGGAGCGGGTCCGGTCGGAGATCCGCCCGGCGACCGGGTTGACCAGCACGTCCCACGCCTTCGGCAACAGCACCAGCAGGGCGGCCACGCCCGCGGCGACGCCCAGCGTGTCGGTCAGATAGGGCAGGAGCAGCAGGCCGGGCACGGTGCCGAAGGCCCCGGTGACCAGCGAACCCAGCGCATAGCCGACGTGCACCCGGCGGGGCAGCTGACCGGTCGACCCCGTCGCGCTCATGAGGCCGAATGTTACTCATGTTATGGCCCGGGTCACATCCCCTCGTCCGGCGACCAGGCCGCCGCCCGGAGGTCCACCCCGGCCCCGCGCAGCGGGCACCCCTCGGCCCGCAGCCGGGCCCGCGCCTCCATCTCGTGCCCCGGCGGCAGCCGACCGGCCGCGTTCACCACCCGGTGCCAGGGCACCCCGCCCCCGTACCGGGCCATGATCGAGCCGACCAGCCGGGCCGACGCCCGCCCCGAGCGCTCGGCCAGCGCGTCGGCCACCGCCCCGTACGACATCACCCGACCCGGCGGGATCCGCTCGACCAGGTCGAGCACCGCCTCGACGTACTCCTCTGGCGTCACGACCGGCCAGAGTATGGGAACGGCGGCGGCCGTGGTGGGACCGACCGCGCAGAATGGTCGGGTGCGTGAAGCAGTCACCTCGGCCCGGCGGGTCGTCGTCAAGATCGGTTCGTCCTCGCTGACCACGGCGACGGGCGGGCTGGACGACGCCCGGGTCGACGCGCTGGTCGACACCCTCGGCGCGCTGGCCGCCGACGGGCGGGAGGTGGTGCTGGTCTCCTCCGGCGCGATCGCCGCCGGCCTCGCCCCGCTCGGGCTGGCCCGACGTCCCCGCGACCTGGCCACCCAGCAGGCCGCCGCCAGCGTCGGGCAGGGCCTGCTGATCGGCCGGTACGCGACCAGCTTCGCCCGGCACCGGCTGACCGTCGGGCAGGTGCTGCTCACCGTCGACGACGTGACCCGACGGGTGCACTACCGCAACGCCTACCGCACCCTGCGCAAGCTGCTCGACCTGCGGGCCGTGCCGATCGTCAACGAGAACGACACGGTGGCCACCGAGGAGATCCGGTTCGGCGACAACGACCGGCTCGCCGCGCTGGTGGCCGCCCTCGTCCACGCCGACCTGCTGGTGCTGCTGTCGGACGTGGACGCCCTCTACACCGGCGACCCGTCCCGCCCGGAGACCAGCCGGATCGGCGAGGTGCACTGCGAGCGGGACCTGGCCGGCATCGACATCGGCGGCACCGGGCGGGCCGGGGTGGGCACCGGTGGCATGGTCACCAAGGTCGAGGCGGCCCGGATCGCCACCGGCTTCGGCATCCCGGTGGTGCTCACCGCGGCCCCGCTGGCCGCCGGGGCGCTGGCCGGCGAAGCGGTCGGCACGCTCTTCCACCCGGAACGGCAGCGCCCCGCAGCCCGGCTCTTCTGGCTGGCCCACGCCACCACCCCGCGCGGCCGGCTGCACCTCGACCCGGGGGCGGTGCAGGCCGTGGTGGGTCGGCGCAAGTCGCTGCTGCCGGCCGGGATCACCGCCGTGGACGGCGCGTTCACCGCCGGCGACCCGGTCGACCTGGTCGACGCCGACGGCTCCCCGGTGGCCCGGGGCCTGGTCAACTACGACGCGGTGGAACTGCCCGGCCTGCTCGGCCGCTCCACCGGCGAACTCGCCGCCGCCCTCGGCCCGGCGTACGAACGCGAAGTCGTCCACCGCGACGACCTGGTGCTGCTGTAAGCACGGGCCCCCTGTTAACGCATTCCGTTGCACCAGGGGCTCCTACTAACACTGAGGAGAGCAGGATGAGCGAGCGTCAGCGAGCGAATCATCAGTGCAGCCCGATGGTGCCTCAGGGCGGCACGGAGCGCAGCGGAGTGCCGGCATGAGCGTCGTCGAGCAGGCCCGGCGGGCCCGGGACGCGGCGGAGGCGCTCGCCGTCGCCACCCGTACGGTCAAGGACGCCGCGCTGGTCGCGATGGCCGACGCGCTGGTGGCGCGTACCCCCGAGATCCTGGCCGCCAACGCGACGGACCTGGCGGCCGGGCGCGACGCCGGGCTGACCGACGCCGTGCTGGACCGGCTGGGGCTCGACGCGGGCCGGGTCGCCGGCATCGCGGACGCGCTGCGCCAGATGGCCGCGCTGCCCGACCCGGTCGGCGAGGTGGTCCGCGGCTCGACCCTGCCCAACGGGCTGGAACTGCGGCAGGTCCGGGTGCCGTTCGGGGTGGTCGGCATCATCTACGAGGCCCGCCCGAACGTCACCGTGGACGCCGCCGGGATCTGCCTCAAGTCCGGCAACGCGGCGCTGCTGCGCGGCTCCTCCTCGGCCGCGCACTCCAACGCCGCACTGGTCACGGTGCTGCGCGACGCGATCGCCGGAGCCGGGCTGCCGGCCGACGCGGTGCAGCTGCTCGACGCGAGTTCCCGCGAGTCGGTCAAGGAGCTGATGCGCGCCCGGGGCCTGGTCGACGTGCTGATCCCGCGCGGCGGCGCGTCGCTGATCCGGACCGTGGTCGAGGAGTCGACCGTGCCGGTGATCGAGACGGGGGTGGGCAACTGCCACGTCTACGTGGACGCCGCCGCCGACGTCGCCACCGCCGTCGCGGTCACCCTGAACGCCAAGACCCAGCGGCTGAGCACCTGCAACACCGCCGAGTCGCTGCTGGTGCACGCGGGGATCGCCGACGCGTTCCTGCCGCCGGTGCTGGCCGCGTTCGCCGACGCCGGGGTGACCGTGCACGGCGACGACCGGGTGGCCGGCTACTCCGACGCGGTCGTCCCGGCCACCGAGGAGGACTTCGGCACCGAATACCTCTCCGCCGACATCTCCGTCGCCGTGGTCGACTCGCTCGACGCGGCGGTCGCCCACATCCGGCGGTACGGCACCGGCCACACCGAGGCGATCCTCACCGACTCGCAGCCGGCCGCGCGCGAGTTCGTGGCCCGGGTCGACGCGGCGGCGGTGATGGTGAACGCCTCCACCCGGTTCACCGACGGCGGCGAGTTCGGGTTCGGCGCGGAGATCGGCATCTCCACCCAGAAGCTGCACGCCCGCGGCCCGATGGGGCTGCCCGAGCTGACCAGCACCAAGTACGTGGTCACCGGGAACGGCCACCTGCGCTGACGCTCAGCCGGCCGGCGGTTCCTCCGGGCCGGTACGACCCGACTCGGCGGCCGGCCGCTCCCGGGGCGGCGGCACGATCCGGTGCGGCCCGGTCGGCGCCGGGCTGACCGGCCGGGGGGCGGGGACAAGCGGCCGGCAGGCGCGGATCACCCGCAGGGTGGTGTGCACGTCGAACTGGTGCCCGTCGTCGCTGTCCCAACCGCCGTCGGTGCGCTGCGTCTCGGTGAGCCGGTTGCGGGCCGAGACCAGCAGCCACTGCTCCTCGCCCACCTCGACCCGGCGCAGCGTGGCGGCCAGCCAGGCCACGTCGGCCGGGGACATCGCCGGGATCCGCTCGGCCAGCAGCGCCTGGATCCGCGCCGACTCGTAGTACATCTGCTGGCGGTGCAGCACCGCCGCGCTCAACCAGCCGGCCGGCAGGAACGACGGCCAGCTCCCGTCCGGGGCGAGCTGCCCGGCGAGCGCCTGCGCCGCGGCCTGCACCACCCCGGCGTACGCGCCGCCGACGCGGTGGTCGAGCGGGCCGGAGGCCCGGGCGTCCAGGCCGGCCACGGTCAGCCAGAAGCCGGCGTTGGCGGTGAGGTAGAGCCGGGCCTCCGGGTCACCGGGGCGGGCCCACTCGGGGGCGGCCCCGGCCAGCGCCGGGTCCTCGTCCCAGCCGCCGTCGGCGAGCTGCCGGGCGGCCAGCCAGTCCAGCGCGTGCCGGGCGGCCGGGCGACCCAACGCCCCGAGGTCGTCCAACTCGCCCAGCCGGAAGCAGGTCGCGTCGACCGACGCCACCGGATCGTCGAGCACGGCCGGCCAGCCACCGTCCGGCCGCTGCCCGTGCTCGGCCACGTCGAGCAGCTCGTCGGGGACCGGGGCGCCGGTGCGCAGCCGGGAGAGCCGGGCACGGTCCACCGCGTCCCCGTGAGCCACGACGAAGCCGATCGCGGCGTCCAAGTCGACCACGGCGGCTACGCTACCGGCGCAAACACCGTTCCGCCTCGGTGAATCGGTCGAGGCGCGGATGGCTGCGTCGCTCCGCCCGGGGCGTCGATCGTTCCCGATGCGTCGATTCGCGGAGGGGCGGGGCGGCCGTGGCCACCCCGCCCCTCCGACCGACGACTCAGTACGCGGGCAGCGACGGGTCGATCTGCTTGATCCAGGAGAGCACCCCGCCCTGGACGTGCACGGCGTCGCGGAAGCCGGCCGCCTTCAGCGCGGCGAGCGCCTCGGCGGAGCGGACCCCGGACTTGCAGTGCAGCACGATCTGCTTGTCCTGCGGGAGCTTCGCCAGTGCCTCGCCGGAGATGATCTCGCCCTTGGGGATCAGGGTCGACCCGGGGATCCGGACGATCTCGTATTCCGCGGGCTCGCGGACGTCGACCAGGAAGATGTCCTTGCCGACGTCCTGCCACTCCTTGAGCTCCAGCGCGGTGATGGTCGCGTCGACCACCGCCTCCTGGGCCTCCTCGGAGACCGCACCGCAGAAGTCCTCGTAGTCCTCCAGCAGGTCGGTCACCGTCGGGTTCTCGCCGCAGAGCACGCAGTTCGGGTCCTTGCGGACCTTGATCTTGCGGTATTCCATCTCCAGGGCGTCGTAGACCATCAGCCGGCCGACCAGCGGCTCACCGATGCCGGCGAGCAGCTTGATCGCCTCGTTGACCTGGATCGAGCCGATCGACGCGCAGAGCACGCCGAGGACGCCGCCCTCGGCGCAGGACGGCACCATGCCGGGCGGCGGGGGCTCCGGGTAGAGGCAGCGGTAGCAGGGGCCGTGCTCGGCCCAGAAGACCGACGCCTGGCCGTCGAAGCGGTAGATCGAACCCCAGACGTACGGCTTGCCGAGCAGCACCGCCGCGTCGTTGACCATGTAGCGGGTGGCGAAGTTGTCGGTGCCGTCGACGATCAGGTCGTAACCGGAGAAGATCTCCCGGACGTTCTCCCGGTCCAGCGCGGTGTTGTGGATCTCGACGTTGACCAGCGGGTTGATCTCGCGGATCGAGGCGGCGGCGGACTCGGCCTTGGAGCGGCCGATGTCGGAGACGCCGTGGATGATCTGGCGCTGGAGGTTGGACTCGTCGACGGTGTCGAAGTCGATGATGCCGAGCGTGCCGACACCGGCGGCGGCGAGATACATCAGGGCCGGCGAACCGAGACCGCCGGCGCCGACGCAGAGCACCCGCGCGTTCTTCAGCCGCTTCTGCCCCTCCACCCCCACGTCCGGGATGATCAGGTGGCGCGAGTAGCGGCGGATCTCGTCAACGGTCAGCTCGGCGGCGGGTTCGACGAGCGGGGGCAACGACACGGTGGACTCCCCGGGGTCGGCGGCGGTGAACCGCGCAATTGTCACTCGCCCGGGTGCCGATCGGCCATGATGAGGGACACGTCGCCCGACATGCGGGAGCGGGAATATCTCAGATCCCCGCCACCGGCTCACCCGCGTACCGGGCTCCGGCGACGTACGGCCAGGCGTTGGCGACGCAACCGTCCAGCCCGTACGTCTGCTGCTGCATCACCGGGGCGGGTTCGCCGGGGCCCGGACAGGCCTGGTGCTCCTCGCCGAACTCGTGCCCGACCTCGTGGTTGATCACGTACTTCCGGTAGGTGTCCACGGGTGCCCCGTAGTCCGGCACCGCCTCCATCCAGCGGGCCAGGTTGACCACCACCCGGCCGGGCAGCCGGCAGGAGGTGTAGCGCTCCGTGGTCAGCCCGCCCTCGGCGCAGATCCGTTCCGAGGTGGCCGGGGTGGCCAGATAGACGGTGAAGTCGGCGGCGGCCTCCTCGGCCACCCGCTGGACCCGCAGCTCGCCCGAGCCGATCCAGCTGCGCGGGTCGCCGAGCACCTCGTCCACGGTGGCGGCGAAGGCGTCCGCGTCCTGCCCGGCGCCCGCCTCGACGGCCACCCGGTAGCGGCGCAGCGGCCCGGCCGTGCCCCGGACCGGCGATCCCCCGCCGGCGGCGGTGAACCGGCCCGAGGCCACGGTCGGGTAGGCGCTCGGCCCGCCGGCACCCACCCCGTCCGGGGCGGCCTCCACCTCAGGCACAGGGGCGTCCGCCGCACGCGGAGCGTCGTCCGCCGCCGGCCGGGACCGGTCGGCGGCCGCCGGGGAGTCGTCGGCGACGCGGCGCGGCAGGCCGGTCACCGCGGTCGTCGCGCCGCCGGCCGCGAGCAGCACGAGCAGGAGCGCCACGGTACGGCGTCGACGCCGGCGCATCCGGCGCAGCGCGGGCCGGTCCGGCAGGGGGCGGACCGGGGCCGAGGGCCGGTCGAAGTCCAGCGGCTCCCGACCGGGGCGGACGGGCCGGCGGCCGGACTCGGCAGGCGGGTCGTGAGGGGGCGGCAGCCTCATGCCCTCCAGCCTGCCAGCCAATTCGGGCATTTGCTGTCGTTTGCCGCTAAATACCCGGCATCGCCACGGGGAGGACGATCAGACCGGCGGACCGGTGTACCGCCGCCCACCGACGTACGGCCACGGGTTCGCGACGCAGCCGTCCAGGAAGAGCGTCTGCTGCTGCATCACCGGGGCCGGCCGGCCCACCCCCGGGCAGCGCTCGTGGTGGTGCCCCAACTGGTGGCCCACCTCGTGGTTGATCACATAGAGCCGGTAGCGCTCCAGCGGCAGGCCGGCCTTCACCAGGTGCGGCACCGAGAGCCGCCACCGGTCCAGATTGATGATCACCTTGCCGGGGGCCCGACACGACGTGTACGGCCGGCCACCCACCCGGATGTCGGTCCCTCCGGCCAGGCACATCCGTCCCGCCGTGCCGGCGGTGGCCAGATAGACCGTGAAGTCGTACCGGGCGGTGCCGGGCACCCGCTGCAACCGCAGGCGTCCACTGTCGACCCAGCTCCCCGGGCCCGCGAGGGCCGCCTGCACCGCGTCACCGAACGCGGCCACGTCCTCCGCCGAGCCGTGCTCCACCGCCACCCGGAACCGGCGCAGCACCCCGGCCCGGCCCAGCACCGGGGCCGGGCGGTCGTCGTACCCGAAGGTGCCGCGACCGGTCGACGGCACCGGCCCGGACAGGGTCAGCACCGGCGGGTCCGGCGGCGGAGGCGGTAGGGCCGACGGCGACGGCGACGCGGTGGACGGCGACGGCGTGGGCGCGGCCACCGGCGCGGTGGCCATCCCGTCACTGACCAGCACCTCGGCGTCGGCCGACGGGCGCTGCACCGCCGCGAGCACCCCACCGCCGAGAGCGACCAGGAACGCGACCAGCACCACCACCGGCCGCCGGCCACGGATGGCCGGACGCGCCGGACGGTCGGCCGGGACCGACACCGGGCCGGTACGCGGCGGACGGGACGTGGACATCCGGGTCAGCCTGCCATGTCGTGGCGGCCGGCGCTCTCCTCCGTTTCACCGAGCAGGCCCAGTACGGCGCGCGCCACCGTGCGGGGCACCTCCAACTGGGCGACGTGCCCCACCCCGTCCAGCATCAGCAGCCGGCTGTCCGGGATCACCCGGGCGGTCTGCGGGGCCACCCGGACGTCGACCAACCGGTCCTGCCGGCCACCCACCACCAGCGTCGGCGCCGCCACCGTCGCGGCCAGCCGCCACAGCGACCCCGACCCGGGCAGGTACGACCGCAGGAAGCTGGAGACCAGACCACGGAACGTCCGCACGTAGGCGGCCGCGTAGTGGGTGGCCTCGTAACGGACCCGGATCTCCTCGATCGCCTCCAGCCGCCGCTGCTCGCTGATCCGGGTCACGTCGGCCACGCAGGACTCCATCACCTGCTGGGCCATCACCTCCGGGGTCAGCTGCGCCAGCCGCCAGGCGGCCAGCCGCTCGCCCCGGGGGATCGCCAGCAGGGGCAGCATCCGACCCTGCAGCGACCGCCGGAAGTCGAGGAACGGCAGCGCCGGCGAGACCAGGGTCAGGGTGCGGACCAGATCCGGCCGCAGGGCGGCGACCTGCACCGAGACGGCCCCGCCCAGCGAGTTGCCGAACAGGTGCACCGGCCCCCGGTCGCTGTGCTCGATCCACCGGACCACCCGGTCGGCGAAGGCCGGGATCGTGTACCGCCGCCCCGGCTCGCTGCGCCCGAAGCCGGGCAGGTCGATGGCCTGCCCGTCCAGCCGGTGGGCGAGCAGACCGGCCAGGTCGGTCCAGTTCTGCGACGACCCGCCCAGCCCGTGGACATAGAGCGCCGGCTCCGCGCCGGGCGCGGTGGCCGGGGTGTCCCGGACGTAGGTGACGGTGCCGTCGAGGCGTACCTCCCGGCCGGGCCACGGCGGCGGAACGTGATGCGCGGGCAGGAGATGGTCCGGCCCGAGGGTCGCGCGCTTCATGCCTCCAGTGTTTCCCGCCCCACCGCGCCCCGACACTGTGACCCGACTCAGGCGAGCAGCGCCTCGAGCCGCCGGTTGACCGCGGCCAGGGTGGCCCGGACCACCGCCTGCCGGGGATCACCGGCCACCAGCGCCGAACCGGCGAGCTGCTCCACCCAACCGTCACAGACCAGCAGCGCGACCACCGTGGCGACCTCGCAGTTGCCGAACGGCACCACCGCGGTGTGCTCCACGAAGCACCGCCCCCGGTCCGACGCCTGCGACGCGCCCCGCAGCAACTCGTCCACCGCCGCCGCGGCGGCCACCGCGCAGAGCCGCAGCACGTAGCCGTCCACGGCCGGGCCGGTGGAGTGCCCCTCGGCGGTCTCGTCGCCGGCGATCAGTCGTACCTCGACGGTGGCGTCGAGGCCGAAGGTGCTCACCTGGACGTGGTCGATCACCACCCGGGGCCCCGGCACACCGCCGGTGTCCAGCGGTCGCGAGGGCGCCGACTCCGTCGTGGTCACCTGCCCACCGGAGTACGAGGTGCCGACCGTCGCCGGACTGCCGGGCGCGGCCCAGGACGGGGCGGCGGCCAGCGAGTTCTCCTCCACGGTCGCCCGACCCCGGTGCGTCGGGGACGGCCGGCGGCGGCGCGGCGACTCGGACTCCGGACGCGAGGCCGGGCTCTCCCCGGGCACCGCCTCCGGCCGGGCGTCCCGCGCCCGGCGGCCCTCGGTGTCCCGCAGCGCACCGAGCCGGTTCTCCCCGACCCGGTTCTCGGCGAGCCGGTTCTCCCGCCGGTTCTCCCCGGGCGCGGCTCGGCCGAGCGACGGCGGACCGGGGGCGGTGGGCTGGCCGGCATGCCGGGCAGGTTCTGCGGGGCGGCGGCCAACCCCATCCGGTCCTGGAGCAGGCGGGCCACCTGCCGGCTCACCTCGGCCGGATCGGCCCCGTCGGCCAGGTCCAGCCGCAGGCTGTGCGCGCCGGCCGGGGTGCGGCGCAGGGCGGCGTCCCGGACCCCGGCCACCTCCCGCACCGCGTCGAGGATCGCGTTGACGTCGAACCCCTCCGGCCGCTCCCGCAGCGGCGCCGGCTCGTCGTCCCGACGCAGGTGGGTGGCGATACGGGCGAGCTCCGGGGTCTCGGCGGACGGTTCCACGGCGGGCGGCTCCGGCACGACGGGCACGTCCGGCTCGGCGGGGACGCGCTGGGGCAGCACCGGCGGGGACAGGTCCACCGGCTCGGCGGAGGCCGGCTCGGGGACGGATCGGCGGGCGGCATAGGGGGGCACGCTGGTCGGAGCGGACGCGGCGGGGGCGCGGTCGGCCCGGGACGGTCCGCCGGTGGCGGCGACCGCGGGACCGGGAGGCGACGGGTCACCGGCCGGCTCGACGGGCGGGGGCGTCGTCTCGACCACCGGCCGCAGCCGGAACGGGCGGTCCGCCTCCGTCGAGCGGACCACGCCGGCCGGCGACGGTGGGTAGGACGGGGCGGCCGGGTCGCCCGACCCCGGCGGCACCCCGACCGGGCCGGCGTACGACGGGGCGGGCGAGTCACGCGGCACCGGCGGCGCGCTGACCGGCGGCACCGCGACCGGCGGGGCGCTGGTCGGGGCCGGGTGGGCGGGGTCGGGCGCGGCGCGCGGGACCGGCGGGGCGCTCGTCACCGTGGCGGCGGGAGGCGGGCTGAACGGGGTGCCGAGGGGTGCCCCGCCACCCCACGAGGGCCGCTCCACGCTCTCCCGGGCCACCGGCCCGTACGCCGGACGCGGCTCGGGCTCGTACGCCGGACGCGGCTCCGGCGGGACGTCGCCGTACGCCTCGTAGGAGGGCGTCGGCTCCGCCCGCTGCGGCTCGTACGGCGCGGCGCGCTCCGCGCGCACCGGCTCGTACGGTCGGGTCTGCTCGGCCCGGACCGGCTCCGGCGGCCGGGTCGGTTCGGGCGCCCACGTGTCGTGCCCGTCCCGGGCGCGGCGGCCGACCGGCTGGTCGTCGCGGGACCACGGCGGCGCCCAGCCCCAGCTCGGCTGGTTCCAGCTCGGCCCGGCCCACTCCGGCTGCCCGGCCGGTGCACCCGGCACGTCGCCCGCCGGACCGGTGGCCCCGGCCGCGTCGCGGGGTGCCCCGACCGGCGGCTCGACGGCCGGCGGCTCCGGCGGGAACCGGTCGGCCCAGCTGCGGGCCAGCGGCGGCTCGTCCGCGGACCGGTCGGCGGTGGGGGCGTGGAAGCCGGGTGGCACCTCGAACCCGGAGGCGGCGGCGCCGACGGGCGGCACCTGGAGGGCGGGCGGCGCGGAAGAAGGCACGGCCGGCTCGGCCCGGCGGGACGGGCGGGGGCCGGTGGCTCGTCGGAGGCGTGCCGGGCCGGGGTCGGCTCGGTCTCGGCGGTCGACCGCTCCACGGCGGGCGCGGGCCGCTGGGCCGGCACGACCAGCCGGTCGCCGGTCTCCCGGAGCGGGTCCTCGCTCGCGCCGGGCGGGGCGCTCACCGGCGCCGGGCGGCCGAGCGGCTGATCGTCGCCGGCGTGGTGCACGCCGTTGAGGTGGGGACGGCCGTTGACCCGGGCGGGGGACTCCTCGCCCGCCCGGCCGGGCAGCGGGTCCGGCAGGTCGCCGTGCCGGCGGGACGAGGTGGCCCAGCCGCTGCCGCCGTCGGGCTGCCGCCAGGTCGGGGTCGCCTCACGGCCCCCGTCGCCCCCGCGGGACCAACCGGTCGCCGGCGGCGCCCACCCGCTGACGGAACGGGCCAGGTCGTTGTGCTGACCTGTTCCGTCGCCGTGCTCTCCCGGGGTGGCGGCTCCGGGTTGCCCTGATTCAGTCACCGCGCGCTCCTTGGTCGCCCCCGCTGAGGCTACCGTGTGGTGACAGTGGCGATAAGTTACAGCGGCGGGCCAATTCCGCGACGGGCTCACGGGCCCCGACCGGTTCGGGTGAAAAGTGCCGGCTCGTACGAAGGAACTCGGAGGCTCCCATGACCGCTGTGGGGAACGGTGCACAGACCGCCGGCCGGCCCACCCGCCTGCCCCGCTCCGCGCGGCGCAAGCAGTTGCTGGCCGCGGCGCAGGAGGTGTTCGTCGCGCAGGGCTACCACGCCGCCGCGATGGACGACATCGCCGAGCGGGCGGGTGTCTCCAAGCCGGTGCTCTACCAGCACTTCCCGGGCAAGATGGAGCTCTATCTCGCCCTGCTGGACACGCACTGCGACGCCATCGTCGCCAAGGTGCACGACGCGATGCGCGGCACCAACGACAACAAGGACCGGGTCGGCGCGTCGGTGCAGGCGTACTTCGACTTCGTCGACCACGAGAGCGAGGCGTTCCGTCTGGTCTTCGAGTCGGACCTGCGGAACGACCCGGCGGTGCGGCAGCGGGTGGAGCGGGTCGAGCAGGGCTGCATCGCGGCGATAACCGACACGATCATCTCCGACACCGGGGTCAGCCGGGCGCACGCCGAACTGCTCGCCTCCGGCCTGGTCGGGGCGGCCGAGACGGCGGCGCAGTTCTGGCTGGCCGGGGGTCGGCAGGTGCCGAAGGCGGAGGCGGAGGCACTGGTCGCCGCCCTGTCCTGGCGGGGCATCGCCAGCTTCCCGCTGCAAGGTGAGTCAGCCTGAACATCCGGCCGCGAGATCGGATAGCCTTCCCATCGGCGGTTCTTTCGCCCATCTGAGGAGGCACAGTGGAGGTCAAGATCGGCGTGCAGTACGCGCCCCGCGAGCTGGTTCTGGAGAGCGCGCAGTCGCCGGCCGAGATCGAGCAGATCGTGACCGACGCCTTCGCCAAGAGCGAGGGCACGCTCTCCCTGACCGACGAGAAGGGCCGGCGGATCATCGTGCCGGTCGGCAAGGTCGCCTACGTGGAGATCGCCGAGGCGTCGCCCCGCGCGGTCGGCTTCACCGTCCGCTGATCGGGGTTCCGGGTCGCCGTGGCGGGTGACGCCCGTCCCTCGCCACGGCGACGCCGGCCGGCGGTCAGTTGTTCAACCCGACGGCGGTCATCCGCTCGGTGTGCGCGTCGGTCAGGCGCCGGAACAGCGCCGCCACGTCGACCCCTTCCCGCCGGCTGATCAGCGCGGTGAGTGCGCCCCGGTCCGCGGCGGCGACCCGCCCGGCCTGCGACAGCGCCTCCCCGACGAGCCGCCGGGCCCACATCGAGAGCCGGCCGGCCACCCGCGCGTCCGCCGCGATCGCGGCACGGATCTCGGCGGCGGCGAACTCGGCGTACCGGGACTCGTGCAGGACGTCGAGGACCAGCCGGCGCTCCGGCTCGTCGAGCGCCCCGGCGATCTCCTCCAGGAAGTCGTCGCTGATGGCGTCCCCGACGTACGCCTTCGTCACCGCCTCCAGCCAGTCCTTCGGCTCGGTCGAGTCGTGGTACGCCTGCAACGCGCCGACGTACGGCTGCATCGCCTCCTCGGGCAGCGCGCCGAGCGCGACGATCCGGTCGGCGACCCGCCGGTAGTTGGCCATCTCGGCCGCCGCCATCTCGCTGAGCGCGGCTCGACGCCGCAGGTCGGGGGCGAGTCGGGCGTCGGCGGCCAGCCGGTCGAAGGCGAGCAGTTCGCCGTACGCGACGAGGCCGAGCAGGTCGACGAGGGCGGGATCGGGCGCGGTCACCAGCGCACGCTACCGCCCGGCCGGGCCGCGCAGGGGGCGGGCGATTTCTGTGACCCAGGTCACTCCAATTGCCCCTGGACGCGTCCCGGTCAGCGGAATCGGGACGAGGTCGGGGCGGTTCAGGTAAGGTGAGGCAGTTGCCGTGGGCGCCGATCTGATCGAGACCGATCCGACCGACCGCCGACCCACGGAGCGCGTGCGGCCCGGTCCGGCTCGGCTCTCGCCCCCGACCGTGTGGCCCGCGCCATACCGTTCGCGCCCTGAGGACATGACGGGGCGCACCACGAGAGGGCACCCCCAAATCCATATGAGCGAGCAGATTCAGGACAACACGGGCCAGGAACTGGCCCCCACCGCTCCGGTCCGCCCGGAGGCACCCACCTTCGCCGAGCTCGGCGCCCGCGCGGAGACCGTCGAGGCGCTGGCCGCCGCCGGCATCACCCGCGCCTTCGCCATCCAGGAGTACGCGCTGCCGATCGGGCTGCGCGGCGTCGACCTGATCGGCCAGGCCCCGACCGGCACCGGCAAGACCCTGGGCTTCGGCATCCCGCTGCTGGAGCGGGTCTTCGCCCCCTCCGAGGGCGGTGACGGCGTCCCGCAGGCGCTGGTCGTCGTACCCACCCGCGAGCTGGGCATCCAGGTCGCCAAGGACCTCGCCGCCGCGGGTCGCACCCGGGGCGTCCGGGTGCTGCCGATCTACGGCGGCGTCGCGTACGAGCCGCAGATCGAGACGCTGCGCAAGGGCGTCGAGATCCTCGTCGGCACCCCCGGCCGGCTGCTGGACCTGGCCAAGCAGAAGCACCTCCGGCTCGACCGGGTGCACGCGCTGGTCCTGGACGAGGCCGACCGGATGCTGGACCTGGGCTTCCTCGACGACGTCGAGAAGATCCTGGCGATGCTGCCGGAGGACCGGCAGACGATGCTCTTCTCGGCCACCATGCCGGACCCGATCGTCGCCCTGTCCCGGCGCTTCCTGCGCCGGCCGGTGACCATCCACGCCGGCCACACCGCCGAGACCGGCCCGTCGCCGCAGACCCAGCAGCTGGTCTACCGCACCCACTCGATGAACAAGGTCGAGATCGTGGCGCGCATCCTCCAGGCGGAGGGCCGCGGCCTGACCATGATCTTCACCCGCACCAAGCGGGCCGCCGACCGGGTCGCCGAGGACCTCGACTTCCGCGGGTTCGCGGTCGCCGCCGTCCACGGCGACCTGGGCCAGGGCGCCCGGGAGCGGGCGCTGCGCGCGTTCCGGGCCGGCAAGATCGACATCCTGGTCGCCACCGACGTCGCGGCCCGCGGGCTCGACGTCACCGGGGTCACCCACGTGATCAACTACGACTGCCCCGAGGACCAGGACACCTACACCCACCGGATCGGTCGGACCGGCCGGGCCGGGGCGAGCGGCGTCGCGGTGACCTTCGTCGACTGGGACGACATGCCCCGCTGGCGGATCATCGACAAGACGCTCGGCCTGGAGATGCCCGAGCCGCCGGAGACGTACCACACCTCGCCGCACCTCTACACCGACCTGGACATCTCGCCGGACGTCAGCGGCACGCTGCCGACCGCCGAGCGGACCCGGGCCGGGCTGTCGGCCGAGGTCGAGGAGGACCTGGGCGGCACCGGCCGGCGCGCGGCGCGGCGAGCGCGGCTCGCGGCGCGGCGACGGTCCGGGGCGCGGCGAGCGCGGCGACGGCCGGGGCGAGCGCGGTGAGCGCGGCCGGGGTCGGAGCCGGGGCGGCGACGCACCCGCCGCGGACACCACGCCCACCGAGGCCAACGGCGAGGAGGGCACCCGTACCCCGCGCCGCCGGCGTCGTCGTCGGGCCGGCGAGGCGGTCTCCGGCGAGGCGACCACGGTGATCTCCGCCGAGGGCGGCACCGAGCCGGCCCCGGTGGCGGCCGCCGCCGAGGGTGAGGCGTCGACCAAGCCGCGCCGCCGCCGGCGCCGTCGTGGTGGTGCCTCGGGCTCCGGCACCGGTACGCCGGCCGAGGCGACCGCCGACTGACCCTGCGACTCGACATCCCCCGTGCCGTCCTCCGGTACGGGGGATGTTCGTTGTCCCGCCCTGCCCCGACCCGCCCCGGGACCCTCCGCAGAACCGTTGGTCCCGCCGGCAGTGCGTCGACGAGACCCGAAGGATGATGGAACGATGCCGGAACCGCTCGACGCCGCCCTGACCGAGGTACGCGCCCTGCTGCTCGATTCCGCCCTGACCCGGGCGGTCGCCGCCGGCAGGCGGAAGGGGCAGCGCCCCTCGGTGGTCCGCGCCGAGCTGCGGCCGGTCACCCTCAAGGCCGGCCCCCACCTGCAGATCGCCACCTCCGACGGCAACCGGCCGTACACCCGGAACGTGGCGCCCGGCGCGGAGGCCGACTCGGCGGTCGACGCGCTGCTCGCCGAACCGTTCGGCAACTGGCACGTGGAGACCGCCGACGTCACCCTGCAACTGCGGGTGACGAAGTCCGGCGAGGCGCAGGTGCACCGGGCGGCGGCGAGCCGACCGGCACCGGAGCCGGGCGGTCACGACCGGCCGAAGGACTACCTGCTCGACCCCGGCGATCCGATCTTCGCCGAGATCGGCGGCTCGGCCGCCAAGCGCCGCCAGGTGGACGCCTTCCTGCGGGCGCTGGCCGCCACCCTCCCCGACGACCTGACCGGCCCGCTCCGCGTGGTCGACCTCGGCTGCGGGAACGCCTACCTGACCTTCGCGGCGTACCGCTATCTCGGGCAGCGCGGGCTCGACGTGGAACTGGTCGGCGTGGACGTACGGGAGGACCAGCGGCGGCGCAACACCGAGCTGGCCGAGCGACTGGGCTGGGCCGACCGGGTCAGCTTCGTGGCCGGCACCATCGCCGACGCGGTCGTCGAGCCGGCACCGGACCTGGTGCTGGCCCTGCACGCCTGCGACACCGCCACCGACGAGGCGCTGGCCCGGGCGGTCCGGTGGGGGGCGCGCTGGGTGCTCGCCGCGCCCTGCTGTCACCACGACGTTGCGGCGCAGCTGCGCGCCCGATCCGCTCCGGCGCCGTACGAGCTGCTCACCCGGCAGGGCATCCTGCGCGAGCGGTTCGCGGACGTGCTGACCGACGCGCTGCGGGCCGGGCTGCTCCGGTCACACGGCTACCGGGCCGAGGTGGTGGAGTTCGTCGACTCCCGGCACACGCCGCGCAACCTGCTGATCCGGGCCCGCCGCACCGGCACGCCACCGACCGACACGCAGCGCGCGGAGTACCGGGAACTGGTCGACCAGTGGGGGATCACGCCCCGGCTGGAGACGCTGCTCGCCTAGCGCCGGCGGTCGGAGCCACCGCCGCGACCGCGGTCACCGCGGTCCAGGAGGGTGAGCCGCTCGCTGTCGGGGGGCAGCGTCGGGAACGGCACCACCTGGCCCGAGTGCTCGGCGTTGCCGGCGGCGGTGAAGGCGTTCCAGGAGATGTCGACCAGCAGCCGCTTCAGCTCGGCGTGCCGGACGGCGGCGTTGCGTTGGATCGCCAGCCGGACGCCGAGGAGCACGCCGACCAGCGTGGTGGTGGTCGCGCCGGTCGCGGCGAAGACGTGCGCGCCGCTGGCCGCGTCCTCACCGAGCACCAGCACCAGCAGCCAGATCCAGCAGCCCAGGGCGAAGACACCGGCCTTGACCACGAAGAAGAGGCTGACCGCACCGGGACGGTGGGGCACCGGACGGGCGGGCTCGGCCATGCTGCTCCTCATGTTCTCCGAGGGTGCCGCTGCGGACGCGGCGAACATCGATATTAGTTGACCGCGGGCAACCAACGCCGGGTGGCGTCCCGCCCACGGGACGTTCACACCGATGGGTCGGTTACTTCGGGCCTGCGCCGTACTAGGCTCTGGGACGCACCGTCCGGTGCCCCGGCCGGAAAGGGAAGGCCTCGCAGGGATGGGCTCCGCAGAGGTTTCGCCGCAGATGGCATTCGCGCGCTTCGTGCGGCGCGCCATCGACGACGCTCGGGAAGAGCGCGGCTGGACCGTGACCGACCTTGCCTCGCACACCGGCGTCGGTCGGTCCACCGTCTTCCGCTGGCTGGCCGGGGACTGGCAGGACTATCCCGAGCTGGCCAAGGTGCGGGGCTTCTGCGCCGCGCTGGACCTGCCGGTCGCGGCCGCCTTCCGCGCCCTCGGCCTGCCGGACGCCGGCCCCGCCCCGCGCCGCCGCGCCGAGGACGGCCCGGTGGAGGCGGACGTACGGGTGATCCTGGAACGGCTCGCCGACCCCGCGGTCCCCGCCGAGGAGAAGCACCACATCCGCGACCTGCTGCGCTACCTGGCCCGGCGCCCGATCCGGCGGGCCGGCTGAGCACGCCGGCCGGTCAGGGCACCGTGACGGTGAACGCGGCGGTCCGCACCACCCCGGCGACCTGGAAGTCCAGGAACATCCGGTAACGCCCCGGCCCGGGCGCGGTCAGCCAGAAGGTGACCGGGTCGCCGTCGCGCCGGGTCTCCGGGTGTACGTGCAGGTAGCCCAGGTCGCCCTCGCGGAGCGCGACCAGGTGGCCGTACGCGCCGAGGTAGGGCTCCAGCGGGGCGGCAGCGCCGCCCGTGGTGACCCGGAAGCGCAGCGGCACCGACTCGCCGAGCTTCGGGGTGCCCTGGTAGTCGACGGTGAAGGCGTCGACCGTGGCGGTGGTGGCCGGGGCGGGCAGCGGGCGGGGCGCGTACCCGCCGGGCGCGGTCAGGTCGACGCCGAGGGTCGCCGCGGTCTGCCGGCCGTCGTCGGCGACCACGGTGAAGTCCGCGTACGCCCGCCAGACGCCGGGCTCGGGCAGGGTCAGCGGCACCGTCCAGGTGCCGTCCGCCGCCATCGTCGGGTGCAGGTGCTGGAAGCCGGTGAGGTCGCGGCGCACCACGATCAGGTGCATCGGCTTGTCGTGCACCACCGCGAAGCGGGTCGCCGGCCGGCGACGCTCGTCGGTGATCCGGAACCGGAACTCCCCGGCCCGGCCGGCGGTGAACGCCACGGTCGACGGGTCGAGGGTGTAGCCGGCGGAGCTGACCGAGAGCCCGGCGCTGTCCGGGCCGGCCTGCTCGACCGTGGCGCCGCCGTGCGCGTGCGGGGCCGTACCCGGCGGGTGGGTGTGGCCACCACCGGCCGCCGCCGGGGCGGTGCCCGTGCTGGGCGGGGGCGGGTTCGCCCGGCCCAGGCCGAAGCCGAGCAGCACGGCGAGCACGAGTCCACCCACGACGAGCGCCAGTCGCAGCGTGCTGCGGTCCGGCACGGCGGACGGCTCCGCCACCGGGCCGGCCGGCTCGTGCCCGAGGACGGGCTGCTCGGTCATGGCCCCACCGTACCGGCGGACGTGCTGCCGGCCGGCGCACGACGGGTGACCGTGGCGGTCGTCGCAATCCCCCCTGACCGGGAACTTTCCCGCCGCGCCCGACGACCCGCGACCGCCAGGGCCGGACACCGCCCGAGGACCGACCACCCGACCCGACACCGCCGCAAGACCGACCGACCGACCGGACACCGCCGGAGGAGCGACGGCCCGGCCAACCGCCGGAGGGCCGACGGGTGCGGTCAGCCGGCGACGGCGAGGGCGAGCGGCAGCACGTCGGGGGCACCGGCCCGGCGCAGCAGCCGGGCCACCATGGTCATCGTCCAGCCCGAGTCGACCAGGTCGTCGACGAGCAGCACCGGCCCGTCCAGCCCGGCGAGCGCATCGGCCAGGTCGGCGGGGACGGTGAAGGCGTCGTGCAGGGCGCGTACCCGCTGGGCGCTGTTGCCGCGCGGCCCGCCGGCCCCGGCCGGACCGGTCGGGACCACCCGGCCGAGCAGCGGCAGCCGCCCGACCGTGGCGATCCGCTCGGCGAGCGTCCCCACCAGGGTGGGCCGGGTCCGGGAGCCGACGGCGACCACGCCGGCCGGGCGGCGCGGCCACGGGTCGTCGCCGTGCGCCCACGCCTTCAGCACCTCCACCACGGCCGCCGTCACGTCGTCCGGGACCGGCCCGTCGGTCGCCTCCGGCCCGACCAGGCCGCGCAGCCGCCCACCCCAACCCAGGTCGGACAGCCGGCCCACGGCCCGCCCGGGCAGCGCCTGCTCGCCGGGGGGAAGCTTCCCCTTCAGGGGTACGCCCACCGCCTCCAACCCGGTCGGCCAGAGCTTCTTCGGCGGCACCACCACCCCGGGGCGGCCCAGGAAGGTCTGCGCCGCAGTCAGGGCCGCGTCGGAGACCTCCGACGGGAACAGTGGACCGGCGCAGGTGTCGCACCGGCCGCAGTCGACCGCCCCGGCGTCGTCCAGGCACTCCCGCAGGTAGCGCATCCGGCAGCGGGACGTGGTCGCGTACTCCCGCATGGCCTGCTGCTCGGCGGTGCGTGCCTCGGCGACGCGGCGCAACCGGGCCTCGTCATAGACCCAGGGCTCGCCGGTGGCGAGCCAACCGCCGCGCACCCGGCGGACCGCGCCGTCCACGTCGAGCACCTTGAGCATCAGCTCCAGCCGGGTACGGCGCAGGTCGACGATCGGTTCGAGGGCCTGGGTGGAGATCGGCCGGTCGGTACGCAGCGCGGCCAGCACCGCCCGGACCTGCTCCTCCGGCGGGAAGGCGAGCGAGGCGAAGTAGCGCCAGATGGCCGCGTCCTCGACGCCGGGCAGCAGCAGCACCTCGGCGTGCTCGACGGCGCGGCCGGCCCGGCCGACCTGCTGGTAGTAGGCGATCGGCGAGGGCGGCGCCCCGAGGTGCACCACGAAACCGAGGTCCGGCTTGTCGAAGCCCATGCCGAGCGCGCTGGTGGCCACCAACGCCTTGATCTTGTTGTCGAGCAGGTCCTGCTCGGCGGCCCGCCGGTCGGCGTCCTCGGCCTGCCCGGTGTACGACGCGACGGACCAGCCCCGGGCCCGCAGGAACTCCGCCGTCTCGCCGGCCGCCGCGACGGTCAACGTGTAGATGATGCCCGAGCCGGGAAGCCCGTCCAAGTGGTCGGCGAGCCAGGCCAGCCGGTGCGCCGGGCTCGGCAGGTCGACCACGCCGAGCCGCAGCGACTCCCGGTCCAGGGTGCCGCGCAGCACCAGCGCGTCGCTGCCGGCGTCCGTGCTGAGCTGCTCGGCGACGTCGGCGGTGACCCGCTCGTTGGCGGTGGCGGTGGTGGCGAGCACCGGCGTGCGCTCGGGCAGGTTGCCGAGGAAGGTCCGCAGCCGGCGGTAGTCCGGCCGGAAGTCGTGCCCCCAGTCGGAGACGCAGTGCGCCTCGTCCACCACCAGCAGGCCGGTGGTGGCGGCCAGCCTCGGCAGCACGGTGTCCCGGAAGTCCGGGTTGTTGAGCCGTTCCGGGCTGATCAGCAGCACGTCCACCGCACCGGCGTGGATCTCCGCGGTGATCTCGTCCCACTCGTCGAGGTTGGCCGAGTTGATGGTCCGGGCGCGGATGCCGGCCCGCGCGGCCGACTCCACCTGGTTGCGCATCAACGCCAGCAGCGGCGAGACGATCACCGTCGGTCCGGCCGCCTCGGGACGCTCCCGCAGCAGGGCGGTGGCCACGAAGTAGACCGCCGACTTGCCCCACCCGGTGCGCTGCACGCAGAGCACCCGCCGCCGGTCCACCACCAGGGCCTCGATCGCCCGCCACTGGTCCTCGCGGAGCCGGGCGTGCTCGCCGGCCAACCGCCGCAGCACCTCCTCGGCCCGCTCCCGCACGCCCGCCCGCCCCTCACCCATCCGGCATTCCTACCACCGCCCACCCTCCCCCGCCCCCTCTCCCCGCCCCCGCGCCGGTGATCAGGAGGTTTGCGTCACGATCCGGGGGTGCCGGGGACGGAAACCTCTTGATCAACTCCGCTCGGTGGAGGCGGCGGGGGGAGGAAGAGCAGGAGGTCGCGGAGGGAGTCGGTGAGGGCCGCCGGGAGCAGGCAGCGGCCGGCCAGGTCCTCCATCGAGGCGTACGGGCCGTGCAGCCAACGGTCCGCGACGACCCGTTGGTACTGGTCGGGGGTGAGCCCGGGCAGGGTCGCGAGCACCGGGTCGGGCACGCCGTTGACGTCGACCAACCCACCGTCGTCGAAGACGCCGGGCAGGTCGGGGCGGCCGATGCCCAGGTCGTACCGGGCGGCCGGATAGTGGTGCAGCAGATAGCGGGCCTGTTCCCGGCGTACCCGCCGCTCGTCGGTGACCCGCCGGTCGTCGGCCCCGAAGAGCCTCCGCACCGCCGCCCAGACGGCCGGGCTGATCAGCACCACGTGGACGGCGCCCACCAGCCAGCAGAACCCGAGCGCGCCCACCACGTAGAACGCCTCAGCGTCCGTGCCCTCGTCGTTCCCGGACCGCAGCGCGAGGAAGAGCACGCTGGCGACCAGGGCGAGGTAGCCGAGCCCGGCCACCGCGAGCCGCCAACTCCGCCGCCACAGCGCGTACGCGAGGACCACCGCCCAGGTGAGCGAGCCGAACGAGAGCAGGGTGATGGCGGCACCGGTGACGGTCGCGCCGGCGCTCACCCACCACGGCAGCGGCCGCGGCTGGTGCCCGCCGGCGACGCGGGCGGCGGGACCGCTGCCGGCGGCAGCCCCGGGTGGGCGGCGTAGGGCGGCGGCAGCCCGGGCGCGAACCCGCCCGCGCCAGCAGGGTGCGGGTACGGCACGGGAGCGGCGCCGGCCTGCTGCGGGTACGGCACGGGAACGGCGCTGACCTCGACCGGGGCGGCACGGGAACGGCGCTGACCGACCGGGGCGGCACGGGAACGGCGCTGACCGGACCGGGCGGCACGGGGGCGACGTATCCCCTCCGGGCCGTACCGGATCGACGGCGACCGGTTCGGGCCGCGGGACCGGCGGCGACCGCTCCGGGCCGTACCGGATCGACGGCGACCGGTTCGGGCCGCGCGGGACCGGTGGCGACCGGGGTACGCGGGGCCGGTGGTGACGGCTCCGGCGGGTCCTCCGGCGGCGGCAACGGCGCCGGGGCGGGGACCGGCGGGGTGGGTGGCTCGGCCGGTCGGGACGGCGGGGTCAGCGCCGGGTCGGAGCGGAGGATCCGCCGGTGCAGCTCCTGGAGGACCTCACCCGGCTCGATGCCGTAGTCGTCGCGGAGCAGGTCGGCGAACTCCCGGTAGGCGGCCAGCGCCTCGGCCTGCCGGCCGCTGCGGTGCAGCGCGAGCATGAGCTGCTGCCGCAGCCGCTCCCGGACCGGGAACTCGGCCACCAGCTCCACCAGCTCACCGACCAGTTCCCGGTGCCGGCCGAGCTCCAGCAGCAGGTCGGCCCGGGTCTCCAGCGCGACGGCCCGCAGCTCCACCAGCCGGTGCCGGGCGGCCTCGAAGAACGGACCGGCGAAGCCGGTGAACGGTTCCCCCTGCCACAGCTGGAGCGCGGCGCTCACCTCGCCCAGCGCCGCGTCGGGAAGCCCTTCGGCGTGCCGCTGCCGCGCCCGGTGCACGCCCCGCTCGAAGCGGACCGCGTCCACCGCCTCCGGCCCGACCCGGAGCAGGTAACCGGCGTCGGTCAGGGTCAGCACCTGACCGGGGCTGCGCGGGGAGCGGTCCGGTTCGAAGACCCGGCGCAGCCCGGCGACGTACTTCTGCACCACGTTGGTGCCGTTGGCGGGCGGTTCCTCGGGCCAGACCGCCTCGACGATCTGCCCGGTGGACACCGGCCGGCCGGCGTTGAGCAGCAGCACCGCCAGCACGGCCCGCCGCTTGCCGGGGCCGAGATCGAGTTCCCGGTCGGCGTACCAGGCCTTCTGCGGCCCGAGGAGGTCGAAACGCAGCCGCGCCGACAGCGGCCCGGCACCGGCCGGTCCCTCCGGCGGCTTGGTTCCTGACATGCGCGTTTCCGCTCCTGACACCCCCGTGGTCGCCGGACGGCAGTGCCCGGCAGCCGGACGGCAGCATATCGGCAGCGGATCGGCCGTGCCCGGCCCCAGCATCGTCATCGGCAGGAGCCAGGCAACGAAGAAAGAGAACTGCGATGACACAGGCAATGGGCGGCACCGGCACGATCCGACGGATGGTCGGGGCGGTCGCCGTCGCGGTGGCAGCGAGCGCACTGCTCGGCGGCTGCGGGCCGGCCGGGGACCGGACGGACGGCGCAGCGGACACGCCGGCCACCTCGCCGAAGGACGCCCTGCTGGCGACCGTGCCGCAGGGTACGGAGGGGGCGTTCCGGTTCACCGGACGGGACGCGTCCAGCACGCTCAGCGGTCGGGTGGACCCGGCGTCGAAGGCGTTCGAGATGGTGACGCTGATGCCCGCCGACTCCGACGGCGTCACCACGAAGCTCTCCTTCCTGGTGATGGACGACAAGCTCTGGTTGAAGGCCAAGTTCACCGGCCGGCCGGGCCTGCCGAGGTTCCCGGACAAGTGGATGGAGCTGGACCGGTCCAGGCTGAAGGACGCCGCCGGCGCGCCCAGCTATGACGGGGCGGACCTGGGCAACGCCGGTCCGCTGATCCAGGCGGCCACCTCGGTGCAGGAGCAGGGCCCGGGGCGGTATGCCGGGGTCATCGACGTGACCGGCGGTGAGGCGGCGAAGGCGCTGGAGGACGGGGAGGCGGCGGCCCTCGGCGAGGCCGGCAGGCAGGTGCCGTTCACCGCGGTGGTGGGCCCGGACCAGCACCTCGCGTCGCTGACGCTGAAGATGCCGGCGGTCGGGAAGCGCAAGGCGTACGACTACGTGGTGAGCTACGTCGGCTACGGCAGCACCCCGAAGATCACCAGGCCGACGGGGAGCAAGGCGACGAAGGCGCCGGCCACGGCGTACGAGCTGTTGAACGGCTGACCCACCACTCGGCGGATGCCGGGGCGGCGGCCACACGGGGGGTCGCCGCCCCGGCATCCGCCGACCGGGGTGACCGGGGCGACCGCAGCGACCGGGGTGACCGGGGTGACCGGGGTGACCGTCGAGCGTGGGGTGGCCTCAGCGGCCGAGGACGGAGCCGCCGTTGACGCCGAGGACCTGACCGGTGACATAGCCGGCGGAGGGGCCGACCAGATAGCGCACGGCCGCCGCGATGTCGTCCGGTTCGCCGGCCCGGCCGACCAGGGTGGCCGCCACCCGGGCGGCGTGCCCCTCCGGGGTCATCCGGTCGCCGAAGAACTCGGTGTCGGCGACATAACCGGGGCTGACCACGTTGACCGTGATCTGCTCCTTGCCGAGCCGGGTGGCCAGGTCGTACGCCCAGCCGTGCAGCGCCGCCTTCGCCGCCGAGTACGGCCCGGCCCCGCCGCGCTGGGCGGCGATGGAGCTGACCAGGACCACCCGCCCACCGGGCCGCCGCAGCGCCGGCCGCAGCGCCTCGGTCAGCAGCACGGCGGTGAGCACGTTGGCGTCCAGGTTGGCCCGCCACCAGGCGGCCACGTCATCGAGGGTGTCGTCGGAACCGCCCAGGTAGCCACCGGCGTTGTTCACCACCGCGTCCACGGTCCGCTCCCCCACCGCATCCACCACCCCGGCGACCTGCCCCGGATCAGTGAGGTCAGCAGTCACCGCCCGAACCGCCGACGCCCGCCCGCACTCCGCCGAGATCCGCTCCGCGGTCGCCCGCAGCACGTCCCCCCGCCGCCCCACGATCACCACGTCGTACCCGTCGACCACGAGCCCCCGCGCCACGGCCGCCCCGATCCCGGTCCCACCCCCACTGACCACCGCCAACCGCTCGCCCACGCCCTGTCCCCTCCCACTCAGCTCCGTCGATCATGAGGTTAGCGGCGTCGACACCGGCGTGTCGCGCCGCCAACTCCATGATCAACGGGGTGACGGGGGGCGGCGGAGGGAGGTGAGGAGGGGGGTGAGGAGGGGGGTGAGGCGGGATTTGAGGCTGGTCAGGCCGCCGGGGAAGAAGTAGACGGCGAGGATGAAGACCGTGCCGAGGACGAAGAGGGGCTGGCTCAGCGGGCGGCTCAGCACCGCCGGGAGGGCGTTCACCGCGTCGCTGGTGCCGAAGGCGGTGAGGCGGTGGTCGAGGTACATGTAGAGGATGCCGCCCAGGACCGGGCCCCAGCGGGTGCCGGGGCCGCCGAGCACCACCATGACCAGCAGGGACAGGGTCAGCTCGGACGAGGTGACGTGCGGGCTCGCACCGCCCACGATCAGGCAGTAGACCACCCCGCCGGCCGTGGCCAGCCCGCCGGAGAGGGTGAACGCGACCAGCTTGAACCGGTACGGGTCGAGCCCCAGCACCCCGATCCGCCGCTCGTCGTCGCGCAGCCCGGCCAGCACCCGCCCGGTGGGCGAGCCGCTGACCCGGTGCACCACGAAGACCACCAGCGTCAGGTACGCCAGCGCCAGCCAGTAGAGGTTCACCGTGTTGGTCACCCCGACCAACACCGACGGCAGCCCGGACACGTCCAGCGGCAGCCCCTCCTCACCGCCGGTGAGCCCGCCGAAGTCCCGGGCCACCAGGATCGCCCCGACCTGCGCGAAGGCCAGGGTCACCATGGCGAAGGCGATCCCCACCGTACGCAGCGCCACCGCGCCGAGCAGCGCGGCGAGGATCGTCCCGCCGGTGACGGTGAGCAGCGCCGCCTGCCACAGCGGCAGTCCGGCCCGGGTGACCAGCACGTCGGTGCCGTACACGCCGGCGGCGAAATAGAGGGCGTGTCCGAAGGAGAGCATCCCGGTCCGCCCGAAGAGCAGGTCGTAGCCGGCGGCGAGCCCGCCGAAGACCAGGCAGATGGCGAGCAGTTGCAGGGTGCCCGGCGAGTTGAGCGGCCCTTCGAAGAGGCCCGGCAGGTTCACCGTCGAGTACGGCACGATCGCCGCCACCACCAGCGCGACCAGCGGCAGGAACGGCCGCAGCCCGGGCCGGCGGGGGCGCCCCGGGGTCAGCTCGTCGGGCACCCGCGCCGGGGGCGCCTCCACCACGGAGTCGGTCATGCCGTTGCCACCTTTCCGGCGAAGCCCTGCGGACGCAGCAGCAGCACCACGGCGAGCAGCCCGACCACGCAGAGGTCACCCAGGCCGGACGTGCCGTAGTAGTTGACGAACTGTTGCAGCAGCCCCACCGCGACCGCCGCGTACGCGGACCCGACGACCGAGCCCATCCCGCCGATCACCACCACGATGAAGGCGAAGATCAGCAGTGAGCCGCCCTGCCCGGGTGACACGGTGCCGAAGTAGACGCCGCCGAGCGCCCCGGCCAGCGCGGCGGCCGCCCCGCCGATGGCGAAGACCAGGGTGAACGCCTTGCGGACGTCGATGCCGAGCGCGGTGACCATCTCCCGGTTCTCCACCCCGGCCCGGATCACCAGGCCGTAGCGGGTCCAGCGGAGGAAGGCGAGCAGCGCACCGAGCACCAGCACCGCGGCGACGACCAGCAGCAGGCCGGCGTTCGGCACGTTCGCGCCGAGGACGCCGGTCACGTCCCGGGTCCAGGCGGGGCGCGGGAAGGGCCGCGCGTCCGCGCCCCAGGTGGCCTGGAGCAGCGCGACCCCGGCCAGCGACAGCCCGACGGTGACCAGCACCTGTTCGATGGTGCGGGAATAGAGCGGCCGGATCAGCACCAGCTCGACCAGCACCGCCACCAGCGAGCCGGCGAGCACCCCGAAGACGACGGCCAGCACGAAGCCGAGGCCGTCCGGGCCGGCCCCGGGCAGGTTGCCCGCCGCCCACCAGGTCGCGTACGCGCCGACGCCGAGGAAGAGGCCGTGCGCGAAGTTGAGCACGTCGGCCAAGCCGAAGACCAGGGAGAGCCCGGAGGCGACCAGGAAATAGAGCGCCGCCAGGCCCAGCCCGGTCAGCGTCAACAGGATCACCGTGCTCATGAGTGGACCTCCGAGGCGCCGACACCGAGCAGGGACTTCGTCAGCGCGGTCTCCAGCAGCAGCTCCTGCGCGTTCCCCGTCCAGGCCACTCGGCCGGCGGAGAGCACCACCGCGTCGGAGGCCAGCCGGCGCACCACGGCCAGGTTCTGCTCGACCAGCAGCACCGGCACCGTCTCGGCCACCCGTTCCAGCACCTCGGCCACCTCGGTCACCACCTTCGGCGCCAACCCCTTGGTCGGCTCGTCGACCAGCAGCAGCCGGTTGTCGTTGAGCAGCACCCGGCCGATCGCGAGCATCTGCTGCTGCCCGCCGGAGAGCGAGCCGGCCCGTTGCCGTCCGCGTCGGTCCAGCTCCGGGAAGAGCGCGAAGACCCGGTCGTACGCCGGGGTGGTGCCCCGCCGTTCGGCGAGCCGCAGGTTCTCCGCGACGGTGAGCCCGGCGAAGACGTCCCGGTCCTCCGGCACATAGCCGAGGCCGCCGCGGACCAGCCGGTGGGTGGGGCGGGCGAGCAGGCTCTGCGCGCCCATCCGGATGCTGCCGCGCACCTCGCCGCTGCGGGGGGTGAGCCCGACGATCGCGCGCAGCGTGGTGGTCTTGCCGACGCCGTTGCGGCCGAGCAGCACGGTCACCCCGGTCGGCGCGACGTCGAACGACACCCCCTGCAGGATGTGCAGCCCGGCGATCCGCACCGACAGGTCCTCGACGGCGAGGACGGGTTCGACGCTCATAGGGACTCCCCCAGGTACGCCTCCTGGACGGTGGCGTTGGCCATCACCGTGTCCGGCGTGTCGCAGGCCAGCAGCGCGCCGTGGTGCATCACGGCGATCCGGTCGGCCAGCTCCAGGATCACGTCCATGTGGTGCTCGACCATCAGCACCGACCGACCGCTGTCACCGGTCAGCGACTTGATCACGCTCACCAGTTCGGGCACGTCGGAGGTGCTGACCCCGGCCATCGGCTCGTCGAGCAGCATCACCCGGGGTTCGCCGGCGAGCAGCAGGGCGATCTCCAGCATGCGCTTCTCGCCGTGCGCCAGGGTGCCGGCCAGGGCCGTACCCCGGTGGTGCAGGCCGACCTGGTCGAGCGCCGCGTCGGCGGCGGCGGCCACCTCCCGGTCGGCCGCCGCCCGCCGCCACAGCTTCATCGAGCCACCCCGGTGCGCCTGTACGGCCAGCCGGACGTTCTCCCGCACGGTGAGCGACCCGAAGACCGAGGACGACTGGAAGGTACGTCCCAGCCCGAGCCGGGCCCGGCGGTGCGGCGGCAGCTCGGTGATGTCCTTCCCGTCGAGCAGGAGCCGCCCCTCGGTGGGCTTGCGCAGGCCGGTGATCAGGTTGAACAGGGAGGTCTTGCCGGCGCCGTTCGGCCCGATCACGCCGAGGAACTCCCCCGGGGCGAGGTCGAGATAGACGGAGTCGACGATGGCGACCTCACCGATCCGCCAGGTCAGACCGCGGGTGGCGAGCACTTCTCAGCCCTTCATCCGGGTGACCGGCGGGGCGGTCTCGTCACCGGTCAGGCTCTTCTGCGCGGCGGCCGTGAAGGCGGTGCCGCTGCCGGTGAGCTTGGCCTGGTACATCGGCTGGAGCAGCGCGTGGTCCTCGGCGCGGATGGTCATCGGCCCCTTGATCCCGTCGAACTGCCAGCCTTCGAGGGCCTTGACCATCTTGTCGACGTCGTCGCCCCCCTCGGACGCGGCGCGGACGACCATCTGGGCGGCGGCGAAGCCGTCCGGGTGGAACAGGTCGAGCGTCCCGCCGGGAATCTTCGCCTTGGCGGCCTTGGCGGCCTCGGTGTCGCTGGCCCCGTCGAAGTAGTGCGACAGGAAGGAGATCTTGGCGCCGGCCGCGCCGAAGGTGGGCCAGGAGGCGCGGATGTCCAGGCCGGTGACGACCGTGGTGGAGGCGAGCACGCCCTGCTGGTCCAGGGTCTGCCACATGGCCGGGGCGGTGGTGCCGGCCCAGGCGACGAAGAGCAGGTCGGGCTTGGCGGCCTTGATCTGGCTGGCGAACGGGGTGAACTCGGTGGCGCTGGCCGGGGCCCGGACGCTGCTGACGGTGGCACCGGCGCCGCCGATGACCTTCTTGACCGCGGCCTCGTTGGCGTCGCCGAACGCGCCGTCCTGGGCGAAGACGACGACCTTCTTGCCGGTCGCGTCGCCGATGAACGACTTGGCGGTCACCACGTCCTGGTACGACTGCCGACCCGAGCGGAACGTGTACCTGTTCGCCCCGGTCACCGCGTCGGTGGCGGCCGGGCCGGAGATGAAGAGCACCTTGTTCTGGGCGGCGATCGGGGCGACCTGGAGGGCCACGCCGGACGAGGTGGAACCGGCAATGATCTTCGTACCCTTGCCGATCAGGTCCTTGGCGGCGGAGACCGCCTTGGCCGGGTCGCCCGCGTCGTCGACCTCGGTGACCTCGACCTTGCGGTCACCGACCTTGCCGGTGCCCTTGGTGGCATAGTCCAGGCCGGCCTTGAACCCCTCGATGTACTGCTTGCCGTAGCTGGCCAGCGGGCCGGACTGGGAGTAGACCAGACCGACCTTGACCGGGGCGGTGTCACCACCGCCGGAGGCGGTGTCCTGCGGGCTGCCGCAGGCCGTGGTGGCGAGCGCCGCCGCCATCATCGTGGCGGCGGAGAGGAACACCCGCCGCGTGTGCCGGACCGTCATCGCGACTCCAGGTGAGGACAGGAAGCTGACTCAGTTGTCGGCTCACGCTAGAAGTGACGTCACCCACGGGCTATGTGGGCGTAACACACAAGTCATCGGGATCGGGTGGCCGCTCGTTACAAGCGTCGCCGTCACCGCGTAACCCCACCGACTCCGGATGGCCGCTGCCGCCACCGGTGACCGGGCCCGGGTGTCGCGCCCCGCCATCGTCAGCACAACGCCCGCACCCGCCTCGCGCCAGGCCCGCGCTCGCGCCGCGTCGCGCGGCAGGCCGACAGCGCTGGGTGCGTTGGTGGTCGCTCCGGCGTCAACGGACGCACCCCGAATCCCTCGACCGCACCGCGACACGGCGCGAGCCGGGGCAGGGTCGGGAACGACGGCGGCCCGGCGGGGCGGGTCGACGTGGCGTGGTGCGCCGCGCCGACCCGGATCCCACCGGGCCGTCCGTCGATCGGTCAGACGGTCAGCGACCTCCTGCGCCGCCAGGTGACCAGGAGCAGTGCCGCACCGCCGACCACGGCCAGCAGGCCGCCGCCGATGATCCCGGTCAGCTTGACGCCGGTGACCGGCAGGTGTCCTCCGCCGTGGTACCACGGCGGCCCGGGCTTCTTCACCGCCCGGTTGGTGAAGGTGCAGGTGATGTCCTGGCCCCGTTCCGGGGTGACCACCCCGTTCACCACCGGCACCGACTCCCCGCCGGCCAGCACGCACTCGGGCGGCCCGACCTGCTCGTATCCCTTGGGGCCGCCGGACTCGGTGAGCCGGTAGCCGACGCCCACCTGGACCCGTACGTCGGTGACGGCCGGGCTGCCGGTCCGGCCGCTGATCGGGGTCGCGCCGTTGAGCGGTGTCGCGGTGAGCAGCCAGTCGGTGGGCTTGGCCTTGCCGCCACCGTCACCGCCCCAGTTCCCGCCGCCGCCCGGGCCGCCACTCCAGTCGTCCATGCCGCCACTGCCGCCCGGGCCGCCGCCGCTCGGGCCGCCGCTGCTCGGGCCGCCGCTGCCATCCCAGCCGTCCTTGCCGTCGAGCAGCTTCTTGACCAGGGTCAGGTGGGCGCTGCCCGGGTCGAGCTGGCCGTTGCGCCAGGTGCAGGTGTAGCTCTCCCCGGCAGCGGGGGTGAACACGTCGTTCGGCGTCGGGATCGGCGTCTCGGTGCCGTTCAGCACGCAGGTCACCGGGCCCAGTTGCTCGTAGCCGGCCGGGCCCCCGGTCTCACTGAGGGTGTAGCCGACTCCGCCCACGGCCGCCACGTCGGTGACCGTCGCCTGGCCGCTGCGACCGCTGATCGGGGTCGCGCCCGACCCCGTCGGGGGGATCGCGTTCAACAGCCAGTCCTGCGGGGTGGCGGTGCCGCCGAAGTCGTTCTTCACCTGCTTGACCAGGGTCAGCCGGGCGGGCGCGGGCGGCGGGACGAACTGGTTACGGAACGTGCAGGTGACGTCCTGGCCGAACGTCGGGGTGAGCCGGTTGTTCGGCGTCGGCACCGGCGTGGACGTCCCGGTCAGCACGCACTGCGGCGTGCCGACCTGCTCGTAGTCCGCCGGTCCGTCTTTCTCCCCGAGCTGGTACGTCACGTTCGGGAACGCCTCCGCACCGGTCACCGCCGGGGTGCCGCTACGCCCACTGATCACGACCGGGACCGGGAGGTCGTTACGGGGCAGCGGTGCCGCCTCCAGGAGCCAGTCCTGGGGCGTCGCGGTACCGCCGCTGACCTCCTTCACCAGGGTCAGCTTGGCCGCCTGGGCCTGGTTGACCGCGGTGCAGACCGCCGTCTCGCCGAGCGGCACGCTGGCCACGCCGTTGGCGCCGGT
The DNA here is from genome assembly GCF_022747945.1 of Micromonospora sp. R77. Lineage (NCBI taxonomy): Bacteria > Bacillati > Actinomycetota > Actinomycetes > Micromonosporales > Micromonosporaceae > Micromonospora > Micromonospora sp. R77. The sequence goes on from NZ_JALDST010000001.1 coordinate 2,130,831, forward strand.
GTAGGCCGGACCCACGGAGCCGTCCGCCTGCCGCAGCCCGCAGTTCCAGCTGCCGGTGGCCGGTGGGGTGATCACCGCACCGGTGTTCCTGACCTGGGTGAACCCGGGAACGGTGCTCTCGGCCAGCGAGTGGAGCACGCCCGGGGCGACGTCACCGGTCACCCCGTTGGTCCCCTCGACCACCGTGCTGCCCCCCGTGATCGCCTTCAGCGTCCAGGCGTCCAACGACGGCTCCGGGACGCCGTACGGGTTCTGCAGCTCCTTCGCCAGCGTCAGCCGGGTCGGGCAGGTCACCGTGTTGGTGACCCGGAAGGAGTTCAGGCCCGGCAGGGTGAGCACGACCGGCCCGACATCGCCGGTGACCGCTACGGTGCCGCAGTTGACCGGTAGCAGGTCCTTGTTGATCGTCTCGCCGATGGTCACCGTGGTGCCGGTGGCGAAGCTGTCGTACGGGGTGTTCCAGGCCGGGTCGTTGATGCCGCTGATCGCGAGGTCCGACTGGAACTCCACCGGCTGGTCCGGGTTCTCGAACGACGTGCCGTTGATGACCCAGGTCTTGTGCACCACGATGGTGGACCGCTGCTGTTCCGCCTCCCGGTTGAGGATCACGCAGCTGACGATGGCGGTGGCCTGGGCGTCCACCGTGAAGCCGTTGGCGCCGCTGTTGGTCACCGGGGTCGCCGTACCGTTCGCGGTGCAGGCCGCGTTGTCGCCACCCTGCTGTTCCAGGGTGAAGCCGGCCTTCGGTGTCTCCTCGAGGGTGACCGGCTTGCTGGTCACCCCGGTCAGGTCGACGTCGAAGTTCACCGCACCGGTGAGCGTGTCGGTGACCGCGCTGCCCGGGGTGACCCCGGTGGTGGTGGTGGATATCGTCCAGCCGCCGGCGGGTACCGCGTCGGCGACCGTGCCACCGGCCGGGATCACCTTCTTGACCACGCTGATGGTGCCGGCGCAGGCTTCGAGGGCGAGCCGGCGGAACACGGCGGCCAGTTCCTCGTACCCCGTCTGGATGTAGTCGGAGCCGGCCACCGGGCCTGAGATCGCGGCCAGGTTGTTGGCCGAGCCGGTCACGCCGGCGCCCACTCCGACGGCGACGACCCGGGTGCCCTCGGCCTTGACCGCGTTGGCCGAGAAGACGCCGTTCTCCACCTCCTTGAAGCGGGTGAAGTTGCCGGGACCCTGGGCCGGCGGCGGTCCGTACACCGTGGGGTTGCCGTCGGTCAGGATGATGACCGCGTCGTACGTGTTCGGCGCGGCGGCGACCTGGAAGAGACCGGCGTCCCAGTTGGTGGTGCCACCCGCGGTGAGTCCGTTGATCGCCGCCTTCACCGTGTTCGCGCCCGTGGTGTCGGAGACCGGCACCGGGTTGAGCACGGTGGCCGCGTTGGTGGCGAAGGTGTAGAGCCCGATCTCCGACGGGGTGCCGGTCAGGGCGTCCACGAAGCCGTTCGCGGCATTCTTCACGTCGGGCAGGTTGGGCGAGATGGAGCCGGAGACGTCGATCAGCAACGCGATGCTGAGGCCGCACTGCGACGGCAGGGGCGGGTTGTCGCGGGCGTCCGCCCACACCGCCCCCCGCGCGGTCCGGTTGGTGTTGCCGGTGGTGTTGACCGGGAACTGGTAGGAGACGTTGTTGGAGACCGCGCCGGTGAAGACGCCGTTGTAGGTGGTCGGCGTGGTGGTGCCGCCGCCCGTGTCGAGCGTCTCGAGCAGGCGCCAGCCACTGGGTGCGCTCCGCTCGATGATCCAGTAGCCCTGGTTGGTGCCGGTACGCCCCGGCACGTCGACGCTGCACGAACCGTCCCCGCCGGTGGTGCACGAGGCGGTCGGCGTGTCACCGGGGCCGGGCCGGGTGCCGGAGACACCCGCGTAGAAGTCGAAGACGGCGCCGGCGAGCGGCCCGACCAGGTCCTCGGCCTGGCGGTCGCCGCCCTTGTTGACGGTCAGCGTGGCGGTGGTCGGGCTGGCCGCGTGGGCCGGCTGCGCCGCGTGCGGCCCGACCAGCGGCAGTGCACCGCAGATCAGGGCCAGGGCGGCCGTCGCGCTCAGGCGTCGGCGCGCTCGCGTGATGATCGGAATGGACATTCATGAACCCCCGTGACGTCGTGCGGGACGACGCGACCCCTGACCCACCTCTCTCCGTGGGTCACGTTTCGACAGTATTGGGGTAAATGTCCGTTGCTGCCTGCACTTTCTCGATCGAGAGGATCTTTCCCATCCCGATGCCCGACCGCGCCGCACGGTCCGCAAAGGTGGCGAGACGCGGAAACCCGACCCGCCCTCCCCATACCGATGCTGGTGGCCCTACGAACTTGATGGCAAAGATGAATCACCTGCCCGGTGCGACGCGTGACGGGTGATTCATCTTTGCCATCAAGTCTGTAGCGTTCGCGGCACTCGCCCCGCCCCTGCCGGATGCACAGGCGCCGACGGCGCTGGTGACCCGTTCTTGCCTGTCCACCACTGGACCGTGCGGCCCGACGGACCACTCCGCCGGGCCGCCCTGATCAGCCGAGCGCCGGCCGATCGACATTCGTCAGGCCACCCGTCTCCGCCGCCAGGTGATCATCAACAGCGCCGCACCCGTGGCGGTGGCCAGCAGCCCGCCGCCGATGATCCCGGTGAGCCTCGGACCGGTCACCGGCAGCCGCTCACCCGGTTGCCACGGCGAACCGGGCTGCTTGGCCGACCGGTTGGTGAAGGTACAGGTGATGTCCTGATCCCGGTCCGGAGTGATCGACCCGTTCGCCACCGGCACCTCCGTCCGGGTACCCGTCAGCACGCACTCCGGCGGCCCGACCTGCTCGTACCCTGGCGGGCCGCCCGACTCACCGAGCCGGTAGCCGACGCCCACCCGGACCCGGACCCGGGTGACCTCCGGACTGCCCGACACCCCGCTGATCGGTGTACCGCCGCCGGCCGGCACGGCGGTCAGCGTCCAGTCCGTCGGATCGCCCGTGCCCCACACCTTCTTCACCAGGGTCAGCTGGGCCGCACCCGGATCGAGCTGGGCGTTGCGCCAGGTGCAGGTGTAACTCTTCCCGGCGGCCGGCGTGAAGACGCCGTTGGGTGTGGGCAGGGGAGTCCGGGTGCCGTCGAGCACGCAGGAGACCGGTTCCGACTCCGCATAGCCCTGCGGGCCGCCGGTCTCCCGGAGGGTGTAACCGACGCCTCCGACGGCCGTCACGCCGGTCACCTCGGCCTGCCCGCTACGACCGGTGATCGGCGTGCCGGAACCGGTCGGCGGGACGGCGGTCAAGACCCAGTCCTGCGGCTTCGCCGTGCCCCCGTACCCATTCTCGACCTGCTTGACCAGGGTGAGCCGGGCCGGCTCGGGTAGTACCGCCCGGTTGCGGAACGTGCACACGATGTCCTGGGTGCCCTGCGGCCGGATGATTCCGTCCACCACGTCCACTGTGGTGTCGGTGCCCGCCAGCACGCACTCCGGCGGGCCGACCGGCTCGTATCCCGGCGGGCCGCCCGACTCGGCCAGCCGGTAGGAGGAGAAGGGGTATGCATGCACCGGCGCCCGGGTCACCTCGGGGCTGCCCGAGACACCGCTGATCCCCCCTCCAATGCGTTCTTCCGTGGCGGTCAGGGTCCAGGCCTTCGGGTCGGCTTGGCCCTCCACCTTCTTGACCAGGGTCAGGTACGCCGGCCGGAAGTCCCGATACTGGATGCTGTCGAACATGCAGGTGACGCTGGATCCGTACGACATCGTCAAGTACCCGTGCGACAGGGGAATGTCTATGGACGTGCCGGTGTAGACGCAACGGGGATAGAACGGTGGTCCATAAAACGGCTCGTAGCCGTCCGGGCCCCTACTCTCGGTGAGGTCGTACTCAACCTCGGCCGCGGCGACCACGTCGGTCACCGCCGCCTCCCCGCTCCGGCCGGTGATCGGTGGACGGTCCCCGTACGGGGTGGCCGTCAGCACCCAGTCCTGTGGCGTCGCCGTCCCGCCGTAGATGTTCGCCACCCGCTTGACCAGGGTGAGGTGGGGCGGTGGGAGAGCCCGGTTGTGGAACGTGCAGGTGATGTCCTGGCCGTACGCCGGGGTGAGCTCGTCGTTCGGCGTGGGCACCACCGTCGATGTGCCGGTCAGCACGCACTGCGGCGGGCCGACCGGCTCGTAGCCGCGAAAGCGGCCCAAAAAGTCCTCCATCAGGTGGTACCTGACGGTGGGAACCACCTCGGCACCCGTCACCGACGGAGCCCCGGTCGGCCCGGAGATCCGGGGCGGGGTCGGCACGCCGTCGCGGGGCACCGGCACGGCCTCCAGCTCCCAGTCCCATGGACCTACCTCCGGGCCGCCGCCGGTCAGCACCTTGACGAGGGTCAGTCGGGTTGCCGGTGGGGCGGGAGCCGCTCGGGCGGATGGTGCCGCGTACGGCCCGATCAGCGCCAGCAGACTGCCGAGCAGGGCCGTCGCTGCGGTGGAGCGTCTTCGCGAGCGCGCGCCTCTCGTACGAAAAACAGACATTCAACGATTATCGAGCAATAAGTCACTTTATATATTGAATAGCCAGCTTCGTGGCCACACCCAGCGGCCTCGGCCGCCACCCGGGACCGGACGGCGGCCGAGGTATCCCGATCAGGCGAGGCCGGCGCGGGCGGCGACGGCGGTGTCCGGCTGGTCGGCGAAGGCGCCGTCCAGGCCGAGGCCGAAGAAGAGCTCGTACTCCGCGGTGATGTCGCCGCGGGCGTTCGGGTCCGCGCCGATCCGGAAGTCGACCGGCAGGAACTGGTTCTCCGCGCGGAACGTCCAGGCGTGCACGACCAGCTTCACCCGGTGCGCGTCCCGGACCAGGGTGGTCGGGGCGAGCAGCTTGCCGGCGGCGTCCCGCGGGACGATCAGGTTCTTGTTGACGCCCACGCCGTCGGCGTAGTCGGCGATCCAGGCCAGCCCGGCAGGAGTGGCCAGGTCGGCATAGCTGCGGCTGTCTCCGGCGGCGGTGAAGTCGTACGGGCGGCCGGTGGCGTCCATCAGCTGCACCAGCCGGACGTCGGTCAGGCCGTCGAGCTTGCGCAGGTTGGCGGTCTCGAAGGACTGGATGAAGACCGGGTCGTTGCGGTGGGTCAGCCCGTTCCGACGAAGCACCGCCACCAACGGCTCCTCCAGCGGCAGCCCGATCGAGGCGAAGTAGCTGGGGTGCTTGGTCTCCGGATAGACGCCGATGGTCCGGCCCCGGGCCTTCGACTCGGCCCGGGCCAGGTCGATGACCTCCTGGAACGTCGGCACCGGGAACTTCCCGTCGAACGCGGTGTTGGCCACCCGCACCTGGGGCAGCCGCTCCTTGGCCCGCAGCGTCCGCAGCTCGGCCAGGGTGAAGTCCTCGGTGAACCAGCCGGTCACCGCGACCCCGTCGATGGTCTTCGTCGCCTTCCGGGCGGCGAACTCGGGGTGCGCGGCCACGTCGGTGGTCCCGGAGATCTCGTTCTCGTGCCGGGCGACCAGCACACCGTCCTTCGTCGAGACCAGGTCCGGCTCGATGAAGTCCGCGCCCAACCGGATCGCCAGCCGGTAGGACTCCAGGGTGTGCTCGGGGCGGTAGCCGCTGGCGCCCCGGTGGCCGATCACGATGGGCCGCTGGGTGGCCCGGTGCCGGTCGGCGCCGGGCTCCGGGTCGGCCTGGGCGGCCACGGTCGGCACCACCACGGCCGCCGCGAGCAGCGCGCCGGCCAGACCGAGGGCGGAAAGGGTACGTCGCAACGCCGTCTCCTGTCGTCGAGGGATGCGCCCAGCAGACCGGTCGCGGTTGGCCACCAGTTGGTCGGTTCCTGACCTGCCGGTGAATCTCCGGACGGAAGATGACCTGGTGCGCCGCCTGCTCCGTCATCCCGTGCGGCTGGTGCCGCTCGGGTTCCTGGTGGCGATCCTGGTCGGTACCGGCCTGCTGATGCTGCCCTGGGCGACCAGCGAGCACCGGTACACCCCGTTCGTCGTGGCGCTCTTCACCTCCACCTCGGCCGTCTCGGTCACCGGGATGGCGATCAACGACACCCCGAATTACTGGAACGACTTCGGGCTGGTGATGATCACCGTGCTGACCCAGCTCGGCGGCCTGGGGATCCTGACCATCGCGGCCCTGGTGATCCTGGTGGTGTCCCGGCAGCTCGGCCTGCGCAACCGGCTGCTCGTGCAGGCCGAGACCCAGGAGTACGGCATCGGCGACGTACGCTGGCTGCTGGTGCGGATCGCGGCGACCGTCTTCGTCGCCGAGGCGGTGATGACCGCGGTCGTCACCGGCCGGCTCTGGCTGGCCTACGACTACCCGCTGGGCTCGGCGCTCTGGTCCGCCACCTTCCACTCGATCCAGGCGTTCAACAACGGCGGGTTCACCCTCTACAGCGACGGACTGGTGGCGTTCTCCCGGGACCCCTGGGTGGCGCTGCCGCTGGCGCTCGGGGCGATCCTCGGCGGCCTGGGTTTCCCGGCGCTCTTCGAGGCCGTGCGGACCTGGCGCCGGCCGGCCCGGTGGACGGTCGCCACCAAGCTCACCATCTGGGGCAGCTTCGTCCTGATCGGCGTCGGCTTCGGCGCACTGCTGCTCGCGGAGTGGACCAATCCCGCCACCATCGGCACCTACGACGCCCCGGGCAAGGCGCTGGCCTCGTTCACCCAGATCGCGTTGAGCCGCACCGGCGGCTTCGACGTGATCAACATCGGCCGGCTCCACGACGAGAGCTACCCCCTGCTGATCGTGCTGATGTTCATCGGCGGGGGCAGCGCCAGCACGGCCGGCGGCATCAAGGTCTCCACGTTCTTCCTGCTGGCCTTCGTCATCCGGGCGGAACTGCGCGGCGAGCCGGACGTCACGGTGGGCAACCGGCGGCTCGCCACGGCCAGCCAGCGGCAGGCCCTCACCGTGGCGCTGCTCAGCGTGGCGCTGGTGGTCGGCGGCACGGTGGCGCTGATCCTGCTCACCCAGCGGGTGCGCTACTACGCCGCGCTCTTCGAGGTCACCTCCGCGTTCAGCACCACCGGCCTCACCACCGGCCTCGCCGCGCGGCTGCCCGAACCCGGCGAGTACGTGCTGACCGCCCTGATGTACATCGGCCGGATCGGCCCGCTCACCCTCGGGTCGGCGATCGCGTTGAACACCCGACGCCGGCTGTACCGCTATCCGGAGGAGCAACCCATTGTCGGCTAGGAAGACGGACGACAGCGGCATCGTGGTGATCGGTCTGGGCCGGTTCGGCTGCCACCTGGCCGGCTCGCTGTCCCAGCTCGGCCATCAGGTCCTCGCCATCGACCGCAGCGGCGAGGTGGTGCAGCGCTGGGCGTCGCACCTGGAACGCGTGGTGCAGGCCGACGCCACCGAGGAGGGCGCGCTGCGCCAGTTGGGGGTCGCCGACTTCCGGCGGGTGGTGGTGGCCATCGGGGCGTCGGTGGAGGCCAGCGTGCTGACCGTGCTGGCCCTGACCGAGCTGGGCGTCCCGCAGATCTGGGCCCGGGCCACCTCGGAGAAGCACGCCAAGATCCTCGGCTCGGTCGGCGCGCACCACGTGGTCTTCCCCGAGGCGGAGACCGGCGAGCGGGTGGCGCACCTGATCGTCAGCAAGATGCTCGACTTCATCGAGTTCGGCGACGACTTCGCCATCGCGAAGGTCCGGGTGCCGGACGCCATGGTCGGCCGGCCGCTGCGCGAGCTGACCCCCGCCGACCGGTACGGAGTGATGGTGGTCGGGGCGAAGCTCCCGGGCGAACGGTTCCGCTACGCCGCGCCGGAGACGGTGCTGGCCGAGGGGAGCGTGCTGATCGTGGAGGGCAGCATCAGCGCCGTGCAGCGGTTCGCGGCGCTCAGCTGAGCGTCACTTGCCCTTCTTGCCCTTCTTACCCTTCTTGTCGTGACCGCCCCCCTTTCCCTCGGTCACTTTCCTTTTCCCTTACCACCGTCCTTGCCCTTGGGCTTCTTCTCCGGCTTGGCCCTGCTCCCGCCGGACGTGCCCGAGGAACGGGTGCCGCTGCTCTTCGTGGTGGCCTTCGCGGGAGCCTTTGCCGGCGCCTTCGTCGGCGCGGTCGTCGTCGGCGCGGTGGTCGGGATGGAGCCGGCCACCCCGGAGACCTGCACGTCACACGCCTGGTCGCCCAGCTTGAACCGCACCGGCAGCGGGTTCGCCCCGGTGTAGCTGCCGGTCAGGGCCACCTTCTGCGATCCGCCGGGCGCCAGTGCGGCGGTCCCGGCGGCCGGCCGGACCAGCACCGTTCGCCCCTCCTGCTGCACCGCCGGCTGGGCCTTCGTCACCGTCTGCCGGCCCGGGAAGGTGAAGCTCATCGTCCAGTCCCGCAGCTCCCGGCCGCCGGTGTTGGTCAGGGTCAGCTCGGCGGCGAAGTCCCGGCCCGAGTCGCGGCGCAGCGCGTAGTCGACCTCGCAGGGGGCCGGCTCGGCCAGCCCCATCCGCGCCTCGGTCGGTTCGATGCCACCGCTGGCCGGGCTGCGCGAGGTCAACCCCCACATCGTCGCGGTGACGGCGACCAGGCCGACGGCGGCCACCCCGGCCTCGACCTTGCGGCGGCGGGCCGCCGCCCGGCGCTCCCGGGTGCGTACCGCGGAGAAGGGCAGCGCGTCGGTCGCCGACGACCAGGGCAGGATCGTGGTCCCGGCGTTCTCCAGCAGCGCCGCGTCGAACTGACCGAGCGCCGGGGAGACCGGCACGATCGCCGCGATGCCGGCCGCGTCGGCGAGCGTACGGGCCACCTCGGCGGTGGCGGGACGGTCGGCGGGGCGCTTGGCCAGGCACCGGCCGACCAGCTCGGCGACGGCGTCGGGCAGGCCGACCACCTGGGGCATCGGGTCCGGTTCGTTGTACATGTGCGCGCGGAGCATCTGGGTGGTGGTGCTCGCCTGCCACGGCAGCCGGCCGGTGAGCATCCGGTAGAGCAGCAGGCCGACCGCGTACACGTCGGTGGCCGGGGAGACCTGGCCGTTGTCGAGGCGCTCCGGCGCCAGGTAGGCGGGGGTGCCGAGCAGCGCGCCGTCCGGGCCCTTCTCGCTCTCCCCCACCAGGGCCGAGATGCCGAAGTCGACGACCTTCACCCCGGTCGGGGTGAGCATCACGTTGCCGGGGGTCACGTCCCGGTGGACCACGCCGCGGGCGTGCGCGGTGGCCAGCGCCGAGGCGACCTCCGCGCCGATCGTGACGGCCTCCCGCCAGGGCAGCTGCCCGCCCCGGCCGAGCCGGCTGCTCAGCGGGCCGCCGTCCACCAGCTCCATCACCACGTACGGGACGGTCAGCCCGACCTGCTCGGACTCGCCGTAGTCGTACACGTTGGTGATGTTGGGGTGGCAGAGCCGCGCGGCGGCCTGCGCCTCGATCCGGATCCGGTGCCGGAAGGCCTTGTCGGCGGCCAGCCGGGAGGCGAGCACCTTGACCGCCACCTGCCGGCCGAGCACCTCGTCGTAGCCGCGCCACACCACCGACATGCCGCCCGCGCCGAGCTGCTCGATCAGCCGGTACCGCTCACCGAGCAGCTGCGCGCCGCCGTTCCTGACCGTTCCACCCATGGTGGGTGCAGTTGCCCCAGGCCGCCCCGGCTACACCTCAACGGTCGGAATCGGTCAGCAAAGTCACCCGATCAGGCGGTCGCGAGGAGTTGGTCCACCGGGGCGTAGTCGTCGGTGAGCACCAGCGCGTCCCCGACGTACGAGGTCAGCTCGTCGCCGTGCAGCAGCACCGCCGGCTCCGGCAGGCCGCGCAGCCGGACGATGATCCGCGACAGCGGCAGTGGCGCGTCCGAGGCGACGAGCAGGAAGTTCGCGCCGGCCTCACCGGCGATCGCCCACGGCGGCGCGATCAGCGCGACGTGGTGGAACTCGGCGGCCACGGTGGCCAGTTCGCTGCGGACGAAGCGGCCCGGCGGGGTGTCGATGACGTTCTGCACATAGACCCCGCCCGGCCGGAGCACCCGGCGGATCTCGCCGGCCATCTCCCGGGTCGCCAGGTGCCAGGGCACCACCAGGTGCCCGAAGGCGTCCCCGACGACCAGGTCCCGGCTGTCGGTCGGTTCACCGCCGAGCAGCACCCGGGCGTCCCCCACCCGGGCGCGCAGGTCGGGGCCGGTCCGCACGCCCAGCTTCCGCCGGTCCAGGTCGACCAGGCCGCCGTCGATCTCGAAGACCAGGTTGTCGGTGCCCGGCCGGGTGGCGGCCAGGTAACGGGGCACGGTGAAGCCGCCGCCGCCCAGGTGCAGGGCGTCCAGCCGCTGCCCGTCCGGCGCGGCCAGGTCCGCGACCAGGCCGATCCACCGGGTGTACGCGTACTCCAGGTGCGTCGGATCGGTCAGGTCGACGTACGAGTGCTGGGCCGAGTTCAGGTAGAGCACCCGCCCGCCGGCCCGCTGTGGATCGGCCACCACCCGCGCGCAGTGGTACGCGGTCTCCACGTCGCACGGGTTCGGGGCGACCGTGGCGAGCCCCGCGCCGGCCAGGCCGAGCACCGCCAGGGCCGCCTTCGCCCGCGCCGGACCGGGCAGTCCCGTCCCCGCCCGCCGCCGCAGGTACGCCCCGAGCCCCAGCCCGGTGAGCCCGAGCAGCGCCGCCAGCCCCAGCACGATCACCGTGCTGGACAGCGCCGCCACCAGCACGAAGCCGGTGACCAGGGTGGCGGTGATCCCGCCCAGCGTGCCGATGCCGGAGAGCCGCCCGACCACCTGCCCGGTCCGGCGCAGGTCGGCGAGCTGCAGCTTCACCACCAGCGGGGTGATCCCGGCCAGCAGCGCCGCCGGCACCAGCACGGCCAGCGCGGTCAGCATCAGCACGGCCCCGGCCGCACCACCGCGCAGCACCTCGCCGGTCCAGCGGACGACGGGGAGGGTGACCGCGGTGGCGATGCCGGCCAGCACCAGGGCCGGCGCCAGCAGGGTGCGCGGGTCCCGCCGGTCGGCCAGGAACCCGCCCATCCACGCCCCGTACGCGATGGCGGCGAGCGCCATCCCGATCACCGAGCTGGTGACCTGGAGGGTCACCCCGACGTACGGGCCGACGAGCCGGAGCGACACGGTCTCCAGCACCAGCACGGCCCCGCTGGAGAGGAAGACGAGGAACGCGGCGAGCCCGTTCGGCAGGCCGGCCGCCGGGGCCGGTACGGCCGGCGCGGACCCCACCACGAGGTCGGACGATGAGCTGCTCACCGTCGCGATGCTACGAGCGTTCGGCGCACTCCGGGTCAGTACATCGAAATATGAACATGGTTCGTGTGATCGGCGGCGGGACTGCCACCCCCGCTGTACGCCCGCCAACCGGTGTTCGGCATCCAGATCTGCCGGTACCAGATGACGTACATGATGCCCAGCCGGCTCGCGTTGTTCTTGGCCCACCGCGCCAGGCTGTCGCCGTACGCCTTGTCGCCGCCGGTGGCCGTGACGTCCTCGAAGCCGTCGGTCGCCGCGGCGAAGTCGCAGGCCCGCCCCTTCGGGTGCTCGCCGTCGCCACCGCTGCGGTGACAGGACGCGTAGCGCTTGTAGCCAGCCGCCTTGGCCTGCTGGAGCATGTGCAGGGTGCGCGGGGTGATGCAGCCGTCGGCCGGCGTCGGGTCGTCCACCGAGCAGGACTCGGACGGCCACGAGCCGTCGGAGTTGCGCGGGGCCGGCTTGGCGGAGGACGAGCCGCCGCTGAACCCGGCGCTGCTGCCCGAGCTGACCTTGGCCAGCGCGATCTCCGCGTCCCGCTTCTTCTTCTTCAGCGCGGCGACCTGCTTCTGCTGCTCCCGCACCTCGCCGTCGATGGCCGTCTTGGCCCGGGCCGCCTCCGCCCTGGCTGCGGTGAGGTCCCGCAGCCGGCCGCTGTCCCGCTGGGCCATCACCTCCAGCTCGGCGGCCCGGTTCAGGAACGCCTCCGGGTCGGCGCTGTCCAGCAGCATCGACACCGGCGTCAGCCGGCCCAGCCGGTACGACTGCACGGCCACCTCGCCGGCCTGCGCGGTCAGCCCGACCAGCCGTACCTCGATCTGCTTGAGCTGAGCGGTCAGCGCCACCTGGCGGCGCTTGGAGTTGTCCAGCTTGGCCTGCGCCTCGATGTGGCCCCGGGCGGCCGCGTCGAGGGCCTCCCGCAGCTGCTTGCTGCCACCCTCGTCGGGCGCGCCCGGCGGCGCGGCGACCGCCGGACCGGCCGGGGCGAGGCCGGCACCGAGCAGCAGCGCCGTGGCGGCCAGCAGAGCGAGCAACGGGCGGCGGATGAGTCTGGGCACGAAAGGGTCCTTCCGTCGACCGCCGGTCACAATACCGCCCGCCCCAGCGGAAAGCACGGGCCCCCTGTTAACGCATTCCGTTGTACAGGGGCCCCTTCTTAACAAGTGGGGAGCGGAGGAAGCCGGGGCGCGCGAGGGCTCAGCGGTCGAGGAGAGCCGACCGGACCTCGGTCCAGATCTCGTCGCTCGCCGCCACCAGCAGTCCCGGCGCGTCGTCGGCCGGGTGGTAGTCGGTGCCGTCGAAGCGCCGGGCCACCCCGCCGGCCTCCCGGACCAGCAACGTGCCCGGGGCATGGTCCCAGGGCAGCGTGCGCCAGAAGAGCACGAACTGCTGCGCACCGGTGAGGAGGTCCAGGTATTCCCGGCCGGCGCAGTGCTGACCGGGCAGCAGCTCCCCGATCCGCGCGCCGCCCGCCTCGGCGGCCCGCCGGGCGTCCGGCGGCAGGAACCGGGTCATCGCGGTGCCGCGCAACGCGCCGATCGCGGGCAGGGCGTCGTCGACCCGTACCGTCGTGCCGTCGAGGTGCGTGCCCGCGCCGACCCGGCAGACCGCCAGGTCGCCGGCGAGCGGGTCGAGGACCCAGGAGGCCACCGGCAGCCCGTCGGTCAGCAGCGCGATCATCAGCGCGAACGGGCGGCGGCCGGCGGCGAAGTTGGCCGTCCCGTCGACCGGGTCGACCAGCCAGACGTCGCCGCCGTCGCGCAGGTGCCGCAGCAGACCGGGATCGTCGGCGACCCCCTCCTCGCCGACCACCAGGGAGCCGGGGCGCAGCCGGCGCAGCCCGGCCGAGATCAGCTCCTCGGCCCGGCGGTCGGCGACGGTGACCACCTCACCGGGGGCCTTCTCGGAGATGTCGCCCTCGTCGAGCCGCCGGAACAGCGGCACCACGACCTGGGCCGCGACCTCCCGCAGCAGCGCGCCGACATCGTCCAGCAGGGTGTCAGCCACGCGGCGGGAGCTTGACCACGCTGACGAAGAACTCGTCGATCTGGCGGACCACCGAGATGAAACGCTCGAAGTCCACCGGCTTGGTCACGTAGGCGTTGGCGTGCAACTGGTAGCTGCGCAGGATGTCCTCGTCGGCCTGCGACGTGGTGAGCACCACGACGGGGATGCGGCGCAGCTCCTCGTCGTTCTTGATCTCCTCCAGCACCTCCCGGCCGTCCCGGCGGGGCAGGTTGAGGTCGAGCAGGATCAGGTCGGGCGTGACGGCGTCCGCGTACTCGCCCTCCCGGCGCAGGTAGGCCAGGGCCTCGGCGCCGTCGGAGACCACGGTCAGCCGGTTGCGGAGCTTGTGCTCCTCGAACGCCTCCTGGGTCATCAGCACGTCGCCCGGGTCGTCCTCGACGAGCAGGACCTCGATCGGGCTCTTGCCGTCTGCCGGCGCGGTCATCCCACGGTCTCCTTCATGCCACCCGTTGTACCGCCCTCGGCCGCTGCCTCGGGCGTGTCGCCGCGCGTCGAGGAGTCCGCCGGGTCGTCGGTACCGGCCGGCTCCGCGTCGGTCGCGGTCGCGTCATCCGTACGTGCCGCCTCGGCGGCCCGGGCGGCCTCGACGTCCTCCGGCAGCGCCGGGAGGGTGAACCGGATCGCGGTGCCCTCCTCGGTGCCGGTGTCCACCCAGACCCGGCCGCCGTGATATTCCACGATCTTCTTGACGATCGCCAGGCCGATGCCGGTGCCCGGGTACGCGTCCTTGGCGTGCAGCCGCTGGAAGATGACGAAGATCTTGTCGGCGAACTCCGGCTCGATCCCGATGCCGTTGTCCTGGCAGCTGATCTCCCACTCGTCGTCGACCAGCCGGGCGGAGACGTGCACCTTCGGCGGCACGTCCGGCCGGCGGAACTTGATCGAGTTGCTGACCAGGTTGGCGAGCAGGTTGGTCAGCAGCGGTTCCTCGCCCCGGATGGTGGGCAGCTCACCCCAGGTCAGCTCGGCGTCCGAGTACTGCCGGGCGGCCTCGGTCTGGCCCGCCACGTCGCCCATCACCTTGTTCAGGTCGACCTCGGTGAAGCCGGTGGTGAGCCGGCCGATCCGGGAGAACGCGAGCAGGTCGTTGATCAGGCGCTGCATCCGCTGCGCGCCGTCGACCGCGAAGGCGATGTACTGGTCGGCCCGCTCGTCGAGCTGGCCGGCGTAGCGCCGCTGGAGCAGCTGGCAGAAGCTCGCCACCTTGCGCAGCGGCTCCTGGAGGTCGTGCGAGGCGACGTACGCGAACTGCTCCAGGTCACGGTTGGAGCGGGTGAGCTCCTCGGCCTGCTTCTGCAGCTGGCTGTTGACCCACTCGATGCGCTCCCGGGCCTCGCGTACCTCGGCCAGCTCGCGGGCGATCTTCTGCCGCATGCCGTCGATGTCCTCGGCGAGCACCCGGAACTCGGGTGGGCCGGACCCTTCGATGTGGTGCTGGTAGTCGCCCGCGGCGACCTCCCGCACCTGCCCCACCAGCCCGGCCAGCGGCCGGATCAGCATCCGGTCCAGGGAGAGCACCATGACCACGCCCGCGATCGCCACCACCAGGGCGGCCACGATCAGCAGGACGACCAGCACGTTCCCGGTCTGGTTGACTTTGTCGGCGGTCTGCTGCCGGACCACCAGGATCTCGGACTGGAGTTGGGCGACCGAGGCCCGGACCCCGTCGAACTGCCGCCGCGTCTGGTCGGTGATGAGCGCCTGCCCGGCGGCCGGGCCGCTGCGCGCGGTCGTCGCGATCACCGGCTCGGCCACGTCCGCCCGCCACCGCGCCGCCTGCTGCTCGACGACCTGCAGCTCGCGCAGCACGCCCGGATAGTCGGCGGCCAACTGCTCCATCGTGGCGACGGTGTCCCGCTCCCGGGCCAGGCCGGCCTCGTACGGCGCCAGGTCCTTGCGGTCCGCGTTCACCGCGTACCCGCGCACGGAGGTCTCCTGGTCGAGCAGCGCGCTCAACAGCTCCTGCGCCTTTACCCGCAACGGGCCGGTCTTGAGCAGCACTGCGTCGATGTTCTGCCGGTTCTTGGCCGCGACCACCGCCTCGGCGGCGGCCAGCCCGAGCAGCAGCACCAGGACCACGCTGAGCAGCGCGACCACCCGGCGGCGCAGGGTCCACCCCTGCTGGTACGCCTTCACAGCAAGGTCTCCGTTCGCGACTGCGGGGCTCGCAGAACCGGCTCACTCCTCGCGCTCACCGAGCGATCTCCGTTCGTGACACGCTCACCGGCCGGTCCCCCGGGTGACCAGCAGCATGGCGACGTCGTCGGCGAGCGGGCCGCCGTTGATCTGCTCGGCGCGTCCGACCAGCCAGGCCGGCAGCTCGGCCAGGGGCACCGCCCGGTTCGCCGGGTCGGCGAGCAGTTCGGTCAGCCCCGCCACGTCGAGCCGGTCCTCGCCGTCACCCACCCGACCCTCGATCAGGCCGTCGGTGTACATCAGCAGGGACCAGTCATCGGTCTCGAACTCCAGGTCGAAGGCAACGGGGCGGCGCGGTCGTACGCCCAGCAGCAGGCCGCCCTTGGCCGGCACCGGCGCGACCCTACCCCCACTCAGCAGCACCGGCGGCGGGTGCCCGGCGAGTCGTACGGTGGCCCGGTCGGCGGCCAGGTCGAGGCGGACGGTGGCCACCGTGGCGAAGATCTCCTGGAGCCGGCGTTCGCTCATCAGCACCTGCTCCAGCGCGGGCAGCACCTCGTCGTCGGGTACGCCGGCCAGGATCAGGGCCCGCCAGGCGACCCGCAGTTCGACGCCGAGCGCGGCCTCGTCCACCCCGTGCCCGCAGACGTCCCCGACGATCAGGTCGATCCGGTCCGGCCGGGTCTGCACCACGTCATAGAAGTCCCCGCCGATCAGGGCGGCGTGCCGACCGGGGCGGTAGAAGGTGTGCACCGCGACCTGGTCGGTGGTCATCAGCGGCTGGGGCAGCAGGCCACGCTCCAGCCGGGCGGACTCGGCCTGGCGCAGCTCGACCTCGCGGAGCCGGCGGGCGTTCTCGTCGGCCCGCTTCCGTTCCACCGCGTAGCGCAGTGCCCGGGTCAGCAGGACCCCGTCGACCTGCCCCTTGACCAGGTAGTCCTGGGCGCCCTCGGCGACCGCGACGATGCCCAGGTGCTCGTCGGAGCGGCCGGTCAACACGCAGACCGCGGCGCCGCTGGACATCTCCAGCACCTGGCGCAGCCCGTCCAGCCCCTGTGCGTCGGGCAGGCCGAGGTCGAGCAGGACGCAGTCCACGCCCATCACCCGCTGGCGGGCCTCGCTCAGGCTGGTGGCGACCAGCAGGTCGATCATCGAGTTGGTCTCGGCCAGCAGCTCGCCGACCAGGAAGGCGTCACCCTCGTCGTCCTCGACCAGTAGGACCCGCAGCCGCTCGCCGGGTGGCAGGTTGGCGTGCCGGGCGAGCCCCCCGTGCGGGTACGACACCAGGGAGGAACCGGTCAGACCGGTCCCCCGGTGCGGCCGGGTCACCGCCGCGAGTCGCGGGAGGTCGCTGGTGATGTCGGGGCTCCTTCCGAGTGCCCTGCTGATCCTGTATCAGACAACGGTCGCACACAACACGACGGCGACAGCACGGAGCGGAACGGGCTGGCTCCCACCCGGCCAAGCGACGAAGCGGTCGGCCGATGTTACGCCGCGCCACTGGTCCGGTGGCCGGGACACCCGCCCGGCAGGGTTTCCCGTCTCCGGGGAGTCCCGCCGAGCGCCACGGAGGTGCAGGATGATCCCACCCCTGGCCCCACCCCCGAGGAGTCTCCCGTGGGCGTTACCCCCACCCGCCCCGCCGACCGGGCGCTGGCCCGGCCCGGCAGGCGGCTGCCCGCCGCGCTGGCCGCGCTGGCCGCGCTGCTCGCCGTCGGCGCCGGCACCCTGCTCGACCTGCGTCCGCCGGCACCCCGGCCGGCCGATGCGCCGGCCGGTGACTTCAGCGCCGCCCGGGCGTACGAGCAGGTGCGGGTGATCGCGGCCCGACCGCACGTCGCCGGCAGCCCGGCCAACGACCAGGTCCGGGAGCACCTGGTCGGCGTGCTGCGCGGGCTGGGCCTGGAGACCGAGGTGCAGGACACGGTGGCGCCGGAGGCCGGCCAGCTCAGCGGCGCGGCCGGCGGGGCCACGGTGGCGCGGGTCCGGAACGTGGTGGCCCGGGTGCCGGGGACCGCGCCGACCGGCCGGGTCTTCCTGGTCGCCCACTACGACTCGGTGCAGTCGGGGCCGGGCGGCAACGACGACGCCGCCGGCACCTCGACGATCCTGGAGGTGGCGCGGGCGCTGACCGCCGGGCCCCGCCCCCGCAACGACATCGTCCTGGTGCTCACCGACGCCGAGGAGGCCTGCCTCTGCGGGGCCGCCGCGTTCGCGCAGAGCCATCCGCTCGCCGCCGACGGTGGGGTGGTGCTCAACCTGGAGGCGCGCGGCTCCACCGGTCCGGTGATCATGTTCGAGACGTCCCGGGACAACGCGAAGCTGGTCGACGTCTTCGGCCGGGCCGCCCCGCACCCGGTGGGCACCTCGTTCGCGGTGGAGATCTACCGGGCGCTGCCGAACGACACCGACTTCACCGCCTTCCTGGACAAGGACTTCGTCGGGCTGAACTCGGCCTACATCGACGGCGGCGCGGTCTACCACACGCCGCTGGACACCCCGGCGGCGATGGACCGGCGCAGCCTCCAGATGCACGGCGACAACGCGCTGGGGCTGGCCCGCGAGTTCGGGCGTACCGATCTGAAGGCGCTGCGGTCGGACCACGACGCCACCTACTTCCCGGTGCCCGGCGGGCTGGTCCGCTATCCGGGCTGGCTGACCCTGCCGCTGGCGCTGCTCGCGGTGGCCGCGGTCGGCGTGCTCGGCTGGCTGCTGCGGCGACGCGACCGGGCCACCGCCGGCCGGCTGGCCGCCGGCGTCGGGCTGGCCCTGGTGCCCGTGGTGGCCGCCCCGCTGGGCGCCTGGCTGCTCTGGACGGCGATCACCACGGCCCGGCCCGGCTACGCCGAACTGCTCGACCCCTACCGGCCCACCTGGTACCGGCTCGCCGTGGTGGCGCTCGCCGCCACCATCCTGTTCACCTGGTACGCGCTGACCCGCCGCCGATTCGGGCCGGCCGCCCTCGCGTTCGGCGGGCTGGTCTGGCTGGCCCTGTTCGGGGTGCTGCTCGCGGTGCTGGTGCCCGGTGGGGCGTACCTGACGACCCTGCCGGCCCTGGCCGGCGCGCTGGCCGGACTCGCGGCCCTGACCACCCGGCTCGACGGCCCCTGGCCGGTGCTGGCGGTGACCCTGGCCGGCGCGGTGGCCGTGCTGATCCTGCTGCCCACCGTGGTGCTGCTCTTCCCCGCGCTCGGCATGGCGATGGGCGGCGTCGCGGCGCTCTTCGCGGTGCTGCTCGGGCTGGCCGCGCTGCCGGTGGTGGACCTGCTGCACCCGCAGGCCGGCGGCCAGCGCGGCCTGGGCGCGCTGCGGGCCCGCCGGCTGGGCGCGCTGCCGGCCGTCGCCGCCGGGCTCGCGGCCGTGGTGCTCGCCGGGGTCGGCCTGGTCGTGGACCGCTTCGACGCCGCCCACCCGGTGCCCACCCACCTGATGTACGCCCTGGACGCCGGCACTGGGAAGGCCCGGTGGCTCAGCCGGGAGGACGAGCCGCAGCCCTGGACCGCCGGGTTCGTCGACGACCGGGCGTCGGTGTCGGACGACTTCCCCGGCCTGGGCGACCCCGAACTGCGCGCCGGGCCGGCGCAGGCGGCGAACCTGCCCGCGCCGGCGGTGACAATGCTCTCCGACACCCGCGTGGGCGACCAGCGGGTGCTGCGGCTGCGGCTGGTCCCGCAGCGGCCGGTGCGCCTCGCCACCCTGCACCTCGACACCTCCACCGCCACCGTGCGGTCGGCAGTGGTGGCGGGCCGCGAGGTGCCGGTGAAGGCCCGCGAGGGTCGGTGGGGCTTCGGGGTCGTCTTCCACGCCCCGCCGCCGGAGGGCATCGAGGTCACGCTGACCCTGACCCCGAAGGCGGACCAGGTGGTGCTGCGCGCCATGGACGCCAGCGACGGCCTGACCACCGTCCCCGGTTTTCGTCCCCGCCCCGCCGACGTCGGCGTGGTCGGCTCCCACACCTCGGAGATGCTGGCGGTCGCGAAGACCTACACCTTCTGACCCTCACGACGGACGGCACGGCACCCGGAGCGGCGCGGCTCAGCGGGAGCGTGCGGTGAGCCAGTGCATGACGGAGTCGGTGACCGAGGGGTCGACCGGTTGGCGGACCTCCGTCCGGTAGGCGCGCAGCGACGGTGTTCCGGGCTGACGGCGCAGCACATGGGTGACGTCCGGCAGTCGGAGCGTCTCGACCGGTCCGCCGGCGTTCGCGGCGATCACCGCGAGGTCCGCCGGGTCGACCTGGAGGTCCTTGTCACCGGTCAACGCCAGCACGGGAGCGTGGATCCGGGCCAGGTCCGGCCGGGGATCGTAGGACAGGAACTCGCGGAACCACCGGGCGTTCACCCGCCGGCCGCCCACCCGGGCGACGTCGCCGGTGGTGGCGAGGATCTTCTCGTGGTTGCGCGCCACCTTGGCCACCAGATCGGTGCGGGTCAGCCGCAGCAACAGCCGGACCGGGGCCGGGAGGCTGGGCAGCAGGCGGGCCGCCTGCCAGCGCAGCGCCTCGGTACCGGGCCGGCCGGTGCCCGCGAGCAGGACCAGCCCGGCGACCGGGCCACCCCGGGCGGCGAGGGCGGTGGCGGTGAGGGCGCCCTCGCTGTGCCCCACCAGGAAGAGCCGCTCCGGGTCGACCTCTCCGGCGGCGGTGAGCGCCGCGAGGGCCGCCGCCGCGTCGTCGACGTTGTCGTGGAAGCCGGTACGCAGGAACCGGCCCGAGCTGGCGCCGACCCCGCGCCGGTCGTACCGGAGGGCGGCGATCCCGGCCGTCGCCAGGGCGGTGGCCAGGTCCCGCGAGATGCCCAGCGGGAGCCGGCGGTGGTTGCCGTCGCGGTCGAGCGGGCCCGAGCCGGGCAGCAGCAGTACGCCCGGATGAGGGCCGCCGCCGTCCGGCACGGTCAGCGTCCCGGCCAGCCGGAACGGGCCGGAGGTGAAGACCAGCTCCCGCTCGGTGCTCATCCGCGTACCGCTCCGGCCACCCGCTCGGGCTCGGCGGTGCCGATCAGCAGGCTGGCGTACGGCTGGCCGTCGAGGGTGATCCGCACAGCGGGCTGCCCGGCGCGGACGCTGACCAGCTCGCGGCCGGCGGCGCCCCGCCAGGTGCCGACCTTGCGCACGCCGGGGAGGCCGAGACCGGGAGCACGCAGACCGCGGGTGCCGTGCACGCCGTCGGCCACGATGCTGACCTCGCGGATCGCCGTGCGGGGCACCGTGAGGTCGCCGCGCAGGGCCCACAGCTTCTCGGCGGGGGTGAGGCGCACCCGGAGCAGTTCCGGGGTGAGCTCGATGGTCGCCATGAGGACTCCTCCGCTCGTATAATCTCTCCTACGAGAACGTTATCACCGATGAGAACGAAGGCGAGGGTGTGTGTCCACCGACACTGCCGAGCTGCTCCTGCACCCCGTACGGCTGCGCATCGTCCAGGCGTTCCTCGGCGGTCGCACGCTGACCACGAGCGAGCTGCGGGCCGAACTGCCGGACGTGCCGACGGCCACGCTCTACCGGCAGGTCGCCACGCTCGCCGGACACGACGTGCTCCGGCTCGCCGGGGAGCGCCGGGTACGGGGAGCGGTCGAACGCACGTACCGGCTCGACGAGGCGGCCGCCTCGGTCGACCCCGCGGCCGTCGCGCGGATGACCCCCGAGCAGCACCGACGGGCCTTCCTCACCTTCGTGGCCGGGCTGCTCGCCGACTTCGACCGCTATCTCGACGCCGGGGGCGGTGACCTGGCGCGCGATCTCGCCGGCTACCGGCAGAACGCCTTCCACGCCACCGACGCCGAGCTGGCCGAATTCGTCACCCGCCTCCGGGCACTCTTCGCCGAGTACGCCACCCTCGACCCGGGTCCGGACCGCACCCGGCGACTGCTCACCACCGTCCTGCTCCCCGCCCGGCCGCCGGCCGAGCCGGCTGAGTGAGGGTCCAGACTTCGGGCATGGAGTTCTTCTGTCACCACCGCGACCGGCGGGACTCGCTCACTCTGCGCCACGAGCTGCTGGAACAGCACTGGTCCTACATGGACCGGTACTCGGCGCAGATGATCGCCCGTGGCCCGACCTTCGGCGCCGACGGTGCCACCCCCACCGGCAGCGTGCACATCGTCGACCTGCCCGATCCCGCCGCCGCCCGGGACTTCGCCTTCGACGAGCCCAACTACCAGGCCGGCGTCTACCGGGACGTGCTGCTGCGCCGGTGGCGGAACCTGCTGGGATGCACCATGTGGGACTTCCCCGGAGGTCGGACCGGCGGCAACCGCTATCTGGTGCTCGGCCTCGGCGTGGAGGGGGCCACCGACCTCACCGTGCCACCGGGACGGGACGACCTGATCGCGTACGGGCCGCTGCTCTCCGACGACGGCCGCACCCGGCTCGGCACGGCGGCGCTGGTCCGGGCGGCGGACCCGGACGAGGCACGCGCCGTCCTGGGCCCGGACCGGCACGCCGACGTCGAGGTGCACAACTGGGCCTTCGGCGGACGGCCGTCCTGACACCCGCGCCGGTCTGCCAATGCCCGACGGTCCCGGTCAGGAGACGAGGTCGATGAGGAATTCCTGATCGCCGTCACCGGTGCAGGTTTCCTGGACCGCCTCGGCCTGCGCTGCCAGCTCGTTCGCCCGGATCCCGATGCACCACTCGCCCGACGCCGGACGGAGTCGGAAACCGCCGGCCACCGGCACGTCCACCGGCTCGATCCGGAACTCCTGGACCACCTGGTCGTGGTGACAGTCGTTCCAGGGCTCCAACATGTCCGCTGCCGGTCCGCCCCTGACGATCGTCAGGCAGCCGACGCCCTGCTGGGGGTGGACCCACTTGATGCGGTAGAGGCCGTCCCCCGCCCGTTCGATGACGGTCTCGGGCGACCCGGAATCACCGCAGGGCCGCTGAACCGCGACCGGTGACTCGTACCGCCGGGTGTGTTCGCGCCCCTCCGTCAGGCACAGCTGCGGAGTGCGAGCCGGACGGATGAGGGCAACGCTCTCCTCCGCGTCCAGCGCGAGCCGACGCTGGCCGCTCGTGGCAGCGGAGGCCCCACCGACCGGCTCGGCCCGGGACACCGGAGGCTGCCGCCGGTCCGGCAGGACGATGAGGGCCGCCACGGCGAGCAGGGCAGCCGTGGCCACCAGCAGTGGCACCGCTGCCCGACGCAGGTGGCGCGAGCGCGGCCCGGGCGATGCGGCCGGCGGCATCGGTTCGGGCTGTCCGGTGGACCCCGGCGCGGACTCCGCGACGACATCAGCGAGCCGGTCGCGGGCAGCCAGCCAGGGACCGACGTGCTCGGGCCCCGCGCAGGCGCGCACGAACGCGGCCAGGACCTCGGGCCTCGGCAGGCTCTGCCGACGCAGGATGTCCGCGATGGTGCTCCGCGCCAGGACGTCACCGGAGGCCGCCGCCTTCTCCTCCAACTGCCGGAACGTGTAACCGGACCGGTCCTTCAACTGCCGCATCAGCTGCACGAACTCGGCCGCGTCACGGCAGGTGTCCGGCCGAGGACCCAACGTATCCATCGACCCTCATGCTGCCGAAGATCGACGCCGAGTTCAACCCGCGCGGCAGGCGCCGCCCGGACGGCCGGCCCGGACAGGCCCTCTGAACAGCCTGGACAGTTCTCCGCCTGTCCCGGACAGGCCACGCCGTTGCCGGACATCAACTGCCCGGCAAGCCTTGAGATCGGGCCCGGCGGACCGGGTGGTCCGCATTCATCGATCGTCCGCACGAACGGGACGCCAGCGCGACGAACTCAAGGAGGAACACGAATGCGCCTGCGATCACGACTGCTCACCGTTCTGGCAACAACCTCACTTCTGCTGGGTGCCGCTCCCGCCGTGGCGTCGGCCCATCCTCAGTCGAACGCCACGATCATGGCTACCTGCTCCTACAGCGGCACCCATCCCACGATCCGTTTCGGCAGCTCCGGATCCGCGGTCGCTCATGCCCAGTGCCTGCTCCGGAACTTCTGGGGCTACAGCCTCACCGTCGACGGGGGTTACGGCATGGCCACCGCCGAGGCGGTACGGAACTTCCAGGTCAGGTGCAGCCTCGATGTCGACGGCGCGGTGGGGCCGCAGACCTGGAACGCGCTGCACCCCGACACCTCGCCCTGCGACTTCTAGCACCCGACCCGAAATCGAGAGGGGTAAGTTCGTGAAGATCAGAGGAGCAACGATCGCCGGCGGCCTGGCGCTGGCCGCCGCGCTCACCCTGTCGACGGCGACCGCGGCATCGGCCGCGGACAGCTGGCAACGCACGACCGACGTCGCGGACTCCACTTACAACAACGGGCACGCCAAGGTGTGCGCCACCGGCTCCCCGGTCGGCATCGCCTGCTTCCAGCCGTACGGCGAGTGGTTCTGGCTCCGCGACATCGACACCAACGGAGAGCCGGTCGTCGTGGAGTGGAACTACTTCGGAAGCGACGGCGCGCGGAACGGCGAGGCGTACTGGGACGGGGGTGCCGCTGCCGGCTGGACGAACCTCAACAAGAGCTACTACGACAACGGCAACATGCGCTTCCGGGTCTGCGAGGCGGACCTTTCCTATCCCAAGACAATCGTCTATGACACCTGCAGCAGCTGGTACACGGCCATCACCTGACCTGCCGGTCGTTCACGACCAGCCCGATCGACGGCGCGTCACCGGTGCCCCTGCCCCTCGGGCGGGGGCACCGGCGCTACCGTGCCCGGCATGACCGCCGACGGCTGGCTCACCGACACCCGAACGTCCTACGACACGGTGGCGGACAGCTACGCCGACCTGCTGCGCGGGGCACTCGCCGACGCGCCGTACGAACGGGCAGTCCTGGCCCTCTTCGCCGAACTGGTCCGCACCGGCGGCGGCGGACCGGTGGCCGACATCGGGTGCGGACCGGGCCGGCTCACCGCCCACCTGCACGACCTGGGCGTGGACGCCTTCGGCGTCGACCTCTCCCCCGCGATGATCGACATCGCCCGGCGCGACCATCCCCACCTGCGCTTCGAGGTGGGCACCATGACGGAACTGGCGCTCGCCGACTCGCCCGTCGGCGGCCTGCTCGCCTGGTTCTCCCTCATCCACGTCCCCGACGACGAGGTCCCCACCGTCCTCGGCCACTTCCACCGGGTGCTCCGTGCCGGGGCTCCCCTGCTGCTCGCCTTCCACGTCGGCGACGAGCACCATCTGAAGACGCGGGGCTACGGCGGCCACCCGATGAAGGTGTACGTCCACCGCCGGCCACCCGAACGGGTCGCGGCCTGGCTCGACGCCGCCGGCTTCACCGTCGAGGCCGAATTGCTCCACCATCCGCACAGCGCGTTCCTCTTCGCCCGCCGTACGCGGGAGCCGCCCGCCACTTCGCCGACGTGGAGTCGATCAACCACCCGGTAGAGCCCGGCGGGTCACTTCCAGCGGAAGTGGACGAAGAGGCGGCCGAAGTTCTTCGAGTCCTTCTCGACCCGGTGATAGAGCTGCTTGACGTCCTTCTGGTCGAGGAAGCGCAGCACCTTCTTCTTCAACGCACCGGAACCCTTGCCGGGAATGATCTCCACCAGGGTGGCCTTCTTCGCCACCGCCTCGTCCATGATCCCGCGCAGCGCACGGTCGATGTCGTGGCCCTTGTTGTAGATGTCGTGGAGATCCAGCTTGAGCTTCACCAGCCCATCGTAGGCGGGCCGGCGGGGCGGGCCCGGGGACGGCGACGGGCGGCCCCCGCAGGAGGCCGCCCGTCGCCGAACGGGTCAACGACCGCTGACCCGGCTCTCCACCCGGCGCAGCGCGGTCGTGTAGTCGGTGTTGGTGGCGTACATGGCCGCCGCGATGCGCAGGTGGCGCAGGGCGTCGGCGGGCCGGTTCAGCCGTTCCAGGGTACGGCCCAGCACGTGGTGCGCGTAGTGGTCGCTCGGGTCCCGGTCGACCAGCTCCCGCAGCTGCTCCTCGGCCCGGCTGAGCTGGGCCGACTGGAAGTACGCCCGGGCCAGCAGCTGCCGGACCGACGAGTTGCCGGGTTCCGCCTCGACGATCGGCTCGAGCAGTCGGGCCGCTCCGGCCGGGTCACCCGTTTCGAAGAACATGGT
The DNA here is from genome assembly GCF_022747945.1 of Micromonospora sp. R77. Taxonomy (NCBI): domain Bacteria; kingdom Bacillati; phylum Actinomycetota; class Actinomycetes; order Micromonosporales; family Micromonosporaceae; genus Micromonospora; species Micromonospora sp. R77. The sequence goes on from NZ_JALDST010000001.1 coordinate 2,156,166, forward strand.
CGCCCGTCGGTACTCCGCCAGCAGATCCATCCGACCCACCTCCTCGTGTCGCGCCGCGCTTGTGTCGACGCTGGCACAACACCGCCGGAACCGCGAGTGTTCCTTGCCGACGTCCGGACCGCCGGGCCGCCGGACGAGCGGACGGAAGGGTGTCAGTGGGTCGGGTCGTACCGGTCGCCCACCAGGTCCCAGGCCCGGACACCGCCGACGATGCCGGCCGTGTTCGGGACGACCACCACGTCGTCACCCATCCGGGCCAGCTGCTCCGGCCGGATCAGCCGCGAGTTGCCGCCGCCCAGATAGAGCCGGTCCCAGCGGAAGACCGGACGCAGGCCCTCCACCACCTGCCGGATCCGCCGCGACCAGAAGGCGTCGCCGAGCCGTCGGCGTTCCGGCTCGCCGACGTACGTGTCGTAGGTGGTGCCCCAGCGGACCGGGGCGAGCGACAGCTCCACGTGCGGGGCGAGCGTCCCGCCGTCGAAGAGCGCGCTGCCCAGCCCGGTGCCGAGGGTCAGCACCAGTTCGCAGCCGGTGCCGGCGACCACGCCCGCGCCGTGCACCTCGGCGTCGTTGAGCACCAGCGCGGGGACCCCGAACGCCTCGGCGAGGGCGCTGCGGGCGTCGAAGCCGGACCACTCGGCCAGCAGGTCCGGGTCGATCCGGCTGCGCGGCCCGGCGCGGGTCACGTAGTGCGGGGTGGCGACCACCACGCCGTGCCGGATCATCCCGGGCATGCCGACCGTCACCCGCTCGGCCGCCGGCAGCCGGCCACCCAGGTCCAGCAGCGTCCGCACGAAGAGCGACGGGGGCAGCGGGTACGGCGTCGGCACCCGCAACGGCCGGGCCCGCATCGTCCCGGCGGCGTCCAGCACCGACGCCTTGATCCCACCGCCCCCACAGTCGATCGCGAGAGTGGTCACCACGGAAGTGAGTCTCCCTCACCCTTGTCGCGGGCGGGGCGCCGGTTATCCGATCGGCGGCGGGGCGGCCCGCCGGTAGGCTCGACCTCCTCATGAGCGCCACACTGATCATCAAGGACCTCGCCGCCGGCCACGGCGACCGGTTGCTCTTCGCCGACCTGAACCTCGTCGTCGCCCCAGGCGACGTGGTCGGGCTGGTCGGGGCGAACGGCGCCGGCAAGTCGACGCTGCTGCGGATCATCGCCGGCCTCCAGCCGGTCGAGGCGGGCGACGTCTCCCTCAGCCCACCCACGGCCACCGTCGGCCACCTGTCCCAGGAGCCGGAGCGCCGACCGGGCGAGACGGTACGCGACTTCCTGGCCCGGCGTACCGGGGTCACCGAGGCGCAGGCGACGCTGGACGCCGCCACCGAGGCGCTGACCGCGGGGGCGGCGGGCGCCGACGACGCGTACGCCGAGGCGCTGGAGCGCTGGCTCGCCCTCGGCGGCGCGGACCTGGAGGAACGCGCCGAGCAGGTCGCCGCGGAGCTGGGCCTGACCGTCGACCTGGACCACCCGATGACCGCCCTCTCCGGCGGCCAGGCGGCCCGCGCCGGCCTGGCCTCGCTGCTGCTCAGCCGGTACGACGTCTTCCTGCTCGACGAGCCCACCAACGACCTGGACCTGGCCGGGCTGGACCGGCTGGAGCGGTTCGTCACCGGGCTGCGCGCGCCCACGGTGCTGGTCAGCCACGACCGCGAGTTCCTGACCCGGACGGTCACCCGGGTGCTGGAACTGGACCTGGCCCAGCAGCAGACCCGGCACTACGGCGGCGGTTACGCGGCCTACCTCGAGGAGCGGGAGGTGGCCCGCCGGCACGCCCGCGAGGAGTACGAGGAGTACGCGGACACCCGCGCCGGGCTGGAGGAGCGGGCCCGCACCCAGCGCGCCTGGATGGAGAAGGGCGTCCGCAACGCCCGCCGCAAGGCCACCGACAACGACAAGCACGTGAAGAGCTTCCGGGGCCAGACCTCGGAGAAGCAGGCGGCGAAGGCGAAGCAGACCGACCGGCTGATCGAGCGGCTGGAGGTGGTCGAGGAGCCGCGCAAGGAGTGGGAGCTGCGGATGGAGATCGCCGCCGCGCCCCGCGCCGGCGCCGTCGTGGCCGCGCTCCGCGGTGCCGTCGTACGCCGGGGCGGCTTCACCCTCGGCCCGGTGGACCTGCAGATCGACTGGGCCGACCGGGTGGCGATCGTCGGGGCGAACGGCTCCGGCAAGAGCACCCTGCTGGCCGCGCTGCTGGGCCGGCTGCCGCTGGACTCCGGGCACGCCGCGCTCGGCCCCGGGGTGGTGGTCGGCGAGGTCGACCAGGCCCGGGGACTCTTCCTCGGCGAACAGCCGCTGCTGGACGCGTTCCGGCTCGCCGTACCCGAGCTGAACCCGGCGGACGCGCGGACGCTGCTGGCCAAGTTCGGCCTGCGGGCGGCGCACGTGCTGCGGCCGGCGGCGACCCTCTCCCCCGGCGAGCGGACCCGCGCCGCGCTGGCCCTGCTCCAGGGGCGCGGGGTGAACCTGCTGGTGCTGGACGAGCCGACGAACCACCTGGACCTGCCGGCCATCGAGCAGCTGGAACAGGCGCTCGCCGGCTATCCGGGCACGCTGCTGCTGGTCACCCACGACCGGCGGATGCTGGACGCGGTGAGCGTCAACCGGCGGCTGCGGGTGGACGCCGGACGGATCGCCGAGGATTGATCCCTGCCGAAGCGCTCCGCCGGGGTGACAATGACGCCATGCTCAAGTGGGAGTACGCGCTGCTGGTCCGGCGGCGGCAGGCCGCCACCACGGACATCGGCTGGGAGATCGTCTTCGTCTGGTACGGCCCGGACGGCTCGATGGTCGACGTCACCCCGTACGGCGACACCGCGCTGGCCCACCTGAACCGGGCCGGCGACCAGGGCTGGGAGCTGGTGGCGATGAGCGAGGACCCGTCGTTGCCCGGCAACAACGAACTGCACCGCTATCACCTCAAGCGGCCCAAGCCGGCCGCCCCGCAGCCCCGGCAACGGATGCGCGGCGCCCGCCGGACCATCTCCGGCTGAACGGCCCGCACCTCACGCCCGCCCGGACACCACCGACGCGACCGACGACCGGGCTGCGGTCCGGCGGGAGCCCGTGGCGACGGGGAAGGGAACCGGCGCGAGCCAGGCATATCGGGCGGCGATCCGGGTATGGCGCGGCCCGGAGGTGGCGCATGGTGGCGACCGGAGTGACCGCACCCTCGGCCGAGCGGCTGGCGGTGGCCGACGGCTTCCTCACCGAGGCGTGGGCCGACCTGGCCCGGCACGACGACCGGCTGCGCCCGCTGGCGGTGCAGGTGCGCTTCGATCGGGGCGTCGCGCACGTCGACGGCGAGGTCGGTGATCCGGCCGAGCTGCGGCTGGTCCGGGACCTCGTGGGGCGGCTCGCCGGGGTGCTCGGCGTCTGGTGCCGGGTACGCGTCGCCGGCCGGGACCCGGTGGTGGTGGACCTGGGCTGCGGCGGTCAGAAGCAGTGGCCGGGCAACCTGGGGCTGGACATCCATCCGGCGGCGGGGGTGGACGCGGTCGCCGACCTCTCCGGCTCGCTGCCGCTGGCCGACGACTCGGTGGACGTCTTCTTCGCGGTGCACATCCTGGAGCACCTGATCGACTTCCTGCCGCTGCTCGACGAGGCGCACCGGGCGCTCCGGCCGGGCGGCGTGCTGCACGTGATGAGCCCCTGGTGGCGGCACGTGAACGCGGTCGCCGACCCCACCCACGTACGCCTGCTCGACGTGCAGACCGTCAAGGGCATCTGCGGCCAGCGCCCACCCGGCACCCCCCGCTGGTACCCGCTCCACGCCGCCTGCGACGGCGCCTCCATCTTCGCCGACCTCACCCCCCTCTCCCCCCAGGACCCCGCCCCCAGCCCCACCCACCTGGCCCGCTTCTTCGACTGACCCACCCCACCCTTTCCGCGCCCCCAGCGTCCCCCTGCGGTGATCATGGGGTTAGCGGCGGGAAATGGGCACACCGACGCCGCCAACCCCATGATCAACGCGCGAAGGCAGCGGCACAGGGAGGGGGGAAGGGAGCGAGGGGTTAGGGGGTGGTGCTTTCGCGGAGGGCCAGGCGGTGGGGGGCGGTGAGTTCGCGTGGGGGGGCGTCGCGGTCGCCGTCTATGCGGCCGGCGAGGAGTTCCACCGCCAGCTTGGCGATGCGCTCCTTGTCGGGGGAGACCGTGGTGAGGGTGGGGACGGAGAAGCGGCCGTCCTCGATGTCGTCGAAACCGGCCACCGCCACGTCCTCGGGCACCCGGAGGCCGGCCTCGTGCAGGGCGCGCAGGGCGCCCAGGGCGAGGGTGTCGTTGAAGCAGAAGACCGCGTCGGGGCGTACCCCGGCGGCGAGCAGGTCACGCATGGCGGCGGCGCCGTCCGCACGGTGCCAGGCGAGTGCCGGGGCGACCAGCTCGTCGTCGTACGCGATGCCGGCCTCGGCCAGGGCGGCGGTGTAGCCGGCCAGGCGGAGCCGCGCGCTGGCCCCCTCGGGGGTGCGCTGCGAGCCGATGGCGGCGATCCGGCGGCGACCGAGCCCGACCAGGTGGGCGGTGATCTCGCGGGCGGCGGCCACGTTGTCGACCACCACGTGGTCGGCCGGGCCGTGGTCGACCCGCTCGCCGAGCAGCACCATCGGCATGTCGTCGAGGCCGGCGAGGTCGTCCGCGCTGAGCGCCAGCGGGCTGAGGATCAGGCCGTCGATCATGTGGTCGCCGATCCCGGAGGCGGCCTTGCGTTCCTGCTCCGGGCCGCCACCGGTCTGGTCGATCAGGACCGTCCAGCCGTGCGCGGCGGCCGCGGCGACGACGTGCCGGGCCAGCTCGGCGAAGTACGGGATGTCCAGCTCGGGGACGGCCAGCGCGATCACCCCGGTGCGGCCCTTGCGGAGGTTGCGCGCGGAGAGGTTGGGCCGGTAGTTGAGCTCGGCGATCGCCTGCTCGACCCGGGCCCGGGTGTCCGGTCGTACGTGCAGGTAGCCGTTGACCACGTTGGAGACGGTCTTCACCGACACGCCGGCCCGCTCGGCGACGTCCTTGAGCCTGTGTCGCACTGCCTTCCTCCCCGCTCTGCTGTCCGCACCCTACCGTGTCACGACCATGTCACGACCTCTTTACAACGTTGGTTACAACGTTGTACAAACCAGGGACACCGGTGACCGAGGTCACCCGTGACGAGCACGAGGAAAGGTGGCACCCCTTGCGGAGCGCACAGCTGACGATCGACCCGGCGTTCGCGATCGGACCGGCCGACCGCCGGCTCTTCGGTTCCTTCGTCGAGCACATGGGGCGCTGCGTCTACGGCGGGGTCTACGAACCGGGCCACCCGAGCGCGGACCCCCGGGGACTCCGGCGCGACGTCCTCGACCTGACCCGCGAGCTGGGCGTCTCCGTGGTCCGCTACCCCGGCGGCAACTTCGTCTCCGGCTACCGCTGGGAGGACGGCGTCGGCCCGGTCGGCGACCGGCCGCGCCGGCTCGACCTGGCCTGGAAGACGGTCGAGACCAACGCGTTCGGGCTGGACGAGTTCATGACCTGGGCCGGCGACGCGGGCGTCGAGCCGATGATGGCCGTCAACCTCGGCACCCGGGGCGTGCAGGAGGCCTGCGACCTGCTGGAGTACGCCAACCACCCGGGCGGCACCCAGCTGTCCGACCTGCGCCGCAAGCACGGTGCCGAGAACCCGTACGGGGTGCGGCTGTGGTGCCTCGGCAACGAGCTGGACGGCCCGTGGCAGGTCGGTCACAAGACCGCCGACGAGTACGGCCGGCTCGCCGCCGAGACGGCCCGGGCGATGAAGCTGATCGACCCGTCGATCAGCCTGATCGCCTGCGGCAGCTCCAACCGGCGGATGCCCACCTACGCCGCGTGGGAGGCCACCGTCCTGGAGCACACCTACGAGCACGTCGACTACATCTCCGCGCACACCTACTACGACCCCTCCGACGGCGACCGGGCCAGCATCCTGGCCTCGGCCGTCGACATGGACAACTTCATCACCGAGGTCGTCGCCACCGCCGACCACGTCGCCGCCAAGCAGCGGCACAAGCGCAAGCTCAAGCTCTCCTTCGACGAGTGGAACGTCTGGTACGAGTCCCGCCTCAAGGCCGACCTGGACCGGCGCGGCTGGGTGGAGGCACCCGCACTGATCGAGGACGATTTTACCGCCGTCGATGCCGTTGTGGTCGGTGACCTGCTGATCACGCTGCTCAGGCACGCAGACCGGGTGGGCGTCGCCTGCCAGGCACAGCTGGCCAACGTGATCGCCCCGATCCGTACCCGGACCGGCGGCCCGGCCTGGCGGCAGAGCATCTTCCACCCGTTCGCGCTCACCGCCCGGTACGCCCGCGGCACCGTGCTGCGCACCGAGCCGGTCGGCCCCACCTACGAGACGAAGAAGTACGGCGAGGTGCCCGTGCTGGACACGGTCGCCCTGCACGACGAGGAGTCCGGCGAGCTGACCGTCTTCGCGGTCAACCGGGGCTCAGACGGCCTGGACCTGCAGCTCGACCTGCGCGGCCTGCCAGGACTATCCGGTCAATCGCACCTGACCGTCGCCGCCGGGGACGACCCGGAGGCGATCAACACCGAGGCCGAGCCCGACCGGGTGACGCCCCGGGAACTCCCCACCCCCACCCCCGACGGCGATCGGTGCTCCGTGCGCCTGCCGGCGGCCTCCTGGAACGTGCTGCGCTTCGCCGCCCAGCGCTGACCAAGAAATACTTGATTCCGTCCCCCAAGGAGAACCCGCATGATCCAGAACGAAATGAGCCGGCGGCGCCTGCTCGGGCTCGGCGTCGGCCTCGGTGCGGCCGCCTCGCTGACCCTCGCCGGATGCGGCGGTGGCAGCGCCACCAAGTCCGGCGGCACCGCCAGCGGCAACGGCGGCAAGGACTACACCGGCCCCAAGGTCTCGCTGAACCTGTGGAACGGTTTCACCGGCGGCGACGGCGACATCTTCAAGAAGCTCGTCGAGCAGTTCAACTCCGAGCACCAGAACATCGCGGTGGCGGTCAACACGTACCGCTGGGAGGACTACTACAGCAAGCTCCCCGGTGCGGTCTCCAGCGGCTCGGGCCCGGACATCGCGGTCATGCACATGGACCAGCTCGCCACCTTCGCCGCCCGCGGCGTGATCACCGAGCTGGACGACGTGGCCAAGGCGCTGGAACTCAGCGAGGGCGACTTCGCCCCCACCGTCTGGAAGGGCGGCATCTACAACAACAAGCGGTACGGCATCCCGCTGGACATGCACCCGCTGGGCTTCTACTACAACAAGGCCGTCATGCAGAAGGCCGGACTGGACCCGAACAAGCCGCCGACCGACAAGGACGAGTTCACCGCGGCGCTGACCGAGCTGAAGAAGTCCGGCGTGCAGGGCTTCTGGATCAGCCCGTTCCAGTTCACCGGCGGCATGACCTTCTACTCGCTGCTGCACCAGTGGGGCGGCACCCTCTTCGACGCCGACGTGGCCAAGGCGACCTTCAACTCCGACCCGGCCGTCGAGGCGTGCACCTGGCTGGTCGACCTGATCAAGCAGGGCCACTCCCCGGCCAACGTCGGGCAGGACGCCGACTACCTGGCGCTCAAGAGCGGCAAGAACGCCTTCAACTTCAACGGCATCTGGCAGATCAACGACATCGCCAAGGACCCGAACGCGCAGATCGGCGTCGCCGAGGTGCCTCAGATCGGCAGCCAGAAGGCGGTCTGGGCGAACTCGCACAACTTCACCATCGTCAAGCAGCGCAGCGCCGATAACAACAAGGTCTCCGGCGCGAAGGTGTTCATCAACTGGCTCAGCGAGCACTCGCTGGACTGGGCAAAGGGCGGCCAGGTGCCGGCCCGTAAGCAGGTCCGCGAGAGCGCCGAGTTCAAGGGCATCAAGGACGTCTCCACCCTCGCCCCCGAGCTGGAGTACGCGGCCTTCCCGCCGGCCGCCCCCGGGCTCGGCGAGGTGCTCACCACCTTCTACACCTCGTTCAACGAGGCGGCGCTGGGCAAGAAGTCGCCGAAGCAGGCCCTGGACGACGGGGTCGCCAAGGCCAACAAGCAGCTCGAGGACAACCGCAAGAAGTACGGGAGCTGATCCCCCGTGGCGGACGTGATCGAGGTCGGGGCGGCGCACAGGGACGCGCCGCCCCCGGCGGGGTCGAAGACCCGCGGGGGCGCGACGAACCGGGGCAGTCGGGCGACCCCCTACCTCTTCCTCGCGCCGTATCTGGTCCTGTTCGGCGTCTTCGGCCTGCTCCCGATCATCTTCGGGCTCTGGCTCAGCGTGCACCAGTGGGACCTGCAACTGCCCAACCGGCCCTTCGTCGGGTTGGACAACTACAAGGACCTCTTCGACAGCGACTCGGCCATCTACGGCGACTGGTGGTCCAGCGTCCGGGCCACCGGGATCTTCACGGTCTTCTCGGTGCCGCTGCTGGTGGCCGTCCCGCTGGGGCTGGCCCTGCTGCTCAACCGGTCGTTCCCCGGTCGGACGTTCTTCCGGGCGGTCTACTTCGCCCCGTACGTCCTCGGGGTCGCGGTCATCGGCCTGCTCTGGCGCTTCCTGCTCGACGCCAACCTGGGCCTGGTCAACCGGCTGCTCGGAGCGGTCGGACTGCCGTCGGACACCCCGTGGGTGACCGACGTGCCGTGGGCCTGGGTGTCGCTGGTCGGGGTGACCGTCTGGTGGACCTCCGGATTCAACGCGGTGATCTACCTGGCCGGCCTGCAGGACATCTCGCCGGAGCTCTACGAGGCGGCGCGGATGGACGGCGCCAACGGCTGGCAGCGGTTCCGCAACGTCACCCTTCCGGGGCTGCGTCCGGTCATGCTCTTCGTGCTGACCACCACGATCCTCGCCTCGGCGAACGTCTTCGGTCAGTCGTACCTGATCACCCAGGGTGCGCCGGGTCAGCAGACCCGTACCGTGGTCTGGCGGATCGTGGACGAGGGGCTGCGGGACAACGACGCGGGGCGGGCCGCCGCGATGAGCATCATCTTCGCGCTGGCGCTGATCGTGATCAGCATCGTCAACTTCCGGTTCTTCCGGTTCCGGGAAGACTGAGGGGACGACCATGACGACACTCCGCCGCTCCGGCCGCTATGCGGTCCTGGTGCTGCTGGCCCTGGTGTTCCTCATCCCGCTGCTCTGGATGGTCATCACCTCGGTGAAGACCTACGGCGACGCGCAGCGGATCCCGCCGAGCATCGTGCCGAACCCGTTCTCCACGCACGGCTACGACCAGATCCTCGGCAACACCGCCAACCCGGTGCTGCGCTGGTTCCTCAACAGCATGCTGGCGGCCACCCTGCATGCGCTGCTGGTGCTGGTGACCGCCTCGATGGCCGCGTACGCGCTGGCTCGGATGCGCTTCCGCGGTCGGGGCCTGCTCTTCGCGCTCATCGTGGGCACCCTCTTCATCCCGCCCACCTCGCTGATCATCCCGAACTTCGTGATCGCCGACCGGCTCGGCTGGCTGGACACCCTCCTGGTGATCACCGTGCCGGGCGCGGCCAGCGCGTTCGGGGTGTTCTTCCTACGGCAGTTCTTCATCAGCATCCCCGCCGAGCTGGAGGAGGCGGCGGTACTGGACGGCGCCAACCAGTGGCAGATCTTCGTCAGGGTGCTGCTGCCGCTCTCCAAGCCCGCGCTGGCCACCCTGGCGGTGCTGTCGTTCCTGACCAACTGGAACGACTTCCTCTGGCCGCTCTATGTGCTGTTCAGCCCGGAGCGGCTGACCCTGCCGACCGGCCTGGGCCTGCTCCAGGGGTCGTACAACACCGATTATCCGGTGATCATGGCGGGGGCGGTGCTGGCCAGCGTGCCGGTGCTGATCCTCTTCGTGGCCGCCCAGCGGCACATCATCCAGGGCGTCTCCCGCAGCGGCCTGAAGGGATGACCGACCGGAGAACCCGGCGACGCGGCGCGGCGGCCCTGGCCGCCGCGCTGCTCGTCGCCGGTTGCGGCAGCCCCACACCCCCGTCGAGTACGCCGAAGGACGCGCGCATGTTCACCAACCCGGTGGTCCGCACCGACGCCCCCGATCCGCAGGCGATCCGGGTCGGCGAGACCTGGTACCTGTTCCACACCAACGCCGGCGGTCGGAACGTCCCGGTACTCACCTCACCCGACCTGGTCGAGTGGACCGAGGCCGGCGACGCGTTGCCGGAGCTGCCGGCCTGGGCCGACCCCGGCAAGACCTGGGCGCCGGAGGCGATCGAGCTGGCCCCCGACCGGTTCCTGCTCTACTACACGGTCGCCGACCGGAAGTCGGGGCGGCAGTGCATCGGGCTGGCCGTCGCCGACAAGCCGGTGGGGCCGTACCGGGACGACTCGACCGGGCCGCTGATCTGCCAGGCGGAGCTGGGCGGGTCGATCGACGCGAGCCCGTACCGGGACACCGACGGCAGCCTCTGGCTGCTGTGGAAGAACGACGGCAACGCCATCGGGGTGGACACCTGGCTCTGGTCGCAGCGCCTCAGCGACGACGGACGGCGCCTGGTCGGCACCCCGACGAAGCTGCTGAAGCAGACCGAGCCGTGGGAGGGCCCCCTGATCGAGGGACCGTTCTTCCACCGGCACGACGGGAAGCTCTTCCTCTTCTTCGCCGCCAACGCCTACGACAAGGACACCTACGCCGAGGGGTACGCGGTCTGCGAGGGCCCGACCGGCCCGTGCGTGAAGGCGCCGGAGAACCCGATCCTCAAGTCCAACACGGCGGCGACGGGCCCGGGCCACGCCTCGATCGTCGAGAAGGACGGCCGTACCTGGCTGCTCTATCACGCCTGGCCGCCCGGCCAGGAGGGCAGCACCGACCCCGGCCGCCAGGCCTGGCTCGACGAGCTGATCTGGGAGAACGGCAAGCCCGTCCTCGAGGGCCCCACGGGAACCCCCCAGCCCCGCCCGTGACCTGAACGGCGACATCGATCACGCCCCCGGCCCCGGAGCCCGCACTGGCCCCGGAGCCCGCACTTTCACGGAAAGAGTGGCTATCCCACGTGGGATAGCCACTCTTTCCGTGAATTAGGCGCCCCGCGAGGCGGGCACGCCTCGCGGGGCGGGAGGGGGAGGGGGAGGGGTCAGCGGGGGGTCAGTGGGGGGCGGGGGTGGGTTCCTCGGTGGCGGCCGCCTCGCGGCGGGCGAGGCGGTTCTTGCGGTAGCCGTAGCCGAAGTAGATGATCCCGCCGAGCACCATCCAGATCAGGAACCGGATCCAGGTCTCCACCGACAGGTTGAGCATCAGATAGAGGCAGGCCAGCGCCGACACGATCGGCAGCACCGGGGAGAACGGCACCTTGAACGGCCGGTCCAGGTCGGGCCGCTTGCGACGCAGGATCGGCACCGCGATGGAGACCAGCACGAACGCGCAGAGCGCGCCGATGCTGACCAGGTCGGCCAGCGCGGAGAGCGGCAGGAGGCCGGCGAGCAGCGCGACGCCGATCGTCATGATCGCGGAGATCCGGTACGGGGTGCCCCAGCGAGGGTGCACCTTGGCGATCGACGGCGGGATGAGCCCGTCCCGGGCGATGGCGAAGCCGATCCGGCCCATGGCCACCAGGTCGACCAGAATGACGCTGGTCAGGCCGGCGATGGCGGCGATGGAGACCAGGACGGCGGCCCAGCCGGCGCCGACCGCCTTGAAGGCGGAGGCGATCGGGGCGCCCTCGTCGATGTCGGTGTAGCGGACCATGCCGACCACGACCAGCGAGACGGCGATGTAGAGCACGGTCGAGATGAGCAGCGTGCCGAGAATGCCCAGCGGCAGGTCCCGGCGGGGCTTCCTGGTCTCCTCACCGAGGTTCGCCACCGCTTCGAAGCCGGTGTACGCGAAGAACACCACCGCCGCGGCGGTGAGCACGCCGGCGAAGCCGAAGACCGACGGCTCCATCCCGAAGATCGCCTGGGTGACCGGCTGCCGGATGCCGTCCTCGCCCCCGCCGGCCGGCTCGGCTGACGGGATGAACGGGCTCAGGTTGGCCGCCTTCACGAAGAACAGCCCGGCGACCACGATGAAGACGCAGATGGCGACCTTCACCAGGACCAGCAGGTTGGTGACCCGGGCGGACTCGCGGATGCCGACGATGCCGACCACGCCCAGGATCAGCACGATGGCGATCGCGCCGAGGTTGACGATGCTGCCCTCCTCGGCGAACCATGCGCTGGGCAGGTTGAACAGCGAGGCGAGGTAGCCGGACCAGCCCCGGGCGACCACCGCCGAGCCGAGCGCGAACTCCAGCAGCAGGTCCCAGCCGATGATCCAGGCGGCGATCTCGCCCATCGTCGCGTACGCGTAGGTGTAGGCGCTGCCGGCGGTCGGCACGCTGGCGGCCAGCTCGGCGTAGCAGAGCGCGGCGAGCAGGGCGACCAGGCCGGCGATGCCGAACGAGATCACCACGCCGGGGCCGGCGTGGTTCTTCGCCTCGATGCCGGTGAGCGTGAAGATGCCGGTGCCGATCACGATGCCGATGCCGAAGCCCATCAGGTCGACGGCGCCGAGCCGACGGCGCAGCCCGAGCCCGCCGTCGGAGCCGTCCGCGTCCCCCTGGGCCAGCACGTCCTTGATCGGTTTGGTCCGTAGCACGGACAACGCGATCACCTCTCCCACACCGTGCGACCACCACGGTGGCGGTCCGTGCGGGGCAAGCTACCCAGGCGTCCGCTCGGTCAATCCGGTACGGCAGGTGTCGGAATGGTCACGGAAACAGCTGTGTGCCCGGTCACCCCCGGCACCTTCGGCCCCACCTGCGCATCGATCCGTCCGGAGGTCTTGCGCCCGGCCGGGATTAGTGAAAGTTTCCTACCGACGTGGGATTTTCTGCGGCGAATCTTGCCGGATGCGCCTCGGGTCCGCCCGTCACCGGAACGTCCGACCGGGAGTCCAACGAAGGGACCGCACCGCATGAAGGCAACTCGGCTCAGGGCCGCCGGGCTGGCCGTGGCGCTGCTCGGCACGCTCGCCGCCGCCACGCCGGCCAGCGCCGCGGAGAACGCCACGGCGACCGCCCCCGCGACCACCTGCACCACCGACCCGGCCACCCCGCTGCGCCAGTTCCGCGCCATGTGGATCTCCTCGGTGGTCAACATCGACTGGCCGACCAAGGCCTCGCAGACCGCGCCGGACCGGATCGCCGCCCAGCAGGCGGAGTACCTCGGCTGGCTCGACCTGGCCCAGAAGCTGCACCACAACGCCGTCGTGGTGCAGGTCCGCCCGACCGCCGACGCGTTCTGGCCGTCGCCGTACGAGCCGTGGTCGGAGTTCCTCACCGGCACCCGGGGGCAGGATCCGGGCTGGGATCCGCTGGCCTTCCTGGTCGCCGAGTCGCACAAGCGGAACCTGGAGTTCCACGCCTGGTTCAACCCGTACCGTGTCTCGATGCCGGCTCCCGGCGGGGCCGGCGCGGATCTCGCCAAGCTGGCGCCGGACCACCCGGCCCGGCAGCACCCGGACTGGGTCTTCGCCTACCCGCCGGCCGGGGTCGCCGGCAGCCGGCTCTACTACAACCCTGGCATCCCGGAGGTCCGCGAGTTCGTCCAGACCGCGATGATGGACGCGGTCAACCGGTACGACGTCGACGGCGTGCACTTCGACGACTACTTCTACCCCTACCCGAGCGGCGCCTACCAGGTGCCGGACGACGCCACCTTCGCCGCGTACAACCGGGGTTTCACCGACCGGGCCGACTGGCGGCGGGACAACATCAACCTGCTGGTGCAGGAGATGGGCACGAAGATCAAGGCGGCCAAGCCGTGGGTGAAGTTCGGGGTCAGCCCGTTCGGCATCTGGCGGAACAAGTCGGTGGACCCGAACGGCTCGGACACCACCGGTTCGCAGTCCTACGACATCATCTCCGCCGACACCCGTAAGTGGATCAAGAACGAGTGGATCGACTACGTGGTGCCGCAGCTCTACTGGTACATCGGCCAGTACCCGGCCGCCGACTACGCCCGACTGGTGCCGTGGTGGGCCGAGCAGGTGCGCGGCACGAACGTCCAGCTCTACATCGGCCAGGCCGACTACAAGAGCGGTGAGCCGGCGTACGGGCCGTACTGGATGAACCCGCGCGAACTGTCGGACCACCTGACGCTCAACCGGTCCTACCCGGAGGTGCTCGGCAACGTGCACTTCTCCGCGGTGCAGGTGAAGGCGAACCGCCTCGGGGCCACCGACATCTACGCCGCCGAGCACTACTCCCGCCCGGCCCTGGTGCCGACCATGTCCCAGCTGCCGTCGAAGCCGCTGCTCGCCCCGGTGGTGACCCGCAGCCAGCGGCAGGACGACGGCGTACGGCTGGACTGGCGGCAGCCCGCCGACGGTCAGGGCCCGCTCGGCACCGCCACCTCGTACGCGATCTGGCGCTTCGACGGCGCCGCCATCGCGGACCGCTGCGACTTCGCCGACGCCGGCCACCTGCTCGGCACCGTACGCGCCACCGACGGCGCCGTGCAGTCCTGGCTGGACACCTCGGCCGCGGCCGGCCAGGAGTACACCTACTACGTCACCGCGCTCGACCGGAGCTGGAACGCCGGTCCGCCCAGCCCGCCGCGCTTCGTGCGGTAAGGCAGGGCCTGCACACACACCTGGGGGGGAGTGACGGCGCCCGGGACTCGTGACGAGTCCCGGGCGTCGTCGGTGTCCGGAGTGGGCTGGCAAGAGTGTCGGTGTTTTTCAGCGGATTTCACCAATAGTTCGCGATCGACGTTTCGGGACGTCGGGCCGGCGATCGACACTGATCGACGTCGGCCATCCACCGACCGCCCGCCGTACCGCAGACCCCCGCGGAGGAACCCGTGTCCCGACGTCTCGTCACCAGTCTCGCCGTGGGCGCGCTCGCGCTGCTCACCACCCTCGGCCTCGCCGCGCCGGCGAGCGCCGCCGTGAGCACCAGCCAGAAGCTCAGCGTGCTGTCCAGCTGGACCCAGACCAGCGCCACCAGCTACAACGCGTGGAACGCGGCCCGGCTCAACCAGGGCGCCTGGTCCGCGTACGCCTTCAACTGGTCCACCGACTACTGCTCGTCCAGCCCGGACAACCCGCTCGGCTTCAAGTTCAACCTCTCCTGCTACCGGCACGACTTCGGCTACCGCAACTACAAGGCGATGGGCCAGTTCTCCGCCAACAAGGACCGCATCGACAGCTCCTTCTACGCCGACCTCAAGCGGGTCTGCGCCACGTACAGCAGCGCGCTCCAGCCGGCCTGCTACAGCCTGGCCTGGACCTACTACCAGGCGGTCCACGTCTTCGGCTCGATCGCCGCGGTCCAGCAGTCCGACCTCGACCGCGCCGCCCGCCTCAAGCCCACCGCCGTCAACTGACCCCCCTCCCACTCCCACCCCCCACCCCACCCCACCCCCGCCCCGCTGTGTTGATCATGGGGTTAGCGGCAGTAGTGGAGATCGATTCCGCCGCTAACCCCATGATCAACGCGATGAGGAGGGGAGGTGAGGGGGAGGTGAGGGGCAGGCAGGGTGGGGTGGGGGGTTAGGCGGGGTGGGGGTTGGCGGTGGGGTGGTGGGAGAGGGGGGCGGTGCGGGTGGCGGGGGTGTGCGGGGGACTGAAGCGGGGAGAGTCGGCGGCCAGGTCCGGGTGCTCCACGCGGAGGGCGAGGGCTGCGGCCTCCGCCAGGGCCAGCTCGCCGCCCTCCCCGTACGCCGCGTCGAAGGCCGCGTCGCCGAGCACCCGACGCAGCTCCGCCTGCCGCGCCAGCCAGTACGGACCGTAGAGGCCTGGGGTGGCGCGCAGGTTCGCCCGGGTGGCCTGCGCCGCCCCGAACAGCCGGGCCGCGGTGACCGGCTCGTCGCCGAGCGCGCAGCGCACCGCGATCGCGTTCACCGTGTCGCAGGCGCGACCCAGATAGCCGTGGCTCATCCGGGAACGGAGCGCCACCTGCAGGTGCTCGTGCGCCGCGACCAGGTCACCCCGGGCCAGCGCCACCATCCCGAGCAGCATGTCCACCGACCGCCGGCCCCGCTCCACCGGCCGGGCCGCCTCCACCGGGCGGGCCCCGCCGAGCAGCTCGGCCGCCTCGTCCAGCGCGCCCCGCCGCCACAACAGCTCGGCGAGGTTGTAGATGGCGATCAGCGCGTCCGGGACCACGTCCTGCTGCCGGGCCCAGTCGATCACCTCGCGGCAGACCCGCTCGGCTTCGGCGAACTGGCCCAGGTCCACCAGCGGGGCGGCCCGACCGGCCAGGACGCGGGCCAGTAACCCCAGGTCACCGGCCTGCCGAGCGGCCGCCTCCGCGCGCTGCGAATAGCGCAGTTCCTCGGCGAACTCGCCGTCCGCGCCGGCGTGCAGCGAGTGCATGTGGTACGCCGCCGCCAGCTCCGCCTCCGGGATCTCCTCCCCGGTCTCGGCGAGCCGGCCATAGAGCCGGAACAGCCAGAGCCGCCCCTCCCGGGCCAGCCCGCGCTCCCGCCACCACTGGTCCAGCCCACCGGCCAGCCGCAGCCCCAGCCGGGCGCTGCCCCCGGTGGCGCACCAGCGCAGGGCGGCCCGCAGCTCCCCGGCGAGCGGGTCCAGCGCGTACAGGGAGAGGGTGACCGGCCGGCCGTCCGGGCCCAGGTGGGCGCGTTCCAGTGCGTGCCGGGACCAGGCGACGTGCCGGTTGCGGGCCTGCTGCTCCTCCCCCGCCTCCACCAGCCGGCGGGCCGCGTACGCCCGGATCGGGTCGAGCATCCGGTAGGTGCTGCCCGAGGCGTGCGGGTCGGCCAGCACCATCGACTTGTCCACCAGGACCGACAGCGGGTCGAGCGGGTCCTCGTCGAGCAGCCACTGCACCGTCGGCAGGTCCACCGGGCCGGCGAAGACCGCCAGCCAGCGCAGCAGTCGCGCCGAGCGCGCCCCCAACGTCCGGTACGACCAGGTGACCGTGGCCTGCATGGTGAGGTGCCGTTCGCTGGCAGACCGGAGCACCGCCCGGGACGCCGGGCTGGGCGGTGGAGCCCCCGCCGCGGCGGCCACCAGGTCGACGGTGTCCTGCTGGTTGCCCGCCCAGCCCTGCTCCACCGGCGGCTCCGGGGCGGCCCGCCCGGCGTCCAGCGTGCCGAGCATGTCGTCCAGGCGTTCGGCGAGCTGCCCGACCGAGAGCACCCGCAGCCGGGCCGCCGCCAGCTCGATGGCGAGCGGCACCCCGTCCAGCCGCCGTACCACCCGGCGCAGGTCGGCCTGCTCCGTCGGGTCCGGCGGCCGGCCGCCCCGGGCCGCCGTGGTCCGCTCCAGCAGCAGGGCCACCGCGTCGCTCTCCGCGCCGTCGGGTCGCGGGTCCACCGAGAGCGACGGGATCCGCCACACCACCTCGCCGGGCAGGCCGAACGGCTCCCGGCTGGTGGCCAGCACCCGGACGTCCCGGCCGCCGGCGAGCAGCCGGGAGATCACCTCCGCCGAGGCGGCCGGCTGGGCGTCGCAGGTGTCCAGCAGCACCAGCATCCGGCGGGTCGCCGCGTACTCGACCAGGGTGTCCACCATCCGCCGGCCGGGCTCCGGACGGAGCCCGAGCACGGCGGCGATCTCGAACGCGACCAGCCCCGGGTCGGTCACCGCGGCGATGTCGACGAACCAGACACCGTCCGGATGGGACTCGACGACGCCGGCGGCCAGCTCCACCGCCAACCGGGTCTTGCCGGTGCCGCCCGCGCCCAGCACGGTCACCAGCCGGTGCCCCTCGACCAGCCGGCCCAGCTCCGCCCGCTCGGCCTCCCGGCCGACGAACGAGGTGGCCTGGGTGGGCAGGTTGTGCGCCACCGCGTCGGCGGTACGCGGTCGCGGGAACATCCGCTCCAGTCCCGGGGCGACCAGCTGGAACAGCCGCTCCCGGTCGTCGAAGCCGCGCAACCGGTGCAGCCCGAGGTCCACCAGGGACGCCCCGGCCGGCAACGGGACGGCGTGCCGTGCGGTGGTGCCCGAGCAGAGCACCTGCCCGCCGTGCGCGGCGGCGGCCACCCGGGCCGCCCGGTGCACCTCGGGACTGGCGTACTCGCCGTCGCGGGGTTCGGCGTACCCGGTGTGCAGGCCCATCCGCACCCGGGGCGCGGCCTCCGGGGTGGGCCAGTCGTGCGTGCTCAGCGCCCGCTGCGCGGTCAGGCAGGCGGTCAGCGCGGCCGTCGCGTCGGCGAAGGCGAGGAAGAAGGAGTCCCCCTCGGTCAGCAGCTCCGCGCCGTCCGTGGCGGCCAGGGTGTCCCGCAGCAGCCGGCGATGTTCGCGCAACACCGGGCGGTAGCCCGGACCGAGCAGCTGGGCCAGCCGGGTGGAGCCCTCGATGTCGGTGAACACGAAGGTCACCCATCCGCTCGGGAGGTGGATCCGTGACGACATGCGTGGAACCTCCGCCCCTGACGTCGGCTTCATGCTGCCCTATGGTCGCGTCGTCACGCATCGTGAGAACGGCCGGGCAGGTTCCGACTCAACGTGCCAGTGCCACCGACCGCCGGCAACCGGCCGGTCGACCACCGGGACGAGGCGGCCGGGCCGTTCAGCAGCCGCAGCCACCCCCGCAGCAACCGCCGCCGGACGGTGCGGACGGACCGCCGACGGGACCGCCGCCACCGCGCCCGGTGACCGCGACGGTGGAGAGGAGTTTGACCGTGTCGGCGTGTCCCTGGGGGCAGGACGCGGGGCTGCCGGCCTCGGCCATCGGCCGGTTGACCTCGAAGGTGTCGCCGCAGGCGCGGCAGCGGAACTCGTACCGGGGCATGTCCACAGCGTACGACCGAGGCTGACGGGCCGGCGGACATGGGTGATACTCGACGCGTGGTGGACGGCGAGGAGAGCGTGACGGTTCGGCCCCTGCGACCGGCCGCGCCGCCCGCCGGCCCCGCGGCCGAAGCCGGCCCCAAGGCCGGCCGCCAGGCGGACGCCGTCCGGAAGGCCGACCCGAAGGCGAAGGCCGACCCGAAGGAAAAGGTCGACCCGAAGGCTAAGGCCGACCCGAAGGAAAAGGTCGACCCGCAGGAAAAGGTCGACCCCGAGGCGAAGGCTGACCCCGGGGGAACGGCCGGGACCGGCACGGTCGGTGGGCGGCGTCGGCGGATCCCGTACGCGCACGCGCTGCGGATGCCGCCCCGGCAACTGGCCGTCGCCGCGACCCGCGCCACAAGGTCCTGGTCGCGTCGCCCCAGCGGCCGGGTCGCCCTGTCCGGGCTCTTCCTGCTGCTCCTGGTCGCCGGCACCGGCGCGGCCGGCGTGCTGCTGGTGCCCAGGGCCGCGCCCCGGCCCGAGCCGGTGGCCGTGGACGCCACCGCCACCGGCTCCGTCGACGGCGTACCCTCCGGTGGCGCCCTGCCCGGGGCGACCGGCACCGCCGTGCCCTGCCCGGGGCGACCGCGCTGCCCGGCGGCACCCTTCCGCCCGCGACCGCGCTGCCGGGCGGGGGCGGCCCACCGGGCCGGTGGTCGGCGCGGTGCCGACCGGCCGGCCGGCGGACGCCCTGGCCGGCTGGGCGCAGCAGATGAGCACGCGGACCGGCATCCCGACGGTGGCCATGCAGGCGTACGGCTACGCCGAGCTGGTGCTGGGCCAGACGCACCGGTCCTGCCAGCTCAGCTGGACCACGCTGGCCGCGATCGGCTACGTGGAGTCCGCGCACGGCTCGGCCAACGGCGCCACCCTCTCCACCGACGGACGGGCCGTGCCGGAGATCATCGGCGATCCGCTGGACGGGCAGGGCGGCCGGTCCCGGATCCTCGACACCGACAAGGGCAGACTCGACCGGGACAGCACCTACGACCGGGCGATCGGGCCGATGCAGTTCATCCCCACCACCTGGGCGCAGATCGGCGCGGACGCGGACAACGACGGCCGTGCCGACCCGCACGACATCGACGACGCCGCCCTCGCCGCCGGCAACTACCTCTGCGCGGGCGGCCGGAACATGACCATCTCCGGCGACTGGTGGGGCGCCATCCTCTCCTACAACGACGTCCGCCGGTACGCCCAGGCCGTCTTCGACAAGGCCAACGAGTACGGACAGGTCAGCCGTACGTGAAGTGATCGTCCGCATACATTGGAGGACTGGACACTTCCCCCCGGCAGCCGTTGACGGCAAGCTAGACGGGTGATGGTGCGCGAGTGGGATCCCAGGACCGCGTCGTCCGCCGAGATCGCGTCGCTGCTGGACACGCTCAACGCGGTGCTGGCGGCCGACCTCCCGCAGGACCCGCCGTGGCGGGAGAGTTCCCTGCGGGAATACCTCGCCGAGGTGATGCCCGGTGAGCGGCGGATCTCCTGGGTCGCCCAGGCCGAACCGGCGACGGACGGCACCCCGGGGGCGATCCTCGGGCACGTGCACGTGCTGCTCCTCGGCGACATCGGCGTACTGGAGGTGCTCGTGCACCCCGCCGTCCGGCGGACCGGACTGGGTCGCACGCTGGTGAAGCTCGCCGCCCGGCGGGTGTGGGACGAGGGCTTCCAGTCGATCGGCGTCGAGGTGGTCGGGGACACCCCGGCGGTGGCGTTCTACGAGGCGCTCGGCTTCACCCGGGAATACGTCGAGACCCGCAGCGTGCTCGACCTGGGCGCGGTGGACTGGCCGGCGCTCACCGAGATGGCCACCGGCATCGGCGCCGGCTACCACCTGGAGTTCTGCCCCGGCGGTCCGCCCGACGACCTGATCGAGGCGTACGCGCGGGCCAAGGCCGAGGTGCGCGACGCCGACGACGGCGACCTGCGCCCCAGCTCCTACGACCCGGAGCGACTGCGGGACAGCCTCGACACCCTGCACCGGCGCGGCATGAAGCCGTACATCGTGCTGGCGCTGCACGAGCAGAGCGGGGAGGTGGCCGGGCTGACCGAGGTGGTGGTGCCCGCGCAGCACCCCACCCGCGCCGACCAGTACGACACGATCGTGGTGCAGGACCACCGGGGTTACGGCATCGACCGGGCGATCAAGGCGCGGATGCTGCTGGAGCTGCGCTCGGCCGAGCCGGAGCTGGCCGAGGTGCAGACCTGGAACGCGCAGGCCAACGAGGCGATGCTCAAGGTGAACGCCGAGTTGGGCTACCGACCGGACCGCGAATGGTGCGAATACGGCGTCGACGTGGCCGAGCTGGTGCACCGCCTGGACGCCACTCGTTGACTCCTGTTCACCGAACGGCCTGCTCGGGGGATGGACGCCGGACAGGACCGCCCCTTAACGTGCGTTAGTTCCCGTCCACCCATCGTGGAGGCTTCATGCGCCCGCGCCGCACACTCGCCGCGCTCGCGACCACCGCCGCCGTCACCGTCACGGCAATCGGCGTCGCACCCCCCGCGGCCAGCGCCGCGCCCACCGACCTGTTCATCTCCGAGTACGTCGAGGGCTCGTCCAACAACAAGGCGATCGAGCTCTTCAACGGCACCGGCGCACCGGTGGACCTCACCGCCGGCGGTTACCAGCTCCAGTTCTTCTTCAACGGCGCCACCACCTCGACGAACGTCGCGCTGAGCGGCACCGTCGCCGCCGGTGACGTCTTCGTCTTCGCCGCCTCCTCGGCCGCCCCGGCGATCCTCGCCCAGGCCGACCAGACGTACGGCTCGTCGCTGTTCAACGGCGACGACGCGATCGTGCTGCGCAAGGGCACCACCGTGCTGGACTCGATCGGCCAGGTCGGCGTCGACCCGGGCACCGAGTGGGGCACCGGGCTCACCAGCACCGCCGACAACACCCTGCGCCGCCTGGCGTCGGTCAGCTCCGGTGACACCGACCCGTCGGACGCCTTCGACCCGGCCGCCCAGTGGGCCGGGTTCGCCACCGACACCTTCGACGGGCTGGGCAGCCACTCCGTCGACGGCGGCGGCGGACCGGTCGACCAGCCGGCCACGCTGACCTGCGGCGGCGCGCTCACCGTCGAGGCGGGCGGCACGGCCACCCGCGACGTCACCGCCACCGACGCGGACGACACGATCACCGACGTGGCGATCGCCGTCGACCCGACGCCGGCGGCCGGCTCGATCAGCCGTACCGCCTTCACGCCGGCCGGCTCGGTCGGCGGCACCGCCACGGCCACGCTGACCGCCACCGGGCTGCCCGCCGGCTCGTACGCGGTGACCGTGACCTCGACCGACGCTGACGGCGGCACCGCCACCTGCACGGTGACCGTGCAGGCCACCAGCGTGCTGTCGGTGGGCGAGGTGCAGGGCCGCACCGGCGACGACGAGAACGGTCGCACCGACCGCTCGCCGCTCGCCCCGGCCAGCGGCAACGGCACCAGCTCCACCCTCTACGACGTCCGCGGTGTGATCACCCAGAAGTCGCTCACCCGCACCTCCGCCGGGGCCGACCAGTACGGCTTCTATCTGCAGAGCCGCACCGGCACCGAGGACGGCGACCCGCTCAGCTCGGACGGCATCTTCGTCTTCACCGGCTCGTTCACCACGCTGATCGGTGGCTACGCGCCGACCGTCGGCGACGAGGTGGTGCTGCGCGGCCGGGTGTCGGAATACTTCAACCAGACCCAGCTCTCCAGCGCCTCGCTGGTCCGCAAGCTCGACTCCGGGCTGGACGTCGACACGGCCGTCCAGGTCGACGACGCCACGCCGCCGGCCGACGCGACCGGCGCCGACCTGTTCTGGGAGCGGCACGAGGGCGCCCGGCTGCGGGTCCGCTCGGGCAGCGGGGTCTCCGCGCCGCGGCACATCTACGCCTCCACCGCCGACTCCGAGATCTACGTGGTGGACCGCGAGGACCCGATCATGAAGCGGACCGACCCGTACGCCCGCCGGGTGTTCCGGGACGCCCACCCGCTGGACGACATCCCCGGCACGCTCTTCGACAACGGCAACAACCAGCGCATCCTGCTCGGCGCGGGCGGGGTGAAGGCGACCGCCGGTGACTCGACCGCGCTGCTGCCGGAGGCCCGCACCTTCGACACGCTGACCGAGGACGCCTACGGCGCCATCTCGTACGCGTTCAGCAAGTACAGCGTGCAGCCGGAGCAGCTGACGCTGACCGGTGGCGCGGACCCGTACGCGAACAACCCGCCGCAGCCGGCGAACCGCAACACCGAGGTCGCGGTGGCGACCTACAACCTGGAGAACCTGTACGACTACCGGGACGACCCGTTCGACGGCTGCGACTTCGCCGGTAACTCGGGGTGCACCGGGGTCAGGCCGCCGTTCGACTACGTGCCGGCCAGCGAGGCCGAGTACACCGCGCGGCTGGGCGTGGAGGCACGGCAGATCATCACCGCCCTGCAGAGCCCCGACCTGGTGATGGTGCAGGAGGCCGAGGACCAGGACATCTGCTCGGTCGCCGACGGCAAGCTGGTCTGCGGTGACACCGACAACGCCGACGGCGCGCCGGACACCATCCAGGAGCTGGCGCTCACCATCGCCGCGAACGGCGGCCCCGCCTACGCCGCCGCGTACGACCGGACCGGCGCGGACGCCCGGGGCATCACCTCGGCGTTCCTCTACCGCACGGACCGGCTGACGCTGGCCGAGGCGACCGCCACCGACCCGCTGCTGGGCTCCGCCCCGACGGTGGACTACCGCTCGGCGGGCCTGCCGGCCAACGCGGACGTGCAGAACCCGAAGGCCCTCAACGCGGTGCTGCCGGACGACGTGGACCGCTCCACCGGCGTGGACGGCGTCAACGTCTACACCCGGGCCCCGCAGCTCGGGAAGTTCACCGTGGCGGCGGCGCCCGGCTCGACCGAGCACTACACGCTCTGGGCGCTGAGCAACCACTACTCGTCCGGTCCGGACAGCCGGGTCGGGCAGCGGCGGGAGCAGGCGGCCTACGGTGCCGCGCTGGTCAAGGCCATCGAGGCGAGCGACCCGAACGCCCGGGTGATCTACGGCGGTGACCTGAACGTCTTCCCGCGCCCGGATGACCCGATCGCCACGGAGGCGAACCCGACCCCCTCGGACCAGCTCGGTCCGCTGTACGGGGCCGGGATGCACAACCTCTGGGACGACCTGGCGGCGGACGTGCCGGCGGCGGCGTACTCGTACACCTTCAGTGGGCAGGCGCAGACGCTGGACAACCTCTTCGTCAACGACAAGCTCCACGACGACCTGGTGCAGATCCGCGCGGCGCACATCAACGCCGACTACCCGACGGACACCGAGGGCCTCGGTGACCGGGGGGCCAGCGACCACGACCCGCAGGTGGCCCGGTTCCGTTCCCGGGCGTCGCTGAGCGTCGCGGACGCCACGGTGGTCGAGGGGAACAAGGGCAACACGACCCTGAACTTCACCGTGACGGTGTCCCGGCCACTGTCGGAGTCGGCGCTGATCTGCGCCGTCACCTACGGCACCACCGCGCAGCCGGGTTCGGACTATGACCCGTACGTCGGCTGCCGCACCCTGGCGGCCGGGCAGACGTCGCTCACCTTCCCGGTGACCGTCCACGGTGACAAGAAGCCGGAGGCGAACGAGCAGCTGAAGCTGCTCGTGACCGGCGTGCCGGGGCTCCGGGTGGTCGACGGCGTGGCCATCGGCACCATCACCAACGACGACTGACGACCGGTCCACGAAGCGGCCCGTCGTCCGGCTCACCAGCCGGGCGGCGGGCCGATCTCGTGTACGCCCCGGCGCGGCAGGGGCGGTCGCGGCGCGCCTCGGTACTTCGCCACCCGCACCTCCCACTGGCTGCGCCGGCGTAGCGCGTCCCGGACCGCCCGGTCGCGGTAGAACGTCTCCGGCGGCCGGGCCAGGCCGTACCGGTCGGCCCACCACTCCCCCGGCTCAGGATCGGTGACGACGTCCAGGTGGGACGGATACCGACGCTCGGCACCGTCCCGCAGGTCGGCGCGGTCGCGCATGGGTTTGAGCACCCGGCCCGCATCGTCGACCACGGCCAGCCGGAAACCGGCCACGCCGATGATGCGGCGGAGCACGGCGATGCTCGGCGTCAACGAGCCCGCCTCGATGCGTCCGATGGTCGTCGGGTGCACCCCGACGAACCGCGCCAGCTCCCGTTGGCTCGCGTCGGCCCGGCGACGCACCGCGCGGACGATACCGGCGGCGGGCCACGGGGTGTCGAGAGGCTCGGTGAGCAGTGCCGGCGGCTCGCGGGGCACGTCGGCGGTCGTTCCGCTGCGTGTCGCTGCCGTCCCGGCCTCCGGCTCGGGTGGCTCGGGTCGCTCCGTCGGCTGCGATGATTCCGGCCGTTTCGGGCTGTCGGGGTCGGTCACACCGCAAGCCTCACGGCCGACAGCTGCCGTGACAACCTCGCCGGTGCCGCCTGTGGACAACCGATCCGGCTGTGGATAACCCGCCGGGCTCGCCGCCGATCACCCTGCCTGCGGACTCGCCTTCCGAACACCTGCACAGTCACTGACGGTGAGACTCACCATGCGTAACGGCTTGCGACTCGTCCAGCACTAGATCCTCACCTGGAAACGGACAAGACGGGCAAATGACCGGGTCTGCCCCGCCGTCCACCTCTCACTTCGGCTCCCTTTGCTCTGCAGCCATCGACGCACCGGAAGCTCTCCGTCACCGCTGCGCTAATGGCTGCAGAGCAAAGGGAGGCGCGATGGTGGGGAGCGGGCGCGCCCACCAGTACAGAGAGTGATGAAACCGAACGGCGCAGGCGGCGTGGGCAGCGTCCACCAGGTCAGGCACGGACCAGCGCCCGTCCGCCCACGCCGTCCGCTCCGGCGACGCCCCCTGCGGCGACAGCGCGGTCCGGCGCCAGCGCGGCCGGTCGCGACCGGACGCTCGCCGAGACCCGCTGGTCACCGCTCAGTAGCGCTGGCGGAGCAGTCCGGCAGCCTCGACGGCCCAGTAGGTGAGGATGATCTGCGCGCCGGCCCGCCGGATCGAGGTGAGCGTCTCCAGCATCACCTGCTCCCGATCGATCCAACCGTTCGCGGCGGCCGCCTCGACCATCGCGTACTCGCCGGAGACCTGGTAGGCGGCGACCGGGACGTCGACCGCGGCCCGGACGGCGGCGACCACGTCGAGGTAGGGCAGGGCCGGCTTGACCATCACCATGTCGGCGCCCTCGGCGACGTCCAGCTCGACCTCGCGCAGCGACTCCCGCAGGTTGGCCGGGTCCTGCTGGTAGGTGCGCCGATCGCCTTCCAGGCACGACTCCACCGCGTCCCGGAACGGACCGAAGAAGGCGGAGGCGTACTTCGCGGCGTACGCGAGCACGGCGACGTCCTGGTGCCCGGCGGCGTCCAGGGCCCGGCGGACCACACCCACCTGGCCGTCCATCATCCCGGACGGCCCGACCACGCCGACCCCGGCGTCCGCCTGGGCCACCGCCATCTCGGCGTACGCCGCCAGCGTGGCGTCGTTGTCGACGCCGCCGTCGGGGGTGAGCAGGCCGCAGTGCCCGTGCGAGGTGAACTCGTCCAGGCAGAGGTCGCTCATCACCACGGTGGCGTCGCCTACCTCGGCGACGACGTCGCGGATGGCGACGTTGAGGATGCCCGCCGGGTCGATGCCACCCGAGCCGGTCTCGTCCCGCTGCGCCGGCACCCCGAAGAGCATGATCCCGCCCACACCGGCCTGGACCGCCTCCACGGCGGCCTTGCGCAGCGAGTCCCGGGAGTGCTGGAGCACCCCCGGGAGCGACGCGATGGCCCGCGGCTCGGTCAGCCCCTCCTTGACGAACATCGGCACGACCAGCTCGGCCGGGTCGACGCGGGTCTCGGCGACCAGCCGCCGCACGGCCGCGTTACGGCGCAGCCGGCGGGGCCGGATCTCGGGGTACGGCATGACGGGCCTCCCGGAACGATCAGCGGAACCTCAGGGCGGTGGGCCCCTGCACCTTCGAGCCGCGGCGCTGCTTCGCCGGCATGGCGGCGAGCTTCTCGCGCAGCTCGACGGCGTAGGCGGCCAGCGCCTCCACCAGGTCGGGCACCGAGGCGTGCTGAGGCTGGACGTCGACCCGCAGGCCGAACTCCGTCGCGGTCTCGGCCGTCTTGGGCCCGATCACTGCAACCACGGTACGGGCGTGCGGCTTCCCCGCGATACCGACCAGATTGCGCACTGTCGAGGAGGACGTGAAGAGCACCGCGTCGAACCCGCCCGACTTGATCGCGTCGCGGATCTCGGCGGGCGGCGGGGCGGCCCGGACGGTCCGGTACGCGGTCACGTCGTCGACCTCCCAGCCGCGCTCGGTGAGCCCGGCGGCGAGGGTCTCGGTGGCGATGTCGGCGCGCGGCAGCAGCACCCGGCCCACCGGGTCGAGGATCTCGTCGTGCGGCGAGAACTCGGCCAGCAGCCCCTCGGAGGACTGCTCGCCGGACGGGACCAGCTCCGGCTGGATGCCGAAGGCGCGGACCGCGTCGGCGGTCGCCTCGCCGATGCAGGCGATCTTGACGCCACCGAAGTGCCGGGCGTCCAGGCCGTGCTCGGCGAACTTCTCCCAGACCGCGCGGACCGCGTTCACCGAGGTGAAGATCACCCAGGCGTACCGGCCGTCGACCAGGCCCTTGACCGCCCGCTCCATCTGGGCGGGGGTACGCGGCGGCTCGACCGCGATGGTCGGCACCTCGCACGGGATCGCCCCGTACGCGCGCAGCCGGGCACTCATCGCGCCGGCCTGCTCCTTGGTGCGGGGGACGAGCACCTTCCAGCCGTACAGCGGGCGGTTCTCCCACCAGCTCAGCCTGTCCCGCTGGCCGACACCCTCGCCCACGGTCAGCACCACCCGGCCGGTGAAGCCGAGCGCCGCCGCGACGAACGAGTCCACGGTCGACGTGGTGGTGTACTGCGTCTCGCCGGTGCCGTCGCCGGTCACCCCGACGCCGGTCGTGCCGTCCACCCCGGCGGCCAGCAGGCCGTCCCGGATCGCGGCCAGGTCGCCCGCGTCCACGGCCAGGGCGAGCGAGCCCCGGCCGACGGCGGCGGCCAGCGCGTCGAAGTCCAGCGTGCTGACGTCCTCGACGTCGGCGGCGGTCCGTACGCCCGGCAGCGGCACACCGGCGTAGGTGGCCACGCCCTCGGCCTGGCCGACGCCCGGGACCACCTCGAAGTGCGCGGCGGTACGCGCCACCGCCTGCACCTCCTTGACCACGGAGTCGTGCCCGAAGGGGTCACCGGCGACCAGGTGCACCGCGTTCAGCCCGGAACGGGCCGCGGAGATCAGCACCTTCGCCACGTCCCCCGGTACGCCCTCGGCGGGGCTGAACTGGGCGTCGGACCTGGCCTGGGCGCGGACGGCGTCGAGCAGCGACTCGGGGACTCCCCGGTCGTACACCACCTGGTCGGCGTCGACCAGGGCGTCGTGCGCCCGGCGGGTCAGCAGGCCCGGGTCGCCGGGTCCGGCCCCGACGAACGCGATGCGGCCTACGGGCTTACGGGTGCGGGTCATTCTGTGCTCCCAAATTGCTGGGTCCCCGGGCCGGCGTGTCCTTCGTGGCCGAGGATCGAGTCGGCGCCGAGCTCGAGGAGTTCGGCGGCGAGTGCCTTGCCGATCTCCGCCGCGTCGGCGGGCGTTCCGGTGCGGGACAGCCGGAGGTCACGAGTACCGTCCGGGCTGATCACCGCCCCGCGCAAATAGATCTCATCACCGTTGTCGCCTTCGGCGAGTTCGGCATAGGCGGCGACGGGTGCGCTGCACCCGGCCTCCAGGGTGGCCAGCAGCGCCCGTTCCGCGGTGACCGCGGCGCGGGACGGTGCGTGGTCGAGCACCGCGAGCAGCTCGACCAGGTCCGGGTTGTCGCTCCGGCACTCCACGGCCAGCGCGCCCTGGGCGGGCGCGGGCAGCATCAGCATCGGGTCGAGCGTCTCGGTGATCACGTCGGTCCGGTCGAGCCGGGCCAGTCCGGCCCGGGCCAGCACGACCGCGTCGAGGTCGGCGTCCGGGCCGAGCACCCGACCGAGCCGGGTGTCGACGTTGCCCCGGATCGGGGTGACCTCCAGCTGCAGGCCGAGCGCGTGCAGCTGGGCGATGCGGCGCAGCGCGCCGGTGCCGACCACCGCACCCGGCGGCAGCTCGGCGAGCGTACGGCCGCCCTTGGCGACCAGCGCGTCCCGCGGATCCTGCCGGGGTGGCACCGCCGCGATGTGCAGCCCGGCGGCGCCCGCCGTCGGCAGGTCCTTGTACGAGTGGACGGCGAGGTCGATGGTGCCGGCGGTCAGCGCGTCCCGCAGGGCGGAGACGAAGACACCGACGCCGAGCCGGTGCACCGGGGCGGACGAGCGGTCCCCGGCGGTCACCACCTCGACCAGCTCGACCGTGCGACCGGTGGCCGCGGTGAGGGCCTCGGCGACCTGGCCGGACTGGGCCATCGCCAGGGCGCTGCCCCGCGTGCCGAGGCGCAGGGGGGCGGTCATCGCGTACCTCCGGTGGACGGGACGTCGGCGGCGTCGAAGGACGACCGTCCGTCGGTGGTGGTGCCGGCCGGCCAGGTGGCGTCGGCACCGGGGTCGGCCGGCTCGGGCGCGGCGTCGACGACGTCGGGCACCGTGTCGACCGGGGAGGTCTGTGGCACCTCCAGGTCGAACAGCTCGCGCAGCAGGGCCGCGTACTGATCGCCGCCCGGCTCGGCGGCGAGCTGGCGGACCCGCACGGTGGGCTGGTGCAGCAGCCGCTGCACCACGCGGTGCACCGTCCGGGCCACCTCGGCGCGCTGGTCGTCGGTGAGGTCCGGGCGACGCTGGGCCAGCCGGCGCAGCTCGGCGGTGACCACGTCGTCGGCGCGCCCGCGCAGGGCGGCCACGGTGGGTGCCACGTCGGCGCCGCGCAACCAGGACAGGAACGCCTCGACCTCGCCCGCGACGATCCGGGTCACCTCGGCGGCGTCGGCGGTGGCCGGCCCGTCGGCGAGCACGCCGGCCAGCCGGTCGATGTCGATCACCTCGACCCCGGCCAGTCCGGCCACGCCGTCCTCGACGTCGCGCGGGACAGCGAGGTCGAGCAGGACCAGCGGGCCCCGGTCGGCGTCCCGGCGGGCCAGCGTCCGGGTCACCACGTCCCTGGTGAGCACCGGTTCGGTGGCGGCGGTCGCGGCCACCACGATGTCCACTGCGGAGAGCGCGGTGACCAGTTCGGCCATCGGGACCGCGGTGGCGCCGTACGACTCGGCCAGCCGGACGGCACGCGCGGCGCCGCGGTTGGTCACGGTGAGCGGCCCGGCGCCCAGCCGGGACAGCGTCGCCACGCCCAGCGAGCCCATCGCGCCGGCCCCGACGACCATGGCGGGCCGGCCGGCCAGGTCACCGTCGAGCAGGTCCGCGGCCAGGTCGAGGGCCGCGGTGACGACGCTCTGACCGGCCCGGTCGATGTTGGTCTCGGCGTGCGCGCGCTTGCCCACCCGCAGCGCCTGCTGCATCAGCTCGTGCAGCAGCCGGCCGGCGGCGTCGGCGCCGCCGGCCCAGTGGTAGGCGTCCCGGAGCTGGCCGAGGATCTGCGCCTCGCCGACGACCATCGAGTCCAGGCCGGCGGCGACCCGGAAGACGTGGTCGACGGCGGCGGCGTCGTAGTGCACGTAGAGGTGGTTGGCGAACGCACCGGGCGGCGCCCCGGCCTGCTCGGCCAGGACCGCGCAGATGTCACCGAGGCCGCCGTGAAAGCCGGTGACCGAGGCGTAGACCTCCACCCGGTTGCAGGTGGAGACGAGGACGGCCTCGTTCACGTACGGCTGGGCGACGAGCCGGTCCAGGGTGCGGGTGAGTTCGGTGGGGGCGACCGCCAGCTGCTCCAGGACGGCGACCGGAGCGGTGCGGTAGGACGCGCCGACGACGAGCAGTTTCACGTGCCGATCGCCTCCTGGGTGTCGGTGGCCGCGAGTCCGCCGGGCAGGGCGGCCAGGGCGGTCCCGCCGGTGGCGGGGAGCGCGGTCAGCGACGCCTTGCGGTGCTCGTGGAAGGACAGGATCTGCAGCTCGATCGCGAGGTCGACCTTGCGCACGTCGACCCCCTCCGGCACCGAGAGTACGCACGGCGCGAAGTTGAGGATGCTGGTCACGCCGACGGCGACGAGCTGGTCGGCGACCGCCTGGGCGGCCGGCGCCGGGGTGGCGATGACGCCGATCGAGATCGACTCCTCGACGGCCGCCCGGGGCAACTCGTCGACATGCCGTACGACCAGGCCGTTTATCTGTTCGCCGACGCGCGACGGGTCCGCGTCGAAGAGGGCGGCGATCCGGAAGCCGCGGCTGGTGAAGCCGTCGTAGCCGGCGAGGGCGTGACCGAGATTACCCACCCCGACCAGGGCGACCGCGCGGCATTTGGTGAGCCCGAGCACCGAGGAGATCTGCTCGACCAGCAGGGCCACGTCGTAGCCGACACCCCGGGTGCCGTACGAGCCGAGGTGCGACAGGTCCTTGCGGAGCTTCGCCGAGTTGACCCCGGCGGCGTTGGCCAGGCCCTCGCTGGACACCGTCTCGTGGCCGCCGTCGGCGAGATTGTGCAGGGCACGGAGGTATTCCGGGAGCCGCGCGACGGTCGCCTCGGGCAGGTCCGGGAGCGCCGGTACGGCACCGGCGCGGCCGGGCGCGCCTGGGTGACGGTGCTGACTCATGAGACTCCGTGCGGTGCGATCCTCGACCAGCGTCGGCGGCCGGTCGTTTCGGGACTCCCGCTGGCGACCGTTGTTGCCGGCTGTGCTAGCAGGGCGCGTCGAAACTACAGAGTAGGCGCTTGTGAAGACGTGCACAAATCGCGATCTTGCTGGCCCGCGACGCGCCTCCACCTGCCCCTCCATTCCACAAGATCGATCTGACGCACTCCGTCGGCGCCGCTCGGCGATTATTGCTCAATCCCGACTTCTCTGACCAATCGCGCGCGCTCCGTCGCGCTGTGTCACCGACGATCTGGGGTGAGCCTCACTCCCGGGGCCGCCCGGTAGGGACAGCCCCACCTCCGACAGGCCGGTGTACGGGATGGGTCGCGGGCGCGTACGCCCATAGCCTCGGAAGCATGACCGCCCTTCCCCTGGCCAGCGTGCCGGCGCCCGCCCGCGGCATCACCCGACAACTCCTGAGCGACTCGCAGTACGTGCTGCTCGGACTGCCGCTGGCCGTCGTCAGCTTCGCCGTCATGGTGGTGGGGATCGCACTCAGCGCCGGACTCCTGGTGACCGTGCTCGGCCTGCCGGTCCTCGCCGGCACCCTCTACGCCGCCCGGGGACTCGCCGACCTCGAGCGGCTGCGGCTGCCCGCCGTGCTGCGCCAGCCCCGGGTCCGCCCCGCGTACCGGACGCCCGAACCGGGCGCGAAGGCGTGGCGGCGGATCTTCCTGCCGATGCGCGACGCGCAGTCCTGGCTCGACCTGGTGCACGGCCTGTTCAAGCTGGTGCTCGCCATCCCGACCTTCGTGCTGACCGTGGTCTGGTGGGCGCTCGCCGTCGCCGGCACGCTCTACGCGGCGTACGACTGGGCCATCCCCCGCGGCCCGGACGACCAGGACCTCAGCCAACTGCTCGGGATGGGCGACGGGGCCGTGGCGCGGATCGCGGTGAACACCGCCATCGGGCTGTTCTGCCTGTTCACCCTGCCGCTCCTGGTACGCGCCTGCGCCCTGCTCCAGGCCGGCTTCGCCCGCTCCCTGCTGACCGGGGTGGCCGAGATGCGCAACCGGATCACCACGCTGGAGGAGCAGAAGCGGGCCGCCGTCTCCGCCGAGGCCACCGCCCTGCGCCGACTGGAACGGGACATCCACGACGGCCCGCAGCAGCGCCTGGTCCGGCTCGCCATGGACCTGAGCCGGGCCCGGCAGCAACTCGCCGCCGACCCCGAGGCGGCCCGCCGCACCCTGGACGAGGCCGTCACCCAGACCCGGGACACCCTCGACGAGCTGCGCGCCCTGTCCCGGGGCATCGCCCCGCCGATCCTGGTGGACCGGGGGCTGCCCAGCGCCCTGGCCGCCCTCGCCGGCCGCGCGCTGGTGCCGACCGAACTGGCGGTGGACCCGGACCTCGGCACCCCCGGGGGACGGCTCGACCCGGCGGTGGAGAGCACGGCGTACTTCGTGGTGGCCGAGGCCCTGACCAACGTGGCGAAGCACAGCGGGGCCGCCGCGTGCCGGGTCACGGTCAGCCGCGCCCCCGACCGGCTGGTGATCAGCGTCTCCGACGACGGCGTGGGCGGCGCGCATCCGGCCAAGGGGCACGGGCTCGCCGGCATCGCCGACCGGGTGCGGGCCACCGGCGGCACCCTGGAGGTGGACAGCCCGGTCGGCGGCCCGACCGAGATCCGCGCCGAACTTCCCCGCTGACCGGATCTGATCGGGCCGCCCCGGCTGCGGGTGACCGCCGGGCGGCCACCGGTCCCCGGGCTGTCCTGCCGGACCGCACGGCTCGGGCCTCCCGGACCGCAGAACCACGGCCGGCCTCCGGACCGCACCGGCTCAGGGCCGGCCTTCCGGACCGCACTACCGGGACGGCCTCCTGGCCGCTCAGGTCTCCCGGGTCCGCGAGCACGGCCGGCCTGCCGGACGAGCACGGCTGAGGGGCGGCCTGCCGGGCCCTGCGAAGCGCACCGGACGTGATAGACACCGGATCATGCGAGTGGTGATCGCGGACGACGCCGTACTGCTCCGGGAGGGGCTGTCCCGGCTGCTGACCGAGTCGGGGCACCAGGTGGTGGCCGCTGTGGGCGACGGTGACGCCCTGGTCGAGGCGGTGGTGGCGCACCGGCCCGACGTCTCCGTGGTGGACGTCCGGATGCCACCGTCGCACACCGACGAAGGGTTGCGCGCGGCCGTCGAGGCGCGCCGGCTGGTGCCGCGTACGCCGATCCTGGTGCTCTCCCAGTACGTCGAGGTGTCGTACGCCGACGACCTGCTGGCGACCACCGGCGGGGCCGGCGGCGGCGGGATCGGCTACCTACTCAAGGACCGGGTGGCCGCGATCGACGAGTTCCTGGACGCGCTGACCCGGGTGGCCGGCGGCGGGACGGTGCTCGACCCGGAGGTGGTCGGCCAACTGCTGGTCCGCCGCCGCCGGGACGACCCGTTGCGGGAACTCACCCCGCGCGAACGGGAGGTCCTCGGGCTGATGGCCGAGGGCCACTCCAACACCGCCATCGCCCGCATCCTGGTGGTCAGCGACGGCGCGGTGGAGAAACACGTCCGCAACATCTTCACCAAACTCGCCCTGCCCCCCGACGCCGACCAACACCGCCGAGTCCGAGCCGTCCTCACCTACCTCCGCCCCTAACCCCCTCCCCACCCTCCCACCCACCATTTCCACTGTTGATCATGGAGTTAGCGGCACTCATGGAGATCAACTTCGCCGCCAATCCCATGATCACCGGGGCCAGGGGGCGGGGGTG
Organism: Micromonospora sp. R77; assembly: GCF_022747945.1. Lineage (NCBI taxonomy): Bacteria > Bacillati > Actinomycetota > Actinomycetes > Micromonosporales > Micromonosporaceae > Micromonospora > Micromonospora sp. R77. The sequence continues at coordinate 2,190,278 of NZ_JALDST010000001.1, forward strand.
GGGGGGGTGGGGGGTGGGGGGTGGGGTGGGTCAGGGGAGGGTGGTGGCGAGGGTTACGGCTCGGGTGAGGGTGTCGGCGGTGGGGTGGCCGGAGGCGCGTAGGCGGGTGGGGTCGGAGAGGCCGCCGGTGTAGAGGACGCAGCGCGCCCCGACCGATCCGGCGGCGTCCGCGTCGTCGATCGAGTCGCCGATCAGCACCACCTGCTCGCCGTCGAGGCCCAGCTCGGCGAGGTGCTTCTCCAGCCACCCGGCCTTGAACCCGCCGCCCACGGTCCCCCGCAGCCCGTCGACCCGGGTGAAGTGGGCGGTCAGGCCGTAGGTGTGCACCGTCGGCACCAGCTCGTCGTGGAACCACATGGACAGCAGTGACTGGCTGCCCGGCCAGGCCGCGATGGCGGCGGTCGCGTCGGCGGCCAGCGCGCAGCTGGTCAGCCCCGCCCGGTACGCGTCGTGGAAGATCCGGTCCAGCTGCTCGAACGCCTCGTCGTCGACCGCCCGACCCAGCATCTCGGCGTAGTAGTCGGCGATCGGGCGGCGGAAGCGCGCCCGGTGCTCGTCGGCGCTGACCGCCGGCCCGCCGGCGCTGGCGAAGGCCACGTTGGTGGCCTGGACCACCAGGCTGAGGTCGTCGAGCAGGGTGCCGTTCCAGTCCCACACCAGGTGGTGGCGAGCAGGGGTCATCGCAGCACCATAATCGAGCCCGTCGAGCCCGCCGGCAGCCAGCCCGTCCACCCCACTGGCGGCCCGTGCCGCGTGGGGCACCGTCAGCGGCTCAGAGCTGCGGGGTGGTCAGGTCGCGCAGCAGCCGTTCCTCCTCCACCCGCCAGTAGCCGTGCTCCTTGCCGTCGAGCAGCACCACCGGCAGCCGGTCGCCGTACTCCCGCTCCAGCTCGACGTCGCCGGTGACGTCCTTCTCCAGCCAGCGGTCACCGGTCACCGCCACCACCCGGTCGAGGGCCGTCTTGGCGTCCTCGCAGAGGTGGCAGCCCGGACGGGTGATCAGGGTGAGCCGGGCGTCACTGGACATCGGAAACCTCCGTGCGGGTCTCGGGCGGCGCCGCGGGCGCCGGCACCGGAGGCGCCGACGGGCGGAGCTGGGTCTTGCGTACCTTGCCGATCGCCGAGTAGGGCAGCGCGTCGACGAACTCGACCCCGGTCGGGCACTTGAAGCGGGCCAGGTTCCGGGCGCAGTGGGCCAGCAGCTCCTCCCCCGTCACCGTGGCCCCCGGTGCCCGAACCACGTACGCCCGGACAGTCTCCCCGGTCCGCGGGTGCGGCACACCCAGGACCGCGGACTCGGCCACCCCCGGGTGCGTTTCGAGCACCAGCTCGACCTCGTGCGGATAGACGTTGAAGCCGTTCACCAGGATCAGCTCGCCGAGCCGGTCGACCAGGAAGAGGTCCCCGTCGTCGTCGGCGTACGCAACGTCACCGGTGGCCCACCAGCCGGCGGCGTCCGGGCCGCCCCGACCGTCCGGCCAGTAGCCGGTGAAGAGGTTCGCCCCCCGGACCACGATCTCGCCGGGGTCGGTGCCCGTGTCGACGTCGGAGATGTCCAGCTCGTCGGGCTCCTCCTCGGGCACCGGCGCGCCGTCGCGCCACAGGTCCGCCCCGTCGGGGCCGACCAGGCGCAGCGCCACGCCGGGCAGCGGCCGGCCGATCGAGCCGGCCTTCGGCGTGCCGCCGACCAGGGTGGAGGTGAGCACCGGCGCGGTCTCGGTCAAGCCGTAGCCGACGTGCACGGCACGGCCGGTGAGCTGCGCGAACCGCGCCGCGACGGCCGGCGGGAGCGGCGCCGCGCCGCAGACCGCGACCCGCACCGACGCGGTCGCCGCGGCCAACTCGGCCCCGGCGTCCGCCCAGGCCAGGAACATCGACGGTACGCCGACCAGCACGCTGACCCGGTGCCGGGCGATCTCGGCGAGCGCCCCGCCCGGACCGGGCTCGTCGACGAGCACCCCGGTCGCACCATGGTGGACCACGGCACCCAACCCCGAGTTCAGCCCGTACGCGTGGAACAGCGGCAGCGCCAGCAGCACGATGTCGTCGGGGCCGACCACCGGCGGGCTGATCCGGGCCACCTGCTCGTGGTTGGCGGCCAGCGCGCGGTGCGGCAGCATCGCGCCCTTGGGCCGGCCCTCGGTGCCGGAGGTGTAGAGGAGCACGGCCAGGTCCTCGCCGCCCCGGTGGGGGAAGCCGACCGGCCCGGTCGGGTCGGTCACCGGCGGGGCGGTGTGCACGGCGGTCAGCGCGGGCAACTCGGCGGCCAGGCCGGCGACCCGGTCGCGCACCTCCGGCGTGCAGATCAGCACGGTCGCGCCGGAGTCGGCGAGCACGTGCCGCAACTCCCGCGCGGTGTAACCGGGGTTGACCGGCACCGCCACCAGACCGGCCCGCAGCACCGCGAGACAGCCGACCACGAAGTCCGGGGTGTTGCCGAGCGCGAGCGCGACCCGCGGTGGGTGCCGGTCGGCCGGCGTCGCGGCGGGCACGCCGGCGGCCAGGGCGCGCGCGGTGGCGGTCACCGCGGCGTCCAGTTGGGACCAGGTGAGGGTCTGCTCCCGCCAGTGCAGCGCGGGGCGGTCGCCGTGGGCGACGGCCGCCCGCCGGAGCCGGTCGGCGAGGTTGGGCGCGGAGCTGTCGACTGCGTCCTGCACGGTCGCTGAGTCTGGCACAGCCGCCCACCGCCCGGCCATGCCCGTACGCCGAATGGGGGTGACGGCGAGCGTGGTCCCGCCGGACGGACCGCCCCGGGCGGCCGGCCGACCCCGGCGGGGTGACCGCGACGGACGTCCCGCCGCGACACGCCGACGGGCGCCGGCAGTGCCCCCGACCAGGACTTTCCACTCCGGACCAGCTCCCGGCCGCAAAGTCAACCGCACACGACGGACAACCGGTCCGCCAGTCGCATGACCGGAAGGGAAATACTTCCGCCCTGTGTAACGGACTTGCCACGCACGGGTGACGTTGGCCCTATCATCACTCGGGTCAGCTCACCCCATTTGCCGTGAGTTGACACCCCTCAGCCCGAGGAGGCCCCCGTGCCTGTGAGCGCATTGGACCAGCACCTCAAGGTGACCTGCCGCCCGGCGGCGGGTCCCGGAGCGGCCCGGCCCGGTCCCGCCGCGTCGTCGCGACGACCGGCGCGGCCCCGCCCTGCGCGGAACGGGGAGGCCCGGTGAGCGCCTTCGGTTGGACCGAACGGCCGGCCGGCCTGACCGGCCCGGCACCTCGGGCAGCGGTCAACGAGCGGCTGGATCCGGCGGAGAACGGCTCCGGGCTCGCCCTGCGCGGCGAGGGGCGGCGGCTGCGCAACCGGTCGCACCACAACGAGGCACCCGCCCGACCGGCACAACCCGGCGGCAACGCGCTGCCGGCCGCCGGCCGGGTCGGCACGTCGCCGCGCCCCCATGCCCGTGCAGGGCCGCCGGTCCGGCGAGCCGCCGGCGGTGAGCGACCCGTCGGCGGGCGAGACGGCCGTGTTCCCCACGGTCCCGGCCGGTGACACGGCGGTGCTGCCCGCGGTACCGGCCGAGGCCGCACCACCCGCCACCACCGCGACCGGCTATCCGAGCCGGCCCGACCCGTCCGACCCCGCCACCGAGGTGTGGTCCCTGGTCGAGCGGGCCCAGGCCGGCGAGGCCGAGGCGTTCGGCCTGCTCTACGACCGGTACGTCGACACGGTCTTCCGCTTCGTCTACTTCCGGGTGGGCAACCGGCAGCTCGCCGAGGACCTGACCTCGGACACCTTCCTGCGCGCGCTCAAGCGGATCGGCAGCTTCACCTGGCAGGGCCGGGACCTCGGCGCGTGGTTGGTGACCATCGCCCGCAACCTGGTCGCCGACCACTTCAAGTCCGGCCGCTACCGGTTGGAGGTCACCACCGGGGACGTGCTGGACGCCGACCGCGAGGACCGCGGGCCGGAGGGCAGCCCCGAGGCGGCGGTGGTGGAGCACATCACCAACGTCGCCCTGCTCACCGCCGTCAAGCAGCTCAACCCGGAGCAGCAGGAGTGCATCGTGCTCCGGTTCCTGCAGGGCTTCTCGGTGGCCGAGACGGCCCGGACGATGGGCAAGAACGAGGGCGCCATCAAGGCCCTGCAGTACCGGGCCGTACGGGCCCTGGCCCGGCTGCTGCCCGACGGCTTCCAGCCCTGACCCACCGCCGCTGACCCGCCACCGTGACGGGGGCGGGCGACCCGTCACGCCAACGTGACGGCAATCACTCTTCGTGATTTCGCCTCCGTCGGCCCCGTAACCGGCACCCGGCGCGGACCGTTTCTCCGGGTGCGACCAGTGGTTGTCCCGGCGTCCCCCGGGCCACCCGGTCCGGTGTACGCGGGTCGCCCGGTCGGGCCGTCCCGTCGGCGTCACGCTCCCACCGGTCGCTGGTGACGACTACGGCCGACCGGCCGTGACCAGCGAGAAGGGGGTGCCTGCGGTGGACAACAACCTCTTCTCCCGTCGGCGTGCCGAACGCTTCGCGCAGCTTCTCGACGAGGCCAACGGCGGGCGGCGGCACCACGTACGGTCCCGGGCCGACGAGGAACTCGCCGCGCTCGTCGCGCTCGGTCAGCAGCTCACCGCCGACCGGCCCGACGTCGAGGTCGGGACGGAGTTCCGTACCGGTCTCCGGGCGATGCTGGTGGCCACCGCCGAGCGGGAGGGCATCGGCAACCCGGCGAAGCCGACGACCGAGACCGGCGCCGCCGGGCGTGGCTCGTTCCTGCCGGCGGTCACCGCCCGGCGGGCCCGGGCCCGGGGCGCGATCCTGGTCGGCGTGGCGGCCGGCGCGGTCGCCCTCTCCGGCATCTCCGCGGCCAGCGAGAACGCGGTCCCCGGTGACGCCCTGTACGGCATGAAGCGCTCCACCGAGCGCGCCCAGCTCGCGCTGGCCAGCTCCGACATCAGCCGGGGCCAGCTCTTCCTCGACTTCGCCCGCACCCGACTCGACGAGGCCGCCACGCTGCGTGGTGACCGGATCGGGTTCAGTGCCGTCCTCGACGACATGGACGCCGACACCCGCCAGGGCGTACGCCTGCTGACCGGTGTGGCGGCGCAGCGCTCCGACCCGGCGGCCCTGGACACGGTCACCACCTTCCTCACCGGGCAGCGGCGGGCGGTCAGCGGCATGCTCGACCGGGACGACCACGCCGAGCGGGACCGCACCCGGCGTTCGCTCGCCCTGCTCGACGCGATCGGCAGGCGTGCCACCGCGCTCCGCTCGGCGATCGCCTGCGGCCTGCCGGCCCCGACGGCCAGCGACATGCTCGGCCCCACCCCGGCCAGCTGCCCCGGCGACCGCTGATTTTCTCCTGGACCGCTCGGCGCGGCCCGACAGCCGTCCACGCCACACTTCCCCGCACGGGCAACCGACCGGCACCGCCCCCCGGCTACGCTCGCTGTGCAGGACGGTTCGCGGTCGTCGTACGGGGAGGGAAGTCGCGTGGTCCGCACCCGCAAGGTCACGGTCAGCACCGACGTCCACGGTCACACCGCCGGTTGGTCGGAGACGCCCGAGGCGCCCCCGGCCACCCCGACGCCGGATCCGGGCGCGGCGGCCTTCTTCGACGTGGACAACACGATGATGCAGGGCGCCTCGATCTACTGGTTCGCCCGCGGGCTGGCCGCCCGGAACTACTTCACCACCGGTGACCTGGCCCGGTTCGCCTGGCAGCAGGCGAAGTTCCGGCTGCTCGCCACCGAACACGCCGGTGACATGTCGCAGGCCAAGGAGGCCGCGCTCGCGTTCATCCACGGCTGGCGGGTCGACGACGTGGAACGGCTCGCCGAGGAGATCTTCGATGAGCTGATGGAGCCGCGGATCTGGGCCGGCACCCGCAAGCTGGCGCAACGCCACCTGGATTCCGGCCAGCGGGTCTGGCTGGTCAGCGCCGCCCCGGTGGAGATCGGTCGCGTGATCGCCACCCGGCTCGGGCTGACCGGCGCGATCGGCACGGTGGCCGAGGTGGTGGACGGGGCGTACACCGGCCGGCTGGTCGGCGACCTGATGCACGGGCCGGCGAAGGCCGAGGCGGTCCGCCAGCTCGCTGCGGTGGAGGGGCTGGACCTGACCCGCTGCGCCGCCTACAGCGACTCCGCCAACGACCTGCCGATGCTCTCCACGGTGGGGCACCCGGTGGCGGTCAACCCCGACGCCGCCCTGCTCCGGCAGGCCCGCGAGCACGGCTGGGAGGTGCGGGACTTCCGCACCGGGCGGCGGGCGGTGAAGATCGCCGTACCGTCGACGGCCGCCGCCGGGCTGCTCGCCGGGGCGGTCACCGCCGGGCTCGCGCTGCACCGGCGCCACCGCACCCCCTGACGGCGGGTCAGGGACCGAACGGGTCGGGGCGTCGTTCCAGCAGCTTGTGCAGGGTGTGCTGGATGGTCTCCCGGACCTGGTCGGCGAGGTTGAACACGACCAGCGGGTCGTCCGCCGAGTCGGTCAGGTGCGCGGTGGGGATCGGCGGGCAGAACTCGATCAGCCACTTGCTGGGCAGCGGCACCATGCCGAGTGGCCCGAGCCACGGGAACGTCGGCGTGACCGGGAAGTAGGGCAGCTTCAGCAGCCGGGCCAGCGGCTTGATGTCGGCGAGCATCGGATAGATCTCCTCGCCACCGACGATCGCCACCGGCACGATCGGGGTGCCGGTACGCAGCGCCGCCGAGACGAACCCGCCCCGGCCGAACCGCTGGAGCTTGTAGCGGTCGGAGTAGAGCTTGCCGACGCCCTTGAAGCCCTCCGGGAAGACGCCGACGAGTTCACCGTTGCCGAGCAGCCGCTCCGCGTCCGGGTTGCAGGCCACCGTGCCGCCGGTCTTGCGGGCGATCTCCGAGACCACCGGCATCCGGAAGACCAGGTCGGCACCGAGCAGCCGCAGGTAACGCCGGGCGGGGTGCTGGTCGTGCAGCGCGGTGGCGAGGATCAGCGCGTCGAGCGCGACCGTGCCGGAGTGGTTGCCGACCACCAGGCCGGGCCCGTCGGTGGGCACGTTCTCCAGGCCGCTGACCTCGGTGCGGAACCAGTCCCGGTAGAGCAGCCGGACCAGCGGGTGGAAGACGGCGTCGGTCAGGTCGGGGTCGAAGCCGAACTCGTCGACCTCGTAGTCGCCGGAGAGCCGCCGGCGCAGGAAGGCCAGCCCGCCCGCGACCCGCCGGTCCCAGTGGTCGTGCCGGTCCGCCACCGCCGGCCCGGCGGGTGCCGCCGGCCGGTCGTCCGTCCCCGCCGGCTCCGGCTCCGCCGACGCGGCCGGTTCGTCGGTCGCGGCGGTGTCCGGCTCGTCGAGCGGTGCCGGGTCGGCGGCGGCCACCGTCGCCCGGCGGTGTCCGTTGCGCCGCGCCGGCTCCGCATCCGGTCCGGCCACGGTCAGCGGTACGTCGTAGCGGGCGTCGCCCCGCTCGTCCCGGCCGGTCACGGGCGCTCCCGGACGGCCGAGCGGACCTGCCGGATGCCTTCCAGCACCAGCGCCTCGGCCACGCTCAGCTGGTCCCGGGTCACCACCACGCCGCCGTGGTGCGCGCGGATGAAGTCCTCGAACGCGGCGGCGGTGGTACGGGGCGTGAAGCCGTACTCCTGCTCCAGTCGACTGGTGTCCACCACCCGACCGTGCACGAAGAGGTCCACCTGGTCCAAACCGTAGCGGCCGAAACCGAGGCTGCGGGCGACGGCGGCGGCGCCGGAGAGGCCGGGCTCCAGCACCGGCATGGCCACCCGGCCGGCCCGCCGGATCGCCTGGGACAGGGAGAGCACGCCCGGCCCGGCGACGTTGTAGGTGCCCGGATGGTCCTCGACGATGGACCGGTGCAGCACCTCCAGGGCGTCGTCGAAGTGCACGAACTGGAGCCGGGGGTCGCGGCCGAAGACGGTGGGCACCACCGGCTGGGAGAAGTAGCGGGTGAGCGTGGTGTCGGCCGTGGAGCCGATGAACGGCGCGAAGCGCAGCACCGTGGCGGTGACGTCGGGCCGGCGGCGGCGGAAGCCGCGGACGTACCCCTCGATGTCGAGGATGTCGCGGCCGAAACCGCCGCGCGGCACCTCGCGCGGCTCGGTCTCCTCGGTGAAGACGGCGGGGTCGCGGAACGACGCGCCGTACGCGGCGGTCGAGGAGCGGACCACGAGCTTGCGCAGCCGGGGCGCCCGCTGGCAGGCGGCGAGCAGCTGCATGGTGCCGATGACGTTCTGTTCCTTCATGGCCGACCGGCCGCCGTGCTGCGGGTCGGGGGCACTGACCAGGGCCAGGTGGACGACGGCGTCGACGTCGAGGTCGGCGAGGAGGCCGCCGAGGGAGTCCAGGTCGAGGCGGACCCGTTCGACCCGGTCGAGCAGGTCGGTGACCTCGGGCCCGGGAGTGGTCGGGTCGACGCCGATGACCCGCTCGATGCGGGGGTCGGCGGCGAGCCGGGCGGCGACGTGGGCGCCGAGATAGCGGCCGACCCCGGTCACGACGACGACCCCCGGAGCACCTGGGGTGCCACCGGGGGTCATGTCGTGCGCCTCGCCCGGCAGGCGGGATCGAGCCGGGACGTGCGCGGCCTGATCACCTGAGCCTCCGAGAGTCGACAGTTGGCAAGTGGTGCCGGAAGCCGGGCCGTAGCCCGGCCCCGGTCACTTGCCGAGACGGCGACGCTGGACGCGGGTCTTGCGCAGCAGCTTGCGGTGCTTCTTCTTAGCCATGCGCTTGCGGCGCTTCTTGACCACCGAGCCCATACGACAGCCTTTCGATGCAACGTGCGGGGCGGACCGGGCGACACCACCACGGGTGGCGTCGGTGACCGCGTGCGGACAACGGACCGGACCAGCGTGTGGTGGGCAGGGCGCACCAGCGTGCGGTCACGGTCGGGCTCCAGGGTAGCCGGAGTGCGTCAGCAGGACCAACGCGCCCCCGTCGATGCCCGTTTACGTCGCACTCGCCGCAGCGTGCGGCGGTGCGTCAGGCGGTTTCCTGGAAGGCGCCCCGCAGGTATTCGTGCACCGCGTGCTCGGGGACCCGGAACGACCGGCCGACCCGGACGGCGGTGAGCTCACCGCTGTGCACGAGACGGTAGACCGTCATCTTGGACACCCGCATGACCGTCGCCACCTCGGCGACGGTCAGGAACCTGACATCCGACAGTCGAGCGTCGGACTGCGACCCGGCCATGGCTCACCGACCCATTCCCATGCCCGGCGCGTGCCGGGGCCGGCGGGATCGTCCCGTCGGAACGGCAACGCGCGTGTTACCAGTACGGTAGCGGGGCGGTTGTGACCGGCGCGATCCCTTCCTGCTGTTGATCATGGGGTACTGGCCGTTTTCCCAGTGTTGACCAGGCGTTTTACCCCCGGTTGAGTTCCTCGTCCCGTTGCCGGGACCGCTCCCGGCCCGGGCGACCGGGCCCGCTCACTCGGCGCGCAGCGCCACCACCGGGTCGAGCCGGCCGGCCCGCTGCGCCGGGACCACCCCGAAGACGATGCCGACCGCGGCGGAGACGCCGAAGGCGAGCGCCAGCGACCACCAGGTGATCGCGGCGGGGATCGGGGAGAACGCGTCGACCAGCAGGGCGGTGCCCACCCCGAGGGCCATCCCGGTCAGGCCACCGATGGCGGTGAGCAGGACCGCCTCCAGCAGGAACTGCACGCCGATGTCCCGGGGCCGCGCACCGACCGCCTTGCGCAGCCCGATCTCCCGGGTCCGTTCCCGGACGGAGACCAGCATGATGTTGGAGACGCCGACGCCGCCGACCAGCAGCGAGATGCCGGCGATCGCGGCCAGCACCCCGGTGAGCACGCCGAGGATGTCGCCGAGCACCCCGAGGATCTGCTGCTGGGTGACCGCGCTGAACTCGGTGTCCGGGTGCCGGCGGGACAGCTCGGCGGTGATCCGGTCGCCCAGTTCGCCGATCCGTTCCCGGTCCGGTGCCTTGACCGCGATGCCGTCGACCCGTTGGGTGCCCCAGAGCCGCTGCGCGGCGGTCACCGGCACGTGCACCTCGTCGTCGCGGTCCACGCCGAGGCTCTGCCCGAGAGGCGCGAAGACACCGATCACCCGGAACCGCACCCCGGCGAGCGCCACCTGCTGGCCGAGCGGTTCCCGGTCGGGGAAGAGGGCGGTGGCCACGGACGCGCCGAGCACCGCCACCCGCCGGCTGGTGTCGACGTCGGCCCGGGTCAGGTAGCGGCCCCGGGCCAGCGACCGGGTGAAGACCGCCGGGGTGGTCTCCAGCACACCCTGGACGGTGGTGAAGTCGGAGCGGTTGCCGGCCCGCGCGGTGGCGCCGGAGGCGACGGTGACCGCCACCCGGGACGGGTCGCCGACCACCCGGGTGACCGCGTCCACGTCCTTGAGGGTCAGCGGCGAGACCACCGGGGCGGTACCGACGTCGATCTTGCCGGGCACCACCAGGAGCAGGTTGGAGCCGAGCCCTTCGACCTGCCGCTCGACCTGCTGCTTGGTGCCGGTGCCGATGGCGACCAGGATCACCACCGAGGCCACCCCGATGATCACGCCGAGCATGGTCAGCGCGCTGCGCATCCGGTTGGCCCGCAGCGCGTCCAGCGCCACCCGCCACGCCTCGGCCACCCTCACCGGGCACCTCCCGCCGGCCGGTCCGCGTCGGGTGCCGGTCCGTCGCCGGCCGCCGGCTGTCCGCCGGTTCCGCCGACGGTGGTACGCGCGGAGAGCGCCGCCCCGCGCGGAAGGCGTCCGGTGGCTCCGGCGGCGCCACCGGAGCCACCGGACGGGTGCCCCGGACCGCTTCCGGACGCGGACCGGGGCTCCGCGCTGGGAGCGGCGTCCAGTGTCGCAGGTCGACCGTCGGGGTCCGACGGCGGTGGATCATGAAGCGGGCCGGCGGTCGCGGTGACCGTGTCGGATCGCACGAGCCCGTCCCGGACGGCGATCTGCCGGCGGGCCCGGGCGGCCACCTCCTGGTCGTGGGTGACCATCACCAGCGCCACCCCGGACTCGGCGTTCAGCCGTTCCAGCAGCTCCAGCACCGCCTCACCGGTCACCGTGTCCAGGTTGCCGGTGGGCTCGTCGGCGAGCAGCACCGCCGGGTCGGTGACCAGTGCCCGGGCGATCGCCACCCGCTGCTGCTCGCCGCCGGAGAGCTGGTTGGGCCGGTGGTGCAGCCGGTGCCCGAGCCCCACCCGGCCGAGCATCGCCGCCGCCCGTTCCCGCCGCTGCCGCGCGCCGACCCCCCGGTAGACCAGCGGCAGCGCCACGTTGTCCACGGCGGACGTACGGGGCAGCAGGTGGAACGCCTGGAAGACGAAGCCGATGGTCTCGTTGCGCAGGGTCGCCAGCTCCGGGGCGGTCAGCGTCGCCACGTCCCGGCCGCCGATCACCAGCCGGCCGCCGGTGGGCTTGTCCAGCCCGCCCAGCAGGTGCATCAGGGTGGACTTGCCGGAGCCGGACGGCCCGATCACCGCCACGTAGTCACCGGCGGCGATGGTCAGCGACACCCCGCGCAGCGCCGGCACCGACACCCCGTCCAGCTCGTACGTCCGGGACACGTCGACCGCCTCGATGGCCGGCACCCCGTCCGGCAGGACGGTGTTCACCTCAGCTGCTGACCGTCGCGGACCTGGTCGGCGCCCCGGACCACGACCCGGTCGCCGGCCTGCACGCCGCTGACGATCTGCACCAGGTCCTGCCCCTGCACACCCAGCGTGACGGGCACCCGGTCCGCCTTCCCGTCCCGCAGCACCCAGACCGCGTCCCGACCGTCGGCGGAGAAGACCGCCGAGGCGGGTACGGCCACCGCGTCGGCGGCCTCGCGTACCCGGAGGTGGACCACGGCGTTCATGCCGGGGCGCGGGGTGGGGGCGGCCTCGCCCTCGCCGAGGCGACCCGCGCCGAGGGCCAGCCGCACCCGATAGGTCACTCCGCCCCGGGCGGAGCTGCTGGGCAGCACGTCGACCGAGCGGACCCGGGCGTCGTAGGTGGCGCCGGTGACCGCGTCCAGCTCGACGGTGGCGGTCAGCCCGGCGCGGACCAGCAGCACGTCCGTCTCGTCGACCTGGGCGAGCAGCCCCAGCTCGCCGAGGTCGACGACGGTGAGCACGGGCGTGCCCGCGGTGACCCGGCCACCGGCCGGCACGGCGTCGTCCACGCCGGGCGGCGGGCCACCCTGGGCGGGCGCGAACGCCGACGCGTCGACCCCCGTCCCACCCGGACCGGCCGCGCCCAGCAGACCGGCCAGGTCGGTCGACCCGGTGCCGGTACGGGTGCCACCGGGCTGCACCACCCCGTCGACGGGCGCCCGCAGGGTGAGCGCGTCGACGGTCGCCTTCGCCAGGTCGTACGCCTGCTGGGCCTGGAGGCGTTGGGCGCTGGAGAGCGCGCCGACGGCGGAGTTCAGCCCCGCCACGCCACGCTGCACCGCGGCGACCGCGCGGTCGGCGGCGCGGGCGGCCGAGGCGTACTGCTGCTGCGCGGACTCGACCTGGAGCAGCAGCGCGGAACGCAGCTTCGCATCGCCGATCTTCCCGGCGGCGGTCGGGCCGCGGCGAACGCGTCGGCGGCGGCCCGGTCGGTGCCGCGCCGGCTGCCGCCCAGGTCACCGACCCCGACGCCCCGGCCGGCGCGCTTCGCGGCGCGGAGCGCGTCGCGGGCCTGCCGGAGCCGGTCCTGGGCGGACGGTGAGCTGATCACCGCGAGCACCTGCCCCCGGCGTACCCGCTGTCCGGGCTGGACACGCAGGCTGGCGAGGGTGCCGTCGGCGGGGGCGGTGAGGGTCGCGGCGGATCGGGCGGTCACCGTGGCCGGGGCATCGATCACCTCGGCGACGGCGGACCGGCCGACCGGGGCGAGCGTGACGGAGGACTTCTCGTCACCGCAGGAGGCGGCGGTGGTGCCGGTGAGGGCGACGACGGCGAGGAGGGCGGTGAGCAGGCGGGGCCGCGTGGCGATCGAGGGCCGCGGCGAGTGGGTGCGGGCCACCCGACCCATGCTACGACCCGTCGACGGGTGTCGACGTCACGGCCGGGCCTCGGTCCGTGGTCAGCCGACCACGCCGCGGACGTAGGCGACGCAGTCGTCGTGCAGCGTGGACCACTGCTCGCCGAAGACCCGCTCGGACGCCTGCTCGACGGGGTCCCGGTCGTGGATCACCGCCCGGAAGAAGTCCAGCAGCCGCTGTTCCCCGTACCGGTCGACGAGGTGCCGGACGGCCAGGTAGCCGATCCCGTAGCTGCCGCCCACCCGGTCGTCGGCCGCGTTGTCGGGCGGGGCCAGCCCGTCCAGCCGGCCGTTCCACCCGCTCCCGACGAGTTTCCGCACCTCGGCGAGCCCTTCGTAGCGCCGCACCGGTTGGCCGTCCGCGCCGGCGTACTCGGCGAGTCCCTCCACCAGCCACCAGTTGGCCCGGCCGGAATAGCCCCGGTCGGGCAGCGAGGCGGCGTGGGTCAGCTCGTGCCGGAGCAGGTCGTCGGCCCCGGCGGAGGTCAGGCTCGCCGCGTTCAGCACCACGTCGTGGTGGCCGCCGCCGACGCCGACCGCGTAACCGGCCGTCCACGCGGGACGACCGCCGCCGTACCAGCGGGACCATTCGTCCCGACCGGCGTAGAAGACCAGATAGCGGTCGGGTGGCGCGGTGCCCACCGCGTACAGGTCGGCGACCTTCGCCGCCGTTTCGGCCTGGGTGAGCAGGGCGGGCAGCCGGGCCCGCAGTGCGGGCGTGGTGGCGACGACGGTCCGCTTCCCGAACGCCACCGCCAGGTCGCTGACCTCCCAGGGCCGGGCACCGGCCGGCGCGGCCCGGGACTCGTCGAACGCGAGCAGCCGGGGCTGCTCACCGGCCTCCCGCCAGCGGGTGCCGATCACCACCGTGGCCGGCGTGCACTCCGGCACGACGAAGCAGTAGCCCACGCTGACCGGCAACTCCCACTCCCCCGGTCGGCCGGCCACCGCGTGGGCGCCTCGTCCGCCGCCGGCCGCCACACGGTCACCCGGAGCGCCCGCAGCGCCGCGTACCGCCGGGTCAGGCCGGCGCGGGCCGCCGGCTCCGCGACGGCGAGGAACCCGGCCCGGTCGCCGCCGAGCAGCGCCGCGGCCTGCCGGTCGAGTTGCGCGGTGATCCGCGTGCCGAGGCGACGGGCCGCGGCGGTGGCCGCGTCGTCGCCGGTGGCCGACCGGCCGGCCGCGTCACCGACCAGCCCGACCAGGAGTACGGCGGGCAGCGCGCAGCTCAGCAGCACGACCACCGCCGCGAGCGCCGCCCACCACCCCCACCGCCGCCGACGCTGCGGCTGCGGCTGCGGCTGCGGCTGCGGCTCAGCTTTCTGGGCCGCAACGGGTTCGTCGACCGGGGCCAGCGCGGGGGCGGGAACCTGTGCGAGGGCCGGAACCTGCGCGGGGGCCGGTATCTCCGCGAGGGCGGGAGCCTGCGCGGGAGCCGGGGCGGGCTGAAGGATCGGTGCCCGGCGGGAACGGGGAACGTCCGTGCCGGTGGCGACCGTCTCACCGCCCGGGCGCGGTCCCGGAGCTGTGGCCCCTTCACGTCCGGCAGTCGGATCATCGGCTTCGGGCGGCGCAGTGTCCGTGGTCACCTCACCGGGCTGCTGGTCGCCGTCAGTCACCGGCGAAGGGTACGACCAATCGGGCGATCCGGTCCAGACCAACCCGCGCGTCCGGGACGCGCGGTGACAATCGCTCTTCGGGAGCGGACGCAGTCGGCTGCCTACGAACTTGAACGCATTGGTGAATCACCGACCGCCGGCAGCGCTCGAGGAGAGCGGTGATCGACTGATTCATTGATGTAATCAAGTTCGTAGGCAGTAGAGCGGCCCCTCCGTTCCAGTCGGCCGCGACAGGCCGGCGGGCCGAGCCGATCGGAGCGAACCGGACCCACCAGACCAGGCCGAACCGACCGGACCGGACCAGGCCGAGCCAGGCCGAGCCAGGCCGAGCCAGGCCGAGCCAGGCCGAGCCAGGCCGAGCCAGGCCGAGCCAGGCCGAGCCAGGCCGAGCCAGGCCGAGCCGAGCCAGGCCGAGCCGAGCCAGGCCGAGCCGAGCCGAGCCGAGCCAGGCTGAGCGGGCTTGGCCGGGGGCGGAGCAGGTCGGGCCGTGAGCAGGTCAGACGGGGTCGCCGGCGAGGCGGAGCAGGGTCTTGTCGACCGCCCAGAGCACGACCAGCAGGGTGGCCGGCACCGGGTGGCCGGCGAGCGCGAGCAGCACGCCGCCGGTGACGAAACAGGCGGCCTGCACGGCGAGCTTGCCGGGCGCCGGCAGCGCCACGGCGGCCCTCGGTGAGCAGAAGACGCCCCAGACGACGGCGATCAGCAGGGGCGCACCGATGCCGGCGACGAGGCGTACCGGCCACCCCGCGTCGAGGGTGAAACCCCACCAGCCGGCGGCGGCGAGCATCGCCAGCTCCAGCAGGAACGCGAGGGTCGACAGCAGGGCCTTCATGAGGAACTCCAGTTTCGGAACGCGGTGTCCAGGACGGCCACCAACTGGTCGAACGAGCGGTCGATGCCGTGGGGCAGGCCGAATCCGCCGGCCGCCTCCAGGGTGATGAAGCCGTGCACCGCGCTGCGGAAGATCCGGGCGGCGTCGACGGCGTCGTCGCCGGTCAGGCCGTACCCGATGAGGATGGCGTAGATCGCGTCGAGCGCGCGGCGGCCGGCCGCGACGTGGTCGGGGTCGCCGGCGTCGGGCACCTGCTGGGCCGCCGGGTAGCGGCCGGGGTGCCGGTGGGCGTAGTCGCGCCAGGCGGCGGCGACGCCGCGCAGCGCGTCCACCCCGGCCCGTCCCCCGGCGGCGGTGGTCATCTCGTCGGCGAGTTCCGCGAGGGCCAGCGCACCGAGTCGCTGGTTCAGCGCGTCGACGCCGCGGACGTGCTTGTAGAGGCTGGGCAGGGCGACGCCGAGCCGGCCGGCGAGCGCGGCCAGGGTGAGCCGGTCGTAGCCGACCTCGTCGGCGAGCCGGGCGGCCTCGCGGACGACGGTCTGCGGCGTCAGGCCGGCCCTAGGCACCGGAGGTCACCGCGAGGAACTCGACGAGCTGGGCGGCGGTGGCCGCCGGCTGGTCGGCGTGCGGGTAGTGGCCGGAGTCGTCGATCATGCGCGCCTCGGCGGTGGTGAACTGCCGGCGGGCGGCCCGCGCCTCCGCGCCGGGGTCCGGGAAGTCGGGGTCCTTCGTACCCATCAGGACCAGGACCGGCTGGCGCACCTCGCCGGCCCGCGCGGTCCAGTGCGGCGCGACCGGCGCGACCACCCCGCGCACCGCGTCCATCCGGCCGCGCAGCGCCGCCACCAGCTCCTTGCGGTACGCCGCGTCGTCGGCGGGCCGCGCGGCGGGGAAGAGCGTCTTGTGGAACATGCCGAACAGCCGGGGGCTGCGCAGCACCACCGCCTGGACGGCCCGCAGGACCGCGTTGGGCTTCGGCTCGGCGACGAACGGGCTGAGCTGCACGATGCCGTTGACCAGCTCCGGCGCGTCGGCGGCGGCGAAGACGACGGCGGCACCGCTGGACGAGCTGCCGACCAGGGTGGCCGGGCCGCCGCCGAGGGCACGCACCACGGCCAGCAGGTCGGCGCCCACCTCGGCCGGTGCGTACGTCGGCCAGTGCGGGCTGGAGTCGCCGTGCCCCCGCACGTCGACGGAGGCCACCCGGTGACCGGCCTGGACCAGGAGCGGGATCAGGTGGCGGAAGGACCGGCGGTTCTCTCCCATGCCGTGCGACAGGACCACCAGCGGCCCCTCCCCGTGCACCTCGTACGCAATGGTTCCGTCGTCGCGCGCCAGCTGGCTAATCATCATAGCCAAAAAGCTAATACACTTAGCTTCACTGCGTCAACCCCTGCCCGAAACGCAGAAGGGCCGACGGGAAACGCTTCCCGTCGGCCCGTGCGACCGGTCGAGCTACTTCTTCGAGACCAGGGCCCGACCGAAAAACATGAGGTTGGCCGGGCGCTCGGCCAGCCGGCGCATCAGATAGCCGTACCAGTCCTCGCCGTAGGGCAGGTAGGTGCGGACCGTGTAACCCTCGCCCACCAGGCGGGCCTGCTCCTCGGGGCGGATGCCGTAGAGCATCTGGAACTCGAAGCGGTCCGGGCCACGGTCGAACCAGCGGGCCCGGTCCTCGCCGATGGCGATCAGGCGCGGGTCGTGAGTGGCCAGCATCGGGTAGCCCTCGCCGGACATCAGCACGTTCAGGCAGCGCACGTACGACTTGTCCACCTCGCGGGCCGACTGGTAGGCCACCGACTCGGGCTCCTTGTAGGCCCCCTTGCACAGCCGCACCCGCGACCCCGACCCGGCCAGCTCCCGGCAGTCCGACTCGGTCCGCCGCAGGTACGCCTGGAGCACCGCACCGGTCGCCGGGAAGTCCTTCCGCAGCTTGGCCAGCACGTCCAGGGTCGAGTCGGTGGTGGTGTGGTCCTCCATGTCCAGGGTGACCGTGGTGCCCGCCGCGTCGGCCGCCACGCAGATCGCCCGCGCGTTGTCGTAGGCGAGCTGCTCGTCGAACTTCTGGCCGAGGGCGGAGAGCTTGACGCTCACCTCCGCCGCCGGGGTCAGGCCCGAGCCGTGCAGCATCGACAGCAACTTGAGGTATTCGTCCCGGGTGGCGTTGGCCTGCTCGGGGGTGACGGTGTCCTCGCCGAGGTTGTCGAGGGTGACCGCAAGGCCGTCGGCGACGAGTTCGCGGGTCGCGCGCAACGCGTCGTCCGTGCCGGCGCCGGCGACGAACCGGCGGACGACGTCCCGGGTGAAGGGAGCCGTCGCGACGAGCCGCTCGACCTGGGATGACCGGGAGGCGGCGAGGATGACGGAACGGAGCATGAGCCGAGCGTAACGCCCGCCCACCGCCCCCCGCCCGGCGGCGGCGGCGAACGTGACGCAGGGTTGCCGGGGGTCCCACGGCTGGCGGTGATCGGCTACAACGTTCACGTGGACCCACGCCCCCGACGCCGACTCCGGTCGGCCACCGTGCAGCTCGGCGCGCTGACCGCTCTCGCGCTCGCCCTCTCCGGCTGCAACAACGGCTACGACGACGACGATGACGACTGCGCGCTGGGCCCGGCCGGCGGTGGCGGCGACACCGTGGCGGTGGCGCTGCGGCTGCCCGCACCGGCCGCCGCCCGGACCGCGCCGGAACCGGTCGCCGCGCCGGTGCCGGAGCGCGGCGGGTTCGGCACCCACCTCGCCTCCTGCGGCGGCTGAGGTGCGGCGCGAGGCCAGCACCCCCCGCCCCGACTGGGACGACACCATCCGCTCCCAGGGCCTGGTGTACGTCGACACCGAACTGCCCGACGGCGAGATCATGTCCTACTGGGACGAGACCGCCGCGTACGCCTTCGAGCTGGACGAGGTGCTGCGGCTGGAGGAGGCGACCGAGGAGCTGCACCGGATGTCGGTGGCCGCCGCCGAGCACGTGGTGGCCCGCCACCGGTACGCCGAGTTCGGCATCCCGGCCTGGGCCGCCGAGGCGGTGGCCCGCTCGCTGCGGGAGGCGCCACCGACGCTCTACGGCCGCTTCGACCTCTGGTACGACGGCTCCTGGCCGCCGAAGCTGCTGGAGTACAACGCCGACACCCCGACCTCGCTGGTCGAGGCGGGCATCATCCAGTGGTTCTGGCTGGAGGAGACCCACCCCACCGCGGACCAGTGGAACAGCCTGCACGAGCGGCTCGTCGGTGCCTGGGCGAAGATCGGCGCCGGCCTGCACGACCGGCGGGTGCACGTGGTCTGGTCCAACGAGGAGGAGTCCGGCGAGGACCAGATCACCGCCGGCTACCTGGCCGAGACCGCCCGCCAGGCCGGGCTGGACGTCACGCTGCTGCCGATCCAGCAGATCGGCTGGGACGGCCGGCGCTTCGTCGACGCCACCGACCGTCCGGTCACCACCTGCTTCAAGCTCTATCCGTGGGAGTGGATGCTGGCCGAGCCGTACGGGCCGCTGGCGCTGGAGCCGGGCACCCCGACCACCTGGATCGAGCCGGCCTGGAAGCTGCTGCTGTCCAACAAGGCGCTGCTGGCCGTGCTCTGGGAACTCTTCCCCGGCCACGACTACCTGCTCCCGGCGTACCTGGACTCGCCGCGCGGGATGTCGGAGTACGTGGCGAAGCCGCTGCTCGGCCGGGAGGGCGGCTCGGTCCGGATCGTCACCGGCGACACCGAGTTCACCAATCCTGGCATCTACGGCGACGAGGGCTTCTGCTATCAGGAGTTCCGGGCGCTGCCGGAGTTCGCCGGCAACCGGACCGTGCTGGGCAGCTGGATCGTCGACGGCGAGTCCGCCGGCGTCGGCGTACGGGAGAGCGAGAGCCTCATCACGGACGGTTACGCGCGGTTCCTCCCGCACTACATCGACACGCCGCGCACCCCGTGAGTCGTCTACCGTTGGTGTCGTGAACTTCGACGCGTACGCCCGGACCGGCGTTGACCTCGTCAACGCCCGCCTGGACGACCTCGACGACCTGCGAGCCCTCTTCCCCGACGAGAACGCGTGGATGCGCGACGAGGTCGCGGAGCGGGACCTGGCGATCTTCCGGCGGGCGCAGAAGCGGCTCCGCGACGTCTTCGAGTACGGCACCTCGGGGCGGGACACGCAGGCGGTGGCCGAGCTGAACGCCATGCTGGAGGCGTTCCCGGTGCAGCCGCGCATCTCCGGCCACGACTCCAGCGACTGGCACATGCACGTGACCAGCCGGGGCGCGTCGGTCAGCGCCGAATACCTGGCCGGGGCGGCCTGGGGCCTGTCGGTCTGGCTGTGTGAATACGGCAGCGCCCGGTTCGGGGTCTGCGCCGACGACCGGTGCGGCAACGTCTATCTGGACACCTCGTCGAACTGCTGCCGGCGGTTCTGCTCGGAGCGCTGCGCCACCCGCTCGCACGTGGCCGCGCACCGGGCCCGCAAGCGGGCCGCCGTCGGCGAACAGGTCACCGTCACGTCGACCGCCGACGCCCTGACCCCGGTCAGCTGACCCCCGCCCGCACGGGGCGCGTCAGGCGTCGACCGGGGACGGGGCGGTCAGGTTGGCGCGGGCGAACTCCAGGGCCTCGCGCAGGTCGGCCTCGCGTACGGCCCGGCTCTTCGCGCCCCGGGTGGTGACCTCCACCGCGACCGAGCCGGTGAAGCCCCGCCCGGCGAGCGAGCGCAGCAGCTCGGCGCAGGGCTGGCTGCCGCGCCCGGGCACCAGGTGCTCGTCGCGCCCCTCGCCGGTGCCGTCGCCGAGGTGCACGTGGGCCAGGCCGGCGCCCATCCGGTCGGCCATCGCCAGCGCGTCGGTGTGCGACGCGGCGCAGTGCGACAGGTCGAGGGTGTAGGAGGCGTACCCGGTGTCGGTGGGGTCCCAGCCGGGGACGTACGGGACGAACTGCCGGCCGGCCATCCGGACCGGGTACATGTTCTCCACCGCGAAGCGCAGCCCGCCGAACTGGCCGGCGATCCTGTCGAGGCCGTCGGCGAAGTTCCGCGCGTAGTCCCGCTGCCAGGTGAACGGCGGGTGCACCACGACGGTGGGTGCCTCCAGGGTCTCGGCCAGCTCGGCGGCCTTGCGCAGCCGCTCCCACGGGTCGGGGCTCCACACCCGCTGGGTGACCAGCAGGCAGGGCGCGTGGACGGAGAGCACCGGGACGCCGTAGTGCGCGGAGAGCCCGCGCAGCGCGCCCGGGTCCTGGCTGACGACGTCGGTCCAGACCATCACCTCGACGCCGTCGTAGCCGAGCGCCGCGGCGAGCTGGAACGCCGCCGCGGTCCGCTCAGGGAAGACCGAGGAACTGGAGAGGAGCACCGGGACGCGGGAAGTCACACCCCTCAGGGTAGCCGCCCCCGGCGCGGAGCATCCGGACGAGCACCCGCAAAGCGCCCAGACCGTACGGCGCGGATCACATCGGCGCGAGCTGATCCAGCCGGCGGAGGATGACGCCCTCCCGCAGCGCCCACGGGCAGATCTCCAGGGTCTCCACGTCCAGCCGGCGCAGCACCGCCTCGGCCACCACCGCCCCGGCCAGCAGCTGGTGGGCCCGGCCGGTGCTGACCCCCTCCAGTTCGGCCAGCTGTGCCGGTGGGATGTGCCGGATGAAGCCGAGCACCTGCCGCAGCCCGGTACGGGTGAGGCTGCGCCGGGCCCACAGCCCGGCGTTGGACGGGGCCGCGCCGGCCAACCGGGCCAACATCCGGAACGTCTTCGAGGTGGCGACCGGTCGCTCCCAGCCCACCTCGGTCAGCTTCTCCAGCACCGGGTCGAGCAGCTCGTCGACGTACTCCCGGAGTTCCTCCACGGCCTCGGCGGGCGGCGGCAGGGTGCCGGCCGGATCGACCCGCAGGCGCTCGCGGCTCAGCCGCCCCGCGCCCAGCGGCAGCGACACCGCCACCGCCGGGTCCTCGTCGATGCCGGCCGCGAGTTCCAGCGACCCGCCGCCGATGTCCATCGCCAGCAGCCGACCGGCGGACCAGCCGAACCAGCGCCGGACCGCGAGGAAGGTCATCCGCGCCTCGTCCGCGCCGGAGAGCACCGCCAGCCGTACGCCGGTCTCCTCGCGGACCCGGGTCAGCACCTCGGCGGCGTTGGTGGCGTCCCGGACCGCGGAGGTGGCGAAGGCGAGCAGGTCGTCGGCGTCCAGGCCGTCCGCCGCCGCGCGGGCCATGCTGACCGCCTTGACCAGCCCGTCCGCGCCCGCCTCGGTCAGCGCGCCGTCCGGGCCGATCTGCTCGGCGAGCCGGAGCACCACCTTCTCGGAGTGTGCCGGCCAGGGGTGGGCACCGTGGTGGGCGTCGACCACCAGCAGGTGCACCGTGTTGGAACCGACGTCGAGGACACCCAGTCGCATGCTGAAGACCCTAGGGCCAACACGTTTCGGCGGCTCGCCAGCCGGTCGGGGTCACCCCGCGTACGCTGGGCCGGGTGACAGGCCAGATCGAGCTGCAGGTGCTGGTGGACGACCCCGACGACCCGCGGAGCCGCGAGGTGGGGCTGGACTTTCCCCGCGAGTGGATCGAGTTCACCGACCCGGCGGACGAGAAGCATCTCGTCCGGGCCGACCTGACCTGGCTGCTGTCCCGCTGGACGTGCGTCTTCGGCAAGGGCTGCCACGGCATCGTCGCCGGTCGGGCCCAGGACGGCTGCTGCTCGCACGGCGCGTTCTTCACCGACGCCGACGACGAGAAACGGGTGAGGGCGGCGGTGAAGCGGCTCACGCCGGAAACCTGGCAGCACTTCCGCAAGGGCTTCAAGAACTGGACCGAGAACGACACGATCGACGGCAAGAACCCGGCCCGGCGGACGGCCACCCGGGCCGTCGACGCGCCCTGCGTCTTCCTCAACGACGCCGACTTTCCCGCCGGGGGCGGCTGCGCGCTGCACGCCCAGGCGCTGCGCGACGGGGTGCACCCCCTGGAGTACAAGCCGGACGTCTGCTGGCAGCTGCCGATCCGCCGGGACCAGGACTGGCACGAGCGCCCCGACAACACCAAGGTGCTGATCTCCACGCTGACCGAGTTCGACCGGCGGGGCTGGGGCGCGGGCGGGCACGACCTGGACTGGTGGTGCACCTCCTCCACCGACGCGCACGTCGGCGCCGAGCCGATGTACGTCTCGTACGGCCCGGAGTTGACCGCGCTGATCGGCGCCCCGGCGTACGCGAAGCTGGCCGAGCTCTGCGGCGCCCGGCTCCGCCAGGGCCAGGTCGCCCCGCACCCCGCCAGCGAGTAAGGAGGGGCCCCTTGTTAACGCCTCCGGTATAGGAAGGGGCCCCTGTTAACAACCGGGAGCACGGGCTCAGCCGAGGGCGGCGTCGACCAGGGCGCGGGCGGTGCGCTTCGCCGCCTCGGCGACGGCCGGGTCGGCGTCGAGCACCCCGCCGGCCAGTCCGCCGTCGAGCAGCAGGGTGAGCTGCCGGGCGAGCAGTTCCGGTTCGGCCGCGCCGGCCCGCCGGGCCAGGTCGGTCACCCAGGCCCGGACCACGTTCTTGTGTTCGACCGTACGGGCGTGCACCGGGCTGCCGGCGGGCGACTCGGCGGCGGTGTTGATGAACGCGCAACCGTGGTAGCCCTCCCGTCGGCAGGCCCCGGTGAGCGCGTCGAACATGCCGACGAGCTGCGCCCGCGGCTCGTCCCCGGCGTCCCGGGCGGCCGACCGCAGCGCCCCGAACCACGCCTGGTCGACCTTGTCCAGATAGGCCAGGACCAGGTCGTCCTTGCTGGGGAAGTGCTTGTAGAGGGTGGCCTTCGCGACGCCCGACTCGGCGATCACCGTGTCCACCCCGACCCCGCGCGGCCCGTACGCGTAGAAGAGCCGGAACGCGGTGTCCAGGATGCGCTCCCGGGCGGAGCCGGCAGGGGTACGCGGCGCGGGCATCGGCGGTCCTTCCTCGGGGTGGCCCGGAGAAGTCTACAGACGGGTCCGTCTCCCCCGGCCGTCAGGACGTGACCGCGCACACCATCGCAGTAGACAGACCTGTCTGTTAGTGTCGGCGTCGACGAGCGCGAGGCATCGGCATCGCGCGATCAACCGGAGGACGGATCGACATGCGCATCGCAGTACTGGGCACCGGCATGGTCGGCCGGGCGATCGCCGGACGGGCGGCCGAACTGGGCCACGAGGTGACCGTCGGCACGCGGGACGCGACCGCCGCCCGCGACGACTGGACCGAGTGGGCCGCCGCCCACCCCACCGTCACCCTGGCCGGCTACGCCGACGCCACGGCGGGCGCGGAGCTGGTGGTGAACGCGACCAGCGGCGACGGCTCGCTGCCCGCGCTGACCGCCGCCGGCGAGGAGAACCTGGCCGGCAAGGTGCTGCTCGACATCGCCAACCCGCTCGACTTCACCAACGGCTTCCCGCCCACCCTGTCGGTGCTCAACGACGACTCGCTGGGCGAGCGGATCCAGCGGGCGTTCCCGCGGACGAGGGTGGTGAAGGCACTCAACACGCTCACCGCCGACCTGATGGTCCAGCCCCGGCAGCTCGCCGACGGCGACCACAGCGTCTTCGTCTCCGGCGACGACGCGGCGGCGAAGACGCTGGTGACCGAGCTGCTCACCAGCTTCGGCCACACCGACGTGATCGACCTCGGCGACATCGGCACCGCCCGTGGCACCGAGATGCTGCTGCCGCTCTGGCTGCGCCTCTACGGCCGGCTCGGCACCGGCATCTTCAACGTCAAGGTCGTCCGCTGAGCTGAGCTGTTAAGAAGGGGCCCCTGCTATACCGAATGCGTTAACAGGGGGCCCCTCCTTACCTCTCACGGCTCGAACTTGTAGCCCAGACCGCGCACGGTGACGATGAAACGCGGCGCGGACGGCTCCGGCTCGACCTTCGAGCGCAGCCGCTTGACGTGCACGTCCAGGGTCTTGGTGTCACCGACGTAGTCGGCGCCCCAGACCCGGTCGATCAGCTGCCCCCGGGTCAGCACCCGGCCCGCGTTGCGCAGCAGCAGCTCCAGCAGCTCGAACTCCTTCAGCGGCAGCTGCACGGCCGCTCCCTCGACGGTCACCACGTGCCGCTCGATGTCCATCCGCACCGGGCCGGCGGCCAGCGTCGGCGCGCCCGACTCGGCGGCCTCGGCGGTCTGCCGGCGCAGCACCGCCCGGATCCGGGCCACCAGCTCCCGCGGCGAGTACGGTTTGGTCACGTAGTCGTCGGCGCCGATCTCCAGGCCGACCACCTTGTCGATCTCGCTGTCCCGCGCGGTGACCATGATGATCGGCACGTGCGAGCGCTGCCGGAGTTGCCGGCAGACCTCGGTGCCGGACATCTCCGGCAGCATCAGGTCGAGCAGCACGATGTCGGCGCCGGTCCGGTCGAACTCGGTGAGGGCGTCCGGCCCCGTCGCGGCGACGGAGACCTCGAAGCCCTCCTTGCGGAGCATGTAGGACAGGGCGTCGGAGAACGATTCCTCGTCCTCGACCACCAGTACGCGGCTCAACGGGTGTTCCTTTCCTGTGGTTCAGGCCTGCCGGAACTCGGCCGGCCCGGCCTCGATCCCAGCGGAGGCGAGTGTCGCCTCCAGGTCGTCCGGGGGGCTGGCGGGCAGCCGTAGGGTGAACGTCGACCCGCCCCCAAGAGTGCTCGACACGTCCACCCGACCGCCATGGTTGCTCGCGATGTGCTTGACGATGGCCAG
Organism: Micromonospora sp. R77; assembly: GCF_022747945.1. NCBI lineage: Bacteria > Bacillati > Actinomycetota > Actinomycetes > Micromonosporales > Micromonosporaceae > Micromonospora > Micromonospora sp. R77. The sequence goes on from NZ_JALDST010000001.1 coordinate 2,215,329, forward strand.
GCCGAGGCCGGTGCCGCCGGTGGAGCGGGACCGCGCCTGGTCGGCCCGGTAGAAGCGCTCGAAGATCCGGTCGACGTCGGTCGGGGCGATGCCGATGCCCTGGTCGGTGACGGCGATCTCGACGACGTCCTCGGCCCGCCGGGCGGTCAGCCGTACGCAGGTGTCCTCGCCGGAGTAGTTGATCGCGTTCTCCACCAGGTTGGCCACGGCGGTGGCGAGCTGGCTGTCGCTGCCGTACACGGTCAGGCCGCGCTCGCCCTCGACGGCCACCTCCACCCGGCGGGCGGCGGCCGCGGTCCGGGTCCGGTCGAGCACCTCGGCGATCACCCAGTCCACCGCGACCGGCTCCGGCGGCGGCTGCGGCTCCGCGCCCTGGAGCCGGGTCAGTTCCAGCAGCTCCTGCACCAGCCGGCCCAACCGGGTCGACTCGTGCTGGATCCGCTCGGCGAACCGGCGGGCCGCCAGCATGTCCTCGGAGAGGCCGGCGGCGTCCTCGTCGGCCGGCTCGGTGGCGTCGACCAGCGCCTCGGCGAGCAGCTGGAGGGCACCGATCGGGGTCTTCAGCTCGTGGCTGACGTTGGCCACGAAGTCGCGGCGGACCCGGGCGAGCCGGTGCGACTCGGTCACGTCGGCCGCCTCGACGGCGATGTAGCCGGCACCCAGCCCCATCGCCCGCAGGTGCACGCCGAGCGGGTTGACCCCGGCGTTGTCGCGGCCCCGCGGCAGGTCGAGCTCGATCTCGCGCCGCACGCCGGTCCGCCGCACCTGGCCGGCCAGGGTACGGATCAGCGGGTGCGCGGCGATCGAGCCGGGGGCGGCACCGGTACGCAGCAGGCCCATCGCCCGGGCGGCCGGGTTCACCAGCACCGGCACGTCGTCCGGGTCCAGCACCACCACGCCGGCCCGGAGGGAGGCGATCGTCTTGCGGCCGAGCCCGGGGAGCCCGGCCTGCTGGTCGTCGGGAATCGCGAGCCTCCCTGAGCTCCGGCGGGAGCCGGTGCTCCCCGGCGACGCCACCCGGCGCCACCTTGCCCTCACGGGCCCGGACAGCAGCAGTCCGGCGACCAGTCCGGTCACCAGAGCCACGGCCACGATGGCCGCCACCGCCCATTCCACCTGGCGATCGTAGGGTCATTGTTAACCTGGCTATCGCCCAGAACGGGACGAACCACTCTCACTTCCGGGAAAGTTCACCCCGCGTCCCCGCGTCGTTCACCGGCGTTCACCTCCGGTCCTGTTCCCCCGGCCTACCGTGGGTCGCGCACCTGCTCAACCCGTGCGCCGGCGTCCGAACCGGGACCGGCGGCCACCGACCACAGGACGTGATGATGCGCGACGAGTTCCGGGCCGACCTCCAGATCGTCAGCCAGCTGCTGGTGGACATGGCGGAGGCCATCCGCGCCGCCATGCGCCAGGCGACCCGCGCCCTGCTCACCGCCGACCGGCAGGCGGCCGAGACGGTGATCCAGCGGGACGCCGAGATCGACGAGCTGTACCGGCACGTCGAGGAGCGGGTCTGCGACCTGCTCGCCCGGCAGGCGCCGGTCGCCTCCGACCTGCGCGCCATGATCACCGCGCTGCACGTCGCGGCCGACCTGGAGCGGATGGGCGACCTGGCCGACCACGTCGCCAAGACGGCCCTGCGCCGGCACCCGTCCCCGGCCGTACCGGCCGAGCTGCGGGCGATCTTCACCGAGATGGCCGCGGTCGCCGACCGGATGGCCGAGAAGATCGGCACGGTGCTGGCCAAGCCCGACGCCGACCTCGCCGCCGAACTGGACCGCGACGACGACGCGATGGACGACCTGCACAAGAGCCTCTTCGCCGTGCTGCTCGGCGACGACTGGCCGTACGGGGTGGAGACGGCGATCGACGGCACCCTGCTCGGTCGCTTCTACGAGCGCTTCGCCGACCACGCGGTGAACGCCGGCGAGCACGTGGTCTATCTGATCACCGGCGAGACCTCGCCCTCGGCGGGCTGACCGCGAAGGAGGGGCCCCTTGTTAACACACGTGTGTTAACAAGGGGCCCCTCCTTACATCTCAGCGGCCCTGGTTGGCGACCGCGGCGGCGGCGGCCTTCGCGGCCTCCGGGTCGAGATAGGTGCCGCCCAGGGTCTGCGGGCGCAGCTGCGGGTCGAGGTCGTAGCGCAGCGGGATCCCGGTGGGGATGTTCAGCTTGGCGATCGCCTCGTCGGAGATCTGGTCGAGGTGCTTGACCAGGGCGCGCAGCGAGTTGCCGTGCGCCGCCACCAGCACCGTCCGACCGGCCAGGATGTCCGGCACGATCGAGTCGTACCAGTAGGGCAGCATCCGCTCGACGACGTCCTTGAGGCACTCCGTGCGCGGCATCAGCTCGGTGGGCAGCAGCTTGTACCGGGGGTCGCCGACCTGGGAGAACTCGTCGTCGTCCGCGATCGGCGGCGGCGGGGTGTCGTAGGAGCGGCGCCAGAGCATGAACTGCTCCTCGCCGTACTCCTCGAGGGTCTGCTTCTTGTTCTTGCCCTGGAGGGCGCCGTAGTGGCGCTCGTTGAGCCGCCACGACCGGCGCACCGCGATCCAGTGCCGGTCGGCGGCGTTCAGCGCCAGCTCGGCCGTGCGGATCGCCCGGCGCATCACGCTGGTGTGCACCACGTCCGGCAGCAGGCTGTGCTCGCGCAGCAGTTCGCCGCCGCGCCGCGCCTCCGCCTCGCCCTTGGCGGTCAGGTCGACGTCCACCCAGCCGGTGAAGAGGTTCTTCGCGTTCCAGTCGCTCTCGCCGTGCCGCAGCAGGACCAGCGTCCCGACGGTGGGCCCTTCGCTCGCAGTCATGCCGATCATCCTGCCGCACGCCGTCGGCGGACACGCGGGGACCGGCGGTGACGACCACCACGTGGAAAAGCGGGTGACCGGCGTTCCGCCCCGGCACTAGGTTGTAAGGCGCTAGAGATACATCGGTCATTACCGAAGCGGGGGCGTCGGCATGCGGACGGTACGGAGCTGGTTCCGGGACACGACAGGCGGCCTGCCCCGGGACTTCTGGTATCTCTGGGCCGGCACGCTGGTCAACCGGCTCGGCTCGTTCGTGCTGGTCTTCCTCGCCATCTACCTGACCCGGGAACGTGGCTTCTCCCCCGCCCAGGCCGGCCTGGTGCTGGGGCTGTGGGGCGTCGGCGGCGCGGTCGGCACCACCGTCGGCGGCACCCTCACCGACCGGTGGGGGCGGCGACCCACCCTGCTCACCGCCCACCTGGGCGCGGCGGCCATGATGCTCGCCCTCGGCTTCGCCCGCCCCCTCTGGACGGTCGCGGCCGGCGCCCTGCTGCTCGGGCTCTTCGCCGAGGCGGCCCGGCCCGCGTTCGGCGCCATGATGGTCGACGTCGTGCCGGCGAAGGACCGGCTGCGCGCCTTCTCCCTGAACTACTGGGCGATCAACCTCGGCTTCGCCTGCGCCGCCGTGCTGGCCGGGCTCGCCGCGCAGGCCGGCTACCTGCTGCTCTTCGTGGTCGACGCGACCACCACCCTGGTCACCGCGCTGATCATCTTCACCCGGGTACGGGAGACCCGGAAGGTCACCGCCACTGTCGTGGTCCGCACCGGGCAGCCCGGGGCGCTGCGGACCATCCTCGCCGACCGGGTCTTCCTCGGCTTCGTGCTGCTCAACCTCTTCGCCGCGCTGGTCTTCCTCCAGCACATCTCGATGCTGCCGATCGCCATGGGTGACTCCGGCCTGAGCCCGGCCACCTACGGCTCGGTGATCGCGCTCAACGGGGTGCTGATCGTCGCCGGCCAGCTCTTCGTACCCCGGCTCATCCGGGGCCGGAGCCGTTCACACGTGTTGGCCCTGGCCTCGGTGGTGATGGGCGTCGGCTTCGGCCTGACCGCGTTCGCGGACACCGCCTGGCTCTACGGCCTCACCGTGCTGATCTGGACGGTCGGCGAGATGCTCAACTCGCCCTCCAACGCGACGCTGATCGCCGAACTCTCCCCGGCCGCGCTGCGCGGTCGCTACCAGGGCGTCTTCTCCCTCTCCTGGCAGGCGGCCGCAGCGGTCGGCCCGGTCCTCGGTGGACTGGTCCGGGAACATGCCGGCAACAGCGCGCTCTGGCTGGGCTGCGCCGTGGTCGGCGGGCTGGCGGCGGTCGCCCACCTGGTCTCCGGGCCGGCCCGCGAACGGCGGGCCACCGAACTGCGAACCCCGGCCGCCCCGGTCACCGTCGCCCCGCCGGCAGCCGCGCCCGCGCCGGTCCCGGCCACCTCCTGAGTACGCCCACCGCACCCCACCGTCGCGCCGACCGGCCGCCCGCTCTACGGTCGGAGGCGTACCGGTTAACAAACCTTCCTGGAGGACGGGTGCGCGGGCTGCGGCGCTGGTGGGACGACACGGCCGGCGGGCTCCCCACCACCTTCTGGTACCTCTGGTCCGGGCTGCTGGTCAACCGGGCCGGCGCGTTCGCGGTGCTCTTCCTCTCGCTCTACCTCACCGACGCCCGCGGCGCGTCCGAGTCCCTGGCGGGCGCGGTGGTCGGCGCGTACGGGGCCGGCGGGGCGGTCGGCGTGCTGCTCGGCGGGGTGCTGGCCGACCGGTGGGGCCGCCGGGCCACGCTGCTCGCCGCCCACCTCGGCGCGGCCGGGCTGATGACGGCGCTCGCGTTCAGCCGACAGCTCGCGGTGATCGCGGTACTCGCCGCGCTGGTCGGGGTGGTCCACTCGATGCCCAGCCCCGCCTTCGTGGCGGCGATCGTCGACGTGGTGCCGGAGCACCGCCGCTCCCGCGCGTTCAACCTGCAGTTCTGGGCGTTCAACCTCGGCATGGCGGTCGCCTCGCTGCTGGCCGGCGTGCTCGCCGAGGCGAGCTTCCTGGCTCTGTTCCTGGTCGACGCCGCCGCCACCCTCGCCGCCGCGGTGATCATCGCGGTGAAGGTCCCCGAGACGCTGGTCCGGCGACGCCCGCCGGCCACCCTCCCGGCCGCGTCGTCCGCGCGCCGGCCGGGGCTGGCCACCGCGTTGACCGACCGCACCTTCCTGGTCTTCGTCGCGCTGACCTTCGTGCTGGCCGTGCTGACCATGCAGACGTCCACGATCATGCCGCTGGCGATGCGCGCGGACGGCCTGGGCCCTTCGGCGTACGGGCTGGTGGTGGCGCTGGGCGGGACGCTGATCGTGGTCGGGCAACTCTTCGTGCCCCGGTTGATCGAGGCGTACCGGAAGGCCACCGTGCTGTCGGTCTCGACCGGGCTGATGGCGCTCGGCTTCGGCGCGCTGGCGTACGCCGACGACCTGCCGGTCTATCTGGGCGCGGCGGTGGTCTGGACCATCGGCTCGATGCTCGCCGCCCCGCCGAACGCGCAGATCAACGCCGAACTGGCCCCACCGGAGCTGCGCGCCCGCTACCAGTCGGTCTTCTACCTGACCTTCCCGGCGGCCTCGTTCGTGGCACCGGCGCTCGGCGGGCTCAGCCTCCAGCACCTCGGCGAACGGCACTGGCTGATCGTCGGCGGCCTCGGCGTGGTGGCAGCGGTCGGGCACCTGCTCGCCGGGCCACCCCGCGAACGCCGGGTCGCCGCCCGCCACGCGCTGCGGCCGCAGCGGCCCGAAGCGGCATCCGGGGCTGGACGGCGCTGAGCGCCCACCTCGACCCCCGTCGTGGTGGGCGCTCGCGCCGTGCTCCCGGCGGCGGCGGGCGACCCTCACCCCCGTAAGCGTCGCCCGCTCGCGCCGCCGGTTCAACGAGTGGCACCGTCCCCCAACGGCGTGCCCCACCCGTCCTTCGCGCCTCGCTTGCGCGGATCTGATCGATCCGCCGCTCCCCCGAACGATTCCAAGCGTGGCGCGGTGCAATAAAGTTAGTTCGACCGTATTCCGGATTCAACTCAGATCGCTGTCTCGCCCGTCACAGCACCGGTGTCCGGCATCCGACTGTTCCTGCTCCGGGCCTCGGGCTTGCCAACAGCGGGTTCCCGTCGGCAATTCCGGTAAACCTCAGGCGTCCTCCCGATCCGGGTTCTCGGTGCGGAAGAAGTTGCTCTGCCGGCCGTCGCGCAACTGCTCCTGGTAGATCAGGTTCAGCCCGCGCGAGTCGAAGGTCCGGAACCAGTCGTCCCAGCTGATCTCCCGGATCCGGCTGCTCTCCCGGTAACCCGGGATGTTGAAGGTGAGCACCCCCGGCCGGCCCTCCCGCTCGGTGCCGGCGATGGTGGCCGGTTTGGCGTTGCGGGCCCGCGCCCAGCGCTGGATCACCTCGTGGTTCGCGGTCACCAGGCTCCGACCGGGACGCTCCGGACGATCGGCGGGCGAGGTGATCTGCTGGGACGACGACACCGAACGGGCGGAGGAGCGACCCGTCCTGACCGGGGTCCGCGCCGCCGTACCGCCGGCTGCGGCGCGGGTGCCGGCGGCCTTTGCCGGCGCGGCGCGCGTACCCCCGGCCGGGCGCGGAGCCCGGGCGGTCGTCGCGGCGCGGGAGCGGGACGGCGTCGCCTTCTTCGCGGCGGACGCCTTCCGGGCCGGCGCGGCCTTCGCCCGCGCGCCCGACGCCTTCGCGGCCGGGGTGGCCTTGGCCCGCGCCCCGGAAGCCTTCGCGGCGGGCGCCGCCTTGGCCCGGGACGGTGCGCTCCGACGCGCCCCCGTGGTCTTCTTCGCCGCGGTCGCCTTCCTGGTCGCCGACGCCCGGCCCGCCGGACCGGTGCTCCGGCGGGCGGCCCCACCGACCCGCCCCTCCGACCGCAGCGTGCGGGCCAGGGTTTTCACCAACTCCGGCTTGCGCAGCGCGGAGATGCCGGACACCCCGCGCCGGCGGAGCTGGCCACGGATGTCGTCGACCTTCATCCGCGAGATCTCGGATTCGGAGATGCCCGGCGTGCCCGGGGTCTGGTTGCCGGCTTGCCGCTTGGTGCTGGTCGCAGTCGCGCCGCGACCTGAGCTGTTGCGCTGAGCCATGGGACACACGCTCCTCGACAGTCCGTCCTCGGCGCGCGGTGGATCCCAGTGCCGCACCGCGCGGTGCGGCATACCCGTCAGGACGGGTCCGAACCTCCGGCGGACGTCGGAACGCTCCCGGCCGCCTCCCCGGACGGCTCGAAGAGGTGCGCGAAGGCGGCCAGGTTCGCCGTCGACTCGCCCCGCTTGACCCGCCACTCCCACTCCCGGCGGATCGAGCTGCCGAAGCCGATCTCCAGCATCGTGTCGAAGGACTCGTCGGAGTAGGTGAGCACCGCGCCGAGCAGCCGGTCCAGCTCCGCCTCGTCCACCCCGGCCAGGTTGACCCGCCCGGTCAGATAGACGTCGCCGACGGTGTCGATGGAGAACGAGACGCCGTACATCCGGGCGTTGCGCTGCAGCAGCCAGGCCCAGAGCTCCTCGCGGCGCTCGTCGGGCTGGCGCATCACGAACGCCTCGACCCGCAGCGCGTGCTCGCCGACGATCAGGTTGCAGATCGTCTTGAGCTTGTGCGTGCCGGGCAGGGTCACCGCGTACGACGCCTCGCCGGTGGACTCCCACTCCAGTTCCCGCTCGGCGCAGACGGACTCGATCAGGGCGGCGACCTCGCTGCTACGGCTCATCGCACCCACTCTACGACCGGCCTCCCCGCCGCGCCCTGTACGCCGGCGCTCACCAGGAACAGGCGGCGAGGCGGTTGGCGAGCCGGCCACGGTGCTCGGCGATCGCCTCGCCGTAGACGGCGAGCAGGCCGGAGGCCGTGCGCTGCCAGGAGAAGTTGCGGGCGTGCCGCTCCGCGCCCCGACCCAGGGCCGCCCGGCGCAGCCGGTCCGGCAGCAGCGCGGCGAGCGTACGGGCCCAGTCGACCGGGTCGTGGCCGTCGATGAGCACCCCGCTGACGCCGTCCCGGACGGCGGTGACCAGCCCGCCGACGGCGGCGGCCAGCACCGGCGTACCGCAGGCCTGGGCCTCCAGCGCGACCAGCCCGAACGACTCGTTGTACGACGGCACCGCGACCAGGTCGGCGGCCCGGTAGAGCGCCGGCAGGGCGTCACCGGTCTGCGGCGGCAGGAAACGCACCCGGTCGGCGACACCGAGCGAGGCGGCCAGCTCGATCAGCGCGGTCGGCCGGTCCAACCCGCTGCCGCTGGGGCCGCCGCAGATCACCACGGACAGCTCGTCGGCGCGAGCGGGATCCCGCTCGCGCAGCGCCGCGACCGCCCGGATCAGCACGTCGGGGGCCTTGAGCGGCTGGATCCGGCCGACGAAGGCCACCACGTACCCGTCGGTGGGCAGCCCCAGCCGGCGGCGGGCGGCGAGCGCCGCGCGCTGCCGGTCGCCGGCGGCCGGGCGGAACCGGTCCAGGTCGACGCCGGGCTCCACCACGGCGACCCGGGCCGGGTCGGCGTCGTAGCGGTCGAGCAGGTCGCGGGCCTCCACGCGGGTGTTGGCGACCAGCCGGTCGGCCTCGGCGACCACCTGCTCCTCGCCGATCACCCGGGCCTTCGGCTCGGGCCGGTCACCGGCGGCGAGCTGGGCGTTCTTCACCTTGGCCAGGGTGTGCGCGGTGTGCACCAGCGGCACCCCCCAGCGCTCCTTGGCCAGCCAGCCGACCTGACCGGAGAGCCAGTAGTGCGAGTGGATCAGGTCGTAGTGGCCCGGCGGGCGGGCCGCCTCGGCGCGCAGCACGCCGGCGGTGAAGGCGCAGAGCTGACCGGGCAGTTCCTCCTTGGTCAGCCCCTCCAGCGGGCCGGCGGTGACGTGCCGGACGTGCACGCCGGGCGACATCTCGACCACCGGCGGCAGGTCACCCGAGGTGGCCCGGGTGAAGATCTCCACCTCGACGTCGGCCTCGGCCAGCCGGCGGGCCACCTCCAGGATGTAGACGTTCATCCCGCCGGCGTCGCCCGTGCCGGGCTGGTGCAGCGGCGAGGTGTGTACGGAGAGCGTGGCGATCCGCCGGGGCCGCGGCCACGGCAGGGCACCTCGCTGACGACCGATACCGGTGTGCAACTCCGCCACGTCCGCTCCCTCTGTCACGGTTGATGCCGTCCCGCACGACCGGCGCTCTTCGGTCAACCTCCGCGCCGGATGTCATCTTCCCCATCGGGCTTCGGAAATGCGTGCCGCCCGGCTCCGGGCGTGACGGACCTCATCACGGCACGGGGAACAGGGCCGGGAGAGAATGGCCGGATGAGCTCAGTCGCGATCGTCACCGGGGCGTCCAGCGGGATCGGCGCGGCCACCGCCCGCCGGCTGGCCGCCGAGGGTTTCCACGTGCTCGCCGCCGCGCGGCGTACCGACCGGTTGGCGGCGCTGGTCGCCGAGATCGAACGGGCCGGTGGGACCGCGACCGCGGTGGCCTGCGACGTCACCTCCGACGAGTCGGTCGCCGGCCTGGCCGAGGCCGCCGCCGCGGCGCCGGGGCCGGTCACCCTGCTGGTCAACAACGCCGGCGGGGCCCGCGGCCTGGACCCGGTGGAGTCCGGCTCGGTGGGCGACTGGCAATGGATGTACGACGTGAACGTGCTCGGCACGCTCCGGGTCACCCAGGCGCTGCTGCCCGCGTTGGTGGACTCCGGCGCCGGCACGATCGTCATCGTCAGCTCCACCGCCGGCTTCACCGTCTATGAGGGCGGCGGCGGCTACACGGCCGCCAAGCACGCGCAGACGGCGATCGCCGGGACGCTGCGGCTGGAACTCTCCGGCCGCCCGGTCCGGGTGATCGAGATCGACCCCGGGATGGTGAGGACCGACGAGTTCGGCCTGGTCCGCTTCGACGGCGACGCCGACCGGGCCGCCGCCGTCTACGCCGGGGTGGCCGAGCCGCTGGTCGCCGACGACGTGGCCGACTGCATCGCCTGGTGCGCCACCCGCCCGCACCACGTCAACGTGGACCGGCTGGTGGTGCGCCCGCTGGCCCAAGCCGCCCAGCACAAGGTGCACCGGGTGAGCTGAGGTGACCGCACGACGGCCGCTCGGGGTGGTCACCCGGGGGACGACGAATCCGAACCGGCTGCGCCGGGTGGACAACTGGATCGTCGAGACCTGCGGGGACGCGCTGCGGTCGGCGGCCGACCCGCTGGTGGTCGACCTGGGCTACGGCGCCACCCCGGTCACCGCGGTCGAGCTGCGGGCCCGGCTGGCGGCCGGGGTCCGCGCCGACGTCCGGGTGGTCGGGCTGGAGATCGATCCGGTACGCGTCGCCGCCGCCCGGCCCGCCGCCGACCCGCCGTGGTTGACCTTCGCCCGGGGCGGTTTCGAGCTGGCCGGCCTGCGTCCCGCCCTGGTCCGCGCGTTCAACGTGCTCCGCCAGTACGACGAGTCCGAGGTCGCCGAGGCGTGGCGGACGGTCACCGACCGGCTCGCGCCGGGCGGGCTGCTGGTCGAGGGGACCTGCGACGAGTTGGGCCGGCTCGGCAGTTGGGTGCTGCTCGACGCGGAGGGGCCGCGCACCTTGACCCTGGCGGCCCGACTGACGACGCTGGAGAGCCCCGCCCAGCTCGCCGAGCGCCTACCCAAGGCGCTGATCCACCGCAACGTCCCCGGTGAGCGCATCCACGACCTGATCCGCGCCCTCGACGACGCCTGGCAGTCGTCCGCCGCCTACGCCCCCTTCGGCCCCCGCCACCGCTGGGTGGAGGCGGTCCACGCCGTCCGCGCCGCCGGCTGGCCCGTCCAGGATCGCCCCCGCCGCTGGCGCCACGGCGAACTCACCCTCCCCTGGCCCGCGGTGGCCCCCACCCCGGGTTGATCAGGAGGTCGGCGGCGCTGTCGGTGTCGACCTCGCATCGCGCCGCCAACTCGATGCTCACCGCAGCAGGGGTCCCGGGTCCACGCCCTTTGACCGGCGGCCTGCGAGGTGCCCCGGATCTGCTCCGGCAGGCAGGTCCTCGCTGCACACCGTCGCGACGATGCAATCACTCAAGGTGACGCTGACGCAGCGTCACCGCACGACCTTGGATCAGCTCGCGGGAGGAAATCAAAAACCCCTTAAAGGGTACGAAACTCTCACCTGGCCGGAGCCGACCGTCCCTTCTTCTCTCCCTTTGCTCTGCAGCCACCGACGCATTAGTTACAGAGCGTCCCCTGATGCGTCCATGGCTGCAAAGCAAAGGGCAGCGGCGAGGGGTTGCCGGGCGGGCAGGCGATCACCCTGAGTCAGGTCCCGAACAGCGGCGTCGGGTGGGTCAGACGGTGCAGTTGACGAGGACGGGTTCGGGGTGGAGGGTGACGCCGAAACGGTCGTGGACGCCGTCGCGGATCTCGCGGGCCAGGGCGACCAGAGCGGCCGTGCTGGCCCGGCCGGTGTGGTTGGTGAGGGCGAGGGTGTGCTTGCTGGAGATGGCGACGCCCTCGGGGCCGGGGTGGCCCTTGGCGAAGCCGGCCTTGTCGATCAGCCAGGCGGCGCTGATCTTCACCAGGTCACCGGCCCCGGGCCAGGACGGCGGCTCACCGAGGTCGGCCGCGCGTTCCCGGAGCAACTGGTAGGCCTCGCGGTCGAGCACCGGGTTGGTGAAGAACGAGCCGACCGACCAGGTGTCCGGGTCGCTGTCGTCGAGCACCATGCCCTTGCCGGCGCGCAGCCGCAGCACGGTGGCCCGGGCGTCGGCCAGCGGCACCCGGTCGCCCACCTCGACGCCGAGCGCGCGGGCCAGTTCGGCGTAGCGGACCGGGCCGGAGAGCGGGGAGCGGGTCAGCCGGAAGTCGACCGAGAGCACGACCCACCGGTCGCTGTACTTGAAGATGCTGCCCCGGTACGCGAACCCGCAGTCCGCCGCGTCGATCCGGCCGACGCCGCCCTCGGTGCGGTCGTAAACCTGCACGCCGGTGATGGTCTCGGCGACCTCCTGGCCGTAGGCCCCGACGTTCTGGATCGGGGTGGCGCCGGCCGAGCCGGGGATGCCGGAGAGGCACTCCAGTCCGGACCAGCCGTTGGCGACGGTGGCGGCGACGAAGTCGTCCCAGGGCTCGCCGGCCTCGACCCGTACGGTGACGGTGTCGGCCTCCTCGGCGACCACCCGCAGCCCCCGGGAGCGCACCAGCACGACGGTGCCGGGGAAGCCCTGGTCGCCGACCACCACGTTGCTGCCACCCGCGAGGATCAGGACCGGGTCGTCCCGCCGTTCCGCTTCCTGCACCTTATGTACGATTTCCTCGGCACTGGTGGCGGTCGCCAACCGACCGGCGGTGCCACCGAGGCGGAGCGTGGTGTATCTCGCCAGGATGGCCGGGTCGGTCGGTTCGGCTCCGGTCGTCGGTTCGGCGTAGACGTCTGACACGCCTTTCACCCTAGGCTGAGGGGTAGCCGCGGCACCCACTGGTGGCCCGGTCACCCCCGGGAGGATTGCGATGAGCAGACTGCACGGCACGAAGGACTTCTGGATCGGCGCGCTGCGGACCGAGGGCCCCGCCTTCGCCGCCGCGGTCGCCGAGGCGCCGCCGGAGACACCCGTGCTGTCCTGTCCCGGCTGGACCGTCGCCGACCTCGCCACCCACCTCGCCGGTGTCTACGCCTGGGTCCGGGGCGTCGCGGGCTCCGGCACGACGGTGGCGCCGGAGCGCCGCCAGCACCCCGACGCGCCCGCCGGGCTCAGCCCCGCCGAGTGGTACCGGCAGGAGTACGACCAGCTCGTCGCGGTGCTGGAGGGACTCGACCCGGAGGCGCCGGCCTGGAACTGGGCGCCGCAACCGAAGAAGGCGGGCTTCTGGCCGCGCCGGGTGGCGCACGAGACGGCCGTGCACCGGTGGGACGCCCAGCTCGCCATCGCGGCCGGCGAGCCGATCGAGGCCAAGCTCGCCGCCGACGGGGTGAGCGAGGTGCTGGACACCTGGCTGCCGGCCGGGCGGCGCAAGGCGTCCGGCCAGTGGCACGGCGTGGTGCAGCTGAGCGCGACCGACGCCGCGCAGGAGTGGTACCTGCGGCTGCGCGGCGAGGGAATGGCCCTGCTGGACACCGCCACCCTCCTCGACCACGACGACCACCACGCCCGGGCGCAGGTCAGCGGCACCGCCAGCGACCTGCTGCTGGCGCTCTGGGGTCGGGTCAGTTTCGACACGCTCGGCGTGAGCGGCGACCCGCGCCTGCTGGACGGTCTGCGGGTGGGCTGACCCGACCGGGCGGGTCCCCGCCCACCGCGAGCACCACGAGGAGTGGCCTTCCCCCGTCGGAAGGCCACTCCTCGTCGTTGTCGGCGCGCTCCGGGACCCCTTTGGTAACGGTCTGAGAGCGCTCTCTTGACAGAAATTGAGACAGGGACCACCCTTTCGTGAGAGCGCTCTCTGAGTCAAGCGAAACACCTCCACCACCCGTACGACCTGAGGGGTCAGATAAGAGATGGCTACCTTCACGCGCCGCCGCCTGGCGGCGGTGGCCCTCGTTGCCACCACCGCACTGCTCGGCACCGCCGCCTGTGGTGGCGGCGACGACGACAAGTCCGCCGCCGGCGGGCCGGTCACCCTGACCGTCGACGTCTTCGGCCAGTTCGGCTACGACGACCTGTACAAGGAGTACATGGCCAGCCACCCCAACGTGAAGATCGTTGAGCGGGGCACCGGCAGCAACCTGGACGAGTACTCGCCGAAGCTGACCCAGTGGCTGGCGGCGGGCAAGGGCGCCGGCGACATCGTCGCCATCGAGGAAGGCCTGCTGGTCGAGTACAAGGCCAACCCGCAGAACTTCGTCAACCTGCTGGACCACGGCGCGGCCGACCTGAAGGGCAACTTCCTCGACTGGAAGTGGAACCAGGGCCTCACCGCCGACGGCAAGCAGCTGATCGGTCTCGGCACCGACGTCGGCGGCATGGCCATGTGCTACCGCAAGGACCTCTTCGCCAAGGCCGGCCTGCCGACCGACCGGGACGCCGTCTCCAAGCTCTGGCCCACCTGGCAGGACTACATCAAGGTCGGCGAGCAGTACAAGGCGAAGAACACCGGCACCGCGTTCCTCGACGGCGCGACCAACACCTTCAACACCATCCTGCTCCAGGCCGCCGGCAACAGCACCGGCTACAGCTACTACGACACCAGCAACAACCTGGTCGTGGACAGCAACCCGGCCGTCAAGCAGGCGTACGACACCACGCTGGACATCATCGACTCCGGCCTCTCCGGCAAGTACGGCTCCTGGTCCGAGGAGTGGGTGTCGGCGTTCAAGCAATCGAAGTTCGCCACCATCGCCTGCCCGGCCTGGATGACCGGTGTCATCGAGGGCAACGCCGGCCCGTCCGCCAAGGGCAAGTGGGACATCGCCAAGATCCCCGGCAACGGGGGCAACTGGGGCGGCTCGTTCCTCGCCGTGCCGAAGCAGGGCAAGCACCAGGCCGAGGCGATCGAGCTGGCCAAGTTCCTGACCAGCGCCAAGGGCCAGATCGGCGCCTTCAAGGCCAAGGGCCCGCTGCCGTCCTCGCCGCAGGCGCTGGAGGACCCGGCGATCGTCGCCTCCACCAACGAGTACTTCTCCGGCGCCTCCGTCGGCAAGATCTTCGCCGAGGGTGCCAAGAGCCTGAAGCCGGTCTACATGGGCCCGAAGAACCAGGCCGTCCGTACCGAGGTGGAGAACGCGGTCCGCACCGTCGAGCTGGGGCAGCGCAGCCCTGAGCAGGGCTGGACCGACGCGGTCAACAACGCCAAGAAGGCCGCCGCCAAGTAGTCCGAGAAGCCAGCGTGCGGGCGGGCCCCGGCAACGGGGTACCGCCCGCACGGCGGAAAGGAGTCACGGGCCATGGCCGTCCAGCTCGACGCCCGGCCGCCGGTCGCACCGGCGCACCGCACCCCCCGCCCCTCCCGGGTCGTCCGGCTCAGCCGGTTCGACACCCGGTACTCGCCGTACCTCTACATCGCCCCGTTCTTCCTGCTCTTCGGGGTGTTCGGGATCTACCCGCTGATCTACACGTTCTGGGTCTCGCTGCACGACTGGGACCTGCTCGGCGCCGAACACCCCTTCATCGGGTTCGACAACTACACCCAGCTGCTGGCCGACCCGGACTTCTGGCACTCGGTCGTCAACACCCTCGGCATCTTCGTCATCTCCACCGTCCCGCAGCTGCTCCTCGCGCTCTGGCTGGCCAACCTGCTCAACCGCCAGCTCCGGGCCCGGACCACCTGGCGGATGGCGGTGCTGATCCCGAACGTCACCTCGACCGCCGCCGTCGCAATCGTCTTCGCGGTGCTCTTCGGTCGCGAGTTCGGAATGATCAACTGGCTGCTGGACCACGTCGGCATCGCCGCGATCGACTGGAAGGCGAACCGGCTCGCCGCCTGGACCGCCATCTCGACCATGGTCGACTGGCGATGGACCGGCTACAACGCGCTGATCTTCCTGGCCGCGATGCAGTCCATCCCCCGCGACCTGTACGAGTCCGCCTCGATCGACGGTGCGAGCCGGTCGCGGCAGTTCTGGTCGATCACCGTGCCGCTGCTCAAGCCGACGATCGTCTTCGCGGTGATCATCTCCACCATCGGCGGGCTCCAGCTCTTCACCGAGCCCCGCCTCTTCAACTCCGGCACCAACGCGATCCGCGGCGGACCGCTGCGCGAGTCGCAGACGGTGACCATGTACATGTTCGAGAACGCCTTCGCGCCGCACTACAACTTCGGCTACGGCTCGGCCATCGCCTGGCTGCTCTTCGCCCTGATCGCGGTGGTCGCGGCCATCAACGTACTGCTGCTGCGCCGGCTCGGCGGCGGCGTCAAGGGGGAGAACTGATGTCCCGGATCTGGTCGGCCGGCCGACTCACCTACCTGGCGCTGACCCTCACCGCCTTCCTGTCGATCTTCCCGATCTACTGGATGTTCGTGGTGGCCAGCAAGACCAGCGACGCGATGGGGCAGGTGCCACCCCCGGTCACCCCGGGCGGCAACCTCGGTGCCAACATCGCCCGGCTCTTCGAGAACACCGACGCGTACTTCCTCACCGGTCTGATCAACTCGGCGATCGTGGCCGGCACGGTGACCGTCTCGGTGGTCTTCTTCTCCACGCTGGCCGGGTTCGCCTTCGCGAAGCTGCGCTTCCGGGGACGTAACGCGCTGCTGCTGACGATCGTCGCCACCATGATGGTGCCGACCCAGCTCGGCGTCATCCCGCTGTACATGCTGATGACGAAGCTGAACTGGAACGACCGGCTGCCGGCGGTCATCGTGCCGGCCCTGGTGACCGGCTTCGGGGTGTTCATGATGCGGCAGTACGCCGGCCAGGCGGTCAGCACCGAGCTGATCGAGGCGGCCCGGATGGACGGCTGCAACACGGCCCGGATCTACTGGAACGTCGTGCTGCCGGCACTGCGCCCGGCCGCCGCGGTGCTCGGCCTGCTCACCTTCATGACCACCTGGAACGACTTCCTCTGGCCGTACGCCGTGCTCAACGACCCGGAGAACCCGACCGTGCAGCTCTCGCTGCGGGCCCTGTCGGACGGCTACTACCAGGACATGTCGCAGGTGTTCACCGGGACGGCCATCGCCACCCTGCCCCTGTTGCTGGTCTTCGTCGTGTTCGGCCGCCAGATCATCGGCGGCATCATGGAAGGCGCGGTCAAGGCGTGAGCGCGAGGAGTGAGGCGGTTCTGCGAGCCCCGCAGTCGCGAACGAGGGTAGGTGCAGCATGAGCGCGAGGAGTGAGGCGGTTCTGCGGGCCCGGCAGTCGCGAACGAAAGAGGACACGGTGAGTGAGCTGCGATTTCCCGAGAACTTCGTCTGGGGGGCGGCCACCGCCGCGTACCAGATCGAGGGTGCGGCCCGGACCGACGGCCGGGGCGAGTCCATCTGGGACACCTTCAGCCGTACCCCGGGGAAGGTGTTCCAGGGGCACACCGGGGACGTGGCCTGCGACCACTACCACCGGTACGCCGACGACGTGGCCCTGATGGCGGAGCTGGGCCTGCGGTCGTACCGCTTCTCGATCGCCTGGCCCCGGATCCAGCCGGACGGCACCGGCCCGGTCAACCCACGCGGCCTGGACTTCTACGACCGACTGGTGGACGAGCTGCTGCGCCGGGGCATCGACCCGATCGTCACGCTCTACCACTGGGACCTGCCGCAGACGCTCCAGGACCGGGGCGGCTGGACCAACCGGGACACCGCCGAGCACTTCGCCGACTACTCGCTGGCGGTGCACGCCCGGCTCGGTGACCGGGTGGGCACCTGGACCACGCTGAACGAGCCGTGGTGCTCGGCCTACCTGGGCTACGGCAACGGGGTGCACGCACCCGGCGAGCAGGACGCCGGGGCGGCCTTCACCGCCGTACACCATCTGCTGCTGGGGCACGGCCTGGCGGCCCGGGCGCTGCGGTCGGCCGGGGTGGAGACCCTGGGGGTCACGATCAACCCGGCGGACGTGCAGCCGGCGGACCCGCACAGCGAGGCGGACGCCGAGGCGGTGCGCCTGGTCGACGGCCTGCACAACCGGATCTTCCTGGACCCGCTCACCGGCGCGGGCTACCCGGCCGACGTGCTGGAGCACGTGGCCCGGCACGTCGACCCGGCGTTCGTCCGGGACGGGGACGAGAAGATCATCGCGGCGCCGATCGACCTGCTCGGGATCAACTACTACTCCCCCACCTATGTCGCGGGCCGGGCGGGCGGGGCCGGCGGCAGCGCCTATCCGGGCACCGACGGGGTGGTGGAGTTCCTGCCGCCGGTCGGCCCGCTGACCGAGATGGGCTGGATGATCGAGCCGGCCGGGCTGACCCGGCTGCTGGAGCGGATCGGCACCGACTACCCGGGGCTGCCGCTGATGATCACCGAGAACGGCGGGGCGTTCCCGGACGAGACGGGCACCGAGGGCCCCGACGGGGCCGGCTGGGTGGCCGACACCGACCGGGTGGCGTACCTCGACGGGCACCTGCGCGCCGTGCACGAGGCCATCGCCCGAGGGGTCGACGTACGCGGCTATCTCGTATGGTCGTTGTTGGACAACTTCGAATGGGCCGAGGGTTACCGGAAGCGGTTCGGAATTGTCCACGTCGACTACCTGACCCAGCGGCGCACACCGAAGGAAAGTGCCCGCTGGTACCGGGAGGTGATTGCCCGGAACGGGCTGTGACGAGGTGGTGGTAACGGGGATGACGACGGCACAGCGACCGACCCTGGAGGCGGTGGCCCGGCGCGCAGGCGTGTCCCGGGCCACGGTCTCCCGGGTGGTCAACGGCTCCACCACCGTCGCGGAGTCCATCCAGCAGGCGGTCCGCCGGGCCGTCGAGGAGCTGGGGTACGTCCCGAACCTCGCCGCCCGGAGCCTGGTCACCCAACGGACCGACTCCGTCGCCCTGGTGATGCCCGAGGAGGCGACCCGCGTCTTCTCGGACGACCAGGTCTTCCCGGGCATCATCCGGGGCGTCAGCCAGGAGCTGGAGGCGGCCGACAAGCAGCTCGTGCTGATGCTGGCCGGCTCGCCCGCCGGCCACGAACGGGTCGAGCGCTACACCACCGGGCGGCACGTCGACGGGGTGCTCTTCGCCTCGCTGCACGGCGCGGACCCGCTGCCGGGCACCCTGTCCCGGCTGGGCATCCCGGTGGTCTGCGCCGGCCGGCCGCTCGACGGCGCCGAGGTCCCGTACGTGGACGTCGACAACGTCGGCGGGGTCACCCGGGCGGTGCGGCACCTGATCTCCGGCGGCCGGCGTCGGATCGCCACCATCGCCGGCCCGCAGGACATGGTCGCCGGCATCGAACGACTCGCCGGCTACCGGGAGGCCGTGGCCGCGGCCGGGCTGCCCAGCCGGGAGGCGTTCGGGGACTTCACCCGGGAGTCGGGGGCGGCGGCCATGCGGCAGCTGCTCGCCGCCCACCCCGACCTGGACGCGGTCTTCGCCGCCTCCGACCTGATGGCGCACGCCGCCCTGCGCACCCTGCGGGAGGCGGGTCGGCGGGTGCCGCAGGACGTCGCGGTGATCGGGTTCGACGACATCGAGACGGCGGCCTACACCGAACCGCCGCTGACCACGGTCCGGCAGCCGATAGTGGAACTGGGCCGGGCGATGACCCGGCAGCTGCTCCGGATCGCCGCCGGTGAGCCGATCGAGCACGCCCTCATGCTGCCGACCGAACTGGTCGTCCGCGACTCCGCCTGAGGCCCCCTGGGCAGCGCCCGGCGTTGCCCAGGGGGCCGGTTTAACCGGTCGCCCGGCAGCGCGCCCGGCACTACGGTCGGCGGGGTGACCGTAGCCCTCGTCCACGTGCCCGAGCTCTCCGACGTCGCCGAGTACGCGTACGCCGCGACCGTCTCCCCGGCCCGGCTGGTCTTCACCGCCGGGGCCTGCCCGCTGGACGCCGACGGTCGTACCGTCGCGCCCGGCGACCACGCCGCGCAGGCCCGACAGGTGATGGCCAACCTGGCGACCGCCCTGGCCGCCGCCGGGGCCCGGCTGACCGACGTCGTCAAGACCACGGTGTACGTCGCCACGACCGACCGGGCCGACCTGGTGACCGTCTGGGAGGTGGTCCGGGACGGCTTCGGCGACCACGACCCGCCGAGCACCCTGCTGGGGGTGACCGTGCTGGGCTACCCCGACCAGCTCGTCGAGGTCGAGGCCGTCGCCGCCGTCGGCGAGGCGAGCTGACCCGACCGCTCAGCCGGCGGCGGCGATCCGCTCGGCGGTGGCGTACGTGTCGCGGCCGAAGAGCACCAGGCGCGCCTCGGTGACGTGCGCCGGGGTCGCCGCGCGGAGCACCGTCAGCGCCTGGCGTACCGCGTCGTCGACCGGCCAGCCGTAGATGCCGGCGGAGATCAGCGGGAAGGCCACGGTGGCCGCGCCCAGTTCGTCGGCGACCCGGAGGCTGTTGGCGTAGCAGTCGCGCAGCAGCGCCGAGCGGTCCTCGCCGGCCGTGTGGACCGGGCCGACGGTGTGCACCACCCAGCGGGCCGGCAGGTTGCCGGCGGTGGTGGCGACGGCCTGCCCGGTGGGCAGCCCCCGGCCGTAGCGGGAGGCGCGCAGCGCCCGGCACTCCGCCAGGATGGCCGGCCCGCCCCGGCGGTGGATCGCCCCGTCCACCCCGCCACCGCCGAGCAGCGAGGAGTTGGCGGCGTTCACGATCGCGTCGACCTGCTGGGCGGTGATGTCCCCCTCGACCAGGGTGATCCGCATGTCAGCGCTCCTCGATGGGCTGGCCGAGCGACCGGCGGGCGAGCAGGGTGGCCCCCGCCACCGCGGCCGGCATGACCAGCACCGCGCCGAGCGGGATCAGGAAGCAGAGGAAGACCGCGACCCCGAACCCGAGCGTGGTCGGCCGGTCGGCCTTGAGCAGCGAACGGCGGTCGGGCAGCCGCATGCCGCGCCGGTAGAACGGGGCGCCGACCAGCTCCAGCGCGAGGAACCAGCCGCCCACCGCCGCGCCGATCACGGGCACGACGGTCTGCCCGACCACCGGGATGAAGCCGGCCGCGAAGAGCGGGATGCCGACCAGCGCGGTGACCGCCACCAGCCGCAGCGAGTCGGCCACGCTGCGCCGCAGCGACGCCCAGAACGGTACGTCGACCGCGCCGGGGGTGCCGCCGTACCGCTCCTCGACGCGTTCGGAGATCTTCTCGTAGAACGGGTCACCGATGACCAGGGTGACCGCGGTGAAGGTGAGCACCCCGAGCAGCCCGCCGAGGCCGAGGAAGGCCAGCCCGGCGACCACCCGTACGGCGCTGCGCCAGGTCGACGACCAGTCGTCGGCGAACGGGGTGACCAGCGCCGCGAGGTCGTCCACGAAGTACACCAGGGCGACGAACGCGCCGAGGAAGAGCGCGCCGGAGATCAGCGCCGGCACGACGCCGAGCAGCATCAGTCCGGGGCTGCGGACGTACAGGCCGATGCCGCGCAGCAGCAGGCCGGCCCCGGAGAGGAACCGGGTGGCGGCGCCGGTGACGGGCGCGGCCGGGCGGGGTGCGTTCACGACCGCACAGCCTAACCGCCGGGCGCACCGGCGGCCGGGGTCCGCGCCTGGACAATGGACGGGTGCGGGCGTCCCGGTTGATCTCGTTGGTGCTGCTGCTCCAGGCGCGGGAGACGATGACGGCGGCCGAGCTGGCCCGGGAGCTGGAGGTGTCCGAGCGGACGGTCTACCGGGACGTGCTGGCGCTCTCCGCCGCCGGGGTGCCGGTCTATGCCGACCGGGGGCGGGCCGGCGGCTACCGGCTGCTCGGCGGCTTCCGGACCCGGCTGACCGGGCTGACCCGCGAGGAGGCGGAGGCGCTCTTCCTCGCCGGGCTGCCCGGACCGGCCGGCGACATGGGGCTGGCCGACGCGGTGGCCGCCGCCGAGTTGAAGGTGCTGGCCGCGCTGCCGACGAGCCTGCGGGACGCGTCCGCCCGGACCGGGCAGCGGTTCCACCTCGACGTGCCGGGCTGGTTCCGGGAGTCGGCACCGCCGCCGTGGCTGACCGAACTGGCCCGGGCGGTCTGGGGGGACCGGGTGGTCGAGCTGCGCTACCGGCGCGGCGAGCGGGAGGTGACCCGCACCGTGCAGCCGTACGGGCTGGTGCTCAAGAGCGGGGTCTGGTACCTGGTGGGCCGGGTCGGCGCGGACGTCCGGACGTACCGGGTGGACCGGGTGACGGGCGTCGAGGTGGGCGAGGAGAGCTTCGCCCGGGACGAGGGCTTCGACCTGGGCGGGTACTGGCGGGAGCAGGCCGAGGCGTTCCTGCGGGGCATGCTGCGGGCCGAGGTCACCGTCCGGCTCAGCCCCGCCGGCCTGCGCGCGCTCCGGCACGTGGCCGAGGCCCCCTTCGCGTACGAGGAGGCGGTGGCCGCCGCGGGCGGACCCGACGGGCAGGGCTGGGTGGTCACCCGGCTGCCCGTCGAGTCCGTCCCGGTGGCGTACGACGTGCTGCTCCGGCTGGGTCCGGAGGTGGAGGTGCTCGACCCGCCGGAGCTGCGGGCGCGCTTCGCCGAGGCGGCCCGCCGGTCGGCCGCCCGCTACGCCGGCCCTCCCGAACGGCCGGGCGGGCCGGACGCCGGTCAGCGGTAGCCGGTGTCGTCGGCCGGCCGGCCCGGCTCGACCACCTCCGTGTAGTAGCGCGCCCAGTTCGGCCGGGTGCCGTCGAGGTCGGTGAAGCCGTACACCTGGGCGAGGCCGCCGCTGTCGACGGACCGGCCGTTCCAGCGGGCCCGGTCCGGGTCGGCGGCCAGCGCGGCGACCGCCCGCCCGACGAGGGCCGGCGTCTCCGACATGACGAAGTGCGGCTCCTTCGCGGCACCGTCCCGCCAGTTCGCCTCGGTGACGCCGAAGTGCTCCAGCATCGCCTCGGACCGCAGCCAGCCGGGCGTCAGCGCCACCGCCGTGCAGCCGTACGGCGCCAGCTCGTGCGCCTGGGTGAAGGCGAGCCGGTTGACCGACGTCTTGGCCAGGTCGTAGAAGACCGAGAGCCGGTAGTTGGCGTCGTTGTGTTCCTTGGTGCCGTCGCCGATCTCGACCACCAGCCCGCCGGGCTTGCGGATCAGCAGTGGCAGCGCGAAGTGGCTGGTGATGATGTGCGTGTCTACGGCCAGCCGCAGCATCCGGAAGCCCGCGTCGAGGGGCTGCTTCCAGACCGGCTTCTCCCAGGTGATCAGCGGGTCGCCGCCCCAGACGTCGTTGACCAGCACGTCGAGGCGGCCCTGCTCGGCGTCGATCCGTTCGACCAGGCGGCGTACCTGGTCGGGGTCCAGGTGGTCGACGGCGGCGGCGATGCCGGTGCCCCCGGCGGCGCTGACCAGCTCGGCGGTCTCCTCGATGGTCTCCGGCCGGTCCAGCTCGGAGCGGCGGGCCCGGGTGCTGCGGCCGGTGCAGTAGACGGTGGCCCCGGCGGCGCCGAGCTGGACGGCGATCTGCCGCCCGGCACCCCGGGTCGCCCCGGCGACGAGGGCGATCTTTCCTGTCAGCGATGTCGTCATGCCACCGACGATGTCAGCGATACCTGACAGCCGGCGTCCGATTTCTTGAGTACCGCCGCATCCCCCAATCGGACACTGACGCCTGTCGATATTTGAGCCTATCTTTCTGATGGCATCTCCGGCGACGGCCCGACACCCCCATTGCGTCCCGCGCCGGCCTCCCCACCCCAGGAGGGACACATGACCCGCAACCGTCTCCACCGGTGGCTCGCCGCCGCCGGCGGGCTCGTCCTCGCCGCCGCCGGGCTCACCGGCGTCGCCGGACCCGCCTCGGCCGGCGCCGCGAACACCCTGGCCTGCACCGCCGCCCAGGTCGTCGCCAACCCGGGCTTCGAATCGGGTACGGCGTCCTGGACCGCCTCGTCCGGCGTGATCGGCGCGGCCGGCGGGCAGACCCCGCACGGCGGCACCCAGTACGCCTGGCTCGACGGGTACGGCTCGACCCACACCGACACGCTCTCCCAGTCGGTCACCCTGCCGGCCGGGTGCACCACCGCCACCCTCCGGTACTGGCTGCACATCGACACCGCGGAGACCGGCAGCACCGCGTACGACAAGCTGACCGTGCAGCTCGGCGCCACCACCCTCGCCACCTGGTCCAACGTCAACGCGGCCGGCGGGTACGTGCAGCGCAGCGTCGACGTCTCCGGGTTCGCCGGCCAGACTGTCACGCTGAAGTTCACCGGGGTGGAGGACGCCAGCCTCCAGACCAGCTTCGTCCTCGACGACATCACCCTCGACGTCTCCGGCACGGGCGGCGGCGGGGGCGGCACCGATCCGACCCGCACCCCGTACCAGGCCGCGTACACGGTCAACCTGACCAGCGACACCAGCGGGGCGAACTGGTCCGGTCGGGAGAGCGTCACCTTCCGCAACGCCTCGCCGCTCGCCCTGTCCGAGGTCTACCTGCGCCTCTGGGACAACGCGCACGGCACCTGCCCGACCGACCAGCCGATCAGGGTGACCAACGTGACCGGCGGGACGGCCGGCGCGCTGGAGGTCTCCTGCACCGCGTTGAAGGTCACCCTGCCCACTCCGCTGGCCCAGGGCGCCCAGGCCACCGTCGGGTTCGACCTCTCCATCGTGGTGCCCAGCGGGAGCGACCGGTTCGGCCGGGACGGGTCGTACAACTTCATCGGTAACGCGCTGCCGGTGCTCGCGGTCCGCGACGGCGCGGGCTGGCACCTCGACCCGTACACCGACAACGGGGAGAGCTTCTATCAGCTCGCCAGCAACTACACCGTCACCCTGGACCACCCGAGCGCGGTGCTGACCCCCACCACCGGGACGGCCACCGAGACGCCGGGCTCGACCGGACGTACGGTCACCACCGCCACCGCCAGCAACGTGCGGGAGTTCGCCTGGGCGGCCGGGCCGTTCAGCCGCTCGTCGACCACCTCGACCGGCGGCGTGAAGGTCAACACCTGGTGGACCTCCGGGGTCACCAGCAGCACCGCCACCAGCATGCAGTCCACCGCCGCGTCCGCCATGGACGGGCACGGCGCGCGGTTCGGCGCCTACCCGTACGGCGAGGTGGACCTGGTGCTGCACAACAACTTCTGGTTCGGCGGCATGGAGTACCCGGGCTTCGTGCTCTCCCAGACCTCGGCCACCCCGGTCATCCACGAGCTGGCCCACCAGTGGTGGTACGGCATCGTCGGCGACGACGAGTACGCCACCCCGTTCCTCGACGAGTCGTTCACCGACTACGCCACCGACCTGCAGCGCGGTGTCACCGGGACGAACTGCTGGAGCAGCGTCTCCTGGGCCTCCTCGGCGGAGAAGATCACCAACTCGATGGCGTACTGGGACGCGAACCCGAGCCGCTACTCCACCGTGGTCTACACGTACGGCAAGTGCGCGCTGCACGACCTGCGCCGGCTGATCGGCGACACCGCGATGACCAACCTGCTCAGGAACTACGCCCAGAGCCACTGGTACGGCGTCTCCACGGTGGCCGAGTTCAAGGCCGCCGCGCAGGCGGCCACCACCACCGACCTGAGCTCGTTCTGGACCACCCACCGGATCGAGGGCTGACGCACCGCGCCCCGCTCCCGGCCGCGTCCGCGCGGCCGGGAGCGGGGGTACGGCGTACGTCTCAGTCGGCCAACCGCACGCGGACCCGGCGGTTGGCGCGGCCCTTGCTCTCCACCTTGACCACCTGGACCTTGCCGATCTGGGCGGTCGACGCGACGTGTGTACCCCCGTCGGCCTGCACGTCCAGCCCGACGATGTCCACGATCCGGACCTCCTGCTCATCCGGCGGGATCAGGTTGGACTGGGTCCGGATGATGTCCGGCAGCGCGAGGGCCTCGGCCCGGGGCAGCACCCGGACGGCGACCGACCGGTCGGCGACCACCTCCGCGTTGACCAGTTCCTCGATCCGGGCCTTGAAGTCCGGCGGCACCTCGGGGAGGTTGAAGTCCATCCGGGCCTCGCCGGGTTCCATCGAGTTCCCGGTCACCAGCGCGCCGAAGTCCCGGAACACCACCCCGCACAGCACGTGCAGGCCGGAGTGGGTACGCATCAACATGGTCCGCCGGTCGTCCTCGACCGCGCCGGTGACGGCGGTGCCGACCGGCGGCAGCGGGTCACCCTCGGCCGGGATCAGCCACAGGTCGTCGCCCTTGCGGGTGCCGACGATCCGGGTCTGCACCCCCTGCCAGAGCAGCACCCCGTGGTCCGGCGGCTGGCCGCCGCCGCCCGGGTAGAAGGCCGACCGGTCCAGCACGATGCCCTGTTCGGGGTCGGCCGCCAGCACCGTGCACGCCCACTCCCGCAGGGTGGGGTCGAAGAGGTCCAGACGGTGCGTACGGCCGTGGTGTGTGACGCCCATGACAGGGGACGTTACCCGTTGAGGAACGACGAGATCCGCTCCCGGAGGTCGGCGCGGTCGGACCAGAGGACGCCCGGACGGTCGTACACGTGCAGGGTGGCGTGCGGCAGCGCGGCGGCCAGCTCCTCGGCGACCGCCGCCGGGTGCAGGTCGTCGCCCGCACAGCCGATCACCAGCGCCGGTGCGGTGACGGCGGCGAGCGCGGTGGCGTCGCGCAGCGGCGCCTGCTCGGGGAGGTCCGCCAGCCCGGGAGCGAGCCCGTCGCGGAGCAGCTGGTCCAGCCGCTGGCGGAGGTAGGCCCACCCGGCGGGGGTGTTCCGCACCGATGGCGGCAGCTCCGTCGCGACCACGTCGGCGACGGCGGAGGCATCCCCGCTCTCCACCGTGCCGAGCAGGGCGGTCAGCCGGGCCCGGGCCACCTCGCCGCGCGGCCGGTCGAGCACGGCGGGCAGGAAGAAGACCAGCTTCTCGAAGCGGTCGGGGCTCTCCACCAGCAGCCGGCAGAGGGCGCCGGCACCCAGGCTGGCGCCGAAGGCCCGGCTCGCCCCGCCGAGGTCGGCGACCGCACGCAGGTCACGGGCCAGGTCGAGATAGCTCCACGGACCGGGCGGCGAGTCGGAGCGCCCGTGCCCACGGAACTGGAAGAAGATCCGGCGGCCGGTGACCGCGCTGCCGAACGGGCGGGTGGTGGCGATGCCGTTGCCCAGCCCGTGCGCGAACACCGTCACCGGATCACCGGAGCCGGTGACCAGCCGTTCCAGTCGTACCCCGTGCGGGGTGGTGACCAGTTCGGTCTCCGGCTCCGGCAGCGCGGGGCGGCCGGTACGCGGCCCGCCGGGGCCGGGACCCCAGGTGCGGGGGCCGCCGTCCGGCGGCGGGGGCCAGCGGAAACCCCTCACCAGAAGCCTTTGCCGTCGTGCAGGTCACGCAGCCCGACCCGGACGTCGAGCAGATAGATCAGTCCGGCCGCGATGCCGACCAGCCCGAAGATGCTGAGCACCCCGCCGAAGCCGAAGAACGGCAGGGTCAGCAGCAGGCAGACCGCCAGGATGGCGATCCAGCCCCCCTTGGGCAGGGTGCCGATCGCGGGGAAGGCGTCGGAGCGCTGGGTGATCGCGTGCACCAGCGCGACGCCCTCGACCACCAGGGCGAAGACGAGCAGGAGCAGCTCGATCACGTAGCGGACGTCGAAGGCGAAGATCGGCGCGGCGTAGGCCATGCCGGCAAGCTTATGCCGACGGCCCCGCAAACGTCCCGTAGGACGCTTCCGGGGCCGTCGGTCCAGGTTCGACTACTGCGCGGCCGGGCGGGTCCGCTTGGTCGCCTTCGGCAGCTTCGCCGACGGGGTGGCGGTGGTGGCCTTCGCGGCGGTGGCCTTGGTGGCCCGGGTCCGCGGGGTCTTCGCGGCGGCCGGCTTGGCCTCGACGATCTCGGCCACCTCGGCCGGGGTCGGCACCTCGGCCGGGGCGACGACGGGCTCCGCCGGCAGGGTCGCGACGGCCTCGGGGGTGACGGCCTCGGTCGCCTCGATGTCCGCGTTCACCGTGTCGGCGGCCTCCAGCACGCCGGCGCCGACGACCCGCTCACCGCGGGCGACCAGCTCGGCGTACGCGGCCAGCGCCCGCGCCTGCGCGGCCTGCGCACCGGCCAGGGCGCGCTCCTGCGCGGCCTCGGCGGCGGCCAGCACGGCGGCGGCGTTGCGGGTCGCGGCCTCGCGGAGCTTGTCCAGGTCGAGGTCGGCCGGGACGGCCTTCTCCCGCAGCCCGGTCGCGGTGACGTTGGCGGTCTTCAGCGTCTCGGTGGCCTTCTGGCGCAGCTCGAAGCCCTGGACGACGGCCTTGCCACCGAGGTCGGCGACGACCCGGGTGCCGAGGTCGGTGACCACGGTGGGGAGCTTGCGCATGCTGGAGGGCCAGCTCGCCGGCGCCGGCGGCGGCGTAGAGCGGGCCGGGATGCGGTTGGTCTTCGGCTGGGTCATCACTTCTCCTCTTCGGCCGCACCGGCGGCCTTGCGAGCGGTCTTCTTCTCGGGCGTGGCGGTGGTCGGGGCGGGGGCGGGACCCGCCTCGGTGACGGCGACCGACTCGAGGACGGCCTCGGTCGGGGTGCCGGCCGGCGTGGTGGGGCCGGTCGCGGCCGGCGCGACGGTGGCCGGGGCCTCCGGCGCGGTGGCCGGCTCGGCGACCGGCGGAACCGGCTCGGTGGCCGGCTGCGCGGCGGCGGTCGCCTCGGCGAGCCGCGCGTTCTCCCGGCGGAACGTCTCGTAGATCTGGGTGAGCGACTGCTTCTGCGCCATGGTCAGCTCGGGGTCGACCGCGATGGCCGCGAGCACCCCCTGGCCCTCCTTGTCGTCCAGCAGCCCGGCCCGCAGGTACATCGCCGGGGTGGAGACCCGCAGCGCGCTGGCCAGCTGCTGGAGCACCTCGGCGCTGGGCTTGCGCAGGCCGCGCTCGATCTGGCTGAGGTAGGGGTTGCTGACCCCGGCCTGCTCGGCGAGCTGCCGGAGCGAGATCTTCGCGTTGCGCCGCAGGTCGCGAATGAACCCGCCGACGTCGGGAAGGTCCTTGGAGGTGGCCATGACTCGACGGTATCCCGGCCTGCTAGCTGCTGCAAGCAAAACGCTAGCGGGAGTTAGCAAGGTCTCAGGAAGGCCGTTGCGTACCCGTCGTCCGGTCCGTACCGTCCTGGGGTGGCCAAGATCGAAGTGAACGGTGCCCTGCTCGCGTACGACGAGGCCGGCAGCGGTTCGCCGGTGGTGCTGCTGCACGCCGGCATCGCCGACCGGCGGATGTGGCGTGCCCAGGTGCCCGCGCTCGCCACCCGGCACCGGGTCGTCGCCCTCGACCTGCGCGGCTACGGCGACTCGGAACTGCCGCCCGCCGACTTCGCCCACCACGACGACGTGGTGGGACTGCTGGACGCGCTCGACATCGGGCGGGCCGCACTGGTCGGCTGCTCCTTCGGGGGCAAGGTGGCGGTGGACACCGCGTTGGCCCACCCGGACCGGGTGAGCGCGCTCGCGCTCCTCGGCAGCCCCGTCTCCGGCAACCAGTGGTCGGAGGAGACCGAGCAGCTCTGGGACACGCTGGTCGGCGAGGTCGATCCCGAGGACTTCACCGCCAGCGCCGCCGGTGAGGTGCGGTTCTGGGTGGTCGGCCCGCACCGCCGGCCGGAGGACGTGGACCCTGAGCTGATCCGGTTCGCCGAGGAGATGGACCGGCGGGCGCTCGCCGCCGAGCTGGCGCTCAGCGCCGTCGAGGCCGGCGAACTCGACCCACCGGCGATCGACCGGCTCGGCGAGCTGCGGATGCCGGTGCTGGCCACCGCCGGTGCCGCCGACGTGCCGGACATCAGTCGGCTCGCCGACCGGATCGCCGCCGAGGCGCCGCACGGGATCCGGCTGCCGGACGTCCCCGACGCCGGGCACCTGCTGCCGCTGGAGCGACCGGAGCCGGTCAACGCCGCCTTGCTCGACTTCCTCGCCTGACCCCGACGCGCGGGGTCCGGGCCCGGCGGCGTCGAGCCCTCGCCGGCCGAGGGTCACCACACGGCGCGGACCGCGCCCACCGGCAGGCCGCCGCCGAGCTGCGGCAGCTCGGCGTACTCGGCCAGGACCGGGGCGTCGACGCCGAGCCGGCGCAGCGCCGAGACCAATACCGGCATCCGCGCGCGGACCGCGCCGTCGTCGATCTTGAGGGCGACGGCGCCGACGCCCGGGACCGCCGCGGCGAAGACACCCTCCGCACCCACCTTGGCCAGCAACCCGGGTACGCCCCGCATCAGCCGGGTGTCGTCGGCCCGGGTGCCGCCCACCAGCTCCGGGTACGCCCGCATCGCGTCCGCCACCGTCCGCTCCACGGTGCCCGGCTCACCCTCGACCAGCCGTCGGAACGCCCCGGCCAGCCCGGTCAGCGACACGGCGAGCACCGGCGCTCCGCAGCCGTCGACGCCGACGGCCGCCGCCTCCTCGCCGGTGAACTCCTCGACCGCGGCCCGCAGGACCTGCTGGAGCGGGTGCTCCGGCCGCCAGTACCGGTCCAGCGGCCAGCCGGCGGCCAGACAGGTCAGCAGCATGCCGCTGTGCTTGCCCGAGCAGTTCATCTGGATCCGGGTGGGACCGCCACCGGCCCGCAGCACCGCCACCCGGGCGTCGTCCCCGAAGGGCAGGTCCGGCGGGCAGTGCAGCGCCGACTCGTCCAGGCCGGCACCGTGCAGCAGCGCGGCGACCCGTTCCAGGTGGAACTGCTCGCCCGCATGGCTCGCCGAGACCAGGGCGACGTCCGCCGGCTCGGTCAGCGTCAGCCCGGCGCGGAGCATGCCGATGGCCTGCATCGGCTTGCTGGCCGAACGCGGGAAGATCGGCGAGGTGACGTCCCCCGCCCCGGCCACCGTCGCACCGGCGGCGTCGAGCACCACCACCGAACCGCGGTGGATGCCCTCCACGAACTCGGACCGGACCACCTCGGCGAGCGGCACGCCGCCCTCGTACGTCTTTCCCACGGGGTGGACGGTACCGACGCCCCGGGAGCGGCCCGCAGCGGGGTGACCAGGGACGTCGACGTGCCGCGTACAGGGGTGGGCGGCGGTGCCGTCCTTACAGGCCGAGCAGCGTACGGGCCTCGGCGGTGGTCAGGGGCGGACGCTGCGCGAGCTGGGCGAAGCCGACCGCGCGGGCGACGAGCTGCATGTTGGACTCGACCGGCCGACCCTTGGCGTAGCTGACCGTGTCCTCCATGCCGACCCGCAGGTGGCCCCCGGCCGAGAGCGACGCCAGCAGCACCGGGATGGTGCTGCGCCCGATCCCGGTGGCCGAGAAGGTGGTGCCCTCGGGCAGGTCCCGCAGCATCTGCTGGGCGGCGACCAGGGTCGCCGTGGTGCCCGGCATGCCACCCGGTACGCCCATCACGAAGTCGACGTGCACGTGCCCGCCGTGCGGCAGGCCGTACTTGCCGAGCAGGCGCTGCAGGGCGGTCAGGTGACCCAGCTCGAAGATCTCGTACTCGGGCACGACGCCCTTCTCCTGCATCCGGGTGTGCAGGTCGACGATGAACTCCCAGCGGTTGAGGAAGACGTCGTCGCCGAAGTTGACCGTCCCCATGGTGCAGGAGGCCATGTCCGGCGCGGCGTCCAGCACGGCGAGCCGGGCCGACTCGGGGTCGGTCACCGCACCGCCCGAGGAGAGCTGCACGATCAGGTCGGTGCTGTCCCGCAGCGCCGCCACGGTGTCCCGCAGGCGACCCTGGTCCAGGGTCGGCTTCGCCTCGTCGTCGCGGATGTGGACGTGGATCACGGCGGCGCCGAGCGCCTCGCACTCCTTGGCGGTCAGCAGCAGCTCGTCGAGGGTCACCGGCAGCGCCGGCACCTCCGCCTTGGCCGACTCCGCGCCGGTGGGGGCAACCGTGATCAACGTCCCTGTCGTCATGCCGGGGATCCTAGCCGCGACGGCCGTTCCCGGTCGACGGCCGGGCCACCGATTTCCGGAAGAATCATGGTTGACGCCCCGGAGAAGCGGAAGAATTCCCGCCTCCGGGGCGTCGTGACGGCACCCTTACTCCGGGTCGATGGCGGCGGCGATCTCCCCGACCAGCAGCCGGGCGTCGGCGGGCACGTTGCGCTTCAGCACCGCGAGGGCGACCTGGCCCAGCTCGTGGTGGTGCACGGCGGTGCCCACGAAGCCGACCGCCCGGCCGTCCAGCGTCACCGGCGTACCGGCGGTCGGGGGCTGGTCGGTGGTCACCCCGTCCAGGTGCAGCAGGACCAGGCGACGCGGCGGCTTGCCCATGTTGTGCACCCGGGCCACCGTCTCCTGGCCCCGGTAGCAGCCCTTGTCCAGGTGCACGGCCGGGGCGATCAACCCCACCTCGGCGGGAATGGTCCGGTGGTCGGTGTCCACCCCGACCCGGGGCTGCCGGGCGGCCACCCGCACCGCCTCGTACGCCCACAGCCCGGCCACCGGCACCCCGGCACCCCGCAGCTCGTCCACCACCTGGGTCATCGCCGCCCGGGGCACCAGCAGGTCCACGCCGAGCGCCACCCGCCGGGCCCACCCGCCGATCGGCAGCGGCCGTACGTCGTACACGACGGTGGGCCGTGCCGGCAGCTCGCCGGCGCGGAACTTCGGACCCGGCACCGCGACCACGTCGGGCGCGGCGAGCCCGGTCACGCCGAGCGGGGCGAGCGCGTCGGCGGCCGCCGGCCCGACCAGCGACAGCAGCGCGTGGTCGGCGGTCGCGTCGCGCGGCTCGACCTTGCTGAAGAAACGCATCCGCTCCAGGTAGGACAGCAGGCCGGCGGTGGCCCCCGGCTCGGTGTCCAGCCAGGTGGTCGCGCCGTCCTCGGCGACCATCGCGTGCTGCTCGACGTGCCCGTGCGGGGAGAGCACCAGCAGCTCGGTGCCCTGGCCGGCGCTCAACGTGGCGAGGTGCTGACTGGTCAGGGTGTGCAGCCAGGAGATCCGTTCCTCGCCGGGCACCGCCAGCACGCCCCGGTGCGACCGGTCCACCAGGCCGACCGCGGTGGAGAGGGTGCGCTGCTCCCGCATCGGGTCGCCGTAGTGGGCGGCCACGCCCCGCACCCCGGCCGCCCGGTGGGCCGGGTCGGGCTGGTCCCGGGTCTCCTCGTCGATCGCCTCGGCGACCACCGCTCCCGCGATGTCGATCATTCCTGTTCCCCGTCCTCGCAGTGGCCGCAGACGCCGAAGAGCGCCACGTGCCCGATGTCGACCCGGAATCCGCGCTGGGTGGCCAGCTGGTCGGCGAGCGGGCGGAGCAGCTCGGGATCGATCTCGTCGATCCCGCCGCACTCCCGGCAGACCAGGTGGACGTGCTGGTGCTCGCCGGCCGCGTGATAGGTCGGCGAGCCGTGCGACAGGTGGGTGTGGGTCACCAGGCCGAGCCGTTCCAGCAGCTCCAGCGTGCGGTAGATGGTGGTGATGTTGACCCCGGCGGCGACCTCCCGGACCGCGGTGTGCACCTGCTCCGGCGTGGCGTGCCCCAGCTCCAGCACCGCCTGGAGGACCAGTTGCCGCTGCGCCGTCAGCCGCAGCCCACGGGAGCGGAGCAGTTCCGCCAGGGAGGATTCGGACACCGTCCGATCATAGTTCGCGCCGCCGCGCCGATCCGGCCACCGATGGCGTACGCCACTAGGCTCGACGGTCGTGGTGGCAGCGCGGGTGGCGGTGCTCGGCCGGGGTGTCGTACCGGCCGGGGAGGTGGTGCTGCGCGGCGACGACCGGGGCGCACTGCACGGCGACGGGCTCTTCGAGACCCTGCACCTGCGCGCCGGCCGGCCCTGGCTGCTCGACGCCCACCTGGCCCGGCTCCGGGCCGGCGCGGCGGCCGTGGAGCTACCGCTGCCCCCCGACGGCGTGCTGGTCGAGCTGCTGGACACGGTCGCCGCGGGCTGGCCGGCCGAGGTCGAGGGGGCGCTGCGGCTGGTGTGCACCCGGGGTCCGGAGGGGGGCGGGCCACCGAGCGTCTGGGCCACCCTCGCCGAGGTGCCGGCGGCATCCCGGCGGGCCCGCCGGGACGGGGTGACCGTGGCGACCCTTCCGCTCGGGGTGTCGGCCGAGGTCCGTGCCGGGCTGGACTGGCTGCCGACCGGCACCAAGTCCACGTCGTACGCGGTGAACACCGCCGCCCAGCGCTGGGCCACCCGCAACGGCGTGGACGACGTGCTCTGGCTCTCCACCGAGGGCTACGTGCTGGAGGGGCCGAGGTCGAACGTGGTCTGGCTCTCCGGTGGGACGCTCTGCACGGTGCCGCCCGCCCGGACCGGAGTACTGCCCGGCACCACCGCCGGCTGGCTCCTGGCCCACGCCCCCGACCTGGGCCTGACCGCGGCCGAGCGGATGGTCACCCCGGCGGAGCTGGTCACCGCCGACGGCGCCTGGCTCACCTCGTCCATCCGCGGCCTCACCGAGATCCGCACCCTGGACACCACCCCCCGCCCGCGCTCCGACCACACCCGAACCCTCCAAACCCTCCTCGGCTTCCCCGTCCCACCCCCATCCCCGCCCACCTCGGCGAGTTGATCATGGGATTGGCGGCGTTCTCGATCTCCTGAACTGCCGCCAACCCCATGATCGACAGGGACTGGCCGTGGGGTCAGCCGGCTACGCGGGTGAGGCGGGCGGAGAGGTGGGGGCTGAGGGGGTGGCCCACGGCGGCCATTTCCTGGGCGTAGAGGAGGGCGCCCTCGACGATGCCGAAGAGGCGGGCACCGGCGGTGACCTCCTTGGCGGTGGCGGTCCGGACCACCGCGTCGGTGGCGAACTCGATCTGCGTGCCCTTGCGCTTGCCGATGTGCAGCTCCATCACACCGGTCGGCACGGTCATCAGCGCCTCGATCTCGTCGGTGACCCGGTCACCGTCCATCACCGGGCGCCACCAGCCGACCTCACGCCCGGCCGGGCGCACCGGCCGACTCTGCTCGTCCAGGATCCAGGCCCGGGACTCGTAGAACAGGAACGGCCGGCCGTCGTGGCTGATCCGGATCTTCTGCGCGAAGTCGAAGTCCTCGATGCTGGGGAAACCGCCCCGCCCGCGCCCCCGCCACACCCCGATGTACGGCAGCAGGCCGTCCAGGCTCGGGTGCAGCTTCGGGCCGACACGCAGGTCGTGGCTCTCCTCGTACGGGTACTCCTCGACCGGCGGCGCGTTCAGCCATGGCGGCTGAAGCGGGTTCTCGCTCACCGGGCCACCTTCGTTCGCGACTGCGGGGCTCGCAAACCCGGCTCACTCCTCGCGCTCACGGGGCCACCTTCGTTCGCGACTGCGGGGCTCGCAAACCCGGCTCACTCCTCGCGCTCACGGGGCCACCTTCGTTCGCGACTGCGGGGCTCGCAAACCCGGCTCACTCCTCGCGCTCACCGGGCCACCTTCGTTCGCGACTGCGGGGCTCGCAAACCCGGCTCACTCCTCGCGCTCACCATTTTCCTCTCGAGATGCGTACGGCCAGATAGACCAGGCCACCGGCGAGCGCGCCCAGGCCGGCGACCAGCAGGCTGACGAACCCGATCTCGGTAACCATCCCGGCCATCCTATGCTGGGCCCCATGGCCCGCTCACTCGTCGTCAAGGTCACCGCCGGCGCGGACGCACCGGAGCGCTGCGCCCAGGCGTTCACCGTCGCGGCGACCGCCGTAGCGGCCGGGGTGGACGTGTCGCTCTGGCTGACCGGTGAGTCGACCTGGTTCGCGCTGCCGGGCCGGGCGCAGGAGTTCGAGCTGCCGCACTCCGCGCCGCTGCCGGAACTGCTGCACGTGATCCTCACCGCCGGGCGGGTGACGGCCTGCACCCAGTGCGCCGCCCGACGGGACATCGGGCCCGAGGACGTGATCCCGGGCGTACGGATCGCCGGGGCGGCGGTCTTCGTCGAGGAAGCGCTGGCCGAGGGCGCGCAGGCCCTGGTCTACTGACCTCCACCCCGCCCGGCCGTCCCTTTCGGGCGGACTGCGGATACCGGCCCGACATGTCCGGCCACTGCCTACGATTCGGTTGTGGGCGAGGCGATCGAGCGGTTCTTCGCGGCACTGCCGGCGCGGGCCCAGGCCGCGGGATGCGGCCCGGTCAGCGGCACGCTCCAGGTCAACCTGACCACCGGCAACCGCACCGAACACTGGCTCGTCGAGCTGCGCCCCCGGTCGGCCCGGGTCAGCCGGGGCCAGGGGAGAGCCGACGCCACCTGGTACGGCAGCCACGACCTCTTCGAACGGCTGATCACCGGTCGCGAGGCCGGCCTGGCCGCGATGATCCGCAACGAGAGCACCTTCACCGGAAAGGTGGCGCTCTTCCTCGCCTTCCGGCGCTTCTTCCCGGCCCCGCCCGGCACCCGGGACCCCCGGGAGACCGCCCGAGAGCAAGCCGGCCGGCCCTGATGAAGGAACGGGTGAGCATCCTCGACGGCAACACCTTCCTGGTCTCCGACCGGCGCGGCGACATCGAACCGTCCTACGACTTCCCGACCGGGCTCTTCTCCTTCGACACCCGGTTCCTCTCCACCTGGCTGCTCACCCTCAACGGGCAACGGCTGCACGCCCTCTCCATCGACGACGCCGAGTCGTACCGGACCCGGTTCTTCCTGGTCCCCGGCGAACCGACGCACTACCTCGACGCCCAGGTGTCGGTGATCCGCAGCCGCTCGATCGGCGGCAGCTTCTCCGAGGAGCTGACCGTGCTGAACCACTCGGCGCAGGAGGTCGGCTTCACGCTCCGGGTCGACATGGGCGCCGACTTCGCCGACCTGTTCGAGATCAAGCACCAGCAGCAGAAGAAGGGACACGCCACGCCGACCGTCGGTGCCGGCGAACTCCGGATCAGCTATCAGCGGGAGGCGTTCCGCCGGGAGGCGGTGATCAGCACCTCCGCCCCGGGCGAGATCGACGACCACGGCATGACGTTCCGGATCCGGGTCGCCCCGCACGGCGAGTGGACCACCCGGCTGCACGTCGCCACCGTCATCTACGGCGCCCGGGGCGAGGACATCCGGGCCACCCTGCCGCTCGGCGGCCACCGCTCGGCCGGCGCGATCCGTACCGAGCAGGACGAGCTGATCGATCGGGCGCCGAAGCTGGGCTGCGACTGCCAGCCGCTGGCCGGGGCGTACCGGCGCAGCCTCAACGACCTCGCGGCGCTCCGGTACGAGTCGATCACCCTGGGCGTACGGCTGCTCGCCGCCGGTCTGCCCTGGTTCATGACCCTCTTCGGCCGGGACAGCATGCTCACCTCGTTGCAGGTGCTGCCCTTCCTGCCCGAACTGGTCCCGCCCACCATCCTGGTGCTGGCCGGTCTGCAGGGCAGCCGGCTGGACGACTTCCGGGACGAGGAGCCGGGCAAGATCCTGCACGAGCTCCGGTACGGCGAGACGTCCGGTTTCGAGGAGCAGCCGCACTCCCCGTACTACGGTTCGGCGGACTCCACCGCGCTCTTCGTCATCCTGCTCGACGAGTACGAGCGGTGGACCGGCGACGCCGACCTGGTCCGCCAGCTGGAGTTCCCGGTCCGGTCGGCGCTGGACTGGATCGACAGCTACGGCGACCTGCTCGGCACCGGCTACGTCTGGTACCGCACCCGCAACCCGGAGACCGGCCTGCAGAACCAGTGCTGGAAGGACTCCTGGGACGCCATCTCCTACCGCGACGGCCGGCTGCCCGGGTTCCCCCGCGCCACCTGCGAACTCCAGGGGTACGCCTACGACGCCAAGCTGCGCGGCGCCCGGCTGGCCCGGACCTTCTGGAACGACCCCGCGTACGCCGACCGGCTGGAACGGGAGGCCGCCGCGCTGAAGGAGCGGTTCAACCGGGACTTCTGGATCCCGGAGCGGGAGTACTACGCGCTGGCGCTGGACCCGGAGGGGCGGCACGTGGACGCCCTCTCCTCCAACGTCGGGCACCTGCTGTGGAGCGGGATCGTCGACGAATCCCGGGCCGGCCGGATCGCCGAACACCTGCTCGGTCCCCGGCTCTTCTCCGGCTGGGGGGTGCGGACCCTCGCCGACGACGAGGGGCGCTACAACCCGATCGGCTACCACGTCGGCACGGTCTGGCCGTTCGACAACTCGATCATCGCCTGGGGGCTGTGGAAGTACGGCTTCCGCGAGGAGGCCGGCCGGATCTGCGAGGCGATCCTGGACGCGTCCCAGTTCTTCGACGGGCGGCTACCGGAGGCGTTCGCCGGCTACGAGCGCGGCCTGACCGACTACCCGGTGCAGTACCCGACCGCGTGCAGCCCGCAGGCCTGGTCCGCCGGCACGCCGCTGTTGCTGCTGCGGGTGATGCTCGGTCTCGAACCGCAGGGCGAGCACCTGATCATCGACCCGGCCGTGCCCGACGGGATGGGCCGGGTGGAGCTGCTCGACATCCCCGGGCGCTGGGGTCGGGTGGACGCGCTGGGCCGCAGCCGCACCCCGCACGACCACCGGGGCGTCCACTGACGGCTCAGGCGGGGCAGCCGGTGGTGACGGTGACCCGGATCCGGCCGTCGAGCCGTTCGGCGATCACGGAGGTGTCGGCGGCGCGCCACGCGTACACCTCGGGGGTGTCCCGGACTCGGGCGGCGCTGCCGCGCGCCGACGCCAGGGCCTCGGCCAGCGACGGGCGGTCGGGTGCGGCGGCCGAGTCGGCGCGGGCGTGCGGGCGGTCCCGCCGCCCGGGCAGGTCACGGTGGAGACGTCCGGCGGGTCCACCGGCCCGCCCCAGGCGCGCAGCAGCCCGGTGGCCCGGTCGGACTCCGGGCCGCCCGCACCGGCCGGCACCGGGTAGCCGTCGCCGAGCGGCCGTGCAGCCGGTCCCGGCGGTCAGCTTCACCCGGTCCGCGCCGGTGGCGCGGCCTGCACCGTGACGAACTCACCGGCGTCGGCCCGCAGCACCGGCCCGTCGCCGGTGGTCTCGACCTCGGCCCGCCAGCTCGCCGGCAGCCGGTCGGCCACCCGCTGGAGCAGCCCTCGCGCGTCGTCACCGGGGAGCACCACCTCGACCGCGCGGGTCAGCGAGACACCGTCCTCCATCGGGGTGATCCGGCAGCCGGGGCGCAGGTCGCCCGGCAGGAGCCGGGCCGCGCCGCCGTCGCCGGCCGCCGCCAGCAGCTCGCCCACCGCGCGGTCGACCACCGGCCCGGACTGGGTCAGGCTGCGCTGCTCGCGTACGGTCGGCGGGTCGTCGCGGACGGAGAGCCAGGCCAGCACGGCGAGCAGCACCGCCCACAGCACGGTCGCGGCCACCAGCCAGCGCAACCACCGCCGGCCGGGCGCCGGCTGGTCGGGACCGGTCGGCGGGGCGTACCCCGCCTGGACAGCACCACTCACCGGGCCATCGTGTCACGCTGCGGCACGTCGCCACCGCCGGCCCGGGACTCCGGTACGGCGACGGGGCCAGCCGTCCCGACGTGCGGGTGGCCGGCCCCGGGGCCGAGCGGAGCCTGGGTCAGGGGGCGACGGCGACCGTCACCTCGTTGATCCCGCGGGCGGCGGTCACGGCGGTGTCGCCGTTGCCGTGCCGGGAGAGGGCCCGGAGGGTCCAGTTGCCCGGCGCGGCGAAGAAGCGGAACTGACCGGCCGGGGAGGTCACCACCTCGGCGGTGAACTCACCGGTGCCGTCGAGCAGCCGGACGTACGCGCCCGGGACGACCTCGCCGGCCTCGGACCGGACCACGCCGGTGATGACGGTTTCCTTCTCCAGGTCCAGGCTGGCCGGCAGCGGGGCGGCCTGGTCGGGCGCGGCGCACCCGGCAGCGGTAGGAGCAGTCATGATCAGGCCTCCCCGGGCTCGTCGCCGAGCGCGACCGGCACGCCGACCAGCGAGCCGTACTCGGTCCAGGATCCGTCGTAGTTCTTCACGTTCCGGTGGCCGAGCAGCTCCTGGAGCACGAACCAGGTGTGCGAGGAGCGCTCGCCGATCCGGCAGTACGCGATGGTCTCCTTGCCGTCGTCCAGACCGGCTGCGGCGTAGATCTTGCGCAGCTCGTCGTCGGACTTGAAGGTGCCGTCCTCGTTGGCCGCCTTCGACCACGGGACGCTGATCGCGGTGGGCACGTGGCCGGCGCGCTGCGCCTGCTCCTGCGGCAGGTGGGCCGGGGCGAGCAGCCGGCCGGCGTACTCGTCGGGGCTGCGCACGTCGACCAGGTTCTTGGTGCCGATCGCGTCCACGACCTCGTCGCGGAAGGCCCGGATCGAGGTGTCCGGCTCCTGCGCCACGTACTGGGTGGCCGGCCGGGAGACCTTGTCGGTGACCAGCGGGCGGGCGTCCAGCTCCCACTTCTTGCGGCCACCGTCGAGGAGCTTGACATCGCCGTGGCCGTAGAGCTTGAAGTACCAGTACGCGTACGCGGCGAACCAGTTGTTGTTGCCGCCGTAGAGGATCACGGTGTCGTCGTTCGCAATGCCACGCTCGGAGAGCAGCGCCTCGAACTGGGACTTGTTGACGAAGTCCCGGCGGATCGGGTCCTGGAGGTCGGTCCGCCAGTCCAGCTTGATCGCGCCGGCGATGTGGCCGGTGTCGTAGGCCGAGGTGTCCTCGTCGACCTCGACGAAGACGACGCCCGGGGCGTCGATGTTCTTCTCGGCCCACTCGGCCGAGACGAGTGCGGTGTCGCGACTCATCAGATCACTCCCTGGTGAGGATGGGTGGTGAGCCAGCGCGTGGAGATCGAAGTTGGTGATTGTCGCACCACGCGCGGGACCCTGAGCTAGGAACGGATCACGGGTTCGTGCGACGGCGCCGCTGCCGGGCGAAGAGGGGAGCACCGGAGGGTGTGTTGACCCTGCGGGCGGATGGCCGCTAGGCAGCCGGGGACAGCCCCGCCGTCAGATGACGGGGCGACACAGGCAGGTGGCCACGCGGCACAGGTCGACCGCGCGCCGTTTGGTGAGGAGCGTCCCCATGACCAGGGAGCCTACCGAGCCGGGCCGCCGGACGCCAGCGCGCCGACCAGCATCCGGGACGCGACCCCGGCCACACCGACGGCCCGACCGGATCGGTCGGGCCGTCGGTGGGGACCTGCGGTCAGCGCACCGAGTTGATGGGTACGTCCCGCGCGTCGGCGGTCACGGTGAGCCCCTCGGGCCTCGGCTCCACCTTGCGGACGTTGAGCTGGAACGGCAGCTCCGGCAGGGGTACGTCGATCGAGATGCCCTTGGCGTAGTTGGTCAGCACCTGACGGGCCAGCGGCAGGTTGGGCAACCCCTCGGCGGTCAGGTCGTTGAAGCGCAACGCCACCTTGCCGTTGTTGACGGTCACCTCGGCGATGCCGTTGACCGTGAGCTTCACGCCCAGCACGTCCACCGGCGCGGTGACGACCAGCTTGCCGCCCCGCTCGCCGAGGGTCAGTCCGGGCCGGTCCAGCAGCTTGGCCAGGCTGTCGTAGGTGATGGTGCCGACGCCGTCCACCCGCTCGGCGACCACGTCGCCCTGGCCCGAGCGGAGGGTGTCCAGCGACGCCTTCACGTTACGGGCGTCGACGTCGAGCCGGGGCACGCTGACCGCCTCGCCCTGCACCGGGCCCTGCACGTCGGTCAGCACGATGGAGATGTGCTGGTATTTCCCGGCGAGCACCTGGGTGAGGAAGGGGACGCCGTCCACCTGCACCTTCGGCGCCGAGGACCGGGCGTCCTGCTTGGCGAGCTCCTGCTTCACCTGGTCGGCGATGGCCCGCTCGGCCATCCCGGCGGCCACCCGGTCGGCGACGACCAGCAGGCCGGCCAGGACCAGGAGCAGGACGACGAGGGTGACCAGCGCCTTCCGTCCGCGTCGCCGGGGACGTTCCTCGTACGCCGGGTAGGCCTCTGCCACCACGCCTCCTGTCTGCGCTGCCGGTGCCGCGTCGCGGCGGATCGTTCGTACCCGATGGCGGCCCGCCTCAACCGCGCTCTCAGAGGAACAGCACGCACATGGCGTACGCGGCGGGCGCGGCGAGCGCGAACCCGCCCAGGGGGCCCTGCATGTGCCGGGCGATCCACATGGTGGGCAGCTCACCGGCCATCAGCCGGCCCGCCTCGGCATAGCCGACGGCCAGATCGGCGAGGACCGCCGTGGCGGCGGTGACCAGCCCGATCAGCGCCCCGCTGGTCGGGGTGAAGCCGACCAGGTAGCTGCCGAGGACCGCGCTGGCGAGGGTGCCCAGCATGGCTCCGACGACCACGCCGGCGGCACCCCGGGGGACCTGCGGGGCGAGCCGCGGCCAGGGGGCGACCGCGTCGGTGATCCGGGCGACGGTGAGCGCGACGGCGGTGGCGGTCAGGCAGACGGTGATCGCCTGGGTGCCCTTCGGTACCCGGCTGAGCACGACCAGGGTGGCGAAGGCGACCACGCCGACCACGAGCAGCAGGGTGCTGCCGAGGGAGTCGGTGACCCGGACCCGGTCGACCCGGCGGACGAGCTGGCCGAGCACGGCGGCGAGGAAGCCGCCGGCGGCCACGTAGCCGAGCGGCGCGAGGCCGGCGATGTCGGACTGCACCGCGGCGGTGTCCGCCGCGGCGGCGGCGCCGGCACTGATCAGGGCGACCAGCAGCAGCGCGGGCGGCCGGATCGCCATCGTCCAGGCGAGGACGAAGAGCAGCTGCACGCCGAAGATGATGAACGCGAAGGGCAGCCGGTGCCCCGGCCCGGCGGTCTGCGCGCCGAGCACCAGGCCGACCCCGAGCAGCGCGGCGAAGCCGGCGACGGTGAGCGCCAGGGGGCGGTGCACCTCGACCGGCTCCGCCTCCTCCTCGGCGTCCTCGTCCACGGGCTCGTCGTCGGCCGGCGGGCCGGTCCGCTCTTGCGGAGCCGGCGCGGTCCGCCCCGGTCACCCCGCTCCCCGCCGTCGTCGGCCGGGCCGGGGGGGGCCCGGCGGGCGGCCGTGGAGGGGTCCGGCCGACGCGTCGTCGGCCCACGGGTCGCGGCCGGTCTCGGGCGAGGTGGAGGGAAACACGCCCCGATCGTGCCAGACCGGGCCGCTCCGGCGGAGGTCACGGTTTCGGCAACGTTAAAACCTGCGGCGCGATCACGGGCAGATCAGACAAACAGGAAAGGACACGGGGGGCGGCGGCCAGGCGATCCGTTACGCTCGACCCGTTACCCGCCCGTCAGCGACGCCGGGACCCACGCAAGTTCTCAGCGCCGCCCTCGCGGGCGTGCCGCTGGTCGCGCGCGGCCACGCCGGCCGCCGGGACGGAGGTGATCGTGTGGAGATCCTGCTGCTGGTGAGCGCACGCGCAGGCGAACCTTCGGCGGTGCTGCCGGCACTCGACCTGCTACCGCACTCGGTCCGTACCGCACCGCGTGACGTCCGCACCCTGGTGTCCGGTCCGAGCCCGGACGCGGTGCTGGTGGACGCCCGCTCCGAGCTGAGCGAGGCACGGGCCACCTGCCGGATGTTGCACGCCACCGGGCTCGGCGTGCCGCTGGTCGCGGTGGTCACCGAGGCCGGCCTGATCGCGCTCAATGCCGACTGGGGCGTGGACGACGTGATCCTGGCCGGGGCCGGCCCGGCCGAGGTGGAGGCACGGCTGCGGCTCGCGGTGGGCCGGTTGAGCAACGCGACCGCCGGGGCCGGCGGCTCGATCCGGGCCGGCGAGCTGACCATCGACCCGGACACCTACGCGGCGAAGCTGAAGGGTCGCCCGCTCGACCTCACCTACAAGGAGTTCGAGCTGCTGAAGTTCCTGGCCCAGCACCCGGGTCGGGTGTTCACCCGGGACCAGCTGCTCCGCGAGGTCTGGGGCTACGACTACTTCGGCGGCACCCGCACGGTGGACGTGCACGTCCGGCGACTGCGGGCCAAGCTCGGCTCCGAGTACGAGTCGATGATCGGCACGGTGCGCCAGGTCGGTTACAAGTTCGTCGTCCCGCCGTCGCGTTCGCTGCCGGAGTCGGAGCACGCCCCGCTCCCGGTC
Source organism: Micromonospora sp. R77 (assembly GCF_022747945.1). Classification (NCBI taxonomy): domain Bacteria; kingdom Bacillati; phylum Actinomycetota; class Actinomycetes; order Micromonosporales; family Micromonosporaceae; genus Micromonospora; species Micromonospora sp. R77. Next base: position 2,258,297 of record NZ_JALDST010000001.1, read on the forward strand.
TGACCCGGTCCGGGATCGACGCCGCCCGTCGACCCCATAGGCAATTCTCCGGTACGCCCGATTTGCACAACTTGTCGCCATATCCTGACTGACGGGACTGTCAGGGTGCGAGGGGGCGGCGGTGCGTGCGGTGACCATGGGGGCGACGACATTCCGCGCGGCCGGTGCCCTGACCCTGGCGGTGGCCGCCCTGCTCGGGTCCGCGTACGCCCTCGGCCGGAGCATGGTCCCCGAGCAGCCACCCCGCACCACCGCCTCGACGGTGCACGCCGACGGCCCGCGCTACGCCGACCAGCCACCGGACGACTCCCCCACGCCGCACACCGATGCGCCGGCCTCTCCCGTGCCGGCCTCGCCCGTGCCCGACCAGCGGCCGGCCGGCGACGGCGACGGCCCGTACGGCGCCTGGATGCACACCGGCACGGACCGGGTGGCGCTCACCTTCGACGACGGGCCGGACCCGCAGTACACGCCGCAGGTGCTCGACCTGCTCCGCAGCTACGGCGTCAAGGCGACCTTCTGCGTGGTGGGCGAGAACGCACAGAACCACCCCGATCTGATCGAGGCGATCGTGGCCGAGGGGCACACCCTCTGCAACCACTCCTGGAACCACGACACCACCCTCGGCAAACGCTCGCCGGAGTCGATCCGGGCCGACCTGCTCCGGACCAACGACGCCATCCGGGCAGCCGTCCCGGACGCCCGGATCACCTGGTTCCGGCAGCCCGGCGGCGAATGGACGTATCCCGTGGCGTCGATCTGCGCCGAGCTGGGGATGACGCCGCTGCACTGGGCGGTGGACCCGGCGGACTGGCAGGCGCCCGGGGCCGAGAAGGTCACCTCGGCGGTGCTGAGCGACACCGGCCCGGGCTCCATCGTGCTGATGCACGACGCCGGCGGGGACCGGCGGGGCACCGTCGAGGCGCTGCACCGGATCCTGCCGGAGCTGGTCGGCCGGTACCAGCTGGAGGCACTCCCCACGAACCCCACGTGACCCGCATCGCCCCGCCGGGCCTCCGCGCCGAGCCTGCGGAGTCGACCCCCGGGCCGCTACGGTGACGGAATGAGCAGCACCGAGCCGACCGCAGACCGGGTCTCCCGCGCCGACCGGCTGGCGCCGGTCGAGGTCGCCGAGGTGCTGGCGCTGGCCCGGACGGCCGGGGACGCCGACGGTGCCGACCCGCTCGACGAGCACGTGCTGCTGCGGCTGCGCGACCCGGAGGCGCCCGCGGTGCACCTGACCGCGCGCGCGGTGGACGGCACGTTGACCGGTTACGCGCACCTGGACACCACCGACGCCACCGGGATCGGGGTGGAGTTGGTGGTGCACCCGGCGTACCGGCGGCGCGGCACCGGGCGGGCGCTGGCGCGGGGGTGCTGGCCGCGGCCGGCGGCCCGCTGCGCGCCTGGGCGCACGGCGACCATCCGTCCGCCGCCGCGCTCGCCGTCGACCTGGGCTTCGCACGCGCCCGGGTGCTGTGGCAGCTGCGCCGGCCGCTCACCACCGCGCTGCCGGAGCTCCGCCTGCCCGACGGGGTCGAGTTGCGGGCGTTCCGGCCGGGTGAGGACGACGAGGCGTGGCTGGCGCTCAACAACGCCGCCTTCGCCACGCACCCCGAGCAGGGCCGGTGGACCCTCGACGACCTGCGGGTACGCCTCGCCGAGCCGTGGTTCGACCCGGCCGGCTTCCTGCTCGCCGTCGAGTCGGCGTCCGGCCGGCTGCGCGGCTTCCACTGGACCAAGGTGCACGAGCGCCCGGGTTCGGCCCGGATCGGCGAGGTCTACGTGCTGGGGGTGGACCCGACGGCGCACGGCGGCGGGCTCGGCCGGGCGCTGACCACGGCGGGCCTGGCCCACCTGCGGGACCGGCGTGGGCTGGACCGGGTGATGCTCTACGTGGACGAGTCGAACACCGCCGCGGTGGCCCTCTACGAGCGGCTCGGCTTCGCCCGCTGGTGCGGGCACGTCAACTACCGGCTGGGCTGAACGGCCCGCCACCCGTCCCACCGAACGGTCATGCCGGTGCACCCGGTGGGACGACGGCCGTGGTGGACATATCGCCTCAACAGCGACAACGGGTCGCGAGTTCACGAAAAGGACAACCGCTCCTCAGCCACCGGCCACCGGACCGGGCGCACCTGTTCATCTTCCGTTCACTTGTGACCGGCGAACCGTCTACCTGGCACTTCTAGCTTTCACATCAGCCGGTCCGCCCGGCACCCGGGCCTCCATCCGGGCGACCTGACCAAAGATGTGAAGGGAAACCCCTCAGGTGAAGCTCCAGCGGCACGGCGCCATTGCCTGCCTCGCTCTTACTGCGGTGCTCGGTCTCAGCGCTTGCGGCTCGGACAACAACGAGTCGTCCGCTGCCTCCCCCTCCGGCTCGGCCGCTGCGGCCGACTGCGCCAAGGGCACGCTGAACGCGCAGGGCTCCTCGGCCCAGAAGAACGCCATGGCCGAGTGGATCAAGGCGTACCAGCAGAAGTGTGCCGGCAGCACGATCAACTACGAGCCGTCCGGCTCGGGCGCGGGCATCCAGGCCTTCATCGCGGGCACCGCCGACTTCGCCGGCTCGGACTCGGCGCTCAAGCCGGAGGAGCAGCCGCAGGCCGACGCCAAGTGCTCGGGCGGCAAGGCCATCCACCTGCCGATGGTGATCGGCCCGATCGCGGTCGCCTACAACGTCAGCGGCGTGGACAACCTCCAGCTCAGCCCGAACACGCTGGCCAAGATCTTCGCCGGCAAGGTCACCAAGTGGGACGACGCGGCGATCAAGGCGGACAACCCGGACGCCAAGCTGCCGGCGACCACCATCCAGACGGTGCACCGCTCGGACGAGTCCGGCACCACCGACAACTTCACCAAGTACCTGTCGAAGACCGCCGACGCGGACTGGACCTTCGCCAACGCCAAGGCGTGGAAGGCCCCGGGCGGCACCGGCGCCAAGGGCTCCGACGGCGTGGCCAGCTCGGTCAAGGGCGCGGACGGCTCGATCGGCTACATGGAGCTCTCCTTCGCCGAGAACGCCGGGCTGAAGAAGGCCAAGATCAAGAACGGTGCCGGTGAGTACACCGAGCTGACCGGCGAGGCGGCCGGCAAGACCATCGCCGGGGCCAAGGTCGAGGGCCAGGGCGACGACCTCAAGATGTCGATCGACTACAAGACCACCGAGGCCGGGGCGTACCCGATCGTCCTGGTGACCTACGAGATCGTCTGCAGCAAGGGCCTCGCGGCCGACAAGCTGCCGCTGGTCAAGGGCCTGCTCGGGCACGCGGCCAGCAGTGAGGGCCAGGCCGAGCTGAGCGAGCTGGGCTACGCCCCGCTGCCCGACTCGGTCCGCACCAAGGTCGAGGCCGCGGTCAAGAACCTCTCCTGACCGTCCCGAGCGACACCACTCCTCAATTCGAAGCGAGCGAGCAGATGGGTGAAACCCCTCCCGGCTCGGCGCACGCCGGCACCGGCGGGACCCGCGTGGCCTCAGGTCACGAGTGGACCGCCGGTGCCTCGGCGCGTGTGGCCGAGACCTCTGTCAGCACCCGTACCCCCGACGGGAACGGGTTGGGCGGCGGCGGCGCGACGCTGCCCCGGGCCCGGGCGTTCGGCGCGGAACGGGCGTTCCGCGGTCTCACCCTGGCCGCCGGCACCGCCGTGCTGGTCATCATCGCGGCGATCGCGGTCTTCCTGATCGCCAAGGCCGTGCCGGCGCTGCGCGCGGACACCGAGAACTTCTGGACCTACGAGGGCTGGTCGCCCAACCAGACCGAACCGAAGTTCGGCATCGGCACGCTCGCCTTCGGCACCGTGCTCAGCTCCGCGCTGGCGCTGCTCATCGCGGTGCCGGTGGCGCTGGGCATCGCGCTCTACCTGTCGCACTACGCCCCCCGCCGGCTGGGCACCGCCCTCGGCTTCCTGATCGACCTGCTGGCCGCCGTGCCCAGCGTCGTGTTCGGCCTCTGGGGCCGGGACGTCTTCATCAACCCGGTACGGGACTTCTCCGTCTGGCTGAACGAGTACTTCGGCTGGCTGCCGATCTTCGGTGGCGACGGCCCGTTCGGCAAGTCGGTCATGCTCGGCTCGCTGGTGCTGGCCATCATGGTGCTGCCGATCATCACCTCGCTCTCCCGCGAGGTGTTCCTGCAGACCCCGACCGCCAACGAGGAAGCCGCCCTCGCCCTGGGCGCCACCCGCTGGGAGATGCTCCGCACCGCGGTGCTGCCGTACGGCCGGCCGGGCATCATCGCCGCGGTCATGCTCGGCCTGGGCCGCGCCCTCGGCGAGACCATCGCGCTGGCGATGACCCTCGGCATCACCTTCGGCATCTCGTTCAACCTGATCCAGAACGGCGGCAACACCATCGCCGCGAACATCGCCAACGCGTTCGGCGAGGCGAACGAGACCGGCCGGGGCGCCCTGATCGCCTCCGGCCTGGTGCTCTTCACCATCACGCTGATCGTCAACATCACGGCGCGCGTGATCATCTATCGCCGCCGCGAGTTCACGGAGTCGGCCGCATGACCACCACCGTCGCGAACCACCGCACCCGACCGCCGGCCCAGCCGGCCACGCTGCGTACCAGGCGGCTGCCGAGGTACGCCGCGCCCGCCATCGCCCTGGCGGCCCTCCTGGTCGCCGCCGGGATCGTGTACGGCGCCGGCATCGGTGGCCCGGTCCTGGTCGTGGTCATCGGCGCGCTGCTCTACCTGGCCGGCCTCTTCGTCGCCGCGAACGCGGTGGAGGGGCGCCGGTCGGCGCGCGACCGCACCTGGAGCGCGCTGATCCACTCGGCCTTCGTGCTGGCCGTGCTGCCGCTGGCCTCGGTGGTGTGGACCCTGGTCAGCAAGGGCGCCGAACGCCTGGACGGCAACTTCTTCGGCACCTCGATGAACAACATCGGCGCCCGGGACGCCAACGGCGGCGCCTACCACGCCATCATCGGCACCCTGGAGCAGGTCGGCATCGCCGCCCTGATCACGGTCCCGCTCGGCATCCTCTGCGCCATCTACGTCGTCGAGTACGGGCGCGGCCGGTTCGCCTTCGCGATCCGGTTCTTCGTCGACGTGATGACCGGCATCCCGTCGATCGTCTCCGGCCTCTTCGTCCTGGCGTTCTGGGTGCTCGTGGTGTCACCGACGTTCAACGACGGGCGGCCGAGCTTCTCCGGTTTCGCCGCCGCGCTCGCGCTGAGCGTGCTGATGCTGCCGACCGTGGTCCGTTCCACCGAGGAGATGCTGCGGCTCGTCCCGCCGCCGCTGCGCGAGGGTGCGTACGCCCTCGGCGTGCCGAAGTGGAAGACCATCCTGCGGGTGGTCCTGCCGACCGCGCTGCCGGGCATCGTCACCGGCGTCATGCTCGCCATCGCGCGGGCCGCCGGCGAGACGGCCCCGGTGCTGCTCGTGGCCGGCGGCGGCGCGGCGATCAACTTCAACCCGTTCGAGAACAACCAGTCGTCGCTGGCCCTCTTCGTCTACCAGCAGGCCGGCGACGCCTCCAAGTACTCGCCGGCACGGGCCTGGACCGCGGCGCTGACCCTGGTCGCCCTCGTGCTCGTCCTGACCATCGCGGCGAAGTTGCTGGCCCGCCGCAACCGGCTCGGCCGATGAACCCCGGAGGTACCACCACCATGGCCAAGCGCATCTCCGCCACGAACGTCACCGCCTACTACGGCGCCTTCAAGGCGATCGAGAACATCAACCTGACGGTCGAGCCGAAGACGGTCACCGCCCTGATCGGCCCGTCCGGCTGCGGCAAGTCGACCTTCCTGCGGTCGATCAACCGGATGCACGAGGTGCTGCCCGGTGCCCGGGTCGAGGGCAGCCTGACCATCGACGACCAGGACATCTACGACCGGGACGTGGACGTGACCGCGGTCCGCCGGACCATCGGCATGGTCTTCCAGCGCCCCAACCCGTTCCCCACCATGTCGATCTTCGACAACGTGGTGGCCGGCCTCAAGCTGAACGGGGTCCGGAAGAAGTCGATCCTGGAGGAGGCGGCCGAGAAGGCGCTCCGCTCGGCGAACCTCTGGGACGAGGTGAAGGACCGCCTCGGCAAGCCCGGCGCCGGCCTCTCCGGCGGTCAGCAGCAGCGGCTCTGCATCGCCCGGACCATCGCGGTCGAGCCGCAGGTCGTCCTGATGGACGAGCCCTGCTCGGCACTCGACCCGATCTCCACGCTGGCCATCGAGGACCTGATGTTCCAGCTCAAGGACAAGTTCACCATCATCATCGTCACGCACAACATGCAGCAGGCCGCCCGCGTCTCGGACCGTACCGCCTTCTTCTCCATCGAGAAGACCGGCGACCCCGGCCGCCTCATCGAGTACGACAACACCCAGAAGATCTTCAGCAACCCCGCCATGAAGAAGACCGAGGACTACATCACCGGCCGCTTCGGCTGACCCCCCTCACCCCCCCGCCCCGCCTGGGCGCAATTTCACGGAAAGAGTGGCCATCCGGTGCCGGATGGCCACTCTTTCCGTGAACGAGGGGCCTCACCCGCGAGCGGGGCGGGGCGGGGGGCGGGGTGGGGTGGGGTGGGGCGGGGGTGGGGTGGGACGGTGCGGGCTCAGCGGAGGTGGAAGCGGGCGGTGCCGTCGGCGGCGAGGTCCAGGTGCGGGGTGATGGGGGTGGCGGCGTCGCGGGTGGCCGAGGCGGCCACCACTCCGGCCAGGTCGCCGGCGGCGGCCACCTCGGCGAGGGTGACCATCGTCGGCGGCAGCATCGTCAGCTCCCCGGCCTCCGCCCGGGCCAGGGCGTCCGCGGGACGGATCCACATCGTGTGGTCGGCCTCGCCGGAGACGTCCCGGGTCCGCTGCCCCTCCGGCAGCAACGCCAGGAAGAAGTACGTGTCGAAGCGGCGCGGCTCGAACTCCGGGGTGATCCAGCGGCTCCACGGCAGCAGCAGGTCGGAGCGGAGGGTGAGCTGTCGCCCGGCCAGCAGGTCGGCGAAGCCGACCCGGCGCCCCTCCAGGTCCTGCCGGGCGGTCTCCCAGTCGTCCCCGCTGACGTCGCCCACCACGGTCGCCGCGTCCGGGCCGGCCAGCAGCACACCGGCCTCCTCGAAGACCTCCCGCGCGGCGGCACAGACCACCGCCTGGGCGGCGTCCGGCGCCTGGCCGAGCCGCTCGCCCCAGGTCGCCGGCTCCGGGCCGGCCCAGTCCAGGTGCGCCTGGGAGTCGGAGCGGTCCACGCCGCCGCCGGGGAAGGCGTACATGCCGCCGAAGCTCATCGCGGCGACCCGGCGGATGACGTACACCTGGAAGTCGGTGCCGGCCGGGCGGAGCAGCAGCACCGTGGCCGCGACCCGCGCGGTGGCCGGGGTGCCGCCCTCGGCCCGGAACCGGCGGTAGTGCTCCACCAGGGCGGGGGGTGCGGCGAAGCCGTCGGTCGTCATCCCGCGAGCCTAGTTCCCGCCGACCGGGACGGCGCACCGGCGGGACGTCGCCCGCCTGCCCACCGAGCCGGCCCCCGGTCCGCCGGGGGCCGACCAACCGGACCAGGGGCAGGTGCCCGGCCGCCGGACATCCGCCGCCGGGCCACCGGCCGGGCGGGGGCTTCCCGACGGGTGGATCTTCCGCCCGGTGGTCGGGCGGCCCGGGATAGCGTGCCGGCATGACGCGTTGGGGAATCCTGGCCACCGGACACATCGCCGGCCGCTTCGCCGAGGACCTGAAACTGGTCCCCGACGCCGAGCTGGTCGCCGTCGGCTCGCGTACCCGGGAGAGCGCGGAACTCTTCGCGGCCCGGCACGGCGCGTCCCGGGCGTACGCCTCCTGGGCGGAACTGGCCGCGGACCCGGACCTGGACGTGATCTATGTGGCCACCCCGCACGCCGCCCACCACGAGGCGGCCATGACCTGCCTGGCCGGTGGCAAGGCCGTGCTGGTGGAGAAGCCCTGCACGCTGGACCTGGCCACCACCACGGAGCTGGTGGAGACCGCCCGGGCCCGCGGGGTCTTCCTGATGGAGGCCATGTGGATGCGGACCAACCCGATGATCCTGCGGGTGGTCGAGCTGATCGCCGACGGGGCGATCGGTGAGGTGACCCACGTACGGGCGGACTTCGGGGCGGCGGGGCCGTTCCCGCCCGAGCACCGGATGCGGGCCCGGACGCTGGGTGGTGGCGCCCTGCTCGACCTCGGGGTCTATCCGCTCAGCCTGGCCCACCTGCTGCTCGGCGTGCCGCAGCACATGCAGGCGTGGGCGAAGCTCGGCCCGGAGGGCGTGGACGAGAACACCGGCATCGTGCTCGGCTGGGAGTCCGGCGCGGTCGCCACGCTGAGCTGCGGCATGGTCGGCGCGACCGCGATCACCGCCGCGATCACCGGCACCACCGGCCGGATCGACCTGCCCGAGCCGTTCTTCCGGCCGGGCTCGGCGGTGCTGCACCGGCTCGGCGCCGAGCCGGAGACCATCCCCGCCGACCTGACCGGCGGGGGCTACCAGCACGAGGCGGTCGAGGTGCAGCGCTGCCTGGCCGCCGGGCTGACCGAGAGCCCGCTGGTCCCGCACGCCGCCACCCTGGAAGTGATGGCGCTGCTCGACGACGTCCGCGCCCGGATCGGCGTGGACTACGCGTGAGAAAGGGGCCCTCGTCGTCGACGAGGGCCCCTTCGCGTCGGCTCAGAAGAGCGGGCGGATGACCAGGTAGGTGAGGCAGGCGATCAGCGCGGCCGCCGGGAACGTGATGACCCAGGCGATCACGATGTTGCCGGCGACGTTCCAGCGCACCGCGGAGAGCCGCTTGGTCGCGCCCACACCCATGATCGCCGAGGTGATCGTGTGGGTGGTGGAGATCGGCGCCTTCAGCACCAGGGCGTTGAAGTAGAGCACCGCGCTGGCCACCGTCTCAGCCGCGAAGCCCTCCGGCGGGCCCAGATCGATGATCTTGCGACCGAGGGTACGGATGATCCGCCACCCACCGGAGTACGTGCCCAGCGCCAGCATGGTGGCCGAGGTCCAGAACACCCAGCCCGGGATGTGCGTCTTGTCGGACTGGTAGCCGCCGGTGTAGAGCGCCAGGACGATGATGCCCATCGTCTTCGCGGCGTCCTGCATGCCGTGGCCGACCGACATGGCCGCCGCCGAGGCGGTCTGCGCCCAGCGGAAGCCCCGGTTCAGCTTGCCCGGCTGCCCCTTCCGGAACAGCCAGAGGATGGCCAGCATCACCAGGAAGCCCAGGATCAGACCCACCACCGGCGAGAGCACCATCGGGATGATGACCTTCTCGATGATGTTGCCCCACTGCACCACGCCGTCGGCGGCGAAGAGGGTCGCCCCCACCAGGCCGCCGAAGAGGGCGTGCGAGGAGGACGAGGGCAGGCCGAAATACCAGGTGATCAGGTTCCAGACGATCGCACCGAGCACCCCGGCGAAGACCACCCCCAGGCTGACCACCCCCGGGGGCAGGGTCACCAGGCCGTCGCCGACGGTCTTGGCCACCCCGGCGCCGAAGTGCGCGCCGACGAAGTTGCCGACGGCCGCCAGCGCGAGGGCGACCCGGGGTGTCAGCGCCCGGGTGGAGATGCTGGTGGCGATCGCGTTCGCCGCGTCATGGAAGCCGTTCGTGTAGTCGAACGCCATGGCGGCCACGATCACCGCCAGTACGGCGATGAGTTCGGGACTCACGGGATCAGGACTCCTTGACCGTGATGGTCTCGACGGTGTTCGCCACGTGCTCGAAGGCGTCGCAGGCGGCCTCCAGCTCGTCGGCGACCTCCTTCATCTTCAGCACGGTGAGCGCGTCGTACTCGCCGGAGAAGAGGCGGACCAGCAGCATCCGGTACGCCTGGTCGCCGTCGTTCTCCAGCCGGTTGCACTCGATCCAGTAGTCCTCGAGGTCCTTCATCGACTTCAGCCGGGGCATCGCCTCGGCGGTCAGCTTGGCCTGCTGGTCCAGCACGTTCACCAGCTCGTGCAGCTCGCGCGGCAGCGCGGGGAGCTTGGTGAGGCCGTACAGGTAGAGCAGGTTGCCGACCGCCTCCAGGTGGTCCATCACGTCGTCGAGCAGCGAGCCCAGACGGTAGATGTCCTCCCGGTCGAACGGGGTGATGAAGGTAGAGTTGATCTTCTTGTACAGCTCGTGGGTGATCTGGTCGCTGTCGTGCTCGACCTCGGTGAGCCGCTCGCTGACCGACTGCACGTCGACATCCGGCAGGCCCAGCTCGTTGAGGAGCTCGGTACCCCGCACCAGGTTCTGCGCGGCCCTGGTGAAGAGCTCGTAGAAGGCGCCCTCGGTGGGACGGAAGGAAAACTTCACAGCACGGACCTCGTCGTGTCGGGTGGAAGGGTCGCGGACGCCAGGGCACCCGCTGATGGGCATGCTAGGGACCCGGTGGAACCGCGAATTCGCCGGCCCACCCCTGGTCAGGCCGCATTCACCGCTCGTTCACCTGCCGTTCACCTTGCCCGCTCGATCCGTCCCGCAACCGTCGGCGCTCCTGCTCCACGTCGAATCCGGCGGCCGGATACCCGAGATCCAACCCGTCGAACGTCTCCCGCAGCAGGTGGGCCACCGCCCAGTCCCGATACCACTTCCGGTCCGCCGGGACCACGAACCAGGGCGCGGCGTCCGTGTCGCACCGACCCAGGGCCTCGGCGTACGCGGCCCGGTAGTCGTCCCAGCGGGCCCGGGAATCCAGGTCGCTCGGGTTGTACTTCCAGTACTTGTGCGGGTCGGTGAGCCGTTCCATCAGCCGCTCGCCCTGCTCGGCGTACGAGATGTGCAGCATCACCTTCACCACCGTGACCTGGCCCTCGACCAGCTCCCGCTCGAAGGCGTTGATCTCGTCGTAGCGGGCCCGCCAGGTGGCCTCGTCGACCAGCGACTCGACCCGGGCGACCAGCACGTCCTCGTAGTGCGAGCGGTTGAAGACGCCGACGTAGCCGGGCGGCGGCAGGGCCCGCCGGATCCGCCACAGGAAGTCGTGCCGCGACTCCTCCTCCGTCGGCGGGCCGAACGAGCGGATGTGCAGGCCGAGTGGGTTCATCGCGCCGGCCACCCGCCGGATCGTGCCGTCCTTGCCGCCGCAGTCCATCGCCTGGAGCACCAGCAGCAGCCGGCGCGGCCGGTCACCGTCGAGGTGGGCGTCGGCCGCCGTCGGGGCGCCGGTCGGGGCCTCCGGGCCGGCGGCGCCCTTCGCGGCGGCGTACAGCATCTCCTGCTGCCGGCCCAGCTCGGCGCCGACCAGCTCGACCTGCTCCCGGGCCCACGCCTTGCGCTGCTTACCGTGGCCGGCCGCGCCCGGCAGCCCCGGCGTGGACCGCGGGTCGATCCCGGCCAGCTCGACCCGCCCGCCGTCCGGCGTCACCCGCAGCAACTCCCGCATCGCGCCGCCCTCCGGCCGCACGACGCCCGACTCGTCGACTCCGCTCATGTCTCGATCCTCACCCACCCCGCTGCCGTTCGCCTCCCGTGGACGCCGGATGGCGGTGTCACGTTCCGGGGCGCTGTCGCGTCCGGTGGGAGGGCAGAATGCGCCCCGGGGGAGGGAGAGCGTGGTGGAAGAGCTCGCGACAGGGTTCACGGCCGAGTTCGAGGCGGAGCGGGGGCACCTGACCGCGGTCGCGTACCGGATGCTGGGCAGCCGCAGCGAGGCCGAGGACGCCGTGCAGGAGACCTGGCTGCGGTACGCGGGCGCGCTCGCCGACCCGGCCACCCGCGCCCAGGTGCGCCAGCTGCGCGGCTGGCTCACCACCACCTGCTCGCGGATCTGCCTGGACGTGCTCCGGTCCGCCCGGGTACGCCGCGAGACGTACCCCGGCCAGTGGCTGCCGGAGCCGGTGGTGCGGGACCTGCCGACGGCCGACGGCTTCGCCCCCGACCCGGCGGAACGGGCTGTCCGGGCCGACCAGCTCGGCACCGCCCTGCTGGTGGTCCTGGAACGGCTCACGCCCGAGCAGCGGGTCGCCTTCGTGCTGCACGACGTCTTCGCGGTGCCGTTCGCCACCGTCGCCGAGGTGCTCGGCACCACCACCGAGGCGGCCCGGCAGCTCGCCTCCCGGGCCCGCCGCGCGGTCACCGCGCCGGACGTGCCCCGGCACACCGCCGACCTGGCCGAGCAGCAGCGGGTGCTCGCCGCGTTCACCGCCGCCGTCGAGTCCGGCGAGCTGGACCGGCTGGTCCGGGTGCTCGCCCCGGACGTGGTGCTGATCGGCGACGGCGGCGGGGTCCTCCCGGCGGGTCGCCGGCCGATCGTCGGCGCCGACACGGTGGCCCGCTTCCTGCTCGGCCTCTACGGCCAGGCGCTCCGGCCCGGCACCCGGCTGCGGGTCCGGCCGGTGCTGGTCGACGGCGGCCTCGGCTGGCAGCTGGACCTGGCGCGTCCCGACGGCCGCCGGGTGCTCATGGTGAGCGCCTACGCGGTGCACGACGGACGGATCACCGGCGTCTTCCACCAGCTCAACCCGGCGAAGCTGACCGGGCTGCCGGCGTTCGGGCCGGACGACAGCTGGCCGCCGCCGGCCTAGACCACCAGGGCCAACCACTTCCGGTACGACGTGGCGAACGGCTCGGTGCCGTCGCCGAGCGCGTCGAGCAGCCACCGGGCCGCCGCCTCCGCCTCGACCACCAGGTCGTCCGGGTAGCCGAAGCGCTCCCGGTGCTCGGCGAACTCGTCCTCGTCGCGCAGCTCGACCAGGCCCGTCGTCCGGCGGCGCACCACGTCCAGGTCGAGGTCGACCAGGTGGACGGTGTCCGTCCCCTCCCAGCGGGCCGGGGTGGCGATGTCGCAGTAGACCTCGCTGGTCCGGGGCGGCGGGTTGAACATGCCGGTCCACCACGCGTGGTGCGGCACCAGCAGGACGAAGGGGATCTGCTCGACCGACGGCCGGCCGTGGTAGACCGACTCGGTGCCGGCCGGCACGCCGAGCCAGACGCCGAGGTCGTCCTCGGCCAGCCGGCGGGCCGGGTAGTCGCGGTGCGCGCTGCCGTCGTACTTGCGGTAGACCACGCGGACCACATCGCTCGGCATGACTGGCACCATAACCGATTCCGCCCACGCGCCGCGATCGGCCCGTAACCGGACGCGACCCGGCAACCGGACCCGCGCCACGCGGCGGATCGGCGCGGCCGGTGTCGGCGGTGCCGGGTACCGTCGCACGGTGACCCCGCCCCGCGCCGCCACCGGTTCCACCGTCCCCAAGAGGGGTCGGGGCAACCGGCCGAGCGGGCTCGACCTGCTCGCCGCGGCGGTCGGCGCGGTGCCCGGCGGAGCCGCCCGCCCCGGCCAGCAGCAGATGGCCGAGGCGATCGGACGGAGCATCGCCGACCGCGAGCACCTGCTGGTCCAGGCCGGCACCGGCACCGGCAAGTCGCTGGCCTACCTCGCCCCGGCGCTCACCGTGGACGGCCCGGTGGTGGTCTCCACGGCCACCCTGGCGTTGCAGTCCCAGCTGGTCGAGCACGACCTGCCCCGGCTCGCCGACGCGGTGGAGCCGGTGCTCGGCCGGCGGCCCACCTTCGCCGTGCTCAAGGGGCGGCACCACTACCTCTGCCTGGCCCGGCTGGACAACTCGACCGAGGACGAGCCGGAGGACACCCTCTTCGACGCCCCCGCCCGGCCGGCCGGTGGCACGAAGTGGCTCGGCGAGGCCGGCCGGATGGGCAAGCAGATCCAGCGGCTGCGCGACTGGGCGGAGAAGACCGACACCGGCGACCGGGACGAGCTGGACCCGGGCGTGGACGACCAGGCCTGGCGGCTGGTGTCGATGCCGGCCCGGGAGTGCGTCGGGGCGGCCCGCTGCCCGTTCGGGGCCGAGTGCTTCGCCGAGGCGTCCCGGGCCCGCGCCCGGGAGGCCGACGTGGTGGTCACCAACCACAGCCTGCTCGCCGTCGACATGCTCGCCGGCCGGCACATCGTGCCGCCGCACAAGCTGCTCATCGTCGACGAGGCACACGAACTGGCCGACCGGGTCTCCTCCGCCGCGCAGGCCGAGCTGGTGCCCGAGCTGATCGACCGGTCCGCCCGCCGGGCCCGCCCGCTGCTGCGGCCGGAGGTCGCCGACCGGCTCACCGAGGCCGGTGACGCCCTCGCGGTCGGGCTGGCGGAGGCCCCGGCCGGGCGGCTCACCGCCGGCCTGCCCGGCCCGCTGCGCGAGGCGTGCACGCTGCTCGACGCGGCGACCCGGGCCGCGCTGGAGGCGATCGGCGACGTCAAGGCCGACGACCCCGACCCGGTCCGCAAGCAGCAGGCCAAGGCGGCACTCGACGAGCTCTCCACCACCGCCCAGCGGCTCCTGGAAGAGGGCGACCACGACGTGGCCTGGGTGGAGAAGCCCGACAACGGCAGCCGGCGCGCCCTGGTGGTCGCCCCGCTGTCGGTCGCCGGCACCCTCGCCACCCACCTCTACGACGAGCGGACCGTGGTGGCCACCTCGGCCACCCTCGCGTTGGGCGGCCGGTTCGACACGGTGGCCCGGGCGCTGGGGCTGGACGCGCCCCCTCCCACCCCGCCGACCCCGGCCGCCGCCGCCCTCGCGGCCAGCACGACGCGCGGCGACGCCGCCACCGCCCCGGTGGCCACCGCGCCCGGCAGCAATGCCGCCACCGGCACCGTACCGGCGACGTCCGGGCCGGGCTGGCGGTCGCTCGACGTCGGCTCCCCGTTCGACTACGCCCGGCAGGGCATCCTCTACGTCGCCGCACACCTGCCCCGGCCCAGCGTCTCCGGGCTGCCCGAGGCGGCCGGCGAGGAGTTGCTGGCGCTGGTCGGGGCGCTCGGTGGGCGTACCCTCGGGCTCTTCTCCTCGCGGCGGGCCGCGCAGCAGGCCGCGGAGCTGGTCCGGGCGCGGACCGACCTGCCGGTGCTGCTACAGGGCGAGGAGGCGCTGCCGCTGCTGGTCCGCCGCTTCCGCCAGGAGCGGGAGAGCTGCCTGTTCGGGGTGATGTCGCTCTGGCAGGGGGTGGACGTGCCGGGCGACGCCTGCCAGCTCGTGGTGATCGACCGGCTGCCGTTCCCCCGCCCCGACGAACCGCTCGCGGCGGCGCGGGCCGCGGCGGTCGACGCGGGCGGTGGCTCCGGCTTCGCGGCCGTCAGCGTGCCGATCGCCGCCGTGCGGCTGGCCCAGGGCGTGGGGCGGCTGATCCGTGCCACCGGTGACCGGGGCGTGGTCGCGGTGCTCGACTCCCGGCTGGAGACCGCCCGGGGCTACGGCCCCTTCCTGCGCCGGTCGCTGCCGCCGTTCTGGTACACCACCCGCGCGGACGTGGCGCGCGGCGCGCTGGAGCGGCTGGCCAAGAGCTGACGCCCGCGTCCGGGTTCGGACGCGGGCGTCGGGACGAGCGAGCGGTCAGGGCACCTGGGAGCCGACCACCACCGCGTCCGGCGGGGTGTCCGGCACGGTCCGGGCGGCCAGCCGACGTACGGCGGTGTTGAGCACCGCGATCAGCGGCACCGCGACCAGCGCACCGGCGATCCCGGCGAGGACCACCCCGGCGGCGATGCCGATGATCACGGCGAGCGGATGGATGGCCACCGCCCGACCCATGATCAGCGGCTGGAGCAGGTGCCCCTCCACCTGCTGCACACCGATCACCACGCCCAGGATGATCAACGCGGTCACCGGGCCGCTGTCGACCAGCGCCACCAGCACCGCCACCACCCCGGACAGGGCCGCGCCGACGATCGGGATGAACGCCCCCAGGAAGACCAGTGCGGCCAGCGGGAAGGCGAACGGGATGTCGAAGATGACCAGGAAGATGCCGATGCCGACCGCGTCGATGAACGCGACCAGCACGGTCGCCCGGACGTACGCGCCCAGCGTCGACCAGGACGCCCGGCCCGCGTCGTCCACCTTCCAGCGCGCCGCCACCGGCAGCAGCCGGACCAGGAAACGCCAGATGTTGTTGCCGTCGCGGAGGAAGAAGAACGTCGCGAAGAGCACCAGGATGGTGCCGGTGAGCACCTCGGCCAGGGTGGCGGCGGTGGAGAGCGCCCCGCTGGTGAACTTCGAGGTGTTGCCGTTGATCCAGCCCTGCGCCTCGTCGATGTAGCGGTTGAGCTGGCCGTCCGACAGGTGCAGCGGGCCGGTCTTGAGCCAGTTCTGGATCTGCCGGACCCCCTCCGACGACTTGTCGCTCAACTGCGGCACCCCGGCGATGAACTCGTTCACCACCAGGGTCAGCGTGCCGATCACCGCGGCCAGGCCACCGACCAGCACCACCCCGGTCGCCAGCGACCTGGGGAAGCGGGCCCTGAGCAGCCAGCCGACCGCCGGGGCGAGCAGCGCCGACAGCAGCAGCGCCACCGCCAGCGGGATGATCACGATGCTGATGGTGCCCACGATCTTGAGCAGCGCCCACGTCACCACGCCGATCACGATCAGGCGCCACGACCAGGCCGCGGCGATCCGCAGCGCATGCGGCACGTCCGCGTCGTCCCGGCTGGAGGTGGAGTTGTGCAGGGCGGCCGGCGGCTCCACGCCCACCACGGTCGCCGCGGTCGGTGCCACCGGGCCCGGCACGGCCGGCGAGGCCACCCTCGCCTCCCCCGGTGCGTCGTCGACGTCCCGGCGGCCCGCGCGCACCGACTCACGTCCGGACTCGTACGCGCGGCGGAGCCGTCCGCGTACCCGCTCGAAGCGGCTCAAGCGCACCTCCTGCAACAGAACCGGCCCACCCACGTCGACGGGGGGCCAGGATACGTCGAACCGCCTCACCGTAAGGCGGTTCCGCCACATTGCCCAGCGTGGCCCTCGCGTAACCACCGGCCGGAGCGCCCCGGGCCACCGGGTACCGTCTCCGGCGTGACCGCCGACCAGAACCTCGACTCCGGCCTGCCGATCCGCCTGCTGCACGACCGCGTACTGGTGCGGATGGAGGGCAGCGAGGGCGAGCGCCGCTCCACCGCCGGCATCGTCATCCCGGCCACCGCCGCCGTGGGCAAGCGGCTGGCCTGGGCGACCGCCGTGGGGGTGGGCCCCCACGTCCGCACCGTCGTCGCCGGCGACCGGGTGCTCTTCGACCCCGACGAACGCTCCGAGGTCGAACTGCACGGCCGGGCGTACGTCCTGCTCCGCGAGCGCGACGTGCACGCGGTCGCCGCCGAGCGGGTCGAGAAGGAACCCACCGGCTCCACCGGTCTCTACCTGTAGCTCCCCGCCGTTTGCGCGGCTGCGCGGCGGGAAGCCAGGCACCTCCAGCGCGCCCTGGGGAGGGACCATGCCGGTATTCGTCAAGAAGCTGCTGACCTGGGGAAGCGTCGCGTTCCTGATCTACTTCATGGCGTTCCGGCCGGACGGGGCGGCGCAGATCTTCAAGGCGATCGGCGGGCTGCTGATGGCGATGGCCCAGGGCCTCGGCGACTTCCTCACCGGCCTGATGACCTGACCCGGCACCCGGGCGGTCAGGCGCCCGGCGGCCAGGGTGCGGCCGGGCGCGGGCCGTACCAGCCGGGCGGGCCGTAGCCGGCCGGCCAGGCCGGGGGCGGCGGTGGGGCGAGCACCACCGGGATCGGCACCACCGGCTCGTCGGGCGCCTCGACGGCGCGCTGCGACCCGTCCGGGAACCGCAGGTGGTAGCGGTCCCCGTCCCAGACCCCGACCGGCGCCTGCGGGTCCCGACCCACGAAGAAAGTCCGGTACGCGGCGATCGCGTCCAGCAACTCCCGTTCCTCCCGGGCCGTCCGGTCCCGGTCGGCCTGCTTGCGGTCCAGTCCCCGGCGCATCCCGTCCCGCAGCAGCGCCAGCCGGGTCGCCGCGAACTGGTAGCCGCGCATCGCCTTCAGCCCCCCGTCGCCGGCCACCCGGCGGGCCCAGGTCCGGGCCGCGTGCCGGCGACCGAGGCTGCCCAGCGCCGCCACCTCCGGCGGGGTGAGCCAGCCGGCGCGGACGTAGTCCGGCAGGGTGCGCTCGGTGAGCCGTCCCTCCCAGGCGCGCAGCCAGATCGCCAGCCCGACCATGCCGAAGAAGATCGGCACCATCACCCCGATGTAGCCGTAGAGCGCGATCAGCGGCTGACCGGTCGCCGCGGCCAGCGACGGCAGCAGGTTCCAGGTGCCGTGCAGCATCATCGCCAGCAGCAGGCCGGCGATCGGGGCGAGGACGCGCAGCCGGCGGTCCGCCGCCCGGGCGCTGACGCCCAGCCCCACCCCGGTCATCGAGGTGAACAGCGGGTGGGCGAAGCCGAAGAGCAGGATCCGGACGATGAAGATGGCGATCACCTGTCGGGCGCCGGTCGCCGGGCCGTACTCCTCGACACCCACCCGGTAGCCGTAGCCGCCCAGGTAGAGGATGTTCTCCACCATGGCGAAGCCCACCGCGGAGAGCCCGCAGTAGACCAGGCCGTCGGTGATCCCGGACCATTCCCGCCGCCGGAAGACCAGCAGCAGGATCGGCCCGAGGGCCTTGGTCAGCTCCTCGATGAACGGGGCCACCAGCACGGCGGTCAGCGCGCTGGGCAGCCCCCAGTCCTTGAACTGCCCGGCGAAGAACTCGTTGACCTTCAGCGAGATGGCGGTGGAGACGAACGCGCCCCAGGCGAAACAGAAGATCAGGTATTTCAGCGGCTCCGGCTCGTAGCGGTCGAGCCAGAGGAAGCAGGCGACCAGCACCGGGACCGGCAGGATCGCCGCGATCACGCCGATCAGCAGCGCCTCGGCACCGAGGTTCTCGCCGAGCGTCCACACCATGAAGACCGCGCCGGCGGCGATCACCAGGACGACTGCGGCCAGCGCCAGGAACCGCCGCCAGCCGAGCCGGCGCAGCGGCATCCGGGGGGCCGGCGCGCCGGACGGCGGAACGGCGGGCGCGGTCGGCGGCGGCAGGGCTCCGCCGGGCGGGGTGTCGGCCATGCGGTCAGCGTAGTCACCTCCGGCCCACTGGTCCGGCCGCATTCCGACCGCTATGCTGCCGGGCAGGTCACGAGTGCCAGCGCGAAGCCCCGGCTTGCTGGCCGGCAACCCTCGTCGAGTTCGCGGTGGGGTGCCCCGGGTGATGACCGGGCCCAGCCCGAACGGCGTGCTGGGCAAGCGCGGACCCCGTCCCGGTGCCCACACCCCGGGGTCCCCAGGACCCTGGAGGCTGCTGGCATGACCGTCACTCTCGTACCCCCGACGCCCGTCCTCCCGGCCCCGGCCCGGACCGACCCGCTCGGCGTGCTCGGCGTGCCGGGTGAGATCAACCTGGACTACGCGGCCAGCGCGCCCTGCGCGCGGGCCGCGGCCGACGCGGTGGCCGAGCTGCTGCCCTGGTACGCCAGCGTGCACCGCGGCGCGGGCGCGCTGTCGCGACGCTGCACCCTCGCCTACGAGCGGGCCCGGCAGACGGTCGGCGACTTCGTCGGCGCGCGGGCCGGGGACCACGTGGTCTTCACCCGCAACACCACCGACGCGTTGAACCTGCTGGCCCGGGCGCTCCCGGCCGGCACCACGGTGGTCACCTTCGCCGGTGAGCACCACGCCAACCTGCTGCCCTGGCCGCGCGGCTCGGTCCGGCTGCCGGTGCCGGCCAGCCCCGCCGAGGCGGTACGCGCGCTGGACGCCGCCCTCGGCGAGCTGCGCCGGGTGCCCGCCGGCCGGCCCGCCCCGACCCCCGCCGGCCCACCGGTGCTGGTGGCGGTGACCGGGGCGAGCAACGTGACCGGGGAGCGCTGGCCGGTGGCCGAGCTGGCCCGGGTGGCCCGCCGGCACGCCGCCCGGATCGTGGTGGACGCCGCCCAGCTCGCCCCGCACGCCCCGGTCGACCTCGCCGCCCTGGACGTCGACTACGTGGCGCTCTCCGGCCACAAGCTGTACGCGCCGTTCGGCGCGGGGCCCTGGTCGGCCGGGCCGACTGGCTGGACGCGGCACCGCCGTACCTGGTCGGGGGCGGGGCGACCAGCCACGTCGGGGCGGGCACCCACGAGGTGCGCTGGACCACCGGCCCGGCCCGGCACGAGGCGGGTACGCCGAACCTGCTCGGCGCGGTGGCCCTGGCGGCGGTCTGCGCGGCGCTCGCCGAGGCGGACCGGCCCGCGCTGCACGCCCGCGAGCAGGCGCTGCTGACCCGGCTGCGGGACGGGCTGGCGGCCCTGCCGCACGTCGTGGAGCTGCGCACGTTCGGCCCCCCGACGCGCCCCGGGTCGGCATCGTCTCGTTCGTGGTGGCCGGCCGGGACTCCGCCGAGGTCGCCGCCCGGCTCGCCACCGCGCACCGGATCGGGCTGCGGGACGGGTTGTTCTGCGCCCATCCGCTGGCCCGGCGGCTGCTCACCGAGGCCGCCGCGCGCAGCGGCCGGCGGGACCTGCCGGCCACCGCGTTGCGGGCCAGCATCGGCCTGGGCAGCACCGCCGCCGACGTGGACCGTCTGCTCACCGCGCTGCGTCCGCTCGGGTCGGGCCGCTGACCGGTCGCCACCCGGGCGGTCGGGCCGGGACCGGGGCGCTCAGCCGAGCGGTGGGGCGGTGGGGGGTTTGGGGGCCGGGTTGGCCTCGGCCGGGCCGGCGGACGGTTTGTCGTGGTCGCCGAAGGCCTGGCGGACCAACCGGTTCGCCTCGTCCTGGTCGACACCGGAGGCCACCATCAGGTCACTGGCGGTGGTCCGCACCTGGGCGACCACCACGCTGCCGGAGAAGCCCACCCCCGCCCCGTACGCCCGGCCGGCCTCGCTGACCGCGCGTAGGCACCGCTCCCGGGCCTGCTGCGGCTCCTCGCCGGCGGCGAACTCGTGCCGGAGCAGGCGTACCGACTCGGCGAGGTGCGCGACGGCGTCCGGCATCGGCTCCGGGATCGGCTCCTCGTCCTCGATCATCGTGACCGAACGGCGGATCAGGGTGCCGCTGTTGCGCATCGCCCGGTCGATCGGCTCGGCGGCCTCGGCGTAGTGGGTGAGCTCGCTGCGCCGGTGCCAGCGGGCCGGCGAGATGGTGATGGTCTCCTTGGCGCCCTCGATCGCCTCGGAGAGCGCATTCAGCTCCTCCTTGTTCTCCCGCAGCCGGAACAGCGCCTGCTGCGCCGCGCCCCGGTCCCGGGTACGCAGCGCCTCCGCGCAGACGTCGAGCTGCGCGGAGAGCAGGTCCAGCGCCGGCCGGGCGGCCCGGTTGATCACCCGTAGCGGGTTCAGCGGCAACAGGATCGCGGTGACCAGCAGCGCGATGCCACCACCCACGAAGGCGTCCACGAAGCGCGGGATCTCCAGGTTCTGGGTGGACGGGGTGAGCGTCACGATCAGCACCGCGGTGGCCGCCGCCTGGATCACGATCGCCACGCTGGCCCCGGCGAAGACGGTCACCACGATGGCCGCGGTGACCACCAGGCCGAGCTGCCACGCGCCGGCGCCGAGCAGATAGATCAGCAGGTCGCCGAGGAACACGCCCACCGCCACCCCGGCGATCAGCTCCACGGTCCGGCGCAGCCGTTGACCGACGGAGGCGGCCAGCGTGCCCACTGCGGAGATCGGCGCGAAGACCGGCTGCGGGTTGCCCAGGAACTGGTGGGACACGATCCAGGCCAGCGCGGCGGCCAGTCCCGCCTGCACGGCCAGGCCGAACGCGGCGCGCACCCGGTGCATCCGGTCGTGCAGGGTGGCCTTGCTGCGCTGCCGCAGCTCCTGCATCCCCTCGGCGATCCGGGCCGAGTCGGCGTCCACCAGCCCCTCGCGCAGCACCCCACGGCGCATGAACGGAGGTCTTCGGTCCCGGGCCACGGCGCGGACTACCCGCCCCGGACCCGGCGAATCCTCGCACCGGTGCGGCAGACTGCACCGGGTGGACGAGTTGATCGAGCGGTGGCGGGACGCGGCCCGCGCGGCGGGCGCCACCGACCCGGGTGCGGTGGACCGGGCCGGGGAGCGGCTGCTGGCCGGCTGGCGGGAGCCGCACCGGCACTACCACACCCTCGACCACCTGCTGGCGGTGCTCGACGTCGTCGACGCGTACGCCGGGCTGGCCCGACGGCCGGCGCTGGTCCGGCTGGCGGCCTGGGCCCACGACGCGGTCTACGATCCCCGGGCCGCGGGCGACGCCAACGAGCGGGCCAGCGCCGACCTCGCCGCCGGGCTGCTCGCCGCCGCCGGCACGCCGGCCGACGCGGTGACCGAGGTACGCCGACTGGTGCTCCTCACCGCCGGCCACACGGTCACCGCCGGCGACCCCGACGGCGCCCTGCTCTGCGACGCCGACCTGGCGATCCTGGCCGCCCCACCCGCCCGCTACGACCGCTACGCCGCCGCCGTCCGTCGCGAGTACGCGCACGTGCCCGAGCCGGACTTCCGGGCCGGCCGGGCCCGGGTGCTGACCGCCCTGCTCGCCCTGCCGGCCCGCTACCGGCTCCCGCCGCTGCACGCCCGCTGGGAGGCCGCCGCCCGCGCCAACCTCACCCGCGAACTCGCCGCCCTCACGAGCTGAGGGCGCTCGGTTCAGCGGTGCAGGTGCCGGGGGCGGCGCAGGCCGGCGGCGCGCAGCAGGCGGACCAGTTCCCGGCTGGGGACGACCTGCGCGCCGAGCCAGACCGCCATCGGGAAGCGTTCCGCCGGGATGTCGTAGTGGTCCCGGTCGAAGCCACGGCGGGGCGCGCCCAGCGCCTCGGCGAAGGCGTGCAGCTCGGCGTAGGAGACGTCGCTGATCAGGTGCGACCAGAGCCGCCCCCGCCAGGGCACGGCCGGCCGGTCGAGATACAGCATGGCGGCCACCCTAGCCGGGGACGCGCCCGGTTGATGATCACGCGGGGACGACCTAGCCTTCCCCGCATGGCCGACAGCCCCCTCCTCGACGACCTGCGGGCCGCCCTCGGCGACGCCGCCGTGCTCACCGACCCGGACCTGCTCCGGCTGCACGAGCGGGACGAGGCCGATCTCTGCGCCGCCGGCACGCCGCTCGTGGTCACCCGGCCGCGCAGCACAGACGAGGTGGTGGCGGTGGTCCGGGCCGCCGCCCGGCACGGCGTACCGGTGGTGCCGCAGGGTGCCCGGACCGGGCTGGCCGGCGCCGCGAACGCCGTCGACGGCGCGGTGGTGCTGAGCACCGTGGCGATGGACCGGATCCTGGAGATCGACCCGGTGAGCCGGATCGCCGTGGTCCAGCCCGGCGTCGTCAACGCCACGCTGGCCGGCGCGGTGGCGGAGCAGGGGCTCTACTATCCCCCGGACCCGGGTTCCTGGGAGTCCTCCACCATCGGTGGCAACGTGTCCACCAACGCCGGTGGCATGTGCTGCGTCAAGTACGGCGTCACCACCGAATACGTCCTCGGCCTGGAGGTGGTGCTCGCCTCCGGCGAGGTGCTGCGTACCGGCCGGCGGACCGCCAAGGGCGTCGCCGGGTACGACCTGACCCGGCTCTTCGTCGGCTCCGAGGGCACCCTCGGCGTGGTCACCGAGGTGACCGTGTCGCTGCGGCCCGCCCCCGAGGAGTCGCTGACCCTGGTCGCCGTCTTTCCCTCCACCGCCACCGCCGGCACGGCCGTCGCCGGGATCGCCGAACGGGGACTCAGCCCCAGCCTGCTGGAGCTGCTGGACCGCACCCATCTGGTGGCGATCGAGGCGTACCAGCCGATGGGGCTGCGCACCGACGCGGAGGCGCTGCTGCTGGCCGCCGTGGACACCGGCTCCCGGGCGGCCGACGACCTGGCCCGGATCGCCGAGGTCTGCACGGCGGCCGGCGCCGACGAGGTCTACGCGGCCACCGACGCCGTCGAGGCGGCGGCCCTGCTCCAGGCCCGTCGCCTGGCCCACCCGGCGATGGAGAAGTTCGCCGCGACGACCTTCCCGGACGGCAACGGCGGCCTGGTGATCGACGACGTGGCGGTGCCGCGCGGCGCGCTCGCCGAACTGCTCGACGGGGTGGCCCGGATCGCCCGGGAGTGCGACGTGCCGATCGGCGTGGTCGGGCACGCCGGCGACGGGAACATGCACCCCAACATCGTGGTCGACCGGGCCGACCCGGCCAGTGTCGAGCGGGGCCGGCGGGCCTTCGACGAGATCATGCGGTTGGGCCTGGAACTCGGTGGCACCTGCACCGGGGAGCACGGCGTCGGGCTGCTCAAGCGGGACTGGCTGGCCCGGGAGATCGGCCCGGTCGGGGTCCGGGTGCACCACGCGATCAAGGCCGCGCTCGACCCGGACGGCCTGTTCAACCCCGGCAAGGTGCTCTGACGCTCAGCCCTTCACCTCGGCCGGGGTGGCCTGGGTGAGCAGCAGCAGGATCTCGCCGGCCACCGGGGGCCGCTCCTCGCCCGGGCAGTCCTGCTGGGTGATGGTCAGCCCCGGCGGGATGAGCAGCGTGGAGGTCAGCGTGTCGATGCAGGAGAGCTTGTAGGCGCGTGCCTGGTCGGTCTCCTTCGCCAGCTGCGGATCGGTGGCCATCCGCTGCAACCGCTGGGTCTGCTCCGGGGTGAGCCGGCCGGTCGAGTTGACCCCGTCACCGGCGCAGTCCCGGCAGTCCCAGCTGCCGTCCGGCTTCACCAGGAGCGTCCGGACCGAGCCGTCCGCGCCGACCTTCTGCAGCAGCTCGATCGGGCGGGGACCGGCCGTCCCGGACGCTCCGCCGGTCGGCGCTGTCCCGGTCTTCGCGGTGGCGTCCTCCGCCCGGTCGAGCATCGAGCAGCCGGTGAGGGCGACCGCCAGCAGGGCACCGGCCGAGAAAGGGATGAGACGCGTCCAGGAAGGGCGAAACACGCAGGCGAACCTATCTCACCGCGGCCCGGAGCCGGTACCGGCCGACCGGCCGCCAGGTGAACACCTAGTGGCGCGGCGTCGGATCGACTACCGGGAGGACGAGGGAAGTTCGACGCTGTCGCCGTCGACCCCCCGGTCGGCCGCGAAGCCGCGCACGTCGGGCGCGCCGAGCCGGGCCGCGTCCGCTGCCACGTCGTCCACCATCAGCTGCGACTGCCGCTCCGCCGCCACCCGCGCCCGGTAGTGGGTCACCTCGCGGGCCCGGGTCCCGGCGTCCCAGCCGAGCACCGCGCCCATCAGCTCGGCGGCGTGCTCCGCCGACTCCAGGCCGCGGTGGCTGGTCTCGAAGGAGATCCGGGTACGCCGGGTCAGCACGTCCTCCAGGTGCAGCGCCCCCTCGGCCCGGGCCGCGTACGTCACCTCGGCGGCCAGGTATTCCGGGGCGCCGGCCAGCGGCGAGCCGAGCAGCGGGTCCGCCTCGATCAGGGCGAGCAGTTCCCGGGTGAGCGTGCCGTACCGCTCCAGCAGGTGTTCGACCACGCCGACCGGCACCCCGTGCCGGCGGGCCAGGTCGGCCCGGTCCCGCCACATCGCCGCGTACCCGTCGGCGCCGAGCAGCGGCAGGTCGGCGGTACGCGACGGTCGGTTCCAGCCCAGCCGGTGCACCGCCCGGTCCACCACGTCGGCGGCCATCACCCGGTACGTCGTGTACTTGCCGCCGGCCACCAGCAGCAGCCCGAGCATCGGCTCGACCACCGCGTGCTCCCGGGACAGCTTCGAGGTGGAGTCGGCCTCGCCGGCCAGCAGCGGGCGCAGCCCGGCATAGACGCCCTCGATGTCGGCCGTGGTGAGCGGCCGGTCGAGCACGGTGTTGACCTGCTCCAGCAGATAGTCGATGTCCTTGGCGGTGGCCGACGGGTGGCCCCGGTCCAGCCGCCAGTCGGTGTCCGTGGTGCCGATGATCCAGTGGCCACCCCACGGGATGACGAAGAGCACGCTGGACGCGGTGCGCAGGATCAGCCCGGTCTCGCCGGTGATCGCCGAGCGGGGCACCACCAGGTGCACCCCCTTGGAGGCCCGGACCCGGACCCCGGGGCGCAGCCCGACGTCGTTGAGCATCCGCGACATGTCGTCGCTCCACACGCCGGTGGCGGCGATGACCGTGCGGGCGCGTACCTCGAACTCGGCGTCCGGGGAGTCGGCGGGGGCCTCCAGGTCGCGGACGCGGACCCCGGTCACCTCGCGGGCCTGCCGGATCAGGCCGACCGCGCGGGCGCTGGTCACCACGGTCGCCCCCAGGCTCGCCGCGGTCCGCGCCAGCGTCACCACCAGCCGGGCGTCGTCGACCTGCCCGTCGTAGTAGCGGATCGCGCCGGCCAGGGTGTCCGGGCGGAGGCTGGGGAAGATCCGGCGGGCACCCTCCCGGGTCAGGTGCCGGTGCAGGGGCATGCCCCGCCCACCGCCGAAGACCCCGGCGAAGGCGTCGTACGTCGCCACCCCGAGCCCGTAGTAGGAGCGGCGGAACAGCCGGACCGGCAGGTCGCGCGGGCCCCGGCCGGCGGGGAGCGGGACCAGGAACGGCACCGGGCGGACCAGGTGCGGCGCGAGCCGGGTGGCGAGCAGCCCGCGCTCGGTCAGCGCCTCGTGGACCAGGTGGAACTCCAACTGCTCCAGGTAACGCAGGCCGCCGTGGATGAGCTTGCTGGACCGGCTGGACGTGCCGGCGGCGAAGTCGCGGGCCTCCACCAGCGCCACCTTCAGCCCTCGGGAGGCGGCGTCGAGCGCGGCTCCCGCCCCGGTCACCCCACCGCCGATGACCAGCACGTCGAACTGCTCGGTACGCAGTCGGCGCAGGTCGTCGGCGCGGCGGGCGATGGAGAGCTGGCCGGCGGCGGCTCGGGACACGTTGGGGTCACGCACCCGTCCACGGTAACCGTCCCGCCGTGACAGCGACATCTCCCGTCCGGGCCGTACCGTGATCGGCATGGAGATCGGTCCCCGGCTGCCCGCCCCGCCGCCCGGCCCCGCACCCGACCGGACCGGCCCGTGGCCGGTGGTGGCGGCGGTGCTCGTCGGCGGCTGGGCCGTGCTGGTGACGGTGCTCGGGCAGGTGGTCGGCTGGGCCGCCGACCAGGCGGTGCTCGCCACCGGCCTGCACCGGGTGGTGGCGACCTGGCCGCTGGTCGCCCTGGGCACCGTGCTGCTGGTGGGCGGGCCCACGCTGGCCCTGGCCCTGGTCCCGCGCGCACCGGCGGTCCGGGCCGTCGGCCGGGTCTGGCTGGCCGGCGCGCTGGCGGCGGGCGCGCTGACGCTGCTGCGGACCCTGCCGCCGGTGCACCAGGAGGCGTACCTGGCCGCGCTCGCCGGCACCGGGGCGCTGGTGGCGGTCGTGCTGGCCCGGCTGACCCGCCGCCGCCCCACCGCCGGTCCGGCGACGGCGATCGACCCGTCCGCGCCCGCCGCCGACGGGTATGCCGACGCGGACCGACAGCGCGCAGCCCGAAACCGGGCGCGAGCCGACGACGCACCCGGACGGCACCGGGGCGGCGCACCCCGGAACGGTCCGGCCGACGGCGGGTGGCCGACGGCGGGTCGGTCCGGTGACGCTGCTCGCGGTCGCGGCGGGGCTGGCCCTGCTGCTGCCGTGGGCCTGGGTCGGCGCGCTCGGCGGGCCGCTGGAGACGCTGCTCGCGGTGCTCGCCGCCGCCGCGCTCGGCGGGCTGGCCGGGGTGCTGCTCGGTCCCGCCTTCTGGACGCACTTCACGGTCGGCACGCCGCCCCGACCGGCCCGGCTGGTGCTGGTCGGCGGGCTGGTCGCCGGGGTGGTCCTGGTGCTGCTGGCGGCCGGCGCCGGGCAGTCCGGGGCGCAACTGCCGGCGCTGTTCGCGCTGCCGCCGCTCGGCTTCACGCTGGCCGCGCTGCACGCGGCGGCAGTGCGGGCCGACGGGCCGGCCGGGTCGGCCCCGGTGCGCTGGCTGGTCGGCCTCGGGCTGCTGGGGCCGCTCGCCCTGGTCGACCCGGAAGAGGTCACCGTGCTGCTGGCCGCCGGCCGCGACCTGCCGTTCTGGGTCGCCGTCGCGACGGGCGGCGCGCTCGCCGTCGCGGTGCTGCTCGCCATCGGGTACGCCGTCCTGCTGGCCCGGCCCGCGCGCCGCCCCGCGCCGCCGGGTCGCCGGGCTGACCGCCACCGCCCTGCTCGCCGCCGTCGCCGTGGTTCATGTCGTCCCCGGCCAGCCCGGCCTGTACGGGGAACGGCTGCTGGTGGTGCTCCGCGAGCAGGCAGATCTGAGCGGCGTACCGGCCGGGGTGCCGGGGCGGGCCGGTCGGGACGCCCGGGCCGCCGAGGTCTATCGGCGACTCGTCGCCACGGCCGACCGCACCCAGGGGGACCTGCGCCGCGAGCTGACCCGGCTGCACCTGCACCCGACGCCGTACTACCTGGTGAACGCGATCGCGACGGATGGCGGGCCGGCGGTGCGCGCCTGGCTCTCGGGGCGGCCCGAGGTGGCCCGGGTGCTGGTCGACCAGCGGCTGCGTCCCCTGCCGGCGGCGGCTCCACCGGCGCGCGGCGACCGGCCCGCCCCGACCGGCCCGGTCTGGAACGTCTCCCTGATCGGCGCCGACCGGGTCTGGAACGAGCTGGGCGTGACCGGGGCGGGCATCGTGGTCGGCAGCTCCGACTCGGGGGTGGACGGGCGGCACCCGGCGCTGGCCGGCGGCTTCCGGGGCGGCGACGACTCCTGGTACGACCCCTGGTCCCACACCCGTACGCC
Source organism: Micromonospora sp. R77 (assembly GCF_022747945.1). NCBI lineage: Bacteria > Bacillati > Actinomycetota > Actinomycetes > Micromonosporales > Micromonosporaceae > Micromonospora > Micromonospora sp. R77. The sequence continues at coordinate 2,286,651 of NZ_JALDST010000001.1, forward strand.
GACCGACCGGGGCGGTCACGGCACCCACACGGTGGGCAGCGCGGTGGGGCGCGACGGCATCGGGGTGGCCCCCGGCGCCCGCTGGGTCGGCTGCGTCAACCTGGACCGCAACCTGGGCAGCCCGGCCCACTACCTCGACTGCCTCCAGTTCATGCTGGCGCCCTTCCCGGCAGGCGGGGACCCGTTCACCGACGGCCGGCCCCAGCGGGCACCCGACGTGCTGACCAACTCGTGGGGCTGCCCGCCGATCGAGGGCTGCGACGCGGGGGCGCTCCGTCCGGCCACCGCCGCGCTGGCCGCCGCCGGCATCCTGGTGGTCGCCGCGGCGGGCAACACCGGCCCGTACTGCGGGTCGGTGGCGGACCCGCCCGCGCCCTATCCGGACGTGCTGACCGTCGGCGCGGTGGACCGGCAGCGGCAGCTCGCCCGCTTCTCCAGCCGGGGACCGGCGCCGGACGGGCTCGCCAAACCGGACCTGGTGGCCCCGGGCGCGGACGTGCTGTCGGCGTTCCCCGGTGGCGGCTACGCCAGCCTGGCCGGCACCTCGATGGCCACCCCGCAGGTCGCCGGGGTGGTGGCGCTGATGTGGTCGGCGAACCCGGCGCTGGTCGGCGACCTGGCCCGTACCCGCCGGCTCCTGCGGGACACCGCCAGCCCGGCCGGCGTGCCGGCCGACGCCGACCGCTGCGGCGGCGACGCCGACCTGACCGGTGCCGGCCTCGTCGACGCGTACGCCGCCGTCCGCGCCGCCCGCGGGTGAAAGCACGGGCCCCCTGTTAACGCCTCCGGTAGAGCAGGGGTCCCCTGTTAACAGCCTCGTGGCGGCGGGTCGGACGGTGTCGGGGGCGGGTCGGATGACCTAGGGTCGGCGACCATGGACGTGGAGATCATCGAACTGGGCCCCGACCGGCTGCCCACCGTCGTCGACCTCTGCCGGCGGGCGCTGGACCTGCCGGAGGACGCGGCCGAGGCGACGGCGGTGGTGGACACCCTCGCGGTGCGCGCGGCGGCGGACCGGCCGGTGGTGCTGGTCGGCGCGGTCCGGGGCACGGAGCTGGTCGGGGTGCTGATCGGCTCGGTCGCGCAGCGGGACCCGGGGCGCGGGCACGTCGACCTGCTGGCGGTGGCGCCGGCGGACCGGCGGCGGGGCATCGGACGGGCCCTGCTGGCGGCGGCGGAGCGGCGGCTCGCCGGGCTCGGCGCGGTCGAGCTGCTGCTGGCCGGCAACCCGCCGTACTACGCCTGGCCGGGCATCGACGTGCGCTACACGCCGGCCGTCTGCGCGGCGCTGCGGCTCGGCTTCCGGCAGGACCGTACCGCCTGGAACATGACCGCGGACCTGACCGCCGGCTCCGCGGCGTTGCGGCCGACGGAGGCCGCGGAGCGCCGCCTGGCCGACCAGGGCGTGACGGTACGCCGGGCCGGGCCGGCGGACCTGCCGGCGCTGACCGCCTTCGCCCGGTCCACCTTCGGCGGCTCGTGGGACGGCGAGCTGGCCGGCTCGGTGGGCCGGCCGGACGCCGGGGCGCACCTGGCGGAGCGCGACGGCGAGCTTCTCGGCTTCGCCGCCTACGGGTCGTCGCGGCCGAGCTGGTTCGGCCCGATGGGCACCGCCCCGGCGGCGGAGGGTTCCGGGATCGGCGGGGTGCTGCTGCGCCGCTGCCTGCGGGACCAGGCGGCGGCGGGCCACGGGTCCGCGCAGATCGGCTGGGTGGGGCCGGTGCCGTTCTATGCGGGCAGCGCGGGCGCCCGGATCGAGCGGGTGTTCTGGCTCTACCGGAAACCGATCGACGCAGCTCCGGCGTGACCGAAAGGCGAAAGGGATATAGGCGCTAATAGCGCCATTCCCCCGCGTCCGCCATCGACGGCCCCCTACGGTGCTGCGTAGAGGGAGGCAGCCATGACCACGGACGACGAACAGGCCGACGACCAGCCGGCGGGCTGGCCACCGGCCGGGGAGGTCACCGGCCGACTGCCGTTCGACCGGCTCGACTACGGCGACGCCGAACAACGCGCCGAACTGACCGACGTCGACGCGCCCGCCGCCGAGGAACCGCTGGAACTGGTCGACGAGCCGGTCGTCGTGCCACCGCCGTACGACCGCTCGCACAAGCGCCGCAACCAACGGCGGATACCGGGCTGACCGGCGGCTGCCACACCGACGCGGACGACGGAAAGGGGCGGACCGCTGACGCGGCCCGCCCCTTTCGGCGTACTGGGAGAGCTGGACTCAGAAGTCCATGTCCCCGCCACCCGGGCCAGCCGGGGCGGCCGGGGTCTTCTCCGGCTTGTCCGCCACGACGGCCTCGGTGGTGAGGAAGAGCGCCGCGATGGACGCGGCGTTCTGCAGCGCCGACCGGGTCACCTTGGCCGGGTCGATGATGCCCGCAGCCAGCAGGTCGACGTACTCGCCGCTGGCGGCGTTGAGGCCGTGCCCGGCGTCCAGGTTGCGGACGCGCTCGACGACCACGCCACCCTCGAGGCCGGCGTTGACGGCGATCTGCCGCAGCGGGGCGTCCAGCGCGATCTTGACGATCTGCGCGCCGGTCGCCTCGTCGCCGGTCAGGTCCAGCTTGTCGAAGGCGGTCTTGCCGGCCTGCACCAGCGCGACGCCACCACCCGGGACGATGCCCTCCTCGACGGCGGCCTTCGCGTTGCGGACGGCGTCCTCGATGCGGTGCTTGCGCTCCTTGAGCTCGACCTCGGTGGCCGCGCCGACCTTGATCACCGCGACACCGCCGGCCAGCTTGGCCAGGCGCTCCTGCAGCTTCTCGCGGTCGTAGTCGGAGTCGCTCTTGTCGATCTCGGCCCGGATCTGGTTGACCCGGCCCTGGATCTGCTCGGCGTCACCGGCACCGTCGACGATGGTGGTCTCGTCCTTGGTCACCACGACCTTGCGGGCGCGGCCCAGCATGTCGAGGCCGACGGCGTCCAGCTTGAGGCCGACCTCCTCGCTGATGACCTGGCCACCGGTGAGGATGGCGATGTCGGCGAGCATGGCCTTGCGGCGGTCACCGAAGCCCGGCGCCTTGACGGCGACCGACTTGAAGGTGCCCCGGACCTTGTTGACGACCAGGGTGGCCAGGGCCTCGCCCTCGATGTCCTCGGAGATGATCAGCAGCGGCTTGCCGGACTGCATGACCTTCTCCAGGATCGGGAGCAGGTCCTTCACCGACGAGATCTTGCTGTTGACGATGAGCAGGTAGGGGTCGTCGAAGACGGCCTCCATCCGCTCCGGGTCGGTCATGAAGTACGCGGAGATGTAGCCCTTGTCGAAGCGCATACCCTCGGTGAGCTCGAGCTCCAGGCCGAAGGTGTTGCTCTCCTCGACGGTGATGACGCCTTCCTTGCCGACCTTGTCCATCGCCTCGGCGATGATCTCGCCGACGGTGTTGTCACCGGCCGAGATGGAGGCGGTGGAGGCGATCTGCTCCTTGGTCTCCACGTCCTTGGCGAGCTTGAGCAGCTCCTCCGAGACGCTGGCGACGGCGGTCTCGATGCCCCGCTTCAGGGCCATCGGGTTGGCGCCGGCGGCCACGTTGCGCAGGCCCTCACGGACCAGGGCCTGGGCCAGGACGGTCGCCGTCGTCGTGCCGTCACCGGCAACGTCGTCGGTCTTCTTGGCGACCTCCTTGACCAGCTCAGCGCCGATCTTCTCGTACGGGTCCTCGAGCTCGATCTCCTTGGCGATGCTCACACCATCGTTGGTGATGGTGGGGGCACCCCACTTCTTCTCGAGCACGACGTTGCGGCCCTTGGGGCCGAGCGTCACCTTCACGGCGTCGGCGAGCTGGTTCATGCCCCGCTCGAGGCCGCGGCGCGCCTCTTCGTCGAACGCGATCATCTTGGCCATACGGCGTTGTCCTCCTGGACACTCACGGGCCACCCGAGTGTTGTGCCCCGGATGGGCCGCCTGGTGTACGCACCTTGGGGACGTCGCCACCTGGCGACGACGACGTCCTCCTCGGTCGGGCCGGACAGCCCGCGACGACCGGCCATGTGCCACCCGTGCGCCATCGAGACGCCCGTGCGGCCGTGGCCCTACCGCCCCGACCATTGGCACTCACCGTATGCGAGTGCCAATGACAGGTTTAGCACTCTCCCTTGCCGAGTGCAAGCACGATGGCCCGGGTCAGCCGAGTTCCGCGGCCAGTCGGGCGGCGTTCACCGGGCCCTCGTGGGCCCGCTGCTCGGCGTACGTGACGACCAGCCCGATCAGCTGCGCCACGTTGACCGGCACGACCACCACGGCCACCACCAGGGACACCGCCACGGCGCCCAGCGCCGTGCCCGAGGCGGACAACGGGTGCGCCCCGAACGGGAGCTGCCCGACCGACTCCAGCACGAAGCTGACCAGCGCACCGACCACGATCACCGCGGCGACCAGCGCGAGCCGGCCGAGCACCAGGCCGAACCGCTGGTGGAACATCCCGACCGAGCGACCGACCGGGTTCTGCCGCTCGAAGAGATAGACCGGGCCGACCAGCGCGAGGGCGAAGGCCGCGTAGATCCCCGGCAGCACGCAGAAGCAGACGCCGACCCCGATCAGCAGCGAGGTCACCAACGACCAGCCCCAGAGACCGAGGACCCGGCGCACCCCGTACCCGATCGCGGCCCCGAACCCGACCGGCTCGCCGGCCGCCTGCCGGGCGACCACCCAGGTGCCCGCCGCCCACCCCACGTTCTGCAGCAGGCCGAGCAGCAGGCTGGCGACGAGCACGGTGACGTAGAAGGCGAGCGCGTCGCGCAGGTAGCCGTCCGGCAGGACCGGCGCCCCGTCCGGCCCGGTCGTCGGCTCACCGGTCGGCGCGAGGGCGAGGCCGATCACCGAGACCACCGCGCCCGGCACCGCCTGGGTGAGCAGCATGATCGGCAGCAGCAGCCGCCACCCTCGGCGCAGCGCGCCGCCGACCCGGGAGAACCAGCCGCCGACACCGGCGTGCGGCGGCGTGACCAGCGGATCGGCCGGGTCCCAGCCCGGGCCACCGGGCTGCCAGACGTACGGCTGGCCGGGCATCGGCGGTTGACCCGGGTACGGCTGGCCCGGGTACGGCTGGCCGGGCATCGGCGGTTGACCCGGGTACGGCTGGCCGGGGTGGGCGCCGCCGGCCGCCGGCCAGGTCCACCCCGGCGGCTGCCCGCCCGGCTGGGCCGGGTACGCGGTCCCGGGCTGCCCGGGAGCGCCCGGCACGGCGTACCCCGGGTGGCCGGGCTGCGGAGGGCCGGCCGGTGGTGGTGGCGGGTCGGCCGGCAGGCCGGCGCCGGACGGCGCCGGGTCGGTCGGACCCGGCGGGGGCTGGTCGGACATGGACCCTCCTCAGCGGCAATGGCTGGAACGGCTCATGATCTTCCCCGGTACGCACCCGCACCGCAGCCCCGGATCCCCGGGTGGAGACGCCGCCCGCCGGGCGGCGAGCGGATCAGGCGATGACGCGGACGCGCTCGGCCTGCGGGCCCTTCTGCCCCTGGGCGATCTCGAACTCGACCCGCTGGCCGTCGTCCAACGCCTTGTAGCCGTCCATCTCGATCGCGGAGAAGTGGACGAAGACGTCCTGCCCGCCGTCGACGGCGATGAAGCCGTAGCCCTTTTCGGAGTTGAACCACTTCACGGTGCCCTGTGCCACGGTGCACTTCCTCACTCTGCGCGGCGTTCCACCAGCTCGGACGCCGCGCGGGGCCGCGCCCGGACCACCGTTCCGGCGATCGGCGACGGTCGCTGAACCGGGGATGCGAAATCGCACGCTACACGAGGAGTGACGGCCACGCACGACCCCAGATCGGGCATGTTCCGGCCCGATTCCGCGACCGGTACGACATGGACGGTCATGGTTGGAGTATGCATGCGGAATGACCAGCGCGACCGTCGGCCCGCCCGTCCGGACCACCACCGTCCGCCGGGTCCGCCCCCGCGACGCCGGCCGGATGCGGGCGCTCCGGCTGGAGATGCTCGCCGACTCACCGCTGGCCTTCCTGGAGACGGTCGCCGAGGCGGCGGCCCGCCCGCACGCCGAGTACGCCGCCCGGGTCGCGGCGGTCTCCACCGGCACCGGCGCGGCCCAGTTCGTCGCCGACCCCGGCGGACGGTTCGTCGGTCACGCAGGTGGCATCGCCGCCCCCGGCGAGCCCGCCGTGACGGTGGTCTACGCGGTCTACCTGACGCCCGCCTGGCGGGGCAGCGGACTCCTCGCCGACCTCGTCGAGGCGGTGGCCGCCTGGTCCCGGGAGTGCGGGCGCCCGGAGCTGATGCTGGAGGTGGTGGTCGGCAACGACCGCGCCTACCGGGCCTACCAGCGCCTGGGCTTCACCGACACCGGCGTACGCGTCCCCCACCCCCGCCTCCCCGCCCTGCACGAACTCCAAATGCGCCGCCGAGCCTGACCCACCCGGCGATCATGGACTTGTGGTGTCCGACTCGTCGGCTTCCGCCCGTTCCGCGAGCCGCCACAAGTCCATGATCGACGAGGTGGACCGGGTCAGGCGTGGCGGCGGGACTGCACGATGCGGAAGCGGTTCGCCACGTACGCGCCGTCGGTGAGGGCGGAGTTGGCGGCCGGGTTGGCGCCGCTGCCGTGGAAGTCGGAGAAGGCCGCCGACTGGTTGACGAAGACACCGCCGGTCAGGTTGCAGGACAGGTGCACCCCGGCGTCGATCGCCGCCGCCTCGGCCGCGTCCAGCACCGCCTCGTCGGTGGAGTAGACGGCCGCGGTCAGCGCGCCCTTCTCCCCCACCGTCGCGCGCAGGATCTCCAGGCTGTGCGCCGTGGAGTCGGTGGCGATGGCGAACGAGATCGGCCCGAACCACTCCCGCGAGTAGGTCGCCGTGTCGCCGGCGGCCAGCTTGACGATGGTCGGCGTACGGATCACCGCGCCGGGGAAGGCCGGGTGCTCGACGGTCCGCGACTCCAGCACCGGCTCGCCGACCTTGGTCACCTCGTCGAGGCGTTCCAGCACGCCGTCGTTGACGATCGCGCCGGTCAGCTCGACGCCACGCGCCGGGTCGGCGGTGAGCTTGCCGACCGCGCCGGCGATCCCGGCGGCCACCTCGTCGAAGCTCTTGTGCCCTTGGTCGGTCTCGATACCGTCCCGGGGGATCAGGAGGTTCTGCGAGGTGGTGCACATCTGGCCGCTGTAGAGGGTCAGCGTGAAGCCCAGGTTGCGGCACATCCCGGCGAAGTCGTCGGTGGAGTCGATCACCACCGTGTTCAGGCCGGCCTTCTCGGTGTAGACGGCGGCCTGCCGGGCGTTCGCCTCCAGCCAGTCGCCGTACTCGGTGGAACCGGTGAAGTCGACGATCTTCACGGCCGGGTGCAGGGCCAGCGTGGAGGCCAGCTTCTCGCCGGGGGCCTCGGGGGCGAGCTGGACCAGGTTCGGGTCGAAGCCGGCCTCGGCGAGCACCTGACGGGCGTACTTCACGGTGATCGCCAGCGGCAGCACGGCGCGCGGGTGCGGCTTGACGACCACCGGGTTGCCGGTGACCAGCGAGGCGAAGAGCCCCGGGTACGAGTTCCAGGTCGGGAAGGTGTTGCAGCCGATGACCAGCGCCACCCCGCGCGGGACCACGTGGAACGTCTTGGTCATCCGCAGCGGGTCGCCCTTGCCGGCGGCCTTCTCCCAGCCGGCCGTCCCCGGGTGCCGGGTCATCTCCGCGTACGCGTAGGCGACGGCCTCCAGCGCGCGGTCCAGCGCGTGCGCGCCACCGGCCTGGAAGGCCATCACGAACGCCTGGCCGCTGGTGAACTGCACCGCGTTGGCCAGCTCGAAGATGTGCTTGTGCAGCCGGTCCAGGATCTCCAGGCAGACCCCGACCCGGGCCTGCGGGCCGGCGTCGCGCCAGGCCGGCAGGGCGGCCGAGGCGGCGGCCACCAGCTGGTCGGCGGAGGCGTGCGGGTAGCGGACGTCCAGCGCCAGCCCGAACGGGCTCGCCTCGGTGGCGACCGTGTCGCCGTCCGTCGGCTGGTCCAGGGGGAAGTCGCCGTTCAGGTACGCCTCGAAGGCGGCCTTACCGTCGGCGGCGGCGGTCTCGCCGTAGACCCGAGGGCTGGGCGACTCCGGGTAGGCGGACCAGTAGCCCCGCTCCGTGATCGCGGTCAGCGCACGGTTCAGGGTGTCGGCGTGCCTGTCGTACAGGGGGTGCGGGGTCTCCGTCATGTCCGCCATCATGCAACAGGAAGCCACCAGATCAGTAGACCCGTGTCACATCTCAAACCGTCAACTGCCAGTCCGTCCAGGCGTCGACCGGCCGGAAGCCGAGCTGCTCGTTGATCGCCACCATGTGGTGGTTCTCGGCGGCGTTCCAGGTGTCGATCGCGCGCAGGGCGGGCTCGTGGTCCAGCACGTAGCGCAGATTGTCGATCTTGGTGAGCAGGCCGAGCCGGTGCCCCCGGTGCGGCGGGTCGACCAGGGTGATCTGCTGGTACGCGTGCCAGTCCGCGCTCGGACCGAGGTCGATCAGGGTCCAGGCCACCAGCCGGCCGGACTCCTCGTGCCGCACCGCGTGGTGGTAGCGGCGGCGGCCCCGCGCGTCCAGCGCCCGCTCGGTGCCCCGCAGCCGGGCCACGTCGACCTGCTCCGGCTCCCACTCCAGGTCACCCAGGGGCGCGTCGGTCATCAGCCGACCGTCGAGGTAGGCCACGTCGGCGGCGTACTCCTCGGGGGTGTCGCCCTGCCAGCGGACCGTGCGGTAGCCGACGGCGCGCGCCCGGGCCTCCGCGGCCAGGGCGTCGAGTACGGCATGGTCGAGCCGGCCGGTGTCGAGCCGGCGGCGCACCTCGGCGAGCACCGGCCGGGCGCCCGTCATGGCGGCGAACGCCGCAGGCGCCTCCGGGCGGGCGACTCCGTCCGGCAGCGCCGCGACGGTCATCCACGCCACCCGCTTGCGGCCGTCCTCGCGCAGCACCCGCAACCCGTGCTCGTGCAGGGCCCGGCCGACGCCCCGCCGACGCAGGTCGGGATGCACCACCAGCTCGGCGTTGGCGTTCTCGGTGTTGTCGAGCTGCGGCAGGTCCAGCCGGAGATAGCCGGCCGGTACGCCGTCCAGCCGGGCCAGCGCCCAGCGCGGCGCGTTGCCCGGCATCGGGTGGTGGATCCCGGCGTCGAAGCGCCGCCGGCAGAACGGCGGGAAGTCCGGCAGGTCGGCGGCGTTGGCCGCCGCGCCGATCCGGTACGCCTCGTCGATCGCGCCCCGGTCGGCGGCGTCGAACGGCGCGATCGTGATGCTCATGGGAGCGAGAGTGGTCGCAAACGGCGATCGGGGCCAGCGAATTTCGCTGACCCCGACGGCGACGTTGGTCGGGAGGGACGATCGCACAACGCCTCCGGCGTTGGGTCGTAAGAACTTAGAAAGTCTCCGGCGAAACGCCCTCCCGCACGGAGCATCTTGCGCCGTCCGAATCCTGCCGTCAAGTCCTTACCGGCGGGTTTTTCACACTCACAGCGAAACGCCAGTTACCCCCTGATGCGCCCGATCCCCCCTTCGGGCGATCCCACCCTCCCCCACCCAGCCAGTCGCCCCCGCCTCCCTCGTCGATCATGGAGGCGTGGCGGGCGACAAAACTCGCGAAAGCCGTCTCCCGGGCGCGACAAGTCCATGATCGACGCCGAGGGGGCGGGCGGGACGGGGCGGTGGGGGTGGGGGTGGGGTCAGGTGAGGAGGCCGGCGTCGCGGGCGGCGCGAAGGGAGGGCTTGATGCGGTGGGTGGGGCCGACCTCGGCGGCCACCGCGTCGAGGGTCTTGAGGCCCTCGCCGGTGTTGAAGACCACCGTCTCGGCGGCCGGGTCGAGCTTTCCGGACTCGACCAGCTTGCGCAGGACCGCCACGGTGACGCCGCCTGCGGTCTCCGCGAAGACCCCGGTGGTACGGGCCAGGTCACGGATGCCGGCGCGGATCTCGTCGTCGTCGGCGTACTCCATCCAGCCGCCAGTGCGGCGGACCGCCTCCAACGCGTAGAGGCCGGCGGCCGGGTCGCCGATGTTCAGCGACTTGGCGATGCCGGTGGGCTTGACCGGGGTGATGGTGTCGGTGTCCGCGTGCAGCGCGGTGGCGATCGGATTGCAGCCGGCCGACTGGGCGCCGAACACCTTCCAGCCACCGGCCGGCGCCTCGACCAGGCCGATCTCGACCAGCTCGGCGAACGCCTTGTCGATCTTCGTGAGCAGTTCGCCGGAGGCCATCGGGATCACCACCTGGGCGGGGATCCGCCAGCCGAGCTGCTCGGCCACCTCGTACCCGAGGGTCTTGGAGCCCTCCGCGTAGTAGGGCCGGACGTTGACGTTGACGAACGCGGTGTCCTCGAACTCGTCGGTCTCCACCAGCTCACCGCAGAGCCGGTTCACGTCGTCGTACGAGCCGTCGATGGCGACCAGCTCGCCGCCGTAGACAGCGGTGGTGACGACCTTGCCCTGCTCCAGGTCGCTGGGGATGAAGACCACCGACGGGACGCCGGCCCGGGCGGCGTGTGCGGCGACCGAGTTGGCCAGGTTACCGGTGGAGGCACAGGCGTACCGGGTGAAACCGAGCGCCCGGGCGGCGGTCAGCGCCACCGAGACCACCCGGTCCTTGAACGAGTGGGTCGGGTTGGCACTGTCGTCCTTCACCCAGAGCGGACCGGTGAGGCCCAGCTCGGCGGCGAGGTTCGGGGCGGCGACCAGCGGGGTGAGGCCCGGGTCGACGGTCACCCGGGTGGCCGGGTCCTGGCCGGCCGGCAGCAGGGCCGCGTACCGCCAGATGCTGTTCGGGCCGGCCTCGATCTGGGCGCGGGTGACGGTGGCCAGGGCGGCGGTGTCGTAGTCGACCTCCAGCGGGCCGAAGCACTCGTAGCAGGCGTGCTGCGCGGCGAGCGGGTAGCGCGCCGAACAGGCGCGACAGACCAGGGCACGGGCCGGGCTGAGGGTGGTGTCGATGCCGGTGGCGGCGGGAAGCGTCGACGTCATGTCGAGGAGGTCCTCTCATCTTTCCCCGCATCGCACCCTGCGACGGGGACGGAATTGGCACCTGCCCACGCGGCTCGTCGTCGAGCGTGCGGGTGGTTGCCGGGGCGTCGTCGGGCCGTATCCCTCAGCCCCTCTGGATGAGGTATTCAGTTGTACCGCCGAGTCTAAGCACTCCGTCCACCACCGCCACCCGCGGTTCCCACGCTGTGAGCCACCTGACCCGCACCGCGCACCCACCGGCCCGGAAGCCGCAGCACCGCTCACCGCGGTGCGGTGGGGTCGGGGGTCAGCGGGCGGCCACGGCGAGGGGGTCGACGACCGCCGGGCGGTCGGTGACGGCGCTGGGAGCAGGCGCGCGTGTGGCGTCGGGAACGGCGCGGGACCGGGTCACCAGGTTCGCGGCGACCAGGGCGGCGATGGTCAGGGCCGCACCGACCAGCTCCACCACGCCGGGCCGGTAGCCGCGCGCGGTCTGCACCACGAAGGTGGTCACCGGGACCAGGTTCATGAAGAGCGCGGCGTCCGCCGCGCCCAGCCGGCGGACCCCGGTGTTCCACGCGAGCACCGCGAGCACGGCGGCGACCAGCACGGCGTACGCCAGCTGCGGGGCGACCGCGACGAGGTCGGCGGCGGCGGGCGCGTGCTGGACGCCGGTACGGTCGGCGACGGCGCTGGCGACGAGCATCGCCACGGTGCCGGCGACCGCGGTCAGCGTGGTGTAGCGCAACGGGGACCAGTCGGCGAACCGGCTCGCTCCGTGGGTGTAGACGGCCCAGCCGAGCACCGCGCCGATCATCAACAACCCGCCGACCCCGAACTGACCGAGCCCGTCGAGCCGACCCCGGGTGATCACCAGGCCGACACCGAGCAGGGCGAAGAGCGAGACCACCAGCAACGCCGGCCGGGGTCGTACGCCGTCCCGCACCCAGCGGACCAGCTGGGTGACCAGCGGCACGGTGGCGACGAAGAGGGCGATCTGCTGCGGGGCGGCGTGCCCGAGGGCCAGGTTGGTGAGCACGTTGAAGCCGGCGAAGCCGAGCACCCCGAGCACCACCACCTCGACCGCCCGGCCACCGGAGCGCAACGCGCCGGGACCCTCCCGGAGCAGCAGGAGCGCGACCAGGACGGCGGTGGCGAGCAGGTAGCGGACGGTGGTGAGGTTCAGCGGGTCGACCCGGGTGAGGGCGCTGGCCAGGACGGGGAACATGACGCCCCAGCTGAGCACGGCGAAGAGCGGGAAGGTGGCGTGACGAGAGCGCATCGCAGCTCCAATGTTCGAGTATCGTCGAACCAACGACGCCGACTCTAGGAGCTTGTTCGACGAAAGTCGAACAACGGTTACACTGGTCACATGGAGCTGCACGAGCCCGAGCTGCGCGACGTACCGGTCACCGCCGTCCTGGCGGCGTTGGCCGACGAGGTCCGGCTGCAGATCGTGCGGACCCTCGCCGGGGGTGGCGAGCACGTCTGCGGCACCTTCGAGCTGGGCATCTCCAAGGCCACCCGGAGCCACCACCTGAAGGTGCTGCGCGAGGCGGGACTGACCCGGACCCGGGTCGCCGGCACCAGCCGGTACGTCCGACTGCGCCGCGACGAACTGGACCGCCTCTATCCCGGCCTGCTCGATGCGGTCCTCGCCGCACCCCACCGCCCCTGAGGGCTGAGCCCCGGCGGGGAACGTCCCTTCCCCGCCGGGGCTGACCGCGGCACGGCGTGGCCGGTCAGGCCGGCACCGAGGAACGCGGGGCCGGTCGGGGGCCGGCGGTGGCGGTCCGGCTGCGCCGGAGCACCGCGTCCAGCGCCCAACTGCCCGGGCCGAGGACCGCGATCAGCACGAACGCCCAGCAGAAGAGGACCGCCGGCTCGCCGCCGTTGCGGATCGGCAGCAGCCCTTCGGGCTGGTGCACGGTGAAATAGGCGTACGCCATGGAACCGGAGGCGAGGAGGGCGGCGGGGCGGGTGAGGAGCCCGACGAGCACCAGCGCACCGCAGACCGCCTGGATCAGCGCCGCCCACCAGCCCGGCCACTGCCCCGCCGGCACCGCGTGGCCGGTGCCCCGGTTGCCGCCCAGGACGCCGAGCAGCGACGAGAGGCCGTGACAGAGGAAGAGAAGGCCGACGACCATGCGGTACAGGGAGAGGGCCGGACCGTTCAGCCGGTCGAGACTCATGATGCCTCCATTGATGGGGATGAATGGATTTCTCATCATGGGGCACGTAGACATAGAAGTTAATAGATTCCTTGTGGATGGGAAGGCGTCCCGGTGGCACCGGCTCAGTACGGTGCGGGCACCTTCCCCGAGAGAGGACCCCCCGCCCATGCGCCGGACCCTGCCGAGCCTCGCGACCCTCGCCCTGGTCGGTCTGCTGACCGCCTGTGGAGGCGACTCCGGCCCGGTCGCCTCCGCGGTCACCACGGTCACCCCGCCGGCCGACACCCCGACCGCCGCCGCGACCACCTCCGACGCCACGCCGACCACCCCTGACGAGACGCCGAGCAGCACCACGGCCGCGCCGGTGGCCACCACCAAGGCCCCCGCCCCGAAGCCGGTGCCGGCCACGGTGCCGGCGCTCACCTGCAAGCAACTCGCCGGGGCGCACGTCGGCAGCGCGAAGGTGAAGTTCAACGGCTACCCCGACTACATCCCGCTGCTCGACGGCATCTGGAACGGCGAGGACGGGGCGAGCGTCGAGCTGCAGAAGCCGTGCGGCATCGGCGACTTGGACGGCGACAAGGCCGCCGACGCGGTCGGCGTGGTGACGTTGCGGGCCGGTGGCGTCGGACAGTTCTGGACCGTCGTGGTGTGGCACAACTCGGCCGGCAAGCCGGCCTACCGGACCCTGGTCGACCTCGGCGACCGCAACCCGGTCACCTCGATCAGCGTGAGCGGGCAGCGGGCCACCGTGGTCTGGCTGACCCGCAGCGACGGCCGGAGCATGGCCGAGCTGGACATCAAGCGGACCACGGTCTACCAGCTCGCCGGAACCGCGCTGACGGAGGTCGGCCACACCGACGCCGCGTACACCCCCTGACGTCGTGGGCGGTGACGGCCGGGGCGTCCGCGCCGGCCCCACCGCGCCCACCGTCCGCGCGCCGACCTCAGCTGGTGATGTCCTTGCGGGTGAAGCGCCAGAAGGCCAGCCCCCAGAACAGCGTGGCGTAGCTGACCGCCGAGATGGTGCCGCGCACCACGTCGTCGGTCTGCACCGGGGTGGAGAGCAACCCCAGCCAGGCGCTGGCGTAGTGGGTCGGCAGGAAGGCGCGCAGCGCGCCCAGCGCGGTGATCTGGTCCAGGATGCTGGAGAGGATCCAGAGCAGCACCGCACCGCCGACCGCGCCCAACGCGGCGTCCGTCGTCACCGAGAGCAGGAACGCCAGGCCGGCCACCACCAGGAGTACGACCGCCAGATAGCCGAGCACCGCCAGCAGCCGGAGCAGCCCGTCGGTCGGGGCCAGCTCGGCGGAGACCTGGCTGCGCAGCGGCGACCAGCCGTACCGGAGGGTGCCGGCGAGCAGGGCGGTGCCGGCGAGCAGCAGCAGCGCCAGCGCCGAGTACGCGAGCGCCACCACCAGCTTCACCGTGAGCAGCCGGGCCCGGGGCACCGGGACCGCCAGCAGGTAGCGCAGGCTGCCCCAGCTCGCCTCGCTGGCCACCGTGTCCCCGCAGAACAGCGCCACCACCACGACCAGCAGGAACGACGCCGACACGAAGATCGAGAAGAGGGTGAAGTTGAGCCCGCCCGAGGTGGCCAGGTCGACCAGGCTGGCGAACTCGTTGCGCCCGTTGTCGCCGTCGTTGCCCGAGTCGAACTGGAAGGCGACCAGGATGATCAGCGGCAGCAGCACCATGAACCCGAGCGCCAACTGGGTACGCCGCCGCGACGCCTGCCGGCGGAACTCCGCCCGGAACGGCAGCGTCACCGACGGCCGGTAGCCGACCGCCGCCCCACCCGGACCGACCGGGTCCGTCGTCGAGCCGACCGAAGAGCCCGCCATCACCGGTCACCGCTTCCCCGAGAGTTCTCGCCCACCAGGGCGAGGAACGCGTCCTCCAGGCGGCGCCTCGGCACCACCCGGTCCACCCCGATGCCGGCCCGTACCAGCTCCGCCACCACGTCGCTGCGTGGCGTGCCGTTGGTGTCCACCACCAGGCCGCCGTCGCCGTCGGGCAGCACCCGGACGCCGTGCAGCCGGTCCAGCACCGTCCGGGCGGCGTCCGGGTCGGAGACCTCGAAGAGCACGCTCGGCGACTCACCGACGATCTCCTCGACCGGGCCGGACGCCACGATCCGCCCCTTGTTCACCACCACCGCGTGGGTGCAGGTCTGCTCCACCTCGGCCAGCAGGTGGCTGGAGACCAGCACCGCCCGGCCGTCGGTGGCGTACCGCTGGAGCACCCGGCGCATCTCGGCGATCTGCGGCGGGTCCAGGCCGTCCGTCGGCTCGTCCAGCACCAGCAGCTCGGGCAGGCCGAGCATGGCCTGGGCGATGGCCAGCCGCTGGCGCATGCCGTGGCTGTAGTTCTTCGTCCGCCGGTGCACCGAGTCGCCCAGACCGGCAATCTCCAGCGCCTGGTCGAAGTGCGCGTCGTCCCAGGGCCGCCCGGTCGCCCGCCAGTACGCCTTCAGGTTGTCCAGCCCGGACAGGTGCGGCAGGAAGCCCGGCCCCTCCACCAGCGCGCCGATCCGGGACAGCACCGGCGAGCCCGGCACCAGCCGGTGCCCGAAGACATAGATCTCCCCGGCCGTCGGCTGGGTCAGCCCCATCAGCACCCGCAGCGTGGTGGTCTTGCCGGCGCCGTTCGGGCCGAGCAGGCCCACCACCTGACCGGGGTGCACCTCGAAGTCCACGTTCGAGACGGCGACGAAGCCGTCGGCGTACTCCTTGCGGAGTTGGCGGACCGCGAGCGGGATGCCCGCGTACTCCGGGTGCACGGAGCTGTCCTGGCGGCCACGCCGGCGGCGGGCGAGCAGGACGACCACGACGAGCCCGACCGCGATCGCGGCGAGCAGCCCGACCAGCACCCAGCGCCAGACGGTGGCGGTGGTGGGGATCGGCTCGCCGTCGACCGTCGGCACGGTCAGCGGCCCGGCGGCGGCGACCGTGTAGACGGCCGGCTCGGCGGGGCCGGCGTACGCCTGGTCGGCGGTGGCCACCACGATTCGCAGCCGGTGCCCGGCCTCGACCCGGCGGACGATCGCCGGCAGGGTCACCGTGACCGGCTGGGCGGCGTCGACGGTCCTCGGCAGGCCGGTCAGCCGGACCGGCGCGACCAGGCCGTCGGGGAGCGTGGCGGCGCCCTGCGGGTCGACGTCGTAGAGCTTGACGAAGAGCACCGCCTCGCCGGTCGCCGACGCGGCGCGGAGCCGGACCGTCGGGGAGCCCACCACGTCGACCGCGTCGTCCAGCGGCGCGGACTCGAAGCGGGCGTGCTGGCCGGGGATGTCGCCGGCCACCCCGTCGAGCAGCGAGCCGAGCGCCCCGGCGAAGGGCACCGACGAGATGGCCGCCGGGTTGCCGTTGGGCGGGTTCGCGATCGCCTGGCCCGGGCCGGTCACCTCGACCTCGCGCCGGGTGTCCCCGTCGACGCCGGGATAGTCGGCGGTGCGGTAGCCGGTGGCGACCAGGCCCCGGTCGAGCGCGTCGAAGCCGGCGATCCGGGAGAAGGTGAACCCGTCGCCGGGTGCCGGGCCGTCGCCCTTGACGTAGTGGTCGAGCCACTGCGCGGTCAGGAACTTCACCCGGTCGGAGTCGGAGGTCGGGCCCGAGCCGCCGTCGTGGCCGCCGGTGAACCAGGCGACCCGCACCGGCGTACCGGCGGCGGCGATGCCCCGGGCGTTGGCGTCCGCCTCGGCGAGCGGGAAGAGGGTGTCGGCCTCCCCCTGCACCAGCAGGGTGGGCGCCTTGATCCGGTCCAGCACGCCGGCCGGCGACGAACGGCGCAGCAGGTCCACCGCCGCCTGGTCGGCCCGTCCGGTGGTGGCGATCCGCAGGTAGGCGGCGCAGACGTCGGCGGCGAACCGGCCGCAGGACGGGTCGGCGGCGCCACCGGGGGCGCGGCCGGAGCCGGTGCCGGGGCCCCCGCCGGGCCGGGGGCTGGGCGGGCCGGCCGACGCCGGGGCGCCCTCCGGCTGACCGGCCGTGCCGCCGGAGACGCCGGCCGGACCGGAGCCGGCGCTGCCGCCGCCCCCGAAGAAGATCCCGGCCCAGCCCTTCTTGAACACGCCCTCGGTGGGCGGCTTCCCGGTGCTCTCCGGCAGGAAGGCCCGGGAGAGGTCGTTCCAGGTGATCATCGGGACGATCGCGTCGACCCGGGGGTCCTGGGCGGCGAGCAGCAGGGCCAGGCCACCGCCGTACGAGCCGCCGACCACACCGACCCGGGGGTCACCGGCGGCGTCGGTGCGGATGTCCGGGCGGGCGGCCAGCCGGTCGAGCAGGCGCTGGGCGTCCCGTACCTCGTAGTCGGGGTTGTCCAGGTGGATCTCGCCGCCGCTGCGGCCGAAGCCCCGGGCGGTCCAGGTCAGCACCGCGTAGCCGCGCTCGACCAGGTCCTCCGCGTCGGGACGGACCGACTCCTTGGTGCCGCCGAAGCCGTGCGCCAGCAGCACCGCGGGCACCTTGCGCGTGGCCGAGGCGTCCGCCGGCAGATAGAGCGTGGTGTCCAGGTCGACCGGCTGGTCGCCGGCCGGTCCGGAGCGCACGGTCACCGTCGCCGACTCGGTCCGGAAGACCGGCGGTCCGGACCGGGCCGCCCAGAACACGCCGGCGGCGGCCAGACCGAGCACGACCGCCGCGGCGACGACACGGCGTCGGCGGGTGGCGAGGGCACGCCGGACCCGCGCGGTCGGCAGCGGTGATCTCATGGCGCACACGGTACGGCGCGGAACCTGAGCATTACCTGAGATCCGCCGTACGTCCGTCCGGTAGCGCCGATCGGTGTCCGAGTCCGATCGACCGCGCAGCGTCCAGCACATCCCAGCGGGATGAATTCGGATCACGTGAATTCACATCTACGTTCGCAAACCGTAATCGATGCCGCCATACGACTGCCCAACGGAACGCACGGTGCCGGCCCGGTGAACACCGTGTGACACCGCCCGAAGTGACGCGAAGCCGACTGAGCGACGGCGCTCCCACCGGCGCGCGGTTCGGTTAGTTTCCGGTCCGGTGTACGGGACCACCGCGGCGACCCCGCCCACCCACCCAGAATCCCCCGCCGTCGCCGGAGGAGACCGATCATGACCGTCCCCGCGTCGCGGGCCAGTCGACGGCCCCGGCTGTCGGGCCGCGTCCTGCCGCTGCTGCTCGTGCTGGCCCTGGTCGCCCCGGTCGGGCTGCTCTTCACGCAGACGTACCGGCTGACCGGGGACGACCGGGAACTGGCCGGCCGGGAACGGCTCGGGGTGCGTTACCTGCGCGCCCTCGGCCCGGTGACCGACGCGCTGGTCGAGGCCCAGTCCACCACCGTCGGCGGCGGATCGGTCTCCCGCGGCGCGCTCACCGCCGCCGTCGAGCAGATGGCCACCGTGGACAGCGCCGTCGGCGACGAGCTGCGCAGCCACGAACGGTGGTCCGGGCTCCGGGCCAAGCTGGAGGCCCTGCCGGACCGGGCGATCACCGACCCGGAGGCGGCCTTCGTCGCGTACGGGGAGGCCACCGACCTGCTGCTGCAGCTGTACCGGAAGGTGCGGGAGAGCTCCGGGCTGACCCGCGACCCACAGTCCGACTCGTTCTTCCTCCAGGACGCCATCACCGGGGACCTCCCCACCGCCACGGTGTACGCCGGCCGGCTCGTGGACATGTCCCGGCTGGCTCCCCGACGCCCGGCCGCCGAACGGCCGAAGGCCCTCCTCCAGCTGGCCGAACTTCGGGTGGCCGCCCTCGTCCCGGCCACCGACCTGGTGGCTGACCTGCGGGCCGCGGTGGACAGCTCGGAGAGCACCGACCTGGGCGCCAACGTGCTGACCCCACTGGACACCTACCAGCGCTCGCTCGAGGCGTTCGGCGCGTACGGCACGCCGGCCGCCGGCACCGCGGCACCCGACCCGGCCGGGCTCTCCGCCAGCGGCGGCACCGCCCAGGCCGCCGCCAAGCAGCTGCGCGGCGTCATCTTCGACCAGCTCGACGCGCTGCTGGCCGAGCGCATCGACCGGCTCGACCGGGACCGCTGGGTGGCCGTGGCCGCCGTGGGAGCCGCCGCGCTGCTGCTGGCGGTGCTGGTCTGGACGTTGCTCGCGGCCCTGGGCCGGCCCGCCGGGCCGAGCAGGAACGGCGGGAGCGGCAGGACGCCGACACGCTGCCCGACCCGTGGCAGCCGCCCGCCGAGCCGCGCCAGCTCCAGCCGGTCGGCCCGGTCCGCGGCACCGAGCCGGAACGGTGGGGACCCTTCGATGCTGCTCGGTAGGCTGCGGATCCGGGGCAAGCTCGCCCTGCTCGTGATCATCCCGCTGGTGAGCATGGTGGGGCTCGCCGTACCGGTCGTCCTCGGCCGGGTGGCCGCCGCGCAGCGGGCCGGCGACACCGCCGCCACCGTCCGGGTCGCCAGCCGGATCGGCAGCCTCGTGCAGGACCTCCAGCAGGAACGGCTGCTCTCGGTGGGGCTGCTGCTGGGCCGGGTGAGCCGTACCGAGCTGATCCAGAAGTCGGCGACGGTGGACGACCAGGTCGCCGACCTGCGCGCCGAGTCGCTCCCCGGCCGGGTCGCGGCGGCCCTCGACGGCGTACGCAAACTGGCCGACCTGCGTACCGCCGTGCTCGCCGGGAAGGCCACCCCGGAGCAGATCCTGGCGGCCTTCGGGCCGGTCGACACGGCGCTGATCGAGGCGCTGCGGCTGCCGTTCCAGGTGGACACCGACACCTCCGCCGGGCGGCAGGTGCTGGCGCTGGACGCGCTGCTGCGCGCCGACGAGGGGCTGAGCGCCTGCGCCACCCTGATCGTGCTGGTCAAGGCGACGGGCGACCCGAAGGTCTCGGCGGCCTACATCGCCTGCATGTCCGCGCTCCAGGTGGACAACCTGCGGTTCCGTGGCCTGATCACCCGCGAGCAGTACCAGCTCGCCATGCTGGACGACGCGGCGGTGGCCGCCCGGACCTCGCCCACCTTCCTGGTCGACAGCGTCCGGGACCCGGTCGCCGCGATCGCCGCCGTGCCGCTGGACGCGCTCTTCCCGTCCGTCCGCTCGATGATCACGCTCGGTCAGTTCGTGGAGAAGAAGGTCGTCGCGGACGTCATCGCCGAGACCACCGCCGACCAGCGGCGGGCGCTCACCGTCGCCTGGCTGGTGGGCCTGGCCGCCGCCCTGGTCCTGCTGGTCGTGGTGCTGCTCAGCATGGCCGTCGCCCGGACGGTGGCCCGCCCGCTGACCCGGCTCACCCGCTCCGCCGACCGGGTCGCCCGGGTCGCCGAGGCCGAACTGGTCCGGGTCGCCGACGACGAGTCCGAGTCCGTCCAGCCGGTCCGCCTCGACCCGGTCGACGTCCGGGCCCGGGACGAGATCGGCGACCTGGCGCGGGCCTTCGAACGGGTGCAGAGCACCGCCGCCCGGCTGGTCGAACGGCAGGTCGCCGGCCGGCGCAACGTGGCGCAGATGTTCGGCCACGTCGGCCGCCGTACGCAGAACCTGGTCGGCCGGCAGATCGCCCTGATCGACCGGCTGGAACGGCAGGAGACCGACCCGGGCCGGCTGGAGCACCTGTACCGCCTCGACCACATCTCCAGCCGGCTGCGCCGCAACGCCGGGAGCCTGGTCGTCCTCTCCGGGTCGGCCGGCACCGACGGCCACGTCGCACCGGTGCCGCTGGCCGACGTGGTGCGGCTGGCGCTCGGCGAGATCGAGGACTACACCCGGGTCGACGTGCAGGTCCCGCCCGGCGTGTCGGCCGCGCCGGCCACCGTCGGCGACCTGGTGCTGGCGCTCGCCGAGCTGATGGAGAACGCCACCGTCTCCTCCCCGCCGCACACCCGGGTGGTGGTGGCCGGCGAGCTGACCGACGGAGGCGCCCGGCTGACCGTGGTCGACCGGGGCATCGGCATGACCGCCGAACGCCTCGCCGAGGAGAACGCCCGGCTGACCCGGCGGGAACGACTCGACCTGGCCCCGACCGAGGTGCTCGGCCTCTTCGTGGTCGGGCGGCTGGCCCGCCGGCACGGCTGGAAGGTGGACCTCGTACCGACCGCCGGTGGCGGGGTGACCGCCCGGCTGGAGATCCCCCGGGCGCTGCTGGTGATCCGCCGGCCGGAGCGGGCCGGGGTCACGGTGGCGCGGGCCGCCGTACCGGCCCGGGACCGGCGGTCGCCGGAACACCGGGGGCCGAGCGCCGCCCCGGTCGACGGGCGGAGCGCGCTCGCCGCGCCGACGGAGGACCGGCGGCCGGCCGCTGCGGAGCTGGCCCTGCCCGGCTTCGACCCGGCGCTGCTGAGCCGGGCCACCCGCAGCATGGCGGCGGGCGAGCCGTGGAACGCCTTCGGCACCACCGATGCGGTCGATGCCACCGCGACGGACGCCCCGGCCGCGCGGACCGGGACCGACCAGCCGCAGCAGCCGGTGGCCGGGCCGCCCTGCTCGCCGCCGGGCCGCCCGCCGCGCCGGCCACCGGGGTACGACCGCTGATCCGGCAGCGGGTGCCGGGCGCGAGCCTGCCGCGGACCGGCCCGGTGGGCCGGCCGGTCGACGTCCCGCCGGCCGACCCGGCGGCCGTCCGCGCGCTGGTCGAGGAGTTCCAGTCCGGCATCCTCCGGGCGGAACGCACCCGGCCGAGCACCACCGGGCCGATCCGGACGGACGTCCCGGAACCGATCCGGGCCGACGTCCCCGAAGCGATCCGGGCGGACGCCGCCGAAGCTTTCCGGGCGGCCACGACCGAACCGACCCGGGCCGGCGTCGTCGGGCCGGACCCGGCGGGACCGGTGGAGCCCACGCCCGAGCGACCGCGGCTCAGTCGGCGGGTCCCCGGGGCGAACCTCACCGTCACCGCACCGCACGCACCACCGCCCAGCCCGCACCCCGGCGACCCGGCCGAGGTACGCGACCTCATCACCCAGTTCGAGGCGGGCGTCGCCCGTGCTCTGCGCGAAGTCAGTCCAGACCGCCGCAACGAAGAGGGATCATCACGGTGACCAGCCCTTTCCTGCACGACAACGTCGACAGCCACCCCGGCGAGCTCAGCCCGGAGGCCCGCACCTTCAACTGGCTGCTCGACTCGTTCACCTCCAGCACCGCGGGGTGATGGAGGCGATCGCGGTCTCCTCGGACGGCCTGCTGATGGCCATGTCCGCGATCAAGGACCGCTCCAACGCGGAACGGCTCGCCGCCGTGGTGTCCGGGATGACCAGCCTGGCCGGCGGCGCCGCCAGCTGGTACGCCCTCGGCGGCCTGAACCGGGTGATCGTCGACATGGCCGAGGGCTACCTGCTGATCAGCGCGATCAGCAGCGGCTCGGTGCTCGGCGTCGTCGCGGACCGGTCCGCCAACCTCGGCACCGTCGCGTACGAGATGACGCTCTTCGCCGGGCGGGCCGGTGGCGCGCTGACCCCGCGCCTCATCGCCGAGCTGAAGAACGCCGTTCAGCAATGACCCCCGAGGTCGCCGGCGAGGAACCGGATCCGGACCCCGCCGTCCGGATCCGGCCCTACCTGCGGTCGTCCCCGCCGGCCCGCCCCCGCCGGCGGAGCCGGGAGGGGTCGACACCGGCCCGGACCGGCCGGCCAGCCCGCGACCGTTCGTGCTGACCGCCGGGCGGACGACCGGAGCCGACCCGGCGATCGGCCTGGAGACCCAGGTGACCGCCCGCCCGGAGACCGGCTCGTGGGCGGTGTCGTCCCGGCTCGCCCCCGAACTCCAGGCGATCGTCGCGCTCTGCGGCGAGCCGATCTCGGTCGCCGAGATCTCCGCCCGGATGCGGATGCACTTCGGCGTGACCCGGGTCCTGGTCGGCGACCTGCGCGCCGCCGGCCACCTCGACGTGCACGTCGGCGGTACCGAGGACGTCTTCGACCCGGCCCTCATCCTGCGACTGATTGATGGACTCCGTGCGATCTCCTGAATGGCCCGTCCCGTCGGCGGGCGGGCTCGCCGCCAACAGCGCCGCCGCCCGCTACGGCACCCCGGCCGGTCCCGGTTCCGCTCGGCCGGCCGGTGCCGCCACCGCCCGCGCCGGCACCACCCGGGCCCGCACCCACCTCCGCGCCGCCGCCGTACCGGCCGCCGGGCGGGTCCGCGCCGGCGGTCACGGGCACCCCGGCCAGGACGGCGCCGATCCCGGTGAAGATCCTCATCGCCGGCGGGTTCGGGGTGGGCAAGACCACCACGGTGGGCGCGATCTCCGAGATCGCCCCGCTGACCACCGAGGCCGAGATGACCAGCGCCGGGATCGGCGTCGACGACCCGGGCGTACGGTCGACCAAGACCACCACCACGGTGGCGATGGACTTCGGCTGCGTGACCATCGACCGCAGCCTGAAGCTCTATCTCTTCGGCACCCCCGGCCAGACGCGGTTCGGGTTCATGTGGGAGGACCTGGCCCGGGGCGCGCTCGGGGCACTGGTGGTGGCGGACAGCGCCCGGCTCGACGACTGCTTCCCGGCGATCGACTTCTTCGAGCGGGCCGGGTTGCCCTTCGTGGTGGGGGTGAACGCCTTCGACGGGCGGCTGGCGCACGACCTGGCGTCGGTCCGTTGGGCGCTGGCCATCGGTGACCACGTACCGGTGGTGCAGTTCGACGCACGGGAACGGCTCTCCGTCCGGGACGCCCTGCTGGTCGTCCTGGACCGCGCGCTGGAACGGGCGACCCGGGAGCGGGACGCCTGATCGACGGCTCGACCCGCTTGCCGGAAGAGGGGGACGTGATGAGAGGTGATCTGGACGAGACACTGGCCCGGATGGCCCGCCGGGAGGAGGCGCTGCGGCGCCGGGCGGGCACTCCGGACGACGAGGCCGACGGGATCGCACCGGCCCGGCCCGCCGGTGGGGCGGGGACGTACCGGTCGCGGGACGGGCGTGAGCCGGTCACCCGGGAGCCGGACGGGCGGCAGCCCGTCGCCCGGGAGACGGACGGCAGGCAGCCCGTCGCCCGGGAGCCGGAGGCCGGCCGACCGCTCGCCGGGCAGCCGGTCGCCCGCGACCCGGTGGAGGAGGTCGCCGAGGCGGTCCGCCGGGTGGTCGCCGCGCATCCCGGGCTGGCCGTCACCCTACGGGTGGAGCACGACGGGCGGGCGTACCCCCTGCGGGTGTCCTGGGCCGGGCCGGACGTGACGGTCGGCGCGGAGGCCGTGGCGAAGCCGCCGCCCGCCTGGCCGATGTCGGTGAAGACCGTGTCGGCGCCCGGCCAGGACGGGCCCGGCGCGGACCCGGCCGCCCGGCTCGCCGAGCTGATCCGGCGCGACCCGTCGCTGCTCGCGGACCCCGGTCCGCTGCCCTGACCGGGCGCGCGTCCGCCCGCGCCGCCGCCCGCGCGACCGGGGGCCGGCGGCGGCTACTGTCGGGCGGTGGCGGAACCCGACCTCACCCTGACCGCGAGCCTGCGACCGGCCGCGCTGGACGCCCGGCGCGGCGTGGTCCGCCTGCACCCCGAGGTGCTGACCGCGCTCGCGCTGCGCCCCGGCGACCCGGTACGCCTGGCCGGCCGCCGGGTGACCGCCGGCATCGCGGCCCCGGCCGACCGGAACGCGAGCACCGCCCTGCTGTACGCCGACGACCTGCTCCTGGGCAACCTGGGCCTGCGCGACGGCGGGCAGGTGACGGTGAGCCCGCTGCCGGTCACCCCCGCCCGCCGGGTCACCCTGACCGGCCCGGCGGAGATCGTCGCCGCGGTCTCCCCGGAGATGCTGCGGCTGGCGCTGCTCGGCAAGGTCGTCACCGCCGGGGACGACGTGTCGCTGCTGCCCCGGGACGTGCTCCCGGACGCCCCGGTGCGCAGCCTCGTCGAGGCGGCCCGGCGCAGCCTCGCCAGCGCCGTCGGCTATGCCTGGACCAGCACCCTGCTCACCGTGGTCGCCGTCGAGCCGGCCGCCGGGACGCTGGTCACCATGGACACCGTGGTCGGCTGGGACGACGGCACCGCCACCCGCGGTTCCGGGCCGGTCGGCCAGGACAGCACCGGCCGGCTGACCGACGCACCGCCACCCGGCGGCCCGGCCGGGACACCGGAGCGGGTCCGGCCGGACGACGCACCGGCGCGGGTCGGAGCGGACGGGGCACCGGACCAGGCCGGGGCGGACGGCGCACCGGAGCTGGTCGGGCCGGACGGGGCGCCGAGCGTCGACGAGCTGCCCGGGCTGCGGGCGCAGGCCGACCAGCTGACCGAACTGCTCGACCTCGGCTTCCACCACCGCGAGGTGCTGGGCCGGCTGGGCACCACCGTGTCGCTGGGTGTGCTGCTGAGCGGGCCGGCCGGCTCGGGCAAGTCGGCGCTGGTCCGGGCGGTCGCCGCCCGGGTACGCGCCCGGGTCTACCTGCGCCGCTCTGGGCACCGGAGCTGGCGGCGTTGACCAACGACGCCGCGGCGGCCCGGCTGCGCGCCGCCGCCGAGGCGGTACGCGCCGACGGGCCCGCCGTCCTGCTGGTCACCGACGTGGAGGCGCTCGCCCCGGCCGACGAGCCGGGCCCGCTGGCCACCGTGTTCCGGCAGGTGCTCGCCGAGACCGTACGGGCCGGGGCGGCGGTCGTCTGCACCACCGGCCGGCCGGAGTCCGTGGACCCCGCGTTGCGCGCTCCCGACCTGCTCTCGCTGCGGATCACCGTGCCGCTGCCGGACCAGCCGATGCGCCGCGAACAGTTGACCGTGCTGACCCGGCAGGTGCCGCTCGCCGAGGACGTCCGGCTGGACGAGGTCGCCGGGCGTACGCCGGGGTTCGTCGCGGCGGACCTGGCGGCGCTGGTCCGGGAGGCCGGGGTACGGGCGGCGCTGCGGCAGAGGTCGGCCGAGTCACCGACGGTGGCGATGGCCGACCTCGACGCCGCGCTGGAGGTGGTCCGCCCGACCACGATGGCCGGCTCGGCGAGCCTGGAACTGGCCTCGGTGACCCTGGACGACGTGGGCGGCCTGCACGAGGTGAAGGAGACGCTGACCGAGTCGGTGCTCTGGCCGCTGACCTATCCGGACACCTTCGCCCGGCTCGGCGTGCAGCCGCCCCGGGGCGTGCTGCTCTACGGGCCGCCCGGCTGCGGCAAGACCTACCTGGTCACCGCGCTCGCCGGGTCGGGGCGGGCGAACGTGCTGTCGGTGAAGGGCGCGGAGCTGCTCTCGAAGTGGGTGGGCGAGAGCGAGCGCGCGGTCCGGGAGCTGTTCCGCCGGGCCCGCGAGGCCGCGCCCACACTGGTCTTCCTGGACGAGATGGACGCCCTGGCCCCGGTGCGCGGTCAGGCCACCGACGGGGGTACGACCGACCGGGTGGTCGCCGCGCTGCTGACCGAGCTGGACGGGGTGGAGACGCTGCGCAACGTGGTGGTGGTCGGCGCGACCAACCGCCCCGACCTGGTCGACCCGGCGCTACTGCGTCCGGGCCGGTTGGAGCGGCTGGTCTACGTACCGCCGCCGGACGGGCCGGCCCGGGCGGAGATCCTGCGCGCCGCCGCCCGGAACGTGCCGCTCGCACCGGACGTGGACCTGGCCGGGCTGGGCGAGGAGTTGGACGGCTTCTCGGCCGCCGACTGCGCGGCCCTGGTCCGCGAGTCCGCCCTGGCCGCGATGCGCGAGTCCCTCACCGCCGCCACCGTCACCACCGCCCACGTCGCGGCGGCCCGCGCCCGGGTCCGCCCCTCCCTCGACCCCGGCCAGGTGGCCTGGCTGGCGGCGTACGCGCAGCAGCGGGCCGGCTGACAACCTCCCGCGACGGCTCGACCGTCTGATCAGGAGAGTGGGTCTCGTCGGAGAGGCCCACCGTCCGATCAGGCGGTGATGTGCATGCGTGTTTCTCGCTTCCCGATGCTGCTCAGACTGGTGGCGGCGGCAACCGTCCTCACCCTGCCCGGTACGGCTGTCCTCACCCCGGTCGAGCCGGCGGCGGCCGCGGGGGCCGTCCGCCCGTTCCCGTCCCGGATCCCGCTGCCCGACGGCTTCACCCCCGAGGGCCTCACCGTGGGGCGCGGCGGCACGGTCTACGTCACCTCGATCCTCGACGGCGCGGTCTGGCGCGGTGACCTGCGGACCGGACGCGGCGAGGTGCTGATCCCCGGGGTGCCCGGCACCGACAAGGCGGGCGTGAAGCTCGACCGGTCCGGTCGGCTCTGGACGGCCGACTTCTCCGGCGGCGCCGCCAGCGTGTACGACGCGCGGACCGGTGCCCTGCTGGCCCGCTACCGGTTCACCGACCGACCCGGCAGCCTGGTCAACGACCTGGTGATCACGGAGCGGGCGGTGTACTTCACCGACTCCGCCCGGCCGGTGCTGTACGTCGTACCGCTCGGGCCGGGCGGTCGGCTGCCCGCCGCGTCGGCGGTCCGGGAGTTGCCGCTGACCGGTCCGGCGGCGGTGCCGGACGCCTACCACAACGGGATCGTGGCGCTGCCCGACGGTGACCTGCTGGTGGCGCAGATGCTCCCCGGCCGGCTGGTCCGGGTGGACCCGGTGACCGGCGCCAGCCGCCTGGTGGACCTGGGTGGCTATTCCGTCGAGCGCGCCGACGGCCTGGTCCGCCGCGGCCACACCCTCTGGGTGGTGCGCAACCTGACCAACATGGTCGTCGAGATCCGGCTCGACCCCACCTTCACCCGGGGCACCGTCACCCACGAGACCACCGGCCCCGAACTCCGCGTCCCCACCACCGCCGACCTCTTCGGCAACGCCCTCTACGTGGTCAACGCCCGCTTCGACACCGACCAGACCCCCGAGACCGACTACGACATCATCCGCCTCCCCGCCTGACCCTCCCTGACCCCTCCCCTCACCTCCCCGACCCGGTGATCATGGGGTTGGCGGCAGTCATGGAGATCTACAACGCCGTCAACCTCATGATCACCGGGGCGCTCACCGCCGGGGACGCGAGGCCCGGGGGTTCACCGCCGGGGAGGCGAGGCCCGGGGAAGGGATCAGTCGGTGGGGAGGAGGGGGCCGAGGGGGCCCAGGTCGAGGTTGAGGTCTTCGGGGGAGAGGCCGAAGTAGTCGCGCAGGTGGGTCATCTGCTCCTCCAGCGCCATCAGGGTGGCGCCGACGCGTTCGATCTGGTCGTCGGTGAGGTCACCCAGGTCGACGCGGCGCAGGGCCTGGCGCTCCATGAGCTGGCGGAGCAGCTCGACGACGGTGAGCACCAGGCTGGCCAGGCCCCGCTCGACCGAGTCGGCGTCGACGGCCAGCCGACGGTCCAGCGGCCGGACCCGGGGCTTCTCCCACTGCGGCTCCCCCAGCACGGCGGCCAGTTCAGCCGCCTCGTCCCGGCCGGTCACGACGTCCCCTCCGCCGCCGCACCGGGCAACTCCGGCGACGCGAGCCCGCCGGGCAGCTCCGGCGACGCCAGCCCGCCGGGCAACTCCGGCGACGCCAGCCCGCCGGGCAACTCCGGCGACCCGAGCGGGGTGGGCGGGGCGGGCAGCTCCGGCGGGGCGAGCGCGCCGACGGAGGCGACCAGCGCGCGCAGCGAGATCCGGACCAGGTCGATGTCGGCGATGGCCAGGGTGATGTCGCCGCTGATCACCACGCCGGTGGCCAGCACCCGGTCCAGCAGGTCGACCAGGGCCACCTGGTGGTGGGCCAGCGGATCGTCGGCGCTGCTCGGCGCGAGCGAGGTCACCCCCATCCCGGCCCC
Organism: Micromonospora sp. R77; assembly: GCF_022747945.1. Classification (NCBI taxonomy): domain Bacteria; kingdom Bacillati; phylum Actinomycetota; class Actinomycetes; order Micromonosporales; family Micromonosporaceae; genus Micromonospora; species Micromonospora sp. R77. The sequence continues at coordinate 2,315,317 of NZ_JALDST010000001.1, forward strand.
CAAACCCCGGTCACACCGGCTCCCCGCGCGCCGGTTCGGCATGCGTCGGCTCCGCGTGCGTCGACTCTCCGCGCACCGGGTCCGCGGGCACCGGGTCCGCCGAGGGTTCCGCCACGAAGGAGTACGGCGGCCACGGGCCGGTCAGCTCCAGCCGCAGCTCCGGGTGCCGCTCGGCCAGCTCGCCGACCAGCGCCGCGAAACCGTCCAGCGCGGCCCGGTCGACCAGGTACGCGCCGTTGAGCACCATCGCGGTGGCCGCCCCGGAGAGCCGCCGGTCCTGCGGGGCGTGCCGGCGGGCGGCGACCGCGTACCCGGCGAGGGCGGTGTGCACGGCGCTGGACGCCTCCGCCGCGATCCGCTGCCCCTCCTCCCGGGCGGTGAGCTGGGCCCGCCGCCGCCGCAGGTACGCCGCACCGGCCCCGCCCCCGCCGACCGGTTCCTCGGTCCGGGGCGTCGCGCCGGGCACCACGTACCCCTTGACGCCCCACTCCTCGCGGCCGGTGAGCCGGGCGAGGGTGGCGGTCAGCTCGGCGCGCCGCTCGGTCAGCACCCGGGCGACCCGCTCGTCGTCGCGGTGCACGGTGGCCAGCCGGGCCGGCACCACCGCGCCCGCCCGGGACAGCGCGTCCACCACCGCGTGGTGGGCCCGGGCGGCCCGCTCCAGCCAGGCCAGGTCCTCCAGGTTGCGGCGCAGCGGCTCCTCGCCGTACTCGGTTAGCGGGGCGCTGCTGACGACGGCGACCAGGCCGGCGGCGCGGACCGCGCGGACCGGCGTGCCGTCCATCCCGGTGATCCCGCCGAGCGTCTGCGGGTCGACCTCGCGGGCCACCCCGTGCAGCCAGGCGCCGACCCCGAGGGCGGCGTCCGCCGAGGTGGACTCAGCGGTCGTACTCATTCCGTTCCTCCCTCAGGGCGCGGGCGGCGACCCGGGGACGCCGGGACGCCTCCACCTCCTCCGGGTCGCGAGGGCCGGGCTCGACGGGCGGCCGGGCCCGGGAACTGAGCCACGGGTCGTGCTCCCACCAGTCGATGCCGATCTGCCGCGCGGTGTCCACCGAGGCGATCACCAGCCGCAGCTTGAGCGTCAGCAGCTCGATGTCGAGCAGGCTGACCCGGATGTCGCCGGCGATCACGATGCCCCGGTCGAGGACCCGTTCGAGGATGTCGCCCAGGTTCGCCGGCTCGTGCCCGGCACCCATCACCTGGCCGCTGTTCTGCACCACCGGGGAAGGTCGTGGAGTCGTCATCTCAGCTCACGTCCCCCTTGCCGCGCTGGTAGCGGCGGGTCCGCCGGTAGCCGAGCAGGCTGCCCGCCATGTCCAGCTCGACCTCGTAGAGGCCGAGCAGGTCGGTCGACGCCGGGATCCGGTGGTCCTCGACCACCTCCACCCCGACCAGCCAGCCGTCGTCGGTGGGCTGGATCGAGGTGATCCCGAGCGGGTCCCTGCCGGTCAGCCCGACGAGCTGGCGCAGCCCCTCCCGGGCGGCCTCGGCGGCCGTGACCGGCTCGTAGTCCTCGTCGTCGGCGTACCGGTCGGGCTCCTCCCGGCCGCCCCGGTCCCGCCACCGCTCCCGGTCGCCGTCGCCGCGGATCCGTACTCCCGTCATCTCATCTCCCTCGCCGGCGGTCCTGGTCAGCCCGTCCGTCCGTGGACCGACGCCGGGCCGGGGGCGGCCGGCGACCCGGGCCGGCGGGCCGGGACGGCGTACGTCCGGTGCCGCCGGCCGGGGTGGTCAACCGGTCCAGCACCTGCTGCTGGCCCCGGTCCCGTTCCTCGGGCGTGATGTCGCCGGCCGCCGCCGCCCGGTCCAGCTCCTCCAGCTCGTGCCGGATGTTGACCGGGTTGTACTGCCGGGTCTCCGCCTCCCGGGCGATCACCTTGACCACCGAGGTCAGCCCCCGCACGGGTGCGTACGGCAGGGTCAGCAACGCCCACAGGATGTCCATGGGTCACTCCACCAGCTGGTGCGCGCTCACGAAGTCGTACGGGGCCAGCGGGCCGAGCAGTCGCATCCGGATCAGGTCCCGACGCTGCTCGGCGAAGTCCTCCACCGCCCGGACGAACTCCTCCTCGTCGTCCGCGCCGACCAGGAAGGCCACGTTCACCGCGTCCAGTTCACTGCTCGGTTGGCGGGGCGCGTTCGCCACCGCGTACGGGGTGAGCGCCTCGACCAGCTCGCGGTTCTCCGCCTCCCGGCGCAGCTCCACCGCTTGGCTGATCATCTCGCCGAGCCGGATCCGCTGCTCCCGGCTCTCCGCCTCCGGCCGGCCGCGTACCTGGTCGGCCAGTGCGGCGGCACCCGCGTCGGCGGCCAGCACCTCGCTGATCAGCTCCGCCTCGTCGAAGCGCCCGTGCACCGTGTACTGGAGCCGGTCCTCGAACTCGTCGAGCGCGGCGGCGAACCGCTCGTGGTGCGCCTCCAACAGGTCGGCCACCGCGTCCGGCCCGGTCACCACCGTGCCGAACCGGACCGGCAGCACCGGCGCGACCGCCGCCGTGCCGTCCAGCAGCGTCTGGTACGCGGTCAGGTCGGCGGGCCGACCCATCGGCTCCTCCAGCCCGACCTCGCTGACCAGGGCGGTCAGGTCGCCGTGCCGGACGGCGGTGATCTCGCCCGGCGGGGTGCCGACCCCCTCCGCGTCGGGGGTCGGCTCCACGTCGGACGGCACGATGCCGTAGATGAACAGGCCGGTCTCGTCGGCCGGCGGAGTCTGCTCGTCGGTCATCTCAGCCCTCCTCGCCCCGGCGGCGACGCGGACGGTCCCGCTTGCGCTCGGCGCGGTCGCTGATCGACTCGGCCACCGCGCCGCTGATCTCCTGCGCGGCCTTGCCCAGGCCGGAGATGGCCTTGCCCTTGGTCGCCGCCCCGGCGGCGTCGCCCACCAGGTCGGGCAGCCCCTTGGTGCCCTTCGGGGTGATGTCGTACCGGTCGACCGCCTCGGCGAACCGCAGGTACGTCTCCACGCTGGCGATCACGATCCGGGCGTTGATCTCCAGGAGGTTGATGCCGACCACGGCGATCGACACCTGCGCGTCGATCACCACGCCCTTGTCCAGCACCGTCTCCACCACGTCGGCGAGGCTTCCCCCGCCGCCACCGCCCCGTTCCAGGGCGCCACCGCCCTGACCGCTGCTCGTCGTCGCAACCGTCATTCGCCACGCTCCTCACGCCGGCGGCGGACCACCGGACGACGGGGCGGCTCGGGGGCCCGACGGGCGGCCGGGCGGGGACGCTCCTCACGCGGCTCCCGCTCCTCGCGCGGCTGCGGGCGGCGCGCCCGCTCCGGCTGGCGGCGGCGCACCGGAGGCCGCTCCTCCTCGGGCTCCTCCTCGTCGTAGCCCTCGTCGAAGTCCTCGCCCTCCTCGTACTCGTCGTACTCCTCCTCCTCGGGGGGACGACGACGCTGCGGCGCCCGACGGCGGCCACGCTCGGCGGGCCGGCGCTCCTCCTCGGGCTCCTCCGCCGCCTCGGGCTCCTCGGCCTCCTCGGCCCGGCCCTGCTGCTGCTGCTCGCGGGCCTCCTGCTCCTCCTGGAGCGCGGTCTCGTGGTCCTTGACCACCTGGGAGTCCTCAATCTCGCCGCGCCAGCCCTCGACCGAGTCCGGGTCGAGCACGGTCTGCGTCATCACGTGCCGGACGAAGTGCTTCAACTCCAGCCGCACCCGCCGGCCCTGGGCCCGCCACAGGTTGCCGGTGTGCTCGAAGAGGCCCTTCGGGTGGTACTCCAGCACGACCAGGATCTTCGTCAGCTCCGGGCCGACCTCGTGGAAGCTGACCGTGCCGTCGACGGAGCCCTTCTCGCCCTTGGACCGCCAGTGGATCAACCGGTCCGGGATCTGCCGGATGATCGTCGACTCCCAGCTGCGGTGCGACCAGAAGATCTGCGCCTTCCAGTTCATCTTCTCGTCTTCGGAGTTCTCCGCCAGCTCGACCTTCTTCATGAAGCTCGGGAAGTCACCGAAGGTGGTCCACTGGTTGTAGGCGACCCGGACCGGCACGCCGACCTCGATGGTCTCGACGATGTTGGTGACCTTGAGCTTCTTGCCGCCGCCCTTGCCACCCTTGCCGCCGCCGAACGCCGACATGAGTTTCTCCTTACCGCCGGCGAGGCCGGCATGGAACATGGCCTTCATCGGGGAGTGGCCCTCGGCGAGCTTCTGCGCGCCGGTGGCGGCGGCGATCAGACCGGGGCCACCGCCGGACTTCGCGTACTCACTGAGCCGACCGGTCGCGCCGGTGAGCCGCTCGGTCACCACCGTCACGGCCCGCTCACCGATCGCGGACGCCAGGTTGCGCAGTTCACCGCCGAGCTGGTCACGCGCCTTGTCGGCGAGGTTCGTCGTCGCTGCCATGGTCACCGCCCCCGCTGCCGGCGGGCGACGGCCGGCTGCCGCTCGTCCGAGTCGTCCTGGTCGAGGTCGTCCCGGGCCTCGGGCTGGTCCGCCAGTTCCTGCTCCTCGTCCGGCGCGGAGCGCTCGTCGGAGGCGTCGTCGGGCTGTGCGGCACCGGACTTCCGGCGCAGCGCGTCGGCGCTGCCCCGCAGCCGGCCGCTGAGGGCGTCGATGCCGCTGCCGGCGGCGGCGGTCGCGGCGGCCTTGCCGGCCGTGGCGAGGGGGGCGCCCAGCTTGCCGAGGTTGCCCAGCTGGGGGGTGCTGTTCAGCAGGTCCGTGCCGTACTTCAGCAGTCCGCCGGGGTTCTTGCTGGCCCGTCCGGCGGCCACCGCCGCGCCCAGGGTGAGGGCGGTACGCAACTTCTTCCGGCGGCCGAGGACGTAACCGAGGCCGACCGCCAACGCGATCCGAGCTCCGCTCTTCATCAGTTCTCCTTCGCTCCCCGGCGTACGGGACTCCCGTCACCACGTCGAGCCGGCCGAGAAACAGCTACCGGGGAATAGCGCAAAAATGGCCTGCGGACGGGCGTCCCGCTCAAGCGGACCCGGCCGTCACTACCCGCAGCCATATCCACAAAACATTTCCGCGCCATTACCGACAGACTCGTCACGGCACAAAGGGATGGCCCGCGACAGGGGTGACATACAAGCGCAAAGCGGTCAGCGGGATCGCGCCCAGCAGGGACTACGCGATAGCCGCCAGGCGAGCGGAAAAACGTCAGACGGCCGGGAGAGCGGCGTCCAGGCAAATCTGCGCGAGCACCGAGCCGTCATCTTCGTGCAATTTCGCGCCACATTTACGGAGTACCGAAATGGCGCCCGCGTTGTCCGGGGTGGTCCGCGCCACGACGGTGTGCATACCGGCCGCGGCGGCCAGGTGGAGCAGTTCCCGCAGCGCCGCCGCGCCGAGTCCCTGACCCCGCGCCGACCGGCCCAGCCACATCCCCGTCTCGACGGTCCCCGGCTCGTCGCAGCGGGCCATCCGGACCATGCCGACCACCTCACCGCCGGCGAGGATGGCGTACATCTGGGTCCCGGTCGGGCCGGCGAGGCCGGCGAAGTGGGCGCGGTGGAACTCCCGGAACGCGTCGCGGCGGGCGGTGGACCAGCCGGCCGGCGCGTCGACCGGGGGCATGACGTCGTCCGGTTCCGCCTCGGCCGCCGCTACCGACAGCAACGGCTCCAGGTTCCCCTCGCTCACCGGCTCCAGCCGTACCGCACCCGTCACGTGCCGCAGTCTGCCGCGCCTGGCGGCCCCAGTCCACCCCATCCGGCCCGGACTGCCGGTCCGGCGGAAGGTACCGGCCGGTCGGACCGGCCCCGTAATCCGCGTCACGCTCCGCTGTCGACGGCGGAGGCCGGTACGGCGACGTCAGGCCGGACCGAACTCGCAGAGCACCACCGAGGCGTCGTCGGCGCGCTTGAACCGGCGCAGCCGGTCCGGGTGGTCGCGTTCGGCGGACCGGACCCGGTCGATCAGCCCGGCCGGCCCCTCGGCGACTGTGACGTCGAGCAGGCCGGCCCAGTCGAAGAGCCCGAACTGCTCCACCGCGCAGGAGGCCCCGTCGCTGAGCAGCGCCGCCCGGCGCAACGCACCCGGCCCGTGCAGCGGCAGCGTCCCGGTCAGCGCGTGGTACGCCGCGTCCGGGTCGGTGGCCGCCGCCCAGTAGCCGTGCGTCCGGTTCATCCGTTCCCGCTGCGCGGTCACCGCCCGGCGGAACCGGGCCGCAGGGTCGTCCCCGGGCAGCTCGGCGGCGAGCCGCCGCAGGTCCGCCATCGCCGTGTCCAGCCGGTCGTCGGAGACCACGCTCACCTCGCCGCCCGCGTCCAGCACCAGCGGACTGTCGCAGAGCACCAGGTAGTCCACCTGTTCCCCGCCCTCGCGCAGCAGGCAGACGGTGGCCGACGGGGTGCCCGGATGGTCCAGGTCGCAGGCGTCGCCGTGGTCGGCGCGGACCGCCAGGATCGCCGCGGCGAGGCTGCTCATCAGCGTCGCGGCCGGTCGGGCGGCGACCGCCAGGCCGATCCGGGCGGCGAGGTGCCGCACCAACCAGGCCGGTCCGTGTACGCAGCCGGTGTCGAAGCCGTCCGGCACGGTCGCCCCGTCGAGCACCCCGACCAGCGGGCCGAACCGGAACACCAGGTCCTCGTTCTCCGGCCGGCCGGGGGCCGGGGCGGAGGCGGAGCGTACCCGCATCATCGGTGCCGCCCCGACGGGTCGCGCCGGTCGGCTCCCGGTCAGGTACCGGCGGTCCGGTGCCCCCATCCGTCCACTCCCTCCGTCGCCGCCCGCCTACCCGGCCCGGCCGGCGACATGCGGACGCGGACCGCCGGCGGCCTCCGTCAACCCAGCGGCATCACCCGACGACTCACGGTAGCGTCAGTTCTGGTTGGCCGTCCGGGCCGCCACCCCACCGGAGCCGGCACGGCGGCCGGTCACGCCCGGAGGCCGTCGACGCGACAGGGGGAATCGTCATGTTGGAACGGTTGCACGAGTCGGGGCTCAAGGCGGAGCACGCCTACCTCGCCGGGTTCGTGAGCATCGGGCTCTCCTTCACCAGCTGGTTCCTCTCCAAGCACCTGGAGCGGGCCGGTGTCGCCCGGGCGGACCGCTGGGGCATCTTCATCGGGGAGTGGGCGCCGACCTTCTTCGCCATCGGCAACGGGCTGCGCACCTACGAGAAGTGAGGCCGGTCAGCGCCGCCGGTTGCGGGCCCGGGAGGAACGCAGCCGGCGCAGCCGCCCGATCAGCACCGGCTCGGCGGCCAGCGCGGCCGGCTGGTCCAGCAATCCGTTGAGCAGCTGGTAGTAGCGGGTCGCGGAGAGGCCGAAGGTGTCCCGGATCGCCTGTTCCTTGGCGCCGGCGTGTTTCCACCACTGCTGTTCGAAGGCGAGGATCCGCCGTTCCCGCTCGGTGAGCCGATCCGCCGGCCCGTCCGGCGCGGCGCCGGCCCCGTCCGGCCGGGCATCCGACCCGTCGGGCGCGGCGTCGGTGTCGTCCGGCGCGGCGTCCGCGCCGGTCAGATCGTCGGGGTACGTCGACCCGTCGGCCGGATCGGCCTCGACGGTCCGGACCGGATCGGCCTCCACCACCGGGGTCGGGCCGGCCTCCGGGGCGGACCGTGGTGGGGGGACCACCGTCGTGCCCTCGCGGCGCCCGACGTCGACCCGGCCGGACGGCTCGGGCCGGTCGGCGGCCGTGGCGGCGTCGGCGGGCATGGCGCTCCTCGGGAGGCGGGGCCGGGCACGACGGCACCGACCGGGGGGACCCCAGCCTAACCAGGGCCCGCCCCGGTCGCACCGGACGCGACGTCCGCGTCGGTCACGGTCGGCGACCGCGGCGACCACGCGTCAGGAGATGTCCCGACGCCGCATCATCCAGAACGCCGCGACCAGCACCACGGCGGTGCCCACCCCGAACACCAGTGCCGAGTCCTGCCAGGTCACCAGCATCTCCTTGGGGGTGCACTGCCCCTGCACGAAGTCGCAGGACCGGTAGTCGATCAGCTTCCACTGCTTCTCGAACCAGGCCAGCGCATAGGTGGACAGCACGTAGCGGTCCCCGAAGCGCACGCCCGCCATCGACACGGCGATCCGGATGCCGATCTCGCTGATCACGCCGAGGCCGACCGCGACGCCGAGCGCCATCGCGGTGTGCCGGCCCAGGGAGGCGAGGGCGAAGGAGACGGCGGCGACCGCCAGCACCAGGGCCAGGGCCCGGACGCCGCTGATCGCGGTGGACTGCCAGACCTCGGAGGTGACCTTCGCGGTGCTGCCCCGATAGGTGCCGATCAGCCAGAAGGCCGCCGTCCACAGCGCGCCGAGCAGCACGGTCAGCCCGGACACGGCGGTGAGCACGGCGGCCAACTTGGTGCCGAGCACGGCGAGCCGTTTCGGCCGCCAGAGCAGCAGGTTCATCATCCCGCCGGTGCTCCACTCGGCCCCCACGAAGGAGGCGCCGACCAGGAACGCGAAGAGCGCCACGGCACCGGCGAAGACGGCGATGAAGTTGGCGAACTCGCTGCGGAAGTCGAACTGGTAGGGCAGGTTCCACTTCGGGTCGAACATGTCCGGTTGCGGCTGCCACTGCCGGCCGCAGTCGGGGCCGTACCGCTCCTCGGTCTGCTCGCCCCGCTTGGCCGCGGCGTCGCACTCGACGATCGACCGTTCCCACTCCTTGACCGCCTGGCGGTAGTCGGCGTCGGCCTTCGCCTGAGCCTGCGCGACGACCGCCGGGGAGAGCTTGTGGCTGGAGAAGGTGAAGGCGGTGGCGATGCCGGCCAGCCCGAGGACGAGCAGCACCAGCAACAGCCGGGTGAGCCGGCGCTTGGCCAGCCGGCGCAGTTCGGTGACGTACAGGCTCATGCGCCCCAACCTCCCCGGCTGCCGGCCTGGCCCGGCTCACCGACCTTCGTGGACTGGTCGACCTGCCGGTGCTGGCCGGGTACCGGCGCGGTGGCGGTCAGTTCGAGGAAGACGCTCTCCAGGTCGACCGCGATCGGGGCCAGCTCGCTGACATAGAGCCCCTGCTCGGCGAGGAGCCGACTGACGGCGGCCGGCTTCTCGACCCCGGCGAGCATCAGGTGGTCGGGCGCGGCGGTGACCCGCAGCCCGGCCCGGGTGAGCGTGTCGGCGGCCTGCGGCAGGTCGGTGACCGCCTCCAGGCGTACCCGGACGCTCTGCTGCGAGTGCTCCGCGAGCACCTGGTCGACGGGGCCGAAGGCGACCCGGCGACCCAGCGAGATGATGGTGACCGAGTCGCAGATGAGCTGGATCTCGCCGAGGATGTGGCTGGAGAGCACCACCGTCATCCCGGCTTCGGCCAGGTCCCGCATCAGCGACCGCATCTCCCGGATGCCGCCCGGGTCGAGGCCGTTGGCCGGCTCGTCGAGGATGAGCAGCTTCGGGTCCTTGAGCAGGGCCGAGGCGACGGCGAGCCGCTGTTTCATGCCGAGCGAGTAGGTCTTCACCCGCTCGCCGGCGCGGTCCCGCAGACCGACCAGTTCCAGCACCTCGTCGACCCGCTGCCGGGGCAGCCGGCCGGCACCGGCGAGCAGGCCCAGGGTGTCGCGGGCGGAGAAGTGCGGGAAGAACTGCGGACTCTCCACGATGGCCCCGACCTGGCTGGCGACCGTGGGCAGCGCCCGGGGCACCTCCTGGCCGAGGATGGCCATCCGGCCACCGTTGGGCCGGATCAGGCCGAGCAGCGTACGCAGGGTGGTGGTCTTGCCCGAGCCGTTCGGACCGAGGAAGCCGTGCACCTGCCCCGCCTCGACCCGCATGTCGAAGCCGTCGAGCGCGTGTCGCGTGCCGCGCCGACGGCTCCGGTACGTCTTGCGGAGACCTTCTATCTCCAGGACAGCCGACAAGCTGACCTCCCCCGATGAGTTCCGGTGACAGCACGACACCATACGCGGTATGCAGGCGCTGACAATACCCGGTATGCATCGGGGTTTTCCCGGATTCGCCTCAGGCGCAGATGACGTGTACTCCCGCGTCGCGGAACGCCTGCACCACCGCCGGGGCCGCGCCGGAGTCGGTGACCAGGGTCTCCACCCGGTCCACCGGGCAGATCCGGGCGAAGGCGTGACCGCCCAGCTTGGACGAGTCGGCGATGACCACCACCCGCTTGGCCCGCGCCACCATCAGGCTGTTCATCGCGGCCTCCCCCTCATGGTGCGCGGCCGCACCGAGGTGCGGATCGATCGCGTCCACGCCGAGCAGGGCGACGTCCAGGGTGACCTCGCGCAGCAGCGCCCCACCCAGCGGGCCGACCAGCTCGAACGACTTGGGCCGGACCACCCCGCCGGCCACCACCACCTTCATCCGGGACCGGACCAGCAGCTCGTTGGCGATGTTCAGCGCGTTGGTGACCACGGTGAGCTGGGCGCCCTCGGCACTGGTGTTCAGGTCCGGCCGGACGGCCAGCGCCCGGGCCACCTCGGTGCTGGTGGTGCCGCCGTTGAGGCCGACCACGGTGCCCGGGGTGACCAGCGCGGCGGCTGCCGCGCCGATCCGCTGCTTCTCGGCCGAGTGCTTGGCGGTCTTGTAGCGCAGCGGCAGGTCGTAGGAGACGCCGTTGGCCACCGCGCCACCCCGGGTACGGGTGATCATCTGCTGCTGCGCGAGCTGGTCGAAGTCACGCCGGATGGTGGCCTGGGAGACGTCGAGCCGCGCCGCCGCCTCCTCCACGCTCACCCGCCCGCTGTCGGTCAGCATTTCCAGCAGGGCGTTCCATCGGGCGTACCGGTCCACCGCGGGGGCCTCCACTGACTCTGCACGATCGGTGATTGATTGCGTGCACAGTAGTGCGCGAAACTACCGGTACGCAAAACCCTGGGTTGCGCGATGTGGGAGTTGGTTGCCACGGCCACCCGGCTTCGCGCAGAATAACGCGCGAAAGACGGCCATAACGAGCCGTATTGCGCAGGGTCTCTCCGGCAAGGAGTTGTCATGGCGTACGTGCACGCGGAGATCGCGAGCCAGCCCGACTGCTGGCGGGAGGCGGCGCAGCTCGCCCCGACCGTCGCCGACCGCCTGCCGCGCCCGGGCGAGCGGGTCGCCGTCGTCGGTTGCGGCACGTCGTGGTTCATGGCCTCGGCGTACGCCGGGCTGCGCGAGCACGCCGGCCAGGGCGAGACCGACGCCTTCCAGGCCTCCGAGTTCCCCACCGGGCGGCGCTACGACCGGCTCATCGCGATCACCCGCTCCGGCACCACCACCGAGGTGCTGGAGCTGCTCGGCGCGCTGCGCGGCCGGGTGCCGACCACGGTCCTCGTCGGCGACCCCGACTCCCCCGCCGTCGAGCTGGCCGACGCGGCGGTCACCATGCCCTTCGCCGACGAGCGGTCGGTGGTGCAGACCCGCTTCGCCACCACCGCGCTGGCGCTGCTCCGCGCCCACCTCGGTGACGACATCGGCCGGCTCGCCGCCGACGCCGAGGTGGCCGTCCGGGCCCCGCTGCCGATCGACCCGGCCCGGATCGAGCAGGTCACCTTCCTCGGTCGCGGCTGGACCGTCGGGCTCGCCCAGGAGGCCGCGCTGAAGTGCCGCGAGGCGGCCACCTTCTGGGCCGAGGCGTACCCGGCCATGGACTACCGGCACGGTCCCATCTCGGTGGGCGCGCCGGGCCGGCTGGTCTGGGCGTTCGGCGGGATCCCGGACGGGCTGCCCGAGGACGTCGCGGCCACCGGCGCCACCTTCGTGCACAGCCGCACCCACGGCTGCCGCACCGTGCTGACCAGTTGGGCGGCGGGACGTACCCCGGTCGACCCGATGGCCGACCTGATCCTGGCCCAGCGCTTCGCCGTCGCGCTGGCCACCAGCCGGGGCCTCGACCCGGACGCGCCCCGCCACCTGACCCGCTCCGTGGTCCTCGCGTGACCGATCGGAGCGTCGTCGTCGCACTGGACGTGGGCGGCACCGGGATGAAGTGCGCCCTGGTCCGCCCGGACGGCAGCACCGTGCACACCGAGCGCCACCCCACCGACGCCGGGCGCGGACCGGACGCGGTGGTCGACACGATCCTCGAGGTGGCCGAGGGGCTGGCCGGCAAGGCCCGCGCCGCCGACCTGACCCCGGTGGCCTGCGGCATCGCCGTGCCGGGCGTGGTCGACGAGGCCCGCGGGGTGGCGGTCTGGTCGGCGAACGTGGGCTTCCGGGACGTACCGCTGCGGGAGCTGGCGGCGGCGCGGCTCGGCCTGCCGACGGCGCTCGGTCACGACGTGCGCGTCGGCGGCCTGGCCGAGGCCCGGCTCGGCGCCGGACGCGGCACCGGCCACGTGCTCTTCGTCGCGATCGGCACCGGCATCGCCGCCGCCCACGTGGTCGACGGGTCGGCCGCCACCGGGGCGCACGGCGCCGCCGGCGAGATCGGCCACATCCTGGTACGCCCCGACGGCCCGCGCTGCGGCTGCGGTCGCCCCGGCTGCCTGGAGGCGGTGGCGTCGGCCGCCGCGGTGGCCCGCCGCTACGCCGAGCTGACCGGCGACCCGGTGACGGCGGCCGAGGTGGCGGACCGGGCCGCAGCCGGCGAGCCCGCGGCGGCCCGGGTCTGGCAGGAGACCGTGGCGGCACTCGCCGACGGACTCGCCACCGGGCAGGCCCTCTTCGACGTGGAGACCGTGGTCATCGGCGGTGGACTCGCCCAGGCCGGTCCCCGCCTGCTGGACCCGCTGCGCGTCGCGCTGCACGAGCGGATGACCTTCCACCGGGAACCGCGCCTGGTCGGTGCGGCCCTCGGCGACGAGGCCGGCTGCCTCGGTGCGGCGCTGCTGGCCCTCGACGCCCTACCCTGAGCTGCCCCCACCCCCGACCACGAGGAGAGAGCTGATGACCCTGCGGGTGACCGGGAAGGTGGTGACCCCGACCGGCGTGATCCGGCAGGGTTGCGTGGAGGTCGCCGGTGATCGGATCCGGGCGGTCGCCGAATACCCGTCGGTGCGCGACGGGCACTGGATCGTCCCCGGCTTCGTGGACATGCACACCCACGGGGGCGGCGGGCACACCTTCACCACCGGCGACGCCGACTCGGCCCGACAGGCCGCCGCGTTCCACCTCGGCCACGGCACCACCACCCTGCTGGCCAGCCTGGTCAGCTCCCCGTTCGAGCTGATGCGGGACGCCACCGCCGCCTACCGACCGCTGGTCTCCTCGGGGGTGCTGGCCGGCGTCCACTTCGAGGGTCCCTACCTGTCGGCGGCCCGCTGCGGCGCGCAGAACCCCGAGTTCCTCCGCGACCCGTCCACCGACGAACTGGCCGAGCTGGTCGAGCTGGGCGGCGGCGCGGTCCGGATGGTGACCGTCGCCCCCGAGCGGGACGGGGCGCTGGACGCGATCAAGCTGCTCGTCTCGCACGGCGTGGTCGCCGCGGTCGGCCACACCGACGCCACCTGGGCGCAGACCCGGGCCGCCGTGGCGGCGGGCGCGAGCGTCGGCACCCACCTGTTCAACGGCATGCGCCCGGTGCACCACCGGGAGCCCGGACCGGTGGTGGCCCTGCTGGAGGCCCCGAACGTGGTCTGCGAGCTGGTCGCCGACGGCGTCCACCTGCACGACGGCATGCTCGGCTTCGCCACCTCCGTCGCCGGCCCGGAGCGGGCCGCGCTGATCACCGACGCGATGGCCGCCGCCGGCATGCCCGACGGCGAGTACGAACTCGGTGGTCAGGCCGTCACCGTGGCCGACGGGGTGGCCCGGTTGACCGACGGCGGGGCGATCGCCGGCAGCACCCTCACCATGGACGCCGCCCTCCGGCACGCCGTGGCGGCCGGCGTCCCGCTGCCCGACGCCTGCCGGATGGTGGCCACCACCCCGGCCCGGGCCATCGGCCTCGGCGACCAGGTGGGCACCCTCCAGGCCGGCCTCCGCGCCGACCTCGTCGTGCTCGACGACGACCTGAACGTGGTGCGGGTGATGCGCGCGGGCGCCTGGGTGGAGTGACGCTGCGAGGCGGGGGTCACGCGACCACGATCGACGCCACGTACCCCGGCCGTTCCTGGCGTGACGGTGCTGGCGTGGCGATCCTGACGTGATGCTGTGACGATCGGGCTGGCGTGCCCGCCGTGGTGGTGACGACGGCAGTCCGGCGTGCCGCCATGGTGGTGGCGACGGCGCGCCGCGCCGCGCTGGTCGCGGATCGTCGGGTGGTGCAAGAACGTCGGTCCGGTGCTGTCGCCCGCCGTCCTCGTGGGTGAGTACTCAATGGACGCTACGAGTTTGATGACGTTGATGAATCACCCGGCAGGGTCGGGAAGGGCCGAGCCGGGCAGCGGCCCGCGATTCATTTACGTCATCAAACTCGTAGGCGACACGAGAGGCGCCGCCACGGCCGGCGGACGCAGCGCGTGTCCCCGCCGCTCGCAGCTCGCAGGACCATCGCGGAACGGTCGATCGGGCCAGGTGCCGGGCCGGCAACGACACTGTGAGCGGCCGCAGCCCGCCAACCGAGCGCACGTCAACCAGCCGCGGGCCCAACAGGGGGCGCCCGCCAACCAGCCGGGTCAGCCGGCGGTGGGCACCTCGACGCCGAGGACGGCCTGCTCGTCGGGGCGGTGCACCAGCACGTCCGCCAGATAGGAGTGCACCGCCTGGCGCATGCCCACGTCCCGGCCGGCCTGCTCGGAGAGCAGCCACTTGTGCTCGATGATCTGCGCGAAGAGCTCCTGCGGCTCCAGCTTGCGGCGCAGGTGCGCCGGCACCGCCCGGACCACCGGCTCGAAGACCTCGGTGAGCCAGCGGTGCGCGGCCTGCTGCTCGTCGACCAGGTCGCTCTCCACCCGGTAGGCGTCCAGGTCGTTGAGGAGCCGCCGGGCCTGGTTCTCCTCGGCGTCCAGGCCGGTCAGCCGGAGCAGCCGACGGGTGTGGTAGCCGGCGTCGACCACCTTGGGCCGAACCAGGTAACGCCCGTTGTCGGCGGTCGACATGGCCACCTCGGCGACGTCGAAGCCCAGCTCGTTGAGGCGGCGGATCCGGCCCTCGATGTCGTGCCGGGCCTCCCGCTCGATCTGCTGCTCGTAGGTGATCTCGTGCCAGAGCCGCTCGTAGCGGGCCACGACCTCCTCGCAGACCACCTCCGGGTCGATCGACTCGTGCAGCAGCCCGGCGGCCTGCAGGTCCAGCGCCTCACCGAAGATGTTGACCCGCGCGATCTCCAGGTCCTCGCCGCGCTGGCCCTCGGAGAGCGAGGTGTGCAGCGCCCCCGTCTCGGCGTCCACCAGGTAGGCGGCGAAGGCACCCGCGTCCCGGCGGAACAGCGTGTTCGACAGCGAGCAGTCGCCCCAGAAGAAACCGGTCAGGTGCATCCGTACGATCAGCGCGGCGAGCGCGTCCAGCAGCCGGTTCATCGTCTCCGGCCGGAGCGTGTTGGAGAAGAGCGCCCGGTAGGGCAGCGAGAACTGCAGGTGCCGGGTGATCAGCACCGACTCCAGCGGCTCCCCGTCGTCGGTCTGCCGGTCGGCGACGACCGCCACCGCCTCGACCGACGGGAAGTCGATCCGTTCCAGGGCGCGGAGCAGGTCGTACTCCCGCTCGGCGATCCGCTCGCGGGTCTCCTTGAACGCGTACACGTAGTCGCCGAGGCGGACGAAGCGCACGATGTGCCGCGAGATGCCCTGCGGCAGCGCGACCAGGTGCTGGGCAGGCCACTCCTCCAGCGGGGTCGACCAGGGAAGGTCGAGCAGCGCCGGGTCGACGAGAGCCGAGGTGATCCGCACGGGGACAAGTGTGCCGGCTCACCCCGCCGGAGCGCTTCCCTTCGTGGGCCGGCACACAGCGATCGACGCCCGCGCGGCTCCGGCACCGCCCGCGGCCGGTAGCGTGGTCGCGTGCGCCAGACCTCGGGGGTACGCGAGAAGCTGCGACTCCGCCCCGTCCGACCGGCCGGCTGGTGGTGGGACGCGGCCCTGCTGGCCGCCCTCGTCGCGCTGACCGTGGCGCTCGCCACCGGCCACCTGTTCGGCCTGGACCGGGCGGTCGCCGACTGGGCGGGGGCCCACCGGCCGACCGCGGCCCGTTGGCTCGCCATGATCCTCAACTACCTGGGCCAGGGCACCCCGCTGACACTGCTCGCCGCCGGGCTGGGCGTGCTGCTGGCGGTCCGGCTCCGGTCGGTCCGCCCGGTGCTGCCGCCGGTGACCGCGTTCGTGCTCACCTTCCTGACCATCGGCCCGCTGAAGGTGTGGACCGCCCGACCGGCACCCACCGCCAGCGTCAAGGAGCCGTTTCTGCCGCCGGACCGGACGCTGCCGCTGTTCCAGCACGACCTGCCGGTGAGCTACGCCCAGTCGTACCCGTCCGGGCACGTCGCCAACGCCATCGTCTGGTACGGCGTGCTCGCGCTGCTGCTCGGTCCGCTGCTGGCCAGCTTCGGCCGGACGGTCCCGCCCCACCTGGTCACCCTGGTCCGGGTGCTGCCGCCGGTGATCGTGCTCGGCACCACCACCTACCTGGGCTGGCACTGGCTGACCGACTCGGTCGCCGGGCTGCTGCTGGGGCTGCTGCTGGACCGGATCCTGCGCCGGGTGCCCTGGGACGACCTGCCCCTGCCGGGCAGGTTCCGGAACTGGAACCGGCCGTTCACCTCGTACCCCTAGGGTCCGGACCGTGGACGAACTGCGGCGGCGGCTGGGCGTACCCGATGCGGTGGTCATCGGTCTGGGGTCGATGCTCGGCGCGGGCGTCTTCGTGGTCTTCGCCCCGGCCGCGGCGGCGGCCGGTGGGGCCGGAGTGCTCGTCGCGCTGGCCCTGGCCGGCTTCATCGCCTGGTGCAACGCGACCAGCTCGGCGCGGCTGGCCGCCCGCTACCCGGAGTCCGGCGGCACCTACGTCTACGGCCGGGAACGGCTGCACCCGTTCGCCGGCTTCGTCGCCGGCTGGGGATTCGTGGTCGGCAAGACGGCGAGCTGCGCGGCGATGGCGTTGACCATCGGGGCGTACCTCTGGCCCGGCCGGGCGCGGCTCGTCGCGGTCGTGGCGGTGGTGGCGGTGACCGCGGTGAACCTGCGCGGCATCGGCAAGACCGCGATGGCGACGTGCGCGCTGGTCGCCGTCGTGCTGTCGGTGCTCACGTTGGTCGCGGTGACCGGTGCGCCGCACGTCGCGGTGGACCGGCTGGACGGTCTGGCCGGCACCGGGATCCGGGGCGTGCTCACCGCTGCCGGGCTGCTCTTCTTCGCCTTCGCCGGGTACGCCCGGATCGCCACCCTGGGCGAGGAGGTCCGCGACCCGGCCCGGACCATCCCCCGCGCGGTGCCGCTGGCCCTGGGTACGGTGCTGGCGATCTACCTGGTGCTGGCCGTCGTCGCGCTGGGCGTGCTCGGCGAGGACCGGCTGGCCGCCTCGACCGCGCCGCTGGCCGACGTGGTGACCGCCGCCGGGCTGCCCGGCCTGGCCTGGGTGGTCCGGGCCGGCGCGACCGTGGCGGTGACCGGGGTGCTGCTCTCCCTGCTCGCCGGGGTGGGCCGGACGACCCTCGCGATGGCCCGCCGCCGCGACCTGCCCCACGGGCTGGCCGCCGTGCACCCCCGGTACGGGGTGCCGCACCGCGCCGAGGTGGCGGTCGCCGCCGTGGTGGTCGTGGTGGTGGCGCTCGGCGACGTCCGCAGCGCGATCGGCTTCTCCAGCTGCACGGTGCTGGTCTACTACGCGATCGCCAACGCCTCCGCGCTCACCCTCGGCCGGGAGCCGGGACGGCGGACGCCGGTGCAGCTGCTCGCCGCCCTGGGACTGGTCGGCTGCCTGGTGCTGGCGGTCAGCCTGCCCACGGCCAGCGTGCTCGCCGGCTTCGGCGTCCTCGCCCTCGGCGCTGCCGGGTACGCCCTCCGCCACGCCGTCACCCGACGGGCCTGACCCGGTGTCACTCCTCCGGCTGTCTCGGCACGGGTGTGCCGGCCGGGGCGGGGGGCGGGGCGGGGGAGGTCTCGCGGAGCAGGGCGCTCAGCCCGGCCCGCCGGGCCACCACGGTCAACCGGTCCCCCGCCGAGATCATCATGCGCGGGTCGGCGGTCCAGTCGGCCTTCTGCCCCGCCCGGGTGTACGCCAGCAGCCGTACCTCGCCGGGCCGGTTCACCGCCGCGAGCGGGCGGCCGTCCAGCGCGGAACCGGCCACCACCGGCACCTCGGTGACCAGCAGGGCGTGCCGGCCGACCGGGATGGTGGCGATCACCGCCCGGTCCAGCAGCGCCGCCACGAACGAGGGCGCCGCCAGGTAGGACACGCTGCGCGAGATGCCGATGCCGAACGCCTTCTGGATCCGCTCGGCGAAGTCGCCGTCGAAGAGGCGCAGCACCACCCGCAGGTCGGCGTTGAGCGAACGGGCGTTCAAGGCGGCCCGCAGGTTGGTGCCGTCGTCGGTGGAGACCACCACGAGCGCCTGGCAGGTGTCGACCGAGGCGGCCCGGAGCGTCTCCTCCAGCCCGGCGTCCCCGACGATCAGCGGTACGCCCAGCCGGTGCGCCAGCGGTGCGCCCCGGGCGTCCGGGTCCTTGTCGATCGTCACCACCTCGACGCCGAAGTCCTGCAGCTGGGCCATCACCCGGGTGCCGATGTTGCCGAGCCCGACCACCACCACGTGACCGGCCCGGGCCGGTTGGATCCGGCCGGCGTGCAGGGCCAGCCGGGCGTTCACGATGCCGTCCACCACCACCGCGGTGATCAGCGGGATCAGCGCCAGCCCGGCGAGGTTGAGCACCACCTGCATGACCTGCGCGGCGGCCGGCTTGTGGACGTCCGGGTCCTGACCGCTGAGCGTGGTGACCAGGGTCAGATAGAGCGCCTCGGCCCAGTCGACGCCGGAGGCACGGGAGTTCAGCCAGCCGAGCAGGGCGATCACCCCGAGCAGCAGGAGCACCGCCATGCCGATCTTGCGGGTGGCGAAGCTGCGGACCGCCCGCAGCAGCACCACCACCGGCTGCCGGCGCCGCCGGGCCCGGACCAGCCGGCGGGCGGCCAGTTCGGTGCCGGGCGGCTGCCCGGTCGCCTCGGCGAGCACCAGGTCGGCCGTCGCCTGGTCCGCCGGCAGCAACCGGGCCGGTGCCGGGTCGGTGGTCACGGCCAGCCCGCAGACGACGTCGGCCGGGCGTACGTCGGCGCGGCGGGCCACGTAGAGGGTGCGTCCGCCGTGCCGGAAGTGGGTGGGCGCGACCTCGCCGAGCGCGGCGGCGACGAACGCCGGGGCGGCCATCGACGCGTCGGAGAGCACCGCCGAGTCCGGGAAGAGCTGCCGTACGCCGTTCGCCAGGCTGGTGTTGAACATGCGGACCACCAGGCGCAGCCGGGGCTCGACCTCCTGGGCGCAGAGCGCCGCGTGCATGTTGCCCACGTCGTCCTGGTGCAGCAGGGCCAAGCCGTCCGCACCGGCCAGCCCGGCCCGGCGGAAGGTCGCCTCGTCCAGCCGGGCGGCGGTGATCACCTGGACACCGTCGAGGTCCCGCCCGTCCGGCCCGTCGGAGCGCCGCCGCTCCGGTACGACCAGGGTGACCCGCACCTGACCGGCGGGCGTCTCGGTGGCCAGCAGCGACCGGACCACCCAGTAGGCGAGCGGGTCGGAGCCGCAGACCACGTAGTGCGGGCGGGCGTCGCCGTTCATCCGCAGCCGCCAGCCGGTGGCGCGGCGGGCACGGTCGCGCAGCGGGTCGGCCATGCCCGGATGGTAGTCAGCCGCTCGCAGCCCGCGCAGCCCCGCGATCATGAACGCATGGCGTCCGCCCTGGCGGGTAGAGCAGCGGCATGCAGACGTTCCTGCCGTACCCGGACTTCCTGGCGAGCGCCCGGACGCTGGACCAGAAGCGCCTGGGCAAGCAGCGGGTGGAGAGCATCCAGGTGCTGCGTGGGCTGACCCGGCCGGACTACGGCTGGCGCAACCATCCGGCGGTGAAGATGTGGGCCGGGTACGAGGAGGCGCTGACCCGGTACGGGCTGGACATGTGCGCCGTGTGGTGCGAACCAGGCCGGGCGGACACCTGCGCGGCGACCATGGTCACCGATCTCGCCACCGCCTGCGGCATCGACGTGGTCCGCACCCAGGCGGAGCTGGCCGGGGCCGGCGAGCTGCCGCCCTGGCTGGGCCGCGACGACCTGCACCGCAGCCACCGCTCCTCGCTGCTGCGCAAGGACCCCGGCCACTACGCCCCGCAGTTCCCCGACACCCCACCCGACCTGGAGTACGTCTGGCCGCCGTCCGACCGCCCCCGCCGCTGCCTGCCCTGAAGGAAGGGCCCCTTCTTAACGCCTCCGGTAGAGCACGGGACCCTTATTAACGGGCGGTGTTAACAGGGGGCCCCTGTACAACGCGAGGCGTTAACAGGGGCCCCCTCCTTGCATCTCGGGCAGACTGGGGGACCCGTGATCCAGGAGAGGTGCTCATGGCGCTGTCGCAAGTGGTCGGCCGGCTGATCGGCGTACGGGAGCACGTGGTGGACCCGGGCGGTGGCGGCGCGGACCGGGTGCCGCGCCCCACGACGGCGGTCGTGGTGGGTGGCGGCATCGCCGGCATGTCGGCGGCGGTGGTGCTCGCCGAGCGCGGCGTGGACGTGACCGTGCTGGAGGCCGCCCCGACGCTGGGCGGCCGGCTGGGTGCCTGGCCGGAGGCGCTGCCCGACGGCGAGCAGCGCAACGAGCACGGTTTCCACGCCTTCTTCCGGCAGTACTACAACTGGCGGTCGATCCTGCGCCGGGTCGACCCGGGGCTGGGCTTCCTCAAGCCGATCCCCGGTTATCCAATTTTGAGCGAGCAGTGGCCGACGGAGGAGTTCGGCAAGTTGCCGCCCGCCCCGCCGGCGAACCTGCTGGCCCTGCTGCTGCGCAGTCCCAGCCTGCGCCTGGCCGACCTGCGCGGGATGGACCGGGACGCCGCGCTGCCGCTGCTCAGCTACGACCCGGTCCGCACCTACGCCGAGTTCGACGACACCACCGCCGACGAGCTGCTCAGCTCGCTGAAGCTGCCGGACCGGGCGCGGGCGATGCTCTTCGAGGTCTTCTCGCACTCGTTCTTCAACCACGAGGCGGAGATGTCGGCCGCCGAGATGATCGCCCAGTTCCACTTCTATCTGCTCGGCAACCCGGAGGGGCTGGCCTTCGACTGCCCCGACGAGGACTACGCGACGGCGATCTGGGAGCCGCTGACCCGGCACGTGTCGGAGCACGGTGGTCGGGTGCTCACCGGTGCCGCCGCCACCCGGCTGGACCACGGCCCGGAGGGCTGGCAGGTCACCGTCGCGGACGGGTCGTCGTACCGGGCCGGGCACGTCGTGCTCGCCGTCGACCCGCCCGCGCTGGCCGCGCTGGTCGCCGCCTCCCCCGGCCTGGTCGCCGTGGCACCGCAGCTGGTGGAGCGGATGCCCGCGTTCGGCCGGCCCGGGCCGCCGTACGCGGTGGCGCGCTACTGGATGGACGGCGACGTGCGCGCCGACCGGGCCGTGTTCAGCGGGGTGTCCCGGCAGCCCACGCTCGACTCGGTGACCCTCTACCACCGGCTGGAGAACGAGTCGCGGCGCTGGGCCGAGCGCACCGGCGGTTCGGTCGTCGAACTGCACGCGTACGCCTGCGAGCCGGACGTGCCGGCAGAGGAGCTGGCCGAGCGGATGCGGGTGGAGCTGACCCGGCTCTGGCCGGAGGCGGCCGACCTGCGGGTGCGGGAACTACGCGCCCGGGTGGAGGCGCAGGCGCCCGCGTTCACCCCGGGCAGCGACGCCTGGCGGCCCGGCGTACGCACCGACGCCGACGGCCTCTATCTGGCCGGGGACGGCATCCGGACGGAGTTCCCGAGCGCCCTGATGGAACGCTCGGCGGCCACCGGCATCATCGCCGCGAACCACATCCTGCGGGCGGCGGGCGGTGCGGCCGAACCGGTCCGCTCGATCCGCCCCCGTGGTCTGCTCGCCCGGAAGTGAGGCAGGGCCCCCGGTCGACGCGGCGATGTCGACCGGGGGCCCGCGGCCTCAGCGGGTCACGCCGTCCCACCGGGTGCCGTGGTACGCGGCCCGCATGAGTTGCTGCATGTCTTCCAGCATCGGCATCCGCGGGTTGGCCGGCGCGCACTGGTCCTCATACGCGTTCAGCGCCTGCTGCGGCAGTGCCGCCATGAACTCCTGCTCGTCCACCCCGATCCGGGCGAAGGACGGCTCGATGCCGACGGCGTCGCGGAGCCGTTCCACCGCGTCGGCGAGGGACGCCACCCCCTCGGCCGGCGTAGCGGCGGGCAGGCCGAGCAGCCGGGCGATCTCGGCGAAGCGCTCGGGCGCCCGGTAGCTCTCGTACCTGGGCCAGCCGGAGAGCTTCGACGGGACGGTGCCGTTGTAGCGGATGACGTGCGGCAGCAGCACCGCGTTGGTCCGCCCGTGGGCGATGTGGAAGGTCGCGCCGAGGGTGTGCGACATGGCGTGCACGATGCCGAGAAAGGCGCTGCCGAAGGCCATCCCGGCGATGGTGCCGGCGTTGTGCATCCGCTCCCGGGCCTCGTCGTCGCCGTTGACCACCGAGAGTTCCAGGTTGGCGAAGATCAGCCGGATGGCGTGCAGGGCCGGCCCGTCGGTGAAGTCGTTGGCATACACCGACACGTACGCCTCGATGGCGTGGGTGAGCGCGTCGAAGCCGCTGTCGGCGGCGATGGCGCGCGGCATGCTGGCGGTCAGCACCGGGTCGACGATGGCGACGGTGGGGGTGAGCGCGTAGTCGGCGAGCGGGTACTTCTTGCCGGTGCGGTGGTCGGTGATGACCGCGAACGGGGTCACCTCCGCCCCGGTGCCCGACGTGGTCGGTACGCACACCAGCCGCGCCTTCTCCCCGAGGTTGGGGAAGGTGAAGGCCCGCTTGCGGATGTCGAAGAACTTCTCCCGCATGTCGTCGAAGACGACCTCCGGGTGCTCGTACTTCAGCCACATCACCTTGGCCGCGTCCATGGCCGAGCCGCCGCCGAGGGCGACGATGGTGTCCGGCCGGAAGGCCCGCATCAGCGCGGCGCCTCGGTCGACGGTGGTGACACTCGGCTCGGGCTCCACGTCGTCGATGATCTGGAGGGCGATCTTCTCGGCCCGGCGTTGCAGGATCCGGTTGACCCGGTCGACGAAGCCCAGCCGGGTCATGGTGGCGTCGGTGACCACGGTGACCCGGTGCACGTCCGGCATCTCGGCGAGGTAGCGGAGCGCGTTCGGCTCGAAGTAGATCTTCGAGGGGACCTTGAACCACTGCATGTTGTTGGTCCGCCGGCCGATCCGCTTGATGTTGATCAGGTTGACCGCGGAGACGTTGTTGGAGACCGAGTTCCGGCCGTAGCTGCCGCAGCCGAGGGTGAGCGAGGGCAGGAAGGCGTTGTACATGTCGCCGATGCCGCCCTGCGAGGCCGGCGAGTTCCAGATGATCCGGACCGCCTTGATCCGCTGGCCGAACTCCTCGACCAGCTTCTCGTCCTCGGTGTGGATGACCGCGCTGTGCCCGAGGCCGTGGAACTCCACCATCTGCTGGGCGTAGGTCAGGCCCTGCTCGCGGGTGCCGGCGCGCAGCACGGCGAGGACCGGGCAGAGCTTCTCGCGGGTGAGCGGCTCGTCGGGGCCGACGCCGCCCACCTCCGCCAGGATGATCGAGGTACGCGGCGGCACCGTCATCCCGGCGGCCTCCGCGATCCATTCGGCGGTCCGCCCCACGACGTCCGGGTTGAGCCGGCCGTTGGGGAAGAGCAACGCCTCCAGCCGGCGCTTGTCCTCGGCCGTGGCCACGTACGCGTGCAGCGTCCGGAACTCGTCCAGCGCGGCGTCCCAGATCGCCTCGTCGACGATGGCGGCCTGTTCCGAGGCGCAGATCATGCCGTTGTCGAACGCCTTGGAGAGCACGATGTCGTTGACGGCCCGCTTCAGTTTCGCGCTCGCCTCGACATAGGCGGGCACGTTGCCGGCCCCGACGCCGAGCGCCGGCTTCCCCGCCGAGTACGCCGCCCGGACCATGCTGTTGCCGCCGGTGGCGAGGATCGTGGCGATGCCGGGGTGATGCATCAGCGCGGTGGTCGCCTCGACCGACGGCTGGTCGATCCACTGGATGCAGTGTGCGGGCGCCCCGGCGGCGACGGCCGCGTCGCGCACGGTGCGGGCCGCCTCGACGCTGCACCGCTGCGCCGAGGGGTGGAACGCGAAGACGATCGGGTTGCGGGTCTTCAACGCGAGCAACGCCTTGAAGATGGTGGTGGAGGTGGGGTTGGTGACGGGCGTGATGCCGGCGATCACGCCCACCGGGTCGGCGATCTCGACGATCCCGTTGATCTCGTCCCGGCTGATGACGCCGACCGTCTTCAGCGTCGCCATCGAGTGCGTGACGTGCTCGCAGGCGAAGATGTTCTTGACGGCCTTGTCCTCGAAGACGCCGCGTCCGGTCTCGTCGACGGCGAGTCGGGCGAGCGCGGCGTGCCGGTCGAGGGCGGCCACGGACGCCTTCCGGACGATGTGGTCGACCTGCTCCTGGGTGAACCGGTCGTAGTCGGCGAGCGCTTTCAGACCGTCGGCGACCAGGCTGTCGATCATGACGTCGAGTTCGGTGGACATGCTCTCTCACCTCGGCGGTTGTGGCGTCAGGGGCAGTTTCAGACTCGGCGGTCCGGCGGCGTGGCGGTGGTGCGGAAGGACCCGGTGGACCGCTGCCGAAGGTCCCGTCCCGCGTTCCGTCCCATTCGTCGGGATACGCGAATCACCACAAAGGCCATCTGAGCCGCTTTACGCTCGGCAGACGCCGATCAACCGGCGGCACGGGAGGTCGGGAGGATGTGGGCAGCGCAGCAACCGGACACCGGACCGGCCGTCCCCGACGGTGCCCGGGACGACGCGTACGGGCTGCTCCGGGACGAGCGGGCGTGCATCGTCACCGCGCTACGGCTGGGCTGGTGGCTGGCCGACGCGTACCAGCACGCGCAGACCGCCGACCTGACCGTCGACGGGCGTCCCGCCACCGCACCGGCGAAGCTGTCCAACGTGACCGAGATGCCGGGCCGGGACCGGCTCCGGATGTATCTCGACGGGACCGAGGTGGCGCTCGGCCAGATCGCCGCGCTGACCGGCCCGGACCGGCCCGTACCGTCGACCGCCGGGGCGTGCGCCGCCACCGGCGGGGACCGGGAGCCGCTGCTGCTCGCCCTGGACGAGCTGAACGTCGACCTGCTCCGCTGGACGATGGCCACCAACCACCGGGTCGGGTTGGCCTACCGGCTCGGCCGGTCGCTCGCCGACACCGTCCGGCACGGCGACCCCGACCAGCTCCTCCGCCGCTTCGGCGGCCGAGAGATCCAGCTCAGCCGGTGGCTGGACGAGTTGGCCAGCGTGCTGCCCGCGTACTCAGCGGCGGTGGTGCGCCGGTCGCTGGCCGACTGGGCCGGCGCGGTCACCCGGGGAGGCGTCGGCGACCCGACCGAGGCGGCCCTGCCCGAACTCGCCCGGGAGCTGCGCAACCAGGGCGACCTGTGGCGCAGCGTGCTGACCGGCGGGCTGCACCCGGGCGACCTGCTCGACGAGGAGAACTGGGCGGTGGTCGCCCGGAACCTGATCATCCGGGACCGGAAGCTGGTGGTGCAGGCGGCCCGGGGGATCTTCTGGCCGGTGCTCGTACCCCTGCTGGTGGTGCTGTTGGCCGTGGTCGGGGTGAGCGCCGCCGCGGCGGCCGGCTCCCCCACCACCCGGGCGGCCGTGGCCCTGGTCGGCCTCGGCGCGGGACTGACCGCGATCTGGCGCTCCGTCTCCGGCCCGGCCCTGTCGGTGGCCGCCGAGGTGAACCGGCCGCTGCTGGAGAGCGAGCTGACCGTGCAGATGGCGGCCCGGATCAACCGCCCGCTGGCCGCCGCGCGGGCCGCCGGCCGGGCCCGCCGGCAGCGCCACCCGGTCCCCGGCGGATCGAAATCTGTTGCCGGCCTCACCGGCGCGGACCTACGGTGACCGGGCAAGGTCAACCACCGCTCCGGGAGCCGTCGATGTCGCTACCGCACGTCACCACCGTGCCGTCGTGGCTGCCCACCGACGGTTGCCGAGCCGAAGGTCCCGCCGTCGGGTGGCCCGACTGACGCGTGCGCCCGCACGCGTCCCCGCCGCCCGTCCGATCGCCGGACCGGGCGGCTTTTCGCTGTCCGGACCGCACCGCACGTGAGAAGGGAGTGCCCGGTGGACGCCGTCCTCGTCGTCAACGCCGACCTCGGCCCGCTGCACCGGGTCACCGTCCAGCACGCGATCCGGATGCTCTGCCGGCGGGTCGCCGAGATCCACGAGGCCGAGCCGGACCAGGTGATCGGCGTCTTCCCGATGCCACGGGTGGTCCGCCTCGTCCGCTACGTGGTGACCCGTTGGCGGTTCAACGCCGGACCGGCCTGGTCCCGGGCCGGGGTGCTGCGCCGCGACGGCCGGCGCTGCGCGTACTGCGACGCCCCGGCCAGCACCGTCGACCACGTCCTGCCCCGCTCCCGCGGCGGCCGGAACACCTGGAAGAACACCACCGCCGCCTGCTACGGGTGCAACCAGCGCAAGGGCGACCGGACCCCGGCCGAGGCGGGCATGCCGCTGCGGCGGGAGCCGGTGACGCCGAGCTGGGCCGCGCTCGCCGGGCGGTGACGGACCGGCCGGCGGGCACAGGGGGCCGCGTCGGAGGTACGCCTCCGGCGCGGCGCCCGCCGGCCCTCACCCCGTCCGACCACCGGGCCCGAGGCTCGGTCCTGCGATCGGCGCAGGTGCCGTCATGCCGTCGGGCCGGTGCCGGTCGGGGCGTCGTGGGCTGCGGGGGAATCGGCCGGGTGGGCCCGCAGGAACGCCTCACCCCGGCGGGCGTCACGCAGTAGCTGCCAGCAGGCGAGGACGAACAGGACGCCGGTCAGCACGAAGAGCGCCAGGAAGGCCGGCGAGAACTGGAGCAGCGCCTGCCCGAGGTGCATCGTCACCAGGCCGCCGAACAGCGGCACGACCCAGCGCTGCCGGGTCAGCTGCGCGGCGACGGCGCGCAGCGCCGGCAGGTCGTGGTCACTGGGCACCACCCCGTGCCGGACCGCCCGGAGCAGCTCGCGGCGGCGCGGCCCGGCCACCAGCAGCGGCGACTCCCGGGCGGCCCGGTAGCTGCCGTTGCGCGCGGCCCGGACCAGGGCGGCCACCTCGATGACCAGGCCGAGCACGGCGAGTACGCCACCGGTCACCGCGACCGGTGCGGGTGGGTCGCCGTGCCGCAGGAACGAGCGCGGAATGCCGTACGCGGCCAGGAGGCCGACCAGAAGGGAGAGTACGGCGAAGGCGGAGACGCCCACCAGGATCCGGCGCAGCAGGCGCCGGCGGTCGTTCCGGAACTGCCCGGCACCGTCCATCATGGTCCCCCGTCGGTCGTCGACGGGTTCGACGTACCCCGGAACGCGGCCGGGCACACGGCGGTCAGTGGGTGGCCGGCGGGGTCCAGCCGAAGCGCGGCGGGCGGCGCTCGTTGGCCGCCGCCACCCCCTCGCGGGCCTCGCCACTGGCCCGGACCTGCCCGTGCCACCAGGCGATCCGCTCCTCGTCGGCCCGGCCGTCGACGATCTCCTTGGCCGCCGCCACGGTCAACCGTGAGCGCTGCGCGATCGCGGCGGTGATCGCCCCGACCCGGTCCCGCACCGCGTCGCCGGGCAGCACCTCGTCGACCAGGCCGACCCGCAGGGCCCGCTCGGCGTCGATCAGCTCGCCGGTGAAGAGCAGGTGCTTGGCGGCCGACGGGCCGACCAGCCGGGCCAGCCGGTGGGTGGTCGGCGCGGGATAGACCAGACCCAACCGCGCCGGGGGTACGCCGAACCGGGCGTCCGCCGCGGCGATCCGCAGGTCGCAGGCGACGGCGAGCTGGCAGCCGCCGCCGACGCAGGCGCCCTGGATCTCGGCGACGGTCGGCTTGCCGAAGCCGGCCAGCCGCTCCTCGGCGGTGACCGCGATGCTGGCGTCCCCGGCGTCCAGCAGCTCGTCCAGGTCGCCCAGGTCGGCCCCGGCGCAGAAGGTGCCGTCGGCGCCGGTGAGCACCAGCGCATGCACCGCCGGGTCGGCCTCCAGCGCGTCGAGGAGCACCGGGAGCTGCCGCCACATGGCCGCGGTCATCGCGTTGCGGCGGGCCGGGTTCCGGATCACCACCGTCGCCACCGGGCCGGTCACCTCGACGGTCAGCTCCGCGTCCGACATGTCTCCCCCTCGCGCCGCCGGTCGGGCCGACCATAACGGCGGGGCCCGGTGGCCACCCGCGTGGGGTGGCCGCCGGGCCCCTGGTCGGGCGGCTACGTCAGGAGACGTTGACCGCGGTGTCGTCCACCACGAAGGAGGTCTGCAGCGAGACGTCCTCCGCACCGGTGAACTTCAGGGTGACGGTCTGGCCGGCGTACGGGGCCAGCGAGAAGGACTTCAGGCTGTAACCGGTGGCCTTGTTCAGGTTCGAGTACGTGGCCAGGGTCGCCAGCACCGTCCCGGCCGAGTTGACCACCTGCACCTTGAGCGTGTCGTACGCGGTGCCGGTGGTGGTCTCCGCGCTGTCGATGTGCAGCCAGAAGCTGAAGTTGTAGCTGGTGCAGCCGCTGGGCAGGCTCACCGACTGGGAGAGCGTGTCGGTGTGGGTGCTGCCGTAGCCGTTCAGCCAGGCGTTCCAGGTGCCACCGTGGGTCGGCTGGCTGGCCCCGTTCTGGCCGATGACGCCCGAGGTGGACGACCAGACGGTGTTGCCGGACTCGAAGCCGGGGTTGCCGAGCTTCTGGCCGGCGCCGGTGCAGCCGCCGCCGGTGCCGTTCACGGTCAGCGTGTAGCTGGCCGAGTGGCTGCCCGAGGTGGCGGCGCCGGTGACGGTCACCGTGTACGTGCCGGACGGGGTGCTCGCCGAGGTGGCGATGGTGAGGGTGGACGAGCCGCCCGAGGTCACCGAGGTCGGGTTGAACGACGCGGTGGCGCCGCTCGGCAGGCCGGTCGCGGAGAACGACACGGTCTGCGCGGTCCCGCTGGTGGTCGCGGTCGACACGGTGGTGGAGACGGAACCACCGGCGGTCACCGAGCCGGAGGTCGGCGAGAGCGCCACGGAGAAGTCGTTACCGGTCGACGAGCAGGGCGCGTCGTTGCCGGAGACGGCCACCGCGGTCCACGCCGCCTGGACGGCCTTGTACTCGGTGGAGCAGTTGCCGTACAGGTCGGTCGCCGCCTTCAGGGTGTACGCCCGGGCGGTGTTCGACGGGGTGGTGGTGTTGACGTACGAGGTGTTCGAGGTGAAGTACACGTCGAGCGCCCGGTACCAGATCTTCTCCGCCTTGGCGCGGCCGATGCCGGTCACCGCCGGGGCGGAGCCGCAGACCGGCGAGGTGCCGTACGACGTGGCGCCGGTGCCCTCGGCGAGGTCGAAGAAGAAGTGGTTCGCCACGCCGGAGGAGTAGTGCACGTCCTTGTTCTTCGTGCTGGTGGTCCAGCAGGAGTCGGACGAGCCGTCCAGCGACGGGTTGTACATGTAGCGCAGCGGCGTGCCGTTGCCGTTGATGTCGATCTTCTCACCGACCTGGTAGTCGCCCGGGTCGCTCGGCGCGTTGGAGTAGAACTCCACCATGTTGCCGAAGATGTCGCTGGTGGCCTCGTTGAGACCGCCGGACTCACCGGAGTAGGTCAGGCCGGCGAGCGCCTCGGTGACGCCGTGGCTCATCTCGTGGCCGGCCACGTCGAGCGAGACCAGCGGCTTGGCGTTGCCGGAGCCGTCGCCGTAGGTCATCTGGGAGCCGTCCCAGAAGGCGTTCACGTAGTTGCTGCCGTAGTGCACCCGGCTCGGCACGCCGGTGCCGTTGCCGAAGATGCCGTTGCGGCCGTGCACGTTCTTGTAGTAGTCGAAGGTCTCGGCGGCACCGAAGTGCGCGTCCACGGCGGCGGACTGCCGGTTGGAGTTCGACCCGTTGCCCCACGCGTTGTCCGCGTCGGTGAAGGTGGTGCAGGTGCCGCTGGTGGTGTTGTTCATGTCGCAGGTACGGCCGCTGCCGTGCGACGGGTCCACCATCGAGTAGGTGCTGCCGGAGAGCGTCGTGTCGATGCTGACCGTGCCCGTGTAGATGCCCTGGCCGCTGCCGACCACCGTCTCGATCTCGTCGTACGAGCCGATCACCTTGCCGGTGGTGGCGTCGGTGATGACGTGCAGCTTCGACGGCGTCTGCTTGTCCGCCTTCATGCCCGAGGCGACCGTCTCCCAGGCGAGCCGGCCTCGGCCCGAGCTGGCGTCCACGAAGAGCTCCGGGGTGCCCACGGCGGTGAGCGAACCGGAGAACGCCTTGCGCGCGCTCGCCTGCGCCGCCGACTTGCCGACCTTGGCGGTGGTGGCGAGGGTCAGCGGTGCGGCCAGACCGACCGAGGTGCCGGCCAGGTTGCCGTCGGGAGCGGTGTGGATGACGAAGTCACCGCCGTAGACCCGCAGACCGTGGTAGGTCCGGGAGTAGCGGGTGTGCGCCGCGCCGGTGGCGTCGACCTTCGTGCGGACGGCCTGGTACGCCTCACCGCTGACGCCCTGGACGGCGCCCGGGTGGGCACGGAGCAGGCTGTCCGCCCGAGCTGTGGCGGACGAGGGTGCGGGGGCGCTGGGGGTTGCCGCGTACGCCGTGGTGGTGACGCAGGTCAGCACGCCGCTGGTGAGCAGCGCTGCGCTGACGGCCGCGAGGGGTCTTTTCACGGGCCCTCCTGACGGGGGTAAGTTGTGACGGGGGTAGTCACGCATGTAGATATAGCGATACACGGAGAGGAGTGGAAGGGGGCAGCGCTTTCCTGCCGGAGACACTGGCCGAACGGATGAGGCGGCGCAGGTGTGGGAACCGGGCGGCACTGTCGTGCGTCCGATCCGGCATGAGACCGACCCCCGCCGTGGTGGCCACCGCCGCCGCTCTTCTCATCGCACTGACCGGTTGCGCCACGACCGATGCCACCCCCTCGGCCCCGATCGCCGCCTCGTCCACGGCCACCGCCGTCCGGGTGGTGCTGACGAAGTCCGGTGGCATCGCCGGCCTGCGCGACACGGTCACCGTCGAGCCGGACGGCCGCTGGACCGTGGCCGACAAGACCGGCGCCACCCGCTCCGGGCAGCTCTCCCCCACCGACCTCGACACGCTGCGCCGGCTCACCACCGACCCGAAGCTGGCCGCCGAGCCGACCGACACCGCCGCCCCGACCAACTGCGCCGACGCGTTCACCTACCAGCTCACGGCGGGCAGCCACACCACCGGCTACGTCGACTGCCCCACCGACCCCGACCGCCCGCCGACCACGGCCGCCGTGGCCGACCTGCTCACCCGCGCCACCTCGTGAAAGGAGGGGCCCCTCTCTAACGCCTCCGGTAGAGGAGGGGCCCCCTGTTAACAGCTCACCAGGCGTCGTCCGTCGCGGCGAGCAGGGCGCGGCGGACGGCCTGGACCTCCCGCCGGCCGGCCACCGCGGGACGAGCGGCGAGGAAGAGCGTGTTGAGCGGCGACACCGACGGCGTCAGCAGCGCGCGCAGCGCGCCGCCGGCCAGCTCACCCCGGCAGAGGTACGTCGGCAGCACGCTCACCCCGGCACCGGCCAGCACCGCCGCCCGTACCGCCCGCAGGTCGGCCACCACGAGACTCGGCGCGCGGGTGAGCCGGGTGTCGAAGACCGTCCGCCAGTACCGGCGCAGGATCGGCGCCTCCTCGGCGTACGCGATCAGCGGCACGTCCCGCAGCGCCTGCGGGGTCACCGGCGCGGGCAGCCGCTCCGCCCAGCTCGGCGCGGCGACCAGCACGAACTCCTCGTCGTAGAGCGGCTCGACGGTCAGCCCGCGCCGCCGCGGGCGGACGCTGGTGACCGCCAGGTCGAGCCGGCCGGCGACCAGGTCGTCCAGGAGCTGGTCCGGCAGCCCGGCCGAGACCCGCAGCTGAAGCCCGGCGCCCACCAGGCCCGCGACCGCGGGCACGGCCCGCTCGGCGAGGAACTCGGCCGGTCCGCCGAGGAACACCGTCCGGGGGTACGCCGAGGTGGTGTCGTCGGCGAGCACGACGGCCAGCCGGTCCAGCGGCTCGGCGACCCGGCGGGCCAGTTCGTCGCCGGCCGCCGTGGGGGTCACCCCGCGGGGCAGCCGGTCGAAGAGCGGCCGGCCGACGACCTCCTCCAGGGCACGCAGCTGGGCGGTGACCGTCGGCTGGGCCAGCCCGAGCAGCTCGGCGGCCCCGGTCACCGAGCCGGACCGGTACACGGCGAGGAAGCTGCGGAGCAGGTCCAGGGACGCCTTCACATCAGCAAACCTATCGCCGCTGTGTTGTTCGCCTATTGGTCAGCTATGGATCCGCGAGCCAGAGTAGAGGGCATGACTCGTGCACTCATCGCTCTGACCAGCCACTCCAAGCTCGGCGAGACCGGCCGCGAGACCGGTTTCTATGTGGGCGAGGCCGCCGAGCCGTGGGAGGTCTTCCGGGCCGCCGGCTATGACGTGGACCTCGTCTCGGTGGCCGGCGGACAGCCGCCCCAGGACGGCCGGGACGAGAACGACAAGACGCAGAACGACTTCCTCGCCACCGCCGACGTGGCGAACACGCCGAAGGCCGCGGAGGTCGACCCGGCCGGATACGACATCCTCGTCTTCGCCGGTGGCCACGGTGCCATGTGGGACTTCCCGGGCAACCCGGACCTGGCCCGGATCGCCCGCTCGATCTACGAGCGCGGCGGCGTGGTGGCCGCCGTCTGCCACGGCCCCGCCGCGCTGGTCGACCTGAAGCTCGCCGACGGCAGCAACCTGGTCGCCGGCAAGCGGGTGGCCGGCTTCACCAACGCCGAGGAGGCGGCCGTCGGCCTGACCGACCAGGTGCCGTTCCTGCTCGCCGACAAGCTCACCGAGGCCGGCGCCCAGCACGTCCCCGCCCCCGACTTCACCGAGCACGTGGTCGTGGACGGCCACCTCGTCACCGGCCAGAACCCCCAGTCCGCCCGCGCCCTCGCCAACGCCATCGTCAACCTCACCAACGCCTGACCCACCGTCCCCGCGCCCTGCGTGCTGGGCGCACATTCACGGAAAGAGTGGCCATTCCACGCCGGATGGCCACTCTTTCCGTGAAAGAGGGGCCGAGACGAGGGCGGTCAGAAGGTGTAGTCGGGGGGTAGGCCGGTGGCGCGCAGGTCCGGCGGGAGGTGGGCGGCGTCGTTGAGGGCGATCAGGGTCGGCGGGCCGCCGGAGCTGTAGCGGATCACCGTCAGGCCGCAGTGGTGGACGTTGAGGCCCAGCCAGCGCGCCTCCGGCGCGTCCAGCGCGTGCCGGACCAGCCAGGCGATCAGGAAGGCGTGCGTGACCACCAGCTCACGGACGTCACCGTCGGCCGGCGGACCGGCGAACCGGGCCACCGCCTCCGCCGTCCGGCGCGGCCCGTCGATCCGGGCGCGCTCGTCGAAACCGGCCAGCAGACCGGCGTACGCCGGGGGCAGGCCCGTCGGGTCCGTGTCGTGCGGCAGGTGGTCACCGACCGTCTCGTCGGCGTACACCGGGACACCGGGCAGTGCGGCGGTGACCAGCCCGGCGGTCTCCACGGCCCGGCGGAGCGGTCCGTGGTGGACGGCCGTGAGCGGCGTCCGGCGCAGCCGCTCGCCCAGCAGCGTCGCCTGCCGCCGGCCCCGGTCGGTGAGCCCGGTGTCGGCGCCGGCCTCCGGCCGGTCCTGCTCGCCGTGCCGGACCAGATATAGCACCCGCGTCGCCACTCGCCACCCCGCCTGATCGGTGGGCGCGAGCCTAGCCCGCGCCCACCGGTCGCGCCGCCCCGCCGGCTCAGGCGCTCGCGAACATCTGGCCGATGCGGATCTTGTTGCCGAACGGGTCGCGGATGCCGAAGTCGATCCCGTACGGGCGCTCGGTCGGCTCGTCGGTGATGTCGACGCCCTTCGCCACCAGCTCCTCGTACGTCTTGTGGGCGTCGTCCGTGGTCATGAAGAGGAAGCCGCCCAACGCCCCCTTGGTGAGCAGTTCCCGGACCTGCTCGGCGGTGGCCGGGTCGAGGGCCGGCGGGCCGGGCTTCTCCAGCAGGATCTCCCGGCTCGGGTCACCGGGGAGGTTGACGGTGAGCCAGCGCATGAAGCCGAGGTCCTGGTCGACGCTGACCTCCATGCCGAGCTTGCCGACATAGAAGTCGAGCGCCTCGTCCTGGTCGAGGACATAGATCTGGGAGCGGGAAATCGAGTTCATCGTCATGCCGAGAACGCTAGACCGGGGCCCTGAGCTGGTGCTTATCCAAAACTGACCAGTCAGCCGACGCTGCCGGGGCCGGCCACTCGGCGGGCGCTGGTGGGGCGCATCCAGGCCTTCGCGAAGCAGCTCGGCACCGCCGTGGCCGGTGCCCGGCGCCGCCGGTGCTCCGACGGCGACTCGCCGACGATGTCGCGGAACGTCCGGCTGAACGTGCCCAGGCTGCCGAAGCCCACCGCGTAGCAGATCTCGGTGACCGACTGCTCCGTCTGCACCAGCAGGTCCATCGCCCGCTCCACCCGGCGCCGCTGCAGATAGCGGTGCGGTGTCTCGCCGAAGGTGGCCCGGAAGGTGCGGATGAAGTGCGCCTCGGAGACGTGCGCGATGCGGGCCAGGGCCGGCACGTCCAGCGGCTCCGCGTACGACCGGTCCATGGCGTCGCGGGCACGCAGCATCGCCCGGTTGGACTCCTCCACGGCGCGGCTCATCGCCCGTCAGGTTACCGCCCGGCCGGGCCGGTGCCGGTCTCCACGACCAGGTCGAGGGCGGCGAGGCGGGCCGGGTCCCCGATCACCTCGATGGCGAGGATCCGGTCGGTGACGACGAAGCTGAGCGCGAAGCGGACCTGACCACCGAGGACCACCACCGCCCCCGGGGCGCCGTCCACGAACGCGGGCACGGCGGCCTGCGCCTGCCCGTTGAAGAACCGCGCCACCGCCGAGGAGCCGTGCAGCCGCTCCGGCGAGCCGGCCCGGGCGGCGACGGCGTCGGGGCGTACCACGACGTGCGGGTCGAGCAGGGTGAGCAGATCCTCGAAGCGCCCCTCGCGGGCGGCGGCGAGGAATGCCTCGACCACGCCCCGCTGCCGGACCGGGTCGGTCTCCGGCGCGGTCGGACCGTTCCGCACCCGGCGCCGGGCGCGGCTGGCGATCTGGCGTACGGCCTCGGTGCTGCGATCGACCACCGGGGCGATCTCGTCGAAGGAGACGGCGAACATGTCGTGCAGGACGAACACCAGCCGCTCGGTGGGGCCGAGCGAGGTGAGCACCACGTCGAGCGCCCGCCCGACCGACTCGGTGAGCAGTGCCTCCTGCTCCGGATCGCGTCCGCCGGGCCGGTCGGCGATCGACTCGTCGCCGGCCACCTGCGCCGGCTCCTCGTGCCGGACCCGGGCCGACCGCAGTCGGTCGAGGCAGACCCGCCCGACCGTCGTGGTGAGCCAGCCCGGCAGGTTGTCGAGGGTGTCCGCGTCGACGCGGCTGAGCCGCAGCCAGGTGTCCTGCACGGCGTCGTCGGCCTCGGCGGCGGAGCCGAGCATCCGGCTGGCCACCGCGTGCAGGCGCGGGCGCTCCTCCTCGAAGCGCCGGGCCAGCAGATCGGTGTCGCTCACGACCTCGCCATCCTGACCGCTCCCACGG
This sequence comes from Micromonospora sp. R77, assembly GCF_022747945.1. Taxonomy (NCBI): domain Bacteria; kingdom Bacillati; phylum Actinomycetota; class Actinomycetes; order Micromonosporales; family Micromonosporaceae; genus Micromonospora; species Micromonospora sp. R77. The sequence continues at coordinate 2,350,761 of NZ_JALDST010000001.1, forward strand.
TTCGAAGTGACCGTCGTCACGTCTGTCACGCCGCCCGTCCGGACCTCGACATCCGGGTGACGGCACACGAGCGGCGGCGCGAGACGGCGCCGACCACCCTAACAGGACAGGACGAACCAGAAATGACTCACGAAGCGCGCATCCAGAATCCCGCGGCCCTGCTCCCCGACGCCGTCAAGGCGATCAACCTGCTCTACCGGGCCGCGCACTCGGCGGGGGTGCCCGGTAACACGCTGGAACTGGTCCACCTGCGGGCCAGCCAGATCAACGGCTGCAGCGCCTGCGTCGACTCCGGGGCCCGCGGCGCCCGCAAGGCCGGGGAGACCGAGGAGCGACTGTTCGCGCTGGCCGCCTGGCGGGAGACGCCGTACTTCACCGACGCGGAGCGGGCGGCCCTCGCCCTGGCCGAGGCCGCGACCCGACTGGCCGACCGGAGTGACCCGGTGCCGGACGCGATCTGGGCCGAGGCGGCCAGCCACTTCGGCGAGCAGGAGCTGGCGGCACTGGTGCTCTGGATCGCCACCACCAACCTCTTCAACCGGATCAACGCCACCACCCGCCAGCCGGCTCCGCAGAACTGGGGCTGACCGGGACCGGCGCGGGTGGCGACCACCGCCACCCGCGCCGGCGTTCTGCCCACGGCCGATCCGGATGGTGCCGGCGGATCCGGCCGGTGAGACTCACCGCATGGGAGCAGACCAGATCGACCGCCGGCACCGCCTCCAGGGGCTCTACGCGGCCTTCAACCGGCGTGACCTGCCCAGCCTGCTGGCCGCGCTGGCACCGGACGTGACCTGGCCGAACGGCTGGGAGGGCGGCACCGTGCACGGGCGCCGGGAGGTCGCCGACTACTGGACCCGGCAGTGGGCCGAGATCGACCCGACGGTGTCACCGGTGGCATACGAGGCGGAGGACGACGGCCGGACCAGCGTCACCGTTCACCAGGTGGTCCGGGACAGCACCGGGGCGATCGTCGTGGACGAGAGGGTCCGGCACGTCTACCGCTTCAGCCACGACCTCGTAGCCGACATGGAGATCCGCCGCTGAGCACGGCACACGGGTCGACGTGGCGGCACCCGTCGGGAGCAACCTGATGGAATTGGAGCCCCCGGCCGGGATCGAACCGGCGACATCTCGCTTACAAGGCGAGTGCTCTGGCCAGCTGAGCTACAGGGGCGTGCGGCGTCGAGGTCAGCATAGCGACTGACGTCCGGATTTCCCGCTCGGCAGGGGTCCCGAGCACGGGAAACGTCAATTTACCGACCCCGTACAGCCCTTCCGGCGCCGGGAGCGGCGGGTGGGCGTGGGGATTGATGCCCGGGAGTGCCCGGCTGACCGAAATGCGTATGCCGTCCGTCCCACCCCATGCTCCCCGTCTTGGCAGGTACGCAAAACCCGTTTACCGTGCAGTGACACGGACGACACTCCGGCCGGCCTCGGCTGCCCGGGTGCCGCCCGCCTGGCCGGCACCACGGGTGCCGGTCGCTCCTTCACTCGGATCGTCCGGCACGTTCCTGCCGGTGAAAGGAAGCGCTCCAGCATGGCTACGGTCACCTACGCCAAGGCGTCCCGCATCTACGCGGGCACCGAGCGGCCCGCCGTCAACCAGCTCGACCTCGAGATCGGCGACGGCGAGTTCCTCGTCCTCGTCGGCCCCTCGGGTTGTGGCAAGTCCACCAGCCTGCGCATGCTCGCCGGCCTGGAGGACGTCGACGAGGGCGCGATCTACATCGACGACCGCGACGTCACCCACCTGCCCCCGAAGGCCCGCGACATCGCGATGGTCTTCCAGAACTACGCCCTCTACCCGCACATGACGGTGTACGAGAACATGGCGTTCGCGCTCAAGCTGCGCAAGACCTCGAAGTCGGAGATCGACCGGCGGGTCAAGGAAGCGGCCGGGCTGCTCCAGCTGGAGGAATACCTCAACCGCAAGCCGAAGGCGCTCTCCGGTGGTCAGCGCCAGCGGGTCGCGATGGGCCGGGCGATCGTCCGCGAGCCGCAGGTCTTCCTGATGGACGAGCCGCTGTCGAACCTCGACGCCAAGCTCCGCGTGCAGACCCGTACGCAGATCGCGTCGCTGCAGGCGAAGCTCGGCATCACCACCGTCTACGTCACCCACGACCAGGTCGAGGCCATGACCATGGGTCACCGGGTCGCGGTCATGCTGGACGGCGTGCTCCAGCAGGTGGACACCCCGCGGGCGCTCTACGACACCCCGGCCAACGTCTTCGTCGCCGGCTTCATCGGCTCCCCCGCGATGAACATCAAGACCGTGCCGCTGACCGAGCACGGCGCGGCCTTCGCCGAGATGTACATCCCGCTCACCCGGGAGCAGGTCGCCGCGGCCCAGGCCGAGGGCGGCAACGGCAAGGTGACCGTCGGCTTCCGCCCGGAGGACTGCGACATGGTCAGCCCGACCGAGGGCGGCATGCCGGTCGTGGTCGAGCTGGTCGAGGACCTGGGCTCCGACGCCAACGTCTACGGCCACGCCGCGCTGGAGGGCCACAACGAGCGCTTCGTGGTCCGCACCGACCGGCGCAGCATGCCGAACATGGGTGACACCGTGTTCGTCAAGCCGCGGGCCGGCCAGAGCCACATGTTCCACGCCACCACCGGCAGCCGGATCTGACGTACGCGAAAAGGGGCGGCCCGCTTCGGCGGACCGCCCCTTTTCGTGTCTGCCTGCGGGTCAGCCCTCGACGGCCCGGCGGCGGGCGACCTCCGCCAGGGTCACCGCGGCGGCGACGCTGGCGTTGAGCGACTCGACGTCGGAGACCATCGGGATGCTGACCGTGAGGTCACAGGTCTCCCCGACCAGGCGGGACAGGCCCCGCCCCTCGGAGCCGACCACCACGACCAGCGGCCCGACCGCGGCCTCCAGGTCGTAGAGGTCGGTGTCGCCGTCGGCGTCCAGCCCGACCACCATGAACCCGGCGTCCCGGCACGCCTTCAGCGACCGGGTCAGGTTGGTGACCTGGGCGACCGGCACCCGCGCGGCCGCGCCGGCGCTAGTCCGCCAGGCGGTCGCGGTGATCCCGGCGGCCCGCCGCTCGGGTACGAACACACCCTGCGCGCCGAACGCGGCGGCGGAGCGGATCACCGCGCCGAGGTTGCGCGGGTCGGTGACCCCGTCCAGCGCGACCAGCAGCGGGGCGGCCTGCTCCAGCGCGGCGGCCATCAGGTCCTCGAACGGCTCGTACGCGAACGGCGGCACCTGGAGGCCGACGCCCTGGTGCAGCACGCCACCGGTCATCCGGTCCAGCTCGGCGCGGCTGATCTCCAGGATCGCGATGCCCCGGTCGGCGGCGGTCCGGACGATCTCGTTGACCCGGTCGTCGGCGTCGATGCCCTGCGCGGTGTAGAGCGCCGTCGCCGGCACCTGCGCGCGCAGCGACTCCAGCACCGGGTTCCGACCGACCAGCAGCTCCGGGGTGTCCTTGGCCGGGTTGGACTTGCGTCCCGGCGCGACCCGCGGACCGGAGCGGCCGGTGGGCTTGCCACCACGGTTACCGGCGCCACCCCGGGTCGGGGCGACCCCCTTGGTGCCCTTGCCCCAGGTGGTGTCCTTGCTGCCCGGCTGCCCGATCTTGGGGGCGCGCCCCTCCTCGGCCGCCGCGCGGCGCTCCTTGTCCTGCTTCCAGGCGGTGCGCTGGGGCAGCTTCTCGGTGCCCGAGTACGCCTTGTGCCAGGGCCGCTCGTCGGCGGGCAGCGTCCTGCCGCGCCCGGCGAGCGAGTCCTTGTTCTTGCCTCCGGAGCCCTTCGGGGCACCCGCCTTCGGCGTCAGTCGCCGGCCACGGCGCTGCGAGTTGCCGGCCATCAGTCCTGCTCTCCAATAGTCCAACGGGGGCCCTGGGGGGTGTCCTCGACCACCACGCCGGCCTGCTTGAGCTGGTCACGCACGGCGTCCGCGGCGGCCCAGTCCTTGCGGCTGCGGGCCTGGGCGCGCTGCTCCAGGGCCAGCGCGATCAGGGAGTCCACCACGCCGCGCAGGTCGTCGGCGCGGCCGGCACCGGTCCACGCCGGGTCGAGGGGGTCGACACCGAGGATATCCAGCATCGCGCGGGCGGCGGCCAGAGTCGTGCGGACGGTCACATCGTCGCCGGTGGTCAGCGCGGTGTTGCCGTCCCGGATCACCTCGTGCAGCACGGCGAGCGCGGCGGAGGTGTTGAGGTCGTCCTCCATCGCTGCCACGAAGCCGCCCGGCAGCTCGCCGAGCTGTCCCGCGCCGACCCGTTCGGCGGCCCGCTGCACGAAGCCCTCGATCCGCCGGTACGCGACGGCGGACTCCCGCAGCGCGTCCTCCGAGTAGTCGATGCGGGACCGGTAGTGCGCGGCGGCGTAGTAGTAGCGCAGCTCCACCGGCCGCACCCCGAGCGAGGCGACGTACGTCAGGTCGAGGGCGTTCCCCAGCGACTTGCCCATCTTCGCCCCGCCGATGCTGAGCAGCCCGTGGTGCACCCACCAGCGGGCGAAGGGCAGGTCGGCCGCCTGCGACTGGGCCAGCTCGTTCTCGTGGTGCGGGAAGGTCAGGTCGAGCCCGCCGCCGTGGATGTCGAACTCGGCACCCAGGTAGCGCCAGCACATCGCCGAGCACTCGATGTGCCAGCCGGGCCGGCCCCGACCCCACGGCGACGGCCAGTAGGCGTCGGCCGGCTCGTCGGGCTTGGCGCCCTTCCACAGGGCGAAGTCCCGCGGGTCCCGCTTGCCCCGCTCGGGGGCGTCCCCGGCGGACTGCATGTCGTCGGGCGACTGCCCCGACAGCGAGCCGTAGGCCGGCCAGGAGGCCACGTCGAAGTAGACGTCGCCGGAGCCGTCGGTGGCCGGGTAGGCGTGCCCGGTCTCGATCAGCCGGGCGATCAGCTGGTGCATCTCCGGGATGTGCCCGGTGGCGCGCGGCTCGTACGTCGGCGGCAGCACGTTCAGCGCGCGGTAGGACTCGGCGAGGACCAGCTCGTTCGCGTAGGCGATCGACCAGAACGGCCGGCCCTGCTCCGTCGCCTTGACCAGGATCTTGTCGTCGATGTCGGTCAGGTTGCGGATGAAGGTGACCTCGAAGCCGGCGGCGAGCAGCCAGCGGCGCAGCACGTCGTAGTTGACCCCGGAACGAAGGTGACCGATGTGCGGCGGCGCCTGGAGGGTGAGACCACACAGGTAGACCCCCACCTTGCCGGCTTCCCGCGGGACGAAGTCCCGCACCGATCGGGTGGCGGTGTCATACAGGCGTAGCGTCACCGTACAAGGGTAGCCGTCCGTGCTTTTCGGGGTTGGCCGGAGCCGGGTCGTACGCTGCGTGCTGTGGACACGGCGGCGGGTGCGGGTGAGGCGGCGGTACGCGGCGGCGAGACGGCGCAGACGCTGGACCGGGGGCTGCGCCTGCTGCACCTGGTCGCCGACGCGCCCGGCGGACTGACCGTCACCGAGGCGGCGAACCGGCTGGGCATCGGGCGGGCCGCCGTCTACCGGCTGGTCGGCGCGCTGACCGGGCACGGGATGCTCCGCCGCGACGACGGCGGCCGGCTGCGCCTCGGTGCCGGGGTGCTGCACCTGGCCCGGCGCGCCCAGCCGCTGCTGGCCGAGGGGGCGCTGCCCGCCCTGCGGCGACTGGCCGAGCAGGCCGGGGCGACCGCGCACCTCACCGTCGTGGAGGGCGGCGAGGGGGTCGCGCTGGCGGTGGTGGAGCCGAGTTGGACGGCGTTCCACGTGGCGTACCGGACCGGGTCCCGGCACCCGCTGGAGCGCGGGGCGGCGGGGCGGGCCATCCTCGCCGGCCGGTCCGGCGTCGCCGGCCCGGTGGGCACCGCCGGGGAGCTGGAGTCCGGGGCGTACGGGGTGGCCGCGCCGGTGCTCGGGGTGCCCGGGTTGGAGGCGAGCGTCGGCGTGGTCTCCCTCTCCCCCCTCGACGTCGACCTGGTCGGCGCCCAGGTCACCACCGCCGCCGAGGCCATCGCCACCGCCCTTTCCTGACCGCAGGGCCCGTTGCCTTAGCACAGGAAACGGCCGTCGTGGCGGTTGTCCACAGGGGGCACCGCGGGGCGTGGCTCCGGTTTTCCACAGGGGTGTCGGTGCGGCGGCGACCGACGCCAGGCTGTTCGCATGCCTCCTCAACCGCATCGGCCGGCCGAGTTGGCCGGGCAGGTCTTCCGGGGTTCGGACGCGATCCGGCGTGGGCTGCTGACCCGGCACCAGCTACGCGGCGCGTCCTGGCTCCGGCTCCGCCAGGACGTCTACGCAGACGCCCGCCTCGACCGTGATCACCACCTCGCCTGTCGGGCCGCCCTGCTCCGACTGCCACCCGGGGCGCTGATCGCCGGGCCGTCGGCGGCCCACCTGCACGGCGTGGGCGACGCGGCCCGGTTCGACGATGAGGTGCACGTGCTGGTGAGCGGCTCGGCCCGGGTCGATCCGCAGACCGGGATCCGGGTGCACCGCTTCACTCCCGACCTGGTCGGTGGCCGCAACGGGCGATCGCCGGCTCGTCCTCCGGCCGACGGCGTGGGCGAATCCGGTCCGCTCCGGACGGGCCCGGCGGAATGCGCCTGGGAGACGGCGGTGTGGTCGGACCCCTTCCGGGCGGTCGCGATCGTCGACGCCCTCCTCGGTCGAGGACTGGTGCGGCGGGACGAGCTCGCCGAGGTGGCGGATCGGCGGGCCGGGCGGTCCGGAGGCCGACGCGCCGGGTGGATCTTCGGCCTGGCCGACCCCGCGTCCGGTTCGTCGGCCGAGTCGCACCTACGGGTCGGGCTGGTGCTCGCCGGGTTGCCCCGACCGGTCGCCCGCCACCCGGTACGACTCGGGCCCGACCTGGTGTTGCACCCGGAACTGGCCTGGCCGGAGTTCCACGTCGCGATCGAGTGCGGCGACCGCCGACGAGCGGTCGCCGACCACCCGGGGCTGGCCCGGCTGGCGGATGCGGGCTGGCTGGTGCTCTCCGTGGCGAGCCGGCGGCTGCACCGGGAGTTCCCCGCCGTCCAGGCCCAGGTGCTCGCCGCCCTCCGCGCCCGTGGCTGGCGTCGCCGCTGACCGGGGTGCTGAACACGGTGCGGGAGTTGCGGGCGCGAGGCTGCAGCCGGTGCGGGTCGTGGCGGCACCACCGCGCGGGCAGGACCGCGCGGCGGGACCGGCCCGCGGACGGGGCGGCCACCGGATACCGATGGCCGCCCCGGACCGCGAGGTGTCAGGCCGGCGTGGTGACGGCGATGATGTTGCTGTACGGGCCGGTCCCGACGGCGTTGTACGCCTGGATCCGGTAGTAGTAGGTGGTCGACCGGGCCCGGCCGGTGTCGCTGTAGCTGCGGGCCGTCCCGGGCAGCACCCGGATGGCGACGAGGTTGGCCGTGAACGTCGCGTTGGTGGCCCGCTGGAGCACGAAGCCCTCGACCACGCTGGCGGCGCTCTCCTGCCAGGTGAGGTTGACCGTGACGGTGCCCTGCGGCACCGGGGTCACCGTGGCCGCCAGATTGGTCGGTGCGGCCGGCGCGCCGTACACCGCCACGGAGGCCACGTTGGACCACGGTGACGAGCCGCCGTTGAACGTGGTCCGGACCCGGTAGTAGTACGTCGTCCCGGCGGGTATCGGCGTGTCGGTGTAGGTGGTGGCCCCGGCGGCCAGGGTGAACGTGACCACGCCGGTCGTGAAGGTGGCGTTGGTGGCCCGCTGCAGCTCGACGCTGGTCGAGTACGAGTGGAGCGTCCAGTTCAGGACCACCCGGATCGGGGTCGACGAGCCCTGCACCGCGGTCAGGCCGGTCGGCGCGGCCAGGTTGATCACGCCCGAGACCACGTTCGTCCAGGCGGAATAGGCTGCGGCGTTCTCCCGGCGGACCCGGTAGTAGTAGGTCACCCCGGGCACCGCGTTCGGGTCGGTGAAGCTGGTCAGGGTGGGTTGGATGACGTAGGTGGTCAGTCCGGTGGTGAAGGCCGCGTCGGTGGCCCGCTGCACGACGATCAGGGTGGCCGGCGGCGGACCGGTCGGGTTCGTCCAGTTCAGCACGATGGTGGGTTTCACCGTGAGCGACCCGGGATTGACCGTCAGGGTGAGGTTGGTGGGCGGTTGCGGGGACACCCGGATCACCACCGGCCGCATCATGTCGAAGTCCTCGTGGTCGACCATGTGGCAGTGCCAGACGTACTCCCAGCCGAAGTTGTAGGGCACGTTGGTGACCGTGGCCGGCTCGCCGGTGGCCGGGTCGATCTGGGCGAAGCCGTTGGTGGTGCCGGGGACCTGCGTCGGGTCGAGCAGCCGCACGCTGTCACCGATCTTGAACGGCAGGCTGGTCGGCAGGGCGGGCCGCATGGCGACGATGACGTCCTCCAGCGGGTTCATCCGGACGGTGTCCTTCCAACCCAGTTCGTTGGCGTCCGGCGGCTTGTAGGCGCCGTCCCAGCCCACCCGGTTGACCAACTGCACGTTGAAGTAGTGGAAGTGGACCGGGTGCGTGTCGACGCCGTTGTGCGTGATCTTCCACAGTTGGGTGCCGTCGCCGGTCGAGCCGACCGGGGTGGCCAGGTTGGACATGTAGAGGATCTCGGTCGGTGGGTTGATGTACGGCAGCGGAATGGACGTCTGGACGAAGGCGCTGGTCTTGGGCAGCTCCACCCCGAGGGTGGGCATCATCCGGCCGTAGACCGGGTCGAACTCCTCGACGATCGCCTTGGGCTGGAGGTCGAGGGTGACCGGGCCGGTGGCGTCCATCGGGGTGAAGGTGATCGTGGTGTCCTGGATGGCGACGTAGGTGTTCGGGAAGTCGGTGCCGAACGCGGTGTTGTACGCCTCCTCCGGCACGATCGGCTTGGGCTGGCTCTGCGCGTACGCCTGAGGAAGCCGGGTCTGCAGTTGCGCCAGGTTGAACGGCGCGGCCGGGGTGCCGTTCACCCGGATCTGCATGATGGTGCGGGTGTTGGGACCCCAGCCGGGTTGGGTGGTCGGGGCACCGCCGGTGTCGGTCTGGTCCGGGTCGCCGGTGTAGTAGTCGTACCGGGTGTCGTACGCGGGCATCGGGGCCGGGGCGTCGTTGTAGAGGATGAGGTTCGTGCCCGGCGGGACCGAGGAGAAGTCGACGATCACGTCGGCCCGCTCGGCCGGGCCGAGCAGCAGCGAGTGGTCGGAGACGTTCAGCACGGTGATCGAGCGGCGGTCGTACTCGTAGTTGATGGGCTGGGGCGGGATGACCGCAACGCCCGGCAGCAGGCCGCCCTCGTTGCCGATCTGGAGCCAGTCCGGCCCGACCGCGTCCGGGTCGGGCACCCCACCCTCGCGTCCGTCGGTCGGCCAGGTGGGTGGGAAGTCGGGGTTCGGGCAGGCCTCCACCATCGGCACCTCACCGGCGTCGCCGTCGGCCAGGCTGCCGTTCGGGTTCCACATGGTGCCGTTGGAGGCGGCGTAGTAGAGCTGGAGGTTGAGCATGCGGTCGTTGCACGCGTTGAGGATGCGGAACCGGTACGCCTTGGGTTGCACGTTGAGGACCGGATAGTCGCAGCCGTTGATCGCCGGGGTGTCCATGAACGCCTCGGGGGTGATCGTCGGCAGCGGTGTGCCCGGCTGCACCGGGGGCTCCCACGGCCGGTTGACCGGGTCGTAGTACGGGTTGGGCACCGGCCCCTGCTCGATGCCGGTGAAGGGCGGCCAGAACCACGGGCCGTAGTCCCAGCGGCCCATCGGGTTGGTGCCGGTCTCGTTGTACGGGTTCTGGTTCGGCATGTAGACGTGCGGGTACCAGAAGTTGCCCTTGCCGCCCCAGTTGGCGGTGTCCCAGGTCGGGTCCTGCGCGGCGAGCTGAGCGGGATCCGGCACGTAGGTCTTGTCCTGGATCACCAACGGGATCTGCTCGGCGGGGATCACCCCCTGGGTCACCAGTTGCTGTTCCACCGGGTCGTCCAGCAGCAGGAAGCTCAACTGCCCGCTGTACGGGTTGAGGTGGGTGGTGCCCTCGGTGTGGTCGTGGAACCACATCATCCGGGCGCTCTGCTGCATCGGGTAGTAGAGCGTGACCGCCCCGCCGCCCGGGGGCGGCATGTCCGGCACGTCGGCCACGCTCGCGCCCCGGGGGTACGAGGTGACCTCGCCGGCCGGGGTGATCCACTGCAACGGGGTGCCGTCGCTGATCCACGGCGTCTCCGAGCCGTGCATGTGCACCACGGCCCGGTTCTGGGTGTACAGCTCGGTGGGACTCAGCGGCCCGGTCCCGGCACCACCGATGGTGACGTCCACGGGCAGGAAGAGCTTGCCGGCCGGGCCGGTGGGCAACTGGTTGACGAACTTGATCCGGACCGGCCGGTTGCGGTGCGCGAGGATCACCGGGCCGAGGTAGTACGGCCGGGCCGGCGGCGCGACGGTGTTGTGGCCGGACGGGTCGGTGCCGTTGTTGAGCTGCTTGTAGCCCCGCAGCCGGGTCGCCGGCAGGTCGCGGTTCGTCTGCTGGCTGTACTGCTGCAGACCGATCTCGTAGTAGTCGCTGCCCGGGTAGGTGATGGTGTCGGGCGTGGCGACCGGGAGGTAGTTGCCCAGGTCGTTCGCCTTGGTCGGGCCGAGACCGGGCAGGGTGTCGATGAACTTGCGGATGCCGGTGCCGGGCTGGACGACCCCGCCGACCACCGTGGGCAGCGGGCTGTTGGCGTAGTTCGGCACGAAGCCGAAGTAGTCGGGTGGATCCGTGGGGCCCAGCGCCGGCGCCTCGGGGGTGGCCTGCTTCGGTACCGCCGCGCCTCGGGTGGTGGTCTCGTCCGACATGACTGCTCCTCCCCGCGCGGACCGACGGCCCACTCGCCCGCCCCCGGCGTCGGCGGTCCGCGCATCAAATCACTACCCTTCGTAGTCATCGAAGTCGTTGGTTCTCGTGATCGCCAGTGTCCGACACCCTCGACACCTGGCTTGAGCAGCACAAATGCCATAGCTCGCGAATTGGACTCTCCGCCACGACGGGATTACGCATGGCAACCATTGCCGCGGCATCAATCCCACCACGGGCACACGAAAGGGCCCGGGCGACCACTCGGTCACCCGGGCCCCACGCGGTGTCGTTACGGGCGGACGTTCGGCTTCAAGGGGGACTTGACCGCCGCGTACGCGTCGACGATGCCGTACCCGTAGAAGCCGTTGAAGTTCAGCGAGCCGGCGCAGTACGCGTCGAACTCCGCATCGCGGCCCTCGTTGGTGTAGGTCTGCAGCCGCGGCTCCGGGCAGGCGTGCTCGGCGGCGGTGCGGTACAGGTGCTGCTCGACGAGGTCCGGCGACATGCCGAAGCCGCCCCGGGCCTCCTTCTTTCCGTACCGGCTGACGATCAGCGCGGCGACACCGGCGGCGTGCGGGGACGCCATCGAGGTGCCCTGGAGGTAGGTGTAGTAGCCACACTCACCGGCGGCGGTGCACTGCTTGAACACCGAGTCCTCGAAGCCGGCGACGACGTTGCCGTCGGCGTCGACCGAGCCCTCCTCCTGGAGCACCTTCTTCGGGTAGGTGGAGAGGATCTCGTTGGCGGCGGTGCGGTAGCTGTCGGTGCCGAAGCCGTCCCGGAACCAGCCACCCGGCGCGGCGACCGAGATCTGCTCGGTGCCGTAGTTCGAGTAGTCGGCCTTCTTGCCGGACGGGCCGACCGCCGACACACCGATCACGTGCGGGCCCTCGGTGGGCAGGTCCCAGCAGCTGTCGTTGTCGATCGGCCGCTCGTACGGGTCCGAGCCGTAGTCGGGGCTGGAGGTGTCGGTGCGCGGGGCACCGAGGTCCTCGTGGTTGTTGCCCAGCGCGCCGACCAGGGTGACGCCCTTGGCGTGCGCGAAGTTGAGCGCCCGCTTCATGGCCTTGATGATCGCCCGCTGCTCGGCCTGCGCCTCCGGCGAGTCGGCCGGGTTGGCGGTGCAGTTGTAGAGCCACGGGTCGACATAGAACGACATGTTGACCACGTCCAGCCCGGACTTGCCGGCGTAGACGAGGGCGTTGACCACCGGGTTGAGGAAGAAGTAGCCGCTGTCCTGGCCACCCTTCAGCTCGACCAGGGAGACCTTCGGGGCGACACCGGAGAGGCCGAAGCCGTTCGCGGCGGCACCGATGGTGCCGGCGACGTGCGTGCCGTGGCCGCCGTCGTCGGTGCCGACCGGGTCGAGGCAGCTCGCCACCTCGCACGGGCCGTCGATGTCGGTCAGGTCGGGAGCGAAGTTGCGCGACAGCGACCAGCTGAAGTTCGGCGCCAGGTCGGGGTTGCTGGCGTCCACGCCGGTGTCCAGCACGCCGACGGTGACCCGGCGGTCGCCGGGCTCGATCTTGCGCGCCTGGTCGGCCCGGATCATCTCCAGGCCCCAGAGCTTGTCGTCCAGCGGGTCCATCTTCTTGGCGTGCCCGTTGGCGACGCCCTTGGCGGTCCTGGCCAGCAGGTGTTCCTGCTCGACCCGGTCCAGCTTCGGCTTGCGACCGATGGCCTTCTGCTCCGCCGCACCGATCAGGGCGTCGGCCGCGGTGGCCCGGCTGGCGAAGTCGGCCCGGTCGCTGGTGACCTGGAACAGCCCGACGTCGTCGGTACGGGAGACGACGGTGCCGCCGGCCGCGGTGATCGCGGCGACTGCCGCGTCCGCGGAGACGCCGTCCTCCGCGACCACGGTGAAGGTCCGGGAGCTGGTCCGCTCGGCGTTCGCCGGCGTGCCCAGCCCGGTCACCGTGAGTGCCAGCGCGGCTGCGGTCGCGACGGCACCGACGGTGAAGCGCTTACTCACCACATCAGATCCTCTCGTTGAGGGACGTGGTGGCAATCCCATACCACGGGAGCCGGTTGCGCCAGGGGACCGTCCGGATTAGACCGCTATCAGGCTTTCGCAGGCTGCCACGCGGCCAGCACCTCGGGCAGGCTGGCCAGCGTGAACACCTCGGCGTCCGGAGTGAGGCCGGTGGGACGCGGCAGTCGGGCGCGGTTGAGCCACACCGCCCGCAGCCCGGCCCGCTGCGGCGCGGACACGTCGTGCTCGGGCGAGTCCCCCACGTACACGACCTGTCGGGCGGGGAGCCCGGCTGCCTCGACCACCGCCCGATAGAACTCGGGTGCCGGCTTCTTCGGCAGGCCACCCTCGTGCGCGTACACCTCGAAGGCGAACTCGCCGGCCAGCCCGCAGCGTTCCGCGCGGCTGTTGCCGTTGGTGGCGAAGCCGAGCAGATGGTGCGGGCGCAGGGCGGCGAGTGCCGGCCGGGCGTCGGGGAAGGGGCGGCTGAGTGCGAAGCGACGGGCGAAGAAGAGGTCGGCGAGCTCGTCCAGGTGGTCGTCGAGCCCGGCGCGGGCGAGCGACCGGGCCAGCGCGGCCCGCCGGATCTCCTGCACCGGCGCCGCGCTCAGCGCGCCGAACACCGCACCCCAGTCCGACTCCAGGTCCGCGAGCCGGACCTCGGCCGCCGCCGGGGTCCGGCGCCGCATCTCCTCGAGTACGGCCACCAGCGCGCCGGTGACGGCCGGGCGCAGGTCGATCAGGGTCTCGTCGGCGTCGAAGACCACGGCGGTACGCATGCCGCCGAGCCTCCCACCCGGCACCGGACGGTCCCGTCCGCTCACCGTTCGGCCGCGAGGGCCGGCTCGGCCGGGGAGGCGGCCGGCTGCCCGGGGTCCGGGGTGCGCAGCTCGTCGATCCGGACCAGGGCCACCCCGGCCACGATCAGCGCGCCGCCGACGAGTTGGACGGAGCTGGGCAGCTCGCCGAGGACCAGCCAGGCGATCAGGACCGCGAACATGACCTCGGTCAGCCCGACGAACGAGGAGAGCCGCGCGCCGAGCAGCCGGGCCCCCGCGATCCCCGTGACGTACGCGACGACCGCGGCGATCAGGGAGAGGCCGGCGATCGGCACCAGCCAGCTCACCTGCTGACCGGCGAAGCTCACGTCGGCCGTGCTCGCCCGCAGGGGCAGCAGCCCGACCAGGCCGGGCAGGATCAGCACCAACGCACCCACGGCCATCCCGCCGCTGGCCATCACCACCGACGGCAGGCTCGCGTCGACCCGGCCGGCGATGACGAAGTAGCCGGCCAACCCCACCCCGGCGCCGAGGCCCCAGAGCACGCCGACCGGGTCGAGGCGGTCGGCGCCGGTCAGGTCGAGCACCAGGACCAACCCGCCGAGCGCGGCCACCGAGCCGACCACGGTCAGCTTCCGGGGCCGCTGGCCGTGGACCAGCCACATCCAGCCGACGACCAGGATGATGCCGAGGTATTCCAGCAGCAACGCGACGCCCACCGGCAGGTAGCGCACGGCGTTGAAGAAGCATGCCTGGGCGAGCGCGACGCCGAGCAGCCCGAAGACGCCGACGGTGACGGCGTTCCGGCGCAGCACCGCCCACCGGCCGCGCAGGGCCAGCACGGCGGGCACGGCGAGCACCAGCGCGGCGATGCCGACCCGGGCCGCCACCACCGCCTCGGCGGACCACTCGCCGGTGATGAGCGGACGGGCGAAGGTGCCCGAGGTGGCGAAGGTGAGGGCGGAGAGCAGGGCGAGGCCGAAACCGAAGCCGGGCCGTTCACGCATCGGTACGCTCCTCGACGGGGGCCAGTAATTAGCAAAAAGCCGTTATGCTGATGACGCTAGGCCGGCACCTCGACAGGAGTCAAGTTGCTCTTCGCTCATGACACCGAGTGCGCCCTGGTCGCCACCGCGGCACTGGTCAACACCGCCGGACCCGACCGGGAAGGGCTGCCGGACGTGAGCGCCCTCCACGAGTTCCTCGCCGCCCACTCCTACAGCGGTCGGCACGAGCACAGCGAGGCCGAACTGCGCTCCGTACGCGCCCTGCGGCCCCGACTGCGCCGGTTCTGGTTCGCCGACGACGACGAGATCGTCGACGTCGTCAACGGCCTGCTCCGCGAGTCGCACGCCCTGCCGCAGCTCATCCGGCACGACGACGAGCCCTATCACGTGCACGCCGTGCCCCGGGACGCACCGCTGGCCACCCGGATGGCGGTCGAGGCCGCGATGGCGCTGGCCGACCTGGTCCGGATGGGCGAGCTGAGCCGGCTGCGCACCTGCGACCACCCCGACTGCGCCAACGTCCTGGTGGACCTGTCGAAGAACCGCTCCCGCCGGTTCTGCGACGGCGGCTGCGGCAACCGGGTCGCCGTCAGCGCCTACCGGGCCCGCAAGGCGGCCGGCCGCTCCTGACCCTCGGGACGCCAGTCCTCCCGCCGCAGTTCGTACTCCACCTCACCGTGCTCGGTGCCGGGGATCGGGTCGTCGAAGACGAGGTGGAGCGTGCGGACGTGGCGCAGACCGACCCTGACCATGACCGACCGCGAGCGGCTGTTGACCGCCATCGTCTGCGCCCACACCCGCCGGACACCGACGACGGCGAACGCGTACCGC
Source organism: Micromonospora sp. R77 (assembly GCF_022747945.1). Classification (NCBI taxonomy): domain Bacteria; kingdom Bacillati; phylum Actinomycetota; class Actinomycetes; order Micromonosporales; family Micromonosporaceae; genus Micromonospora; species Micromonospora sp. R77. The sequence goes on from NZ_JALDST010000001.1 coordinate 2,366,080, forward strand.
ACCAGCGCCCGGGAGCCCTCGGTGGCGAGGCCGCGACCCCAGGCAGAGCGGCGCAGCCGGTAGCCCAGCTCGGCCTCGCCGCCGTCGTCGGACGGGTCCAGCGCGAACCAGCCCAGGAAGTCCCCGGTGGCGCGGTCGAGCGCCGCCCAACGACCGAGCGCGGGATGGCGGTCGTAGCCGGCGAGCAGCCGGGGCAGCTGCTCCTCCCGGACGGTGGCCTGTGGCGTGGGTTGCCCGCCGGTCAGGAAACGCATCACCTCCGGATCGCTGTCCAGCTCGACCAGGTGGTCCACGTCCGCCGTGGTGAACCGGCGCAGCCGCAGCCGCGCGGTCTCCAGCAGCACCCCGTCGCCGTCTGCGCTCATGGCCGGATGATGCCGCCCCGACACCGGCCCGGCCACGCATTTTCCATCAGGGATGGGTCATCCGGAGCAGGTCCAGGGCCTCGTCGAGCTGGGTCTCGGAGAGCTTGCCCGAGTCCACGTGACCGCGCGCGATCACCACCTCCCGGATGGAGACCTGCTTGGCCAGCGCCTCCTTGGCGATCGAGGCGGCCTCGTCGTATCCGAGGTGGCGGTTGAGCGGGGTGACGATCGACGGTGAGCCCTCCGCGTACGCCAGGCAGACCTCGGCGTCCGCGACCAGGCCGACCACCAGGCGGTCGGCGAAGAGCCGGCTGGAGGCGGCCAGCAGCTTGATCGACTCCAGCAGGTTGCGGCCCATCACCGGGAGCATCACGTTCAGCTCGAAGTCGCCCTGCGTGCCGGCGAACGCGACCGCCGCGTCGTTGCCGATGACCTGGGCACAGACCTGGCGCATCGCCTCGGCGACCACCGGGTTCACCTTGCCGGGCATGATCGACGAGCCGGGCTGGAGGTCCGGGATGCGCAGCTCGCGCAGGCCGGCGCGAGGGCCGGAACCCATCCAGCGGATGTCGTTGGCGATCTTGTAGAGGCCGACCGCGATGGTGCGGAGCTGGCCGGAGGTCTCCACCAGCGCGTCCCGGGCGCCCTGCGCCTCGAAGTGGTTGCGGGCCTCGCTCAGCGGCAGCCCGGTGGAGGCGCGCAGCTTCCCGATCACGGCCGCCGCGAACCCGAGCGGGGTGTTGATGCCGGTGCCCACCGCCGTACCGCCCAGCGGCAGCTCGGCCAGCCGGGGCAGCGTCGCCTCCAGCCGCTCCACGCCGTAGCGGACCTGGGCGGCGTACCCGCCGAACTCCTGACCCAGCGTCACCGGCGTGGCGTCCATCAGGTGGGTACGCCCCGCCTTCACCACCGTCTCGAACTCGGCCGCCTTCTCCTCCAGCGCGCCCGCCAGGTGCTGCAGCGAGGGGATCAGGTCGTCGGCCACGAACTGGGTGGCGGCCAGGTGGATCGAGGACGGGAAGACGTCGTTGCTGGACTGTGAGGCGTTGACGTGGTCGTTCGGGTGCACGTCCCGGCCCAGCTCGCGGCTGGCCAGGGTGGCGATCACCTCGTTGGTGTTCATGTTGGACGAGGTGCCGGAGCCGGTCTGGAAGACGTCGATCGGGAACTGGTCGTCGTAGCCGCCCTCGGCCACGTGCGCGGCGGCGGCGGCGATCGCGGCGGCCACGTCCGCGTCGATCACCCCGAGGTCGCCGTTCACCTCGGCCGCCGCCCCCTTGATCTGCGCGAGGGCCTTGATCTGGGCGGGTTCGATGCCCCGCCCGGAGATCGGGAAGTTCTGCACCGCGCGCTGGGTCTGCGCCCGCCACAGCGCCTCGGCGGGCACCTCCACCTCACCCATCGAGTCGCGTTCGATCCGGTAGCCCGCTGCCTCTGGAGTCGTCACGCGTTCCATCCTGCCGCGCGCCGCGGTGACCTGCTCGGCAGAAGCGCAGATCGCTCGACGGATCAAGTCGTATCGACTTGTTAGCGACCGTAGCGGCGAGTAACCTTGCACCTGCCAGGGGCAATAGCCGCTGGAAGTGGACCCGGCAGCCTTCCGGACGGTAGGTGGGCCGGGTTTCGCGCTTTCCGGCCCGGATCACACCTCGCGAACCTCGGCGACGATCGGCCGCACGGCCGCCCGCCAACGACCACCCTTCGCCCAGGACCAGGCAACCGCATCCGGGATCGCCAAGAGGCACTCCTCGTGGGCCCGCATGTGGTCGTACCGGAGCTGATCCGCGATCCCGGCCAGCCTTACCTCCCGAAAGAGCAGGTCACGGTCGGCCTTGTGAGTGGAGTCGTCCTGCTCCAGCACCAGACGGGCCGCAGCGATCTTTGCCAGGTCGGCGACGAGAGCGACCAGACACGCGTCCCGAGCGGCCTTGACGCTGCGATAGCTGGTCGCGTCGTAGATGGTGACCCGCACGCCGAGGGGACGCAGCGCGGTGAGGATCTGGACGCGGCGATCGTCCCTCTCCTTGTGGAAATGGATCCTCCGCTGGCCAGGGAGGATCAGCTTCCGCACCTCCCGGCGGACTCCGACGACATCGCTCTCGATGACCACTGCGGCGGCCACAAGGAGACCTCGCTCCTTGGTCTCATCGACGAACACGTGCGGCTTCATCAAGGCCGTCCCGCTCACACCGACCGGTGCCGCAGGCTCTGCAACGAAGCGCCGGTCGCCGCCACGAAGAAGAATCCCCAGCCGTTACGGTGCGGACTGACATCCGGGTTGTAGTGCTTGACGATCTCCCGCGCAGCTTGACTGGGGGTACGGAAGGATTGACCCGCGAGCGGGCCGGAGGTTATGTCTATCCGGCCCGGCCCAGGCACGAAGGACGCGTAGGTGCGGTGGCCGGCATAGTCCGCGTAGACCCGGACGGAGGCGGGCTCGGCCTCCTCCTCACCCGCCACAGGCGTGACCGTTGTCTGAGCCTGCGCCACCAGGCGGGCAACCACCTGCCCCTTGGTCATTCCCGCGATACCGGCAGCAAAGGCCAGGTACCTGTCGGTGGCGTCATCCACTTCAATCTGCGGCATGCGGCAGCCCCTCCCACTCGGGAGCAGCTTACCGTTCGCAGAACTTGAGAGGAATCAGCTCCCCTCTCAATCTCGAAAGAACTTAAAATTCTCTGTTCTCTAGGGTTGCCCGACGGTCGGCATCGGCCTGGTGACCTCGCCGGGTCTGACGCCTCGGTCGATACGGCCGTCCGAAAGTCCGGCGCGGTCGGGACAGTCATCTACTTAAGATCATGGAAGTCCACCACTCCCTTTCGGAGGCGAATCACCTTGCAGGTCAACGGGGGTTCTGCCGGCGTGTCCACGACACGTCGTCGGCGCGTGGCGCGCCGGTACCTCACCACGGGTCTCGCGGCCCTGCTCACCACCACGGGCGCCCTCGCGGTCACCACCGCGCCGGCGTCGGCCCTGCTCAACTTCGTCCAGCCGGTCACCACCGCCTGGACCGACAACGCGCAGCCCACCCGCTCGTTCGCCGCCGAGGACAGCGCGGTGCCGGTCGGCACCTGGCAGCAGGCGCCGGGCGACAAGCACACCTCCCGGGCGTACTTCACCTTCGACCTCAGCGGCTACCAGGGGCAGCGGATCGTCAACGCCCGCGCGGTCACCGGCGAGCGGTCCGTCACCAACTGCGACAAGCCGCGCGAGCTCCAGCTCTGGCTGACCGAGAACCCGGCCACCGCACCCACCTGGAAGGACGCGCCCAAGGCGGTCCAGAAGCTCGCCGACCTGAACATCACCGGCCCGGCCTGCCCGGCCAGTTACCTGTCCGCGGCGATCACCGAGGTGGTGAGCAAGGCGGTCGCGGCGAAGCAGGACAAGCTCACCCTCATGCTGCGCATCGGCGAGCACGAGGACGGCCTGCAGTGGGGCCGTCGGGTGAACACGCTCGGCCTCTCGCTGGAGCACAACACGGCGCCGGACGTGCCCACCCGGCTCGCGGCCGGCGGCATCGCCTGCCGCGACGACCTCTTCATCGGTACGACCCGGCCGGAACTCCAGGCCGTGCTGACCGACCCGGACGTCAACGAGACCGGCGGCGGCGACCAGCTCCGGCCGACCTTCGCCTGGTGGCCGACCGACCGGCCCGCCGACCGGACCGAGTTCGCGTTCACCTCCCCGCTGCCATCCGGGTCCCGCTTCCAGTACCGGGTCCCGGACGGCGCGCTGACCGACGGCGGCACGTACGCGTTCAGCGTCCGCGCCACCGACCAGTACGGGGACACCTCCGCCTGGTCGCCGGAGTGCCGGTTCACCGTCGACACGAAGGTGCCGCCGGCACCCACGGTCGCCTCCACCGACTACCCGTCCGGCTGGGACTCGCCGGGTCACGGCGGTCCGGGCATCCCCGGGAAGTTCACCTTCAGCGCCCCGGGCGCCGACGACGTCGTCGGTTTCAGCTACGGCCCCTACGGCCCGGTCACCTATGTGGCCGCCGACGCCACCGGCACCGCCACCGTCTCGGTGACGCCGACCCGGGCCGGCCCCAACCGGCTGTACGTCCGGGCGATCGACCGGACCGGCAACAGCTCCTCGGAGACGGTCTACGAGTACCGGGTGCGGAACACCGCACCGAAGATCACCGACGCGAACCCGACCGGTGGCTTCGGTGAGCCGCGCGAGCTGACCTTCACGCCGGGCATGGAGAACGTGGTCTCGTACACCTGGCGGCTCAACGACGGCACGCCGGCCACCGTGCCGGCCGCCGCGGACGGCACCGCGAAGGTGACGGTCACGCCCCGCCGGGGCGGCCCCAACACGGTCACCGTCACCAGCCGCACCTCGGACGACGTGCCCAGCGGCACCGGCGAGTACTACTTCTACCTGGCCAGCACGCCGACCATCTCCTCGCCCGACTTCCCGCTGGACGGCGGGGACGGCCCCCTCGCCGGCACGCCGGGCACGTTCACCTTCGCTCCCGGCATGCCCGGGGTGACCGAGTACGTCTGGTCGGTCAACGGCGGCGAGCAGCACACCGTCGCGGCGGGTCAGGACGGCAAGGCCACCGTCACGTACACGCCGACCGAGGCGGGCTTCCAGTGGATCGAGGTGTTCAGCCGGACCGCCGACGGTGACGAGTCGGAGACCGCCTCCGGGTACTTCGTGATCTTCTCGCACGCACCCGAGGTCAGCTCCACCGACTATCCGTCGTACTCGGAGTCCGGCGGCCCGGGGGTGACCGGCAGCTTCACCTTCCACCCGGCCCGCGACGGCGTCACCGGCTACGTGTACGACTTCGGTGACGGCCCGAAGACGGCGGCGGCAGCGGCGGACGGCACCGCGACGATCAGCTGGACGCCGCAGTCGTACCCGGTGGACACGCGGGGTCTGGTGCGGCTCAAGGTCCGCGAGAAGATCGGTGACGTCGTCTCCGACGAGACCGAGTACCTCTTCTACCTCGGCCAGCTCGCCCCGACCGTGACGAGTGAGGACTACCCGTCGAGCGGTGGGGGCGCGGGTGGACCCGGCATCGCGGGCAGCTTCACGCTGACCGCGCACGTGCCGGGCAGCACCGAGTTCGTCTACCGCTTCGGCACCGAGGAGAAGACCGTGCCGGCCGGCCCCGACGGTACGGCCACCATCACCCTCACCCCGACCGAGGTCGGCGACAACTACCTGTACGTCTCCAGCCGGACCGCCTCGGGTATCACCTCCGGGTTGGGCGCGTACTGGTTCCCGGTGGCCAACCCGGGCTGACCGGCAACCCCACGGAAAAGGGGCGCCGGGTGGGATCCCACCCGGCGCCCCTTTCGCGTACGTCGCGGGTCAGCGCCGCCCGACGGTCAGGACCGGCTTGGTGACCTCGGCGAAGAAGTCGTTGCCCTTGTCGTCGACGACGATGAAGGCGGGGAAGTCCTCCACCTGGATCTTCCAGACCGCCTCCATGCCGAGCTCCGGGTATTCCAGGACCTCGACGTGCTTGATGCAGTCCTGCGCCAGCCGGGCGGCGGGGCCGCCGATGGAGCCGAGGTAGAAGCCGCCGTGCTGCTGGCAGGAGCGGGTCACCTGGGCGGACCGGTTGCCCTTCGCCAGCATCACCTGGGAGCCACCGGCCGCCTGGAACTTCTCCACGTACGCGTCCATCCGGCCGGCGGTGGTCGGACCGAACGAGCCGGACGCGTAGCCCTCCGGGGTCTTGGCCGGGCCGGCGTAGTAGACGGCGTGGTCGCGCAGGTATTGCGGCATCGGCTCGCCCGCGTCCAGCCGCTCGGCGATCTTCGCGTGCGCGATGTCCCGCGCCACGACCAGCGGGCCGGTCAGCGAGAGCCGGGTCTTCACCGGGTATTTCGAGAGCTCGGCGCGAATCTCGTCCATCGGCCGGTTCAGGTCGACCCGGACGACCTGCTCGGCGTCCAGCGTCTCGTCGGTGACGTCCGGGAGGAAGCGGGCCGGGTCGGTCTCCAGTCGCTCCAGCCAGACGCCCGACGGGGTGATCTTGGCGACCGCCTGCCGGTCGGCGGAGCAGGAGACCGCGATCGCCACCGGGCAGGAGGCGCCGTGCCGGGGCAGCCGGACCACCCGTACGTCGTGACAGAAGTAGCGCCCGCCGAACTGCGCGCCGATGCCGAAGTTGCGGGTCAACTCCAGCACCTCGGCCTCCAGCTCCAGGTCACGGAAGCCGTGCGCGCTCATCGAACCCTCGGTGGGGAGGGCGTCCAGGTACTTCGCGGAGGCGTACTTGGCGGTCTTCAGCGCGTATTCGGCGGAGGTGCCGCCGATGACGATGGCCAGGTGGTAGGGCGGACAGGCGGCGGTGCCGATCAGCCGCAGCTTCTCCTCCAGGAACTGCATCATCCGCGTGGGGTTCAGCAGCGCCTTGGTCTCCTGGTAGAGGTAGGACTTGTTGGCCGAGCCGCCGCCCTTGGCCATGAAGAGGAACTTGTAGGCGTCGGGGTGGCCGTCCGGGTCCTCGGCGTAGAGCTCCACCTGGGCGGGCAGGTTGCTGCCGGTGTTCCGCTCGTCCCACATGGTCAGCGGGGCGAGCTGCGAGTAGCGCAGGTTGAGCTTCGTGTACGCCTGGTAGACGCCGCGCGAGATCGCCTCCGCGTCCGTGCCGTCGGTGAGCACGTGCCGGCCGCGCTTGCCCATCACGATGGCGGTGCCGGTGTCCTGGCACATCGGCAGCACCCCGCCGGCCGCGATGTTGGCGTTGCGCAGCAGGTCCAGCGCGACGAAGCGGTCGTTCGGCGAGGCCGCCGGGTCGTCGATGATCGACCGGAGCTGGGCCAGGTGCGCCGGGCGCAGGAAGTGGGCGATGTCGTGCATCGCCTCGGCGGTCAGCGCGGTCAGCGCGGACGGTTCCACGGTGAGGAAACGACGGCCACCCGGGCCGTTGACGACATCGACGCCCTCGTCGGTGACCAGGCGGTACTCCGTCTGGTCGGGACCGGTCGGCAGCAAGGGGGCGTACGAGAACGCGGCGGCACTGCTCATGAACGAAAAGCCTAGGGCAGACCCGTCGATCGGTGGCACCCGCCGGTCCGTGCTGGGACCCCGCTCTCACCCACCGTCGGGGCAGAGCTCCCGCTTGGGTCCGCAACTGCCCTCGTCGGAGGGGCGCCCGGAGGTGCCGCCGGGGTTCTGGCCGGGGATCTGGTCGGGGACACCGCCCTGCTCGGGCGGGGACTGGACGGCGGAACCGGCGCCCCAGCGGACGTACCCGATCTCCCGGCCCTCGCCGATGACCATGCCGCCCGGGCCGACCGCGAGCGCCTTCGCCGAGGTCCGCAGCTGCACCAGCTCCCGACCGGTACGCGGGTCCACCGCGATCAGCCGGGACGGCTTCTCCTCCGCGATCACCGCCGCGTACGGGGTCAGCGCCGCGCCGTTCCGGCCGCCCGCAGCCCGGCTCCACCGGGTCCGGTCGGCGGACAACTCCCGGCCGCTGATGGACCGCTTGTCGGCGCTGCGCACCAGCGCCCACCGGTCGTCGACGGCGAGCAGCTTCTCCCCGTCGGCGCCGACCTGGAGGAACCGGCCGTCGTACCCGTCGACCACCGCCTCCCGGCCGTCCGGCGCGACCCCGATCAGCACGTTCCGCGCGCCCTGCGGGTCCTCCCGTTGCACGCAGCCGGCGCTGTCGGCGGTCCGCAGGTTGAGCCCGGCCCGCCGCCACACCTCCTGGCCGGTGGCCGGGTCCCGGGCCGACACGGCGAAGTAGCAGGCACCGTCGCGGGAGGTCGCGGTGATCCGGAGCAGCCGGCCGCCGATCACCACCAGCCGTTCCTCCCGCCCCGGCTGCACGTTCTGCAGCACCCGGCCGGTGGCGGTGTCCACCACGTGCACCCGGCCGTCCACCGGGAACCCGAGCAGTGGCGGGACCGACTCGGGGCCGGCGACGCCCTGGTCGATCCGCTGGGCGGTGAGCCGGCGGGTGCCGAGCAGGTCGGGGTTGTCGGCGAGCAGCCCGGCGTGCACGCCGGGCAGGAAGGCGGTCCACAGTGGTTTCGTGCCGCGCGGCTCCCAGGCGCTCAACGTGCAGTCGGTGGGCTCCACGCAGTGCACGTCGAGCAGCAGGTTGCGGTACGTCCAGACGGCCACCGCGGCACCGTCGCGGCGGCGCACCACGCCGGTCGTCGGGTCGAGCAGCTCGTACCCCTTTTCCAGGAGCTTGCCCACGGCGACGACCGCGTCCCGGTCGCCGCCGGCCACCGCGGCCCAGTCCGCCTTGCGTTCCCAGAGCTGGGTGCCGGTGACCAGGCTGCGGGCCTCGACCCGGGTACGCTGCTCGACGATCACGGTGTCGCCGGCGATGGTGACGCTCCTCGGGGTACCGCCGACCCGCTGCTGCCAGACCACGTCCGGCTCGGAGATCGGCCGGCTGCGCCCGACCCAGTCCCACACCCCCGGGAACGGGTTCCACACCCCCGTCGCCGCGAGCACCACCACGGTGACGAGCCCCAGCAGCACCCACCCCCGCACCCCGAGCCCCCTCACCCCGCACACGCTAGCCACGAACTCCCCCACCCCCACCCCCCGCGCCCGCGTGTCGCCCACCATTCGCGTCGATCTTGGAGTTGTGGTCCGCGCTTCGTCCCATCGGCCCGTTATGCGCGGGGCCACCACCCCATGATCGACAGCAGGTCAGTGGGCGGCGGAGCGGACCAGGGGGAGGGTGCGGTAGGGGATCTGTTCGGCCAGGGCGATGATCGTGGAGGCGCGGCGGATCCCCTCCGAGGCGACGATCTGGTCGATGACGCGTTGGAGGTCGGCGTTCGATCTGGCCACGATGCGGCAGAGCAGGTCGCTGGAGCCGGTGATGGTGTGCGCCTCCAGCACCTCGGGGATGGCGGCCAGGTGGGCGGTGACCGGGTCGTGCCCGTGCCGCTGGCTGATCTCCAGGGTGACGAAGCTGGTCACCCCGAAGCCGATGGCGGCGGGTGAGATCTCCGGGCCGAAGCCGCCGATCACCCCGCGCTCGACCAGCTTGTCCAGCCGGGCCTGGACGGTGCCCCGGGCCACGCCGAGCCGGCGGGAGCACTCCAGCACGCCGATCCGCGGCTCCTCGGTGAGCAGCGCGATCAAGCGCGCGTCGAGCACGTCCAGCTGTACATCCTGACCAGCGTTCATGGGTCAACACTCTACTTATTGCGCAAGCTGACCAGCAAAAATGTGAAGGGTTGCCCAACCGGGCGAAGGCCGCAATCCTCGCCACACGAGCAACCAACGGCGGCCCACGAGGCCGGCCGGTACGCAAGGGAGGCCACCATGACCCAGGCGATCGACCGACCGACCGACGACGTCGATGTCGACGCACTCGTCGGCGCCGTCGACCACGACATCAGCCACGACCCGTTCCCGGTCAAGGGCCTCGACCACGTGCACTTCCTGGTCGGCAACGCCAAGCAGGCCGCGCACTACTACTCCACCGCGTTCGGCATGACCTGCGTGGCGTACCGGGGGCCGGAGCAGGGCTACCGGGACCACGCGGAGTACGTGCTGACCAGCGGTTCCGCCCGCTTCGTGCTGACCGGCGCGGTGCGCCCGGACGCCGACGGCGCCGAGCACGTGGCGAAGCACAGCGACGGCGTCTCCGACATCGCGCTGGAGGTGCCCGACGTCGACGCCGCGTACGCGCACGCCGTGGCGCAGGGCGCTACCGGCCTGGTCGAGCCGCACGAGCTGAGCGACGAGCACGGCACCGTCCGGCTGGCGGCGATCGCCGCGTACGGCGACACCCGGCACACCCTGATCGACCGGTCCCGCTACACCGGCCCGTTCCTGCCCGGCTTCGTGGCCCGTGGCCCGATCGTGGACCGCCGGCCGATGATCGACGCCGGCCTCCAGCCGAAGCGCTTCTTCCAGGCGGTCGACCACGTGGTCGGCAACGTCGAGCTCGGCCGGATGGACGAGTGGGTGGAGTTCTACAAGCGGGTCATGGGCTTCAGCAACATGGCCGAGTTCATCGGCGACGACATCGCCACCGACTACTCGGCCCTGATGAGCAAGGTCGTGGCCAGCGGCACCCGCAAGGTGAAGTTCCCGCTGAACGAGCCGGCCGTCGCCCGCAAGAAGTCGCAGATCGACGAGTACCTGGAGTTCTATCAGGGCCCGGGTGCCCAGCACATCGCCGTCGCCACCAACGACATCCTGGCCAGCGTCGACGCGATGCGGGCCGCGGGCGTCGAGTTCCTGGACACCCCCGACTCCTACTACGACGACCCGGAGCTGCGCGCCCGGATCGGCAACGTCCGGGTGCCGATCGAGGAGCTGAAGGCCCGCAAGATCCTGGTCGACCGGGACGAGGACGGCTACCTGCTGCAGATCTTCACCAAGCCGGTGCAGGACCGCCCGACCGTCTTCTTCGAGCTGATCGAGCGCCACGGCTCGCTGGGCTTCGGCAAGGGCAACTTCAAGGCCCTCTTCGAGGCGATCGAGCGGGAGCAGGAAGCGCGCGGCAACCTGTAACACTGTCGAGCGTGACGCAGCCTCCGAACACCACGCCGCCCGGCACCCCCCAGGGGTACGTCCCGCCGAGGCAGTCCGTCCCACCGACGTACGCCGGGATCCCGGCCTATCCGGCGGGCGGCCCGGCCCGGCCGCCGTACCCGGTCCTCGCCCCGCCCCCGGTGGCGCCGAACGGTCAGCCGCTGGCCAGCTTCGCCGACCGGCTGCTGGCCTGGATGATCGACACCGCGCTGGCGACCGCGGTCGCGGTCGTGCTCTTCGTGCCGGTGTTCATCTGGCTCTTCCAACGAATGTTCAGCGAGATGGACCGGCTCGACGCCGGCACCGAACCGGACCCGACCCGGTTCATGGGCGAGTTCCTCCTGCCCATGCTGATCGCCGAGTTCGCCGTGTTCGCGGTGCTCCTGGGCTTCTACTGGCTCTACCACGTGGAATACGCGCACCGGACCGGCCAGACGCTCGGCAAGAAGGCGATGAAGATCCGGATCGTGCCGCTGGACCCGGCGCAGACCCTCACCCGGGGGATGGCCGGCAAGCGCTACCTGATCGAGTTCGTGGCCGCCTCGCTGGTGCCCTTCCTCAACTACCTCGACGGCTTCTGGCAACTCTGGGACAAGCCCTGGCAGCAGTGCCTGCACGACAAGTTCGCCGGCACCGTCGTCGTTAAGGTTGCACCGTGAGCGTGAGGAGCGAGCCGGGTTTGCGAGCCCCGCAGTCGCGAACCAAGGAGGCTCAGTGAGCGTGAGCGTGATGACGCGGTGAGCGTGCAGCCTGGCTGGTACGTCGACCCCGCCGACCCGGAGACCCGACGGTACTGGGACGGCGAGGGGTGGATCGGTGCGCCGATCCCGGTCGACGCCACCCCGCCCGAGGGCCCGCCGCCGGCCGAACCGGCCCCGGTCCCCCGTCGGCTCCCACCTCCGCCCCGACCGGTGCCGGCCCGGCGCCGCACCCCGGCCACCCGACGGGACAGCCCGGCCCCGGCCACCCGACCGGCCCGGCCCACCCGACGGGTCCCGGCCCGGCTCAGGGGCATCCGCGGGGCCGCCGCCCGGCTGGCCCTACCCGGGCTGGCCGGGGCGACCGCCCGAGCCGCGCCCGCACGGGCTGCCGCTCGCCTCGTACGGGGCCCGGCTGGTCGCCCGCCTGATCGACTTCGGCGCGGTGTTCCTGCTCAACGCCCTGGTCAACGGCTGGTTCGTCTGGCGGTACGTCGAGGAGATCTCCCCCTACCTGCGCGAGTCGGTCCGCCGGTCGATGGCCGGCAACACCTCCACCGAGGGGCTGCCGCAGCCGGGTGAGCAGGCCGCCGGCCTCCAGATCGTCATCCTGCTGATCGCCACCGCGCTCTGGTTCGCGTACGAGGTGCCGTCGATGGCGGCCCGGGGGCAGACCTTCGGCAAGCGGGTGATGCGGGTCCGCGCGGTGCCGATCGAGGCCGACCAGCCGCTCGGCTTCGGCCGGGCGACCCGCCGCTGGAGCACCATGGGCCTGCCCACCCTGCTCTGGTACTGCTGCGGCTTCGGCCTGCTGCTCCAGTTCGTCGACGCCGTCTCCGCGCTCTTCGACCATCCGCTCCGCCAGGCGCTGCACGACAAGCGCGCCCAGACCGTGGTGGTGCAGGTGCCGCGCTCCGCCGGCCCCGCCACCACCCGTACCGCCCCGCACGATCGTGCCGACCCCCCGGGAGACACCCCATGACCGACGCCGGACGTCAGCAGCCGCCGCTGCGGCTGACCCGCGCCGACCTCGACGCGCTGCCCAACTACGTACCCGGCCGCAGCCCGGCCGACCTGGCCCGCGAGCTGGGCCTGCCCGAGGCGATCAAGCTGGCCAGCAACGAGGTGCCCTACGGCCCGCTGCCGGGCGTGGTGGAGGCGGTCGCCGAGGCGGTCGCCGGCTCGCACCGCTATCCGGACATGGGCGTGGTGGCGCTGCGCCAGGCCCTCGCCGACCGGTACGGCGTGGACGTCGACCAGGTCGCCACGGGCTGCGGCTCGGTGGCGCTGGCCGAGCACCTGGTCCGCTCCACCTGCCTCCCCGGCGACGAGGTGCTCTACTCGTGGCGGTCGTTCGAGGCGTACCCGATCATCGCGGCGACCAGCGGCGCGACCAGCGTGCGGGTGCCCAACGACGCCGGGCACGGCCACGACCTGGCCTCGATGGCCGCGGCGGTGACCGACCGGACCCGGATGATCCTGGTCTGCAACCCGAACAACCCCACCGGCACCTCGGTACGCAGGGCGGAGCTGGACCGCTTCCTCGACGCGGTGCCGGACGACGTGCTGGTCGTCATCGACGAGGCCTACCGGGAGTTCGTCACCGACCCGGAGGTGCCGGACGGCCTGACCTACCTGGACCGGCCCAACGTGGTGGTGCTGCGCACCCTGTCCAAGGCGTGGGGGCTGGCCGGCCTGCGGATCGGCTTTCTGGTCGCCGCGCCGGCCGTGGCCGCCGCCGTGCGCAAGGTTGTCACGCCCTTCTCCACCAGCATGGCCGCCCAGGCCGGGGCGCTGGCGGCGCTGGCCCAGGCCGACGAGGTCCAGCGGCGCTGCGCGCTGGTCGTCGCCGAGCGGGACCGGGTCACCGAGGCGCTGCGCAAGCTACTCCCGGACGTGCCGTCCAGCCAGGCGAACTTCGTCTGGCTGCCGCTGGGCGACCGGGCCGTGGAGTTCGGCAAGGCGTGCGAGGCGCGCGGCGTCATCGTCCGGCCGTTCGCCGGCGACGGGGTCCGGGTCACCATCGGCACCCCGGTCGAGAACGACGCCTTCCTGGCCGCCGCCGAGGCGGCGCTGGCCTGACCCGTGGTGGTGCCGGTCCGCCGTCGAGGCGACCGGCACCGCCCGCTCAGCCGGTCGACAGGGCCGGTCGGAAACGGTCGCGGCACCGTCGTGCCCGGCTCAGGTCAGGGCCAGCGTCACCGGCTCGGCCGTCAGGAACCAGCCCTGGTCGTCGTCACCCGGCCCGGCCTGCTCGCGCAACCGCTCGACGGCGACGTAACCACCGGACGCGTACGCCAGTCCCGGTTTCCAGCCGATCCCGTCCCGGCCCACGGCGAGCACGAAACGGGACCGCTGCGCTCCGGTCACCGGGTCCAGGGTGATCAGTTCCCGGGCGTCGGTCAGCACGTACACCCGGCCCGGCTCGGTCGCGAGGACCCGCACCGGGCCCAGGTCGCCGCGCCGCCACCGCTGGATGCCGGTACGCGCCTCCCGGCCGCCGAGCACCCCGCCGGTCACCCCCACGGCCAGCTCACCGGCGAGGGTCACCTCCGGCGCGTCCAGTGCGGGAGCAGCGATCGGCTCCCCCGCCCCGACCAGCCACCCACGGCCGGCCGGGTCACCCGGCCCGGCGGTACGCAACCCCCGGCACCGTGACCGGGGGGTCAGGCAGCCGAGCGGCGTCACCGTCAGCTCCGGACCGGCGTCCGGGGGCCGCCAGCGGGTCCGCACCGCGCCGGTGACCGCGTCGCGGAACTCGACCACCGCCGGCCCCGCGCCCGCGTCGACCGACACGACCCGGTCGGCGGCCGTGGTGCCCAGGTCGGTGCGGCACGCGCCGTCCCCGTCCACCCGCCAGAGCTCCCGCCCGTCGGCCATCGCGTAGCCGCGCAGCCGCCCCTGCCCCGAGACCACCAGCACGGCACGGCCGTCCGGGCCGGACGCGACGGAGATGCCCTGCGGGTCCCAGACCACCGCCGCGCCGGTGCGCCGGGCGACGAAACCCGCACCGGGTCGCGGCCCGTCGGCCCGCCACGCCACCTTCCCGGTACGCGCGTCCAACGCGACGAGCTTCCCGTCCGACCAGCGGCTCAGCACCGTGGTGTCCACCGCCAGCACCCCGTTGAGCTGGGCCGGCCAGCGCCGGTACGACCAGAACGGGGTGACCCGGTGCTTCCTGTCGACCGGCTGGTCGGCGTACACCTGGCGGGTGGCGGCGTAGACGCGCAGCCGGCCGTCCACGATCAGCGGCGCGACCGGCAGCCGGCCGATCACCCCGACCGGCGGGCTCGCCGCCGGCGGGTACGCGGTCCGGGCCGGCGTGTCGACCTCGGCGGGGGCGAGCACCCGGTAGGCGATGGCGGCGACCACCACGACGGTGAGCACCGCCGCGACCGCCACTGCGCCCCGTCGCCGTCCCGAGGTCATCCCCATGCCCCACCTCCGCCCGGCACCCTACCGACCGGCGACTCCGGTCCACCGCGCGGCGCGGGCTGTCGGGTCGGAGCCGGTCAGGCGGCCTCGGCGGAGTCGGCGGGGCTGACCGCGCGGGCCAGGTCGGCCAGGTCGCGCCGGAGGGCGCCCTCCACCGCGCGGGCGGCGAGCCCACCGAGGATGAGCGCCAGCACCCGACCGTACGGGCCGGTGGGCAGGGCCTCCTGCTCGACGGTGACGGCCGTGCAGCCGCGCCGCCGGCGCTCGACGGTCCGCAGTGACCAGGTGATCCGGTAGTCCACGCCGGCACCGGGCGAGCTGAGCACCAGCCGGGTCGGGGCGACCGCCTCGACCACCACGAACTCCTCCGGCTGTTCCCCGCCGTCCGGGCGGAGCCGGGTCTCCCGCCAGGCCGTGCCGGGGCCGAACCCGTCCCTGGTGAGCACGTCGACCGCGCGTACGGCCGACAGCCAGCGGCCCCGGGCGGCGGGCTCGGTGAGCAGCCGCCAGACGTCGACGGCCTGGGCCTCGATGAACTCGGTAACCGTCACCGTCGACATGGCACCTCCCGTGCCGTCCACGGTACGGCGGGTGACGGGCCGGCGGGGAGCCCACGGTGACATTTCCGCCGCCGGTGCCCCGATCGGGGCACCGGGATCGCGTGGAACCGGGTCAGCCGCCGAAGCGGCCGGTGCGGATCGCGTCGACGAACGCCGTCCAGCCCGGCGGGCTGACCGCGAGCGCCGGTCCCTGCGGGTCCTTCGAGTCGCGTACGCCGACCACGCCGTGGACGGCGACCACGTTGGCCGCCACCTCCACGCAGAGACCCTGGTCGTTGGAGCGGCTGCTGGTACGCCAGATCGCTCCGGTGAGATCGGTCATCCTCGTTGCCTCCTGTCCGTGTGCGCGCGCCACGGGCCGGCCCCGGGAGGCGCGGCGTGGCGGCGGAATCCGCGACGATCAACGCGGAAAGCGCCGTCCCCGGTCGCACAGCGGGTGCGACCGGGGACGGGTTGACGGACGGGCCGGCTCAGCGGGCTGCCGGACGGGCCCGGCTCAGCGGGCGGGGAGGATGGTGCCGGTGACCTCGCCGAGGGCGATCGTGGTGCCGTCCGGGCCGGGTGCGGTGGCCGTGACGGTCACCGTGTCGCCGTCCTCCAGGAAGGTGCGGGTCCCGCCGTCGGCGAACTTCACCGGCTCGGTGCCGCCCCAGGTGAGCTCCAGGAACGAGCCGACCTGGTCGCGCTCCGGGCCGGAGACGGTGCCGGAGGCGTAGAGGTCGCCGGTGCGCAGCGAGGCGCCGTTGACGCTGAGGTGGGCGAGCTGCTGGGCGGGCGTCCAGTACATGGTCGCGAAGGGCGGCTCGCTGACCCGCTCGCCGTTCCACTCGACGGCCAGGGCGAGGTCGAGGCCCAGGTGCGGGGTGTCGTGCAGGTAGTTCTGCACCGGCGGATCCTGGTCGGGCGCGGGCACGAACGCGTCGGCCAGCGCGTCGAGCGGGGTCACCCAGGCCGACACCGAGGTGGCGAAGGACTTGCCCAGGAACGGGCCGAGCGGCTGATATTCCCAGGCCTGGATGTCCCGGGCCGACCAGTCGTTGACCAGCACCACGCCGAAGACGTGGTCGGCGAAGTCGCCCACCGCCACCCGGTCGCCGAGCGCACTCGGCACGCCGACGACGAAGCCGACCTCGGCCTCGATGTCGAGGCGTACGGAGGCGCCGGTGGTCGGGCCCTGGGGGGTGGCCCGCTGCCCGCACGGGCGGACGACCGGGGTGCCGGAGACCACCACCGTGCCGGCCCGGCCGTGGTAGCCGATCGGCACGTGCTTCCAGTTCGGCAGCAGCGCCGGCTGACCGGGGCGGAAGATCTGCCCGACGTTCGACGCGTGGTGCTCCGAGGAATAGAAATCGACGTAGTCGGCGACCTCGAAGGGCAGCAGCAGCTCCACCTGACGCAGCGGCACCAGCAGCGACTCGACCGTCGAGCGGTGGGTCTCGTCGGTGAGCAGCTCGACGACCCGCTGCCGGACCGAGGTCCACTGCGGGCGACCGAGCGCCATGAAGTCGTTCAGCGTGGGCCGGCCGAGCGCGCCGCCGGCCAGCACCAGACCGGCCGCCTCCGCGCCGGCCAGGTCGAGGACGAAGTCCCCGATGCGTACGCCGATGCGCGGCTCACGGTCGCCGTGCCGGAACACCCCGTACGGCAGGTTGGTCACCCCGTACCCGGACCCGTCGGCACCAGACACCCAGCTCATTTCTCGAAACCCCCGTTCACCAGCCCCAGCCGGATCAGATCGGTCAGTGGTTCGGTCATGCTGCACGAGCCGTACCCGATCCACAGCGGACGCGCCGCGTCGCGGTCGGCCCGGACCTGCTCGACGGGCCGCACCGGGTCGGTGGCGGCGAGCAGTTCGGCCACGGTGTCCACCTCGGCGCCCTGCCGGGCGGCGAGGGTCGCGGCGAGCACGTTGACGAAGCCGTGGTGGGTGAAGCCGGTCTCCGGGTCCCGGTGGCGGATCGCGTGGTGCAGCCCGGCGGTCAGTTTGAACGGCAGTTCCCGGTCCCGGCAGGCGCAGATCACCGCGGCCAGCTCGACCGGGGTCGGGAAGAGTTCGGCGGCCAGCCCGCCGGTGCGGAACTTCGCGGCGACGGGCAGCCCGGCGGCGCGCGCCTCGGCGAGGGTGTCGAGCGCGCCCAGCAGCCCGAAGGTCAGCGGGATCTCGGCGTAGACCGGGGTGCCACCGAGCTTTTCGGTGAGCTTGATCAGCTCGACCAGCCCGGGCTGCGGATCCTCGCCGCGCTTGGCGACCGGCGCCTCGACCTGCCGGGCGGTCACCCCGTCGGGCGGCAGGAAGGAGAGCGCGAAGGGCAGCTGGTCGATGCCGGTGTCGCCGATGAGCCCGATGACGAAGCCCTCGGCAGGGTTCACCAGTGCGCCGAGTTCGCCGGCGGCGATCGCCGAGGCGGGCAGCAGCAGCGGACCGACCAGGTCGGTGTACCAGGCGGCGCGGTGGCGTCGGTGGGCGGCCACCGCGTCGGGCAGCGTCGCGCTGCCGGGCGGGAAGACGGCGGCGTCGTCGACGAGACCGGCGAAGAGGCGGGGCACCTGCGTTGACACGAGACAAGAATTTACGGGACGCTACAAGGAACGGACAACAGCGTCCGATTATCGGACGCCACCGGCCGGTGAACGGGACATAACGGAGGCGAAATGCCCTACTACCGCAGCGTCGGCGAGGTGCCCCGCAAGCGCCACACCCAGTTCCGCCAGCCCGACGGCAGCCTCTACGCCGAGGAGTTGGTCGGACAGGAGGGCTTCTCCTCCGACTCGTCCCTGCTCTACCACCGGTACGCGCCGACCGCGATCGTCGCCGCCGAGGAGTTCACCCCGCCCGCCGTCACCCGCGTGCCGAACCTGCCGCTCAAGCCGCGCCACCTGCGTACCCACAAGCTCGACGGCACGGGCGCGGACCCGGTGCTCGGCCGGCAGTACCTGCTCGCCAACGACGACGTCCGGATCGCGTACGTGCTGGCCGACCGGCCGTCCCCGCTCTTCCGCGACGCCACCGGCGACCACTGCCTCTATCTGGAGTCCGGCACGCTGCGGGTCGAGTCCCCGTTCGGTGTGCTCGACGCGGTGGCCGGCGACTACGTCGTCATCCCCACCTCGACCATCCACCGGCTGGTGCCCACCGGCGACGAGCCGGTCCGGCTGCTCGCCGTCGAGGCCACCGGTCACATCGGCCCGCCCAAGCGCTACCTCTCGGTACGCGGCCAGTTCCTGGAGCACTCGCCGTACTGCGAGCGGGACGTCCGGGGACCGGACGCGCCGCTGCAGGTCGACGGGGAGGACGTCGAGGTGCTGGTGAAGCACCGGCGCGGTTGGACCCGCTACACCTACGCCCACCACCCGTTCGACGTGGTCGGCTGGGACGGGCACCTCTACCCGTGGGCGTTCTCCATCCACGACTTCGAGCCGATCACCGGCCGGATCCACCAGCCGCCGCCCGTGCACCAGACCTTCCAGGGCCCGAACTTCGTGATCTGCTCCTTCGTGCCCCGCAAGGTGGACTACCACCCCGACGCCATCCCGGTGCCGTACAACCACCACAACGTCGACTCCGACGAGATGCTCTTCTACACCGGGGGCAACTACGAGGCCCGGCGCGGCTCCGGCATCGAGCAGGGGTCGATCTCGCTGCACCCGTCCGGCTTCACCCACGGGCCGCAGCCCGGTGCCGCCGAGCGCTCGATCGGCGTGGACTTCTTCGACGAGCTGGCCGTCATGGTCGACACCTTCCGCCCGCTGGACCTCTGCGACGCCGGCACCGCCTGCGAGGACGACGGCTACGCCTGGACCTGGGCGCGAAAGGGCTGACGTACGCCGAAGGGGCCGCGCCCGGCACGGACGCGGCCCCTCTCGGATCGGCTCAGAACGTCGAGGCGTCGATGACGAAGCGGTAGCGCACGTCGGAGGCGAGCACCCGCTCGTACGCCTCGTTGATCTTCTCGGCCGGGATGACCTCGATCTCGGCGCCGATGCCGTGCTCGGCGCAGAAATCGAGCATCTCCTGCGTCTCGGCGATGCCGCCGATCATCGAGCCGGCGAAGGACCGGCGGGCCGGGATCAGCGAGAACGCGTGCACCGACAGCGGGTCCTCGGGCGCGCCGACGTTGACCAGCGTCCCGTCCACCGCCAGCAGCCGCAGGTACGCGTCCAGGTCGATCTTGGCGCTGACGGTGTTGACGATCAGGTCGAACGAGCCCGCCAGCTTGGTGAACGTCTCCTCGTCGGAGGTGGCGTAGTAGTGGTCGGCGCCGAGGCGCAGCCCGTCCTCCTGCTTCTTCAGCGACTGCGACAGGACGGTGACCTCCGCCCCCATGGCGTGCGCCAGCTTGACCGCCATGTGGCCGAGGCCGCCCATGCCGATCACGGCCACCCGGCTGCCCGGCCCGGCGTTCCAGTGCCGCAGCGGGGAGTAGGTGGTGATGCCGGCGCAGAGCAGCGGCGCGGCGGCGTCCAGCTCGATGCCGTCCGGGATGCGCAGCACGAAGTCCTCGGTGACCACGATGGCCTGCGCGTAGCCGCCCTGGGTCGGCTGCCCGTCGGCGTCGACGGCGCCGTACGTGCCGACGTTGCCCTTGAGGCAGTACTGCTCCAGGCCCTTGCGGCAGTTGTCGCACTCCCGGCAGGAGTCGACCATGCAGCCGACGCCGGCGCGGTCGCCGACGGCGAACTTCGTCACCTCCGACCCGACCTCGCGGACCACGCCGGCGATCTCGTGGCCGACCACGATCGGGTAGGTGGTGGGACCCCACTCGCTGCGCGCGGTGTGGATGTCGGAGTGGCAGATGCCGGAGAACTTGATGTCGATCAGGACGTCGCGCGGCCCGAGGTCGCGCCGTTCGATGGTCGTGGGGACGAGCGGTTCGGTCGCGGACTGTGCCGCGTAAGCGTTGACGGTAAGCACGCTCTCGTCTTTACCCCGGGACCCGGCGTTCACCAACGTAGCGTCGGTCACGCCCCGGCCGGTCAGCGTCGGGCGAAGACCGCGAACTGCGCCAGCACCGTGACCGTGATCGCGGCGACCAGCGGCCACGGCGTACCGGCCAGCGCGTAGATCAGCAGCAGCACCGGGCCGGCCGCCACCGCGCCGACGGCCAGCGCCAGGGTGTGGTCCGAGCGGAGCAGGCCGGGCAGGATCGTCCGGGCCAGCCCCGGCAGCCCGGCGGCGAACCGCCACACCACCAGCGCACCGCCGACCGCGGCCAACGCGGCGAAGAGCCGGGAGGTGCCCGCACCGGCCGGGGCCAGGAAGGCCACCAGCACGGTGCCGATCAGCGACCAGCCGGCGCCGTAGAGCACCAGCCGCCGTAGGCCGTCGGAGATCGTCCGACCCGCGTCCGGCCGCGCCGGGTCCAGCGCGACCGCCTCCGCCAGGTGCTCCAGCGCCTCCGCGTAGCGGCGCTGCTCCAGCCGGATGACGCCCATGTCGTGCCGGGCCACGGCCAGCTGCGGGTCGAGCCGCAGCGCCTCCCGGTAGGCCCGTTCGGCCAGGTCGAACAGCTCCAGGCGGGCGGCGACCAGGCCGAGCACCAGGTGCGCCTGGGGCGCCTCGGGGGCCAGTTCGACCCCACGCCAGGCAGCGTCCAGCGCCGGCTGCCCGTTGCGCGAGCCGGCCAGGATCGCGGCGGCGCTGCGCTGGGCGTACGCGTCGGCGGGGCCCAGGGCCAGGATCTCGTCGGCGGTGGCGGCGGCGGCTCGGAACTCGCGCAGGTCGACCAGCGCGAGCCCGCGCGCCACCAGCGGAGGTATCACCCCCGGGGCAGCCGCCACGGCGGCGTCGGCGGCGGCCCGCGCCTCGGCGGACCGGCCGGCCGCCAGGTGCACCCGGGCCAGCATGGTCAGCGCGGAGGAGTCGGTGGGGTGCGCCGCGATCGCGGGGGCCAACTCCCCGGCGGCCTCGTCGTAGCGGCCCAGCTCGGCGAGGAGCTGCGCCCGCTGGAGGTGCCCGTCGGCGGCGAACTGGTCAGGGGCGGCGTCACTCGACATCCCGGCGAGCCTAGCCGGCACCCGCCCGGTCCGCCGAGCAGCCTGCGACGGGGCGTTCTCCCTGCCCGGCTTCCGGATCCCGCCCGTCCGCTACGCCGGGTCGGCGGTCGCGTCGGGTGCCTCGTACACCAGGGCCACCGCGATGCCGGTCAGGCCCTCGCCGCGCCCCGGGAAGCCCAGGCCGTCGGTGGTCGCGGCGGAGACCGTGACCGGCGCGCCCACCGCCGCGGAGAGCACCCGCTGCGCCTCGTCGCGGCGAGGCCCGATCTTGGGTCGGTTGCCGATCACCTGGACCGAGACGTTGCCGATCCGGAACCCGGCCGCCCGCACCCGCCGGGCGCTCTCGGTGAGCAGCGCCACCCCGGACGCGCCGGCCCACTCCGGCTGGTCGACGCCGAAGTTCGCGCCGAGGTCGCCGAGGCCCGCCGCGGAGAGCAGCGCGTTGCAGGCCGCGTGCGCCACCACGTCGGCGTCCGAGTGACCGGCCAGGCCGTCCTGGTCGGGCCAGTGCAGGCCGGCGACCCAGCAGGGCCGGCCGGCGGCGAAGGCGTGCACGTCCGTGCCGATGGCCACCCGAGGAACGATCATGAACCGAGCGTACGCGTCAGGAGTCGAGGGTCAGCAGGTGCTCGGCGAGGGCCAGGTCGAACGGTCGGGTGATCTTCAACGCCAGCTCCGACCCCGGCACGCAGACCACCGGTAAGCCCTGCTTCTCGACCAGCCCGGCGTCGTCGGTCAGCGGATCCCCTGCCGCGTCGTGCGCGGCGGCCAGCACGGACCGGCGGAAGCCCTGCGGAGTCTGCACCGCCCGCAACGCCGACCGGTCGACCGTGCCGAGGACCCGCTCACCGGCGTCGACCTCCTTGATCGTGTCGACCACCGGCAGCACGGGGATCACCGCGTCGTGGCCGGAGCGGACCGCCTCGGCGACCGACTCGACCAGCGCCGGCGGGGTGAGCGCGCGGGCGGCGTCGTGCACCAGCACGATCTGCGGCCCGGTGGGCACGGCGGCCAGCGCGGCGGCGACCGACGCCTGTCGTTCCGCGCCGCCGGGCACGACGGTCACCGGGGCGACCGGTGCCAGCAGCCGCCGGACGAAGTCGACCTCGGCGGCCGGGGCGGCGATCACGATGGTGTGCACCGAGGGTGCCGCGGCGATCCGGCGGACCGCGTGCACGAGCAGCGGTTCACCGGCCAACGGACGCAACGCCTTCGGGGCGCCGGGGCCGAGGCGTACACCGGCGCCGGCCGCAGGAACAAGGACCGCGACGTCACCGCGCGGATTGAGCTGCGCGGTCACGTCGCGGTCCTCGGAATTCTCTGCCACGTCGTGGGTACGACGATGCGGTGGGGACTAGGCCTCGCCCAGCACCTTGTCCAGCAGCGACTCCGCCTCGTCCTTGGTGCTCTTCTCGGCCAGCGCGACCTCGCCGACGAGAATGTCGCGGGCCTTGGCGAGCATGCGCTTCTCACCCGCGGAAAGGCCCCGCTCCCGCTCCCGGCGCCACAGGTCGCGGACGACCTCGGCCACCTTCAGCGGGTTGCCGGAGGCCAGCTTCTCCAGATTCGCCTTGTAACGCCGCGACCAGTTGGTCGGCTCCTCGGTGTGCGGTGCACGGAGCACGTCGAAGACCTTGCCCAGGCCCTCTTCGCCGACCACCTCGCGCACACCCACGATCTCGGCGTTCTCGGCGGGCACCCGGACCGTCAGGTCACCCTGCGCGACCCTCAGGACGAGGTACTGCTTGGGCTCGCCCTTGATGACCCGAGTCTCGATTGCCTCGATGAGTGCGGCCCCGTGGTGGGGGTAAACAACGGTCTCGCCGACACTGAAAACCATAGGTTCGAAACCCCTTTCGCTGTGTCTAGGGTAACACGCTCAGGCACCGATGTCTCACCGCTGTCCTGACCGTTGGCGCAGCTCAGGGGCCCTGTGAGAGGTATTTCTTCAGCTTGACAGGCGGTCAAACCGATGGTTTGAACACACTCCGTGACCACCAGATGACAACCCGGTACGGGTGATCGGAGCGTCGATATCTCCGCTACGTCGATATCCAGGGCATGCGCATCCCCATGGTATCCCGCCGATCCAGGGTGCGCCCAGGTGTAGCGGTACGCGGACCCGTGCGGGACGCTGGAGGAGGACGCTTGTCCGCTCACCGAGACGGTTCCTGGGGGTCCGATGGGCATGCCTGACAGCGAAGGCCACGGGCCCACCGACGGGCTGCCCGACCTGCCACCGGAGTGGGGTCGGGTGGTCGTACCGGACGACGCCGCCGCGCTCGCCGAGGAGGCCCGGCAGCTCCGCCGCGAGCTACGCCGGCAGGCCAGGACCCGCCGCTGGCGCCGCCGGCTCGGCCTCGCCCCCCGACCCGACGGCCGGCCACCGCTCGCCCTGCCGGTGCTGGTCCTGGTCATCTCCGTGCTCACCACGCTCGCCGGGTTGATGGCGGTCACCTGGCCCCGGGCCCCCCGATCGTCGGGCAGCCCCAGCGTGGTCCCGTACCCGACGGCGACCCTGGTCACCGACCAGCCGCTGCCGGCGCTGGACCTGGTCGACGCCGCCGACTCGCCCGTCTCCCTGCGCAGCCTGCTGCCGGCGGTGATCGTCCTGGTCGACGCCTGCACCTGCGGCGACCGGGTCGCCGAGGCGGCGGCCGCGGCCCCCACCGGGGTCACCGTGGTCACCGTGGCCGGCGGCCGGGACGTCGAGCCGGCACCCGCCCCCGGGGTACGCGCCCTGGCCGACCCCGCCGGTGGCCTGCGCGCCTTCCTCCACCTGCCCGCCCGCCCCGGTACGGCCACCGCCCTGCTGGTGGACCGGGAGAGCCGGCTGGTCCGGGTCGTGCCCGAACTCGGCACCGTCGAGGACTACCGCGCCGACCTGGCCCGGCTCGCCGGCTGACGGGCCGCTCAGGACAGCGTGGAGAGCCGCGCGTCGAGGTCCACCCCGCCGCCTGCGGCGACGAAGCGCACCTGCAACGGCCCGCCGGCCGCGGTCACGGCCACCGTGGTCGGTGCGCCCGTGCAGTCCACCGGCAACCCGGGGCCGCCGTCCCCGGTGCCCGAGAAGCTGACGGTCAGCTTCCCCGGCCCGGTGCAACCCACCAGGAGCAGGTGGCGCTCACCGGCCGACGGGTTCGTCTGCCGCACCAACGGCGGCCCGGTCCCGTCCAGGTGGGACCGCTCGACCCAGACCGGGCTCGGCACCTCCGCCCGGCCATCCGGCTCCTGGTGCAGCACCAGCGTCTCCTCGGGACCGGGCAGGACGCGCCCGTCCTCCGAGTCGACGGTCACCAGCAGCCGATCGAGCGGCGCGCCGGACGCCGGCGTCGGCTCGGTCCGTGCCGTCACCGGGCCGGTGGCCGGGGCGCACCCCCGCCACCACCAGCCGCCGACGGCCAGCACGGCCACGGCGAGCCCGGCCAGCAGCGCCCCGCGTACCCGATCCTCGGCCTGCACGCCCATCCGGCGAGCGTAACCGCGCGCCGCCGGCCGCACCGCCCGCACCGCTCAGCCGGTGCGCTCCAGCAGGGCCGCGTACAGGGTCAGGCCGGGGCCGAAGGCCAGCATCACGACCCGCTCCGGCGGCACCGGTGCCCGGCGCAGCCGGTCCAGGATCAGCAGCACCGTCGGCGAGGAACAGTTCCCCTGCTCGGCCAGTACGCCCCGGGACGCCGCCAACGCGTCCGCCGGCAACGCCAGTTCGCGCTCGACCACGTTGAGGATGCGCGGGCCACCCGGATGCACCGCCCAGCCGTCCACCTCGGACCGGGTCCGCCCGTGCCGGGCCAACAACTCGTCGACCAGCCCCACCACGTGGCGGGAGAGCACCTGCGGCACCTTCGGCGACAACCCCATCCGGAAGCCCGTGTCGGTGACGTCCCAGGTCATGTGGTCCGCCGTCGAGGTGTCGGTGACCGAGGCGACCTCGCGCAGCGCGTACCCCGGGCCGCCGGGCACGACCACGGCGGCGACCGCGGCGTCGGAGAAGAGCGCGTGGGAGACGATCTGCTGGGTGTCCACCCGGGCGCTCGCCGGCTGGATGTGCAGGCTGGTCAGCTCCGCGCAGAGCAGCAACGCCGGCCGCTGCCGGGCGGTGACGAAGTCACCGGCCGCGCCGAGCCCGGGCAGCGCCGCATAGCAGCCCATGTGCCCGACGAACATGCGCTGGGTGTCCGGCGCCATGCCGAGATCCCGGGCGAGCAGGATGTCCAGCCCCGGCGTCGCGTACCCGGTGCAGGAGCAGACCAGGAAGAGCCCCACGTCGCCCGCGTCCAGCCCGGCGGCCGTCAGCGCCCGCCCCACCGCCTCCTTGCCCAGCGGCAGCGCCTCCACCTGGTAACGGCGCATCCGCCGCTCGGTCGGCCACTCGGAGACGTCCTCCAGCAGCGGGTTGACCGCCGCCTGCCGCCGGGACACCCCGGAATTGGCGAAGATCCGCTCGGCCAGCGCCCGGGTGGTGCCGGAGAAGTGCTTCGAGAAGAAGCCCGTCCAGAGTTCGTCCTGTGCGGCACCGGGCGGCTGCGCCGTACCCAGACCCGCGATCACCGGCACAGCCATGATCCCCACCTCTCGTCGCCTGCTGCCTGCCCATTCCCCGCACTCACCGGGCCGCCGTTCGTTCGTGACTGCGGGGCTCGCAACCCCGGCTCACTCCTCGCACTCACCGAACCGGCCCCCGCTCGTGACTGCGGGGCTCGCAACCCCGGCTCACTCCTCGCACTCACCGAACCGGCCCCCGCTCGTGACTGCGGGGCTCGCAACCCCGGCTCACTCCTCGCACTCACCAACGAGGCGTCGAGGCGTCGCGGTCCGGGTCGCCACCGAGCGCGGCGATGCCCAGCCAGTCCGCGCAGACGTCCGACGTGGCCGGGTGCAGCGAGCCGCAGCGGGCGTCCCGGTAGAGCCGTTCCAGCGGATGCCCGCGGCGGGTCGCCGAGGTGCCGGCAGCCTCCAGCATGGACGCGGCCACCTCGGCGGCGGTGGTGCCGGCGAGCAGCTTGGCCCGCCAGACCCAGCGGTTGGTCTCCGCGTCGCCGGGGCCTCGTCCACCGGCGCGCCGCCTCGGCCACCACCAGCCCGGCCGCCGCCACCGCCGCGTCCGCCCGGCCCAGCCGGGCCCGTACCGCCGGCAGGCCGGCCAGGTTCCGGGCGGTCAGGTGCTCCGCCGCCGCGTCGATCGCCGCCCGGGCCACCCCGACGTAGACGGCGGCGTAGCTGGCCACCAACCAGTGCGGCATGAGCTGGGCGACCACCAGCGCCAGCCCCTCCACGCCGCCGAGCAGCCGGTCGGCCGGCACGGTGACGTCCAGGTGCAGGTCGTGCGAGCTGGTGGCGCGCATGCCCAGCGAGTCCCAGGTGGGCTCGACGGTGAGCCCGGCACCGGCCGGGACGAGGAACTGGGAGACCACCGACGGGTCGGTGGCGCTGCGGGCGGCCACCAGGTAGCCGTCCGGGTGCCCCGCGCCGGAGCAGAAGGTCTTGCTGCCCTTGATGTGCCAGCCTCCGTCGACCGGCTCGTAGACCGTGCTGAGCTGCGACAGCCGGGCACCCGCGCCGCGCTCGCTCATCGCCACCGCGTACCAGGAGCCCGCGGCCGCCGCGCGGAGCAGCCGGTCCCGGGCGGCCAACGCCTCGTCCGGTACGCCCAGCGCCTCGGCCAGTTCCTCGGTGACCGCGCCCAGCGCGCCGGTGACCGAGGCGTGCATGTTGAACACCAGCGCCGTCGCGCCATTGCCCCGGGCCAGTTCGGTGGCGACGGCGGCGTACTCGGCGAAGGTGGCGCCCAGGCCGCCCAGCTCCGGGGGCACCATCAGCC
The DNA here is from genome assembly GCF_022747945.1 of Micromonospora sp. R77. Lineage (NCBI taxonomy): Bacteria > Bacillati > Actinomycetota > Actinomycetes > Micromonosporales > Micromonosporaceae > Micromonospora > Micromonospora sp. R77. Next base: position 2,393,447 of record NZ_JALDST010000001.1, read on the forward strand.
CGAAGAGCCCCGCCTCGCGCAGGTCGGCGAAGTCGTCGACCGGGAAGGAGCCCTCCCGGTCGTGCTCGGCCGCCCGGGCGGCCAGTCGCGGTGCCAACCGGCGGGCCGCCTCCAGCGCGTGCACAGTCATCTAGCCCCCTCCTCGGCGTCCCCTTTACCCCGGGTGGCCCCGGCTACCCGCCCCGGACCCCACGGCCCTGGTAGAGCACCGCGGTGGACCGGGCCGGCACGATCCTCGGCCCGGTCCGGCCCGGACGGTCGGCGGCGCCGCCCCGGATCCGCCGGAACAGCCAGCCCGCCGTGCCGCGCAGCTCCGGACGGATCCCCCGGACGCGCAGCTCGACGCCGTGCCGGGCGCACTCGGCGACCAGGGCACGGGCGTCCACGAACAACCGTGGATCGTGGATGCCGCGCGGCACGGTCGGCAGCCGCTCACCGATCTCCACCGCCACCAGCCGGGCCAGCAGCGTGTCGTTGAGGGTGTCCAGCACCAGCAGGCCGCCCGGGCGCAGCAGCCGGCACGCCTCGGCCACCGCCCGCCGCCAGTCCGGTACGTGTTCCAGCAGCTCACCGGCGGAGACCACGTCGGCGCAGCCGGCGACGAGCGGAACCGCGACGGCGTCGCCGTTGACCACGGTCACGCCGTGCGCGGCGGCCTGGTGCAGGGCGGACCGGGTGAGGTCGACCCCGACGTGCCGGTAGCCCTTGCCGGCCAGGTGCGGGGCGAGCAGACCGGCGCCGCAGCCCAGGTCCACCAGGAGCGCGCCGGGCCGGGTGGCCGGCGGCACCAGGGCGGCGCGGGCCCGGGCCAGCCAGTGCAGCATCGCGAACGCGCCGTCCGGCCGCCACCACTCGTCGGCGAGGTCGTCGTACTGCCGGGGGTCGTTGGGGGGCAGCACCCGGGGCGGGGTGGACACCGGGGCCGCGTCTCGCATGGACCGAGCGTGACACGGCTCCCCGACAACGGCCAGACTTCCTTTATGTCGTCAACGGTGTTAGGGCTGGTCAGGGCGAGTCACCCGGAGCCGGCCGCCGCGGTCACCACGGTGGCCGGGCTGCTGGCGTGGGGGGTGGGGCACCGCCCGGCCGGCGTCGCCGCCGTGGCGCTGACCGTGCTGGCCAGTCAGCTCGCCGTCGGCTGGAGCAACGACCTGATCGACGCCGACCGGGACGTTGCGGTGGGGCGTACCGACAAACCGGTGGCCACCGGGGCGCTGCGGCGGCGGACGCTCGCCCTGGCCGCCGTCGCGGCGGCGCTGGTCACCCCGCTGGTGGGGCTGACCACCGGTGTCCCGGCGGCGCTCTGCGTCACCGTCGGGCTGGTCTCCGCGTTGCTCTACAACCGGCCGCTGAAGTCGACGCCGGTCTCCGTGCTGCCGTACGCGATCTCCTTCGGGTCGCTGCCGGCCTTCGTGGTGCTGGCGCTGCCCGGCGCGCCGGCCCCGCCGGTCTGGCTGGTGGTCGCGGCGGCCTGCCTGGGCGCCGGGGCGCACTTCGCGAACGTCCTGCCGGACCTGGCCGACGACGCCCGGACCGGGGTGCGCGGGCTGCCGCACCGGCTCGGTGCCGCCGGCAGCCGGGCCGCCGCCGCCGGGCTGCTGCTGGCGGCCACCGTCACGCTGGTCGTCGGGCCGCCCGGACCGCCGTCGTGGGCCGGGCTGTCGGCGGTCGCCGCGGCCGTGCTGGTCCCGCTCGTCGGCGGGTACGCGGGCCGCGCGGCGGCCCGGACCGGCGGCCGACCGGTGGCCGCCTTCCGGTCGGTGCTGGTGGTGGCCCTCATCGACGTGGTGCTGCTGGTGGCGAGCGGACGGGTGGTCTGAGCAACCCGGGACGGTGGCATTACCGGGTCGGCGTGCGGCCCTCGATCAGCCCCAACTACCCTGGAGCGCGGTCTGCGCGGGTATGGCCACCGTGCCCGGCGTACGGCCGGGTGGGAACGTGACGAGGAGGACCGACGTGACGCGCTCGATCAGGGGTTCCGGACGGGCGGCCCTGCTGCTGGCCGGTACGGCCACGGCGGCGGGCCTGCTGCTGTCCGGGTGCGGCGCCGGCCAGGTGGCCGAGACCGCCAACAAGATCCCGTCGGTCCAGGGCGTCAACGTCCAGACTCCCGACAACAACTTCAAGGTGCGCGGCCTCTACGTCCAGTACCCGGGCGTCGAGGGCTACCAGGCCGGCGGCAACGCCGGGCTGAACGTGGTGATCTACAACGACAGCCGCGAGCCGGTCACCGTGACGGTCACCACCGACAGCGCACGGGAGATCGTGCTCGCCGGTTCGCCGGCGGCCGGTTCGCAGCCGACGCCGAGTTCGTCCCCGACCGAGCCGGCCTCCGCGTCGCCGACCCCGGCCGACCCCAGCGCGTCGCCGAGCCAGTCGCTCGGGGCGGGCGAGTCCGCTTCGGCCAGCCCGTCCGCCGGCGAGTCCGCCTCCGCCAGCCCGTCGGCGAGCGAGTCGGCCCCGGCCGGTCAGCCGGCCCGGCTGGAGATCCCGGCCCTCGGCTACGCGCAGCTCCTCGCCACCGGCGGCGGCCAGTACCTCCAGCTCGTCGGGCTGAACGAGAAGCTGCTCTCCGGACAGCAGGTCCAGCTGACCTTCGACTTCGGCAACGGCCGGGTCATCCGTACCGGCGCCCCGGTCGGCGTCCCGCTGACCCCGGGCGCGCCGGCCTCGCCGATCGTCAGCCGGGAGGGTGGCGCGGGTGAGGGCGGCGCCGGCCACGGCGGCTGACCGCAGGCGTACGAGAGTCGACGGCACCGTCGGCGTGGCGACCGCCACGCCGACGGTGTTCTCGTTTTCGCTGGGTTTTGGTCGTACCGGGCGGTTAGCGTCCTGGGGTGACCACCTCCCGATCGACTCCCGCCCGCGCCGGTTCGGGCACCGGCCGCGGCCGGGCCGCCGCCCGCGAGCCACGCCCCGCCTACGAGTGCGACGCCTGCGGCCACCAGCCGCCGAAGTGGGTGGGACGCTGCCCGGAGTGCGGCGAGTGGGGCTCGGTGGTCGAGTGCACGGTGACCGGGCCGCTGGTCTCCGGCAGGGTGGTCAGCTCCCGGATGCCGGCCGAGCCGGCCCGGCCGATCGCCACCATCAGCGCCGCCCCGGCCCGGGCCCGGCCGACCGGCGTCAGCGAGCTCGACCGGGTGCTCGGCGGCGGGCTGGTGCCCGGCGCGGTGGTGCTGCTCGCCGGTGAGCCCGGGGTGGGCAAGTCGACCCTGCTGCTCGACGTGGCCCAGCAGTGGGCGGTCGGTGCGGGCAGCCCCTCCCTGGTGGTCAGCGGTGAGGAGTCGGTCAGCCAGGTGCGCCTGCGCGCCGAGCGGATGGGCACCCTGCACGACCAGCTCTACCTGGCCGCCGAGAGCGACCTGTCGGCGGTGCTCGGGCACCTCGACGCGGTCAAGCCGGGTCTGCTGGTGCTCGACTCGGTGCAGACCATCTCCACCACCGGCACGGAGGGGGTGCCCGGCGGGGTGACCCAGGTGCGGGCGGTGACTGCGGCCCTGGTCGCGGTCGCCAAGGAGCGGGGCATCGCCACCGTGCTGGTCGGCCACGTCACCAAGGACGGCCAGGTGGCCGGCCCCCGGGTGCTGGAGCACCTGGTCGACGTGGTGCTGCACTTCGAGGGCGACAAGCACTCGTCGCTGCGGATGGTCCGCGGCGTGAAGAACCGGTTCGGCGCGGCCGACGAGGTCGGGTGCTTCGAGATGCACGAGGGTGGCATCAGCAGCCTGGCCGACCCGTCCGGGCTCTTCCTCACCCGCTATTCGGAGCCGGTGCCCGGCACCTGCGTCACGGTGGCGATGGAGGGGCGGCGGGCCCTGGTCACCGAGGTGCAGGCGCTGATCGGCGCGACCGTGGCCGGCTCACCCCGGCGGACGGTCTCCGGTCTCGACGGCGCCCGGCTGGCGATGGTGCTGGCGGTGCTCCAGCGGCGCACCGAGAAGCTCACCCTGCACGACCGGGAGGTCTTCGCCGCGACGGTGGGCGGGATCCGGGTGGTGGAGCCGGCGGCCGACCTGGCGGTCGCGCTCGCGGTCGCCTCGGGCGGCCTCAACCTGGCCATCGCGCCGCACCTGGTAGCGATCGGCGAGGTCGGGCTGACCGGCGAGGTGCGCCGGGTCGGCGCGGTGCCGCGCCGGCTGGCCGAGGCGGCCCGGCTCGGCTTCCGGCTGGCCCTGGTGCCGCCCGGCTGCGGCCCGGACAGCAGCGGCGTGGCCCCGGGGAACATGCGGGTGATCGAGGTCACGGACGTGCGCGCGGCCCTCCAGGCTGCCGCTCGCGCGTCGGCGGAGTGACCGACGGTGAGCACGAGGAGGGGCCGGGTGGGCGATATCGGACAGCCGGCACGCCAGGTCGCCGAGCAGGAGAGCCGGACATCGTGACACATCACAGTAACCACGAGAGCACCCACCGCAGGGCAGTCCGTAGACTGTGCCCGTGCCGATCGACCGCGATGCCACCAAGCCCGCCGCGACGACGCCGCACGCCCGCACCGGCGCCGTGGGCTCTTCCGCCCGTCCGATCAGCGTCAGCGTGACCGGGAACGTCGGCGGAGCCAGCGGCGACCCGCTGCGGGCCAATCTCGCCCTGATGGCGCCGGGCACCGCGCTCCGCGACGGGCTCGAGCGGATCCTGCGCGGCCGCACCGGCGCGTTGATCGTCCTCGGCTACGACAAGGTCGTCGACCAGATCTGCACCGGCGGCTTCCCGATGGACGTGGAGTTCTCCGCCACCCGGGTCCGTGAGCTGTGCAAGATGGACGGTGCCGTGGTGCTGTCCAGCGACGGCACCCGGATCGTCCAGGCCGGCGTGCACCTGATGCCGGACCCGTCGATCCCGACGGAGGAGTCCGGCACCCGGCACCGCACCGCGGAGCGGGTGGCCCGGCAGACCGGCTACCCGGTCATCTCGGTCAGCCAGTCCATGCGGATCATCAGCCTCTACGTCAACGGCCAGCGCCACGTGCTGGACGACTCGGCGGCGATCCTGTCCCGGGCCAACCAGGCGCTGGCCACCCTGGAGCGCTACAAGCTGCGACTGGACGAGGTCTCCGGCACCCTCTCCGCGCTGGAGATCGAGGACCTGGTCACCGTCCGGGACGCGGTCGCGGTGGTGCAGCGACTGGAGATGGTCCGCCGGATCGCCGACGAGATCGCCGGTTACGTGGTCGAGTTGGGCACCGACGGCCGGCTGCTGGCCCTCCAGCTCGACGAGCTGATGGCCGGCGTGGACGCCGACCGCACCCTCGTCATCCGGGACTACCTCCCGACCGGCCGCAAGCCGCGCACCCTCGACGAGGCGCTGGTCGAGCTGGACCTGCTCAGTGCCACCGAGCTGATCGACCTGGTGGCGGTGGCCAAGGCCATCGGCTACCCGTCCGCCTCGGACGCGCTCGACGCGGCGGTGAGCCCGCGCGGCTTCCGGCTGCTGGCCAAGGTGCCCCGGCTCCCGGTCGCGGTGGTCGACCGGCTGGTGGTGCACTTCGGCAGCCTCCAGCGGTTGCTCGGCGCGACCGTCGAGGACCTGCAGGCCGTGGAGGGGGTGGGCGACGCCCGGGCCCGGGGCGTCCGGGAGGGCCTCTCCCGGCTCGCCGAGGCGTCCATCCTGGAACGCTACGTCTGAGCCGATCGCGGCTACCGGCCCGGCCGCCGGTCAGCCGGTGATGGTCAGCTTCACCGGTTCGCTGAGCTTGGTGCCGACCCGGGCGAAGACCTGGTAGGTCCCGATCTGCGCGAAGTCACCGGCGGCCACCCCGTTGCTGCACCGGCTGGCGTCCCGGCCGTTCCAGCCCAGCTCGTAGAGGCGCTCGAAGCCCGGCGTGAAGGACTGCACGTCGGAGCCCTTGCCGGTGCCGCAGGTGTCGGAGGACCAGATCTTCTCCGCACCGGCCTTGATGAACAGCTCCTGCACGTCCGCGCCCACGTCCCGGCTGCAGGTGCGCTGGGACTTGTTCTTGATCTTGAGCTGGAGGTTCACCACCGTGCCCCGCTGGGCCGTCGCCGGCACCGCCACCGGGGTCACCAGGATCTCGGCGTCCGTGCAGGTGCCGTCGTCCACCACCGGGGCGACCGGCGCGCCCGGACCGGCCGGAGCGTCGCTGGTCGCGGTGCCACCACCGGCCGGAGCACCCCCACCGGTGTCGCCGGCACCCGGCCCACCGACACCCGGCCCACCGGCACCCGGGCCGCCGCCGGAGTCGCCCGGCGTGGCGGACGGATCCCCCGACTGCGGGGTCAGCACCGACCCAGACGCCTCCGGAGCCGCCGCCGACGTGGTCGGCGTCGAGGAAGACTGCGGTGTGGCGCCGGTGTTGCGCTCCGTGCCGTTGCAGGAATAGAGCAGGACAATCAGGAAAAGAAGCCCCGCTCCGAGTACGACGGCGCGACGCCGCCAGTACACGGTGGATGGCAGGGGGCCGACCGTCAGACGCATGATGTCCTCACCGTAGCCCGGTGGCGCACGGGGTGCGGGGCGACGCGCCGGGATCGATACGGCCCGCCGTCGATGGTGTCCACAGTCGACACGATCCGTGAGCCCTCAGAGATAGACCTTGCGCTGGTAGACGGCGTGCGCCCCGGCCACCCGGTCGAGGAAGAGCAGACCCGCGCAGTGGTCGATCTCGTGCTGCAGGGCGCGCGCCTCGAAGCCGTCGGTGACCAGCCGGACCTGACGGCCCGTACCGGGGAGTGCGCCCTCGACCACCAGGCGGCTGGCCCGCTTCACGTCGCCGGTCAGGTCGGGCACCGACATGCAGCCCTCCCGCCCGGCCTTCCACCGGCTGGCCTCCACCACCCGCGCGTTGCAGAGCACGAAGACCCCGTGCACCGTCACCGCCTTGGGATGCCCCGTCACGTCCACGGCGAAGACCTGGGCGGCCACCCCCACCTGCGGCGCGGCGAGGCCCACACAGCCCGGCGAGACCCGCATCGTGGCCACCAGGTCGGCGGCCAGCCGGACCACCTCGTCCGACGTCGGGTCCACCTCCGGCCCGGGACGGCTGAGCACCGGTTCGGGGGCGCAGACCACCGGGCGGACCACACCCGGCACGGCGAGCGCCTCGGGGGTCCAGCCGCCGAGGCCGACGTCCTGAGCCGTCACAGCAGGTCCGTGTCCGCCGGGCGGAGGCTCACGCCGACCCCCAGGTCGGCAGCCGTACGCGCCAACCGGCCGGCCACCTCGTCGGAGCTGCCCGGCGGCAACTCCACCTCGGCCACCACCACGTAGAGCGAGCCGGTCAGCCGGGTGCTCAGGTCGGTCACGTTGCCACCCGCGTCGGCCAGCACCCGGGTCATCGCCGCCACGATGCCCATCCGGTCCGCGCCGTGCACCGCCAGCACGTACGGCTCACCGGCCGGCGTCGTCCCACCGTCGGGGGTGACCGCGCGTACGGTCGCCAGCAGCTGGCCGTCGGCGGCGAGCGGGGCCAGCGCGGCCTCGACGTCGGCGGCGGCCGGGCCCACGCAGATCAGCGTCATCGCGAAGTGTCCCCGCAGGCGGGTCATCGTGGAGTCGGTGAGGTTCGCGCCGAGCCGGGCGAGCGCCTCGGCCACGTCGGCCACGATGCCGGGGCGGTCCCGGCCGATGACGGTGATCGCGAGCTCGTTCATCCGGACATTCTGCCCCGACGACGTCGGCCGCCTCCGCCGGCCCGCCCTGCCCGCCCATCCAGCGGGAATCCGGGCCGTGACATCATCGGCAACGCGATGTCTGAGCCCACTTTCGCCACCCTGGTCAGCCGGTGGTACGAGGAGAACGCCCGCGACCTGCCGTGGCGCGAGCCCGGCACCACCCCGTGGGCCATCCTGGTCAGCGAGGTCATGCTCCAGCAGACCCCGGTGGTGCGGGTGCTCCCCGCCTGGCAGGCGTGGCTGGCCCGGTGGCCGGTGCCGGCCGCGCTCGCCGACGACACGCCGGCCGAGGCGATCCGGATGTGGGGACGGCTCGGCTACCCCCGCCGGGCGGTACGCCTGCGCGACTGCGCGGTGGCGATCGTCGAGCGGCACGGCGGCGAGGTGCCGGACCGGTTGGACCAGCTGCTGGCGCTGCCGGGGGTCGGGACGTACACGGCGCGGGCGGTGGCCGCCTTCGCGTACGGGCAGCGGCACCCCGTGGTCGACACGAACGTACGCCGGGTGGTCTGCCGGGCGATCGCCGGCGAGCCCGACGCCGGACCGGCCACCCGTCCCGCCGACCTGGTCGCCACCGAGGAACTGCTCCCGGTCGAGCCGGCCGCGGCGGCGCTGGCCAGCGCGGCGTTCATGGAGCTCGGGGCCGTGGTCTGCACCGCCCGGTCACCCCGCTGCCCGGTCTGCCCGGTCGAGCAGGTGTGCGCCTGGCGGGCCTCCGGCCAGGTCGCCCCCACCGGCCCCACCCGGCGTCCCCAGCGCTACGCGGGCACCGACCGGCAGGTACGCGGTCTGCTCCTGGCCGTGCTCCGGGAGGCCACCGGCCCGGTGCCGCACCAGCGCCTCGACCAGGTCTGGACCGACGACGTGCAACGGGCCCGGGCCCTGGCCGGGCTGGTCACCGACGGCCTGGTCGAACCGGTCGGCCAGGAGTCCTTCCGCCTCGCCGGCGACGGTCCCGCCGTCCCGCTGCCCCACCCCTAGCCACCCGCCACGCACTCTCCCGGAGAGACGCCCGACGCACTTTCCCGGAAAGAGTGGCCTCCCGCCGCAGAATGGCCACTCTTTCCCGGAAAGAGTGGCCATTCGCGGGCCGGACCGGCCGGGAGCGGAGGGGTGCCGGTGCGGAAAGGGCGACGGCCCCGGTGGGCTCTCGCCAACCGGGGCCGTCGCCCTGATCAGATGTCGGTTACTCGTCCGCGCCCGCGGTGGCGGCGCCGCCGAGGTCGGCCGGTACGGCGTCCGGCACCTCGACCGGCTTCTCCGCACCGCGGAAGACCAGCTTCGACTTGTCGATGTTGGTCGGGTCGCCCTCGCAGTCCACCACCACGATCTGACCCGGGGTCAGCTCGTTGAAGAGGATCCGCTCGGAGAGGTTGTCCTCGATGTCGCGCTGGATCGTGCGGCGCAGCGGCCGCGCGCCCAGCACCGGGTCGAAGCCCTTGGTCGCCAGGTACTTCTTGGCGTTGTCGGTGAGCTCGAGGCCCATGTCCTTGTTCCGCAGCTGGGTCTCGATGCGGGCGATCATGATGTCGACGATCGACAGGATCTCGTTCTGCCGCAGCTGGTGGAAGACGATGGTGTCGTCGATCCGGTTCAGGAACTCGGGCCGGAAGTGCTGCTTGAGCTCGTCGTTGACCTTCTGCTTCATCCGGTCGTAGTTGGACTCGGAGTCCTCCGACGCCTGGAAGCCCAGGGAGACGGCCTTGGCCACGTCCCGGGTGCCCAGGTTGGTGGTCAGGATGATGACCGTGTTCTTGAAGTCCACGATCCGGCCCTGGCCGTCGGTGAGCCGCCCGTCCTCCAGGATCTGGAGCAGCGTGTTGAACACGTCCGGGTGGGCCTTCTCGATCTCGTCGAAGAGGACCACCGAGAACGGCCGACGCCGCACCTTCTCGGTCAGCTGCCCGCCCTCGTCGTAGCCGACGTAACCGGGAGGGGCACCCACCAGCCGGGAGACCGTGTAGCGGTCGTGGAACTCGGACATGTCCAGCTGGATGAGGGCGTCCTCGCTGCCGAAGAGGAACTCGGCGAGCGCCTTGGAGAGCTCGGTCTTACCGACGCCGGACGGGCCGGCGAAGATGAACGAGCCGGACGGCCGCTTCGGGTCCTTCAGGCCGGCCCGGGTCCGCCGGATCGCCTTCGAGACCGCCTTGACCGCGTCCTCCTGGCCGATGACGCGCTTGTGCAGCTCGTCCTCCATGCGCAGCAGGCGCGAGGTCTCCTCCTCGGTCAGCTTGTAGACCGGGATGCCGGTCCAGTTGCCGAGCACCTCGGCGATCTGCTCGTCGTCGACCTCGCTGACGACGTCCAGGTCACCGGCCTTCCACTCCTTCTCCCGCTGGGCCTTCTGGCCGAGCAGCTGCTTCTCCTTGTCGCGGAGCTGGGCGGCCCGCTCGAAGTCCTGCGCGTCGATCGCGGACTCCTTGTCGCGGCGCACCTGGGCGATCCGCTCGTCGAAGTCACGCAGGTCCGGCGGCGCGGTCATCCGGCGGATCCGCATCCGGGCCCCGGCCTCGTCGATCAGGTCGATCGCCTTGTCCGGCAGGAAGCGGTCGGAGATGTACCGGTCGGCCAGGGTCGCGGCCGCCACGAGAGCAGCGTCCGTGATCGAGACCCGGTGGTGCGCCTCGTAGCGGTCGCGCAGGCCCTTGAGGATCTCGATGGTGTGGGCCAGCGAGGGCTCACCCACCTGGATCGGCTGGAAGCGGCGCTCGAGGGCGGCGTCCTTCTCCAGGTGCTTGCGGTATTCGTCGAGGGTGGTGGCGCCGATGGTCTGCAGCTCACCACGGGCCAGCATCGGCTTGAGGATGCTCGCCGCGTCGATCGCGCCCTCGGCGGCACCCGCACCCACCAGGGTGTGGATCTCGTCGATGAACAGGATGATGTCGCCGCGGGTGCGGATCTCCTTGAGCACCTTCTTCAGGCGCTCCTCGAAGTCACCGCGGTAGCGGGACCCGGCGACCAACGCACCGAGGTCGAGCGTGTAGAGCTGCTTGTCCTTGAGGGTCTCGGGCACCTCGCCCTTGATGATCTTCTGGGACAGCCCCTCCACGACGGCGGTCTTGCCGACGCCGGGCTCACCGATCAGGACCGGGTTGTTCTTGGTACGGCGGGAGAGCACCTGCATGACCCGCTCGATTTCCTTCTCGCGCCCGATCACCGGGTCGAGCTTGCCCTCCCGGGCGGCCTGGGTCAGGTTGCGGCCGAACTGGTCCAGCACCAGGCTGGTCGACGGCGCGGCCTCGCCCGGCGTGGCGCCCGCCGCGGCCGGCTCCTTACCCTGGTAGCCGGAGAGCAGCTGGATCACCTGCTGGCGGACCCGGTTGAGGTCGGCGCCGAGCTTGACCAGCACCTGGGCGGCCACGCCCTCGCCCTCACGGATCAGCCCGAGCAGGATGTGCTCCGTGCCGATGTAGTTGTGGCCGAGCTGCAGCGCCTCGCGCAGGGACAGCTCCAGCACCTTCTTGGCCCGCGGCGTGAACGGGATGTGCCCGCTCGGTGCCTGCTGGCCCTGGCCGATGATCTCCTCGACCTGCTGGCGGACGCCCTCGAGGGAGATGCCGAGGCTCTCCAGGGCCTTTGCCGCGACGCCTTCACCCTCGTGGATGAGGCCCAGCAGGATGTGCTCCGTACCGATGTAGTTGTGGTTGAGCATCCGGGCCTCTTCTTGGGCCAGGACGACAACCCGTCGCGCTCGGTCGGTGAACCGCTCGAACATGCCCTCGTGCTCCTCACGTGCCGTGCGCCTTGATGGTCAAGATCTTGGCGGGGCCGGTGCGCGGACGTCCGGGACGGGCGTCCGTGCCTCCTTACTCTATCGCCGCGGACCGACTCCGCTGAGGTCGTGTCTCCCCGCGAAAGCCCGTGTACGCGTCGTTTCTGACAACCGTCCGCGCTCAGGAGGTGTTCCGGTACCCCCGCCTGTACGCGCAGAGCGAAATTCGACCGTCGGCGGAAAAGCCCGGTCGTGGCTCCCGGGAGGGTTCCCGGGGCTCCGGGTCGACCGGCGACGGTGCCGTCCGTCGGTCGTCCACAGCTGTGGACACACTCTCCACCGCCTGTGGACAACACCCGTCCCGGCCCGGTTCTTCCCACCCGGACCCGCGTCCCACGCGCCCGTCCGGCGGGTGGGGACGGACCGGACAGAGGGCGCGGCCGGGCGGATACGGCGACGCCGGCCCGGAGTGGTGCTCCGGTCCGGCGTCGTGTCGCCCGTGACGGGTCCCGCGTCAGTGGCCCGCCTTCGAGTGGAACTCGTCGACGATCTCCTGCGGGATGCGCCCCCGGTCGGAGATGTCCTTGCCGGACTTCTTGGCCCACTCCCGGATCGCCCGGTTCTGCTCCCGGTCGGCGGTCGCGCCGCCCCGGCCGCGCGCCGCCCGGCCGCCCACGACCACGCCGCCCCGACCGACCTTCGTGCCGGCCGCCACGTACGGCGCGAATACGTCGCGCAATTTTTCAGCGTTGGAAGCGGAGAGGTCGATCTCGTACTGCACTCCGTCGAGCGCGAACTTGACGGTCTCGTCAGCGTCCCCGCCGTCCAGGTCATCGACCAGCTTGTGAATGATCTGCTTGGCCACGTCCCACATTCCTTTCGAGCAGGGTCTGCTCCTGCAACTAATCAAGGAGCACAATAACCTGCGCGATGCTTGCCGCGTCAATAGGACGCGGTAACGAGCCGGAGAAGCTCCGCGGCTACTCCGGCCGGACCAACGGGAACAGGATGGTTTCCCGAATTCCCAGGCCGGTCAGCGCCATCAAGAGCCGGTCGATTCCCATTCCCATACCACCGGCGGGGGGCATTCCGTACTCCATCGCCCGGAGAAAGTCCTCGTCGAGCCGCATCGCCTCGTCGTCGCCGCGCGCCGCGAGCTGCGCCTGGGCCACCAGCCGCTCGCGCTGCACCACCGGGTCCACCAGCTCGGAGTACGCGGTGCCCAGCTCGAAACCGAGCACGTAGAGGTCCCACTTCTCGGCCAGTCCCGGCTCGCTGCGGTGCGACCGGGTGAGCGGGCTGGTCTCCTCCGGGTAGTCCCGCACGAAGGTCGGCTCCTGCAGGCCCGGCACGACCAGTTCCTCGAAGAGCTCCTCGGCCAGCTTCCCGGGCCCCCACTTCGGGTCGACGGAGACGCCGACCTTGTCGGCGTACTCGACCAGACGGGAGCGGTCGGTGCGGACCGTCACCTCCTCGCCGAGCGCCTCGGAAAGCACACCGAAGAGACTCACCGAGCGCCACTCGCCGCCCAGATCGAACTCGCGGCCGTCCGCGTGGGTCACCACCGTCGAGCCGCTGACCGCGATCGCCGCCTGCTGCACCAGATTGCGGGTCAACTCGGCCATCGTGTTGTAGTCGCCGTACGCCTGGTAGGTCTCGAGCATCGCGAACTCCGGCGAGTGCGACGAGTCGATGCCCTCATTACGGAAGTTGCGGTTGATCTCGAAGACCCGGTCGACGCCGCCGACCACGGCCCGCTTGAGAAACAGTTCCGGTGCGATTCGCAGATACAGATCGGTGCTCAACGCATTGCTGTGGGTCACGAATGGGCGGGCCGCCGCGCCGCCGTGCAGCAACTGGAGCATCGGGGTTTCCACCTCGACGAAGTCCCGCGCGTGCAGGGTGTCCCGCAGGCTCCGGACCGCCGCCGCCCGGGTGCGTACCATCTGGCGGGCCTGCGGGCGGACGATCAGGTCCACGTACCGCTGGCGGACCCGGGCCTCCTCGCTCAACGGCTTGTGCGCCACCGGCAGCGGGCGCAGCGCCTTGGCGGTGACCGCCCACTCGTCGGCCAGCACCGACAGCTCACCGCGCCGGCTGGTGATCACCTTGCCGGTGACACCGACGTGGTCACCGAGGTCGACCAGGCGCTTCCAGTCGTCCAGCCGCTCCGCGCCGACCCGGTCCAGGGAGAGCATCGCCTGCAGCTCGGTCCCGTCGCCGTCCCGCAGGGTGGCGAAGCAGAGCTTGCCGGTGTTGCGTACGAAGATCACCCGGCCGGTGACCGACACCCGGTCGCCGGTGGCGGTGTCGGTGGGCAGCTCGGCGTACTTCGCGCGGATCTCCGCCAGGGTGCTGGTGCGGGGGAAGCCGACCGGGTACGGCTCGACGCCCTCGGCGAGCATCCGGTCCCGCTTCTCCCGGCGGACCTTCAGCTGCTCGGGAAGGTCGTCGGCGGGGTCCACTGGCACGGCGTTCTGCTCGGTCACGGCACGCTTCCTCAGGAGGGAGTTGTCGGGCGGGGTCACGCCCGAGCGTACTCAAGGCCCCAGGTCGACCGTCACGAGATAACCGCCGCGCCCACCCGGTGGTCCTCAGGTGTTGCGCTCGTAGACCATGCGCAGCCCGATCAGGGTGATCATCGGCTCGTGGTGGGTGATGCTGCGGCACTCACCGATCACCACCGAGGCCAGCCCTCCGGTGGCGATCACCGCCTTCACCTCGCCCAGCTCCTCGACCATCCGCTCGACGATCCGGTCCACCTGGCCGGCGAAGCCGAAGTAGAGGCCGGACTGGAGGCACTCCACGGTGTTCTTGCCGATCACCGAGCGGGGCTTGGTGGCCTCCACCTTGCGCAGCTGGGCGGCGCGGGCGGCGAGCGCGTCGAAGGAGATCTCGATGCCCGGGGCGAACGCGCCGCCGAGGAACTCGCCCCGCCCGCTGATCACGTCGAAGTTGGTGGTGGTGCCGAAGTCCACCACGATCGACGGCCCGCCGAAGAGGGTGTACGCCGCCAGCGTGTTCACCACCCGGTCGGAGCCGACCTCCTTCGGGTTGTCGATGGCGAGCTGCACCCCGGTCCGCACCCCGGGCTCCACGATCACGTGGGGCAGGTCGGCGTAGTAGCGGGCCAGCATGGCGCGCAGCGAGCGCAACGCGGCCGGCACCGTCGAGCAGGCGGCCACCCCGGTGATCTCCACGGCGTCACCGGCCAGCAGCCCCCGGAACATCAGACCCAGCTCGTCCGCCGTGGAACGGGCGTCGGTCTTGATCCGCCAGGAGTGCACCAGCTTGTCGCCGTCGAAGGTCGCCAGCACGGTGTTGGTATTTCCGATGTCGATGCAGAGCAGCACGCACGCAGCCTAGACGCCGCGGGCCGCCACCCTCACTCCTCCCGGAGGTCCAGCGCGATGTCCAGGATCGGCGAGGAGTGCGTCAGCGCACCCACCGAGATGAAGTCCACGCCGGTCGCCGCGTACTCGGCCGCCACCGCCAGGGTGAGCCCACCGGTCGCCTCCAGTTCGGCGCGGTCGCCGACCTCCGCCACCACCTCGCGCAGCGTCGGCGGGTCCATGTTGTCCAGCAGCAGGAAGCCGGCTCCGGCCTCGACCGCCTCCACCGCCTCGGCGACCGTGTCCACCTCCACCTGCACCGGCACGTCGGGGAAGGTCTCCCGGACCCGGCGGTAGGCCGCCGCGACGCCGCCGGCCGCCAGCTTGTGGTTGTCCTTGATCATCGCGACGTCGTGCAGACCCATCCGCTTGTTGGTGCCGCCGCCGGCCCGGACCGCGTACTTCTCCAGGGCGCGCAGGCCCGGGGTGGTCTTCCGGGTGTCCAGCACCATCGCCTTCGTGCCGGCCAGGGCGTCCGCCCAGGCCCGGGTGTGGGTGGCCACCCCGGACATCCGGCAGAGCAGGTTCAGCGCGGTCCGCTCGGCGGTGAGCAGCAGCCGGGTCGGGCCGGTCACCGTGGCCAGCACGTCGCCGCGCGCCACCCGCTGCCCGTCGTGCGCCACCGTCGACACCTCGACCGTACGACCGCTGCCGGTCACCTCGCCGACCAGCTCGAACACGGCGGCGGCGACGGCCAGCCCGGCCACCACGCCGTCGGCTCGGGCGACCAGGTCGGCGGTGTCGGTCTGCGCGTCCGGGATGGTGGCGACGCTGGTGACGTCGAGGAAGTCCGGCCCCAGGTCCTCGGCGAGCGCGTCGACGATCACCCGCCGGACCCGCTCCGGGTCCAGCCCACCGTCGACCAGCGCCTGCCGGGTCGAGTCCTTCACTGTTGCTCCTTCGTTCGCGACTGCGGGGCTCGCAGAACCGGCTCACTCCTCGCGCTCACGGTGCCGGCTCCCACTGCTGCGCCAACCGGCCCTGCGCACCGACCGCCTCGACGAGGTGACCGCGCCACCGTTCGTCGACCGTCGGGAAGTCCTCCCGCCAGTGGCAACCCCGGGTCTCCTGGCGGGCGTACGCGGCGGCGACCAGGGTCGACGCCACGGTGACCAGGTTCGTCGCCTCCCAGTCGGCGGTCCGCGGGGTGCCCCGCGCGGCGCCCAGCTCGCCCAGGGTGGTGGCGGTGGCCGCCAGGGTCGCCGCCGAGCGCAGCACCCCGGCGCCCCGGGTCATCGCCCGTTGCAGCGTCGCGGTGCCCTCGGCGGGCACCACCCAGCCCGCGCCGCCCACCCAGGCACCGGTATCCGCCGGCTTCGCCTGCTCGGGCAGGCCGGCGGCGATGTCCTCGGCGATCCGTCGGGAGAAGACCAGCCCTTCCAGCAGCGAGTTGCTGGCCAGCCGGTTGGCGCCGTGCACGCCGGTGCAGGCGACCTCGCCGCAGGCGTACAGGCCGGGGATGGAGGTGCGGCCGTGCAGGTCGGTGCGGACCCCGCCGGAGGCGTAGTGGGCGGCCGGGGCGACCGGGATCAGGTCGGTGGCCGGGTCCACCCCGATGGCCAGGCAGGACGCGACGATGGTCGGGAAGCGCCCGGCCAGGAAGTCGCCGCCGAGGTGCCGGGCGTCCAGGAAGACGTGGTCCGCGCCGGTTTCCAGCAGCACCCGGTGGATGCCCTTCGCCACGATGTCCCGGGGGGCCAGCTCCGCCAGCTCGTGCTGGCCGAGCATGAACCGCTTGCCGTCGGCGTCGACCAGGTGGGCGCCCTCGCCGCGCAGCGCCTCGGAGACCAGCGGCTGCTGGGCCAGCCCGGCACCGGGCACCCGGGCGTGCTCGGGCACGATCAGCGCGGTCGGGTGGAACTGCACGAACTCGACGTCGGTGACGGCCGCGCCGGCCCGCAGCGCCAGCGCCACCCCGTCACCGGTGGAGACCGCCGGGTTGGTGGTGGCCGCGAAGACCTGCCCCATCCCGCCGGTGGCGAGCACCACGGCCCGGGCCAGCAGCGCGCCGACGCCGTCCTCGCTGCCCTCGCCGAGCACGTGCAGGGTGATGCCGCAGGCCGGGCCGAGGCCGCCCGGGCCGTCGCCGGGGGCGCGCAGCAGGTCCAGCACCAGGGCGTGCTCGACCAGCCGGATCCACGGGTCGCGGCGGACCGCCGCGTGCAGCGCCCGCTGCACCTCCGCCCCGGTGGCGTCGCCGCCGGCGTGCACGATCCGGTCGGCCCGGTGCCCGCCCTCGCGGGTGAGCATCAGCGACCCGTCGGGGTTCCGGTCGAACTCGGCGCCGATCCGCATCAGCTCGCGCAGCCGGGTCGGGCCCTCCCGCACCAGCACCCCGACCGCGTCCGGGTCGCAGAGCCCGACCCCGGCGACCTCCGTGTCGTACGCGTGCGCGGCCGGGGTGTCCGCCGGGTCCAGCACGGCGGCGATGCCGCCCTGCGCCCAGCGGGTCGAGCCGTCGTCGATGTTGACCTTGGTGACCACGGTGACGTGCAGCCCCGCCTCGCGCAGGTGCAGCGCGGCGGTCAGCCCGGCGACGCCGGAACCCACCACGATCACGTCGGTGGTCTCCACCCAGCCGGGCGCGGGAGCGGCCAGCAGGCTGGGCAGGGCCGGCAGGTCGACGGTCGAGACGTCCATGGGCACAGTCAACCCGAACGTTCCTCGTCCCGGGCGGCGGGGGCGGGACGAGTGGTTCCGGCTACTTCGTCCGTACCGGAAGGGCGGTCGGGCCGGCGGACTTCAGCGAGGCGGTCACCGACCGGTCGCTGAGCCAGAGGTAGCAGCGGATCCCCCGGTCCCCGGCGGTCCACCGGCCCGCGCCAGGCGGCCGGACCACCACGCCGCTGCGGAAGCGCAGCAGCGCGTCGTTCGCCACCCCCACGTAGGTCGCCAGGACACCCCGGCACCCGGCGTAGAGCGGCGCCCAGTCGGCGTCCTTCTTCGGGTACGGCCGGTCCGGTGCCCGCCACACCCCGACGAATTCGGCGTCGTGCCGGCCGGTGCATGCCACCGGGGTCAGCGTCTGCACCCGCCGCGCCGAGATGCCGGTCTGCTGGCAGCCCAGGCGCAGCGCGGACGGCCCCTTCAGCGCGTCCCGCAGGCTGCCCGTCCGGGTGACCACCTCGGCCTTCTCCTCGACCGTGGTCAGCTCGGTCAGGTCGCACCGGTACCAGCGGGAGCCGGCCGCCCAGCCCGGTGCCGACGGCAGCGCCAAGGCCAGCCGCAGCCGCCCGGCCCGCCAGTCGGCGCCGACGTAACCACTGGCCCGGGTGTCGCAGTCGGTGAAGGCACCCCGCAGCTCGGCCGAACCGACCGTGGGCGGTGCCGCCGGGGCCGTACCGAAGACACCGACGTGCACGGTCTCCACCCGGTGCGGCAGGTCGCACCCCACCGGCTCGTACGCGGCCAGGGTGAGCGTGCCGCCGGTGTCGGCGACCTGGCACACCCCGGCGGCCGGGGTGAAGGCGGTGGCCGCCGGCGGGGCGGCCCAATCGTCGGTGAGGTCCCCGTCCAGCCCGCCCGTGGCGGCGCAGCCGGTCAGCGCGGCGCCCGCCACCAACGCGGCGACCACAGTAGTCATCGCTCGGCGCATCGCGGCCTCCCCCAGCCGACGACCGTCACTCGACGGTCCGCTCAGGGTAACCAGAAATGACCTTCCGGTGACAGACCGGAAAGTGCGGCTCAGCCGACGACGGCCAGCGGGCTGGGGACCGGGTCGCCTGCGGTGCCCGGGGCGACGGTCGCCGGGTCGGCGCCCAACTCGATCACCCGGTTCTCCGCGTCGACGTGCACCACCCGGGGCTGCCAGGAGCGCGCCTCGGCGTCGTCCATCTGCCCGTACGAGATGAGGATGACCAGGTCACCGGGGTGTACCAGGTGCGCGGCGGCGCCGTTGATGCCGATCACGCCACTGCCCCGCTCACCCGGGATCACGTACGTCTCCAGCCGCGCCCCGTTCGTGACGTCCACGATCGCCACCTGCTCGCCGGGGAGCAGGTCGGCCGCGTCGAGGAGATCCTGGTCCACGGTCACCGAGCCGACGTAGTGCAGGTCGGCCTGGGTCACCGTGGCCCGGTGGATCTTCGACTTGAGCATGGTCCGGAACATTCGGGATGCCTTTCAGCGGGAGGTGGTGGTGGGGTCAGGAACGGGGGGCGAGCCGGATCGCGGTGTTGTCGATCAGGCGGGTGGTGCCGACCCACGCCGCGACGAGCAGCCGCGCCGGACCGGTCACCGGGCCCGGCTCCAGGTCCGCGTCGGTGAGCACCAGGTAGTCCAGCCGGGCGCCGGGCGTACCCGAGTCGAAGGCCCGGTGGGCGGCGGCCAGCACCGCACCCGCGTCCCCACCACGGTCGGCGGTCTCGACGCCGGCCCGCAGCGCGGCCGAGAGGCCCAGCGCGACCTGGCGCTCCGCCGGGGAGAGGTAGCGGTTGCGGCTGGACAGGGCCAGCCCGTCCGGCTCCCGCACCGTCGGCACACCGACGATCTCCACCGGCACGTCCAGGTCCCGGACCATCCGCCGGACCAGGGTCAGCTGCTGGTAGTCCTTCTCGCCGAAGAAGGCCAGGTCACCTCGGGTCAGCTGGAGCAGCTTCAGGACCACGGTCAGCACCCCGTGGAAGAAGCCCGGCCGGCTCAGCCCCTCCAGGTCCTCGCCCAGCGGGCCCGGGTCCAGCCGCACCTTCGGCTGGCCGTCCGGGTACATGTCGGTCACCGAGGGCGCGAAGACCACGTCCGCGCCGGCCCGCCGGCAGATCTCCAGGTCCGCGTCGAGGGTGCGCGGGTACCGGTCGAAGTCCTCGTTCGGGCCGAACTGCAGCGGATTCACGAAGATCGTCACGAGGACGTGGTCGGCCCGCTCCCGGGCGGCCCGCAGCAGGGCCTCGTGGCCGGAGTGCAGCGCGCCCATGGTCATCACCACGCCGACGGTGCCTTTGAGCCCGTCCCGCGCCGCCGCCAGTTCCGCGCGCGTGTGCACCAGCTCCGTCACGCCAGGGCTCCCGTCCGCGACCGTCCCCGAATCGGCTCGTTCCTCACGCCGCCACCTCCCGATGGATCCCGGCCAGCACGTCCAGCAGCGACTCGGCGTCCACCGGCCGCAGCCGGCCCGCCGCGATGGCCCGGTCCGCCGTCCGTCGGGCCAACGCCAGGTAGGGGGCCACCGATTCCGGCGCGGTCGCCGCCAGCCGGTCCAGGTGCCGGCGTACGGTGCCCGCGTCGCCCCGGGACACCGGGCCGGTCAGCGCGTCGTCGCCCAGCCGCAGCGCGTTCTCCAGCGCCGCCCGCAGCAGCGGGGCGAGCACCTTCTCCGGCCGGTCCACCCCGGCGTCGCGCAGCCGGTCGGCCGCCTCGTTGACCAGGGTGACCAGGTGGTTCGCCCCGTGCGCCAGGGCCGCGTGATAGAGCGCCCGGTCCGCCTCGCCGACCCACTCCGGCACCCCGCCCAGGTCCGCCACCAGCCGGGCGGCGAACGGGCGCAGCTCCGCCGGGGCGGTCACCCCGTAGGAGATGCCGGGCAGGTGGGTCAGGTCGTCCGGCGTACCGGTGAAGGTCATCGCCGGGTGCAGGGCCAACGGGTGGGCGCCCACCGCGGCGGCCGGGGCGAGAACGGTCAGGCCGTGCGCGCCGGAGGTGTGCGCGACCACCTGTCCCGGGCGCAGCGCCCCGGTCTCGGCCAGCCCGGCCACCACGCCGGCCAGGGCGTCGTCCGGCACCGCCACGATCAGCAGGTCGGTGGCGGCGCGGGCGACCGAGGTCGCGGAGCGGTTCCGGGTGCCGGGGAGCAGCAGCGCGATCCGGGCCTTCGCGGCCCCCGAGACGCCGGCGGCGGCGACCACCCGGTGGCCGGCGGCGGACAGCGCCGCGCCGAGCACGGCACCGACCCGGCCGGCGCCGATGACGCCGACGGTCAGGGTACGGGGGAAGACGAGCGGGGCGCCGGCGATGGCGCCACCCGACGGCGCGGCAGGCCCCTGCGGGGCGGCCGGGCGCGGGCGCAGCGGTGCGCTCATGGCAGTCGATCCAGTCCTCGTGCGGGGGTACCGGTCGATGGCAAGTATGCGCCGGGGTTACGGAACGAAAACAAGGATGTGTGAAAACCTTCACCGGGCGCGTGGAGGCCGGAATTCCGGGCCTCGTCCGACCTGCCCGGACGGCGCTCCGGCTACCTTGCGACAGTCACCCGGGACGGTGGCCGTACGGTCGGTCGGTGACGTTCCCCGAGCAGCGAGTGCCGTGGCGGGTGGCGATGGAGCGGGCGCTCTACGGGCCCGACGGCTTCTTCGTCTCCGGGGCCGGGCCGGCCGCCCACTTCCGTACCAGCGTGCACGCCTCCCCGGTCTTCGCCGCTGCCCTGTTCCGTCTCCTCTCCCGGGTCGACGCGGCCCTCGACCATCCGGCACGGCTGGACGTCGTGGACGTGGGCGCCGGTCGGGGCGAACTGCTGCGTGCGCTCCTGGCCGCAGCCGGCTCCCCTGCCAGGTCCGGTGGCGGGTCCGCGGTGGGGGTTTCCGGGGAGCCCACCCGCTCCGGGCGGTCAGGCTTGATCCCTGCGCGGGCGGGCTCCCCGGAAACCCCGACCAGCACGGCCGCCGCCCGCCCCTCGCCGGCCGCCCCGGCCCCGCTCGCCGATCGGGTACGCCTCACCGCCGTCGAACGGGCCCCCCGTCCCCCGGACCTCCCGTCGGAGATCGACTGGGTGCCCGACATCCCCGCCGGGATCACCGGCCTGCTCCTGGCCACCGAGTGGCTGGACAACGTCCCCCTCGACCTGGCCCGGCACACTCCGGAAGGCTGGCGCTACCTGCTGGTCGACCCGGCGACCGGCGCGGAGTCCGTTGGTGCCCTCGTCAACCCGGAGGACGCCGACTGGCTGACCCGCTGGTGGCCGGCGGTCGACGAGGCGCGGGGGGAGATCGGGCGGAGCCGGGACGAGGCGTGGGCCGGGGCGATCGGCCGGATCGAGCGCGGACTGGCGCTGACCGTGGACTACGGGCACCTGCGGGATGGCCGGCCGATCGACGGGACGTTGACCGGATATCGCGGTGGGCGGCAGGTGCCGCCCGTACCCGACGGATCCTGTGACGTCACCGTGCACCTCGCCGTGGACTCGGTCGCCGCCGCCGGGGAGCGGGTGGCGGGGTGTGCGTACTCGCTGGTCACGCAGCGGGAGGCGCTGCTCGCGCTGGGGGCCGACGGCGGGCGACCACCGATCAGCCTGGCCGGCACCGACCCGGCCGGGTACGTGCGGGCGCTGGCCGCCGCCTCGACGGTGGCCGAACTGACCGACCCGGCCGGGCTCGGCGGACACTGGTGGCTCCGGCAACCGGTCGGCATCGACCTCGACGCGCTCATGGCACGATGACGGGCATGACCACGGATGCCGGCGACCTCCGCGAACTGACCGTCGGCACCGGCGCGGGCGGCGAGCAGCTCGGCACCGACATGGTGCTCAACATCGGCCCCCAGCACCCCTCCACGCACGGTGTGCTGCGGCTCAAGCTGGTCCTCGACGGCGAACGCGTGGTCGCCGCCGAGCCGATCGTCGGCTACATGCACCGGGGCGCGGAGAAACTCTTCGAGGTACGCGACTACCGGCAGATCATCGTGCTGGCCAACCGGCACGACTGGCTGTCGGCCTTCTCCAACGAGCTGGGCGTGGTGCTCGCCGTCGAGCGGCTGATGGGCATGGAGGTGCCCGAGCGGGCCACCTGGCTGCGGATGGCGCTCGCCGAGCTGAACCGGGTGCTCAACCACCTGATGTTCCTCGGGTCGTACCCGCTGGAGATCGGCGCGATCACCCCGGTCTTCTACGCGTTCCGGGAGCGGGAGACCATCCAGGCGGTGATGGAGGAGGTCTCCGGGGGCCGGATCCACTACATGTTCAACCGGGTCGGCGGGCTCAAGGAGGAGGTGCCGGCCGGCTGGACCGGGCGGGCCCGCGCCGCCATCGGCGAGGTACGCCGCCGGCTCCCCGACCTCGACCACCTCATCCGGCGCAACGAGATCTTCCTGGCCCGTACCGTCGGGGTGGGGGTGCTGTCCGCCGCCGAGGCCGCCGCGTTCGGCGCGTCCGGGCCGGTCGCCCGGGCCTCCGGCCTCGACCTGGACCTGCGCCGCGACGAGCCCTACCTGGCGTACGACCAGCTCGACGTGCCCGTGGTCACCAAGACCGCCGGGGACTGCCACGCCCGCTTCGAGGTGCTGCTCGACCAGGTGTACGTCTCCCTCGACCTCGCCGAGCAGTGCCTGGACCGGGTCGACCGGCTCACCGGGCCGGTGAACACCCGGCTGCCGAAGGTGGTCAAGGCGCCCGAGGGGCACACCTACGCCTGGACCGAGAACCCGCTCGGGATCAACGGCTACTACCTGGTGTCCCGGGGCGAGAAGACCCCGTGGCGGCTCAAGCTGCGCACCGCCTCGTACGCGAACGTGCAGGCGCTGGCCACCCTGCTGCCCGGGTGCCTGGTGCCGGACCTGATCGCCATCCTCGGCTCGATGTTCTTCGTGGTCGGCGACATCGACAAGTAGGCCGGCCGGTCAGCGCCGGCGGCCACCGGCCCGGGGGACGTCGTCGCGGGGCGGATAGCCGTACCGCTCGCCGTCGCCGCGCGGCTGGTCGTAGCGGACCGGTTCCGGCTCGGCCGTCCGCCACAGCGGCTCCGCGCTCCGCTGCCGCGGCGGGCGCCACTCGTCGGGCACCGGTACGCCGCCGACCGGGAGGGCCGGCCGGTTCTCCTCCGCCCAGCCGCCGCCCCAGCCGGCGTCGTCGTCCGGTTCGCGGCGGGGTTCGGCCCGGCGTACGGAGGCCCACCGGTCCTCCACCCGGTACTCGGTGCCGCCGCCGTCGGCGTGCACGGCGGCCCGCCGCTCACCGACCCGTACCTCGCGGCCGTGCTCGTCCTGGCGCACCGAGGCCCACCGGTCCCCGGCGCGCAGCTGCGACCAGTACTCCCCGTCCTGGTCGCCGACGGCCGGGGCGGACGGTTCGGGGGCGTCCCAGGACCGGCCGTCGGTCGGACCCCAGGCCTGCCCCGTCGAGCCCTGCCCCGCCCAGCTCGGCTCGTCGTCGGCGGACGTGGACCACCGGTCGTCCCGAGGAGCCGCGGCGGCGGACGCCCAGGGCCGGCCGTCGTCGTGGCCGGCCCGGTCGTCGACCGGGGTCGCCCAGGACCTGTCCCGGGCGGCACCGGGACCCGGGCGGCCCGCCCCTCGGCCCGCTCGTCGCGCTGCCCCGACCAGGACCGCTCCTCCGGCGCGGCCGCCGACCAGGAGCGGTCGGGCTGCGCGGCGCGGGACCGGTCGTCGGCCGACCAGCCCCGGTCGTCGCCGTAACCGGAGCGGGGGCGCTCGTCGGGCTCGGCGGCACCCCGGGACCGCTCCTCGGGGCCGGGGACCAGCGGCCGTAGCGGTTGCCGGCGGCCGGATCGGCACCGTCCACGATGGTGTGCCGGGTGGTCACGTGCACGGTCTCGGTGTGGTGCACCACCCCGACCGGGCGGGGCCGGGCTCCGGCCGGCCGTCCTGCTCGGCGGCCCGTGCGGCCCCGTAGCCGCCGGAGGGGGCGGTGCCGTAGACGCCGGCCTGGCCGCCGTAGCCGCCGGACGGAGCGCCGTGGACGCCGGACTGGGCGGCGTACCCGCTGGACTGGGCGGTGCCGTGGACGCCGGACCGGGCGGCGGCGGGCTGGGCGGCCACGCCGGGGTGCCCGGCTGGGCGGTGCCGTAGCGGCCGACGGGCCGGGGGCGGCGGGCCGCCTCGTCCTCGTCGTGGCGCTCGGCCGCCGGCTCGCTCCACGCCGACTCGTCCGGCGCGGCGTAGCGGCCCCGGGGAGCCGGGTCGTCGTACCCCTCTCCAGCCGGCACCCGGGCACGCCCGCCGACCGCCTCGTCAGCCGGCGCAGCGGTGACACCCGCGGCGGCGGCGATGCCCGCGGCCATCGCGTCGAGCCGGCGGCGCATCGCGGTGACCGAGTCCTCGGCCCGCTGCGCCTGGTCCATGGCCTGGTTGCCGCGCTGGGCGGCGGCCACGATCTCGGCCCGCAGCTCCCGGCGCAGCTGCTCGATCTCGTCGCCCAACTCGACGGCGGGAGCGCCGCCCTCGGCCCGCAACGCGATGGAGAGGCCGATCAGGACGACGGCCAGGATGGCGAGCACGGCACCGAACCGCAGCGGACCGTTGCCGTCGGCCACCAGCAGGATCAGCGCGGCCAGGGGCGCGAGCCCCACCCCGATCCAGAACAGGACGGTCAGCAGGGCGGGAGTGCGCTTCTCGGCGAGAGCAACCGGGGCGGGCATGGCTGTGCACAGTACCGAGAGTTCCGGCCCCGGGGAACGGGCCGAAAGCACCGATGTGCCCCGGTGAGAAGGGAAATCCGGCCGCCGCCGGACCCTCAGTGGGCCCGGCGGCGGCCGGAATCGGTCAGCTGGCGGCGAGCGCCGCGTCGGAGGAGAAGACCAGACCGACGCTGGCGCTGCCGGTCTTCAGGGCGTTCTTGGTCTGCGGCCCACCGGCGTCCAGCGAGCTGAACGAGCCGGCCTTGAAGTCGTAGACCTGGACCAGGCCGGCCTGGCACTTCGGCCGCTGCGGGCACTCCGGCGGGCCGGCCAGCACGGTGGCCTGGCCGGAGCACTTGGCCGCCAGGTCGGAGAGGCTGGTCACGCCGTACTTGTCGGCGAAGGCCTTGGTCACCGCGAAGGCGTTCTGGTCCTGCGCGGCGGCCGGCTTGCCGAAGCTGATGCCGGCCTTGTCACCCGCGGCCTTGAGCGCGGCCACCGTCTTGTCCAGCTCCGGCGAGGAGACCGGCTGGGCGTCCTTGCCGTTGGCCTTGGTGTTCAGGAACTCGGCCATGGTGGCCGCGTACTCCGGGACGACCTGGATCTCGCCCTTCTCCAGGGCCGGCTCGTAGAGCTCCCGGTTTCCGACGGTCTGCACCTTGACCTGGTAGCCGGCCGAGGTGAGCGTGATCTTGTAGAGCTCGGCGAGGAGCTGGCTCTCGCTGAAGTTGCCGGCGCCGACCACGATCGACCCGCCCGGACCCTTCTCCACCCCCGAGGTGAGCCCGTTGGCGTCCGCGAACTCCTTCGCCGCCACCTGCGGGGTCTTCCGGTCCACGTCGACGGCCTTGTTCAGCCCGATCAGCTTCGGCGTGTCCAGCGCCGCGGAGACCTTGTCCAGCGCGGCCAGGAGCTGCGGGTTGGCCGCCTTGGCGTTGACCGCCGGGATGATGTTGTCGGTGTTCTGGAGCTTCTTGTCGTCGTTGAGGACCATTAGCTGGTCACCCGCGACCGGGGCGCACCCCGCCCCGGAGGCACCCTTGTCCGGCGCGTCGGTGCCCGAGGAACCGGCGTCGCCGCAGCCGGTGAGGAGCCCGGCCGCGGTCAGGGCCCCCATCGCGCCGATCGCCAGCCGTGTACGTGCGCGCATCCTGCCCGCCTTCCGTGTCCCGGCGCGACCCACCGGGTCGGCCGCGTGTCCGACGGGCGATCCGTATCGGTCGCCCGCGATCTCCACCCAACATCGTCACCGGCGGCACCGACAACCCGAGGGGATCTTCGTCACCGGATCGTCACCCGCCGTCGGGGCGTACCGGACGGATCAGGTCCCTTCGACCGCATTCGCCGCCCGACGGGCCGCGCGGCGGCGGACCGGGCGCAGCGGGCGCGGGGTGACCGCCCGCTCGACCAGCGCGAGCACCAGCTCCACGGCGATCGCCAGCCCGGCCACCAGCACGCCACCGGCGATGATCTGACCGCCACCGGCGGCGATGTCCAGCCCGAAGCCGGCCCGGATGATCTGACCGAGACCGCCGCCGTTGACGAAGGAGGCCAGCGCCGCCGTGGCCACCACCTGCACCGCGGCGGTACGGAAGCCGGTCGCCAGGTAGGGCACGGCCAGCGGCAGCTCCACCCGGCGCAGCACCTGCCCGCCGGAGAGCCCCATCCCGCGCGCCGCGTCCCGCGCCTCCGGATCCGCCTGCCGCACCCCCGTGTACGCGTTGGCCAGCAGCGGCGGCACCGCGAAGACGGCCAGCGCGACCACCACCGACGGTCGGCCGAAGCCGAGGAAGGTCAACGGCAGGATGGTCAACAGGGCGAGCGTGGGCACCGCCAGGCTGACGTTGGAGACCAGCAGGACCAGGCCGCCGCCCCGACCGCTGTGCCCGAGCCAGAGGCCGAGCGGCCAGGCCACCAGGCAGCCCAGCAGCACCGCGGCGGCCGACATCGACAGGTGCTCGCCGAGCCGGTCCAGGACGCCGCCCGGGTTCGTCCAGTTCAGCGGGTCGTTGAGCCAGAGCACCGCCTGCCCGATCGCACTCATCGTGCCGGCCTTTCGTTCGCGACTGCGGGGCTCCGCTTCGCTGCACTCCTCGCGCTCACCGGTTCCGCCCGCGCAGCCAGGGGGTGAGCAGCCGGCCGACGCCCGCCAGCAGCAGGTCCAGCGCCAGCGCCAGCAGGACGCAGAGCAGCGTGCCGGTCATGATCTGCGCCTTGTAGAAGTTGTTCTGGAAGCCGGCGAAGATGAGCTGGCCGAGACCGCCCCGGCCGACCACCACCCCGACCGTGACCAGCGCCACCGTGGAGACGGTCGCCAGCCGCAGGCCGGTGAGGATGCCGGGCAGCGCGAGCGGCAGCTCGACCCGGAACAGGCGGCCCCAGCGGCCGTACCCCATCCCCTCGGCCGCCTCGCGGACCTCGGGAGGCACCTGGTTCAGCCCGGCCACCGCGTTGCGGACGATCACCAGCAGGGCGTACAGCACCACCACGCTGAGCACGGTGACCACCCCGATGCCCAGATAGGGCGCGAGGAAGGCGAAGAGCGCCAGCGACGGGATCGTGTACAGCACCCCGGTCAGGGCGAGGATCGGCCCGGCCAGCGACCGGAACCAGTACGCCGCCACCGCCAGCGGCAGCGCCACCACCGCCGCGATCAGCACCGCCCGCGCGGTGAGCCAGGCGTGCTCGCGCAGCGCGTCGAGGATCGTGTCAGAGTTGTCCCGCACGTACTGCCAGGAGAACCACGGGTTACCGGGAGCGGCCCGGTAGCTCAGGTGGAAGGACACACGTGGACGTTACCCCGGACACCACCGTCGACGCCGGACACAGCGCGGCGTCGATCACGCTGGACGGCATCCGCAAGCGCTATCCGGACGGCACCGAGGCCGTCCGCGAGCTGAGCCTGGAGGTGAAGGCCGGCGAGCTGGTGGTGCTGATCGGGCCCTCCGGCTGCGGCAAGTCCACCGTGCTCCGCATGATCAACCGGCTGATCGAGCCGACCGCCGGCCGGATCCTGCTCGGCGACGACGACGTCACCGAGGTCGACCCGGTCGAGCTCCGCCGTCGGATCGGTTACGTGATCCAGAACGTCGGTCTCTTCCCGCACCAGACGGTCAGCGCCAACGTGGCCACCGTGCCCGGGCTGCTCGGCTGGTCGCGGGAGCGTACCCGGCAGCGCGTCGACGAGCTGCTGGAACTCGTCGGGCTGGACCCGGCCCAGTTCGGCCGCCGCTACCCGCACGAGCTCTCCGGCGGCCAGCGGCAGCGGGTCGGGGTGGCCCGGGCCCTCGCCGCCGACCCGGTGGTGCTGCTGATGGACGAGCCGTTCTCGGCCGTCGACCCGATCGTCCGGACCCGGCTCCAGGAGGAGTTCCTCCGGCTCCAGGCCGAGGTCCGCAAGACCATCGTGCTGGTCACCCACGACCTGGACGAGGCGGTCCGGCTGGGCGACCGCATCGCGGTGCTCTCCGAGGGCGGCACGCTCGAGCAGTACGACACCCCGGCCGCCCTGCTCGGCGCTCCCGCCTCGGCGTTCGTCCGCGAGTTCGTCGGTGCCGACCGGGGCATCCGCCGGCTGGCGGTGACCCCGCTGACCCGGGACGTCCTCGACCCGTTCCCGGCCGGCGACACCACGGACCTGCCGACGGTGCCGCTGGGCGGCTCGGCGTACGACGCGCTGGCGGTGCTGCTCACCTCGGCCACCGAGCGGGTGGTGGTCACCGAGGACGACCGCCCGGTCGGGGTGCTCGACCGGCAGCGCCTGCTCGCCCTCGGCCACCCCGAGCGCTGACCCGCCGGTCGGGCCGGCCCTGAACGAGCCGGTCCGGCCGGACGGTCAGGCGCGACCGCCGAGGCTGGCCAGGCCGATGACCCAGCCGGCGAAGAAGCCGTAGGTGGCGCCGACGCCGGTGGCCTGGAAGGCGGCGTAGAGCGAGCCGTCCGGCCCGAGGAGGGCGGCCAGCAGCGCGGCGAAGCCGGCGGCCAGCACGTAGGCGGCCCAACCGGAGAAGAACTGACTGGCCGAGCCCTGCACCCGGGCCACCTGCGAGGTGGGCAGCAGATAGAGGAAGGTGACCGCCAGGATCACCAGCAGGATGGCGCGCAGGTCGTGCGCGAACACACCCTGCTGCGGGTCGTCGGTGTGCAGCTTCCAGGCCGGCCAGGCGAGCAGCCGGAGGAAGAAGCCACCGGCGCCGTTCGGGTCGGTGTGGTCCTGCACCCAGCCCACGTACATCGGGCTGCCACAGATCGCGACGAGCAGGAAGGCGGCCAGGGAGCCGGTGCCTGCGGCGGTGCCGTACCCGCTGACGGTCCGGGGGCGGTTGGTGAGGGCCATGGGGCGCTCAGTTCCCGGCCCCCGCCGCCGGGCAAACCTGCGGGTACGCGCCACCGCCGCAGGCCGGCGGGTCGCCATCGCCCTAGTGCTTCAGCAGGTAGTCGATGAAGGCGGCCCGCAGCAGCGGCGCCGACTCCTCGTAACCGTGGCCGGTCAGCTCCCGCCACAGCGCCGACGCCTCGTCGATGGTCGGGCCGACCGAGTTGGGCGCTCCGTCCAGCGCGGCGGCCTCGTCGGCGTTGGGCAGGTGCCGCAGCACCGACCAGAAGAACCTGACGTCACGCCGCTCCCGGGCCAGGTGGAACGCCTGCTCGCGGAGCTCCTCGGTGGAGAGTCGGTCGAGCTCGTCGAAGGTACGGCCGCCGGCGCCGGTGGCAGGAGTCTCGGTCATGCGCCGAGCCTAACCGGCGAGATCACCGGCGGCCCGTCGGACGCGGCGCGACGCCGGTTCACCGGTCGTCGGCGTCCCACCGCTGGGCCCCGGTCTCCCAGCGCGGAGTCGACTCCCACGGGTCGACGGCGCTCTCGGTGGCCTGCACCGGCAGCACCGGGGGCCAGTTCTGTGCCCGGCCGGGCCGGGCCAACGACCAGCCGGCGCTGATGGTGCCGTCGGCGGGCGGGAGGGTCTCGACCTCGCCGGTCGCCGTCCGGGGCCGGCCGAACGCCTCGACCAGGCGGGTGACCAGCAGGCCGAGGGCCAGGGCGACGCCGCCGACCGCCCACCGGCCGGGTGCCCAGCCCCGGGCGTGCGCCCAGGCGAGGAAGACGGTGACCAGGGACACCGCGATCAGCGTGCCGAACATCCCGCCCCGGCGGCCGTACGCGCTGGTGCCCGCGAGCAGCGCGGTGCCCACCGCCAGCACCGTCCAGTCCAGTCCGGCGGTGGGCTCGACCGGCCCGTCGCCGTTGGCCGCGATCAGCACCCCGGCGAGCGCCGCCAGCACGGTCGACACGATCAGCGCCAGCGCGGTCACCACCGCCGCGACCGCGCCCCGACGCCGGGCCGGGTCGGCAACCGGCCGGAACCGGCCGACCAGCCGCCGGATCGCCCGGACGGCACCGAGCAGTCCGCCGAGGACGGCCACCGCCGCGAAGCCGGCGAAGAGGTAGAAGGCCGTGCCGCGGGGTCGTACCCGCCCTGGACCGCGACGGGTGCGGTCCGCCGCCCGATGTACACGACCACGCCGGCCGCCGCCGCCAGGCTCGCCGCCCAGGCGGGCACGTGCAGCAGCACCACCGCCAGGGCGAGGGCGAGGCCGCCGAGCGCGGCGGCCACCAGCGCGGGCAGCAGGGCCGCCCGGACACCCCGGTCGCCCTGCTCGGCGAAGTGCAGCGCGGCGGCCACCGCGACCGGGCCGACCGCCAGGTTCACCGCGGCGACGCGCAGGCTCAGGCCGGCGGCGAGCACCAGCAGACCGAGCGCGACCGCGTCGACCAGCAGGGACCTCAGCCCGTCGGCGCGCAGGGCGGCCGCGTCCACCCGCCAGAGCAGGTACGCCACGGCTCCCAGCCCGGCCAGCAGGAGGATCTCCCAGACCACGTGGACGGCGATCCGGTCCCGGCCGGGCTCACCGTGCAGGGGGTCGTCGAAGACGTTCTCCAGCACCGCCGCGGGCACTCCGGACGACGGTTCCGCCGACCCGGTCCGGCCCGTTTCGTCGTACCCCATGGCGGGTGCCTCCCACGTCGCGGCCGGCAGGGTCCGACGCGGCGGGCGGACCGGCGGCGGCCGTTGCTTCCGGTCGCCAGGGACGGTACCTGCGGGCGCGGGTGGCGGGAACCCCCCCGGCTCAGCGCTGGCCGGGGCGCCGGTCCCGGTCGCCGGGCAGCCGGTCCTCGTCGTCCTCCTGCTCCGGCACCCGGCAGGCCCGCTCCAGCCAGAGCGCGGCGGCGACCAGGGCGAGCGAGGCGAGCAGGCCCGCGCCGGCGGACGGCCGGTCCCCGATCGCGGCGTTGGTGTCCTCCACGAAGAGCCACCCGGTGAGCGCGGCGTACCCGCCGACGAAGATGGCCCCGGCCAGCGCGGAAGCCTTGGCCAGCACGACGAACCGGGCCACCAGCAGCGGGTTGACCGGGTCCCGGCCGGGCCGACGCTCGATCCGGGCGCGCGTGTTGACCGCCGCGTACGCCTCCAGCACCGCGAGCCCGGCCAGCGTGACCACCGGCAGCCAGGGCAGGTTGGGGGTGACGTCGTAGTAGAAGGTGCTGATCAGCAGCCAGGCCAGCGCCGCGGCGGCCAGGGCGGCGACGACCAGCGTGGAGATCCGGGTGGGACCCATCCGGAAGTCGGGGTCGCCCCCGCGCGGGGACTGCGCCTGGCTCATGCCGTCCGGCTCCACAGGGTCATGCGTCCGACTCTAACGCCAGATCGGGCCGGGGACTCAGTTCCAGCGCGTCGGACGCCAGTGGCTCGGCGTTGAGCAGGTCGGTCAGCCAGCCGTGGCCGGGCAGCCGGCCGTGCGGCTCCATGTCGATCCACGGCCGCAGCACGAAGGCCCGCAGGTGGGCCCGGGGGTGCGGCAGGGTCAACTCCGCGTCGTCGCTGAGCACCGGCTCGCCCGCGTCGTCCCAGACCGCGATGACGTCCACGTCGAGCGTGCGCGGCCCGAAGCGGCGTTCCGGGTCGCGGGTCCGGCCGGCCGCCGCCTCGGCGGCGCGGGCCCGGGCCAGCCAGTCCCGCGCGTCCGCCGCCGGGTCCACGACCATGACCGCCGCGTTCAGGTACGCCGGCTGGTCGGCGTCCCCCCACGGTGGAGTCTCGTAGACCCCGGACACCACCTGCACCGCGTCGCCGAGCGCGGCCACCACGCCGCGCAGGTGGGCGAGCCGGTCGCCGAGGTTGCTGCCGATCGACAGCACGGCCCGGGTCATCGGGTACGCCGCATCGTGACGGCCACGTCGGCGAAGGTGTGCGGGATCGGGGCCTCCGGCTTGTGCACGGTGACGGTCGCCGCGCCGACCAGCGGTTCGGCCAGGCAGACCGCGAGCAACCGGTCGGCCAGGGTCTCGATCAGGTTGACCGGTTCGCCGGTGACCACCGCGACCAGCTTCTCGGCCAGTTCGCCGTAGTGGACGGTGTCGGTCACCTCGTCGGAGCGGGCGGCCGGGGCGAGGTCGAGTTCGAGGACGGCGTCGACGACGAACTCCTGCCCCTGGGCGCGCTCGAAGTCGTAGACGCCGTGCCGGCCGTACGCGCGCAGGCCGGTCAGCTCGATCCGGTCGGTCATTCGTCTCCTCTGTTCACGGCTGCCGGGCGGGCGAGGCGGGGGCGGCCGGTGGCGCGCCAGACGGCGAGGGCGTCGGCGGTGCCCTGGACGTCGTGCACGCGTACCCCCCAGGCGCCGGCGGCGACGGCGAGCACGCTGGTGGCGATGGTGGCCGCCTCGCGCCCGGCGGTCGGCCGGGGGGTGCCGTCCGGGCCGGCGAGGAGCCGGCCCAGGTAGGACTTGCGGCTCGCCCCGAACAGCAGCGGGAAGCCGAGGTCGAGCAGCTCCGGCAGGCGGGCGCTGAGTTCCCAGTTGTGCGCGGCGGTCTTGGCGAAGCCCAGCCCCGGGTCGACGATGATCCGGTCGGCGGCGACCCCGGCGGCGAGCGCCTCGTCGACCCGCTGCCCCAGCTCGGCGCGGACGTCGGCGACCACGTCGGTGTAGCTGGCCAGCTCGCGCATGCCCCGCGAGTGACCGCGCCAGTGCATCAGCACCCAGGGGCAGCCGGCGTCGCGGACCACCCGGGCCATGTCCGGGTCGGCGAGACCGCCGGAGACGTCGTTGACCACGTCGGCGCCGGCGGCGAGGGCCGCCTCGGCCACCCGGGCCCGACTGGTGTCGATGCTGACCGGGATGCCGGCCGCGGTCAGCTCCCGGATCACCGGCAGCACCCGGGCCGTCTCGGTCTGCGCGTCGACCCGGTCCGCGCCGGGTCGGGTGGATTCGCCACCGACGTCGATAAGGTCCGCGCCGGCCGCGCGCAGTCGCACTCCGTGTCCGACGGCGGCGTCGAGATCGGCGTATCTCCCGCCGTCGGAGAAGGAGTCGGGCGTGACGTTGAGGACGCCCATCACCACCGGGGCCTGCGCCCGTACCAGATCGGTCACGACTAGACCGTACCGGTCGTGGAGAGGGGTTCCCGCAGCCCGGGGCGGGGCCGTCCGCAGCGCCCCTGACATGCGAATTGGAACAGGTGTACGATCGGTCGTCCGGGCCGGATCGGGTCGAGTCTTCGCGGGTTGTCGCAAAGGGGGCCGGCCCGTACGCTTTGGAATTGCCCAGCAGAGAGACGGCGAAGCCTGGAGGGAGGGCCGAAGCGGGATAAATCCCCCCAAAGCTCACCACCCTCCGTGGTGGGTGACAAACCCAGCGTCGCCGACGCTGAGCACACCGAGCACATCCCGCCAGGCTTGACTACTGCACCACCGCGGCACCGCCGGCCGCGACATGGGGAGGTTTCCAGTGATCGCCATCGAGCTCATGGGGACGGTGACGTCCACCGTCGACCACGCGCTCCACACCCTGGCGTCGACTCCACTCGCCGAGCCGGCTCCCAAGGGCATCGACACCAACGGCATCGTCACCTTCTTCGCCAGCAAGATCGCGCCGATCCTGCTCGCCGTGCTCGGCGTCATCTTCATCGGCCGCGCCAGCCGGGGCGAGATCTCCAAGGTGCTCACCAGTTCGGCCATCGCCATCGTCGGCCTGGCCTTCATCGCCGGCGCCGCCACACTCTTCTTCGTCGGTGACTACCTGATCGACCTGATCTTCCAATAGGACCGGGCGACAATGCGGCTGCGCACCGACGACGACATCTACCGGGCCCGCCTGGTCTACCTCGGGCCGCCCGGCTACACCCTTCCCGTCCACCTGCCGTACGCCCAGTACGGCCTGTTCATGCTGCTCGTACCCCTCTACATGTTCATCCACTGGTTGTTCACGTTGCAGGTGGAACTCTTCCCCGCCTGGGAGATCGCCCTCGCCATCGTGACCACCTCGTTCATCTTCCGGCACGTCGACCCGGACCGGCCGGCGCGGATGGTCATCCGTACCGCGCTGACCGACTGGCGACGCACCCGGGAGCCGGCCGCCGAGCTGCGCGACCCGCGCCTGCGGGCGAGCCGGATCAGGATCCGGGAGGAACTGGCATGACCGGGCGTACACACGGGCAGTCGAACCACGCGGGTGAGGCGGTCGCATGAATCGCTCGTCCACGCCGGGTTCCCCGGCAGGCCGTCAGGTCGGCCCGCACGGTAACCGAGCGCGATCGTTCGACTACCCGACGGATGAGGAGCTGGACGAGGTCGAACTCGACCCCGCCCTGCTGAGCGCCCCTGGGCACGGCCGCGTCGGTGTCTTCCAGCCGCCCCGGCCGACCGCGCAGCGCGCCGCGTCGGCCGGCGAGCAGCCCGTGCTCCCCGACGGTGGTGACATCGACTCGCCCTTCCTCGACCTCTTCGGCGGGGCGCAGCCCGGTGCCCGCCGCCCGGCGTCACTGCCGGCGGGACGGCCCGCGGCGCTGCCGGCCATCGAGCCGGTGGTGGCACCGCCGCGACGCGGAGTGGGCCGCGAGGCACTGCCGATCCCGCACCAGCACGCGGCGCCCACCGGCCCGGCCGGCGCACCCCCGTCGAGCGCCGACCCGCCCGGACCCCGGACGGCCCGCAGCAGCCGCCGGCACCCCGGCACGCCACCGAGCAGGACCGGCCGGCGGTCCGGCAGGCACCGGAACCGGACCGGTCGGCGACGCGGCACGCACCGGAATCGGACCGGCCTGCGGTGCGACACGCACCGGAACCGGACCGGCCGGTGGCCCGGTCCCGCGCGCACACCGACCTCGACGCACCGGCGGGCCGGCCCCTGGAGGTCGACGTGGACCGGCTGGCGGGCCGGTCCCGCGAGGCCGAACTCGACCCACCCGGCCGACCGCACCGGCTGCCGGACCTTCCGCCGCCGCCCGCTCTCCAGCGTCCGGGCGCGGCGGCCGACCGGGTCGGTGGCGTCGAACCGCGCGCACCGGCCGGCGGCCCGGACCCGGGTGCCGCACCAGGCCGGGGACCGGCTCCCCGCGCTCCGACCGACCGTCGACCCCGACCTGACCGAACCGGAGCCGGAGCTCCCGGCCGGGCCGCCGGCTCTGGACGGTGCGCCGGCCACCGGAGTCGGCCACGACATGGCCGCGCCGCCCGCCCGCGAGCTCACCGGGCCGCCGGCCCGCGACGTCGCCGCTCCGCCGGGCCGCGAGGTGGCCCCACCTCGGCAGCGGTCGGCCGCCGAGCGCCGCGACCGACCCGTCAAGCCGACCCGGGTACGCCCCCCGAAGATCAAGTTCGGTGACCGCGATCCCGCCATCGACCTGGCCGTCACCGAGATCGCGGGCCACCTCACCTTCACCCCCAACACGGTCACCGCCTGGTACTGGCTGCCCGAGGTGCGGTGGGCGTTCCGGCCCGACGCGGAGCGGGAGGCGCTGCTCTCTGCCATCTCCGAGCAGTACGCCGGCCTCGCCGGCTTCCGACTGCACCTGCGCCGCACCACCCGGCCGTTCCCCGCCGACGAGTGGGCCCGCACCATCGACGCGCACACCGCGTCGCCGCTGCCCGACGTCCCCGGCACCCAGGGCTGGGCCGACCACCTGGTCGCCGCCCAGCGGCACCTGATGGCGGTCAACCACGCCGAGGGGCAGACCTACCTCGGTGTCACCTTCGCCCGGCGCTCGCTCGGCGACTCGCTCACCGAGCGGCTGCTGCGCACCTTCGGCCGGGGCACCGCCGACGCCGAACGACGCAAGCTCGGCCGCACCGTCGAACAGTTCGACGAGGTGCTCGGCGCGTTCGGCATGCGTGGCCGTCGGGTCACCTCGCAGGAACTGGAGTGGCTGCTCTACCGCTCGGTAGCGCTCTGCATGGCACCGCCCAGCTCGCTCTCCCCGGTGACGAACGGCCACTGGGAGCGGGGTGACCTGCTCGCCCTCACCGAGCAGGTCGAGCGCTACCGCACCCCGTACGGCTCCACCGTCAAGCTGGTCAACCGGATGACCGGCGAGGAACGGCACGTCGCCGTGCTGGCCGTCGGCCGGATGGAGCCGTTGGAGATCCCCGAGCGGCACGAGCCGTGGCTGCACTTCCACGAGCGGCTGCCGTGGCCGATGGAGATCTCCACCCGGGTCGACATCCTCGGCCCGAACGACTCCTTCCGTAACCTCGAACACCGGCTGCGGATGATCCGCTCCCAGCAGCTCGACTACGCCGAGCACGGCATCGACGCGCCGCCCGAGCTGGAACGGCTCGCCAAGCGGGCGCTGGTGATCGGCGACGAGATGACCACCGGCCTGCCGGTGGACTCGGCGCGCGCCCACGGCTGGCACCGGATCGCCGTCGGCGGCCGGACCCGCGAGGAGTGCCTGGAACGGGCCCGACGGCTCATCCAGCTCTACTCACGCGAGCTGCGGATCTCGCTGCAGCACCCGAAGAACCAGGACTGGCTGGCCCGCGAGTTCATCCCCGGCGAGCCGATCGCCAACACCGGGTACGTCCGCCGGATGCCGGTCAACCTGCTCGCCGCCGCACTGCCGCAGGCCGCCTCCACCGTCGGCGACCGGCGCGGCGACCTGATCGGGCGGACCGCCGGCACCTGCCGCCGGCCGGTCTTCCTGGACCTGCACTTCCCGATGGAGGTGCGGGAACGCTCCGGCCTGGCGGTCTTCGTCGCCGAGCCGGGCGGTGGCAAGTCGACCCTGCTCGGCGCGCTCGGCTACCTCGCCGCCCGGCGCGGGGTCCAGGTCACCCTGCTGGACCCGTCCGGCCCGCTGGCCCGGCTCTGCGCCATGCCGGAGCTGCGGCCGTACGCGCGGGTGCTCAACCTGACCGGTTCCGAGCAGGGCACCCTGGCGCCGTACTCGCTGATCCCGACACCGCTGCGCAGCGAGTTCGGAGTGGGCGCGGCCGGCGACCGGGAGTTCGAGATCGCCGTCTCCAACGCCCGCGCCGAGCGCCGGATGCTGGTGCAGGACATCTGCATGATGCTGGTGCCGCCGCAGGTCGCGCGCGAGTCGAGCACCGCCACCCTGTTCCGGCACGCCGTACGCCAGGTGCCGGCGGAGGAGACCTCCACCCTGGACGACGTGGTCGCCTGCCTGCAAGGGCTGGACGACGACGCCGGCCGGGAACTGGCCAACCTGCTGCTGGACACCGCCGAGATGCCGCTGGCGATGCTCTTCTTCGGCCGGCCGCCTGAAGGGCTGCTCGGCGCCGACGCGGCGCTCACCGTGATCACCATGGCCGGGCTGCGGCTGCCCGACCTCAAGATCGAGCGGGAGTACTGGTCCGCCGAGGAGGCGCTCGCCCTGCCGATGCTGCACACCGCGCACCGCCTCGCGGTCCGGCGCTGCTACGGCGGGTCGATGGCGTCCCGCAAGCTGGTCGGCCTGGACGAGGCGCACTTCATGGAGGGCTGGCGGTCCGGCCGGTCGTTCCTGGTCCGGCTCGCCCGCGACTCCCGCAAGTGGAACCTAGCCGCGCTGGTCGCCTCGCAGAACCCGAAGGACATCCTCGGCCTCGACGTGCAGAACCTGGTCTCCACCGTCTTCGTCGGCCGGATCGCCGAGGACTCCGAGATCGCCTCCGAGGCGCTCCGGCTGCTCCGGGTCCCGGTCAACGACGGCTACGAGGCGACCCTCGCCTCGCTCTCCCAGGCGGACGCCGGCTCGGCCGCCCGCCTCGGCTTCCGCGAGTTCGTCATGCGGGACGTCGACGGCCGGGTGCAGAAGGTCCGGGTCGACGTGTCGTACGTCGACGGACTGCTGGAACACCTCGACACCACTCCCGCCGCGGTCGCCCAGGCCGCTGCGCTGCTGCCGACCATCCTGCCTGACCTGGAGGCGTGACATGGCGAGGGCCCGGGCACGGATCACGGCGCTCCTCCTCGCGCTCGGCGTACTCGCCGTGGCCACCGTCGCCTGGCCGGTGCTCGGGACGACACCGGCGTACGGCGCGACACCGGTCGCCCAGGCCCGGGCCGAGCTGTGCAGCACCAAGGAGTGGCAGGCCGACTTCCGCGCCTGCGTCGCCAAGCTCCAGGAGGTCAGCCAGGACCAGGTCGAGTGCCGCAACGCCCCGGTCCCCGACGCGCCGGACTCCGGCCTGGCGGGCTGGTTCGCCGCCCGCCCGGACTCCGCCAAGCTGCCCGGCCCGAAGGGGCTCTACAGCGACTACGGCTACGCCGGCTACAGCTACACCACGTACGACGTGGACGGCGGGTGCGCGTCGTCGGTGCTGCACCCGGACTACCGCTTCACCACGATGGTGGCGAACGGGGAGTTCATGTTCGCCGACGCGGTGATCGGCGCCTCCAACGCCCTGCGCGAGCGCGCCTGGGATCCCCGCTCGATGTGGCGCTGGGCGGACCCGCTGGTGGAGCAGGCCACCAAGGCCGTCTACCAGAAGGTGTTCAGCGTCTTCGGCATCATCACGCTCTGCGTGGTCGGCCTCTATCTGCTCTGGCGCTCGCGCCAGTCGGACATGAGCAACGCGATGACCACGGCCGGCTGGGCGCTGCTGGTGATGGTGGCGGTCACCGCCCTGGCCGCATGGCCGGTCAAGTCGGCGAACATCGCCGACAACACCCTGGTCACCACCCTCGGCGTCGTCCACGACGCCGTCGGCCCGGCGACCAGGGACCTCCCACCCGGCCAGTGCGACGACCCCACTCACCCTGAGGCGTGCAAGGACCACCGCCCCCCGGCCGTACGGGCCAGTGACACGGCGACCGAGACGATGCTCTACCGGAACTGGCTGCGCGGCGTCCTCGGCTCGGCCGACAGCGAGACCGCGAAGAAGTACGGCCCGGCGCTCTACGACGCCAAGTCGCTCTCGTGGGAAGAACTCGAGAAGCTCCGCAAGAACCCGGCTACCCGCGAAGCGACCATCAAGGCCAAGCAGCAGCAGTGGGCCCGGGTCGCGGAGCAGATCAAGTCGGAGGACCCGGAGGCGTACCAGTATCTCCAGGGCGTCCGGGACATGGACCGGATCGGTGCGGGCTTCATCGCGGTGCTGGCCTCGCTGCTCTTCGCGATGTTCGACCTGACCGCCTCGGTGCTGGTGCTGCTCGGCTTCCTGATCTTCCGGTGGGCGGTGATCGCCGCACCGATCCTCGGCACGGTGGGTCTGATGCGTCCGGCGAGCGCCGGTCTGCGTCGACTGGCGAACGCCGTGGTCGCGGCCGTCTTCAACATCGCCATCTTCGGCACCGGCGCGGCCGTCTACCTCTTCGCGGTCGACCTGATCATGAACACACCGACCCTGCCGGGCTGGCTGCAGGTGGTGCTGGTCTGGCTCTGCGGCGTGGTGGGCTGGCTGCTGCTGCGCCCGTACCGGCGGATCACCCAGCTCGGGGGCAAGGACGGCAGCGAGGCGGTCAGCTCGGCCGGATCGTGGCACCGCCGCTTCTTCCGGGACATGCGGGTGGCGGCCCGGCTCGACGTGGTCGAGCCCGGCGGCACCGCCGAACCGGCGATCGGCCGGCGACGCGGGCCGTTGCTGGAACAGACGAACCTGCGGCCGGAGGCGCGGCACGAGGACCCGTCGCACTCCGCCACCACCGCGACGGAACGGCAGCGGCCGGACGGTCAGGAGCGGGCGGACGAGGCTCCGCCGCCGGAGCGGCAGTCGGCCGGCGGCCGGACCGCGCCGCGTCCCCGGCGTCACCAGCCGGCCAGCTGGACCGAACCGGACGTACCGGAGGAGGCGCCTTCCTTCGCCGTCTACCGTCCCGACTCGGCCGAGCGCGCACCGGCGAACCCGACCCCCCGGGTGCGCTCCGAGGCCCGGTGAGTGCGATGCGACGGGCGCTGGAGTTCCTCTTCACCCGGGTCCTGCGGTCCCGGCTCGGCATCGCGGTGGTGATCGCCGTCCTGGTCTTCGGGGTGATCGGCGCCGCCCGACTGGTCGCCGGTCCGACCGACCCGACGAGCGGCCTCAGCAACCGGCCGGCCGAGCCGATCAGCACGGTCGACCCGGAGGCCGGTGACGACGGTGTGCTGGCGTCGGCGGCCCCGGCCTCGCCGAAGACCCGCCCGGGCGAGCTGACGCCCGAGCAGACCGCCGACCGCTTCACCACCGCCTGGCTGGGCGGCCCGGGCAGCAGCGGTGACGAGTGGCAGGCCCGGCTGCGTCCGCTCTCCACGTCCGCCCTCACCGAGAAGCTGACCGGCGCGGACCCGGAGAGCGTTCCGGCGCGGCGGGTGACCGGTGCGGTCACCCTCCGACCCCGGACCGACGCCTTCGTCGAGGCGCTGATCCCCCTCGACAACGGTCGGCTCCGACTCGAACTGGTGGCCCCCGACGGCCGGTGGCTCGTGGACGCGGTGGACTGGGAGCGGCAATGACTGACCTGCCCGGGGAGACCGGTTCCCCGCCGCTGCGCCGGAAGCTGCGGCTGGGCGTGCTGGCCGGCGCGCTGACCGCGGTTCTCTCCCTGCTCTGCTGCGTCGGTGGTGCGGCGGCGTTCTTCCTGACCGAGCTGGGCGGCGAGGAGAAGGACGGGACGAGCAACGCGGGGCTCGCCTGCACGGTGGGCCAGCAGGTCAGCATCACCGGCGCGATGCCGCGGTTCGCCGAGTACGGCGAGGGCCAGCTCCGCAACGCCGCGGTCATCATCAAGGTCGGCCAGGACATGAAGGTGCCGGCCCGGGGCTGGGTGATCGCCCTGGCCACCGCGATGCAGGAGTCCGCCCTGCGGAACCTCGCCAACACCACGGTACGGGCGTCCCTGTCGCTGCCGCACGAGGGAGTCGGCTCGGATCACGACTCCCTCGGCCTGTTCCAGCAGCGGCCCGGCTGGGGCAGCGTGCAGGAGCGGATGACGCCCTCCTACACGGCCCGCAAGTTCTACGAGAAAATGATCAAGGTGCCCAACTGGGAGCACCGGCCGCTGACCGTGGTGGCGCAACGGGTCCAGGTCAGCGCCTTCCCCGACGCCTACGGCAAGCACGAGGAACTGGCCAGCCGGATCGTGGACGCGCTGGCCGGCGGTGCCGCACGGACCGTCCAGATCGCCGGCAAGGCGGTCTGCGACGCCGCCGCCGGCGCCCGGATCGCGGCGTCGGGCTGGACGGCACCGATCCCCGGGCGGGCCGGCTCCGGTTTCCGGACGGCCGAGCGGCCGAAGCACAACGGCGTCGACATCGCCGCCGAGAAGCGGACCGAGATCCACGCGGCGGCGACCGGACGGGTGCTGGTGGCCCGCTGCGACCCGGACCACTCGGGTCGACGGGACTGCGACCGGGACGGCTGGCCGGGCAAGGGCGGCTGCGGCTGGTTCGTCGACATCCTGCACGCCGGCGGCTACATCACCCGCTACTGCCACATGATCGAGCGGCCGCACGTGGTGCCGGGTCAGCTGGTGGCGGCCGGTGACGTGATCGGTCTCTCCGGCACCAGCGGCAACTCGTCCGGTCCGCACCTGCACTTCGAGGTGCACGTCGACGGTGACCGGTCCAGCCGGGGCGCCATCAACCCGGTGCCCTTCATGCGGGAGCACGGCGCGCCGCTGGGAGGCACCCCGTGAGGCCCGCCGACGCATGACCGGCCCGCTGCCCGACCCGTTCGCGGACCAGCCTGACTGGGCCCCGCTACCGCCCCGACCGATCGAGATCGTCCCCGCCACGGCCCGGGTCGACCTGCGCGGTCGCCGGGTGCTGGTCGGGCTGCCCGGGCTGGGCTGGCGCGGCGACCTGCGCGCCGACGAGCGCGTGGTCCAGGGCAGTCGGACGTACGTGCCGGTCATCCCGGAACACGAGTGGTACCGCGCCGAGTCGGAGCAGGTCGAGGTCTTCGCGCCGCTGGTGCCGGTCGAACGGGTCTGGGTGGAGACGCTGGGCGACCGCCGACCCACCACCCGGCCCTCGGAGTCGGGGATCCGGCTGGTCTCGCTCGACGCGCCGAGCCGCCCGGCACCGACCCCGGTGTTCGAGGCGGACGCGGTGACCGGCCGGCGGGTCGTGCACGTCGCGGAATCGGTCGAACACCGCGACCTGCGCGCGGTCACCGAGACCTACTCGGGCGCCGACGGCGACATCTGTGTGCGGGTCACCCCCGAACTGGAGTGGTACCGCTGGGCCTGGCGCGGCCAGGCACCCACCACCCTGGAGGTCCCGGTCCACCTGCTCTGGATCGAATAACTGCGTTAGGCAACCTTGCGACCAGCGCAAACCCGCCAGCCGTCCTTGTCGACCACTTCGAACTGCCAGTCCTCACGCCGGCTGCTGCGCGTCTGCCCGTTCGATGCGCTGGCGATGGTCAAAGTCGTGGTCACGGACTCACCACTCTGACTCTTCGTCCTAGTCAGCGCTCCCCAGCTGACCTTCACTACAACGTTAAAGTTCACCTCTCGCTGCTGCAGTTCGGTTCGCAGATCGCGTACAGCACTGAGGTCAGCGTTGCCTTCGCAGGTGTACTGGCTGGCCTTGGTGTCGTTGCGGTCCACCAGGAACGCGCGTAGGTAGTTGTCCACCACCACGTCCGGAGCGCTGCGGTCCGGGGCGGTTGCGCGGTCGTACAGGACGTAGCCGGCGACCGCACCGCCCGCGCAGAGCAGCGCGAGCGCCCCCGCCACCACGGTGAGGACGGTGCGCAACCGGCGCGGCGGACGCGCGGGTGCCGGAGCGGGCGCGGGGGGCGCCAACTGCTCGGACGGCGGGGTCCGCTGCGCCGGTACGCGGGAGACCTGGGAACCGGCGGGGGGCTGCACTGATTCCACCTCCTGAGGCTATCGGCTGCGCGCCGCGTACCCAATGCCCCAGATCCACCGATCGTGGCGAACCGCCGGTAAAGACCGGCGCAGCGCCGACCGACATCCGGCGGGCGGACCGCCGCCTGGGATACCGTCACTGGTCGGAGGAGATGTCGGCCTCGGGAAGAGAGGTGGACGCGGTGGCCAGTCCGAAGGCGCGAGCCGGCCGGGCCGCCGCCCTGCACCGGCGGGCCGCGGCCACGGCGGTCGCCGCGGCCGGGATCCTCGACGAGATCCGGCCGGCCCCCGCCGACCATCACCGGCAGTACGAGCTGGCGGAGCGGCTCCGGGCGGCGGCGGCGCTGGCCGCGCCGGGCTGGTCCGGCGAGCCGCTGGAGCGCCTGGCCCAGGACGTCCCGCCCGGTGAGGGTCCACCGCCGTTGGTCCGGGTGGGCACCGCCGCGCCGCTGGACGACGCCCGGTTCCCGGCCCTGGTGCCGCTGGTCGGCAGCGGTCACCTGAGCGTGGACGCCGATGCCACCGAGCCCCGGGTGGCGGGGCTGCTCCGGGCGGTCCTGCTGCGGATGCTGGCCGCCACGCCGGCCGGCGCGCTGCTGGTGCGGGCGGTGGACGCCGTCGGGGACACCTTCGGGGCGTTCGCGCCGCTGGCCGACGCGGGGCTGCTGCCCCGCCCGCGGTGGACGTGGCCGGGCTGCGCGCGGTCCTCGACGAGGCCGAGCAGTGGGTCGGCGCCGGCTCCGCACGGCAGCGCGGGCACGACCGTACGCTGCTGGTGATGGTGGCCGCGCTGCCCGCCGGCACCGGCGCCGCCGAGATGGGGCGGCTGGAAGCCCTGGCCGACCAGGGCCCCCGGGCCGGCCTGCACCTGGTGGTGGCCGGCTGGCCGGCCACCGGGCGGGACCCGCTGCCCCGGACCACCCCGATCGCGGTACGCAACGCGTACGCGCTGGTGGGGGATCCGC
Source organism: Micromonospora sp. R77 (assembly GCF_022747945.1). Taxonomy (NCBI): domain Bacteria; kingdom Bacillati; phylum Actinomycetota; class Actinomycetes; order Micromonosporales; family Micromonosporaceae; genus Micromonospora; species Micromonospora sp. R77. The sequence goes on from NZ_JALDST010000001.1 coordinate 2,437,490, forward strand.
CGGAGGCGGCGTTCAGCAGTCCCGGCGGGGAGGCGCCCGGCGGTCTGAACTCCCCCGTCTTCGTGGACGACGACCCGCCGGCGGAACTGGTGACCGGGGTGTGCCGGCGGCTGGCCCGGCTGATCGAGGACGGCTCCCGGCTGGCCCTGACCGATCTGCTGCCCGCCGGGGAGCTGTGGGAGTCGACCTCCGCCGAGGGCCTGGCCACCACGGTCGGCGACGCCGCCGGCCGGCCGGTGACCCTCGGCTTCACCGAGTTGACCCCGCACTGGCTGGTCAGTGGCCGGTCCGGGGTGGGACGGTCGGCGTTCCTCACCAACGTGCTGTTCGGCCTGACCGCCCGGTACGGCCCCGACGAACTGGTCCTCTATCTGGTCGACCTCGCCGACGGCGAGTCCTTCGTGGAGTTCCTGCAGACCGAGCGGGACCGCTCGTGGGTGCCGCAGGTCCGGGCCGCCGGGATGGCCGCCGACCGGGAGTACGTGGTCGACGTGCTCGGCGAGCTGGAGGCGGAGCTGCGCCGCCGGGAGGAGGCGGGGCGGCGGGCCGGCGGGCAGCGCTTCGGCGAGCTGCGCCAGCACCAGCAGCTGCCCCGGATCGTCTGCGTGATCGACAACTTCCCCCTGCTGGTCCGCGAGCGGGACCGGCTGGCCGGTGACTTCCTGACTCGCCTGGACTCGCTCGCCCGCACCGCCCGGGCGTACGGGATCCACCTGGTGCTGGCCGGCGAGGGTGACCTCGGCCTCGGCGGTCCCCGGGATCCGCTGCTCGGCCAGTTCCCGGTGCGGGTGGCGTTGCCCGGCGGGTCGGCGGTGCTGGAGCCGACGAACGACGCGGCGGCCGGCCTGCCGGTCGGCAGCGCGGTGGTGAACACGGCCGGTGGGCTGGGTGGGCCGCGGGGAGCGACCCGGGGCCACGAGCGGATGATCCGGTTCCCGGACCCGCACGACGATCCCGACACGGTGGCGAAGTTGCGGCACCGGCTCTGGTCGGCCCGGCCGGAGGAGGCCGCCGCGCCGCTGGTCTTCGCCGGCTACGCCCGGCCGGTGCTGGCGAACGATCCCCGCTACCGGGCGGCGCTGGCGGGACGGGCGCACGGGCCGGCCGTGCTACTCGGCCGGCTGGTGGACGTGCGTCGCTCGACGGCGTCGGTACCGCTCGGGCCGGCCGCCGGCCGGAACCTGGCCGTGCTGGGCCGTGACACGGAGGCGTGCCGGTTGCTGGTGACCGCGGCCCGGAGCCTCGCCGCGCACCGTCCCGCGACGCGGTTCGTGCTGGCACCGCTGGTGGAGGGCTCGACGGCGGCGGCCGGCGAGCTGGCCGCCGCGCTGGACGGGCACCGGGTGGAGACGGTGGACGTCGCCGGCCTGCGGGCGGCGATGGAGAGCGACGAGCCCGGCTACCTGGTGGTGTTCGGGTTGGACGTGCCGGGCGAGGCGGAGCTGCCGGCCGAGCTGCTGCGGTCGCTGCTGCTGGCGGGCCCGCCGGCGGGGGTGCACCTGCTGGGCTGGTGGCGGACGCCGACCCCGCTGGCCGCGCTGCTCGGTGCGGAGGGCGAGGTGGGCAAGCTGACCGCGGTGGTGGTGACGGACCTGCCGGGCAACCGGTTGGAGCAACTCTTCGACCGGCCGGTGCTGTGGCGTCCACGCCCGGGCCGGGCCGTGCTCTGGGACGGCCCGGACGAGCAGGGCACGGTTCTGGTGCCGTTCGGCCAGGAAGCACCATGAGCGAGAGCGGCACGGCGGTGCCCGCGCCCCGACCGGGTCGCCCGGCGACCGAATCCGACCCGGTCGGCGCGGCCTGGGCGGACTATGTCGCGGCGGCCCGCCAGCTCGACGGGGTACGTCGGGCCGCGGCGACCGCCGCCGGTGAGCAGGCCCGTTCGGTGCAGGCCGCCCGGGACGAGCTGACGGAGGTCCGGGCCCGGCTGGCGCCGCAGAGTTCCCGGCTGCGGGAGCTGGGCGTGGCCCCGATCTCGCTGCTGCCGACACCGCCGGAGCTGACCGAGGCGGCGCGGTCGATGGCGGCCGGGCCGGCCGCGGTGCTGACGTCGTTGCAGGCCGCCCGGAAGTGGTCCGAGGCGGCGGACGACACGCTGGCCGCGCGGGGCCTGCCGCGGATCGCCCGCTGGCCGTCGCAGCCCCGCAACCTCCTCGTGTACGGGCCGCTGGCGCTGGTGGTCCCGCTGCTGCAACTGGTGCTCTTCCTGGCCACCGGCACCGGACCGGTGAGCGTCCTGGCGCTGGTGGTCGGGTTGCCGATGCCGGCGGTCGCCTTCATGACGGGTTGGCTGGCGGTGGGTCGGCTGTTCCGGCCCCGCCCGACCGACCGGGTGGACCGGACGCCACGGTTGGGTGCGCTGGTCTGCCTGGTCCCGGCGGTGGTGGCCGCCGCCGGGATCGTGCTGGCGATGCTGGCCGGCTGACCGTCGTCCCGGTACGTCGATAAGGGCCCCTCCTCCGGGTGGAGGAGGGGCCCTTTCGTGAATCGTTCAGCGGGGGATGATCAGCGCCATCGCTTCGGCGCGGGACTTGGCGTCGTCCTTGAGGGTGCCGCGGACGGCCGAGGTGATGGTCTTGGCACCGGACTTCTGGATGCCGCGCATCGCCATGCACATGTGCTCGCACTCGAGCACCACGACGACGCCGCGCGGCGCGAGCCGCTCCATCAGCAGGTCGGCGATCTGCGAGGTGAGCCGCTCCTGCACCTGGGGGCGGCGGGCGAAGACCTCGACGAGCCGGGCCAGCTTGGACAGGCCGGTGATCCGCCCGTCCGGGCCGGGGATGTAGCCGATGTGCGCGCTGCCCCGGAAGGGCAGCAGGTGGTGCTCGCAGAGGCTCATCACGTCGATGTCCCGGACCAGCACCAGTTCCTCGTGGTTGGCCTCGAAGGTGGTGCTGAGCACCTGCGCCGGGTCGACCCGCAGGCCGGCGAAGAGTTCGGCGTACGCGCGGGCGACCCGGGCCGGGGTCTGCTGGAGGCCGTCGCGGTCCGGGTCCTCTCCGACCGCGATGAGGATCTCCCGGACGGCCTTCTCGATCCGGCCGAGGTCGATGGCCTCCTCGACCGGTCGGCCGGTGAGCTTGCCGCTGATCAGTCGGGCGGCGACGTAGTCGAGGGCTTCGTCACCGTCGGGTTCGGTGGACGAAGCGGCCAGCCCCGAGTGCTCGGGGCTGGCCGCGTGGTCGGTGTTCAGTGGGTACCGTCCGAGTTGTTCGAGGAGCCACCGACGGAGATGCCGTCGGCGGTGGCCTGCGCCTGGAGCTTCTCCTTCTCGGCCGGGGTGAGGACCGGCGGCTCGGTGGAGGGCTGGCGCTTGCCGAAGCCGTGGTACGGGGCCATCGGCGGGCGCTTCACCACCCGGGCGCAGATCCGGGCCATGTCGGCGGTGGAGAGGGTCTCCTTCTCCATCAGCTCCAGGACCATGGTGTCCAGGACGTCCCGGTATTCCACCAGGATCTCCCAGGCCTCGTCGTGCGCCAGCTCGATCAGCGCACGCATCTCACCGTCGATCTCGGCGGCCACCGCGTCGGAGTAGTCCCGCTCGTGGCCCATGTTGCGGCCGAGGAACGGCTCGTCCCCGCTGGTGCCGTACTTGATCGCGCCGAGCTTGGAGCTCATGCCGAACTGCGTGATCATCGCCCGGGCCAGCCCGGTGGCCTTCTCGATGTCGTTGCCGGCGCCGGTGGTGGGCTCGTGGAAGACGAGCTCCTCGGCGGCCCGGCCACCCAGCGCGTACGCCAGGGTGTCGATCATCTCGGCCCGGGTCTGGGTGTACTTGTCCTCGGTCGGCAGGACCAGGGTGTGCCCCAGCGAGCGGCTCCGGGACAGGATGGTCACCTTGTGCACCGGCGCGGCGTGCGGCAGTGCCCAGGCGACCAGCGCGTGCCCACCCTCGTGGTACGCGGTGATCTTCTTCTCCTGGTCGCTCATCACCCGGGTCCGGCGCTGCGGGCCGGCGATCACCCGGTCGATCGACTCCTCCAGGGTGTCGTTGCTGATCGCCCGCTGTTCCTTGCGCGCGGTGAGCAGCGCAGCCTCGTTGATCACGTTGGCCAGGTCGGCGCCGCTGAAGCCGGGGGTACGCCGGGCGACCGAGTCGAGGTCGACGTCGGGCGTGAACGGCTTGCCCTTGGCGTGCACCCGCAGGATCGCCTTGCGGCCCTCCATGTCGGGGGCGTCGACCGGGATCTGCCGGTCGAAGCGGCCGGGGCGCAGCAGCGCCGGGTCGAGGATGTCCGGCCGGTTGGTGGCGGCGATCAGGATCACGCCGCCCTTGGTGTCGAAGCCGTCCATCTCGACGAGGAGCTGGTTGAGGGTCTGCTCCCGCTCGTCGTGCCCGCCACCCATGCCGGCGCCACGGTGCCGGCCGACGGCGTCGATCTCGTCGACGAAGACGATCGCCGGGGCGTTCGCCTTGGCCTGCTCGAAGAGGTCGCGGACCCGACTGGCGCCGACACCGACGAACATCTCCACGAAGTCCGAGCCCGAGATCGAGTAGAACGGCACCCCGGCCTCGCCGGCGACCGCCCGCGCGAGCAGCGTCTTACCGGTACCGGGCGGGCCGAAGAGCAGCACACCCTTGGGGATCTTGGCGCCGAGGGCCTGGTACTTCGCCGGGTTCTGCAGGAAGTCCTTGATCTCGTGCAGTTCCTCGACGGCCTCGTCCGCGCCGGCCACGTCCCCGAAGGTGGTCTTCGGGGTGTCCTTGGTGATCATCTTCGCCTTGGACTTGCCGAAGTTGAGCACCCGGGAGCCGCCGCCCTGCATCTGCGACATGAAGAACAGCAGCAGGAGCACGAGCAGCGCGATCGGCAGCAGGTTGACCAGCAGGCTCACCCAGATGCTGTCCGAGGAGACCTTGGCGTCGGCCGGCCCGGTGACCCGGTTCGCGGCCTTGGCCTCGAGCACCTGGTTCCAGACGTCGTCGCCCGCCTCGTACGGGAACTGGGCCTCGATCCGGTCGGTGGTGGTGTCACCGAACTTCGTCTTCTGGGCCAGGTCGAGCTGGAGCGTCTGCTCCTTGTCCTGGAAGACGACCCTGTTGATCTTCGAGGTGTGGAGCTGGTCCAGCGCCACGGACGTGTCCACCCGGTGGTAGCTGGGACCAGCGGTGAAGAGTTGACTGAGCACAACGGCGCCGAGGATGACCAGGATGATCCAGACCACCGGTCGGCGGAAGAAACGCGTACGTTCCATACTGTTGTCGGGCACCGAGGCGCCCGCATCCTCCTGATCGACGTCCTGACCGTCTGAATGGTGTCGCCGCATCGGGCGGCGGCCGGAGCCGCCGTGCGGGCCGGCCTCGACCCCGAAGCGCGCGAATTGCCGCGCTGCGGTCATTCGACGGTACACCGTGCGTGCCAGATGTGAGCCCGCGAGCCCAGCTGTTACGCGTACGGCGAACCGGCGTTTCAGCCGGCGTGGCGGGAGCTCCGGCGCCCGGCCACCCGACCGCACGGTCGGGCGGCGCGGGGGTCGGGCGTGGAGGGTGCCTCCACGCCACCGACCCCTACCGTAGTCCGAACAGCTGAGAGTCCGCTGAACGTCCGCTTGACGACCACCGATACGGGCAGGTCAGCGAGCCGGTCAGGCCCGGGCGTACACCTCGGGCTTGAGCACGCCGACGTAGGGCAGCTCCCGGTAGCGCTCGCCGAAGTCGAGGCCGTAGCCGACCACGAACTCGGTCGGGATGTCGAAGCCGACGTACTTCACCGGGACCGGCACCTTGACCGCGTCCGGCTTGCGGAACAGGGCGACCACCTCGACGCTCGCCGCCGAGCGGGACTCGAGGTAGCGCAGCAGCCAGGAGAGGGTCAGTCCGGAGTCGACGATGTCCTCGACCACCACCACGTGCCGGCCGGCGATGTCCCGGTCCAGGTCCTTGAGGATCCGGACCACCCCGGAGGAGGTGGTGCCCTGGCCGTACGAGGAGATGGCCATGAAGTCCAGCTCGGCGGGGGGACCCTGCCGGCCCAGCGCGCGGGCGAAGTCGGCCATGAACATGACCGCACCCTTGAGCACGCAGACGAGCAGCAGTCCGTCCTGCACGTGGGCGTAGTCCGCCGAGACCTGCTTGGCCAGCTCCGCTGTCTTCTCGCGGATCTGCGCCTCGGAGATGATCACGTGGTCGATGTCGGCGTCGTACCAGGAGCCGTCAGCCATGCTCCTAGCCTGCCGTACGCCCGATGGCCTCCGTCGGCGGGGCCGCCCCTTTTGGCGCGGTCCCGCCGGGGATTTTCGGCTCGGAACGGGCAAATCACCTCAGCAGGTGCCGGAGCGCCAACGGCGACCGTCGGCCGTGGGCTTCCAGTCGGCCGAGTCGCGGGTGTCGGCGCCCAGTCCGGCCGCTGCGGCGGCGACCAGGATCAGCAGGAAGAGAAGGAACAGCAGGAACTCCATGGCGGCGCTCGCTTTCGCGTGGTTGGGGTGGGTTTCGCCGCCGGTGCGCACCGGGCTGACTCCAGTCTGCGACCACCCGGGTCGGCCGGACAGTGGCAGGAATGCCATTACCCGTCGATTTTCTGCCAGCCTCGGGGTTACCCTCGTCACATGCTCAGGTCCGTGGCCGTCGTCGCGCTCGATCAGGTCGCCGCGTTCGAGTTGGGTGTCCTGGCGGAGGTGTTCGGCACCGACCGGACCGCCGACGGCTTCCCCGGCTACCGCTTCGACGTCTGCACGGTCGACGGGGCCCCCGTACGCAGCCGCTCGGGCTTCCTGCTCACCCCGCACGCCGACCTGACGCCGGTCGAGGACGCGGACCTGGTGGCGGTGCCGGCCCATGGCGACGGGGCGGCCGTGCCCGAGCCGGTGCTCGACGCGCTGCGCCGGGCCGCCGACCGGGGCGCCTGGCTGCTCAGCGTCTGCTCCGGCGCGTTCGTGCTCGGCGAGGCGGGGCTGCTCGACGGCCGCGACTGCACCACGCACTGGCGCCACGTCGACGAGCTGCAGCAGCGCAACCCGAAGGCCCGGGTCCGGTGCAACTCCCTCTACGTCCAGGACGGCCGGCTGCTCACCAGCGCGGGCACCGCCGCCGGCATCGACGCCTGCCTGCACCTGGTCCGTCAGGAGCACGGCTCGGCCACGGCCACCCGGCTGGCCCGCCGGATGGTCGTACCGCCGCACCGGGACGGCGGCCAGGCCCAGTACGTCGAGGCGCCCATCGCCCGCGCCCCCGAGGCGCCCACCCTCGAACCGGTGCTGGAGTGGCTGATGGGCCACCTCACCCGGCCGGTGACCGTGGACGAGCTGGCCACCCGGGCGGGCATGGCCCCCCGGACCTTCGCCCGCCGGTTCCGGGCCGAGACCGGCACCACCCCGCACGACTGGCTCACCAACCAGCGGGTGCTGCTCGCCCGCCGGCTGCTGGAGGAGACCCAGCTGAGCGTGGAGACGGTCGCCGACCGGACCGGCTTCGGCGACGCGGCGGCGCTGCGGCACCACTTCACCCGCCGGGTCGGCACCACCCCGCAGGCCTACCGGACGACCTTCCGGGAACGGGTCGAGGCCTGATCACCAGCCCAGCATCGCCCCGTCGACCCGAGACTCCGAGCCGGCCACGTACCCGCCCGACGGGTGGCGCCAGATCGCCTGGCCGTACCCGAAGACCGACGGCTCGCCGACGACGGTGACCTGGTGGCCGCGGACCCGCAGGTCGGCGACCACCTCGGGGTCGAGCGTGGGCTCGACCAGCACCGTGCGGCCGGCGTGCCAGTACCAGCGCGGGCTGTCCAGCGCCGCCTGCGGGTCGAGGCCGGCGTCGACGGTCGCGGCGACCAGCTGCACGTGCCCCTGCGGCTGCATGTGCCCGCCCATCACCCCGAACGGGCCGACCGGCGCGCCGTCCCGGGTGAGGAAGCCCGGGATGATGGTGTGGAACGGGCGCTTGGCCGGCGCCACCACGTTCGGGTGCGCCGGGTCCAGCCGGAAGCCGGTGCCCCGGTTCTGCAGGGCGAACCCGCGGCCGGGGAGCACCACGTGCGAGCCGAAGGCCAGGTAGGTGGACTGGATCAGGCTGACCATCATGCCGCCGGAGTCGGCCGTGCAGAGATAGACGGTGCCGCCCCGCTCCGGATCGCCGGCCGTCGGGTCGCCGGCCCGGTCGGTCACCAGGGCCCGGCGGGCGGCGAGGTAGCCCGGGTCGAGCAGCGCCGCCGTGGCCGGCACCGGCGCCCGCTCGGGGTCGGCGACGTGGGCGTGCGCGTCGGCGAAGCCGAGCTTCACCGCCTCGAGCTGCCAGTGCAGCCGTTCCTCCGGCGGCAGGGCGGCCAGGTCCACCCCGTCCAACACGCCCAGCGCCTGCAACGCGGCCACCCCCTGGCCGTTCGGCGGCAGCTCCCACACCTCGTGTCCCCGGTAGCGGACGCTGACCGGGTCGACCCAGGTGGAGGTGTGCCGGGCCAGGTCGTCGCCGGTGATCAGCCCGCCGGTCCGGGCCGCGTGCGCGTCCAGCGCCGCCGCGATCCGGCCGTGGTAGAAGTCCGCCGCCCCGGTCGCCGCGATGCGGCGCAGGGTCTCCGCCGCGTCCGGGTTGCGCCACCACTGACCGGGCCGGGGTGCCCGGCCGGCCACGGTGAACACCCGCTCGAACTCGGCGTACTCCTCGGCGACCGGGCCGGCGTGGGCGGCGACGCCCCGGGCCCAGGTCGCGGCGGTTCCGGCGGCCACCGGGTAGCCGCGCTCGGCGTAGCCGATCGCGTCCGCGAAGAGCTCGGCGAAGGGCAGCGAGCCGAACCGGTCGTGCAGGTCCCGCCAGCCGGCCGGGGCGCCCGGCACGGTCACCGGCAGCCAGCCCCGGGCCGGCATCGCCGGCCCGGTCGCCTGCGCGCCGCCCAGCGCGTCGACCGGCTCCGCACCCCGCCGGTCCGTCGCGGCGAGCACGATCTCCTGGTCAGCCCGGCCGGGGACCGCCCCGAGGCGTTCAGCCCGTGCAGCCGCTCGCCGTCCCAGACGATCGCGAACAGGTCGCCACCGATGTCGTTCGAGGGCGGCTGCACGACGGTCAGGGTGATCGCGGTGGCCAGCGCGGCGTCGACGGCGTTGCCGCCGCGCCGCAGCACGGCCAGGCCCGCGGCCGCCGCGAGCGGCTGGCTGGTCGCGACGGCACCGTTGGGGGCGAGGAGCGGCTGCCGGGGGTACGCCATGCGCCATGTCTACCGCGTTCCGCGGCTCCCGGGCTCACCGACGGACCGGGGCGAACGCCGGCGGTGACCGGTCTACCGTCCCGGCCGACGGTGCCCCGCGCTCGGGTGGGCCGTGAGGCTCAGCCCAGCGCCGTCAGCCGAGCGAGCAGCTCGGCCCGTGGCCCGGTGACCCGCTCGTCCGCGACGGACGTCCACGGACACGCGATGTCCACGGCGACCACGCGGCCGGTCGCCACCACCCGGCGACACGCCGCCACCACGTCGTCGGCCGACGGGCCATCCGGGGCAGGGAACAGCAGTCCGGGCAGGACGGCCGCGTCGACGACGTCCACGTCGACGTGCAGCACGATCGGGCCGTCCGGCAGCGACCCGGCAGCCAGCTCGGCGACCGGCACCCGCCGGACCGCGCCGCCGGCCAGGAAGTCGGCCTCCGCCGGGTCGAGGTCACGCGCGTCGACCAGCACCGCCCGCTCCTCCGCGACCGGCCGCAGGCCGAGCGGCTGCGCCACCAGCTCCGGGTGCGCACCGAGGACCAGCCGCAGGGACAGCCCGCCCAGGTATCCGGACGTGGTGGTCTCCAGCGTGTGGACGTCGCCGTGCGCGTCGAACCAGACGATCGCCGGGTCCAGCCCGGCACGCTGCACACCGGCCACGGTGCCCAGTGCCACGAGGCAGTCCCCGGACACCACCGTGGGAACGGCGTCCGACGCGGCGACCGCATCGGCGACCGCCGAGTAGAGGCTCACCAGCCGCGACCAGATCTCGCCCGCCGGGAGGTCGGCGACGACCGTCGCGCTCTGCCCGTCGGGAAGCGGGAAGTGCGCGGGCGGCAACTGCTCGTCCTGGTGGTACGGCACGAGGATGGTGGTCATTCCACGAGGCTAATCGGCCCCACCCACATGGTGGAGATCACGACGGTCCGGCGCTACCCCGAACCGGCGTCATCCGAGTCCTCCCGGCGGGCGTCGACCAGGGCGAGCCGGCCCGCGCGGCGGACCACGCGCAGGCCGCCGGGCAGGTGGACGGAGCCCTGTCCGCGCCATCGCGTCACCAGTGCGTCGAGCGCGGTGACGTGCCGGTGCGACAGCGCTGCCGGTGCGGTGCCCAACTCCCGGGCCCAGACGTGCAGCACCCGGGTCCGCAGCGCCGCCGGGAGCGGGTCCAGTGCGTCGACGGCGAGTCCGCCCTCGGGTGAGCGGGCGCGGGCCAGGGCGGTGGCGGCGAGGTCGTCCAGCGCGGCGGTGTCCGCGGCCAGCAGCCGGGCGGTCCGGGCCAGGTTGTCCAGCACCCCCGGGCCGAGCGCCTCGACCAGCACCGGCAGCACGTCGGCCCGGACCCGCGCCCGGGCGTACGCCGGGTCGGCGTTGTGCGGGTCCTGCCACGGGGTCAGCCCCAGCGCGGCGCAGGCCTTGCGGGTGTCCTCCCGGCTCACGTCGAGCAGCGGTCGCAGCAGCGGCACCCCGTCGAGGTCGCGGCGCTCCGGCATGCCGGCCAGCCCGCGCGGGCCGGCGCCCCGGGCCAGCGCGAGCAGCACCGTCTCGGCCTGGTCGTCGCGGGTGTGGCCGAGCAGCACCGCCGCCGCACCGTGCCGCCGGGCGGTGGCGACGAGCGCCTGGTAGCGCGCCTCGCGGGCCGCTGCCTCGGGACCACCGGGGCGACCGTCGACGGTCACCGCGACGGAGTCGACCGGATCGAGGCCCAGCTCGCGGGCCCAGCCGGCCACCGCGCCGGCCCGCTCGGCCGACCCGGGTTGCAGCCCGTGGTCCACCGTCACCAGGCCGGCCGGTCGACCGGACCGGGGCGCGACGAAGGCGGTTGCGGCGGCGAGGGCGAGCGAGTCGGCGCCGCCCGAGCAGGCCACCAGCACCGGCCCGTCGCCGGTCAGCCCGGTCAGCGCCCGGCGGACCGCGGCCCGGACCGCGGCGACCGGTGGTGCGAGCGCGGCCACCCGGTCAGTCCGTCGCTCGCACCGGCCGGGTTCGCCGGACCGACCCGATTCGTGCGCGCACGGCCGGCCCGGTCAGCCGGCGGCCGGCGTGGCACCGGCCGGCCCGTGCACCCGGGCCACCCAGGCATCCGGGTCGCCCAGCTCCTCCAGCCGGGGCAGGGTCAGCGGCGAACCGAAGATGCGGTTGAAGCCCGCCATGCCGACCCGGTCGACCACCCCGTGCACGAACTTGCGGCCCTCGGCGTACTGGCGCATCTTGACCTCGACGCCGAGCAGTCGGCGGATCGCCTTCTCCAGCGGGTTGCCGGACTCCCGACGCCGGTTGAACGAGGCCCGGATCGACTCCACGCTCGGGATCACCTGCGGGCCGACGCCGTCCATCACGAACTCGGCGTGCCCCTCCAGCAGCGTCATCAGGGCGGTGAGCCGGTCCAGGACGGCCCGCTGCGCGGGGGTCTGCACGATGTCCAGCACGCTGGCCCGGCTCTCCGGGTCCTTGACCGCGTCGGAGAGCGTCGCCACGCCGCGCCGCAGCCGCTCCAGCAGGTGCTCGCCGCCCTGCGAGGCGTCCACGAACGCCTGCACCTCGCTGAGGAAGTACGCCCGCATCCACGGCACCGCGGTGAACTGGGTCCGGTGGGTCACCTCGTGCAGGCACACCCAGAGCCGGAAGTCGCGTGGGTCGGCCCCCAGCTTCCGTTCCACCTCGACGATGTTCGGCGCGACCAGCAGCAGCTGGCCCGGGTCACCGGCGAAGACCTCGTACTGGCCGAGGACCCGGCCGGAGAGGTAGGCCAGCACGGTGCCGGCCTGCACGCCGGTGAGCCGGGAGCCGATCGCCTCGGTCAGCGGCCCCGGCTTCTTGTCGCCGGAGAGCCGGTCCACCAGGGGAGTGATCACCTCACGCAGCCCGGCGATGTTGGCGGCCGCCCAGTCGCGGCGGTCCACCACCCGCACCGGCGGGTGGGCCACCTGCGACCGCAGGCCGGTGTAGTCGGCCACGTGCCCGGCCGCCTCCTCGGTCAGCCGTCGCAGGTCGCCGACCACGTCGGTGGCTTCCGCGTACGACACCCGGGGGCCCGACTTGCTCAGCGCCCCCGCGGTCGCGGCGGCCAGATCCCAGTCCACGAACTGCGCCATGCACCCACCGTACCCGCGCCGGAACACCCCAACCGGGGCCCGCGTCGCGGCCCGGGTCAGCGGCAGCCGCAGCCGGCCAGCGCGGAGCTGATCCGGTCGAGCGCCTGCCGGGTCGCGTCCAGGGTGTCCGGCGGGGTCCGGTCGGTGAGCACGGCGAAGGTGAGCAGCCGGCCGTCGGCGGTGGTGACCAGCCCGGCGATCGCGTTGACCCCGGTCAGCGTGCCGGTCTTGGCCCGGACCACACCGGCACCCGCCTTCGTGCCGGCAGCCTGGTAGCGCTCGTCCAGGGTGCCGGACCAGCCGCCGACCGGCAGGCCGCCGAAGATCGCCGCCAGCTCGGGGTGGCTGCCGTTGCCGGCGAGGGTGAGCAGGTCGGTCAGGAGCGACGGGCTGATCCGGTTGGTCCGGGACAGGCCGCTGCCGTCGGCCAGGCTGATCTCGTCGGCCGGCAGCCCCAGCTCGGCGATCACCTCGTCGGTCGCGGCGGCGCCGCCCGCGAAGGAGGCGGGCTTGTTCCGGGCCAGCGCCACCTGCCGGGCCATGAACTCGGCGATCACGTTGTCGCTGTCGCTGATCATGATGTCGACCAGCCGGATCAGCGGCAGCGACTCGACCTTGCCCAGCTCGGTCCCGGGCGTCGGCGCGCCGGCCGTCGGGCTCGCCCCGGTGGCGGCGGGCGCCTTGCCGCGCCCCACCGCGGCGGCGTCGCCGGTCAGCCCGAGCAGCCGGGCGAACTGCCGACCGGCGGCCAGGTCGGGCTGCGGGACCCGCTCGGCGGCGTGGTTGGTCTGGTCCTGGGTCTTCCGGGCCGTTTCCGGGTCCCGCCGGGCGCCGTCGGTCATCAGCGCGGTGATGGGTGCGCCGAAGCCACCGGTCGGGATGTCGGCGTCCCAGCCGGGCTCGTAGACCGGGCCGGTGAACAGGGACGAGTCGACGGTCACCCGGGCCGGCGCGGTGCCGCCGAGTGCGGTGCGTACCTGGGCGGCCAGGTCGTCGAGGCGGGCCGCGCCCGGATAGAAGCCGTGGCCGTCGACGGCCAGGGTCGGGTCGCCACCGCCGACGAGGACCACCTCGCCGGGGTTCGCGCCGGCCACCGCGCGGGTGGGGATCCGGTACGCCGGGCCCCGGGCGGCCAGCACCGTCACCGCGGTCGCCAGCTTCGTCACCGACGCGGGCACCGTCGGGGTGTCCTGCCCGCTGCCGTAGAGCGCGGTGCCGGTGGTCACGTCGGCCACCGAGATGTTCACCCGGTCGCCGAGGGCGGCGGCGCGGGCCAGCGGTTCGAGGGCGGCGCGGACCCCTCGGGGGTGGGCAGCGGCGCGTTGGGGTCCGGCCGGCGAGGACGGCCGACGGGTCGGGTTCGGGGGTCCGGCGCCGGCCTGCGGCGTGGTCGCCCCGCCGTCGAGCCAGCCGGCCACCGGGCCGGGACGCACCACCGCGACGCCGACGCCGGCCAGCACCACGAGCAGCACCACGACCAGGACGAGCGGCCAGCGGCGCCGCGACGGTGCCGGGCCGGGAGCCGCCGGGACGCCGCCGTCGACCGGGCCGGCGTCGTGCTGCGGTGCGCCGAGGTCCGGGGCCGGGTCGTGCGGCCGGGGGCCGGCGGGCGGCTCCGGGCGTACCCTGGACGGGGCCGACCGGCGCGGAGCCGGCGGCGGCGCCGGAGCTGCCGGGGAGGTACGCGTCGGGCACCGGGACCCGGCCGCTGGCGCTACCGGAACCCGGACTTTTCGACATCCGCCCGTCAACCCCTTCCGGGCGGTAGTGTGAATCTTCCCTCCCCACGACCCCCTCCTCCCCCGCCGAAAAACACCTTGGGTGACACTACTTCGGTCCGAACACTATGCGGCGGCCGGAGCCGACGGGTGGCATTCACCTGTCCGGGAGCGGCGCCACTGGTTCCGTTAGCCAGCGTGGGCAAACGAGGGAGCGTGGGAAATGGATTTCGACGTCACGGTTGAGATCCCGAAGGGTCACCGAAACAAGTACGAGGTGGACCACGCGACCGGCCGCATCCGGCTGGACCGCACCCTCTTCACGTCCACGCAGTACCCGGCGGACTACGGCTTCATCGAGGGCACCCTGGGCGAGGACGGCGATCCGCTGGACGCCCTCGTGCTCGTCCCCGAGCCGACCTTCCCCGGCTGCCTGATCCGCTGCCGCACCATCGGCATGTTCCGGATGACGGACGAGAAGGGCGGCGACGACAAGGTCCTCTGCGTGCCCTACGAGGACCCGCGCCAGGAGCACCTGCGGGACATCCACCACCTGGGTGAGTTCGACCGCCTGGAGATCCAGCACTTCTTCGAGGTGTACAAGGACCTGGAGCCCGGCAAGTCGGTCGAGGGCGCGACCTGGGTGGGCCGGGTCGAGGCCGAGGCCGAGATCCGGGCCTCGTACCAGCGGGCCAAGGACGCCGAGGCGCACGGCGACGCGCACTGATCACTGCACGCTGACGGGCCCGGGTCGCCACGCGACCCGGGCCTTTCCGTCGGTTCAGCCCAGCAGGCCGCGGGCCCGGTCGTAGAGGTCCAGCACCGCACAGGCCACCGGGACCACGGAGACCACCAGCGCGGTGTCGGTCAGGTCGGCCAGCCGACCGAGGTACGGGGAGACGGGCCGGCGGGCGTACGTGGTGCCCGCGGCGACCGACACCAGGGCCAGGAGCAGCCCGCCGACGGCGAGTGCCAGCAGCGCGTCCGGACCGGCCCGGCCGGCGAGCACCCCGCCGAGGACGGCCGACCCGGTCAGCCCGGCGGCGACCGTGGGCACCCGGTGGCGTACCGCGACGAAGAGCCGGGACCGCAGCAGCAGCACCGCCGACCCGACCGCCACCAGCAGCCGCCCGGCCACCCCGCCGGCCGTGGCGAGCACCGTCGCGGCGGCCACCGCGAGGACGGCGTGCCCGAGCAGCATCCCGGTCAGCATCTCCTCGGTCCGGCCACCGCCGCGTGCACCCGCCCGCGGTCGGGCAGGTCACGAACACCGTCCGGCCCGCCGGAGGGGCGGTCGACGGGAGGGTGATCGGCGGCAGCGGCAACTTGCCGAGCCGGATCGCCAGCAGCGGCAGCGCGCCGAGGGCGAAGACCAGTACGCAGAGCAGCACCGCCGCGGTGCCCTCCGGGCTGAGCACGAGCCCGCCCAGCCCGGCCGCCGCGCCGACCAGGCCGACCGTCGTGCCGGCCACGAAGACCCGGGACCGGCTGGCCACCCCGACCAGGCCGAGCACCGCCACCAGCAGCAGCGCCACCGAGCCGGCCAGCAGCTCCGGTGCGCCGAGCCAGCGCAGCGGCGCGAACGGGCCGACCGGGTCGCCGGAGCCGACCGCCAGCGCGCCGGCCGCCGCCGCGTACGGCAGGGCGTACCCGCCGAGGGTGGCGCCGGTCGGGCCGTCCCCGTACGCCCGGGAGGCGGCGGTGCCGGCGAGGGTGAGCAGCAACGCCACCCCGAGCGCGACGGGCCAGCCGGTGGGTCGACCCGGCCCGGCGACCAGCACGGCGACCAGCCCGACGGCGAGCGGCACGCCGGCACCGGCCAGCACGGCGGTCCGGGTGGCGGCCGGCGACCAGGCGCTGCCCCGGCGGCGGGCCGTCGGCGATCGCCTCGACCACGTCGTCGTACTCCAGTTCCGGCCACTCGGCGTGGGCCGGTACCAGGTGCAGCACCTCCCCGTCGCGGACGCCCTGCGGCAGCAGCGCCTGAGCGGTGGTCAGGACCACCCCGTCGGTGCGGCGCAGCACCCAGCCACCGTGCCGTTCGCCGTCGTCGGCCAGCCCCTCACCGGCGTGCCGGAGCACCTCGGGGAGCAGCTCGGCCAGGGGAACCTGCTCCGGCAGGGCCACGTCGAGGCGCCGCTGCGGGGCGCTGATCGTGACCCGGGCCAGCCCGGATTGCATCGACGTGACTCCATATCGAGCGGGAACGGTGGCTGACGGACGACCGCACTTTACCTACCATGAGCCAGGCTCGGGTTACCGAGCGCTGTCAGGAGGTGCCGTGTCCACTGTCGTCATCAAGCGGCCACCCCGTCGCCCGGCACCGGAGATCCCGGTCGGCGAACTGCCCGTCGACCCGCCGCCGGAGATCCCCGCCGTGGCCGGTGGACGCTGGCAGCAGGCCCTGATGGTGCTGCCGATGGTCGGCGGCACGGTGGCCATGGCGATGATGTTCGGCCGGGGCGGCGGCGCCTACTCGTACGTGGTCGGCGGCATGTTCGGGCTCTCCTCGGTGGCCATGCTGGTCACCACCTGGGGCAGCGCCTCCGGCATGCCGAAGAAGTCGGAGATGATGGCCGCCCGCCGGGAGTACCTGCGGCACCTCACCGGGCTGCGCCGCCGGGTCCGGCAGACCGCCGGCGCCCAGCGGGCCGGGCTGCACTACCGGCACCCCGACCCGGGCCGGCTCTGGTCCACCGTCGACAGCCACCGGGTCTGGGAACGCCGGCCGGGCGACCCCGACTTCGCCGTGGTCCGGGTGGGCGTCGGCCCGCAGACCCTGGCCACCCCGCTCGTACCGCCGGTCACCCGGCCGCTGGAGGAGCTGGAACCGATGACCGCCGGGGCGCTGCGGCGCTTCCTCGACGCGTACTCGGTGGTGCCGGACCTGCCGGTGGCGCTCTCGCTGCGCAGCTTCGCCCGGGTCTTCGTCCGGGGACCGGCCGGCGGGCGGGGCACCGGGGCACCCGCCGCCCAGGCGCTCGCCCGGGCTGTGCTCACCCAGCTCGCCGTCTTCCACGCCCCCGAGGAACTGCTCGTCGCCGTCTGCGCCGGACCGGAACGGCGCGGGCTGTGGGAGTGGGTCAAGTGGCTGCCGCACGCCCACCACCCGACCCGTACCGACGCGCTCGGCCCGGTCCGCCTGGTCACCAGCTCCGCCGTCGAGCTGGAACGGCTCCTCGACGACGTGCTGGCCAGCCGCTCCCGGTTCAGCCCGGTCGGCTCCGCCACCGACGGCCCGCACGTGGTGGTGGTCCTCGACGGCGGCGACCTGACCGGGTCGACCGACCTGGCCGGTGACGGCGGCATCGACGCGGTCACCCTGCTCGACCTGGACACCCCGCCGCCCCGCCTGCTCGACCGGTACGCCCTGCTGCTCGACGTGGTCGACGGCCGGCTGCACTCGTACGCGGCCGACGGGCAGGCCGAGGTGGGCACCCCGACGCGCTGGCCGTCGCCGACGCCGAGGCGGTCGCCCGCCGGCTCGCCCCGCTGCGGCTCGCCAGCACCGTACGCGGACCGGACGACCCGGCCGGCGCCGAGCTGGGCCTGCCCGAGCTGCTCGGCATCGGCGACCCGGACAACTTCACCGCCGAGCAGGGCTGGGCGCCCCGGTCGGCGCGGGACCGGCTGCGGGTGCCGATCGGGGTGGGCGCCGACGGCGGCGCCATCGAGCTGGACCTGAAGGAGTCGGCGCAGGACGGCATGGGCCCGCACGGCCTGCTCATCGGGGCCACCGGCTCCGGCAAGTCGGAGCTGCTGCGGACCCTGGTCCTCGGCCTGGCCGCCACGCACAGCTCGGAACAGCTCAACTTCGTCCTGGTCGACTTCAAGGGCGGGGCGACCTTCGCCTCCTTCGAGCGGCTGCCGCACACCGCCGCCGTGATCACCAACCTGAAGGACACCCTGCCCCTGGTCGACCGGATGGTCGACGCGATCAACGGGGAACTGGTCCGCCGGCAGGAACTGCTGCGCCGGGCCGGCAACTTCGCCGGCCTCCGCGACTACGAACGGGCCCGCGCGGCGGGCACCCCGCTCGCCCCGCTGCCGTCGCTGCTGCTGATCTGCGACGAGTTCTCCGAGCTGCTGTCGGCCAAGCCCGACTTCATCGACCTGTTCGTGCAGATCGGCCGGCTGGGCCGGTCGCTGGGGGTGCACCTGCTGCTGGCCAGCCAGCGGCTGGAGGAGGGGCGGCTGCGCGGGCTGGACACCCACCTGTCGTACCGGATCGGGTTGCGGACCTTCTCGGCGCTGGAGTCCCGGACGGTGCTCGGCGTGCCCGACGCGCACGAGCTGCCGCGTACCCCCGGGCACGGCTACCTGCGCGCCGGCACCGACCCGCTGGTCCGGTTCAAGGCCACGTACGTCTCCGCGCCGGTCCGCCGGGCCGGCGGGCCCGCGGGCGCGGCCGGTGCCGGCGTACCCCGGCTGCTCGCCTTCTCCACCCACCTGGTGCCGGTCCCGGAGCCGACCGTCCCGGCCGCGCTGCCCGCCGCCGAGGAGGAGCCCGGCCGGGAGACCCTGGTCGACGCGCTGGTCGACCGGCTGGTCGGGCAGGGCCCCCCGGCGCACCAGGTGTGGTTGCCGCCGCTGGACCTCTCCCCCACCCTCGACGACCTGCTCGGCCCGGTCGGCACCGACCCGGTACGCGGCCTGGCCGCCGCCAACCCGGAGCTGCACGGTGCCCTCCAGGTGCCGGTGGCCGTCGTCGACAAGCCCTACGAGCAGCGCCGGGACCTGTTCTGGCTGGCCCTGGACGGCGCGGCCGGGCACGTCGCGGTGGTCGGTGCGCCGCAGAGCGGCAAGTCGGGCCTGCTGCGGGCGCTGATCTGCGCGCTGGCGCTCACCCACACCCCGGCCGAGGTGCAGCTCTACTGCCTCGACTTCGGCGGCGGCGGGCTGGGTGGGCTGCGCGACCTGCCGCACGTCGGCGGGGTGACCGGCCGCACCGACCCGACCGCGGTGCGGCGCACGGTCGGGGAGATCGCCACGCTGCTCGCCGAGCGGGAACGGCGCTTCGCCGAGCTGGGCGTGGAGTCGATGGCGAGCTGGCGTCAGCGGCGGGCCGCCGCGCTGGCCACCGGGCAGCCGGGCACCGACCCGTTCGGCGACGTGTTCCTCGTGGTCGACGGCTGGCACACCCTGCGCGCCGAGTACGACGACCTGGAACCGCTGGTCACCGACCTCGCCACCCGGGGCCTGTCGTACGGGGTGCACGTGGTGGCGAGCGGTCTGCGCTGGACGGACTTCCGGCCGGCGATCCGCGACCTGTTCGGCTCGCGGCTGGAGCTGCACCTCGGTGACCCGGCCGACTCGGCGCTGGTGAAGCGGGTCGTCGCGGCGAACGTGCCGGAGAAGAAGCCCGGCCGGGGCATCACCGCCGAAGGGCTGCACTTCCTGGCCGCCCTGCCCCGGCTCGCCGGCCTCGGCGACGGCACGGGCGACCTGGTGAAGGCGGTCGCCGGGGCGTGGGCCGGTCCGGTGGCACCCCGGGTCCGGCTGCTCCCGCCGGTGCTGCCGTACGCCGAACTGGACCTGGCCGCGACCACCGGGCTGGCCTTCCCGGTCGGGGTGGCCGAGGCGGACCTGCGCCCGGTGGTGCTGGACTTCGCCACCGAGCCGCACTTCCTGGTCTTCGGCGACGCCGAGTGCGGCAAGTCGTCGTTCCTGCGCGCGCTGGCCACCTCGATCGTCGGCCGGTTCACCCCGGAGCAGGCCCGGGTGATCCTGGTGGACTACCGGCGCAGCCTGATGGGGACGATCGAGACGCCGCACCTGATCGGGTACGGCACCGCCGCGCCGTACACCACCGAGCTGATCGAGTCGGCGGCCGGCTACCTGCAGAACCGGATCCCCGGCCCGGACGTCACCCCCGCCCAGCTGCGCAGCCGCTCCTGGTGGTCCGGTCCGGAGCTGTTCGTGCTGGTGGACGACTACGACCTGGTGGCCGGCGGGCCGACGAACCCGCTGCGGGCCCTGGAGGAGCACCTGCCGCACGCCCGGGACGTGGGACTGCACCTGGTGCTGGCCCGCCGCTCGGGCGGCGCCGGCCGGACCCAGTTCGAGCCGATCGTGCAGCGGCTGCGGGAACTCTCCACCGCCGGGCTGGTGATGTCCGGCAGCCCGGAGGAGGGTGCCCTGGTCGGTCAGGTGCGCCCGGGTCCGCTGCCCGCCGGTCGGGGCCGGCTGGTCACCCGCCGGGAGGGCGTACGGCTGGTGCAGTTGGCGCATCTGCCGCCAGGTTGAGTGGTGTCCCCGGTTTCCACCGGGGCGGGCGGGAAAACCGGTAATCTCCGAGCAGCATGTTTCTGTCGCGATGAATGGCTGGGGATGTGACCACGGATCGGCACGGAGGTCGGATCGCGACCCGACGGCTCGTCGGACGCGCGCTGCTTTCAGTGGCGGCGACGGCGGCGACGGTCGCCGGTCCGCTCGCCCCGCCGGCGCACGCCGCTGCGGTCGTCCAGACGCGACCGGCCGCCGGTCGGGCACCGGCCTGGCTGGCACCGGACCGGCCCAGCCGGGTCGACCAGGTCCGCGACGAGCAGTGGCAGCTCGACGAGTTGCGGGCCCGTACGGCGTGGCGCACGTCCACCGGTCGCGGCGTGATCGTCGCGGTGATCGATTCCGGGGTGGACGGTTCCCACCCGGACCTGGCCGGTCAGGTGCTGCCCGGCATCGACCTGGTCGCCCCCGGCGGCGGCGAGGGTCCCGACCCGGTGGGGCACGGCACCACGGTCGCCGCGCTGATCGCCGGGCGCAACGACGACGACCGGGGGGTCGTCGGGCTCGCCCCGGACGCCCGGATCCTGCCGGTCCGGGTCCTCGACGACGAGAACCGGTACGACGACGCGATGATCGTCGCCAAGGGGGTGCGCTGGGCGGTCGATAACGGCGCCAAGGTCATCAACCTCTCCCTCGGCGGCAGCGGCGACAGCCCGGCCCTGGCCGCCGCCCTCGACTACGCGTTCGCCCGGGACGTGGTCGTGGTCGCCTGCACCGGCAACCTCGCCACCTCGAACAGCCCGAAGGTCTGGTACCCGGCCCGGGAGCCGGGCGTGATCGCGGTCGCCGGCCTGGAACGCAGCAGCGAGAACCTCTGGTCGGGTTCGATCACCGGGCACGAGACCGTACTGACCGCCCCGGCCACCTCGCTGTACGGTGCCCGGCCCCCGGACGGCTACTGGCGGGTGCAGGGCACCAGCTTCGCGTCGCCGCTGGTGGCCGCCACCGCCGCGCTGGTCCGGGCCCGCTATCCGGAGCTCCCCGCCGGGGAGGTGGTGAACCGGCTGCTGGTCACCGCCCGGGACATCGGCCCCACCGGCCGGGACGACCGCTTCGGCTACGGCCTGGTCGACCCGGTGGCGGCGCTCACCGCCGACGTGCCGCCGGTCGGCCGCAACCCGCTCGACGACAACGACTCGCCCGGCGTGGTCGGCTTCGGTCCCGCCCCGGGCACCGGCCGGGACGCCGGGACCGCGGGGCGCGGCCCCGACCCGTTCACCTTCTCCGCGCCCAAGCAGCAGAGCCGGTGGGCGGCCCGCCCGGCCGGTGAGGTGGACGATCCCGCGCCGGAGCGGCTCTGGACCGGGCTGGCCCTCTTCGCCGCCCTGCTGACCGGTGCCGCCCTGATGATCCACCGGTTCCGGCGGTCCCGCCGCTGAGCAGCGCCGGATCGGCGGTCTGACCGGGGCCCGGGCTGGGTAGTGCTGCCTCCATGAGTACGTCAGGTCAGCCCGGAACGGTCTCCGCGACGCAGCGGTCATGGCGCAGCCGCCGCCTCGACCGGGACCACTCGCTGGGTCTCCGGCTCACCGTCGCGTCGGTGGCCGCGTTCCTGGTGCTGGTGCCGTTCGCGCTGCTGGCCCTGCTGGTGCTGGGCGCCTGGCCGCCGCTGTTCCGGCTGGACGCCGCGGTGACCGACGCGCTGCACGGCTATGCCCTCGACCATCCGGCCTGGGTACGCCTGATGAGCGGTTGGACCGACATGTTCGGCCCGGGACCGATGCGGACCGTGGTCGGCGTCGTGGTGGCCTGGCTGCTGTTCCGCCGGGCCTGGCGGCTGGCCCTGTGGGCGGTCACCACGATGGTGGTCGGCGGTCTGCTCGGCGCGCTGCTCAAACTGCTCGTCGGGCGGCACCGGCCGGACCTGCTCGACCCGGTGGCCCGGGCCGCGGGCTTCTCGTTCCCGTCCGGGCACGCGCTGAACGCCACCCTCGCTGCCGGGGTGCTGCTGCTGGTCCTCCTGCCGTACGCCCGCAACCGGCGGCCACTGCGCTGGCTGCTCTGGGCCGGGGCGCTGATGATCGCCGTGGTGACCGGGTTGAGCCGGATCGCCCTCGGGGTGCACTGGACCAGCGACGTGCTGGGCGGCTGGGTGCTCGGGGTGGCGGTGGTGGCGGCGACCTCCGCGGCGTTCGCGACCTGGCGGACCCGGACCGGACGGCGCCCGACGCGTCCCGTCCGGGAGGGGGTGGAGCCGGAGCTCGCCGAACCCGGCCCGGACGAGGCACGCCCGGGGCACGCGTAGTTGCCGGCTCCATGGGGTAATGCGCGGCGCATGTCCGATGTCGCGGTCCAGGTCGTCAAGCGGGTGCTGCTGCCGGTCGCCCTGCTCTTCTCCGTCATGGTGGGACTGGGTCTCCTGGTCACCCGGGTGCTGGCGAAGAGCTGGCCGTTCACCGTGGAGGACGCGGTCAACCGCGAGCTGGCGGCCGACCGTACCGGCGGGTGGAACGACGTCTCGCTGGTGTTCAGCACGCTCGCCAGCACGCAGCTGATCGTCGTGGTGACGGTGCTGGTCGCGCTGGTGCTGCGGCTGGTGCTGCACCGGTGGCGGGAGCCGCTCTTCCTCTGCGCCGCGGTCACCGCCCAGGCGCTGGTCTTCCTCTTCACCACCATGGTCATCGACCGCAGCCGGCCGGCCGTCGAGCACATGGACGTCTCGCCGCCGACGTCGAGTTTCCCGTCCGGGCACACGTCGGCGGCGGTGGCGCTCTATGTCGGCATCGCCGTGCTGCTCGCCCTGCGGGCGAAGAGCACCCCGGCGAAGGTCACCTGGTGGACGCTGCTGGTGCTGGTGCCGATCGGCGTCGCGGTCACCCGGATGTACCGGGGCATGCACCATCCGAGCGACGTGGTGGCGTCCTTCATCAACGGCGGCACCTGCGTGGCGATCATGGCCCGGGCGGTGCTCGACCGGAGTCTCACCTGGGGCCGCGCCAAGCTCCCCGGCCTCGGCAAGCCGGGCGACGACGTGACCACGGCCCCGGCCGCCGCGAGCTGACCCCACCCCGTCCAGGAATCGTGGCAGGGCCGGCCCCCTGCCACGTCCGCCGCCGCACGGACGCTCAGGTGCACTCGCCGGTGCCGACCCCACGGGTACGCTCCGCGCCGGCCAGCGCCACCGGCCGGGCCTCCTCGGCGGTGACCGCGAAGCCCGTGTTCGGGTCGTCGGCCGCCGCCGCGAAGATCACTCCCAGCACGAGGCCGTTCGCCGAGACCAGCGGGCCGCCGGAGTTGCCGCTGCGCACCAGCGCCCGGATGGTGTAGATCTCCCGGGTCACGTCCCCGGAGGAGTAGATGTCCGGGCCGGTGATCCGGTCCACGTCCCGCACCCGGGCCGGGCGGGCGTCGTACGGGCCGTCGAGGGGGAAGCCGAGGACGATCGCGTCCGCCCCGCTGCCCGCCTTGCCGGCGGCGAACCGCAGCGACGGGCCGGGCAGCCCGGGCACGTGCAGCACGGCCAGGTCCCGCTCCGGGTCGTAGACGACCACCTCGCCGTCGTACCGCTCGCCGCGCAGCTCCACGGCGACCGAGCGGGTGCCGGCGACGACGTGCGCGTTGGTCATCACCCGGTCGTCGGCGTACACGAAGCCGGAGCCCTCGATGCGGCGCGCGCAGCTCGGCGCGGAGCCGAGCACCTTGACCACCGACCGCTGGCTGTTGGCGACCACCTGCGAGCCGGCCAGCGCCGGGTCGGGCGGGGAGACCTGCCGGGCCCGGGTCGGCGCGAGGTCGCCGAAGACGTCCGGGAAGCCGTTGGTGTCGACGGTGTCCCGCAGCGCGGTGGAGAGCTCCTGGGCCTGGTCGGGCAGGACCCGGTCGACCACGGTGAGCAGTGCGCTGTTCCGGATCGACGAGGCCAGCCACGGCAGCGACGACGAGCCGAGCGGCACCGCCACCAGCCAGGCCACCAGCATCACCGCGAAGACCGAGATGAACGCCCCGCCGATGTCGTCGATCTTCCGCCCGGCCGGGTCGGTGATCGCGGCCCGCAGGTTGGAGCCGAGCCAGCCGGCGAGCGCCTGGCCGAGCACGGCCAGTCCGAAGATCGCGACCAGGGAGATCAACACCCGGGTGCCGCTCTCGGCGAACTGCCGGGCGACCAGCGGGCCGACCTGGAGGCCGAGCAGCGCGCCCAGGAAGAACCCGGAGAACGACAGCGCCCCGATGACGAAGCCCTGACGGTATCCGCTGATCGCGAACACGAGCATGAGCAGGAGCAGAACGAGATCCACGGCGGACACGGCTCAAGGGTACGGGCAGACGTCGCGTCTCCGGCCCGCCGCTCGCGGAACGTGACCGTCAGGTCAGCGGACCGGACTCTCGTCCACCTCGTCGGTGCCCGCCGAGGGGGCCGGGTCGGCCCCGGAAGGCGGCAGTTCGACGACCCGTCCCTGCGGCCACGGGCGGGCCCAGCCACCCATCTCCAGCAGGGTGGCCAGCACCCCGGCGGTGAACCCCCAGACCAGCATGCCGCGGGCCGAGAAGGCCGGTCCGATCCAGCCGCTCGGGTGGCGTACCCGCATCCGGTTCTCCGGATCCACCAGCTCGGCGACCGGCAGCCGGGCGACGTGCGCGACCTCGGCCGGTTCCCGGGGGTGCACCGGGTGCGGGGCGTGCCACCAGGCCAGCACGGGGGTGACCACGAAGTCGCTGACCGGGATCCACAACCGGGGCAGCTCGGCGAGCACGGTGACGCTGGTCGGGTCGAGGCCGACCTCCTCGTTCGCCTCGCGCAGCGCGGTGGCGCTGGCGTCGACGTCCTCCGGGTCGGCCGCGCCGCCCGGGAAGGCCGGTTGGCCGGCGTGGTTGCGCAGGGTGGCGGCACGCTGGAGGACCAGCACGTCGGGGCCGCTGCCGGGCTCCTCGCCGAGCAGCACCAGCACCGCGCTCTCCCGGCCGCCGTTCTCCGGCGTGGTGAGTCGGGTGAAGTCCTCCGCCGTCGCGGTGCCGAGCCGGCCGAGCAGCGGCTCCAGCCAGGTCGGCGGCTGCCTGGTCACGACGGGGTCACCTCCGGTCGCGGCTGCCGGGCTGTCGTCGCGTTCACCGGACCTCGATGCCCAGGTGCGTACGGACCAGCTCGGCGAGGTGGGCGTCGTCGAGGGCGCCGGAGGCGTCGGTGTGCCGGATCCGGCCGTCGGCGTCCACGAAGAGGGTCAGCGGGAAGGAGTTCCGGTTGAGCGCCCGTTCGAAGGCGTCCCCCTGGTCGACCAGCATCGGGAAGCGCACCCCGAAGTCCTCACCGATGGACTGGGCCCCGCCCCGGCTGTCCCGGCTGTTCACCCCGACCACCTGGAACCGGCCGGCGGCCCGCTCGCTGAGGCGCTGGAAGGCGGGCAGCTCCTTGCGGCAGGGTGGGCACCAGGACGCCCACACGTTGATCACCGCAGGGCCCCGCACGTCGCGTACCGCGACGGGGGCGCCGCCGGTGAAGCAGGAGAGGGTCAGCTCGGGCAGGGCAGCACCGGCCGGGCCGGGCGGCGCGGGTACGGCCGAGGCCGGCGCGGCGGCCAGCGTGGCACAGTCGGCGAACGGGGAGGGGCGTTCGGCGCGGGTCGGCGCCGCCCCGGACGTCGCCTCCTCGGTGGCGGTGCAGCCGGCGATCATGAGCAGCGCGGGCACGAGCAGTACGGCGAGTCGGCGGTTCACGGCACCTCCGCGGCGACCGCCTGCTGCGGCACCAGCTCCGGGTCCAGCCCGACGGCCACCGCGAGCTCCCGGGCCCGGGGGCCCTTGAGCAGCTTCACCGCCGCCGCCGGCTCGGTCGGCCCGGTCCCGTACGACGGGCAGAGCTTGGCGAGCGTGCAGGCCCCGCAGGCCGGCTTGCGGGCGTGGCAGACCCGCCGGCCGTGGAAGATGATCCGGTGCGACAGCATCGTCCAGTCGCGCTTCGGGTAGAGCGCGCCGATGGCGTGTTCGATCTTGACCGGGTCCGTCTCGGTGGTCAGCTTCCAGCGCTGCACCAGCCGCTGGAAGTGGGTGTCGACGGTGATGCCGGGGACGTCGAAGGCGTTGCCGAGGATCACGTTGGCGGTCTTGCGGCCAATCCCGGGCAGCGTCACCAGGTCGACCAGCTTGCCGGGGACCTCGCCGTCGTACCGCTCGCAGAGGGCCTGACCGAGGTTGATCAGGGAGCTGGTCTTGTTGCGGTAGAAGCCGGTGGGCCGGATCAGCTCCTCCAGCTCGGCCCGGTCCGCGCCCGCGTAGTCGGCGGCGCTGTGGTAGCGGGCGAAGAGCTTCGGGGTGACCTCGTTGACCTTCTTGTCGGTGCACTGCGCCGAGAGGATGGTGGCGACGGCGAGCTCCAGTGCCGACGAGTGGTCGAGTTCACAGTGCGCGTCGGGGTGCGTCTCGGTGAGCACCCGGCCGATCCGCCGGGCGCGGCGCGTACGGCCGAGGTCGGTCTCGGGGGAACTGGTGGTCACGCCGGCCAGCCTACGTCGCGCCCCCGACGCTCCGGCGGGCCCACGCGCCGGGCTAGCGGGCGGTGATCCGCCCGGCGTCGTCGAACTGCGCCCCGGTCTGCGGGAAGTCGGCCGCACTCACCTGCCGGACCAGCCCGAGGCCCTTGCCGGCCGGGTCGATCGCCGGCCGCCCGACGCCGTTCATCGCGGTGGAGGTGAACGTGCCCTCGACGAAGCTGCCGTCCGGCTTGAGCGACACCTTCAGCACGCCGCCCCAGCCGAGCCGGCCGGTGGACTGCAACGACTTCCCACCGCCGGAGAAGTTGCCCAGGCTGTACGCGATCAGCCGCCCCTGGTAGACCTCCATGCCGCGCAGCACGTGCGGGCCGTGCCCGACGACCAGGTCGGCCCCGGCGTCGATCACGGCGTGCGAGAAGCGGATCGGGTCGCCCCGGTTCTCGCCGAAGAACATCTCGGTGCCCGGCTTCACCCGGGTCCGGTCCGCACCCTCGGCGCCCATGTGCACCTGCACCACGACCACGTCGGCCATCCCGGTGGCCATGGTGATCACCTTCTTGGCCGCCTGGATGTCGGTGAGGCTGTTCGACCACGGGTACGACGAGAAGCCGACCACCGCGACCTTCACCCCCGCCACCTCGACCACGGTGATCTCGCCGGGTGCCCCGGTGTGCTTGAGGCCGTGCGCCTCCAGCGTGCTCTGGGTGTTCTCGTAGCCCTGCGGGCCGTAGTCGTAGCCGTGGTTGTTGGCCTGGTTGAGCAGGTCGAACCCGGCGTCGCGCAGGTGCGCCGCCCACTTCGGGGGCGCCCGGAACTGATAGCAGTTCTTCGGGGTGGGGCCGCACTTGCCGGCACCGGTGTCGTCGGTGAGCGGCTCCTCCAGGTTGCCCATCACCAGGTCGGCCTCGAGGGCCTTCTCGACCTCGTCGAAGAAGCCCTTGCCGCCGTTGGACGGCAGCCGGGACGGCGCGTTGCCCATGATCACGTCACCGGTGGCGGCGAGGGAGATGGTCTTCCCCCCGGCCGCGTTCGCCGGCCCGGCCTTCCCGCCGGACCCGGTGCCGCCCGGGACGGTCGAGCCGGCGGCTCCGCCCGGCTGCCAGACCGGGCCACCGTCCGGGTCGTCGCTGCCGCAGCCCGCCGCCAGGGCGGCGACGAGCAGGGCGACGAGCAGGGCGGAGAGCCGACGACGGGTACGGGGCGCGGAGCGGACGGAAGAATGCATCACCCACGACGCTACCGGGCGGGAAACACCCGGACGACGGCCGATCGGCTGGAAGATCCGTCCGGCTGCCCCCGGCGGCCCGGACGGCTCAGCGGGCTCGCCGATCGGACCAGGGGACGACGGTGCCGGCCCCGCCGGCGAGGACGGCGGCGTGCACGGCCCGGGCCAGCGGGGCGCCCCAGGTCGAGCGGGGGCCGCCGTAGGGGACGGGATCGCCGGTGGCCGGGCAGAGCACGGTGACCGCGTCGGTGGGGGTGCCGGTGGCGGGCAGGCCCAGCTCCCAGATCGCCTGCGCCTTCGCCTCGGTGGCGGTGGCGACCGCGTTGACCAGGGCGGCGTCGCCGAGCGGAGCCGGGACGTACGCGACGATGTTGACCGTGCCGACCCGCTGCGCGGGCGGCGCGGGGGCGGGGTCGGCGGCCCAGACCGGGGTGCCGAGCCCGACGGTCGCCCAGACCCGGACCCCGCCGTCGGTCCGGGTCAGCACCTCGGTCACGTCGACCCCGGTGAGCAGGCCGATCCCGGGCCCGGCCAGGCCGAGCCCGGCGGCCAGTCCGGCCAGGTGGGCGGCGGGGTCGTCCCGGTCGTAC
This sequence comes from Micromonospora sp. R77, assembly GCF_022747945.1. Taxonomy (NCBI): domain Bacteria; kingdom Bacillati; phylum Actinomycetota; class Actinomycetes; order Micromonosporales; family Micromonosporaceae; genus Micromonospora; species Micromonospora sp. R77. Next base: position 2,465,961 of record NZ_JALDST010000001.1, read on the forward strand.
GACATCGGCACGGTCGCGTTGACCACCCACCGCCGGACGCCGACGCCACCGCCCAGCGGGGCGGAGCTGACCGCGCGCAGCGGCCCGTCGGCCCGCCACACCAGCAGCGGCACGTCCCACCCGTCCTCGTGCCGGGTGGTCAGGATCGGCTCGTTCAGCACGCCGATGACCCTACGATCGGGTCGGGGACGGAGGGTCACCGCCCGCACGGGGGCGGGAGCATAGTGTCTGATCAGGTCGGGAAGGTTACGCCCACCGATCAAGATTCCAGGGGTGCACCTCTGATTCCTGCTCACGTGCGCCTAGACTGGCTGCGCGCGAGGGGATCAGCGGACGGCGGACCCCGCCGACGGACGGCACGCGCTGGCGGAGGTGCGCATGGACGAGGTACTGGCCCGCAGCGGGATCTTCCAGGGTGTCGACCCGGAGGCCGCCGAGGCGCTCGCGAAGGAGATGGAGACGATCGAGGTCCGCAAGGGCGAGATCGTGTTCAACGAGGGTGAACCCGGCGACAGTCTCTACATCCTCCTGTCCGGCAAGATCAAGGTGGGTCGTCGCGCCGCCGACGGCCGGCAGAACCTGATCGCCGTGATGGGCCCGTCGGACATGGTCGGCGAGTTGTCGCTCTTCGACCCCGGCCCGCGTACGGCGACGGCCACCGCGGTGACCGACACCCGCCTGGTGCGGCTGCGCAAGCAGGCGCTGCGCCCCTGGCTGAACAACCGTCCCGAGATCGCCGAGCAGCTGCTGCGGGTGCTGGCCCGCCGGCTGCGCCGGACCAACGACTCGCTGGCCGACCTGATCTTCACGGACGTGCCGGGCCGGGTCGCCAAGAACCTGCTCCAGATGGCCGGCCGGTTCGGCACCCGCGACGGCGGCGTGCTGCGGGTGACCCACGACCTGACCCAGGAGGAGATCGCCCAGCTCGTCGGCGCCTCCCGGGAGACCGTCAACAAGGCGCTCGCCGACTTCGCCTCACGGGGCTGGCTGCGACTGGACGGCAAGAGCATCATCATCCTCGACCCGGAGCGACTGGCCCGCCGCGCGCGGGTCTGACCCTCCGGGCTCGGCCCCACCCGATCCACCCGGCCCGGCCCGGCCCGCGTCAGCGGTCCGGGCCGGTCCTGTTCCACCCCCGCGGCCCGGCCCGCCACTGGGTCCCCGCGGATCGCGTCGAGACACTGCCCGACGGCGCTTCCGGCTCTGCCCGGCGCAGAATCGCTGGACCGGGGGCCGAGGGAGCGACGACGGTGGGCTGATGTCCGAACGCGTCGCCGTCCTCTCCGACATCCACGGTGTGCTGCCCGCGCTGGAGGCGGTGCTGGCCGAGCCGGACGTGGCCGCCGCCGACCTGGTCGTGCTCACCGGCGACATCGCCTCCGGCCCGCAGCCGGTCGAGGTGCTGGACCTGCTGGCCGGTCTCGGCGACCGGGCCTGCTGGGTGGGTGGCAACGGCGAGCGCGAGCTGGTCGAGGCGCGGGCCGGCCGCCGCTCCCCCTTCGCGGTCGCGAACTGGGCCGCCACCCAGCTCCGCGATGACCACGTCGCCCGGCTGGCGGCGCTGCCGCTGACCGTCACCCTGCCGGTCGCCGGGCTGGGCCGGGTGCTCTTCTGCCACGCCACGCCCCGCGACGACGAGGAACTGGTGCTGGTGGACTCCCGGCCGGCCCGCTGGGCGGAGGTCCTCGCCGGGCTGCCGGGTCAGGTCGACGCGGTGGTCTGCGGGCACACCCACATGCCGTTCGCCCGACTGGTCGACCGTCGCCTGGTGGTCAACCCGGGCAGCGTCGGCATGCCGTACGGCGGCACCGGTGCCTGGTGGGCCCTGCTGGGCCCCGGCGTGCAGTTGCGGCGCACCCGCTACGACGTGGACGCCGCCGCCGCCCGGATCGCCGCCGGATCCGCCTTCCCGGAGGCGGCGCAGTGGGTCGACGAGTACCTGCGCGGGCGGTATTCGGACCTCGACGCCCTCGACACCTTCGGTCCCGGGGACGGCCGCTGACCCGGCGGACCCTCCACCCTGGACGGGGTCATCCTGATCCGCCACTCTGCGATAGCGTGGCGAGATGGGCAGGCGCTACCGGGTGCTCCTCGTCTCCAGCAGCGGTGGTGTCCTGCTGGACCTGCTCGCGCTGCGCCCGTGGTGGGAGCGGCACGACCCGGTCTGGGTGGCGGTCCGCGCCCCCGACACCGAGGTCGCGCTGGCCGGGCAGCGGGTGCACTGGCAGCCCGAGCTGTCGACGCAGACCCGCCTGCGGGTGCTGCCGGCTGCCTGGCGGGCCCTGCGGCTGCTGCGCCGGGAGCGCCCCGACGTGGTGGTGTCGGCCGGCACCGGCGTGGCCGTCGGCGTCTTCCTCGCCGCCCGCCTGCTCCGGGTGCCGTCGCTGTGGTTGGAGACGTTCAACATGACCGGGCCCGCCGGTGCCGCCGCCCGGCTCTGCTCCCGGCTCGCCGCCGCCGTGCTGGTGCAGCGGCCCGCCCTGCTGGCGTCCCGGCCCCGCGCGGTGCTCATCGGGGAGCTCTACTGAGCATGGCGCGCGTCCTGGTCACCGTCGGCATGGGCCCGTGGCCGTTCGACCGTCTGGTCGACGGCATCGCCCCGCTCTGCGCCGCGCACGAGGTGTTCGTCCAGACCGGCACCTCGACCGTGACACCGCCGTGCCCGCACGCGGCGTTCCTGCCCCTGGACGACCTGCGGGAGCGGCTGGCCGCCGCCGACGTGGTGGTCACCCATGCCGGCAACACCGTACGGCTGGTCCAGCGGCTCGGCCGGGTGCCGGTCGCGGTGGCCCGGGAGGCGGCGCGGGGCGAGATGGGCAACGACCACCAGGTCGCCTACCTGCGCGAGGAGGAGCGTTCGGGCCGGGTGCTCGCGGTGTGGGACGTCGCCGACCTGGCCGCCGTGGTGGCCGCCCACCCCGAGCGGCAACGCCGGTTGCTCGCCGAGCGGCCGCTGCCCGGCGCGGTCGACGGCGAACGGCTGGCCGCCACGCTGGACGCGCTCTGCGCTCGGCTGGTCCGATGAGCCGGGCCACCGAGGCGGCCCGGCAGCCCTTCGCCACCCACCCGCTGCGCCGGTACGCGTTCGCCTGGGCGGTGCTGGCCGGCCGCACCGGCCGGCACCTCGACCTGGGCTGCGGTCCCGGCGACTTCCTCGCCGTGCTGCACGAACACGGCACCGTGGCCTGCGAGGGCGCCGACCCGCACCCGGGCTACCTGGCCGGGCTGGCCGCCCGCCACCCGGGCCTGCCGCTGCACCGGCTGACCGTCGGCGGGCCGCTGCCGTTCCCCGCCGGCCACTACGACTCGGTCAGCCTGCTCGACGTGCTGGAGCACGTACCCGACGAGGCGGCGCTGCTCGCCGAGGCGCACCGGGTGCTCGCCCCCGGTGGCCTGCTCGTGCTCACCGTGCCGCGCCGGCACGTCTTCAGCTTCCTCGACCCGGACAATGCCAAGTTCGACTTCCCCCGGCTGCACCGCCGGATCTACTCCTGGCGGTTCGGGTCGGAGGTCTGGCACCGCCGGTTCGCCGACCTCTCCGACGGCCTGCGCGGCGACATGTCGGTGGGTCGGGACCGGCACACCAACTACCGCACCGGCGACCTGCTCGACCTGCTGCGCGCGGCGGGCTTCGCGCCGACCACGGTGACCGGGGCGAACCTGTTCTGGCGCTGGTTGCAGATCCCCGCGCTGCTCACCGGCGGGCCGGTACGCCGCCTGCTGGAACGCGGCATCCACCTCGACGGCCGGCTGTTCCGCTCGGCCAACCTCTTCGTCGCCGCCCGGAGGCTGCCGTGAGCATGCCGCACATCCGCCCGGAGACTGCCGCGAGGCAGGCCGACGCCGCCCGGAGGCTGCCGTGAGCGTGACCGACACCGCCCGGCTGGCCTGGTTCTTCGGGCGGCTCGCCGTCAAGGAACGGGTCGCACCCCGGCTGCACGTCCGGCCGCTGGTCGCCGAGTTGTTCCTCACCGACAACTGCAACCTGCGCTGCACGAGCTGCGGCTGCTGGACCAGCAACACCAAGGGCGAACTCTCCACCGAGGAGTGGCGGGACGTGCTGCGCCAGCTCGTCGCGCTGCGGATCCACAAGGTCAACTTCACCGGCGGGGAACCGTTGATCCGGCCGGACGCGCTGGAGCTGATGGCGTACGCCCGCGAGGTGGGGGTGCGCCACCTGCACCTGAACACCAACGGCATCCGGCTCACCCCGGTCGTCCTGCAGCAGGTGTTCGCCGCGGGCGTACGCAGCTTCAACGTCTCGGTCGACGGCCCGACGGCGCTGGTGCACGACCGGATCCGGGGTCGGCTCGGCGCGTTCGAGACGACGACCCGGCACCTGCGGAACCTGATCGCCCAGCGCGACCGGCTGGGCCTGAAGGTACGGATGAACTTCACCGTGATGCGGGACAACGTGGACAGCCTGCCCGGCATCGCGGCACTGGCCCAGGAGCTGGGCGTGACCCTCTATCTCAACCTGGTCACCGACCGGACGTTCCTGTTCCGCACCGACGCGGTCACCGGGCAGACCGAGGTGGCCGGCGACCGGCTCGACGCGGCGCTGGCCGAGCTGGAGGCGATGGCCCGGGCCGACCGGCGCTGGCTGCCCCGCTACTCGGAGCTGCGCTACCTGCGCGGGCACTTCGACGACCTGCTGCAACGCGACCTGCCCTGCGCCGAGTCGCAGCTCAAGCTGATGATCCACTCCCGGGGTGAGATCGGCGGCTGCTGGGCGCACGACCCGACCGCGTCGGTACGCCAGCGTCCGATCGCGGAGATCGTCGACGCCCCCGAATACCGCGCCGAGCACGAGCGGCTGTTCCGCAAGGAGTGTGTCGGCTGCGGCAGCAACTACAGCCTCAACCTGCGCTGGCGGCCGGGCACCTATCTGGCCGACCGGCAGTGGCGGCGCGGGCGGCGCAGCCTTGTCTGAGCCGATGCGCCCCAGCCAGCCGCTGTACGACGCGCTGGCCCCCGGCTACGAGGAGCACTTCGCGGTGCCGCACCGGCGGGCGTACGACGACCTGGCGTGGGAGCGGGTGGAGGCGCTGCTGCCGCCGGACGGCCCGGTGGTGGACGCCGGCTGCGGGGTGGGCCGCTGGGCCCGGCGGCTGCTCGACCTCGGCCATCCGGTGACCGGTGTCGAGCAGTCGCCGGGGATGCTCGCCGAGTTGCGCCGCCGCCCGCCCGGGCCCGGCTTCACCCTGGTCGAGGGCTCGATGACCGAGGTGGCGCTGCCGGCGACGGCCGGCGCGGTGCTGGCGATGGGGTCCCTGCAGTACACCGCCGACCCGGAGCGGGCGGTGGCCCACCTGGCCGGTTGGCTGCGCCCGGGCGGGGTGCTGGCCGTGCTGGTCGACTCGCTGGTGGGCCTGGTGCTGGAGCTGGTCGGTGCCGGCCGGGACGAGGAGGCGGTGGACCGGTTGGCCCGCCGCCGGGGTGTGTGGCGTTCCGAGGGGCAGGCTGCCGACCTGCACCTGCTGGACCGCGCCCGGTTGGAGGCCGCGTTCTCCGCCGCCGGCCTGGTCGAGGTCCGCAGCGCCGGGCTGCTGGTCAGCGCCGGGCCGCTGGGCCGGGGCGGTCTGGCCGAGCGGCTGGCCGGCGACCGGGAGGCGCTGCTGGCGCTGGAGCGCCGGCTCGGCGACGATCCGCTCCTCGCCGACGCCGGCAAGCAACTGCTGGTGACCGGCCGCCGCCCTCCGGCCTGACCGCCGGGTCAGCCCAGGCAGCGGTGCAGCGCGGCGACGACCCGTTCCGCCTGCTCCACGGTGAGTTCCGAGGACATCGGCAGGGCGAGCGCCTCGGCGTCCAGCCGCTCGGTCACCGGCAGTCGCTCGCCGCCGCCCAGCGGACCACGGTGGATCGCCGCGAAGTAGGGCTTGGTCTGCACGCCGAGGGCGGCCAGCGCCGCCGCCACCCGGTCCCGGTGGGCGACCCGGGCCACCCAGTGCACCCAGCAGTGCCGGTCCCCGGGGCGGACCTGCTGGAACTCCACCGGCAGGCGGCGAGCGGCGGCCGCGTACACCTCGGCGACCTCGGTCCGGCAGCGGACCAGCGTGTCCAGCTCGGCGAGCTGGTCGACCGCGACGACGGCGTGCAGCTCGTTCATCAGTTCCGAGCGGGTCCAGCCGGCCGGGGAGGCGAGCACCGCCTCGGCGGCGTCGGCGGGCAGCACCAGCGCGCCACCGGCCCCGCCGGCCGAGACCACCTTGGCGAAGCTCATCGAGTACGAGTGGGCCAGCGCCTGCTGCGCCACCGGGCGCCCCTGGTGCAGGCTGCCGAGGGCGGCGGCGGAGTCGGCGAGCAGCGCCACCCCGGCCGGGTCGCAGACCGCCCGCAGGGCCGGATAGTCGCACGGGTTGCCGAAGGTGTCGACGCAGAGCACGAGTCGTACGCCGCCCTGCGCGACGGCGACGGCGACCCCCTCCGGGTCGAGCGTCCAGGTCGCCGCGTCCACGTCGACGAAGCGCAGCGCGTACCCGAGCTGGACCAGGATCTCCGCGGTCGCGGGAAAGGTGTACGACGGCAGCACCGCCACGTCGCCGGGGCGGGCCGGACCGACGGTGGCGGCCACCATGATCCGCAGCGCGGCGGTGCCGGACGCGGTGACCAGCACCCGGTGGTCGTCGTCGAGGTCCAACTCCTTGCCGAGTCGTTCGGTGAGCTCCCGCGTCCACCGGTTGCCGTGCTTGACCTCGCCGCTGGTGAGCGCCTCCTGCTGGCGGGCGGCCACCAGCTCCGGGTGGACCGGCGGCGGCGGTACGACCACCGGCAGCGGCGGCCGGAACAGCGGCGTCGGGTCCCGGTCCACCTCGGCGACCAGCTTCGCCAGCTGGGGGCGGAGCGGACCGATCCGGTGCCCGGCAGCGGTCAGCCGGTCGGTGACCACCAGGCCGGAGCTGTCCGGCGTCCGGCGGGGGGTGGTGAGCAGCGGTGCCGACGAGTCGCACAGCTCGCGGATCTGCGTGGCGAGGTCGGTCAACGGCACCGGCTCCCCGCCGACGTTCCAGACGCCGGGGCCGATCCCGTCGAGCAGCAGCCGCGCGAGGGCGTCGGCGGGCAGGAAGCTGCGTACGGTGTCCGCGGTGACCGGCAGCGGCAGCCCTTGGCGGGCCCGGCGGGCCAGTCGGGTGGCGACCCGGTGCTGGCCGGCCCCGATGACGTTGGCGAGCCGGAGCACGGTCAGCCGGTCGGGGTCGACCGCGCCGGTGACGAGCCGTTCCTGGGCGAGCTTCGCCAGCGCGTACGTCCACCGGCCGGTGGGGTCGGCGTCGGCCACGGCCCGGGCCAGCGGGGCGGCCCGCCAGGGTGGGCAGGGTGACCGGGCCAGGTCGCGGGCCCGTACGCACCAGCGGTCGATCTCCTCGACGGTCCACGGCAGCTCGGGCGGGGTGTCCTCGGTCAGCGGGCCGGCCGCGCCGCCGTAGACCTCGACGGAGGAGGTGAGCACGACCTGCCGGCCGGCCAGCCGGGGCAGCAGCCGGGCGGTGCTGATCGCGTTGTGCAGCGGCAGCGTCCAGGGCCGGCGGGGGCGGGGGTCGCTCGCGCCGAGCAGCACCACGACCACTCCGGGGGGCAGCTCGGGCGGGTCGTCGACCAGCAGGTCGACGCGGAGCCAGTCGACCGCGCCGGCCGGCGGATGGCGGTCCACCGTGGTCACCCGCGCGCCTGCGGCCAGCAGTGCCTCGGCGGTCGCGGTGCCCAGGAAACCGGACCCGCCGACCAGCACGAATTGATCCATGGTCGTGCCTCCCCGTGAACGGAGCACAGTATCGCGGAAAGGGCCGCCGGAGGGTGTCGGATAACGGCTCGGGGAGCGGCGCAGAAAAAAGTCAGGCTTGACTGTTTGTTTCCGGGACGGGACGCTGTCCCCGTGCCCACCGCATCGACCCGCGTGCCGCAGCAGGAACGCAGTCGCGCCACCCAGGCCCGGCTGCTGGAGGCGACCGTCGAGTGCCTGGTGGAACACGGCTGGTCCGGCACCACCACGACCGTGGTGGCCGCCCGGGCCGGCGTCTCGCGGGGTGCGCAGCTGCACCACTACCCCACCAAGGCGGCCCTGGTCACCGCCGCCGTCGGTCACCTCGCCGAGCGCCGGGCGGTGGAGCTGCGCACCGAGGCGGACGCCCTGCCGGCCGGCCCGCAACGGCTGGACCGGGTGATCGACCTGCTCGGCGCGGCCTTCACCGGGCCGCTCTTCGTCGCCGCCCTCGAACTCTGGGTGGCCGCCCGCACCGACGCCGAGCTGCGCGCCGCGCTGGTGCCGCTGGAGGCCACGGTGGGCCGGGAGATGCACCGGCTCACCGTCGGGTTGCTCGGCGTCGACGAGCGTCGCCCCGGCGTCCGGGAGGCGGTGCAGGCCACCCTCGACCTGCTGCGCGGACTGGGCGTGGCCAACCTGCTCAGCGACGACTCGCCCCGCCGTACCGCCCTGCTGCACACCTGGAAGCGCCAGCTCGCCACCCTGCTCACCCCGGACACCGCCGACCCCACCCACGTCGACCCGGCCGGCCCGGAACCGACAGCCGGTGAGCCGGCCGCACCCGGGCCGCCCGGCGGCGACCCGCACTGACCCGAACGCCCCTGACCGGCCCACCCGCCCGGAGGCACCATGGTCGACCTGACCGCACTGCTCGCGGATCTCGCCGCCGAGTCCGACCAGCTCGACGCCCTCGTCGGCGGGCTGCCCCGCCAGGACTGGGCCCGGGACACCCCGGCCGCCGGGTGGACCGTCGCCCACCAGATCGCCCACCTGGCCTGGACCGACCACGTGGCCACGCTCGCCGCCACCGACCCCGACGCCTTCTACGCCTCGGTCCTCTCGGCGCCCGACCCGGCGCGGCTGGTCGACGACGGGGCGGAATCCTTCCTCGCCCCGCCGGCCGCGCTGCTGGCCGCTGGCGCGACGGCCGGACCGCGCTCGCGGCGGCCCTCGCCGCCACCCCGGCCGGCGAGAAGCTGCCCTGGTACGGGACCCGGATGTCGCCCGCCTCGATGGCCACCGCCCGGATCATGGAGACCTGGGCGCACGGCGAGGACGTCGCCGACGCGCTCGGCGTCAGCCGTACCCCGACCGCCCGGCTGCGGCACGTGGCGCACCTCGGCTTCCGTACCCTCGGGCACGGTTTCGCGGCCCACGGCCGACCGGTGCCGGCGGACCCGGTGCGGGTCGAGCTCGCCGCCCCGACGGACGGTGACGTCTGGGTGTTCGGGCCGGCGGAGGCGACCGACCGGGTGACCGGCCCGGCGCTCGACTTCTGCCTGCTGGTCACCCAGCGGCGGCACCGCGCCGACCTGGCGCTGACCGCGACCGGCCCGACCGCCGACGCGTGGCTGGACGTCGCCCAGGCGTTCGCCGGGCCGCCCGGGACCGGCCGCGCGGCGTCCGCCGCCGGCCCCGCGGGGACCCGGGCATGAGCGGGGTGCTGCGGGTCGGCAACGCGTCCGGCTTCTACGGCGACCGGTTCACCGCCTGGCGGGAGATGCTCGACGGCGGCGAGCTGGACGTGCTGACCGGCGACTACCTGGCCGAGCTGACCATGCTGATCCTCGGCCGGGACCGGATGCGCGACCCGTCGCTCGGCTACGCGAAGACGTTCCTGCGGCAGGTGGAGGGCGTGCTCGGCACCGCGCGGGAGCGCGGGGTCACCCTGGTCACCAACGCCGGCGGCCTCAACCCGGCCGGCCTGGCCGACGCGGTACGGTCGCTCGCCGCGCGGCTCGGCCTCGACGTGCGGGTCGGGTACGTCGAGGGCGACGCCCTCCAGCGCCCCGACGCGCTCACCGCCAACGCCTACCTCGGCGCCTTCGGCATCGCGGCCTGCCTGGACGCGGGGGCGGACGTGGTGGTCACCGGTCGGGTCACCGACGCCTCGCTGGTGGTCGGGCCGGCCATCGCCCGGTTCGGCTGGGGGCGGGACGACCTGGACGCGCTGGCCGGCGCGACGGTCGCCGGGCATCTCATCGAGTGCGGCGCGCAGGTCACCGGCGGCAACTTCAGCTTCTTCACCGAGTTGCCCGACGGCGGCCACCGGCCCGGCTTCCCGATCGCCGAGCTGCACCCGGACGGCTCGGCGGTGCTCACCAAACACCCCGGCACCGGCGGCGCGGTCACCGTGGAGACCGTCACCGCCCAACTGTTGTACGAGGTGGGCGGCCCGGACTACCTCGGGCCGGACGTGGTGACCCGGCTGGACACCGTCGAGCTGACCCCGGACGGTCCGGACCGGGTCCGCGTCTCCGGCGTCCGGGGCACCCCGCCACCGGACACCCTCAAGGTGGGCGTCAACAACCTCGGCGGCTTCCGCAACTCGATGACGTTCGTGCTCTGCGGGCTCGACATCCCCGCCAAGGCGGCCCTGGTCCGGGGCCAACTGGAGGCGGCCGTCGGCACCGACGGGCTGGAGTTCGACCTGGCCCGTACGGACCACCCCGACGCGACCGGGACCGAGGCGGCGAGCGCGCTGCTGCACGTACACCTGCGGGACGGTGACAAGGCGCGGGCCGGGCGGGCGTTCTCGGCGGCGGCGGTGGAACTGGCGCTGGCCTCCTACCCGGGCTGCACGCTGACCACGCTGCCCGGCGACGCCACCCCGTACGGCGTCTTCACCGCCGACACGGTGCCGCAGGACGCGGTCGCCCACGTCGCCGTGCTGCCCGACGGCACCCGGATGCCGATCCCCCCGCCCCCCGTGACGACATGTTTGCAGGGGCCCCCTGTACAACAGAATGCGTTAACAGGGGGCCCCTCCTTACATCCGACCCGGCGGGGAGCGCTGGGCGAACTGGTGGGCGCGCGCTCCGGCGACAAGGGCGGGGACGCCAACCTGGGGGTCTGGGCGCGCACCGACGCGACCTGGGCCTGGCTGCGCGGCTGGCTGACCGTCGAGCGACTGGCCGAGCTGCTGCCGGAGACCGCGCCGCTGACCGTCGAACGGCACGAGCTGCCCAACCTGCGGGCGGTCAACTTCGTCATCCGAGGGCTCCTCGGGCAGGGGGTGGCCGCCTCCACCCGCTTCGACCCGCAGGCCAAGGCGCTGGGCGAGCTGCTCCGCTCCCGCGTGGTCGACCTGCCGGCGGAGCTGACTCCCGCGGTGCCGTCATGACCATCGTGGACACCCCGGAGCGGCGGCAGCTCCGCGAGCTGACCCGGGCCTTCGTGACGAAGGAGGTGCTGCCGCACCTGGCCGACTGGGAACGGGCCGGCGAGGTGCCCCGGTCGCTGCACCGGACGGCGGCGGAGATCGGGCTGCTCGGGGTCGGCTTCCCCGAGTCGGTCGGCGGCAGCGGCGGCGACCTGCTCGACTCGATCGTCGTCACCGAGGAGATCATCCGCTCGGGCGGTTCGTCGGGGCTGATCGCGGCGCTCTTCACGCACGGCATCGCGCTGCCGCACATGGTCGCCGCCGCCGGTCGCCGGACCGGCGGTTCGCTCGGCGGACGGCCGGCCGGCAGCCCGAGCCCGACCGACGACGACCTGGTCGACCGGTACGTCCGCCCGACGCTCGCCGGCACCCTGATCGGCGCGCTGGCGATCACCGAGCCGGACGGCGGCTCGGACGTGGCCGCGATCCGGACCACCGCCCGCCGGGACGGCGACCACTACCTGGTGAACGGGTCGAAGACGTACATCACCAGCGGGATCCGGGCCGACTTCGTGACCACCGCCGTCTGCACCGACTTCCCCGGCAGCGGGGAGCTCAGCCTGCTGGTGATCGAGAAGGGCACCCCCGGCTTCACCGTCGGGCGACGGCTGGAGAAGCTCGGTTGGCACTGCTCGGACACCGCCGAACTCTCCTTCGTCGACGTCCGGGTCCCGGTGGCGAACCGGATCGGCGCGGAGAACACCGGCTTCCTGGCGATCATGCAGCAGTTCGCCGCCGAGCGGCTCTCCCTGGCCACGCAGGCGTACGCGACCGCGCAGCGCTGCGTGGAGCTGGCCACCCGCTGGTGCCGGGACCGGTCCACGTTCGGCCGGCCGCTGGCCAGCCGGCAGCTCGTCCGGCACCGGCTCGCCGAGCTGCACACCCGCGCCGAGGCGGCCCGGGCGTACGTGCACGAGGTGGCCACCCGGGTCGCCGCCGGTGAACCGGTGGTGACCGAGGTGGCGATGGCGAAGAACGTCGCGGTGGCCGCCTGCGACCACGTGGTCGACGCGGCCCTGCAACTGCACGGCGGCTTCGGCTATCTGCGCGACGCCGAGGTGGAACGGCACTACCGCGACGCGCGCATCCTCGGCATCGGCGGCGGCACCACCGAGATCATGAACGAGATCATCGCGAAGGGCATGGGACTGTGACCACCTTGGACAGCGCGATCGACCCGTCCGCGCCGGCCTTCGCGGCGAACCGGGAGGCGCTGCTGGAACGTCTCGCCGAGCTGGACGCCGCGCTCGACCAGGCCCGGGCCGGCGGCGGCGAGAAGTACGTCGCCCGGCACCACAAGCGCGGCAAGCTGCTGCCCCGGGAGCGGATCGAGCTGCTGCTCGACCAGGACAGCCCGTTCCTGGAGCTCTCCTCGGTGGCCGCGTACGGGACGGACTTCCCGGTCGGGGCCAGCACGGTGACCGGCATCGGCGTGGTCGAGGGCGTGGAGTGCCTGATCGTCGCCAACGACCCGACGGTACGCGGCGGGGCGATCAACCCCTGGTCCCTCGCCAAGACCCGGCGGGCCGGCGAGATCGCCCTGGCCAACCGGCTGCCCATGGTGAACCTGGTGGAGTCGGCCGGCGCGGACCTGCCCACCCAGGCGGAGATCTTCATCCCGGGCGGCCGGGTGTTCCGCGACCTGACCCGGCTCTCCGCGGCGAAGATCCCCACGGTCAGCGTGGTCTTCGGCAACGCCACCGCCGGTGGCGCGTACGTGCCGGGGATGTCCGACTTCACCATCATGATCCGGGACCGGTCGCAGGTCTACCTGGCCGGCCCGCCGCTGGTGAAGATGGCCACCGGCGAGGTCACCGACGACGAGTCACTGGGCGGCGCGGCGATGCACGCCTCGAAGTCCGGCCTGGCGGACTTCCTCGCCTCCGACGAGCGGGACGGCATCCGGCTGGCCCGGCAGTGCGTCCGCCGGCTCAACTGGCGCAAGCAGGGCCCACCGCCGCGTACCGCCTCCCCCCTGGAGCCGAAGTACGACCCGGAGGAGTTGCTCGGCATCGCCAGCGGTGACCTGAAGGTGCCGTTCGACCCGCGCGAGGTGCTGGCCCGGGTGCTGGACGGCAGCGAGTTCGACGAGTTCAAGCCGAACTACGGCACCGCATTGGTCACCGGCTGGGGCGAGCTGCACGGCTATCCGGTCGGTGTGCTCGCCAATGCCCGGGGCGTGCTGTTCAGCGAGGAGGCGCAGAAGGCCACCCAGTTCATCCAGCTCGCCAACGCCGCCGACACCCCGCTGGTCTTCCTGCAGAACACCACCGGCTACATGGTCGGCACCGAGTACGAGCAGCGCGGCATCATCAAGCACGGCGCGTTGATGATCAACGCGGTGTCGAACTCGACGGTGCCCCACCTGACGGTCAACCTGGGCGCCTCCTACGGTGCCGGGAACTACGGCATGTGCGGCCGGGCGTACGAGCCGAGGTTCCTCTTCACCTGGCCGAACGCCAAGTCGGCGGTGATGGGGCCGGCGCAGCTCGCCGGGGTGCTGTCGATCGTCGCCCGGCAGGCCGCCGCCGCCCGGGGCCGGGACTACGACGAGGACTCCGACGCGGCGATGCGGATGATGGTCGAGCAGCAGATCGAGTCACAGTCCGGGGCGCTCTTCCTCTCCGGTCGGCTCTACGACGACGGGGTGATCGACCCCCGGGACACCCGTACCGTCCTCGGGCTCTGCCTGTCGGCGATCCACAACGGACCGGTGAAGGGCGCCGACGGCTTCGGCGTCTTCCGGATGTGAGGATGAAGATGATCCACAGACTGTTGGTCGCCAACCGGGGGGAGATCGCCCGCCGGGTCTTCGCCACCTGCCGGGCGCTCGGCGTGGAGACGGTCGCCGTGCACTCCGACGCGGACGCCGACGCGCCCTTCGTCGCCGACGCCGACCAAGCCGTCCGGCTGCCCGGGAACACGCCGGCCGAGACGTACCTGCGGATCGAGCTGATCCTGGACGCGGCACGCAGGGCCGGCGCGGACGCCGTGCACCCGGGTTACGGCTTCCTCGCCGAGAACGCCGACTTCGCGGCGGCAGTGACCGACGCGGGCCTGACCTGGGTCGGACCGCCGGCCAAGGCGATCGCCGCGATGGGCGACAAGATGGCGGCGAAGGCGCTGCTCGCCGAGGCGGGCGTGCCGATGCTGCCGACCTGGACCGACGCCGACCAGGTCACCGCCTTCCCGGTGCTGGTGAAGGCGTCCGCCGGTGGCGGCGGGCGCGGCATGCGCGTGGTCCGCGACCCGGCCGGCCTGGCCGAGGCCGTCGCCTCCGCGCGCCGCGAGGCGGCTGCGGCGTTCGGCGACGGCACGGTCTTCATCGAGCGGTACGTCGAGCGCGGGCGCCACGTCGAGGTGCAGATCTTCGGCGACACCCACGGCACGGTGCTGGCCCTCGGGGTACGCGACTGCTCGATCCAACGCCGACACCAGAAGATCGTCGAGGAGGCACCGGGGGTGCTGCCCCCGGCGGTGCGGGAGCGGCTGCACGCCGCGGCGGTGGCCGCCGGCCGGGCCGTCGAGTACGTCGGCGCGGGGACCGTGGAGTTCCTGCTCGCGCCGGACGGTGAGGTGTACTTCCTGGAGATGAACACCCGACTCCAGGTGGAGCACCCGGTCACCGAGGCGGTCACCGGGCTGGACCTGGTCCGGCTGCAACTGCTGGTCGCCGAGGGGGAGCCGCTGCCGCTGACCGGTACCCCACCGGCGGACGGCCACGCGATCGAGGTAAGGCTCTGCGCCGAGGACCCGGCCCAGGGGTTCCGCCCGGCGACCGGCACTCTGCACCGGTTCGCGATCCCTGGTGTGGCCGGCGAGTTCACCCCGCTTCGAGGGCTCCGGTCGGACTCGGGCGTCACCGACGGTTCGACGGTGAGCGTGCACTACGACTCGATGCTGGCCAAGGTCGTCGCCTGGGCGCCCACCCGGGCCGAGGCGGCCCGCGCCCTGGCCGGCGCGCTGGCCCGGGCCGAGCTGCACGGCGTGGCCACCAACCGGGACCTGCTGGTCCGGGTGCTGCGCAGCCGCGAGTTCGGGGCCGTGGAGATCGACACCGGCTTCCTGGAGCGGCACGCCGAGGTCTTCGCCCCGCTGCTGCCGGCCGACCAACTGCCCCTGGCGGCCCTGGCCGCCGCCCTGGCCTCGGCAGGCGGCCGTCGGTCGGCGGCCCGGGTGCTCGCCGGGCTGCCCTCGGGCTGGCGGAACGTGCCCGCCTTCCCGCAGGTCACCCGCTTCGCCGGGGCGGACGGGGGCGAGGTCGAGGTGCGCTACCGGCTGGACCGGGCCGGCGGTCTGGCCGAATGGTCCGTGGAGCGGACTGCGGGCGCGGGTGCCGCAGCCGCGACGTCGGCCGACCGGACCGGGGTCGGAGCCGGCGAGCCCGGCGGGTCGGCGGTGGGCGACGATGCCCCGACCGTCGCCCTGGTCGAGGCGGCCCCGGACCGGGTGGTGCTCGACGTCGACGGGGTGCGGCGGGTGTTCCGCGTACACCGGGTGGGGTCGGCGGTCTTCGTGGACGGCCCGGCGGGGGCGGCGAGCCTCGTCGAGCTGCCGCGTTTCCCGCTGCCCACCGCGGAGCTGGCGGCCGGGTCGCTGCTCGCGCCGCTGCCCGGCGCGGTGACCCGGGTGCACGTCGAGGTCGGCCGGCGGGTGACCGCCGGTGAGCTGCTGCTGACCCTGGAAGCGATGAAGCTCGAACATCCCGTGCTCGCCCCGGCCGACGGGGTGGTCACCGAGCTGCCGGTGCCGGCCGGCGGTCAGGTCGAGACCGGTGCCGTGCTGGCCGTGGTCACCACCGAGGAGGACGACCGATGAACTTCGACCCCACCCCCGAACAGGACCAGCTCCGCGACGCCGTCCGGGCGCTGGGCCGGCGGTACGGCCACTCCTACTTCGTCGAGAAGGCGAAGTCGGGCGGGCACACCACCGAGCTGTGGCACGAGGCGGGCCGGCTCGGCTACCTCGGCGTCAACATCCCCACCGAGTACGGCGGCGGGGGCGGCGGCATCACCGAGCTGGCCATCGTCTGCGAGGAGCTGGCCGCGGCCGGCTGCCCGCTGCTGCTGCTCGTGGTCTCCCCCGCGATCGCCGCCACCGTGATCAACAAGCACGGCACCGAGGAGCAGCGCAAACGGCACCTGCCCGGCCTCGCCGACGGCTCCCAGAAGATCGTCTTCGCGATCACCGAGCCGGACGCCGGCTCGAACTTCCACCGGCTCGGCACGGTGGCCCGCCGGGACGGCGACGACTGGCTGCTCTCCGGCCGCAAGGTCTACATCTCGGGCGTCGACGAGGCCGGTCACGTGCTGGTCGTCGCACGCACCGAGGACTCGGCGACGGGCAAGCTCAAGCCGGCGCTGTTCATCGTGCCGACCGACGCGCCCGGCCTGGAGAAGTCCCGGCTGGACATGGAGATCCTCTCCCCGGAGAACCAGTTCCTGCTCTTCCTGGACGACGTGCGGCTGCCCGCCGACGCGCTGGTCGGCGAGTCCCTCGACGCGGGCCTGCCGGCGCTCTTCGCCGGCCTCAACCCGGAACGGATCACGGTCGCCGCGATGGGCGCCGGCACCGGCCGGTACGCCATCGAGCGGGCCAGCGAGTACACCGCCACCCGCAAGGTCTGGGGCGGGCGTTCCATCGGCTCGCACCAGGGCGTGGCGCATCCCCTGGCGCACGCAGCGGTGCAGGTGGAGCTGGCCCGCCTGATGATCCACAAGGCGGCCACCCTCTACGACGCCGGGCGCGACCTGGAGGCCGGCGTCGCCGGCAACATGGCCAAGTACGCCTCCGGCGAGGCCGCCGCGCTCGCCGTGGACACCGCCGTCCAGGCCCTCGGCGGGGCCGGCATGACCACCGAGTACGGGGTGGCCACCCTGCTCGGCGCGGTGCGGGCCGGCCGGATCGCCCCGGTCAGCCGCGAGATGATCCTGAACTTCGTCGCCCAGCACGTCCTCGGCCAGGAGAAGTCCTACTGACCGACGCCGGGACCGGGGCACGGCGGACGTCGATCGTCCACCGTGCCCCGGTTCGCCTCAGCGGACGGTGAGGGTGCCGGTCACCGGGAGCGGGGCGACCACGGGCGGGAGCCGCTTCGGCTCGCCGCGCCCCGGCTGGCCGGCCCGGGCCAGCGCGCTCTTGGACGACTCCGCCCGGACCGCCTCCGGCAGCTCCTCGAACGGCTGCGAGTCACCGAAGCAGCGGGTGCCCCGCGCCGGCAGCCTCCCGGTCAGCAGGTACGAGTCCACGGCGGCGGTCACGCACTCCGAGGTGCCGTACGCGGTGTGGCCCCAGCTGTCGCTGCTGAGCAGCCGGCTGTTCGGCAGCAGCGCCGCCGAGCCGACCGCCCCCTGGTAGTTGGTCGCCGGGTCCCAGTAGTTGCCGACCACCAGCACCGGCGCGTCGGTACGCCGGTTGAACGGACCGGTATAGGCGTCGGAGTCCCGTACCGTCCAGGCGTTCCGGGCGCAGGGCGCGGTGCCCCAGGCCCAGGCCCGACCGAAGTACGGCGCCCGCTTGTCCTCCGCGGCGGAGAGCGCCGGCCAGTCGGCCAGGTCCTTCGGGTGGAAGCCGTCGGTGCAGTCCACCGTCAGGAAGGTCTCCAGCCCGTTGTCGTACGGGAAGTCGTAGCCGCGCTGCTGCCGGGCCTTCGCGGCGCGCTGCACGAGGGCGGCCCGCGCCGTCGCCCGGGTCGCCGGGGCGGCGGCCGGATCGGTCAGCGCCAGCAACTGCTCGGTGATGCCGATCACGTCCTGCCAACCGTACGGGTCGTAGAGGGCGCTGAGGGTGGCGCCGACGAAGTCGGCGTAGCGAACGGTGAACGAGCCCTGTTCGGGGTCGTCGATGACCACCGGCTTCTGGCGCAGCCGCTTCGCGACCAGCTCGTACGCGGCGACCGGGTCCCCGGCGGCCAGCGAGCAGGTCTTCCTACCGGCCTTCGCGCAGCGCACCAGGATCTCGTGCAGCGCCTTGTACGCGCCGTCCGCGCTGCGCAGCCGGGTCTCCTGGAGCTGGTTGCGGGCGCTGCCCTGGCCGACCCAGGCGTTCGGGTTGAGCACGCCGTCGACCACGAGGGCGCGGAACCGGTCCGGGAACATGTTGGCGTAGTACTGGCCGAGCGCGGTGCCATAGCTGAAGCCCAGGTAGCTCAGCTTCCGGTCACCGACCCCGCGGCGCAGCACGTCCATGTCGCGGGCGACCTCGGCGGTGGAGGCCGCCCCGGTCAGTGGCCGGCCGCTCGTCGAGCAGGCCCGGCCGACCGCCTTCGACGACGCGAGGTAGGCCTTCTCCTCGGCCTTCGTCCACGGGAAGGCGACGTTCAGCCCGGCGTACGCCCGGGACTGTTCCTTGGCCGACGGGAAGCACTTGACGTTGTCGCTGGCCGCGATGCCGCGCGGGTCCACGCCGACGATGTCGAACCGGTCCAGCAGGTCGTCGCCGAGGAAGTACGGCGCGGCGAGGGCGATGCTGGTGCCGGAGCCGCCCGGACCGCCCGGGTTCACGAAGAGGCTGCCGATCCGGTGCTTCTGGTCCCGGGCCTTGACCCGCAGCACCGCCACCTCGGTGGTGGCGCCCTTCGGGTCGTCGTAGTCGAGCGGCAGCCGGACGGTGGCGCACTCGGCGTAGTCGTAGCAGCCGTACCAGTCGAGCTTGGGGGTCGGCACGCTGTCGACCCGCCTGGCCTCGACGGCGCTGGTGCGGTCCGAGCTGGACGGACGGCCCGAGCCGGTGAGGGTCGGCGCCGCGGCGGCGGGCGTGACCGCCATCCCGGCGAGGACGATACCGGCGATCCCTGTTGCGGCCAGGGACCGGACTGTACGTGGCATGTGGACGCCTTCCGGTGGGGAACGGGGTCTGTCGAGGAGACCTCGACCTTCGTCACTCTAGGGACTGCGGACCAGGAAAGCGGGTCGTCAAACACCCACCAAAGCGACAAGTTGCCGATCGACGTAACGAATTTTTCATGGTCGACGCTGTTCGCTCCATCGCCGAAGACGGACGCCGCTCGCCGACCGGGACGTCGGACCCCGGGGCCGCCGCCCGATCCGGCGGTTGACAGCGTGGTGACCTACGCCATGCTTGTCGGGTGAGCTCGTTCCCCAAGCCCGACGCGCGCTTCCGGGCCGCCGCCGCGATCCTGGCCGCGGTCGCCCTGCTGGCGACACTGCTGATCTGGCGTCCGGACGGTGTCCTGGCCGTGGTGCTGGCGCTCGTCCTCGTGCTGCTCGCGATGACCGCGGGCGTGGCCGTGACCGCGGCCCGGGAGACCCCCCGCGCCACGCCGGCCCCCGCCAACCCAGCCGGCCAGCCGCTCCCCGCCGACTACGGCGTGGACGCCGACACGCTGGAGGCACTGGACCCCCGCGCGGTGCGCGACCGGCGGCGACTGGACGCGGACACGCTGGAGACCCTCGACCCCCGGCAGGTCCAGGACTGGCGGACGGTGAACGGGGTCAGCGACCGGTGAGCGTCGGCGCGGCGAGCGCGTCCACGCCCCGTCCCGCCAGGCAACGGTAGGTCCGGTCGGCACCTGCCCCCGACGGCGGCAGCACCTCCAGGTTCCAGCCGGTGGCATAGCGGATGCCGCTGGTGAGCCGGAACGTGCGGACGTTGCAGACCTGCCGGACGGTGGGATCGGCGCTGACCTCGGTGTGCCGCGCACCCACCAGCGCCGCCGGCAGCTCACCCTCGGCGTAGCTCTCCCAGGTGTGCCGGCCGTCGCAGGGCACCCGGGTCGCCTCCGCGTGGTCGCGGCGCAGCCGCACCGGCCCGAAGCACTCCAGCTCCGGCACGCAGTGCCCACCCGCCGGCAGGATCAGGCCGGCGGTCGAGCAGCCCGGCAGCACCGCCGGCCCGGTCGGGTCGGCGATCGCGCTGGCCACCGGCGTCGGCGACACCACCTGCGGCGCCCCGCCGGCCAGCCACGCCCCGGCACTCGCCGAGGCGGCCAGCGCCAGCACGCCGGCACCCCCAGGAACCAGCGCCGCCGCCGACGGCGCTGCGGGGTCGCCACGGTGGGATGACCGTCGTCGGCCGGCGGGCGCGGCCCCGGCTGACCGGCCCAGCCGTACGGGCCGGTGGTGCTCTCCCCCCAGGTCGGCCCCCCGCTGACCGGGACGCCGGAGACCGGGGCACCGCTGACCGGGGACGGCCCCGGGTCCAGCGGGAGCCCGGCGAGCAGCCCCCGCAGTTCCACGGCGGACGGACGATCACCCGGGTCGTTCGACATCCCGGCCCGGAGCACGTCGATCAGCTCCTCGGGCACGCCGGGCAGCCCGGGGATCGGCTGGTGGAACATCTCCAGCACGGTCACCAGGCTGGGGCTGCGCTCGGACTGCCAGCGCGGCGGCCGGCCGTGCATCACCGCGTAGAGGGTGGCGCAGAGGGCGTAGACGTCGACCGCGGGCGACGGCGGGCTGTGGCTGAACATCTCCGGCGGCGCGTACGCCGGGGTGAGCACCTCCAGGGTCACCGAGGCGTCCCGCACCTCGGCCAGCACCGCCAGCCCGAAGTCGGCCAGCACCGCCGGGTTGAAGTGCGAGTGGAGGATGTTCGCCGGCTTCACGTCCCGGTGCAGCACCCCGGCCGCGTGCGAGTGGGCCAACGCGTCGGCGATCTTGACGCCGAGGTCGCGGGCCTCCGCCGGACCCAGCGGCGAGGTCCGCATCCGCTCGGCGTACGAGCCGTCGCAGAGCTCCATGATCAGATAGGGGTGCTGGTCGACGGTGACCCCGACGTCGAAGAGGTCCACCACGTGCGGGTGGGACGACATCTTGCCGGCCGCCCGCGCCTCGCGCAGGAACCGGGCCTGGTCCCGTTCGCTGTCCAGGGTGCGGTTCTCGACCTTGACCGCGACCTCGCGCCCGACCGAGATCTGGGTGGCCCGGTAGACGGTGGCGTACCCGCCCCGGGCGAAGACCTGCAGATCGGTCAGACCGGGCACGATGGGCAACCGCAGGGCGCCGGGCGGGGTGTCGGTCACGACTCGAAAATACCTGTCCGCACCGTCGGCTCAGCGGGCCGGATCAGCCGTGGGGGTGCCACCTGCGACATCGGCCACCGCACCGGACCGGGTGGACTCCCCGGCCCGACCGGCCGGCGACCCGACGCGGCGGGCGTCCCACCGCAGGGCCAGCGCGGTGGCGACCGCGCCCAGACCCTCCCACGCGGCCACCCCGAAGAACCGGTCCGGGGCGACGTCGGAGAGCACCGCGATGCTGAAGACGGTGAACGTGACCAGCCGGAAGACCACCGTGAAGCGGTAGAACGCCCGCCACTCGGTCGCCGCGGAGAGCAGATAATAGACACCCATGTTGAACGAGGCCATCGAGGACGCGGTGAGGAACGTGCCGGTGTAGTCCCCGGCGGCGCGGCGCGCCGGCACCTCGAAGCCGAGCAGCCGCAGCTGCGCCTCCGGCCAGATCAGCCCGAGCGCGCCCAGCAGCAACGCCAGGACGCCGAAGACGGCCATCGTCCAGCCGGCGCCGGAGCGCGGCAGCCTCATTCGTCCTCCCCCACCCGGACGGTCACGACGGACCGCCTCCCCTCAGTCAGCACACACGCTAACCGCCACCGGGGACGGGCACATCCCCGGAACCGTCAGTCCTGCCGACACCGGGCCGGGGGTCAGGGCCGGGTCAGCCCGGCGCGGAGGGCGTCGGCGGCGGCCCGCTCGCTGCGCTGCTCGGTCGCGTACGCCAGGCGTACCGCCTCGTCGGCGCTGGCCAGCGCCTCGACGGAACGCCCGCAGGCGGCCAGCGCCTCGGCCAGCACCATGGCGGCGACGACCTGGCTGCGGACGTCCTCGGCCGGGGCGGCGACCGCCCGCTGCGCCCAGTCCAGCGCCTGCTCCCGCTGCCCGTGGGCGAGCAGCGCGGAAGCGTACCGGGCCATCGTCTGGCGGCGGGAGAAGAGCAGCGACGGGGTGTTCGCGGCGGTGGTCGCGACCGGGGCGAGCAACCCGACCGCGGTCGCCGGGTCGCCGGCCGCGAGCCGGGCCATGGCGAGCAGCACCCGGGGCCCCACCTGCGCCGGCGCCTGCGGGTTGTGCGGCTCCACCGTGGTCAGCACCGCCCGGGCGTCCCGCTCGGCCGTCTCGCAGTCGCCCATGTCCAGCGCCACGAAACCGCGCAGCGTGCCGGCCATCCCGGTGAGCAGCGGGTGCGACGTCCGCTCGGCGAACCCGAGTGCGTCGGTGAGCAGGTCCGCGGCGTGCTCCGGCTCGCCCAGCCCGCGCGCCACCACACCCCGTACGACCAGCGCGAAGCCCTGCCCCCAGTCGTCGGAGACCTCGGCGAACTCCCGGTAGGCCTGGCGTGCCCCCCGGTCCGCCTCGGCCAGCTCGCCCAGCTCGGCGGTGGCGTACGCCTCGACCGCGCGCAGGGTGCCCACCGCCCACGCCTCGCCGACCCGCTCACCGAACGGCAGGAAGACCTTCGCCATCCGGCAGGCCTCCTTCAGCCGGCCGGCGAGCAGCCGGGCGAACGCGGTGGTGCCGCGCAGCCAGGCCCGCCCGTATGGGTCCTTCAGCTCGGCGAAGAGCCGGGCCGCCCGGCCCAGCACCGCGTCGGTGCCGGCGAAGTCGCCCCGGGTGGTGGTCACCCAGGCCAGGTTCTGCAACGACCAGGCCTGCCCGCGCGGGTCCTTCGCCGAGAGGCTGACCTGGTAGGACGCGGCGAGCCGGCTGCTCGCCTGGCCGAGTCGGCCGCCGATGAAGTCGGCCATGCCGAGCCGGCGCATCGCCGAGGCCCGCAGCGTGGGCAGCTCGGCCTCGGTCGCCACCTGCAACGCATCCTGCCAGCAGCGTTCCGCCCGGGCCTGGTCGCCGAGGGTCTGGTGGGCCTGCCCGGCGAGCAGCAGCGCGCTGACCCGGGTCGCCGCGTCACCGGCGTTCGCGGCGATCTTCTCGGCGAAGGCGAGCGCGTCGGCGGGTCGGCCCACCTGCAACAGTGCCCGGGCGTGCACCACCCGGTCGGCCGGCGGTACGCCGTCGCGGGCCAGCTCGGCAGCGCGTTCGGCGTACTCGACGGCGAGAGCCGGCTCCCGGCGCGCATCGAGCGGCGGGCGGCCCGGCCGAGGGCGGCGACGCCGAGCGGGACGACCGCCCGGGCCGGCGCGTCGGGGCGCAGCTTCACCGCGTCGGCGAGGGCGGCGGCCCGCTCGACGTGCTCGGCGACGAGGTCGTCCCGGTCCGCCTCGGTGGAGCCGCCGGCGACGCTCGCCCCCGGGGCGGCACTCTCCGGCGCGGCCCAGCGGGCCAGGGCGGCGTGTCGCTCGGCCAGCTCGGCCTTGCTCACCCCGGCGTACGCGGCCTCCCGCATGAGCGGGGTGGCGAAGGCGTACCCGGTGCGGGTGCGGTGCAGCATCCGGCGTTGCAGCAGCTCCTCCACGGCCCGGTCCAGCTCGACCGCGACCACCGCCCCGGCCGGCCGTCCCGCCCGGCACGCTGGTCGCGGAGCGCCTCCAGCGCACCCGCCGGCACGGTGTCCCCGACCACGGCGGCGTCCCGCAGCACCGAACGGGCGTCCACCGGCAGTGCGTCGATCCGCGCCGCGAGCACGGCGGCGAGGTCCCGGGAGAGCAGCCGGCTGCCCAGCGAACCGGGCACCAGCCGCCAGCCGACGTCGGCGCCGCGACCCGGCCCGGCGGTCAGCGCCCCGCGCTCCATCAGCAGGGTGACCAGTTCGGCCAGATAGAACGGGTTGCCCTGGGCGGTGGCGAGCAACCGGTCGGCGTCGGCCTGCGGCAGCCTGCCGCCGCCCAGATAGCTGGTGAGCAGCCGGGCCGCGTCCGCGCCGCGCAGCGGCGGCAGCGCGTGCACCTCGGCGTCCGCGAGCCGGGTCAGCGCGCCCGCCGTACGCACCAGCTCGGGGCGACCGAGCAGCAGCACCAGCACCGGGCCGCCGAGCCGGTTGAGCGTCAGGGCGAGCGCCTTGACGGTCTCGGCGGTCGCGTCGTGCAGGTCGTCCACGACGATGACCAGGGGCGCCTCCACGGCGAGCGCGCTGAGCAGCTCCGCCACCGCGTTCGGCACCGCCTCGGCGTCCGGCGGCGGGGAGGCCACGTTCCACTCGCCGTTCTCGGCGGCGGCGGGAAGTTCGGCGTACCCGAGCAGGGCCAGGAGCTGGTCGGTGGCGAGCGGCGGCAGGTCTCCGGGGAGCCGGCCGAGTCGCTGGCCGAGCCGGCGCAGCCGTTCCTCCACGGCCGGTCGGGTGAGCGCGGTGGCAGCGTCGTTGGGCAGGCCGACCGCCGCCCGGACCAGGTCGGCGAGGGGGGCGAGGCGGCGCCGCTCGCCGAACGCGGCGCAGCGTACGGAGAGCACCCGGGCGCCGGTGTGCGCGGCGTACCGGCCGGCGCCCACGTCGTAGCCGGCGGCGAGCCGTTCCACCTCGGCGGCGAACCGGGACTTGCCGATCCCCGCCTCGGCGGTCATCAGCAGCACCCGGGGTTCGCCCCGGTCGATCACCTCGGCGAGCCGGCCGGCGACCCGCCCGATCTCGGTCTCCCGGCCGACGTACGGCGCCTCGTCGCCGAGGCCGGAGCGGGTGCCCGGCGCGTCCAGCAGACCCAGCAGCTCGTACGCCTCGACCGGCTCGCGCTTGCCCTTGAGCCGCAGCGGGCGCAGCGCCCGCCAGGAGGCGACGTGCCGGGTGGCGGCGGACGTCCGCGCCCCGGCGTAGACCGCGCCGACGGCGGCGGCGTCGGCCAGCCGGGCGGCGGTGTTCACCGTGTCGCCGATGACGGTGTACTCGATGGCGGCCTGGATGCCGGCGATCACGTCACCGGTGTTGAGGCCGACCCGCAGGCCGAGCGGCGCACCGCCGCCCTGCTCGTCGTCGAGCACCCGGCGGACCGCCCGCTGCATGGACAGCGCGGCCCGGACGGCGCGTTCGGCGTCGTCCTCGTGGGCGACCGGCGCGCCGAAGACCGCCATGATCCCGTCGCCGGTGAGCTTGTCGACGTGCCCGCCGAAGGTCTTCACCGCGCCGGCGAGGGCGGCCAGCACCCGGTCGGTGACCGCGCCGACCCGCTCCGGGTCCAGGTCCTCCGACCAGGAGGTGAAGTCGGAGAGGTCGCCGAAGAGCACGGTGACGACCCGCCGCTCGGCGGCGGGCAGGGTCGCGGCGGCCGGCAGGGCCGCCCCGCAGTTGTGGCAGAACCGCGCGCCGGGGACGGCGACGGTGCCACACACCGGGCAGGTCACGTCTGCTCCAACCCACCGGCCCCCGCGCCGGATTCCCGGTCCTCGACACCGAGATGGGCGAGCTGGGCCCGGACCGACCATTCGGCGGCCCACCACAGCGACCGGTCCACGTCGGCATAGACCCGGGCGACCACCTCCGGCGCGCTGGTGACACCCTCGGCGACCACCTGACGGACCTGGTCGAGCCGGGCGCGGCGGTGGGCCAGGTAGAAGTCGGCCGCCGCACCGCAGTCGGCCAGCGCCGGGCCGTGCCCCGGCAGCGCCGGGATCCCCCGGTACGCCGACAGCAGCTCCAGGCTGGCCAGGTAGTCACCGAGGTGGCCGTCCGGGTGGGCGACCACGGTGGTGCCCCGCCCCAGGATGGTGTCCCCGGTGAGCACCACCCGCTCGTCGCCGTGGCCGACCAGGAAGCAGACCGAGTCGGCGGTGTGCCCGGGGGTGGGCACGAGCCGCAGGCTGAGGCCGGCGGCGTCGAGCGGGGTGTCGGCGGTCAGCGGCTCGGCGCCGACGGTGTGCGCGGGGTCGACGGCGCGTACCGGTGCCCCGTCGAGCAGTTCGTGCAGCCGGGCGGAGCCTTCGGTGTGGTCCGGGTGGCCGTGGGTGATCAGGACGGCGGCGACCGGCCCGTGCGCCGCGATCGCGGCCAGGTGTGCCTCGTCGGCGGGGCCCGGGTCGACCACCACGGCCGGCTCACCGGGGGCCGCGCGCAGCACCCACGTGTTGGTGCCGTCGAGGGTCATCGGCCCCGGGTTCGGCGCCCGCAGCAGGGTGACCCACCCCGGCACCTCGTCGGCCAGCGCCCCTGCCGCTCCCGTCACACGCCCGCCCATGGCAGCGATCGTACGACCCCGCCCGCCACTCCCCGCGATCTTGCCGCCCGGGCCACTGGTTCGTGCCCCTTCACGGCTTTCGCCGCGTCGACGGACCGCAGGATCGCGGGGAGGGAAGGGTCAGCCGACCTCGACGATGACCTCGACCTCGACCGGGGCGTCCAGCGGCAGCTCGGCCACCCCGACGGCGCTGCGGGCGTGCCGGCCGGCCTCACCGAAGACGGCGCCGAACAGATCCGAGGCGCCGTTGATGACGCCGGGCTGGCCGGTGAAGCCGGGGGCGCTGGCCACGAAGCCGCTCAGCTTCACGATCTTGACGACGTTCTCCAGGCCGACGAGCGAGTCGATCGCGGCCATCGCGTTCAGCGCGCACCGCTCGGCCAGGTCCTTCGCCTGCTCGGCGGAGACACCCGCGCCAACCTTGCCGGTGGCGAGGAGCTTCCCCTCCGCCATCGGCAGCTGGCCGGAGACGTAGACGTGCTGGCCGGACTGGACGGCCGGCACGTAGCTGGCCACCGGCGGCACCACCTCGGGCAAACTCAGACCCAGCTCGGCGAGCTTCGCGTGCGGTCCGTTGCTCATGCCGCCGCCCCCTCGCTGCGCTCGCTCATGCCTTCGGCCGCTTCAGGTAGGCGACGAGCTGCTCCGGGTTGGGTCCGGGGACCACGGAGACCAGTTCCCAGCCGTCCTCGCCGAAGTTGTCGAGGATCTGCTTGGTCGCGTGGACCAGCAGCGGGGCCGTGAAATATTCCCACTTCTGCATCGCTGGCGGGTTTCCTCTCCTGGCGTAGGCTCTTCCGACACAGCCTACGGTCCCTCCCAGGAGCGGGGAGCGGGACGCTGCTCGGGCGGCCCGGGCGGCTCCGGCAGCTCACCGCAGGGCCCCTCGTGGCCGTAGCGCTGGGGGCAGCGGCTCCGGTCGGGCAGCAGCAGGTCGCAGAAGACCCGGTGCCGGTTGTTCTGGTCGTCGGCGTTCGAGACGGTGGTCTCCCCGGCGTCCAGCTCGCTCAGGAAGCCGAGCGAGACGGCCACCGTGCCGGCCAGCGCGGTGGCGGCGGCCAGGTCGGCCACCCGGACCGGCAGGTGGATGACGTATCCCGGGTCCTCGTCGTCCCGGCCCCGCTCGCCGGGACGGATCAGCGTACGGATCACCTCGGCCGACTCGACGCAGCGGCGGTACGACCGCTCGTTGAACGGCAGGCCACCCCCGGGACCCTCGCCCTCACCTGGCCGCCCGGCCCGGTCTCCCGCCGGGAACTGGGCTCGGGGAACGTTCTCCGCGTCGCGCATTCACTGCCTCCGGGCGTCTTACCTGGTCAAAGTCACCACCGTCCGGCTCGGACTTCCCGCCCGGTCCGGCCCCCGCACCGCGACGAACGTAGGACCGATCCGAGGTGCCGGCAACGGGACGCGCACGCGTGATCACCTCAAGTCACATATGCGACACATGCATAGTCCGGGAGGTGACAACATGCTCACGTTCCACGGTGGTGAGGAACCCCGGCTCGACCCGGCGCGGCACGCGGGGCAGGCAAGCAGCCCATCGACCGCTACCCTTCCGGTCGGACGGGCCACGCGTGCTCGCCCGCCACGCTCGAACACGCGTCGGTCGCCAGGGGCGGCGACCGCGCCGCACCCCGGGGGAACGACATGACCCAACCGCCCATCGGCGGCGCCAGCGGATCGCCCGCCGGGCCGGCGCACCAGGACCCGCCGGGCGTCGGCCAGGCCCCCGGAGCGGTTCCCCCGCCCGTGCCGGGCCACCCGGCGTACCAGCACCCGGCCGCGCCGAAGCGGAAGCGCGGCCTGCTGATCGTCTCGATCGTGCTGGCCGCGGCCCTGCTGCTCTGCGGCGGCGGGGGGACGGCCGCGTTCCTCGCCCTGCGCAACGCGGAGGACGGCCAGGGCGCCAAGGACCCGACGGTCGCGGTGGACAGCTTCCTCACCGCGGTCTACAAGGACCGGGACGCGAAGAAGGCCGCCACCTTCGTCTGCTCCGCCGCCCGGGACGACAAGAAGATCGCCGCCAAGGTCGCCGAGGTGCAGAAGTACGCCGGGGAGTACCAGAACCCGCGGTTCCGCTGGACCAGCCCGAAGGTGGACAACCAGACCGGGGACCGGGCCACGGTCACCACCAAGGTCACCATGACCACCTCCGACGAGAAGGTCGCCGACCAGGACCTGCGCTTCACGGTGGTGCGGAAGACGGGTTGGTGGGTCTGCGAGGTCGCCTGAGCCCGGCGGCTGGATAGGCTCGACGGGTGGCAGCAGCAGAGCAGCCGGCCGATCCGGCCGGCACCGGATGGCCGGCCCGCCTGCACGTGGTGACCGGTAAGGGCGGCACGGGCAAGACCAGCGTGGCCGCGGCGCTGGCCCTCGGGCTGGCCGCCGGCGGGCGGCGCACCCTGCTGGTCGAGGTGGAGGGGCGGCAGGGCATCGCCCAGCTCTTCGGCACCGACCCGCTGCCGTACGAGGAACGGCACCTGACCGACGCCCCCGGCGGCGGCGAGGTGCGGGCCCTGGCGGTGGACGCCGAGGAGGCCCTCCTCGAATACCTGGACATGTTCTACAAGCTCGGCGCGGCCGGCCGGGCGCTGCGCAAGCTCGGCGCGATCGACTTCGCCACCACCATCGCCCCGGGCCTGCGGGACGTGCTGCTCACCGGCAAGGTGAAGGAGGCGACCACCCGCACCAGCGGGCAGCGCCGGACGTACGACGCGGTGGTGCTGGACGCGCCGCCGACCGGGCGGATCGGCCGCTTCCTGAACGTGACCGCCGAGACCGCCCGGCTGGCCCGGGTCGGCCCGATCAAGACCCAGAGCGAGGGCGTCTCCGCGCTGCTGCGCTCGCCGATGACGGCCGTGCACGTGGTGACGCTGCTGGAGGAGATGCCCGTCCAGGAGACGGTCGACGCGATCGGCGAGCTGACCGAGCTCGGCTTCCCGGTCGGTCGGGTCATCGTCAACGGCGCCCGGCCGCCACTGCCCGCGGGCCGGGCGGTGACCCAGGCGGAGCTGAAGCGGGGGCTGCTCGCCGCCGGGCTGCCCGCCGACCGGGAGACCGTCGCCGGGCTGGCCGGGGAGGCCCGTGACCAGCTCGTCCGCCGGGAGCTGGAGGACTCGCTCCGG
The DNA here is from genome assembly GCF_022747945.1 of Micromonospora sp. R77. Taxonomy (NCBI): domain Bacteria; kingdom Bacillati; phylum Actinomycetota; class Actinomycetes; order Micromonosporales; family Micromonosporaceae; genus Micromonospora; species Micromonospora sp. R77. Next base: position 2,495,266 of record NZ_JALDST010000001.1, read on the forward strand.
GGCGACCTGGTGGAGCTGGGCCGGCCGGTGACGGAGCTGCCGCTGCTCCCCGACGGGGTGGACCGGGCCGGCCTGGAGACGCTGGCCGACCTCCTCGTCCGGGCGGATTGACTCACACCTGGGGCCGGCACGGAGCAGAGACACCCTCCGGCCCGATACGCTCGATTGGTGCCTTCCGAAGACGCGGCGCCGCAGCTGGACGTCGACCAGATCCTCGCCGACCCCGGCGTACGGATCGTGGTGTGCTGCGGTGCGGGCGGAGTGGGCAAGACGACCACCGCGGCGGCCCTGGCACTGCGCGCCGCCGAACGGCACGGCCGGCGCACGGTGGTGCTCACCATCGACCCGGCCCGCCGGCTGGCCCAGTCGCTCGGGCTGACCGAGCTGGACAACACCCCGCGCCAGGTCAAGGGGATCGACGTCGAGGCCAGCGGCGGTGAGCTGCACGCCATGATGCTCGACATGAAGCGGACCTTCGACGACGTGGTGCTCCAGCACACCGATCCGGCGAAGGCGGCGGAGATCTTCGCCAATCCCTTCTACCAGGCGATGAGCTCGACCTTCGCCGGCACCCAGGAATACATGGCGATGGAGAAGCTCGGGCAGTTGCACGCCCGGGGCGAGTGGGACCTGATCGTGGTGGACACCCCGCCGTCCCGTTCGGCGCTGGACTTCCTCGACGCGCCGGCCCGGCTCTCCCGCTTCCTCGACGGGCGGATGCTGCGGCTGCTGCTCGCGCCGGCCCGCAGCGGGGGGCGGAGCATGTTCAGCTTCGTCACCGCGAGCTTCGGGATGTTCTCCAAGGTCGTGCAGAAGGTGATCGGCGCCCAGCTGCTCACCGACCTCTCCGGCTTCGTGGCCGCGCTGGACTCGATGTTCGGCGGGTTCCGGCAGCGGGCCGAGCAGACGTACCGGATCCTGCAGGCCGACGAGACGGCCTTCCTGCTGGTCGCGGCCCCGGAGCCGGACGCGGTCCGGGAGGCGGCCTACTTCGCCGGGCGGTTGCGCGCCGAGCGGATGCCGCTGGCCGGCCTGGTGCTCAACCGGGTGCACCGGCCGGCGGTGCCGGGGCTGTCGGCGGCCGACAGCCTGGCCGCCGCCGAACGGCTGGAGCGCGAGGGCGGGCACGAGGCGACCGTCGACGTGCTGCGGGCACACGCCGGGCTGGCCCGGCAGGCGGCCCGCGAGCAGCAGGTGGCGGCCCGGTTCACCGAGGCCTTCCCGGCGGTGCCGGCGGCGTCGGTGACGGCGCAGCCCGCCGACGTGCACGACGTCGACGGGCTGCGGACCATCGGTACGGCGATCAGCCGGCCCTGACGCGCGGCGCTCAGCCGGCGGTGGTCACCAGGACCTTGTCCTTGCCGGCCTTCTCCTTGGCGTTCTTCCTCATCGCGGCCTCGAACATCTTGCGCCAGCTCGTGACCTGCGGGTGACGACGCAGCAGCGCCCGGCGTTCCCGCTCGGTCATGCCGCCCCACACCCCGAACTCGATCCGGTTGTCGAGCGCGTCGGCCAGGCACTCGTACCGAACTGGGCAGCTCCGGCAGATCCTCTTCGCCACGTTCTGTTCGGCGCCTTGGACGAACAACGCGTCCGGGTCCCCGTTCTGACATGCCGCCAGTGACGGCCAGTCAGCGATCATGCCCATGTGTACACGTCCCCCCTTGCAGTACCTACCGACTTCGCGCGACCAGCCGTCGATTCCCCCCGTCGTCCGTCCGGCCTCCCCAGGGCGGCACGGACGACATGTGGCTGCCTGTCGCCGCCATCATCATGCTCTGTAGTCGCCTGATTACGCAACGTTGTCGGCGAAATCCATCATTCCGGACACTCCCGGCTTCCCGGGCCTTCGCCCGCCGTCTACCCGTCCCGAGTACGTGAAAACGCTGCGCGGGTCCGTCGTTCTCCAGAAGACTCATCGGCGGGTTCACGCAACCTCGCACCAGGGTTCGTGCGTTTAGCACAACGAGGTCGGCGCGCGCAGGAAATGGGGAAACATGGCCCCGCGCCCCTCGTTCCCTACTCGCGTACCCTGTCGAGGTGACCTGGATGCGGAAACGTGACCACAATGTGCTGACCAACGCCGCATCGCTACTCATCTGTGGCCTGTTGGCCGGCGTGGTGGTCGCAGCGGCGGCCTTCCCCGCGGTGGCGATGTCCGGACTGGCCGCGAAGGCCGGGGCGGAGACCTTCGGCGCGCTGCCCAGCGAGCTGACCGTGGCGCGGGCGCCACAGATCAGTTACCTGCTCGCCTCGGACGGCAAGACGCCGCTCGCGACCATGTACGACGAGAACCGCAAGGACGTCAAGCTCAAGGACGTCTCGCCGCTGATGCAGAAGGCGATCATCGCGGCCGAGGACCACGACTTCTACAAGCACAACGGCGTCGACCTCAACGGTGTCGCCCGCGCGTTCGTCAACAACCAGTCCGGCGGGGGGAACGGCCGCCAGGGCGCCTCCACGCTGACCATGCAGTACGTCCGGCTGGCCATCGCGTACTCGGCGACCCACCCGGCCGACGTGGTCGCCGCGACCGAGGACACCAGCGCCCGCAAGCTGCGTGAGATGAAGTACGCGCTCCAGATCGACAAGGAGCTCTCCAAGGACGAGATCCTGGAGCGCTACCTGAACATCGCCGCCTTCGGCAACGGCGCGTACGGCATCTTCGCCGCCAGCCAGGTCTACTTCGGCGTGCCGCCGAGCAAGCTCGACATCCAGCAGTCGGCCATGCTCGCCGGCATGGTGAAGGCGCCGACCGCGTTCGACCCGACCACCCCCAGCGGCTATCCGCAGGCGGTGGGCCGGCGCGACTACGTCATCCAGAACATGGTGCAGATCGGGGCCATCACCCAGCAGCAGGCCGACCAGGCCAAGGCCGTCAAGCTGGTGGTGAAGGACAAGCGCACCCCGAACGGCTGCGTCGACACCAAGGAGAAGACCTGGGGCTTCTTCTGCGACTACTTCTACCGCTGGTGGATGGGGCAGGAGACGTTCGGCTCGACCTCGTACGACCGGGAGCGGCGGCTCAAGAGCGGCGGCTTCACGATCGTCACCAGCCTCGACGTGCAGGCGCAGCGCGCCGCCGACAAGGCGGTCCGCAACCACCTGGGCGTGAACAGCAAGGCAGCCAGGATGGTGGCGGCGATCGAGCCGGGCAGCGGCCGGGTACGGGCCCTCGCGGTGAACCGGAACTTCAAGCTCGACGACCCGAACCACCCGCAGAACAAGATCTCGAGCGACCCGCGGAAGGCGAAGAAGAAGCTCCGCGGCAGCTACCCGAACACCACCAACCCGCTGCTCAGCGGCGGCGGTGACATCACCGGCTACCAGGCCGGCTCGACGTTCAAGATCTTCACCCTGGTGGCGGCGCTGGAGAAGGGCTACCCGCTCAGCTACTCCATCAACGCGGAGAAGCTCTTCAAGTCGGAATACATCGTGGAGCAGGGCTCCCCGGCCGCCTGCCCCGGCACGCACTTCTACTGCCCGACGAACGCGAACCCGGCGATGGTCGGCGTGCACAACATGTGGAGCGGCTTCGGCTTCTCGGTGAACACCTACTTCATCCCGCTCCAGCAGCGGGTCGGCGCGGAGAACGTGGTCAAGGCCGCGGAGAAGCTCGGCATCACCTTCCGGGCGCCGAGCGACGCCAAGTTCGCGGCGACCAAGGACGCCGCCCACCAGTGGGGCGCGTTCAGCCTCGGCGTCTCCCAGACCACCCCGCTGGAGCTGGCCAACGCGTACGCCACCCTGGGCGCGGACGGCAAGTACTGCGAGCCCATCCCGGTGCAGGAGATCCGCGGCCCGGACGGCGACAAGCTCGACGTCGCCAACCCGCGCTGCGAGCAGCGGATCAGCACCGAGGTGGCCCGCGCCGCCGTGGACGCGGCGCGCTGCCCGCTCGGCGACCACTCGGCGACCTCGAAGTGCAAGGTCGGCACCGCGCGCAACGTCCGTGGGATCGTCGGCGCGCCGGTCGCCGGCAAGTCCGGCACCACCGACTCGGAGAAGACCTCCGCCCTGGTCGTGATGACCAAGCAGTACGCGGTGGCCGGCATCATGGCCGACCCGGACTGGCCGCAGACCAACCAGAAGATGGGGCACGACGTCCCCACCGGCATCAACCCGGCGGTCTACGAGACGCTGCGCGACGCCATGAAGGGCAAGGAGCGGATCGAGTTCACCCCGCCCAGCGGGAAGATCATCGAGGGTGACCAGCGCTCCATCCCCGGGGTGAAGTGCGAGTCGGTCGAGACCGCCAAGTCGCGGCTGCGCGGTGCCGGCTTCGAACCGGTCGTCTCCAGCAGCAAGGTGCCGTCCGAGTGCCCGGCCGGCACCGCCGCCGGCACCAGCCCGGACGGGCGCACCATCAAGGGCGGCGTGGTGACCATCGAGGTCAGCGCCGGCGGCGGTAACACCCCGCCGGCCGGCGGCAACACCGCCGGGCCCGCGGTCCCGCCGCCGGCCAACAACGGCCGCCCCGGACGACCGCCGGGCCGCTGACCGGCGACACCCGACAGCGGGCGGGCACCCAGGTGGGTGCCCGCCCGCTTCGTCATGACCCGGCGTACGCGGGTGGCCGGGGCGACGGCCCGGCGTACGGTCGGTGCAGGGCTTCTCCGGTCAGAGAGCGAGTTGCCGGCGTACCTCGGCGGCCACCCGGCCCCCCTCGGCCCTGCCGGCCACCGCGGCCTGGGCCGCCTTCATGGCCGGGCCCAGCTGCGCCTTCCCGGTGAAGCCGCCCGCGGTGAGCGCCCCCGCGACCAGCTCGGCCAGCTCGTCGTCGGAGAGCTGCTTCGGCAGGTAGCGCTCCAGCACCGCACCCTCGGCGGTCTCCTTGGTGGCCTGCTCGGTACGCCCGGCGTCGGCGAAGGCGGTCGCGGCCTCCCGCCGCTTCTTCGCCTCCTTGGTCAGCACCGCGAGCACCTCGTCGTCGGTGAGCTCGCGCTTGGCCTTGCCGGCGACCTCGGCGTTGCCGACGGCGGCCAGGGCCATCCGCAGGGTGGACGTGGTCAGCTCGTCGCGTGCCTTCAGGGCGGCGCGCATGTCTGCGGTGAGGCGGTCCTTCAGCGTGCTCATGGTCGGTCAAACTACCCTGAACGCCATGCGAAAGCGCACACTATTCCGGCTCGCCGCCGGGACCGTCGCCGCGGGCACGGCCACCCTGGCATACGCGTCGCTCATCGAACGCAACATGTTCACCCTGCGCCGCTACGACGTGCCGGTGCTGCCGGCCGACGCCGAACCGCTGCGCGTACTGCACGTCTCGGACCTGCACATGATGCCGAACCAGCGGCGCAAGCAGGACTGGGTCGCCTCGCTGGCGGCCCTCGACCCGGACCTGGTGGTCGTCACCGGGGACAACATGGCCCACCCGGACGCCCTACCGGGGGCGCTGCGGGCGTTGCAACCACTGCTGGACCTTCCCGGTGCCTTCGTCTTCGGCTCGAACGACTACACCGGGCCGGTCTGGAAGAACCCGTTCAGCTACTTCCTGCCCGACCGGGAGTACACCGAGGGCGCGGCACTGCCGTACGAGGAACTGCGGAACGTCCTCACCGGCGCCGGCTGGGCGGACCTGAACAATGCCCGGACCGCGCTGAAGGCTGGCGGCCGACTGATCGAACTGCTCGGCGTCGACGACCCGCACATCGAGCGGGACGACTACGCCGCCGTCGCCGGGCCGGCCAACCCGGAGGCCGACCTCTCCGTGGCGCTGACCCACTCGCCGGAGCCGGCCGTGCTCGACCGGATGGCCGCCGACGGCTTCGACCTGCTGCTCGCCGGGCACACCCATGGCGGGCAGGTCTGCGTGCCGGGCTACGGCGCGCTGGTCACCAACTGCGGACTGCCCCGGTCCATGGCCCGTGGCCTGCACCGCTGGCCGGGCTCCGACGCCTGGCTGCACGTCTCCGCCGGGCTCGGCACCCACCCCACCGCGCCGGTCCGCTTCGCCTGCCCACCGGAGGCGAGCGTGCTCACCCTCATCCCCCGCTGAACCCTGCCGCCGGGCCCCGGACCGGGGCCCGGCGGGGCGGGGGTACCGAATTTGATCCTGGGGCCGGGTGGGCTACTATTTGTCGGCACGCCTCGGGGTGTGGCGCAGCTTGGTAGCGCGCTTCGTTCGGGACGAAGAGGTCGTCGGTTCGAATCCGGCCACCCCGACCAGAGGTAAGAGTCAGGGCCCCTCCACGGAGGGGCCCTGACTCATTCCAGGGCTCCTTCTCTGCGTGATCGTCTGCATGCCCCGGCTCCGACCCGCCGGTCGCGAGTGCCGGGAACGACAAACGATCGGAAGCACAGCGGTGATGCTGCCGACCTCCCGCCGAAAGGGCACCCGACCGGATTTCCTGGCATTGTTGACCGATGGCGGCCCTGATCAGATCCCGAGTGACCGACTGGACCTTCGTCGTACCCCTGATCGCGGTGGTGGTGCTCGCCGCCGCCTGGGGGCGGGACCTGCCCGGGGTGCTGGTGACGGTGGTGGCCGCGCTGCTGGCCGGCGCGGTGCTGGCCGCCGTGCACCACGCCGAGGTGGTCGCCCACAAGGTGGGTGAGCCGTTCGGCTCGCTGGTCCTCGCGGTGGCGGTCACCGTGATCGAGGTGGCCCTGATCGTGACGCTGATGATCAGCGGCGGCGACAAGGCCCAGGCGCTGGCCCGGGACACCGTCTTCGCGGCTGTCATGATCACCTGTAACGGCATCCTCGGGCTTTCGCTGCTGCTCGGGGCGTTGCGCCGCCGGGTGGCCGTCTTCAACCCCGAGGGCACCGGCGGGGCACTGGCCACCGTGGCCACCCTGGCCACGCTCAGCCTGGTGGTGCCGACCTTCACCACCAGCCGTCCCGGCCCCGAGTTCTCCCCCGCGCAGCTGGCCTTCGCCGCCGTGGCGTCGCTCGCGTTGTACGGGCTCTTCGTGCTGGTGCAGACCGGCCGGCACCGGGACTACTTCCTCCCGGTCAGCCAGGACGGACGGATCGTCGACGCGGACGGGGACGGGCACGCCGACCCGCCGTCGGCGCGCACCGCCTGGACCAGCCTGGCGCTGCTGGTCGTGGCGCTGGTCGCGGTGGTCGGCAACGCAAAGATCATCTCGCCGACGATCGAAGCCGGAGTGTCCGCCGCGAACCTGCCGCAAGCCTTCGTCGGCGTGATCATCGCCCTGCTGGTGCTGCTGCCGGAGACCCTCGCGGCGTCCCGCGCCGCCCGCCGCGACCGGGTGCAGATCAGCCTCAACCTGGCCCTCGGCTCCGCCATGGCCAGCATCGGCCTGACCATTCCGGCCATCGCGCTCGCCTCCATCTGGCTGGACGGCCCGCTGCTGCTCGGCCTCGGTGGCACCCAGCTCACGCTGCTCGCGCTGACCGCCGTGACCGGCGTCCTCACCGTCGTACCGGGCCGGGCGACCGTGCTCCAGGGCGGGGTGCACCTGGTGCTCCTCGCCGCCTTCGTCTTCCTCGCCGCCAGCCCCTAGCCCTGCTCCCGCCACGGCGGGCGGCGCGGGCGGGTCAGTCGTGGAGTTCGGTGCGGGCGACTTCGGCGAACGCGGCGGCCAGGTAGCCGGGCAACGGCCGGCGGGTGACCGCCAGCAGGTCGGCGACGAGCAGCGGGGCGTGTCGGGCGATCTCCCCCGGACCCGGGGGCGCGTCGTCCTCCCCGGGGTCGTAGACGCCGAGGGAGCTGGCCAGCAGCACCAGCAGCACGTGCGGGTCGACCTGTGGCCACCACGGCAGCACCGACCGGACGCAGCGCTCCAGCACCTGGCGTACGTCGTCACCGTCCAACCCGTCCGGATGGCCCTCCTCCAGCAGCAGCCGGACCACCCCGCCGAGCACCAGACCGGCCCGGTCGGCGGCGGTGAGGCGCTCCACCGCCGGCTCGTACGCCTCGGCGTCCCGGTCCCGGGCGGCGTCGACAGCGGCCGTGGCGGCCGCCGCGATCTCACGGGCCGGGGCGGGCAGGTCTCGCCAGGTCGCGGTCACCGGGTCAGCATGGCAGACCACGGTCGTCGGCTCCCCCACCGGCTCCATCGTCGCGGGACCGTCGGTTATCCGGTCGCGGATGGTCGTACCCGGCGCAGAGAATCCAGCCATGCTGCGCCGCGCCCTCCCCGCCCGCCCGGAAGCCCGCCGGATCCTGCTCGGCACCCTGCTGTCGGCCGTCGGGCGCGGCCTGACCCTGCCGTTCCTCTTCATCTACCTCACCGACCTGCGTGGACTGAGCGACACCACGGCCGGTCTGGCGATCGGCTGGTTCGGTGCGGTGACGCTCGCGCTGTCCCCGGTGGGCGGCGCGTTGATCGACCGGTTCGGTGCCCGCCGGGTGGTGCTGCCCTGTCTGGTGCTGGAGGCGGTGGGCACCGGGTCGCTCGCCCTGGTCCACTCCACCGGCAGCGCCTTCGCGGTCCTCACCCTCGTCGCGGTGGGCAGCTCGGCGCTCTGGTCCGGGCAGGCCACCATCCTCGCGTCGTTGACCGACGACGGCGAGCGGCAGCGCGTCTTCGGCCTCCAGTTCGCCCTGCTCAACCTCGGCATCGGGCTGGGTGGCCTGGTCTCCGGCGCGGTGGTGGACGTGACCCGCCCGGTCACCTTCCAGGTGATCTACCTGCTGGACGCGTTGAGCTACCTGGTGCCGGCGGCGATCCTGCTGACCCTGCCGCACGTCGGCCACCGGCTCGCCACCGCCACGGGCACCGAGCACCGGCCGGCCACCGGGGGCTACCTCACGGTGCTGCGGGACCGCCCCTTCCGCCGCCTGGTCGTCTTCGGCCTGGTCCTCACCACCTGCGGGTACGCGCAGATCGAGGTGGGCTTCACCGCGTACGCGGTCCGGGTGGTCGGGGTGTCCCCACGGGTGGTGGCGTGGGCCCTCGCCGCCAACACGGTGATGATCGTGCTCGCCCAACTGGTGGTGCTCCGCCGGCTGGAGGGACGCAGCCGGACCGGCGCGCTCGCCGCGGTGGGCGCGGTCTTCGCCACCGCCTGGCTCGTGCTGGGCGCGGCCGGCCTGATCGGTACGCGGAACGCGCTGTTCGCGGCGCTCGGCGTGGTGGCCTGTTCGGCGATCTTCGGCTTCGGCGAGACGCTGCTGTCACCGGTCATGCCGGCGCTCACGAACGCGCTCGCCACCGACGAGCTGCGCGGCCGGTACAACGCGATGAGCTCGATGATCTTCGGGATCAGCGGGGTCATCGGTCCGGTCACCGCCGGTCCGCTGATCGGCGCGGCGGACGGCCGGATCTGGGTGGTCGCCGTGGTCGGCGGCTGTCTGACTGCCTCGGTGCTCGCCCTCTCCCTGCGCCGGCTGCTCACCCCCGGCCAGGACGGCCGCGCCACACCGGCCTCGGTCCGCGAGCCCGAGGCCGTCGCCCGCTGACGGCCACCCCACCCGGAGATGCGGACGGGCCCCGGAGCGGTTGCTCCGGGGCCCGTCGGGCGTACGGCCTGCCGTCAGGCGGCGGGCACCTCGGCGGTGGTCTGGATCCGGTCCAGCGCCGGCGCGGAGACCGGCGACTTCGCGGTCAGGTACGCGGTGAAGGCGTCCAGGTCGATCATGCCGGTGACCTGGTTCGTGCCGCCGGTGAGGACGCTGAAGCCGTCACCGCCGCCGGCGAGGAAGTTGTTCACCGTGACCCGGTAGGTCGCGGTGTCGGTGACGGGAGCACCGTTGATGGTGAGGCTGCCCCGGACCACCCGGCTGCCGCTGCACGGCGCGCCGGCCGCGGCGGTGGTGCCGTTGGTGTCCACGACGTAGTGCACGGTCGACGAGGCGTACAGCACCCGGGCGACGGTGAACTGCTGCTCCAGCATGCAGTAGAGCTGCGCGCCGGTGAGGTCGAGCGTCACCAGGTTGTTGGCGAACGGCTGCACGGTGAACGCCTCGGCGTAGGTGACCGGGCCGGCGTCGAGGTCGGCGCGGACACCACCGGGGTTCATGAACGCGGCGACCGCGTTCTGCTCGTTGTCGGTGGCGGCGAGCTGGGCGTCGGCGATCACGTTGCCCAGCGGCGACTCACCGGTCTGGTACGTCGGCTTGCCGTTGGCGTCGACACCGGTCTGGTACAGGTTCTCCTGGGTCTTGGTGATCGCGCTGGTGGTCTCGCCGACCACCTTGTCGGCGACCGGACCGAGCGCGGTCTTGTAGTGGTTGATCAGCTCGGTGCTGGCCGGGTCCTTCGGCACGTCGCGGGTGACCACGGTGTTGTTCGCGGTGGCGCTGACCACGTCCCGGGTACGCGGGTCGATCTTCAGGTCGATGTCGGTGACCAGGCGACCGAAGGAGCTGGCGCTGGTGACCAGCTTGCCGTTGATGTTGCAGTTGTACGCGGCGTGGGTGTGCCCGCTGACGATGACGTCGATGGACGGGTCCATCCGGTTGGCGATGTCGACGATCGGGCCACTGAACCCGGTGCAGTCGTTGATGCCGCCGCCGTTCTGCACGCCACCCTCGTGCAGCAGCACGACGATGCTCTGCACGCCGAGCAGGCGCAGGATCCTGGCGTACTTGTTGGCGGTGTCCGCCTCGTCGGCGAAGCGCAGGCCGGCCACGCCCTGCTGGCTGACGATGTTCGGCGTGCCCTCGAGGGTCATGCCGATGAAGCCGATCGGAACGCCCTTGACGATCTTGATGCCGAACGGCTGCATCAGGGGCAGGCCGGTGGAGGTCTTGAAGGCGTTCGCGGAGAGGTACCGGAACTTCGCACCGTCGAACGGGGTGCCGTCGGCGCAGCCGTCCACCGGGTGGCAACCGCCCCGCTGCATGCGCAGCAGTTCCTTGGCGCCCTCGTCGAACTCGTGGTTGCCGACGCTGGTGAACTCGAGCCCGGCGAGGTTCATCTCCTCGATGGTGGGCTCGTCGTGGAAGGCCGCGGAGAGCAGCGGCGAGGCGCCGATCAGGTCACCGGCGGCGACCGTGACGGTGCCCTTGCCCTGCTCGGCGGCGGCCGCGCGCATCGCCTTCAGGTGGCTGGCCAGGTATTCCGCGCCACCGGCCGGCTGTCCCGCGATGGTGCCGCTGGACCCGGTCGGGGGCTCCAGGTTGCCGTGGAAGTCGTTGATGGCGAGCAGCTGGACGTCGACCGGCTTGGCAGCGGCCTCCGCCTGGGCGGGGTGTACGGCGACCGCACTGAACGCGGTCACGGCGAGTGCGGCCAGGCCGACGGCGGCCCGACGCATCCCGGGGACGGACATGGAACTCCTCGTGAGATAACGACGCGTGGCATCCGGGCGATGGTTCGCCCGGCGACCGGTGAACGTGTCGTGACAGGGGTCGGCGCGACGGCGGCAGTCGGGGGGACGCCACCCCGCCGGGGCAAGCTTGCCACCCGAGGCACGATCGGTCGACCGGACCAGTCCAGCGGACCTTCGCATACCGGGGGCGACATGTGCGGGTCCGACGGACGTGTCGGACATGACGGGCAGGTGAAATCCTTCACGAGCCCCCGCTGTCAGGGGGTCGGGCTAGAAAGTAGCCATGACGTCGATCCCCACTGCCTGGACGGTGGACTCGGTCCGCTCGGCCGACGGCACCACCATCGCCTACGAGAGGGCCGGCGACGGCCCGCCGATCATCCTGGTCGGTGGGGCCTTCAACGACCGATCCACCACCCGGCCGCTGGGCGCGGCCCTCGCCGCCGACTTCACCGTGTTCGGCTACGACCGGCGCGGCCGCGGCGACAGTGGCGAGACCGCACCGTACGCGGTGCCGCGCGAGATCGAGGACGTGGCGGCCCTGATCGAGGCGGCCGGCGGCCGGGCGTACGTCTACGGCCTCTCCTCCGGCGCGATCCTCGCCGCCGACGCGGCGGCCGCCGGGCTGCCGGTCGCCGGCCTGGCCCTCTTCGAGCCACCGTTCCGGGTCGGCGGGCCCGCCGGCACCCCACCCGACCTTCAGGAACGGCTGACCGAGCTGGTGTCGGCTGGCCGGCGGGGCGACGCGGTCGAGCTCTTCCTGACCGTCGCCGTGGGGGTGCCCGCCGAGGCCGTCGCCGGAATGCGGGGCGACCCGGGATGGTCCTGGATGGAGGGGCTGGCCCACACCCTGGCCTACGACTGCGCGGTGAGCGGCGACGGGGCCCTGCCGACCGACCGGCTCGCGGCCATCGCCGCGCCGACCGTGGTGGTCGACAGCGCGGGCAGCCCGCCCTGGTTGCGGGAGGCGGCCGTCGCCACGGCGGACGCGATCCCGGGTGCCGTGCACCGCAGCCTGCCCGGCGGCTTCCACGAGGTGCCGCCCGAGGTGCTGGCGCCCGAGGTGCGCCGTCTCCTGCTGGGCTGAGCCCGGGGTCCCACCCGGCACGGGGCCGGCTCCCAGGGACCGGGGAGCCGACCCCGTGGCACCACAGTGGTGTCCGCCGCAGGTGCGGCCACGGAACCACCAGCAGGGTGGATCAGCAGGGCTCTCGCCCAGAACGACGTTATAAGTGCCGGACGGCAATTGTGACCCTGGGAAACCTTCCCATCGGCAAGTACGTCCGCCGGGCGGAGGCCGTCCCATCCGGACGGTGACCCCGCGTTGGGCCGGTCGGTCGGACATTCGGTGATCCGGTTTCGGCACCGCCAACGTCCGCGTGTCAATCCGGTGGGAAGGCCGCATCGGATGCCCGCTGCACGACGATCAGGGCCACTTGCCGCGACGCGTCCGCCCGGGTCAGAACGCGCAGGTGCTGCCGGCGGCGTGGCTGACCTGGACGGTGTGGGTGACGCAGCCACCGTCGGCCACCCGGTGCAGCAGGAAGGCGCTCGGCTCGCCGACCAGCCCGATCTCCTCGTCGGCGCTCATCGTCAGCGTGGACTGCACCCAGGTGCTCGGGGCGGTGGTGAGCACCGTGCCGGCGAACGCGGTGGTCACCGACCGGTGCAGGTGGCCGGCGGTGACGCGTACGACGTGAGGGTGGCGGCCGACGACGGCCGCGAGCGCGGCACCGTCGGCGAGCCGGATCTCGTCGGCGGCCGGGATGCCGACCCCGACCGGCGGATGGTGCAGGCACACGACGGCGGGCACCTCCGGCCGGCCGCCCAGCACCCCGTCGAGCCAGGCGAGCTGGTCGTCGCCGAGCTGCCCACCGCTGCTCCCCGGCGTGAGCGAGTCCAGCACCACGACGGTCGCCTCGGCGTGGTCGACGTGGTAGTAGGCCGAGAACCCGCCACCGAGGCAGGGTGTGCCGCCGAAGGTGTCCAGCAGCGACTCCCGGTCGTCGTGGTTGCCGGCGGCCAGGTGCACCGGCAGCGGGAACCGGCCGATGATCTCGCGGAGCGCTGCGTACTCGTCCGGTCGGCCGTGGGCGACCAGGTCACCGGTGATCACCACGCAGTCCGGACGGGGTCGCACGGCGAGCACCCGGCCGAGGGCCCGGTGCAGCCCGGACGCCGGTTCGGCGGCGAGCAGGCCGGTGGTCACGTGCGGGTCGCTGAGCTGGGCGATGAGCATCGACGCCTCCTCGGGGACCGGACCCCCACGCTATCGCCGATCGTCCCCACCGCGCGGCCCCGCGCCGTCCACAGGCCGCATCCACAGGCTGTGGATAGCACATGTGTACGAAGGTCGGCCGACTCGTCGCTGAGTACCCTTGATCGCGTCACCCGGCCTGTCCGGCCCCTCTCACCAGGAACGACGTGGATCACGAGCGAGTCGTCCGAGACGTCACGGTCCGCCTTCCGATGGCGTCGACCGCCCTGGAGGCGTGCCAGTGGACGATCGCCACGCTCGCCCGGTACACCCCGGCGACCGTCTCGATCCTGCTCCAGGTCCACGACCGGCTCCGCTGCGTGGCGGCCACCGGCGCCTGGCAGGTCTTCTCCACGGTGCCGCCGAAGGCCGGCATCGTCGGCCGGGTACACGCCTCCGGCACGCCCGCCGCCGTCGCCGACGTCACCGCCGACCCCGACTACCTGCCGATCCGACCCGACGTCACCAGCGAGGTCTGCGTTCCGGTGCTGGACCCGGCGGGCCGGCCGCTCGGGGTGCTCGACCTGCAGTGGAGCGACCCGGCCGACCTCGCCGCGTGGCAGCGGACCGCGGCACGGCTGGCCGCCCGGCTGGGCGCGCGGATCGTGGCGCTCGGTGGGCCGCCGGCCGAGAGCCGCAGCGAGAAGCTGCTCCGGCACGCCGCCGCGATGACCTCCGCCCCCACCGACTGGGACCCGATGGCGGCGGCGATCACCGCGGCCCGGGACGTATCCACCCTCTCCGCCGCCGTGCTGGTGCTCGCCGGCCGCAGCGGGCCCAGACTCGGCGCGCCGACCAGCGCTCCCGGCGAACTGGAGTCGCGGATCCGCGCCGAACTCGCCGAGGTCGGCGCCGGACCGCTCGGCCGGCTGATCGCCCGGGCGCACCGGAACGGCTCGTCGTACACGCTGGGCGAGGCGGGACACCCCCCGACCGGCGACTACCAACCGCTCGCCCGGGCCGGGGCACGCACCCTGGTGGCGGTGCCGGTCGGCCCGACGGACGGCGGCGGGGTGCTGCTGGTGGCCGACGAGCGGCTGCTGCGCCCCGACCCGACCACGGTCAACCTGATGGAGTTGCTGGCCGGCCAGGCGTGGACCTGCCTCGACCGGCTGCGCAGTCTGGCCCGGCTGCGTGAGCAGGCCAGCTCCGACCCGTTGACCGGGCTGCGACACACCGGGCCGTTCGGGCAGCGGATCGCGGCGGCCACGCCGGGGCGTACGGCCCTGCTGGCGATCGACGTGGACGGCTTCAAGACCGTCAACGACACGTACGGCCACCAGGCCGGTGACCGGGTGCTGGTGGGGCTGGCCCGGGCGCTGGAGGGGGCGCTGCGCCAGGGCGACGAGCTGTACCGGGTCGGCGGCGACGAGTTCGTGGCGGTGATCGAGGTGAGCCGCCCGGACGAGGCGGTCCGGATCGCCGAGCGACTCACCGAGGCGGCCCGGCACACCGGCCGCACCATCAGCATCGGGGTCGCCCTCCCCCAGCCCGGCGAGTCCCCCGAGCTGACCCTCCGCCGCGCCGACCAGGCCCTCTACGCCGTCAAACGCCAGGGCCGCGACGGCGTCCACCTCGCCGCCGCCTGACCCCCACCCTCCGCCCTCCGCCCTCCGCCCTCCGCCCTCCGCCCTCCGCGGCGATCATGGAGTTGTGGTGCCGGACGAACTGCGCAGAACCGGCAGACGAGGCACCCCAAGTCCATGATCGACCGGACCGGGGGACGTGGGGGGCGGGGTGCGGGCCGACGGCGGGTGGGTCAGGGGTGGGTCAGTTCCTTGGCGAGGAGTTCGGCGATCTGGGCGGTGTTGAGGGCGGCGCCCTTGCGGAGGTTGTCGCCGGTGACGAAGAGGTCGAGGGCGCGGGGGTCGTCGACCGCGCGGCGGATGCGGCCGACCCAGGACGGGTCGGTGCCGACGGCGTCGATCGGCATCGGGAACTCGCCGGCGGCCGGGTCGTCGACGAGGATCACGCCGGGGGCGTTGCGCAGCGCCTCGCGGGCTCCCTCGGCGTCCACCTCGGTGGCGAAGACCGCGTGCACGGCCACCGAGTGGCCGGTGACCACCGGCACCCGTACGCAGGTGGCGGAGACCTTGAGGTCGGGCAGCCCGAGGATCTTGCGCGACTCGTTGCGCATCTTCAGCTCCTCGGACGACCAACCGCCGTCGGCCAGCGAGCCGGCCCAGGGCACCACGTTGAGCGCCAGCGGGGCCGGGAACGGACCCAGCTCGTCGCCGACCGCCTGCCGCACGTCGCCGGGGCGGGAGCCGAGCACCCGGTCACCGGCGATCTTGCCGAGCTGGGCGTGCAGCGTGTCCACGCCGGCCTGCCCCGCCCCGGAGACCGCCTGGTACGACGCGAGCACCAGCTCGCGCAGGCCGTACTCGCGGTGCAGCGGGGCGATCGCCACGATCATCGCCAGGGTGGTGCAGTTGGCGTTGGCGACGATGCCCCTGGGGCGGTTGCGGACCTGGTCCGGGTTGATCTCGGGGACCACCAGCGGCACGTCACGGTCCATCCGGAACGCACCGGAGTTGTCCACCGCCACCGCGCCCCGGGACACCGCGACCGGCGCCCACTCGGCGGAGACCTCGTCCGGCACGTCGAACATGGCCACGTCCACCCCGTCGAACGCCTCGGGGGTGAGGGCCTGGACGGTCAGCGTCTCGCCCCGGCACTGCACCTGCCGGCCCACCGAGCGCGCGGAGGCGAGCAACCGGATCTCGCCCCAGACGTTCCGCCGGGCGGAGAGCAGCTGGCACATCACCGTGCCGACGGCACCGGTCGCTCCGACCACGGCGAGGGTGGGCAGCGACGACACGGGGGCTACCGCCCGGTGCCCGCGTAGACCACGGCCTCGGCGTCGCCGCCCAGTTCGAACTGGTCGTGGATGGCCCGGACGGCCCGGTCGAGGTCGGTGTCCCGGCAGACCACGGAGACCCGGATCTCGGAGGTGGAGATCATCTCGATGTTCACCCCGGCCGCGCCGAGGGCGGCGAAGAAGCCGGCCGCGACGCCCGGATGCGAGCGCATGCCGGCACCGATCAGGGAGACCTTGCCGACGTGGTCGTCGTAGAGCAGGCCCTTGAACTTGACCGGCTCCTGGATCTTGCTGAGCGCGGCCATCGCGGTCGGGCCGTCGGCCTTGGGCAGGGTGAACGAGATGTCCGTACGCCCGGTGCCCTCGGTGGAGACGTTCTGCACGATCATGTCAATGTTGATCTCGGCACCCGCGACGGTGTCGAAGATCCGCGCGGCGGCGCCCGGCTCGTCCGGCACCCCCACGATGGTGATCTTCGCCTCGCTGCGGTCGTGGGCGACCCCGGTGATCAGTGCCTGTTCCACGGGAAGGTCCTCCATCGATCCGGTGACCATGGTGCCGGTGTTGGTCGAGTATGACGAACGGACGTGGATCGGCAACCCCGCGCGCCGGGCGTACTCCACGCTGCGCAGGTGCAGCACCTTGGCGCCGCAGGCGGCCAGTTCCAACATCTCCTCGTAGGTGATGTGCTTGATGTGCCGGGCGTTCGGCACGATCCGCGGGTCGGCACTGAAGATGCCGTCCACGTCGGTGTAGATCTCGCAGACGTCGGCGTGCAGCGCGGCGGCGAGCGCCACGGCGGTGGTGTCCGAGCCGCCCCGACCCAGCGTGGTGACGTCCTTGGTGTCCTGCGAGACGCCCTGGAAACCGGCGACGATGACCACCGAGCCCTCGTCCAGCGCGCCCTTGAGGCGGCCGGGCGTCACGTCGATGATCCGCGCCCGGCCGTGCACCGAGGTGGTGATCACGCCGGCCTGCGAACCGGTGAACGAGCGAGCCTCGTATCCCAGGTTGTGGATGGCCATGGCGAGCAGCGCCATGGAGATCCGCTCCCCGGCGGTGAGCAGCATGTCCAGCTCGCGGCCCGGCGGCAGCGGGCTGACCTGGTTGGCCAGGTCGAGCAGCTCGTCGGTGGTGTCGCCCATCGCGGAGACCACCACCACGACGTCGTCGCCGGCCTTGCGGGCGGCGACGATGCGCTCGGCCACCCGCTTGATCCGCTCGGCGTTGGCGACGGAGGACCCGCCGTACTTCTGCACCACGAGTGCCACGACGGCGCACTCCCTCCCAGCGACGACCCTGAGCGTGCCGACGCCGCCGGGTTCCGGTCCGGCGGCGCGTGTCAGACCACCTCAGGGTATCGGTCGGCGCGGCGCGGCGGGTCGGGTGATCCCACCATCCGGCCCGGCGTGGGGCGGCTCACCAGCCCGTGGGGGCGTTGCGGAGGTGCCGCGACACGCCGTGACGGCAGCCGTCCGGCGGACTCCGGCCGTCGGTCCCGCACCGCAGAATGACCCGGTGCACGCTCATCTTCGCGCGGCCCGAGGGCTGACGGCCGCCCTGGCGCTCGGCCTGCCGGCACTGCTCGCCGCCTGCACCGCCGACGACCGGCCGAGACCCGCCCCGCCGTCGACCACCGCCGATCCGGTGCCGGCCGGGGTGGACGCCGCCCGGGACGAGCTGGCCGCGCTAGCCGCCGCCGCGCTCGACCGCCACCTGACCGCCCGCTACACCCTGGTCACGCCGGACACCCCGACCCGCACAGTGCTGGTGACCAGCGCGAACGACGGCACCTGGCGGGTCGACGTGCCGGCCTGGGGGCTGGGCGGCACGGTGGACGTCTCGCTCGTCACCACGCCCGACGGGCTGTTCCAGTGCGCCCTGCCCTCGCCCGGCCGACCGGACCCGGCGAGCTGCGTACGCCTCGGCGACGCCGACGACACCGTCCCCCGCCGGCTCGACCCCCGGGTGCAGCACCCCTTCACCGACTGGCTGGACGTGCTCACCGACCGGCGTGCCCCGCTGGCGGTCTCCCCCGCCGCCGCGCCGGCCGGCGTCCCTGGTGGCTGCTACTCGGTGGAGTCGACCTCCGCGTCGTTGAACGCGCCGTTGGACGTGGGGATCTACTGCTACCTGCCGGACGGCACCCCGACCTACGTACGGGCCGCGCTGGGCACCCTGACGCTGGCCGGTACGCCGACACCCGGCCCGGCCACGGCCCCGCTAGCCGGGCCGGTGGTGGAGAGCGAGCCGATCGGCCGTACGGCACCCGAGCCGACCGACAGTCCGATCGCGGGAACGGGCTGACCCCCGCCCGGTTACGGGTGTTATGGGACACAGCGGGCTGACCCGACGTAAGAGACGAATCGCCCATCTGGGACGCTCTTCGCATGGTTGACCTCACCCCGCTGCTCGCCTTCCGCTGGAGTCCCCGCGCCTTCGACCCGGACGCGACCCTCAGCGGCGACGAGGCTGCCTCCCTGCTGGAGGCCGCCCGCTGGGCCCCCTCGGCCGGCAACGCCCAGCCGTGGCGATTCGCCCTCGGCCACCGGGAGGAGGCGACCTGGAAGCGGATCCTGGTCAACCTGCCGGCCGGCGACCAGCGGTGGGCGCGGCACGCGTCCGCCCTGGTGGTGGGCGCGCACGTCGGGGGCACGCGGGGCCCGGCCCGCGGCGGAGCCGTCGAGCGGGCCGCCTACGACCTGGGGCAGGCGGTCGCCCACCTGACCGTGCAGGCCACCGCGCTCGGCCTGCACGTGCGACAGATCAGCAACTTCGACCCGGTCGGCCTCGCCACCGAACTGGACCTGGCGGACGGGATCCACCCCCTGGTGGTCGCCGCCGTCGGTCGACTCGGCGACCCGTTCGCGCTCCCCGCGGAGCTACGGGCCCGGGAGACCGGGCTGCGCCACCGGCACCCCGTCGCGGCCCTCCTGCTCCGCTGACCACGACGCGACGCCCGGAGGCTGCGACACCCATCTCAAAGTCCGGACCTGCCTTCCCACTCCCCGTCTCACCACGTAGGGTGACCCTGTCATGTGGCAGGCGTACCTTCTCCTTGGTCGCCGCGACGGGGCCTGACCAGGCCGGCACCTCGTCGCGGAGTCGAACCGCGCCGTCCAGCACATCCGAACTTCACCTCGGCACCGCCCGGCACCGCCGCCGCGCACCTCGCCGACACCTTCCGATTGCTGACGCCAGATGTTCCCAGGGAGCACTCCGCCATGGCACAGACCGCCACTGACGCCGAGACCGATCCGATCGCCCGGCAGCGCCCCAGCCGGATGCCGTTCCAGCGCTACCAGCCCTACGACCAGCAGTTCCGGGTCGACCTGCCGGACCGCACCTGGCCGACCCGCCGGGTAGAGGCCGCCCCGCGCTGGTGCGCGGTGGACCTCCGCGACGGCAACCAGGCGCTGATCGACCCGATGTCCCCGGAGCGCAAGCGCCGGATGTTCCAGCTGCTGGTGCAGATGGGCTACAAGGAGATCGAGGTCGGCTTCCCGTCGGCCAGCCAGACCGACTTCGACTTCGTGCGGCAGCTCATCGAGCAGGACCTGGTCCCGGAGGACGTCACCATCCAGGTGCTGACCCAGTGCCGCGAGCACCTGATCGAGCGGACCTTCGAGTCGCTGCGCGGCGCCCGCCGGGCCATCGTGCACTTCTACAACTCGACCTCGACGCTCCAGCGCCGGGTGGTCTTCGGCCTGGACCGGGACGGCATCACCGACATCGCCACCCAGGGCGCCCGGCTCTGCCGGAAGTACGCGGAGATCCACACCCCGGACACGGACATCCACTACGAGTACTCGCCGGAGTCGTACACCGGCACCGAACTGGAGTACGCGCTGGAGGTCTGCAGCAAGGTCATCGAGGTGATCGACCCGACCCCGGACCGGAAGCTGATCATCAACCTGCCGGCCACCGTGGAGATGGCCACGCCGAACGTGTACGCCGACTCGATCGAGTGGATGCACCGCCGGCTGCCCCGCCGGGAGAGCCTGGTGCTGAGCCTGCACCCGCACAACGACCGGGGCACCGGGGTGGCCGCCGCCGAGCTGGGCCTGCTGGCCGGCGCCGACCGGATCGAGGGCTGCCTCTTCGGCAACGGCGAGCGGACCGGCAACGTCGACCTGGTCACCCTGGGCCTGAACCTCTTCTCCCAGGGCATCGACCCGATGATCGACTTCTCGAACATCGACGAGGTCAAGCGCGCGGTCGAGTACTGCAACCAGCTGCCCGTGCACGAGCGCCACCCGTACGCGGGCGATCTGGTCTACACCGCCTTCTCCGGCTCCCACCAGGACGCCATCAAGAAGGGCTTCGAGGCGCTGGCGAAGGACGCGGCGGCGGCCGGGGTGCCGATCGACGAGCACACCTGGGCGGTGCCCTACCTGCCGATCGACCCGAAGGACCTGGGCCGCACCTACGAGGCGGTCATCCGGGTCAACTCGCAGTCCGGCAAGGGCGGCGTCGCGTACATCATGAAGTCCGAGCACCAGCTCGACCTGCCGCGCCGCCTCCAGATCGAGTTCTCCGGCGTCGTGCAGCAGGTCACCGACCACGACGGCGGCGAGGTCGACCCGGGCACCATGTGGGAGATCTTCGCCCGCAACTACCTGGTCGACCACCAGGTCGACCCGGCGGTCACGCTGGCCGGCTACACCATCGGCACCGTCGACGGCAAGGTCGAGATCGAGGCCCAGGTCGGTCTCGGCGGCGAGGCCCGGCCGCTCACCGCGGTCGGCAACGGCCCGATCGACGCGTACGTCAACGCGCTGCAGTCCGTGGGCGTGACGGTACGCGTGCTCGACTACCACGAGCACGCGCTCTCCTCGGGTGGTGACGCGCAGGCCGCCGCGTACGTGGAGTGCGAGGTGGACGGTCGGACGGTGTGGGGCGTCGGTACGGACGCCAACATCGTCACCGCCTCGGTGAAGGCGGTCACCAGCGCCGTCAACCGCGCCCGGAGCTGAACCGGGGAGGGTCCCCGGTCTCGTCGATCGGGGACCCTCCGCCATCGCTCCGGACCCGTCCGTCCCGTTCCGGTGCCGCCGGTCGTTGATCCGTCCGGAGCCGGTCGCCCGACCGGACCGGAAGGGATCCGGATGCACCGCCAGCCCGTGACCCGGCGTGGCCTGCTCGTGGCCGGTGGACTCGCCGCGCTCGGCCCGACGGCGGTGACCGCCGCGGCGACGGCCGCCGCAGCGGCCGGGAGACCCGCCGCCCCGCCGGTCCGCACCGCTGCCCCACCCCGCGACACGGGCACCCAGCCGCAGCCCGGACCGCGCGCCGCGCTGGCGGCGCTGCTCGCCGGCAACCGGCGGTTCGCCGCGGGTCGGGCGGAACGGCCGCGCCAGGACCCGGACACGCTGCGCCGGCTGGCTTCCGGGCAGCGGCCGTACGCGGTCGTGCTCGGCTGCGCCGACTCCCGCGTACCGCCCGAACTCCTCTTCGACCAGGGGCTCGGTGACCTCTTCGACGCCCGACTCGCCGGCAACCTGGTCGACGAGTTCGTGCTCGGCACCGTCGAGTACGCCGTGCTGACCTTCGCCAGCCCGCTCGTCGTGGTGCTCGGCCACGAGCGGTGCGGGGCGGTCGCGGCCACGGTCGACGCGCTCCGTAACGGCACCACCCCGCCGTACCACGTCGACGCCCTGGTGGCGGCGTTGCGGCCGGTCGTCGCACCGGTGCTCGACCGGCCCGGCGACCCGGTGGAGAACGGGTGCCGGGCGAACGTCCGGGCCCAGGTCCGCGCTCTGCGCGACGGCAGCCCGTTGCTCGCCGGACGGGTGGCCCGCGGGGAACTGCTGATCGTGGGGGCCCGCTACGACCTCGACGACGGGCTGGTCACCCCGGTCTGACCGGTTGCCCGGGGGCCGACTGTCCGTCGGCGGGTCCGCGCGGCGGGCGGTGGATGAGCAGGGCGGCCGTCGCGGCGGCGGCGAGCAGCAGCCCGGCGCACCACAGCAGCGCCCCCCGGTACGCGCCGGTCAGCGCACTTCGCTGCTCGTAGCCGGTCCCGGAGAGGCCGACGAGCAGTGGCAGGGCGGCCACGGCCAGCAGGCTCCCGGCCCGGGAGGCGGCGTTGTTGAAGCCGCTCGCCACCCCGGCGAACCGGTCGGCGACGGCGGCCAGCACCGAGGCGGTCAGCGGGGCCACCACCAGCGTCAGGCCCGCTCCGAACAGGACCACCCCCGGCAGCACGTCCACCCAGTACGACGCCCCCGGCCCGACCCGGCGCAGCAGCAGCAGGCCGACCGCGGCGACCACCGGACCGACGGTGAGCGGCAGCCGGGGGCCGATCCGGGCGGCCAGCGCCCCCGCCCGCGACGAACCGAGCAGCAGCAGCACCGTCATCGGCAGCGTGGCCAGCCCGGTCAGCAGGGCTGACCAGCCGACCACGTTCTGCAGGTAGACGGCGAGGAAGAAGGTGAACCCGCCCAGCGCGGCGTACACCGCGACGGTGAAGAGGTTGAGCACGGAGAAGAGCCGGCTGCTGAAGAGGCCGGTGGGGAGCATGGCGGTGTCCCCGCGCCGCCGTTCCACCAGCACGAAGACCACCGCGGCGGCCACCCCGACCAGCGCCGAGGCCAGCACCGGCAGCGTGCCGGCCCCGCGCGCCGGGGCGTCGATCAGGGCGTACGTGACACCGCCCAGGCCGACCGCGCCGAGCAGTGCCCCGGCCACGTCGAAGCGCCGCCGCCCCGCCCCGGTACGCGAGGCGTCCTCGTCCCGGCTCTCCGGCACCCAGCGCAGCGCGGCGAGCAGCACGCCCACGGCCAGCGGCAGGTTGATGAAGAAGATCCACCGCCAGGAGAGCGCGTCGATCAACCAGCCACCCAGCAGCGGGCCGAGCGCGGTGGAGACACCGGACAGTCCGGCCCAGGTGCCGATGGCCCGCCCGCGGTCGTCCGGGTGGAAGCTGGCCTGGAGGACGGCGAGCGAGCCGGGGGTGAGCAGCGCGCCGCCGGCGCCCTGGAGGAACCGGGCGGCGACCAGCCAGCCGGTGCCCTGGGCCAGCCCGCAGAGCACGGAGGCGACGGCGAACCAGGTCACCCCGAGCAGGAAGACCCGACGACGCCCGAAGCGGTCCCCGAGCGCCCCGCCGAGCAGCACGAACGCGGCCAGCATCAGCAGGTAGCCGTTGACCGTCCACTGCAGATCGGCGACCGTCGCGCCGAGTTCGGCGCCGAGCCGGGGCAGGGCCACGTTGACGACGGTGCTGTCGAGGAACACCATGCCGGAGGCGAGGATCGCGGCCAGCAGGGTGCCCCGCGCGGCGGGGGTTCCCGTCCGGAGCGCGGGAGCGGATGCGGTCATGGCTCCAATCTGCCCGGCGATCGGTCCCGACGCCACGAATCACGGAAACCGCGCCGGGGTACTGTGCCAACTCGCCGGGAGCCCGCAAGCTGGAGAGGTGTCGTCTGTGCGTACCAGATCAGGAGCCCGGGCCGCGATGGCGGCCGCGTTGGCCGCGGCGCTGGCCCTCGCCGTGGCCGGCTGCGACCCGGCCGTCGAGCCGGATGCGCCGCCGCCCAGCGGCGGCAACGTCACCCAGGAACTCGGTGAGCTGACCGTCGCGGCCGCCGGGTCCATGAAGGGCTACAGCCGGACCCGGTTCCCGCACTGGCGGGACACCGGCAAGAACTGCGACGTACGTGACAGCGTGCTCCAGCGGGACGGCGAGAGCATCAAGCTCTCCGGCTGCAACGTGGTGGGTGGACGCTGGGAGAGCGCCTACGACGGCCGGGTCTTCACCGACCCGTCGGACGTGGACATCGACCACGTGGTGCCGTTGGCCAACGCGTGGCGGTCGGGTGCGGACGAGTGGGACGACTCGAAGCGCGGCGACTTCGCCAACGACCTGACCCGCCCGCAGCTCATCGCGGTTTCCCTGACCTCCAACCGGGCAAAGGGTGACCAGGACCCGTCGCAGTGGAAGCCGGCGAACCGGTCGTACTGGTGCCAGTACGCCGCGGACTGGGTGACGGTCAAGCACTACTGGCGGCTGACGGTGACCAGTGCCGAGAAGGCCGCCCTCACCGACATGTTGGAGGGCTGTACATGGGCGAGCAAGCGGTGACCGGGGCCGGGGGGACACCCGCGCCGGAGCGGACGCCGGCCGCCGGGGACGCCGCGGCGGCCACCGGCAGCGCGACCGGCGCCACCTCGGCGGGGATGACCGCGGACGGCACGCCGGCGGCGCCCGCCGACGTCTCCGGGGCCGGCATGTCCGCCGACACCACCCCGCCGGCCGCCGGGGCCACACCGGAGGCCGGGGCCGCGCCGGGTGCCGCACCCGCCGAAGGCGCGGCGCCCGCCGGGGCGGCGCCGGCCGGGGGTACGCAGGAGCGCACCGCCGACATCACCCCCGGTCCGGGCGGCGTGATGACCGACGAGGTCGGCGTGGTGACCGGCGAGCTGACCCTGCGCACCGCGTACGCCGACGGCCAGGTGACCCTGCACGTGCAGTACAAGGACGCCGACGAGTGGTACGCGGTGACCGGCGGAAAGGCCGCGCTGGCCGACCCCGCCGGCCTGGACGCCGTGCACGGCATCGCCGTCGCCCTGCTCCATCGCCCCGAGGGCTGAGCTGCGCAGAGGCCCCCTTCCCGGGATCGGGAAGGGGGCCTCGTGCCGTGCTCAGGGGGTCGGGATCAGCTCACCGGTGTCGCCCGGTGCCGCGCCGTCGTCCGGGCGGACCAGCTCCGGCTCCACC
Organism: Micromonospora sp. R77; assembly: GCF_022747945.1. Lineage (NCBI taxonomy): Bacteria > Bacillati > Actinomycetota > Actinomycetes > Micromonosporales > Micromonosporaceae > Micromonospora > Micromonospora sp. R77. Next base: position 2,520,251 of record NZ_JALDST010000001.1, read on the forward strand.
TCGTGCGGCCGGAGCCGCCCGGCCGCGATGTCCTCCGCGTAGTGGCAGGCCACCCGGTGTCCGTCGAGCACGTCGCGCAGCGCCGGCCGCTCGTCGGCGCAGCGGGTCGGCTGGGCCCACGGGCACCGGGTGTGGAACCGGCACCCGGGCGGCGGGTTCGTCGGCGAGGGCAGGTCGCCGGCGAGCAGGATCCGCTCGCGGCGGTCCTCCACCAGCGGGTCCGGCACCGGCACCGCCGACATCAGCGCCCTCGTGTACGGGTGCATCGGCTCGCGGTAGAGGTCGTCGCTGGACGCCTCCTCCACCAGGCCGCCGAGGTACATCACCCCCACCGTGTCGGCGATGTGCCGGACCACCGCCAGGTCGTGGGCGATGATCAGGTACGTCAGGCCGCGCTCGTTCTGGATGTCCTCGAGCAGGTTGAGCACCTGCGCCTGGATGGACACGTCCAGCGCCGAGACCGGCTCGTCGGCGACGATCAGGTCGGGGTCGAGCACCAGGGCCCGGGCGATGCCGATGCGCTGCCGCTGACCGCCGGAGAACTCGTGCGGATACTTGCTCAGCGCCGAGGCGGGCAGGCCGACGGCGTCCAGGGCGTCCCGCAGCCGCTTGGCGGTGGCCGCCTTGTCGTCGGCGAGGCCGTGCGCCTTGAGCCCCTCGACCAGCAGCGACTCCACCGACTGGCGGGGGTCCAGGCTGGACAGCGGGTCCTGGAAGATCATCTGCATCCGGCGGCGGGCCTTGCGCATCGACTCGCCCTTGAGCGAGCGGACGTCCGTGCCGTCGAAGACGATCTCGCCGTCGGTCGGCTCGACCAGCCGCAGCAGGCCCCGCCCGAGGGTGGACTTGCCGCAACCCGACTCGCCCACCAGCCCGTACGTCTCACCCGCATTGATCGACAGCGAGACGCCGTCGACGGCGTAGACGTACCCGACGGTGCGGTCGAAGAGCACGCCGCTCTTGATCGGGAAGTGGACCTTGACGTCGCGCAGTTCGACAAGTGGTCCGGTCCGCTCGGTCACGGTACCGCCACCTCCTCGGAGACAGGGTTGTTGCAGCGCAGGTCGCCGCCGGTCGCGGTGGGTTCGAGCGGGGGCGTGCCCTCCAGGCAGGCGTCCACCACGTTGTCGCAGCGGGGCGCGAAGGCGCACCCCTCACCCCACGGGATGTTGTCGGCCACCGAGCCGCGGATGGCGTGCAGCCGCTCGCCCCGGGGCGAGTCCAGCCGCGGCACCGAGCTCAGCAGCCCGTGCGTGTACGGGTGCCGCGGCCGGGCGAACAGCTCGTGCCGGGCGGCCCGCTCGACCACCTTGCCGCCGTAGAGCACGTTGACCGTGTCGCAGAGGCCGGCCACCACACCCAGGTCGTGCGTGATCATGATGAGCGCGGTGCCGGTCTCGTCGACGAGCTGCTTGAGCAGGGTGAGGATCTGCGCCTGGATGGTCACGTCCAGCGCGGTGGTCGGCTCGTCGGCGATCAGCAGCCGCGGCTTGCAGGCCAGCGCGATGGCGATCAGGGCGCGCTGCCGCATCCCGCCGGAGATCTGGTGCGGGTATTCCTTCAGCCGCCGCATCGGGTCGGGGATGCCGACCGCGTCGAGCAGCTCCCGGGACTCCTTCAGGGCCGCGCTGCGCTTCATCCCCCGGTGCCGTTCCAGCACCTCGGCGACCTGCACCCCGATCGGGACGACCGGGTTCAGCGAGGAGAGCGGGTCCTGGAAGATCATGCCGATGTCCCGGCCGCGCCGGTCGCGCAGGTCGTCCGGGCGGAGCCTCAGCAGGTCGGTGCCGTCGAAGAGCACCTCCCCGGAGACCTTGTTGCCCCGCTCGGGCAGCAGACCCATGATCGCCAGGCTGGTCACGCTCTTGCCGCAGCCGGACTCGCCGACCAGGCCCACGGTCTGCCCCGGCTCCACGCTGAAGCTGACCTTGTCGACGGCGGTGAACGGCCGCTCACCGCGACGCTGGAACACCACGCTCAGATCGCGTACGTCGAGCAGGCTCATCGGGTCACTTCCTCACTGCGCTGGTGCGTGGTTCCCATCGCCGTCACCGCCGGTTCTTCGGGTCGATCGCCTCGCGCATCGCCTCACCGAGCAGGGTGAAGCCGAGCGCGACCACGATGATCGCGGCGGCCGGGTAGTAGGCCAGCTCGGGCCGGACCTCGAAGTACCGCTGTCCGTCCACGCCGAGCATCAGGCCCCACTCGGCGCGGTTGATGTCCGGGTCGCCGAGGCCGAGGAAGGAGAGCGAGGCCGCCTCCAGGATGGCCGTGGAGAGGGTGAGCGTGGCCTGCACGATCACCGCGGTCATCGCGTTGGGCAGCATGTGCCGCAGCACGATGGCGTGCTGCTTCACGCCGAGCGCCCGGGCGGCCAGCACGTGGTCGCTCTCCCGCTGGGCGAGCATCGAGCCGCGCAGCAGCCGGGCGAAGATCGGCACGTTCACGACCGCCACCGCGAAGATGACCGTCCACTGGCTGGACCGGCTGGCCATGGCCACCAGGCTGATCGCCAGCAGCAGGGCGGGCAGGGCCAGCATCACGTCGGTGAAGCGCATCAGGATGTTGTCGACCCAGCCGCCGAACGCGCCGGCCAGCGCGCCGATCAGCACGCCGAGGCCCAGGCCGATCAGGGTGGCCACCACGCCGACGAAGAGCGTCTGCTGGCTGCCGTAGATCATGCGGGAGAGGAAGTCCCGGCCGAGCGGGTCGGAGCCGAGCGGGAACTCGCTGCTGCCACCGGGGATGCTGTCGACGGTGAGGTTCTTGGTCAGCTCGTCGAAGCGCTGCGCCGGGTCGTGCGGCGCGAGCAGCGGCGCGAAGATCGCCACCAGGACGAAGAGCGCGACGATCGACGCGCCGACGATGGCGACCGGGTTGCGCCGCAGCCGGCGGAACGCGTCCCGGACGAGGCTCACGCCACCGGAGTCGGCGCCGGCCCGGGCCAGCGCGTCGAGCCGCGCCTTCTTCCGCTCGCCGAGCAGGGCGAGGTTGCGGGGGGTCACGCCCTCGGGCTTCTCCCGGGCCTCCGACGGGTCGGCCTGGGTGAGGTCGGACTCGGGCAGGCCGGACTCGTCCCGGGGAGCCGGCACGTTGGGCCGGGTGATGGGGTCGCTCATGCGGCCACCTCGCTTCGCTCGGCGGCCGCACGAGGCTCCGCCGCACTGTGCCTGATGATTCCCTCGCTCCGCTCGCTCATCGCACACGCACCCTCGGGTCGATGAAGGCGTAGGAGACGTCGACCAGGAGGTTGACCACCACGAAGACCAGCGCGGCCAGCAGGATCAGCGCCTGGAGCACCGGGTAGTCGCGACCACCGCTGATCGAGTCGTAGATCAGCGTGCCGAGGCCGCCCCAGTTGTAGACCTTCTCGGTGAGCACCGCGCCGGAGAGGAGCGCGCCGGTCTGCAGACCGATGGTGGTCACCACGGGCAGCAGGCCGTTGCGCAGGATGTGCCGGCCACGGATCGTCCGGTGCCGCAGGCCCTTGGCCTCGGCCGTCCGGACGTAGTCCTCGTTGAGCACGTCCAGCACGCTGGCCCGGGTGATCCGGACGATCACCGCCAGCGGGATGGTGGCCAGGGTGAACGCCGGCAGGATCAGGTGCCAGAGCGCGTCGGCGGTGACGTCGAACTCCCGGGTGAGCAACCCGTCGAGGACGAAGAAGCCGGTCACCTCGGTGTTGTCCATTCCGGTGCTGAGCCGCCCGGAGGGCGGGAACCAGTGGACGTTCTGGGTGAAGACGTCCTTGAGCAGATAGCCCAGGAAGAAGATGGGGATCGAGATGCCGAGCAGGGTGCCGGCGATGCTCAGGTTGTCCAGCAGCCGCCCGTGGTAGCGGGCGGCCAGGTAGCCGAGCGGCACGCCGATCCCGATCGCGATGATCAGGGCGGCCACAGCCAGCTCGATGGTGGCCGGGAAGGCGCGGCCGATCACTGAGGTGACGGCGTCGCCGGACCGGATGGAGTTGCCGAAGTCGCCGGTCACGACCCGAGACATGAACTTGCCGTACTGGACCAGGATCGGCTGGTCGTAGCCGAGCGCCTTGGTCAGCAGCGCGCGCCGCTCCGGGGTGGCCCGCTCACCGAGCAGCGCCTCGATCGGGCCACCGGGCAGGTTCCGCAGCCAGACGAAGATGAGCGCCGACAGCGCTATCAGGGTCACCACCAGCTGGAGCAGGCGGCGGACTATGACTCGCAACATCTCTCACACCAGATTCTCGATATCAGCGGTTCGGCCCGGGCCGGGGGTCTTGCCCCGGCCCGGGCCGATCCGCGTACGGCGTCAGTGGTTCAGCGTCGTCCTCAGGAGACGCTGACCGTGTTGAAGCGCTCGTCGGTCAGCGGGCTGGCGACCAGACCCTTGACGTTCTTGGTGACCACGATGGCCGGCGGGGCGTGCCAGATCGGCACGGCCGGCAGCCACTTGGCGGCGATGTCGCGGTTGACCTGCTCCCACGCGGCCTTCTTGCCGGCCTCGTCGACGGCGGCGTCGGCCTTGGCGATCGCGTCGAACATGTCGGTCATGCCCTGGTCACCGAACTCGCCCTTGGCGCGGCCGAAGAAGGTGCCGACGAAGTTGCCCGGGTCGTTGTAGTCACCGGTCCAGCCGAGGATGTGCAGGTCCTGCTTGCCGAACTGCTGCACGTCGTCCTTGTAGCCACCGTTCCACGGGCGGGCCACACCGTTGACCTTGATGCCGACCGACTGGAGGTCGTTGGCGAGGACGGTGAAGATCTCCTGCGGGTTCGGCATGTACGGCCGGGAGACGTCGGTCGGGTAGTAGAAGTTCAGGGTCAGCCCCTCGGCCCCGGCCTCCTTGAGCAGCTGCTTGGCCTTCTCCGGGTTGTAGTCGTACTTCTGCACGTCCGGGGCGTAGCCGAGCACGCTGTCCGGCAGGAACTCGTCGGCGACCTTGGTGCCACCCGGGCCCTTGGTCTGGACGAGCTGCTGGCGGTTCAGGGCGTAGGCGATCGCCTGACGCACCCGCAGGTCCTTGAGCTTCGGGTTGTTCTTCTGGTTGATGCCCAGGTAGAGGATGTTGAACGCCGGGCGGTTGATGACGTTGAAGCCCTCGCTCTCCAGCGCCTTGCGGTCGGCCGGCGCCGGGAAGTCGATGCCCTGGACGGTGCCGGCGCGCAGCTCCTGCTTCCGGGTGTTCTCGTCCTTGATGATCTTGATGATCATCTTGTCGACCTTGGCCTTCTCGCCCCAGTAGTCGGGGTTCCGGTTCAGGGTGATCTCACCCTTGGCCTTGTCCCAACCGCCGAAGGTGAACGGGCCGGTGCCCACCGGGTGCTCGGTGGCGAAGGCGCTGTACTCGAAGGAGTCGCCGTTCTGCTTCACCGTGTCGGCGTCGTACTTCTTCAGCGCGTCCGGGCTGGCGATGGAGAGCGCGGTCAGCGCGAAGGCGCCCGGGAAGGCACCCTTGTACTGGTTCATCGTGATGACGGCCGTGGCGTCGTCCTTGGCCTCGCACTTGTTGTAGACCGCCTGGCCGGCACCCTCGGCCTCGTTCTTGGCGAAGCCGCCGAAGACGTCCGAGTAGTAGATCATCTGCGACTGGGCGGCGGCGCCCTTCATGTTGTACCAGCGGTCGAAGTTGTAGCAGACGGCGGCGGCGTTGAAGGCGGTGCCGTCGTGGAACTTGACGCCCTTGCGGAGCTTGAAGGTCCAGACCTTGCCGGCGGGGTCGTGCTCCCAGCTCTCGGCCAGGCCACCCACCAGGTCCGCCGTGCCCGGCTTGTTCATGACCAGGGTGTCGTACATCTGCCGGACGGGCCGGAACGACTCACCCTCGTCGTTGAAGATCGGGTCGAAGTTCTTCGGGTCACCCGCCCCCGCGAAGACGAAGGTGCCGCCAGTCTTGGCCTCACCGCTGCCCCCGTCACGCTCGCTCTTCGCGCAGCCGGACGCCCCGACCGCCAGAGCGGCAACGGCCGCGAGGGCCACAGCCGCCTTTAGCCTGCCTGCCTGCATCTCTCACCTCTGTCATGCGCATGACCACGCCGAGTTGTGGCTCAGTCTGTGAGCCGGAGGCTATGACAGGACTCACGGAAGCGGAACGCCCGTTAGGCAATCGCTATCAAGCCGACACCAAGTCACCGGGTCTGACAGCGTCTGATCTCCAGACAAAGGGGACTGTCACAGGTCGGGGAGAACCGCGAGTGGGGCGAAAGCCCCTAAAATGCCGATCGCCGGCCGACCCCCGGAGGGAGCCGGCCGGCGGTACGGATCAGACCGCCCGACGACCCTCGAAGGCCCGACCCAGCGTGATCTCGTCGGCGTACTCCAGATCGCCGCCGACCGGCAGACCGCTCGCCAGCCGGGTGACCGCGATGCCCATCGGCTTCACCATCAGGGCGAGATAGGTAGCGGTTGCCTCACCCTCCGTGTTCGGATCGGTGGCCAGGATCAACTCGCGCACCGTGCCACCGCTCAGCCGGGTCATCAGCTCCCGGATCCGCAGGTTGTCCGGGCCGATCCCCTCCAGCGGATTGATCGCGCCGCCGAGCACGTGATAGCGCCCGCGGAACTCACCGGTCCGCTCGATTGCCACCACGTCCTTCGGTTCCTCCACCACGCAGAGCACCTCGTCCGTACGACGGGGGTCGCGGCAGATCCGGCACTGCTCCGACTCGGCCACGTTGAAGCAGGTGGTGCAGAACCGCACCAGCTCCTTGACCTTGCGCAGCGCGCCGGCCAGCCGGTTGACGTCGGCCGGGTCGGCGGACAGGACGTGGAAGGCGATCCGCTGGGCGCTCTTCGGGCCCACGCCCGGCAGCCGTCCCAGCTCGTCGATCAAGTCCTGGATGGCACCCTCGTACATCTGCCGCTCAGAAACCGGGCAGGCCGAGGCCGCCCATGCCGCCGGTGACCGGGCCCATCTTCTTCTCAGTCAGCTCGCGGGCCGCGTCGGCGGCGTTGCGCACGGCCGCCACGACCAGGTCCTCCAGGGTCTCCATGTCGTCCGGGTCGACCGCCTTCGGGTCGATCTTGATCGCCTTCAGCTCGCCGGTGCCGTCGACCGTCGCGGTGACCAGCCCGCCACCGGCGGTCCCGGTCAGCTCCGCGTCGGCCAGCTCGGCCTGGGCCTTGGCGATCTGCTGCTGCATCTTCTGCGCCTGCTTCAGCATCTGCTGCATGTTCGGCTGTCCACCTGGGCGCACGGATGGCTCCTTCTCGCACTCGTCTGCTCGGCCGCGCCCAGCCTAGTCGGGCGGCGGCACCCGTCCCCGCCGGTCGCCCACGCGCCTCAGCGCGCGTCGACCTCGTCGATCTTCTCGGCGCCGAACGCCTCCCGGAGCAGCTGCACCGCCTGCTCCTCGCTCGACTGCCGGGCGGTCCGCTCGTCGATCACCTCGTCCAGCGGCTCGTCACCCGGGTCGAAACCCTCGTAGGCGGGAGCGGCCGGGGCGGCGCTCGCCCGGGCCCCGCCACCCCGGATCGGCCCGTCGTAGTCCGGGTCGTAGGGCGGCTCGCCGGCCCACTCCGGGTCGGCGGTCTTCCGCCCGGACGGCGCGGGCCGCGGTCCCCGACCCGCGCCGGCACCCGCCGCAGCCGCCCGGGCCGCCGCGATCGCGCTGCTCACCGGCGGTCCGCCGGTCGCGGCCGGGGTCGGCTGCGGCACCGGCCGGGGTACGGCGGGAGCCGCCGTGGCCGCCGGGGCGGCGACCGCCGTCGCGGTGGCCGTGGCACCACCCGGCCGGGCCGGCTCGGGCCACGCCTCCGCGTCGCCGGTCGCACCGCCGGGACCGGCCAACTCGGAACGCTGGTCGGCGCCGGGCGCGCTGCCGCCCGGGCGGGCCGGCTCGGGCCAGTCCTCGTCGTCGACCGGCGCACCCGACACGCCATCGCCACTGGCCATCTGGCTGCCGGAACCGGTCATGCCCGGCCCGGAAGCACCGGCGGACGCGCCGGCCGAAGCGTGGGACGCGCTCCCCACCGGGCCGCCAGCCGGTCCGGCGCTCCGACCCGGCGCACCGCCGGCACGACCTGCCGGCCCACCGGAGTTTCCGGCCGGGCCGCCGGAGCCGGCCTGACCCACGGAGCCAGACCCGGTGGCCTGACCCGGGCCGGCGACCGGCGCGGATGCTCCCGGACCACCGGACAGGTTCGGCGCACCGGACGGACCTTGGCCACCGGAGGGACCTGAGCCGCCGGACTCGCTCGGACCACCGGACGCGCTCGGACCGCCGGCCTGGGCGGACGAGCCTGGGCCACCGGGCTGCGCGGACGGGCCTGGGCCGCCGGCCTGGGTGGACGGGTCGCCGGACGGCGGTGCGGGAGCCGGGCGGGCGGGACGCGAGGAGCCGCCGAGCGACACCCCGCCCCGCTCGCCGGCCACCTCGCAGCGGATCTGCCAGCGACCGCCCAGCTCCTCGTAGAGCGCGTCGGTGAGCACCGCGGCGTGGTCCGACATCATCTTGGCCAGCACGGTCGACTTCACCGTCAGCACCAGGACGTCGCCGTCCAGCTCACGGACCACCGCGTCCCGCATCAGCGCGGCGATCCGCTTGTTGGTCCGGTTGACCTTGCCGACCACCTCGGGCCAGACCCGGCGTACCGCGACGGCGTCCAGCGCGCCGGGGGCGGCGGCACCGGGACGCGGCGGCTCGGGGTGCCGGGGTCGGGCATGACCGCCGACGGCGGCACGACCCGCCGGGGCGGGACCCCGGAATCCGGGCCGGCCGGACCAGCGGCGGCGACGCCGGCCGGCACGCCGCCACCGGGGCCAATGGATTCAGGGGCGGAACGGGCGGCGTTCGCCGAGTCGGGGACGGCCGGTGCGGAACGGGCGGCGGTCGCGGCGGCGCGGGCGGCAGCCGCCCCGGTCGGCGCGGCGGCGGCCGCCGGCGGGCCGGCGGTCTGCGGGTCGGACGCGGCGCTCGGGGCGGGCGGCTCCTGGCGTACCGGAGAAGGATGGGCGACCGGTACGGAGCCGGCGGCGGCCGGCGGCGGCTCGGAGCCACCCAGGGTGAGCCGGCGTTCCATCCGCTCCAGGCGCTGGAGCAGGCCACCGGTGGTGTCGTCCACGCCGGGCAGCAGCATCCGGGCGCAGATCAGCTCCAGCAGCAGCCGGGGCGCGGTGGTGCCGCGCATGTCGACCAGGCCGTTGTGCACGATGTCGGCGCAGCGGGACAGGGTGCCCGGGCCGAGCCGCTGGGCCTGGGCGGCCATCCGCTCGATCTGGTCGGACGGGCCGTCGATGAGCCCCTTGGTGGCGGCGTCCGGCACCTGCTGGAGCACGATCAGGTCCCGCAGGCGCTCCAGGAGGTCGGCGGCGAACCGGCGCGGGTCGTGCCCGGCCTCGGCCACCCGGTCGACGGTGGCGTACGCCGCCGCGCCGTCCCCGGCCGCGAGGGCGTCGCACATCTCGTCGATCAGCGCCGAGTCGGTGACCCCGAGCAGCGCGGCGGCCCGGGCGTAGCCGACCCCGTCGGGGCCGGCGCCCGCGATGAGCTGGTCGAGCACGGAGAGGCTGTCCCGGGCACTGCCGCCACCGGCGCGCACGACGAGCGGGAAGACGGCAGGGTCGACGGTCACGCCCTCGGCCTCGCAGAGCTGCTCCAGATAGGGCCGGAGCGTCTTCGGCGGGATCAGCCGGAACGGGTAGTGGTGGGTACGCGACTTGATCGTGCCGAGCACCTTCTCGGGCTCGGTGGTGGCGAAGATGAACTTGACGTACTCCGGGGGCTCCTCGACCAGCTTGAGCAGGGCGTTGAAGCCGGCCGACGAGACCATGTGCGCCTCGTCGATGACATAGATCTTGAAGCGGCTGCGGGCCGGTGCGAAGAACGCCTTCTCGCGCAGCTCCCGGGCGTCGTCGACGCCGCCGTGGCTGGCCGCGTCGATCTCGATGACGTCGATCGAGCCGGCGCCGTCGGTGGCCAGCGAGCGGCAGGACTCACACTGCCCGCACGGCTCCGGGGTCGGGCCCTGCTCGCAGTTGAGCGAGCGGGCCAGGATCCGGGCGCTGGAGGTCTTGCCGCAGCCCCGGGGGCCGGAGAAGAGGTACGCGTGGTTGAGCCGCCCGCTGCGCAACGCCTGCGACAGCGGTTCGGTGACGTGCTCCTGCCCGATGACCTCGGCGAACGTACGGGGCCGGTACTTGCGGTAAAGGGCCAGTGCCACCCGTCCCGCCTCCTCTCGACCGAGCCATTCTGCGCCGGTCAGGCGCGGGTGACCACCCACCACCCCGTGACCTGACCCGCAGGGACGTTACCGGCACCCGGAGACAGAAAGGCCCCCCGTGCACCCGTCAGAGCCCGCTTATCCTTGCTGCCTTCCGGCCCTGGGGAGGTTCACGAGATGCACGCCGCACGGGGGGTGCCGCCAAGCCTACCCGACCCGGCGTGGATCTTCAGGGGGTGGTGGGGTGGCCGGCCGTCACGGGACCTGTATCCTGGCTCGCGGAGGATTCGCCTAGAGGCCTAGGGCGCACGCTTGGAAAGCGTGTTGGGTTAACACCCTCACGAGTTCGAATCTCGTATCCTCCGCCTTCGACAAAGGGCCGGCCCGGTTCAGGGCCGGCCCTTTCTCGTTCCACGAGCCGCCACGGAGGCGTGCACCGGCGACATCGCGGCCCGGAACGCGGCGTCTGATCACCGCCAGACGGCCGGCCCGCCGCCGAGCAGGCTGGTGGCATGAGCGGAGTTCTGGACGGAAAAGTGGCGTTGGTGACCGGCGGCAGCCGGGGGATCGGGGCCGCGGTGGCCCTGCGGCTGGCCCGGGAGGGCGCCGACGTGGCGCTCACCTACGAGCAGCGCGCCGACCGCGCGACGGAGCTGGTCGAGCAGATCAAGGCGGTCGGGCGCCGGGCGTGGGCGGTACGGACGGACAGCGCGGACGAGACCGCCGTACGCGCCGCGGTGGACCGGACCGCCGCGGAGTTCGGCCGGCTGGACGTGCTGGTGAACAACGCCGGGGTGCTCCTGGTGGGCCCGGTGGAGGAGCTCGGTCCGGCCGAGTTCGACCGGACGGTGGCGGTCAACGTGCGAGCGCCGTACGTGGCCTCGCAGGCGGCGGCCCGGCACATGACCGAGGGTGGGCGGATCATCAGCATCGGCAGCAACATGGCGGAGCGGACGGTGTTCCCCGGTTTCGCCCTGTACGCCCTGAGCAAGACCGCCCTGGTCGGCCTGACCAAGGGTCTCGGCCGGGAGCTGGGTGAGCGGGGCATCACGGTGAACCTGGTGAATCCGGGACCGACCGACACCGACGCCAACCCGGCCGACGGGCCGAACGCGGGAACCGTCCGGGGCTTCACCGCGCTGGGCCGGTACGCCGCGCCGGCCGACATCGCCGGCGCCGTGGCCTTCCTGGCCGGGCCGGACGGCGGCTACGTCACCGGCGCGACGCTGAACGTCGACGGCGGCTTCACCATCTGACCCGTGACGGTGCGGCGCGCAGCTGCTCCCGTGGCTCGCGCCGCACCGTCGCTCTGGAGCGGTTCAGCTTCGTTTGCTGCAAACAGATGGGCAATGAGCAAGTCGAAGACGACCGGAGCGCAGATTTGAGGCTTGACAAGTTAACCGGTTCATCAGCACCATCGTCGATATCTTTCTCTGGTCCGGCCGTCGGGGGCAACCGGCAGCCGGGCCGGTCCGGGCAGAGCTGGGTGACCACCACAGGGACGCGCCACGTCCGTACCCACCACCACCCGTACGGGAGATCCTGATGACCCATCGCACCCGCACGCGGGCCTGCCTGGCCGGGGCGGCGGCAGCCGTCACCGTGCTGGCCGGCACCCTCGTGACGATGCCGTCCGCGCAGGCCGCGGCCGGCACCTGCTCGGTCCAGTACCAGGTCACCAACGACTGGGGTTCCGGCGCGACCACGAACCTGACCGTCACCAACCTCAGCGCCACCCCGGTCAACGGCTGGACCCTCGCCTGGACCTTCCCCGGCAACCAGGTCGTCGGCGACATCTGGAACGCCACCAAGACCCAGTCCGGCGCGAACGTCACCGCCACCAACGTCAGCTACAGCGCCGGGATCCCGGCGAACGGCGGCACGGTCAGCTTCGGCTTCAACGTGACCTACAGCGGGTCGAACCCGGCCCCGACCGCGTTCACGCTCAACGGGGCGGCCTGCGGCGACCCGACGCCCGGTCCGAGCGGCACCCCGACCGGCACGCCCAGCCCCGGCCCGACGAGCCCGAGCCCGAACCCGAGCCCGAGCAGCACCGCGCCGGCCGGCAACCTGGCGTTGAACCGGCCGACCACCGCCTCGTCGAACGAGAGCACCAGCCTCAGCTCGAACCTGGCGGTCGACGGGAACGGCGGGACCCGCTGGTCCAGCCTCTACACCGACCCGCAGTGGATCCAGGTGGACCTGGGTGCGACGTACCCGATCTCGCTGGTCCGGCTCCGCTGGGAGGCCGCCTACGGCAGGGCGTACCAGATCCAGACCTCGACGGACGGGACCAGCTGGACCCCGGTCTACAGCACCACCAGCGGCGACGGCGGCACCGACGACCTGGCGGTGACCGGCAGCGGCCGGTACGTCCGGATGTCCGGCACCGCGCGCGGCACCGCCTGGGGTTACTCGCTCTACGAGTTCGAGGTGTACGCGGTCAAGCCGCCCACCCCGCCCGGCCCCAACTGCGGCCAGGAGCCGGCCGACCCGCAGGCGAACTCGAAGGTCCGCAACCTGATCTGCTACCTGAAGACGCACTCCTACGTCAGCGGGCAGACCGACCTGCCGGACGCCGACAAGGTGCAGCAGCTGACCGGCCGCTACCCGGCGATCGTGGCGTTCGACTTCATGGAGTACACCAAGGGCAGCATCCAGACCCAGCAGGTGATCGACTGGGCGAAGAACCGCAAGGGCATCGTCGCCTTCCAGTGGCACTGGTACTGCCCGCGCGGCGGCAACTACTCCGCCCCGTGCGACTTCCAGCCCGACCTGAACAACCCGTCGTCGCAGCTCTACAAGGACATCGACCTGGTGGTGGCCGAGCTGAAGAAGATGGGCGACGCCGGAGTGCCGGTGCTGTTCCGGCCGCTGCACGAGGCCAACAACAACTACATGTGGTGGACCAAGAAGGGTCAGGACGCCTACAAGCAGCTCTGGCGGCTGATCTACCAGCGCGCCCAGCTCGCCGGGGCGCACAACATCGTCTGGGTCTTCAACGGCATGGCCTCCGGCCAGGGCAGCTCGCTGGCGTCCTGGTACCCGGGCGACGCCTACGTCGACCTGGTCACCTCCGACTACTTCCAGAGCTGGAGCGACTTCGACACGACGAAGGCGGTCAGCAGCAGCAAGACCACCGGGGTGGCGGAGACGTTCAGCCCGCTGAACCCGTCGTCCGACCCGGCCTGGCCGTACTTCGTGGTCTGGGCGTCCCGCGACTGGGCCGGCAGCGGCAAGGACGTGGCCGGTCTGTGGAAGACCGCGATGGCGAACCCGAAGACCATCTCCATCGACCAACTGCCGGACATGTCCGCCTGGTGATGACCTGACCGCAAAGGGGCCGGCTCCGCGCGGAGCCGGCCCCTTTGCGGGTACGGACCCGGTTGCGATGATCTGTGCCGGGGCACCCGGACCGGCAACGGCGGATCCGTCGTACACATGTTCCATCCACAGGCTGTGGACGGCGAGAGGATCGGATGAGTTACCAGCTCAGCGCGGTGGTGGCCGACGTGGACCTGTTGCGCGAGCAGACCGCCGAGTTGGACCACGCGGTGCTCGGCGCGCTGCGACAGGACTTCGCGCTGCTACCGGTGACGCCGCAGCTGGTGCAGGAGCTGACCGGCGCGCTGCCGGACTTCGCGGTCGAGGAGCCGTCGGCCGAGCAGCCGTTCCAGCTCGTCCTCTCGCCCCTGCTGGCGGAGCTGTTGGCCGGCTGGTCGCGGCGGGGACCGGTGGCGTATCTGGAGGCGGAGTTCGCCGGCGGGCTGGGCCATCAGGCGTCGGTGGTGTGGCTGGGCGGCGAGGTGAGCTGGGGCCCGCACTTCGACGACGCCCTGGACCGGCCGCGCGAGCAATGGCCGATCAACGAGGCGCTCGCCCGGCTGGGTGCCGAGCCGGGACCGTGGATCGACCCGTTCGCCGAGCTGGGCCTGCACCTGGAGCGGGACACCGCCGGCTGGCTGGCGCACGGCCGGCGCGGGCTGTCCGCCGACTACTGGGACGAGCTGGCCGAGGAGTGGGAACTCCGGCAATCCGGCCGGCACCAGCAACCTGATCGCCCCGGTCCCGTTGGGGACTGGGGGATTCCATGAAATTGCGACAATTTGCTTTTATCACTGTGCTGCTGGTGGCCGCGTCGGCGGCCGGCAGCGGCGTACGTCCACTCGGGCCGCAGGTGCCGGTCCGCCCGATCGGGGCCGCCGAGGTGGTCAGCCTCGACGGGTTGGACGACATCGAGTTCGGCGCCACCGAGGAGGAGCTGGTCCGGCGCGGGGTGCTGCACACCGGGACCGACTCCTGCGGTTCCGCGCTCACCGGCCACGGCGACGTCAGCCCGGTCTTCGTCGACGACCGGCTGGTGCTGCTCTGGCTGGACGACCCGATGAGCACGCCGGAGGGGATCACCGTCGGCACCCCGGTCGACGAGGTACGGGCCAGCTATCCGACGGCCGTCCCGCTGCACGCGCCACGGCGGACCGAACGGTTCGACGGTCTGCTCGTCCGCAACGGCGACCGCGCCTACCTCTTCCTGCACGACGGGACGACCGTCCGGGAGATCATCGCCGGGTACGCCGAGTGGGCGCGACGCCTCTTCGACGAGGCGTACGGCCCCTGCTGACCGGCTGACCGGAGATGACGAAGCGCCCGGGATCCCCGGGCGCTTCGGTTGGCGGTGGCGGCGGGATTTGAACCCGCGGAGGGCGTAAACCCTCACACGCTTTCGAGGCGTGCTCCTTAGGCCACTCGGACACGCCACCGCCGACGAGGGTACAGGACCCCGGGTTGGGACGCCGAACCGGTATCCCCGTCGTCGGCCTGGCAGGATCTTTGCCATGAGTACGCACATCGGCGCTAAGCCGGGAGAGATCGCCGAGCGGGTCCTGATGCCGGGCGACCCGCTGCGGGCCAAGTGGATCGCGGAGACCTACCTCGAGGGCGCCACCTGCTACTCGACGGTCCGCGGCATGCTGGGTTTCACCGGTCGCTGGAACGGCGTCGAGGTCTCCGTCCAGGGTTCCGGCATGGGCATGCCCTCCGCCTCCATCTACGCCCACGAGCTGATCAACGAGTACGGCGTGAAGACGCTGATCCGGGTGGGTTCCTGCGGGGCCCTCTCCGAGGAGCTCCAGCTGCGCGACGTGGTCGCCGCGATCGGGTCGTCCACCGACTCGAACATGAACCGGATGCGGTTCGACGGGCTGATCGACTACGCCCCGGTCGCCGACTTCGGGCTGCTGCGTACCTCGGTCGACGTGGCCGAGCGGCGCGGCATCAGCATGCGGGTCGGACCGATCCTGGCGGCGGACGCCTTCTACACCGACCGGCCGGACCTCTACGACACGCTCGCCGACTACGGCGTCCTGGCGGTGGAGATGGAGTCGGCGGCGCTCTACACGATCGCGGCCCGGTTCAAGGCCCGGGCGCTGACCATCCTGACCGTCAGCGACCACATCAAGACCGGCGAGAAGACCACTTCGCAGGAGCGGGAGCAGACCTTCGGCCAGATGGTCGAGATCGCCCTCGACACGGTCATCGCCTGATCCGGCGTGTTAACAGGGGCCCCTTCATATACCGGAGGCGTTAAGAGGGGGCCCCTCCTTACCTGAAGAAGGCGCGCAGCAGGGCCGCGCTCTCGGTCTCCAGCACACCGGCGTAGACCTCCGGCCGGTGGGTGAGGCGACGGTCCCGCAGCACGTCCCAGAGCGAGCCGACGGCACCGGTCTTCGGCTCCCACGCGCCGAAGACCACCGTCGAGATCCGGGCCAGCGCGATCGCGCCCGCGCACATCGTGCACGGTTCCAGGGTCACCACCAGCGTGCAGTCCTCCAGCCGCCAGCGGCCCAGCCGCTCGGCGGCGCGGCGCAGCGCCAGCACCTCGGCGTGCGCGGTCGGGTCACCGGTCAGTTCCCGCTCGTTGCGCCCGACGGCCAGTTCCGTGCCGTCCGGGCCATAGAGCACCGCGCCGACCGGGACGTCCTCGACGGCGTCCGGGCCGGTCGTGCCGACCGTGTCCGGGCCGGTGACGGCGACCTCCAGGGCCCGCCGCATCCAGCGTTCGTGCCGCTGCCGCCGGCCGGTCCCGTCCGGGTCGGCCAGACCCTCGTCAGCGCCCGGCCCGACCCGGCCGACCGCGCCGGGCGTGGGCTGCCCCGGGCGTACGGTCTCCAGCGCCGGGTCGGTGACGTCGGCCGGCTCGCCGCCGACCGGTCCGAGCCCGTCCGGGTCAGACCTCACGCAGCTCCTCGACCTCGTCGGCGCAGCCGAGCACCTGGCAGATCTCGGCGGTGACGTCGCCCGGCAGCATCCCCTCGTGGGCGCAGAGGTTCAGCAGCTTCTGCGCGGAGATGCCCAGGTCGGCGAGGATGTCGGCGTCGCCGACCGGGTCGGCCTCCGGGTCCACCGCCGGCTGTTCCGTCTCGTCGTCACCGCCGGTGGCCGGGCGCGGCTCGTCGCCGTCGTCTATCCCGGTGACCGACGTCTTCAGGTCACCGACCAGCAGGGCACCCAGCTTGGACTCCTCCGCGTACGCGGAGTCCGAACCGAAGATCCGCAGGTCCTCGCCCTCGTCCAGGCGCAGGATCACCAGGTAGGCGTCGTCGGCCTCGACGAAGAGCAGCGACAGGTCGGCCTCCAGCTCGACGTCGCGCAGCCGGTCGGCGACCTCGTCGATGTCGGTGGCACCGCGCAGGTTCACCTCCGCGGCGGTCCAGCCGCCCTCGTCGCGCGCCACGGCAGCAGCGAAGTACGACACGGTCCCCCCAAAATTGGCCTCGGCAGCACGCCGACTCGTTACGCGTGCACGTTAACCGGTCGCGTCGGCGGGCGACCGGTCAACGCCCCGAAGGGCCGCTCAATCCCGGTGAAAGTGGCTCGACCCGGGACGGTCGCCGGGTGGCGATGAGCTGCCGCAGCTGATCGGTACGGACCCGCTGTGGCCGCACCCGCTGTCGTACCGTGCGGGCACCGGCCAACTCGGCGAGGAGTTGCAGGCGGCGGCGGCATCGCTCGGGGTCGAGCTGCGGGGTGTCCCAGGCCATATTGCGAGCGTGGACCGTCACAGCGGGTACGTCAAGGTGCTCTTCGCTGCGCAGCGGAACCGGTACGCCACGTCACCAGAGCGGCCAGTCACCGGCCTGTGCCCAGCGCACCGCCAGCACCGCCGCGGCGATGCTCCAGCCGCCCGCGGTGACGATGGCGATGCCCGTCGCCACGCCCCGGTCGCCGTACCGGACGAGGGCCAGGGCGGCCAGCCAGGCCAGCCCGCCGGCCACCACCGTCCACCACGCGTAGCCCGCCACGTCGTGCCCGAGCAGGCCGAAGAGGACCAGCCAGAGCGCGGTCAGCGCGCCGCCCGCGGCCACCCCGCCACCGGTGACCGGGTACGGCTCCCGCCAGGTGGGTCGGGTCGGCGGCCCGGACGGGAAGAGCCCCGACGGGACGTGCGGCATCGGACGGGCCCCGCCGGACGGCGGCTCACCGGGACCGGCGTTCCAGTTCATCGCCCTGCTCCCTTCACGGACCGTACCCGGCACGTCGCCACGAACGGTGACGCTGAGCGACCGCCCGGGTGTCGACGCGGTGCCACGCCGTTCGGCTTTCGTCCCTACGGTAGTGGTCTGTCAGGATGTCCGAATGCGCTCGCGATCGATCGGACGCCGCCGCGCGCGTTCGGCGTACCCGGTCCTGCTGCTGCTCGCCCCGGCGCTGGTCGCCGGTTGCGCGTCCGGCGCCCGCCCCTCGGCGTCGCCGTCGAGCGTCTGGGCAGGTCCGTCCGCGATGGCGACGGCCGAGCAGCCGCCCGCCACCCGGGCGACGCCGGCGCCGAGCCCCGCTGCCCCGACGCCGTCGCCGACCCGTACCGACCTGCGACACGTCTTCCCGGTCCGCGCCGGCAACGTCGACTACCACCCGACCCACTCCGCGTACCCGGGGACGGACATCTTCGCCGACTGCGGCGAGCCGGTGGTCGCGGTCACCGACGGGAAGATCCTCGAGGTGAGCCGGGTGGACCGGTTCGACAAGCGCGGCCCGTTGGGGCCGTACAACGGGGGGCTCTCGGTGTCGCTGCTCGGCGACGACGGGGTCCGCTACTACGGCTCGCACCTGAGCGCCATCGCCACCGGCATCAGCGCCGGCGTACGGGTCGAGGCCGGTCGGCAGCTCGGCCGCGTCGGGCACACCGGGAACGCGAACAACGTCTGCCACCTGCACTTCGGTCTCTCCCCGGCGTGCCGGGGCCACGACGACTGGTGGATCCGGCGCGGGGTGGTCTGGCCGGCCCGCTACCTGGACTCGTGGCGGAAGCGGGGCAACCGGTCGCCCGCCGCGGAGGTGGTGGCCTGGCAGCGCAGGCACGGCTGCCCGAAGGCCCCGACCACCACCAGCGGCGCCGGCTGACGGTCGTCCACCGGGGACGCCGGTCGCCCGGCGTGGGACACCCCGCGAACGCCGGCCCGGGCGCGTAGGTTGCAAGGCATGAGCGCCCGGGACCCGATCGCCGACCTGCGCCGGATCGCCTTCCTGCTGGAACGGGCCAACGAGGCCACCTACCGGGTCCGGGCGTTCCGCTCGGCCGCCACGGCGCTCGCCGCGCTGCCCGCGTCGGAGCTGGCGGAGCGGGCGCGGACCGGGAAGCTGACCGAGCTGCCGGGCGTCGGTGACGTCACGGCCCGCTGCGTGGCGGAGTCGCTGGCCGGCGAGGAGCCGGTCTATCTGCGCCGGCTGGTCGCCACCGAGGGCACCGACCTGGACGCCGCCGCGACCGCGCTGCGGGAGGCGCTGCGCGGCGACTGCCACACCCATTCCGACTGGTCGGACGGCGGGTCGCCGATCGAGGAGATGGCGCTCGCGGCGGTCGAGCTGGGCCACGAGTACGTGGTGCTGACCGACCACTCGCCCCGGTTGAAGGTGGCCCGGGGGCTGACCGCGGACCGGCTGCGCAAGCAGCTCGACCACGTGGCGGCGGTGAACGACGCGCTGCCGAAGGGCTTCCGCATTCTCACCGGCATCGAGGTCAACATCCTGGCGGACGGTTCGCTGGACCAGGACGAGGAGTTGCTGGCCCGCCTCGACGTGGTGGTCGGTTCGGTGCACAGTGGCCTGAACGACGAGCGGGCGAAGATGACCCGGCGGATGCTGACCGCAGTGGCCAATCCGCACCTGGACATCCTCGGTCACTGCACGGGCCGGATGGTGTCGTCCCGGCCGGCCGGGGTGAAGGGGCCGGGTGACCGGGCGCACCGGCCGCGTACCCGGGCGGAGAGCGACTTCGACGCGGACGCGGTCTTCGCGGCCTGCGCGGAGCACGACGTCGCCGTCGAGATCAACTCCCGGCCGGAGCGGCAGGACCCGCCGAAGCGGCTGATCCGCCGGGCCCTGGAGGCGGGCTGCCGGTTCGCCATCAACACCGACGCGCACGCGCCCGGCCAGCTCGACTGGCAGCGGTTCGGCTGCGAGCGGGCGGCGCTCTGCGGCGTACCGGCCGACCGGGTGGTCAACACCTGGAGGGCCGACCGGCTGGTGAAGTGGACGCACACCCGCCGCTGACCCGCCACGGGCAGGCGATCGGACGGTCGGCCCGGCCCGCCCGGCGGCAGCCGGCCGTCAGGTGCGGGTGGCCGGCTCGACGGCGGGCACGGCCGGCGTACCGGCGCTGACCGGGGTGGCCCGGCGTCGGCGGCCGACGACGCCCTGGGCGATCGCCACGCCGAGCAGCACGACCAGCGCGCCGACCGGCTGGTGCCAGTTCATCCGCTCGCCGAGCACCACGGCTCCGACCAGCACCGCGAAGACCGGGATCAGGTAGGTCACCGTGGAGGCGGTGCTCGCACCGGCCACCCGGATGTTGCGCAGGTTGATCACGAAGGCCAGCCCGGTGCCGAGCGCGCCGAGGGCCAGCACACTGCCGACCACCCGGGCGGAGAGCCCGGTCGGCACCGGCGGGGCGCCGGCCACCAGCGGCGCCACCACCGCGAGTTGCGCGGTCGCGACCAGCAGCTGCGCCGCCGAGAGGGAGAGGCCGGAGTACGCGCTGCCGGCGACGAACTTCTTCTGGTACGGGATGGCCACGCCGTAGCAGGCCGCCGCGCCCAGACACATGAGCTGGCCGGTGAAGTGTGCCCCGCCCACGCCCTCCCAGACGCCCAGCACCACCAGCACGCCGAGGAAGCCCAGCCCCAGCCCGACCCCCCGCCGCACGGTCAACCGCTCGGTACGGAACACGAGCACCGCCAGCGGCAGCACGATCAGCGGGGTGGTGGCGTTCCAGATGCCCGCGAGCATCGACTCGACCCGCTGCTCACCGAAGCCGAAGAGGGTGAACGGGATCGCCACGCCGAACGCGGCGATGACCACCATGTGTGCCCAGACCCGGGGCTCGCGGGGCAGCCGGTCGCGGAGCACGGCGAGCACCACCAGCAGGGTCACCGCCCCGGTGGCCACCCGGTAGAGGGTGAGGTGCAACGGGTGCAGCTCGGCGACCGCGACCTTGATGAACAGGAAGCTGGAACCCCAGATCACACCGAGCGCCACGAACCCGGGCAGCCAGCTGCGCAGCGCCGCCCGGTCAGGAGTGAAGTCCGTTGTCACCCCTGACACTCTGCCCGAGCCGTACGACGAAGTCCCGCGAAAATCGGACGCCGTGTCGACCACCACAGCAACCGCCTCACATTGGAGGCGTTGACCAGCTCAGGAGGTGGGCAGGATGGCCATGCCGCAGAAGTTCGACCCGCTCTACGACCTGGACGGCGAGTGGACGACACAGCTGGCTGACCGCTTCCTTCCGACGCGCGAACTACCCGACGCGCGGTACGAGTGCGTAGATGGAAGGCTGGTCATGACCCCAGCGGACGCCGGCGCGAACAGCTTCGGCGAAGCGAAGCTGATTCGGATCCTCGGCCCGGCGGCGGAGGCTGCGGGGCTCTACGTCTATGGCCAGGTCAACCTGACGTTCAACCCGCGCAGTTGGATCCAGCCGGACCTGACCGTGCTGCACACCGTGCCGAAGACGGACGACGAGGACCGGTGGGTCCCCGGGCAGTACTGCACGATGGCGGTGGAGTTCGTCTCTCCCGCCGGCCGACAGCAGGACTTCGTGGACAAGCCGCGCCGCTGCGCCGAGAACGGCGTGCCGTACTTCATGCGGGTCGAGATCGTCCGACGGTTGCGACACGTCTCCGTCGAGCTGCACTCCCTGGGCGACGCGGGTGCCTACGTCCCGTTGGCAGCGGCGACCGGCGGGCACCGGCTCCAGGCCGACGTGCCGTTTGCGATCGACTTCGATCCGGCGGAGCTGCTGCCCTGAACACGGCAAACGGGGTCGACAGCGGGGCACCCGGTTCCCGTAGGGTCACAGCGTGGGACGAATCGATGACCTCGCCAACCGTTACGTGGCCGACTGGGCGCCGCTGAGCCCGACCGGCGCCACCTACGTCGGCATCGCCGGCTACGACGACCAGCTGGACGACCTCTCCCCCGAGGGCTACGCGGCCCGCGCCGAGCTGACCCGGCGCACCCTGGCCGACCTCGACGTGACCGAGCCCGACTCGGAGTCGGAGCGGACCGCCAAGGAGGCCATGCAGGAGCGCCTCGGCCTGGAGCTCGCCCGGCACGAGGCCGGCGAGACGACCAGCGAGGTCAACGTGATCGCCAGTGGGCTCCATGAGATCCGCATGGTCTTCGACCTGATGCCGACCGAGGGCGACGACGCGAAGGCCAACGTCGCCGCCCGGCTCAACCGGTTCGCCGGGGCGCTGGAGGGCTACAAGACGACCCTGCGGGAGGCGGCGGCCGCCGGCCGGGTCAGCTCCCGGGCCCAGCTGGTGGAGGTCGCCAAGCAGTGCGACGTCTGGACCGACCCGGCGGGCGACAACTTCTTCCACGGTCTGGTCGAGCGGCTCGGGGCAGAGGGCACGCTCGGCGCCGAGCTGCGCAAGGGTGCCGCCGCGGCCACCGCCGCCACCGCCGGGTTCGGCGAGTTCCTCCGCACCGAGTTGGCCCCGCAGGGTCGGGAGAAGCAGGCCGCCGGCCGCGAGCGCTACGAGTTGGCCTCGCAGTACTTCCTCGGCGCGAAGGTCGACCTCGACGAGACGTACGCCTGGGGTTTCGCGGAGCTGGCCCGGCTCGAGGCGGAGATGCGGACGGTGGCCGGCCGGATCGCCGGCCCCGGTGCCACGGTCGACGAGGCCGTGGCCAGGCTGGACGCCGACCCGGCGCGGACGATCCAGGGCAAGGAGGCGTTCCGGGACTGGATGCAGGCGCTCGCCGACAAGGCGATCAGCGAGCTGCACGGCACCCACTTCGACATCCCGGAGCAGGTCCGCCGGATCGAGTGCTGCCTCGCCCCGACCAGCGACGGCTCCATCTACTACACCGGCCCCAGCGAGGACTTCTCCCGCCCGGGGCGGATGTGGTGGGCGGTGCCGCAGGGCATCACCGACTTCTCCACCTGGCGCGAGGTGACCACGGTCTACCACGAGGGCGTGCCGGGTCACCACCTCCAGGTCGCGCAGACCGCGGTCCGGGCCGAGCTGCTCAACCGCTGGCAGCGGCTGCTCTGCTGGGTGTCCGGGCACGGTGAGGGCTGGGCGCTCTATTCGGAGCGTCTGATGGACGACCTGGGCTATCTGGAGGACCCGGGCGACAAGCTCGGCATGCTGGACGGGCAGGCGTTCCGCGCGGCCCGGGTGATCGTCGACATCGGCATGCACCTGGAGCTGGAGATCCCGAAGGACAATCCGTTCGGGTTCCACCCGGGCGAGCGGTGGACGCCGGAGCTGGGCTGGGAGTTCATGCGGGCGCACTGCCGAGTGCCGGACGAGAACCTGCGGTTCGAGCTGAACCGCTATCTGGGCTGGCCGGGGCAGGCTCCGTCGTACAAGGTGGGCGAGCGGATCTGGCTGCAGGCCCGGGACGAGGCGAAGGCCCGCAAGGGCGCCGACTTCGACCTGAAGGAGTTCCACCGGCAGGCGCTCGACCTTGGCTCGCTGGGGCTGGACCCGCTGCGCCGGGCGTTGGCCCGCCTCTGAGTGGTGGGACCGGGGGCGGGTGGATCGACCCGCCCCCGGTGCCCGGTGGTGGTGGGACGGAGGTCAGACGAGGCTGAGTTCCAGCGTGGGCCGGGCGGTCAGCGTGTTCGAGTCGACGAAGGCCAGGTCGATCACCGGGTCGGTGAAGGTGATCGGGATCGGCGAGGTGATCGGGATGCCGTCCGGGAACGGCAGGTCCGGGGTCAGCGTGATCTTGATGCCGAGCAGCCGGCCGACGAACCGGGTCGCATAGAACGCCACGTCGCCCTGCACGGTCAGCCGGTCGGTCGCGTACTGCTGGTGACGGCCGGCGGGACCGTCCGCGACCAGCTTGAAGTCGTCGGTCACCGCCTTGGCCATGCTGAACTTCAACGCCTTCAGGGTGCCGTTCGCGGTCGGCAGCTCGACGATCCCCTCGAAGCGCAGCCCGGTCATGGTGACCTTCGAACCGGTCAGCTTGGACGGCCGCTGCGCCACCCTCGGCTGCCCCGGCTCCGGGGCGATCTTCGGCATCAGCCGGCCCGGCTCGACGGTCCGGGACGGGCCCGGCTGCACCGGCGGGCAGCCGGTGGGGGCACCGGACGGGCGGCCGGCGGTCGGCGTCGGCCGGGCCGACGCGCGAGGCGTCCCGGTCGCGCTCGGCCTCGGGCTCGCCGACGGGCTCACGGTCGGGCTCGCGGTCGGCGTGCTCCGCTGACCACCGGTGAGCAGGTCCCCGATGCCGTGCAGGATGTCGGTGATGATGTTGCCGCCCGAGCTGGGCGTGGGCGACGGGCTCGGGCCGGCCGTGGGCGTCGCGGGCGGCGTGCCGGGACCGCGCGGGGTGGACGGCGTGGGGGTGCCGGACGGCTTCGAGGCGCCGGCGGTGGGCGTAGGGCAGGCGGTCGGGGCGGTGACGGGTGCCGCCGGAGCGGCCTGCACCGGTGCCGGTCGGGCGATCATCAGGCCACCGGCGGAGAGGCCGAGCACCACCAGCACCACCCCGAGGTGGCGGGCATCCGGGTGTCCCCCGACCGCCGGACCGGCGGCACCGGGCGCGGGTGGGACCGCACTCGCGCCCGGTGCCACCGGAGCCCACACCGGCGCCACCTCGTCGCGCGGCCGGGGTACGTCGGGCAGCGGCTCGCCCGCCCGGTCGTCGGGTTCCGGCCCGGTCGGGTCGGACGACCCGACGGGCGGGGCGGTGGCGTCGGGGCCGGCCGGGGCGGGGCGGCTGATCGGGGTCCACGCGAACGCGAGGGCGCTGCCGACCAGGCCGAGCAGCAGGCCGACGAAGAACCCGCCGAGGTTGAGGCCCATCAGCGAATAGATCGTGGTGACCGCCGCGACGATCGAATAGAACAGCCGCTGGGCCGGGCTGAACCAGAGCAGCAGCGCGCAAGTGACCAGGATGATCGGGATGAGCAGGGAATACAGGCCGGTCGCTCCGCTG
Source organism: Micromonospora sp. R77 (assembly GCF_022747945.1). NCBI lineage: Bacteria > Bacillati > Actinomycetota > Actinomycetes > Micromonosporales > Micromonosporaceae > Micromonospora > Micromonospora sp. R77. The sequence continues at coordinate 2,544,844 of NZ_JALDST010000001.1, forward strand.
TGGAAGCTCAGGCCGTTGATCGTCATCCGGGTGGAGGCGAACATCTCCACCCCGGCCAGCGCGGTGAACAGGCCGCCCCAGAACGGCCGGCTCCGCCGCCAGCGGCGGAAGCCCTGCCACACCCGGCCGACGCCACCGGCGCGGACGTGTTGCGGATCGGCGGTTGTCACGTACTCCTCCTGGCGGCGCTGGGGGACGAGGGACCGGGAGCGGCCCGCGGCGGGTGCGCGCCGCGGGCCGCGGCTCAGCTCAGAAGCACTCCTTGTCCTTCGCGGCGTCCCCGACGTTGACCTTGAGCCGCAGCCCGGTCAGGTTGAAGGTGGCGGCGGTGGTGTAGCGGGACACCTGCCGCAGGCCGAGGATCGTGACGTGCTTGGAGTTCTGGCCGAAGGACCCGGCCTGCGCGGTCGGGTTCAGGTCGGTGGCGTCCCGGCCGATCTTGATGTCGGTGAAGGTGGCGTCGCCCTCCAGGGTGTCCATCGCGATCAGCATGTCCTTGGCGGTCGCCGGGTCCTTGTCGCCGGCGTTGATGGTGAGCACCACCGGGAGGCCGGGCAGGTCCGCACGGACCGACTGGCAGAGCTTGTACAGGTCGGCGCTGCCGATCTCGGAGAGGGCGACGGGGTGGACCTTGCCGTTCTTCTCCCGGACGATGCCGCCGTACTGCTTGAAGCCCTCCCCCTCCAGCCGCTCGGCCCCGATCTTGAAGGTCTGGCCGGAGACGGTGATGTCAGAGGCGATGGCGCCGCTCTGCATGCCGAACAGGATGGCACCGACCGCTGCGGTCGCGGGCACCATCATCGCGGCGAATCGCCGCCAGCGGGTACGTCCGGAATTGTCGACCGGATCCTGCACGGCTTCCTCCTCTGGTGGGGGCTGCTGCTCTTCGGGGTGGCCGGTCGGCGGTGGTGGCCCCGGGCCGGGCCGCAGCACCTGTTACCGGCGGGTAACGAACGTGCGGCCTGATGGTGCACCCGATGAGGCGCGGGTCACAAGGGCTCGGCTACCGATTGGTAACCGACGGACCGGGAGCGGCAACCCGTCCACTCACTCCGGGTGCACCGCATCGCGTACCTCTGACCAGCGAAAAGCCGACCAAGGGAGCGTGGCCCGCCACCGAAGGTCACGCTGAGCAGCGAAACCATCGACACGTCACGATTTCGTAACGAGTGCGCAGGGTGACGACGGAGGTGGCGGAGCGGAAACCCCGAGGGGCGGACCGGAGAACCGGTCCGCCCCTCGGGGTCCGCCGTACGGCGGGTTGTCGTGCTCGCGGGTCAGTGCTCCCGCCCGACCTCGGTGTCCGCGCCACTGGCGGGTGCCCCCGCGGTCACCTCGTCGCGCTCCGGCGCCGCCGACTGCGCCGGCACGTCGTCGACCACGTCGTCCGCCCGGTGCCGGGCGGCGGCGGTGGACCGACGGCCGGCCAGGAACAGCCACAGGCCGGCGATCAGCGCCAGCGCGCCGAGCACCGCCAGGGCCAGCGGCAGCGTACGACCGACCAGGTTGAGCTGGTCACGGGTCTTGCCGGCCGACTCGGCGCTGTTGGCGATGGTCTTGTCGTTGTAGACGAAGTCCGCGTCCAGCAGGGTCGTCGGCGTGCCACCGTCCGGCATCAGCATTTTCTTCTGCTGCTCACGCACCTTGATGTAGTTGCCGCTCACCGGCTCGACCCAGAGCGTGCGGGTGTTGGAGTACATCACCTTGCCGCTCGTCGCGGTCGGTGCGAACGTGCCGAGCAGGAAGCTCAGCTTGTCCGCCGCCGGACTCACGTCGGTCTCCGGGATCACCTGCTCGAACCGGTACACCTCGGTGCCCTTGATCGTCTCGGTGCCCTTGAAGCTGATCGGCACCGCCTTGCGCAGGTCCCGGTCGAAGTACTGGTAGGTCTTCTTCTCGGTGTGGAAGGGGAACTTGTAGATCTGCCCGGCGAAGGTGACCTCGTCCGGACCGTCCGGACCGTCGGCCTGGAGGTACTGCTTGTCCCAGGCCACCGCGGCGGCAGTCTCGCGGTCGATGGCGAACTCGGCCGCGTACTGGCTGATCACCTCGTTCTTCTCGGCCCACTTGACGGTGCCGTAGCCGTCCCAGACGACCGCCTTGCCGTCGAGCTTGCCGGTCATCGCCTTCTCGGTCGTCTCGGCCTGCGGCGCCACCTCGGTGGTGGCCTCCAGCGTGCCGGTCTGGACCGTCGGCGGGGTGTCCTTCTTGAGCTGCAGGAACTTCGCGTTCTCGGCGACGGCGACGCTCGGTTTCAAACAGCCCTCCGGCTTACCGTCGGCGTTGCACAACTGCAGGTCGTACGGCAGCTTCGTCACCGTCGGCGCCACGTAGAACGCCACCCCGGCGGCGACCACGAGGCACAGAACTCCTATGCCGAACAGCAGGGCCCCCAAGCGAGCCTTCACTGATCCTCCTCAACAAAGACAGTCAGCCGGTGTCCGGCGAGCGGTCTGGTCCCTAAACTTGGCCGCACGTTACTCCCCGGTTACTTATTCACGCGACCCTCTGGACGGCTGATGTCTGCGCCAATTCCGCAACAAGTGATGCGTCGGCTACCCGCGCTCGACGCCGTGCGGATCATCGGCGCGCTCGCCGTGGTCGGTCACCACGTGGGCTTCGCGACCGGCCGCAACACCGGCGACAGCGCGCTCGGGGCGTGGCTGTCCCGACTCGACGTGGGCGTCGCGATCTTCTTCGTGCTCTCCGGTTTCCTGCTCTTCCGGCCGTACGCCCAGGCGCTGGCGACCGACCGGCCACGGCCGCGCACCGGCCGCTACCTGTGGCGACGCGCCACCCGGATCCTGCCGGCCTACTGGGTGACCGTGGTGGTGTGCCTGCTCGTGCTGCCGCAGAACCGCCCGGCGTCGACCGGCGACTGGCTGCGGCACGCCACCCTGACCCAGATCTACCAGCACGGGCAGCTCCGCCACGGGCTCAGCCAGACCTGGAGCCTGGCCACCGAGGTCGCCTTCTATCTGGCCCTGCCGGTGCTGGCCACGCTGCTGCTGGGCCACCGCTGGCGACCCGGCCGGGCGGTCACCGTCGCGGTCGCCGGGCTCGCCGTCACCGCGGGGTGGCTCGCCCTGATGGCCGCCGGCCTGCTCAACATGGGCCTGCACACCATGTGGCTGCCCTCGTACGCCGGCTGGTTCGCCGCCGGCATGGCGCTGGCCACCGTGCACGTGTCGTTGCGTACCCACGGCGACGCTCGCTGGCGCTGGCTGGACGACCTCGGGGCCGCCCCGCTGGCCTGCTGGGCGGTGGCCCTCGCCGCGCTGGCCGTCGCCACCACCCCCGTGGTCGGCCCGCGCGACCTGGCCGAGCCGACCGCCGCCCAGTTCGGCCTCAAGCTGGTGCTCTACGCGGTCGTCGCGGTGATGGTGGTGCTGCCGGTCGCGTTCGGTCCGGAGACCCGCACCATGGCCGTCCTCGGCAGCGGGCCCGGCCGGTGGCTCGGCCGGATGTCGTACGGGCTCTTCCTCTGGCACCCGTTCGTGCTGGAGGCCATCTACGTGCTCACCGACCGGCCCGAGTTCACCGGCGACCCGCTGGACATCTTTCTGCTCACCACGCTGGGCGGGCTGTTCCTCGCCACCGTCAGCTACTACCTGATCGAACGCCCCTTCCAGCAGTGGGGCAGTCAGTGGCCGGGCCGGCGGCGCAGCACCACCGAGACCCAGAGCGCCGTGGCGGTGGCGACCGCCGCCAACTGAGGCGCCACGGCGGTGTGGCCGCCGAGGGTGACCGCGTACCAGGCGGCCACGGCGAAGGTGCCGACCGGCAACCAGCGCAGCAGCGCCTGGTAGAGGCCGCGCGCCCGACGCCGGTCCGGCGGGTGCAGGTGCGGTTCCAGTCCCCGGGCCAGCAGCAGCAGGACCGCCCAGAGCAGCGCCACCCCCACCGCCGCCGGGCCACCGACCAGCAGCAGGGCCGCCCCGCCGAAGACGGCGACCAGCAGCCGCCGGCCCCGCCGGGCGGGCACCCGCACGGCCACCGGTACGGCCCTGCGCCGGCCCGGCAGCACCGCCACGACGGCCACCCCGGCCAGCAGCAGCGCACCCGCGCTCAACGCCAGCACGTACCCGTTGTCGGGGGCGAACCGCAGCACCACCTCGCCGGTCAGCCCCGCCGGCACCAGCCAGCCCTGCTGCCAGCCGTCCACCACGAACGGGGTGAGCGTCCGGCCGCCCGCGGTCGCCACCCAGCCGGCGTTCGCGTTCTCCCGCAGGGCGAGCACCCGCTGGTCCGGGTACGCGTCCAGGTGCAGCCTCCGCTCACCCGCCGACCAGCGGTCGATCCGCACCGGGGTCCGGACGACGGTCGGCGTACCACCGGCACCGGCGACGGTCGAGCCGCCGGCGCCGGCCGGCTGCCCGGCACCCGGGGTCAGGACGAGTTGCGTCGGCGTGGCCAGTCGGCTCCCCGTCGCCACCACCCGCACCTCCCCGGCGGCCAGGGCGAGCGGCACCCGCGCCGGCGGACCGCAGAGTCGCGCGTCGACCTCGCTCAACTCCAGCAGCTGCCGACGGCTGACGTCCAGCGTGGTCTGCCGCCGTACGCCACCCACCTGCACCGTGGGACCGCTGCCGCAGGGCAGGGTCACCCGCTGGTCGGGCGGGTAGCGCAGCACCGGCGGGTCGGCGAGCACGGTCAGCTCGCCGATCCCGACCGGCAGGTTCTGGGTGAGCCGCCGGTACGGGTCGTACGACCGGGCCGGGACCACGTCGGAGATCAGCACGGTGATCTCGTTGCTGCGCAGCGGGCGGTCGAAGATGACGGTGCCGCCCTCGTCCAGCGCGCCGCCGCGCATGCCACCGTCCCCGATCACGGTCACCTGCCAGGGTCGGGCCGCGGCGGCGGTCGGCGGCAGGGTGATCCGCAGGCCGCTGATCGTGCGCGCCCTCGGCCAGGTCAGCCGCACCCAGGGTTGGCGGTCCGAGTCCGCGGCGTACCAGGTGGTGGCCGGATCACCGTCGACCACCGCGCCGGGCCGGGCGGTCGGGTGCAGCACACCGGCGCTCGACGCGATGACCACCGGCGTGACGCCCCGGGTCACCGCGGCCCGCCCGCCCGCGTCGAGCAGGTCGTTGAGTTCCCCGCCCGGTCGGGGGCGCACCCGCAGCGCCAGCTGGTAGTCGGCGGCCACCGGCAGGTCGACCGTCCGGTCGATCCGGTTGCCGTCCTCCGAGTCCCGGGCCAGCCCGCCGTCGCAGATCGGCCGTCCCTGGTCGAAGACGCAGGCCGGGGCGTCCGGCGCGGCGGTCAGCACGACCCCGGCCGGGCGGTCGGTGGCCGGTGGCGCCGGCACGTCCAGCGTGCGCTGCGCGGTGACGCCGGGGATGGACAGCTCGGCGATGCCCACGCCGCCGAAACCGGCCCGGATGTCGAAGACCTGGTCGATGGAGACCCGTACCCGGCGGGTGGGGTAGCCGGCGGGCAGCGTGACCAGGGTGGTCTGGCCGGGGTTGTCGACCACGGTCTGCTGCCGGCCGGCGCTCACGGTGATCCTGGTGGGTACGGAGTCGGCGCCGGTGTCGAAGCTGATCCGCACCTGGCCGACCGCTTGCGGCTCGGTCAGCTCCACCTCGAACCACTGCTGGGTGGCCACCGTCCCGGGTGCCGACCGCCAGGAGGTGTTCGGGTCACCGTCGAGCGCCGCGTACGGCTGGTGCGCGGGCCGGCCACCGACCAGGGGCTGGGCGTCGGACCAGGAACTCGACGCGGTGACGCCCTCGATGCCCAGGTAGCGCACCGTGGTGGCCTGCGCGTCACCCCATTCGGGCAGGTAGTCCCGGGCGGGTGCGCCGAGCTGCGCCCGCTCCGTGCCGGTCATGGTGGCGGAGACGTTGTCGTGCGGCTGGCCGAAGGCCACCTCCCGGCGGCGCATCCCGTCGGTGAGCAGCACCGGCCCACCGGTCAACTCCTTCGGCCGGTCGCCGGCCAGCACCGTGGGCGCGTCCGTGAGTCGTCCTGCCGCCGCCGCCCAGAGCAGCGACTCGGGTCCGCCGACGACCGTGGTCAGCCCGGCCGCGTCGTACGCGGCGACGGGGCTGACCGGGCCGGTCACCTCGTACACCTCCAGGGCGGGGACCTGGACGTCCAGGCCACGGTCCACGAAGTTGCCGGGGAGCTGACCGCCGCCGACCTGCGGTCCGAAGGCGCGTACCGCCCGGATGCCGGGCGACCGTTTCAGCGCCTGGCGGACCACCACCGGCTGGGTGGCACCGGAGTGCCCGTAGTCCAGGTCGGAGCGGAGCAGCAGGTAGCGGACGCCGGAGCGGGCCAGCAACGCGGCCAGGCCGGGCGAGCCCTCCCCGTTGGCGAGCGCCGACTCGACGGCGTCCAGCAGCCGGATGGTTCCCGGCGGGGTGAGCGGTACCGAGCTGCGTACCCCCCAGGGGGTCTCCAGCAGCGGCTGGGTGATCTCGTCGCTCGGGCTGCCCCACAGATAGCGGGGGAAGCGGGCCGCCGGCACGACCAGCACCCGGTCCTCGCCGACGTTCCGGTCCAGCCAGGAGGTGGCCTGCCGCCAGTAGCCGGGGACGTCCCGGAAGCTGCCCTGCGCGGCCAGCCCACCGGCGAGCGCCGGGCTGGCCACCGCCGCCACCGCGACCAGGGCGGTCCCGGTCAGCAGGGTGGCCCGCAGGCGGACCGGTTGCAGCTGGCGCGGCAGTCCCGGGTTCAGCTCCGGCCGGTCGGCGACCCGGGCGGCCCGGAGCACCAGGCCGACCAGGTGGGCCAGGCCGAGGATCAGCGGCAGCCGCAGCACCACGTCGAACTTGTGCACGTTGCGCAGCGGCGCGCCGGCCGCGTCGAGGAACGTCCGCTGGGTCTGCGCGCCGAAGCCGTCGATCGTGGCGACGTGGCCGAGCCCGACCAGGGCCAGCCCGACCAGCAGGCCGGTGATGAGGAACCGCCGGTGCGGCATGCCGCGGCGGGCCAGGCCGGCGATGCCCAGACCGGCCACGAGCAGGGTCGCGACGACCAGGGGCCGCTCGGTGGCCAACCGCCAGCCCGCCGTCCACGGCGGGCCGTACGCGCCGTTGAGGTACGCGTGCCAGTGCGACGCGCCGCGCAGCACGGTGACCATGTCGGTGGGGCCGGTGGTGACCGGCCCGGTCTCGATGTAGTCGAGGAACGGCGGGCTGTACCGGCCGAGCAGCAGCAGCGGGATCAGCCACCAGGCGGTCGCGGCGGCCACCGCCAGGCCCCAGGCCAGCAGCGCCTTGACCCGCAGCCGCGCCGGGTGCAGGCCGAGCAGCCAGAGCCCGGCCAGCGGCACCACGGCGAGCACGGCGGTGGCGTTGACCCCGCCCGCGCACGCCACCACCAGGGCGGAACGGGTCACGGCGCGGCGTACCGGCACCCCGTCGGCGAGCCCGATCAGCGGGACCAGCACCCAGGGGGCGAGCGCGCTCGGCCACGCCTCCACCGAGATCGGGCCGAGTTCGGTGAGCAGCCGGGGGGAGAGCGCGAACGCGACCCCGGCCAGCAGCCGGGCCCAGGGCGTGCCGATGTGCAGCCGCCCGGCCAGCCGGACCACACCGGTGCAGGCCACGATCATCAGCAGCGCCCACCAGAGCCGCTGCACCACCCAGGCCGGTACGGCGAGCAGCTTGCCGAGAAGGAAGAACGGTCCCATCGGCCAGAGATATCCGTACGCCTGATTCTGCAGCTGCCCGAAGGTCCCGTCCGGGTCCCAGACGTGCAGCGCCCGGCTCAACCATCCGGCCGGATCGATCGCCAGGTCGACCTTGGTGTCGATGGCGATCAGGCCCGGGTCCTGGATGAACGCGAGCGCGGTCAAACCAAGACAGACCGCAACCAATCGAAGGCGCCAGACGGCCTTCGATGTCCGCTCCGTCCCTTCGACCGGCTCCCGACGGCCCGGCGCCTGCAGCATCTCGCCTCCGATCGGGCATTGCGGGTTCCGTGACGCAGCCCATAGTGTGACGCGACCGCGAAGACTACTCGCCAGTAGGAGCGACGTTGGAAGCACCGGCTGCCCCCACCCGGCACGTACTCTTCCTCAACTGGCGAGACACCCGGAACCCGGAGGGCGGCGGCTCGGAGGTCTACGTCGAGCGGATCGCCGGGGAACTCGTCCGGCGCGGTCACCGGGCCACCCTGCTCTGCGCCGGCCACACCGCCGGCCCGGCCGAGGAGATCACCGCCGACGGCGTACGGGTGCTGCGGCGCGGCGGCCGGCACACCGTCTACCTGCGGGCGGCGCTGGTATACCTGGCCGGCGCTCTCGGCTTCGGCCCGCTGTCCCGGCGCCGCGGTGGCCGCCCCCACCTGATCGTGGACGTCGGCAACGGCCTGCCCTTCCTCTCCGCGCTCTACGCCCGCCGCCCGGTGATCGCCCTCGTGCACCACGTGCACCGGGAGCAGTGGCCGGTGGTGCTGGGCCCCCGCCTGGCCGCCTTCGGCTGGTGGGTGGAGTCCTGGCTCGCGCCCCGGGTCTACCGCCGCTGCCAGTACGTCACCGTCTCGGCGGCCACCCGGCGGGAACTCGCCGGCCTGGGCATCGACGAGGACCGGATCGCGATCGTGCACAACGGCACCCCGGACATGACCGTCGGCCCGGTGCCCCGCACCCCGCACCCCTCGCTGGTGGTGCTGGGGCGGCTGGTCCCGCACAAGCAGGTCGAGGTGGCGCTCCGGACCGTCGCCGCCCTCTCCACCGAGCTGCCCGAGCTCACCCTCGTGGTCGCCGGTCAGGGCTGGTGGGAGCCGCAGCTGCGGCAGCAGGCCGCGGACCTGGGCATCACCGACCGGGTCCGGTTCACCGGCTTCATCAGTGACGAGGAGAAGCGGACGCTGCTGGCCGGTGCCTGGGTGGCGCTCACCCCCTCCCTCAAGGAGGGCTGGGGGCTCACCATCGTCGAGGCCGGCGCGGTCGGCACCCCGACGGTGGCCTTCCGGGGCGCCGGTGGGGTGGAGGAGGCGCTGGTCGACACCGAGACCGGGCTGCTCGCCGACGGCGTCGAGGACTTCGTGACCAAGGTGCGCGGGCTGCTGGTGGACGACGCGTACCGGGCGGCGATGGGAGCCGGGGCGCGGGCGCACGCCGCGCGGTTCACCTGGCCGGTGTCGGGAGAAAAGTTCGCGGCCCTCGTGGCGAGGGCCGCGAACGCGCCGGCGCTGGAGCCGGTCAAGCAGATGGAGCCGGTGGAGCCGTCCTACCTGGTGCCGTAGACCAGCGGGGTGTTGCCGCTGGCGTCGCCACTGCCCGAGCCGCCGGTACGCGCCGCCTGCTCGGTCTTCGCCGCCTCCGACGAGGGCGTACCGTCCAGCGTGCTGGCCAGCGCCACCGTGCCGAAGACGCCGAGAGCGAGGGCGATCACTCCGGCCAGGACCAACGAGAGAGCACTGCGCATGGTTGCTGTATTCCTCCTCGTGAGCTGCGTGGGTCGGGACGTTACCACCAAGTAGCCAGCGAAAGGAGGGCCGCGAGGGCGATCAATCCCGGCGGCTCGGCCAGGATCATCGGCGCGGCCCGACCGCCGGATTCTCGTACAGGGACAGCTCCTCGCCCAGGTAGACCGGGCGGAGCCCGGCCAGCACCGCCGGGTCGACCCGCGGACCGCCGGCCAGCCGTTGCACCACGACCCAGCGCATCCCCGTCGCGGCGGCCGGTGCGCCCTCCGCCAGCAGCCGCCGGACCCGGGCCGCCCGCGGATTCTCCCCGGCCACCTCGGTGTCGCCCACCCAGAGCGTGTCGTCGACCAGCACGTCCGCGTCGACGTACCGGGGCAGCGGGTCGAGCACGGTCCGCGCGCCGTTCCACGGATACGCCCGGTAGGCGCCGAACGGCAGCGACAGCACCTCGCCCGGCCGACCCGCCAACCGGGCGGCGACCGCGTCCCAGTCCGCCGGGTACTGCACCGGACGCAGCCGGCCGGCCACCCCGAACGCCAGGTCGGGCAGGAGCGCCACCGGCAGCAGCAGCGCACCGGCCAGGACCGCCACCCCACCCGTACGCCCCAGCCGGGCGGCGACCGCCCCGGCCAGCCGCTCCGCACCGAGCGCGAACCCCACGGCGACCAGCAGCGCGTACGGGACGAGGAACTTCTGCCCGTCGCGCAGCAGCCCGGCGCCCGGCACCGTGGCGACCAGCCACTCCAGCCCGGCGGCCACCCCGGGCAGCACACCCAGCGCGGCGACCACGAAGGAGGCGGCGGCCAGCCCGACCAGCCGACCGGCGAAGCCGCCCGGCCAGCGGCGGCGCAGCAGTCGCCAGCCGAGCACCGCCACCGCCAGCACCAGCACGGTGCCGACCGGGGCGAGCGGCGACGAACGGCTGACCGGGGCGGTCTGCGCGTTCCAGATGCCCCCGGTGCCGGCCAGCGCACCCAGCGCGCCGCTCCAGTTCTCCGCCCGGGCGGAGAAGGCCGCCACCCCGTCCGGGTCGCTGCGGCCGCTCGCCCCGGTCGACGCCGCCGCCACCAGCCACGGGGCGTTGAGCAGCAGGACCCCGCCGACCGCCACGGCGGTCACCCGGGCCGCGCCGCGCCGGGCCAGCAGCACCGCCGTCGCCGCCAGCGCGATCAGCCCGCCGGTGGGGGTGACCGCCGCCGGTGCGGCGGCCAGCAGCAGCACCGGCAGCGCCCGCCGACGCCTCTCCCGTACGCCCAGCGCCGCCGCCACCAGCCAGGGCAGTGACCCGTACGCCAGCAGCAACCCCCAGTGCCCGATCACCAGCCGCTCCGCCAGGTACGGCGTCCAGGCGTAACCGACGGCGGCGACGAGCCGGGTCACCGGGTGCCGCGCCGGCACCAGCCGACCGGCGCCGAGCGCGGCCAGCAGCAGCACGGCGGCGAGCACCAGCCGTTGCAGCAGCCAACCCGGCACCGCCTGGCCGGCCAGCGAGACCAGCGCGTCCAGCGGCACCGCCCGGGGCAGCGACTGCGCGGGCGCGACGAGTTCGGCGCGCAGCGGTTGGTGCGGCACGAACACCATGTCGTAGCTGAGCACGTAGCCGGGCGCCGCCAGCGGGGCCAGCACCAGCAGCGTGACGAGCAGACCCACCCCGGCCAGCATCGACCTCTCGCGCAGGGTTGACCTCCTCATTACGCTGACCGGTCGAGGGCGCCGGTGTGGCGACACTGTACGCGCGCCGGCACGGGCCCGGCGGAGCCGGCGACACGGGGCGGTCATGCAGAGAGAGTCGGACGGGCGGGCGGCCGGGCTGGGCGTCGCCGGGGTCGCGGTGACCCTGGCCGGTGTGTTCGTCAACGGCCTGGCGTACGTGGTGCCGGTGCTCGGCGCCCGGCACCTGCCCCCGGCGGAGCTGAGCGCGCTGGCCACCCTCCTCGCGCTCGGCTCGATCGGTGGGGTGGCCAGCACCGGCCTGCAGATCGCGGTGGCGGTGCACCGGGCCCGGCACGGGCGCGCCCCGACCACCCGGCCGACCCTGCTGACCGTGGGCGTGACCGCCGCGCTGCTGGCCGTCGGGCTGCCGCTGGCCGCCACGCAGCTCCGGCTCACGCCCACCGCGGTGCTGCTGCTCGGCGTGCTCACCGTGGCGGTGGTGGCCGCCGGGCGCTGGCTCGGCGAGTTGCAGGGCGACCAGCGTTTCCTGCGGCTGGCCGGCGGGATGGCCCTGCTGGCCGCCGGCCGGTACGGCGGCATGGTCGCCGGGCTGGCGCTGGGCGGCGGCCTCACCGGCTCACTGCTCGCGGGCGCGGTCACCTCCGTCCTGGTGCTGGCCCTGCTGGTCCGGCTCAACCGGGGCGCCGGGGTCGACCCGACCGCCCCGACGCTGGCCACCCGGACGGTGCTGACCGCCGGGGCGGCCACCCTGGCGATGCTGGTCGTCTCGTACGCGGACCTGCTGCTGGCCCGGCGGTTCCTGCCGGCCGACGCCTCCGGGGCGTACGCGGTCGGCACGGTGTTGACCAAGGGCGCGCTCTGGGCGCCCCAGGTGGTGACGGTGATCGCGCTGCCCCGGCTGGCCCGGGGCGACCGGCGGACCCTGGTCACCGCGGTGGCCCTGGTCGCCGCGTCCGGGGCGGCGCTGGTGCTGGCCGCCGCGCTCGCCGGCGGGCTGGCGTTCCGGCTGGCCGGCGGCCCCGACTATGTCGACCAGGGCCGCAACGCGGTGCTCTTCGCCGGCGCGGGCGCGCTGTACGCGCTGGTCTTCGTGCTGATCAACGCCCGGGTCGCCGCCGCTGCCCGGTGGCCGTCGGCGCCGCTGTGGGCGTCCACGGTGGCCTTCGTCCTGGCCGTGGTCACGGTCGTGCCGCACACCGTCCCGGGTATCGCCGGCGCCGCCCTGGTCACCGCGGCGGTCACCGCGCTGGTCACCGGAGTGCTGACATTCGGGCAGAAAACCTCCGCGCTGGCCGTTTCCAACCGTCCGGCCGCTTCCGTGACGACCGGGGGACGTGACACGCTACCGGCCGAGTGACCAGTGGACGGGGGTTTCTGGTGACCGGACCGGCCGACGGTGGCCGCCTGACGGGTGCGCGCCGGCACCGCCGTTGGCTGCTGCTCGCCCTGCCCGCCGTCCTGCTGCTGGCGGTCGGCTTCGCCGTCGTCCCCGACCGACGGACCGACGACCGGGGCGTCGCCGCCGCCCGCCTCACCGAGCTGTTCGACCGGTACGGCGACACCTCCGGTCAATGGAACGGCGCCGACCGGACCGCCTCCGTCGCGTTGCCCGACGGCCGGACGCTCTGGCTCTTCTCCGACACCTTCCTCGGCCCGGTCGGGCCGGACGGCTCCCGGCCGCGTACCGCGCCGTTCGTCAACAACTCGGCCGTGGTGCAGCAGGGCGACGAGCTGCGGGAGACCGTGCACGGCGGGTCGGCGGCGGACCCGGCCTCGCTGGTGCCGCCCCCCGCGCCCGACGAGTTCTACTGGATCGGTGACGCCGAGGTCGTCGGGCAGAGCGTTCAGGTGCTGGTGAACCGCTACCGGCGGACCGGTTCGGGGCCGCTGGACCACGCCCTGCTCGGCACCGCCCTGGCCACCCTCGCCCTGCCCGCGCTGACCGTGACCATGCTGCGGTCGCTGCCGCTGGGGGCCCGGATCTCGTGGGGTTCCGAGGTGCTCCACGACGGCGACCACACCTACGTGTACGGCACCGAGACGGTCGGCGAGTCCCGGTTCGCGCACGTCGCCCGGGTGGACGGCACCGACCTGGGCGGCCGGTGGGAGTTCTGGACCGGCTCCACCTGGGCACCGGCCGAGGATGCCTCGGCGCGGCTGCTCAGCGGCGTCGGCACCGCCTACGGGGTGCAGCGGGTGGCCGGCCGGTACGTGCTGGTCACCCAGGAGAACAACGTCGTGTTCAGCCCCGACGTGGTGGCGTACACGGCCGACTCACCCACCGGGCCGTTCACCGGGCCGGACTATCTCTACCGCGCCCCGGAGAACGCCGCCGGGCACATCGTCTACGACGCCGACCTGCACCCCGAGCTGGCCCGCCCCGGTCGGCTACTGATCTCCTACAACGTCAACGACCTCGACGACGCCGTCACGTACGCCGACGCCGGGGTCTACCGTCCGCGCTTCGTCGAGGTCGACTGGCCCCGCCGCACCGACTCGGCGGACCTGCCCCCGCAGCCCACCGACCTGACCGCCGTGGCCGACGGGGCGGGGCACGCCCGGCTGGCCTGGCGGGCGCCCCGGGCCGGACTGCGCTACCAGGTGCACCGGCGGGACGTCACCGCCGGCCACACCCACTTCGTCCGGCTCGGCGAGCCGGTCGACGGCACCGGATTCTCGGCCGACTTCCTGGTCAACGGGCACGACTACGAGTTCCGGGTGACCACGGTCAGCGGCGCGGCGGAGAGCCGGCCGTCGCCGGTGGCCACGATGACGGCCCAGGTGCCGCCACCACCGCCGCCGGCCGGCGTACGGGCCGTGGCGGGGAAGGCCGGCGACGTCGCGCTGCACTGGGATCCGGTGCCGTTCGTGCAGGTGTTCCGGGTCCAGCAGCGCAACCTGACCACCGGCGAGCGGACGTCGGCGGGTACGCACACCGGCACCAGCGCCACCGTCGGGTCGCTGCGGCACGCCCAGACGTACGAGTTCACCGTGACCGCGGTCGGCGGTGGCGGCGACAGCGTGCCGTCGGCGCCGGTGCGGGCGACCGCCTTCGTCACCCCGCCGTCCCCGCCGGCCGGGCTCACCGCGACACCGCGACCCGACGGCACGATCGCCCTGACCTGGGACACCCTCGGCCGGGGCGTCTCCTACCGGGTCTACCGGCGGGACGTCACGGCCGGGGAGACCACGCTGGCCCGGCCGTCCCTGGACACCCGGGCGGCGCACACCGCCGGCCAACTCGTCCACGACCACGAGTACGAGTTCGCGGTCACCGCCGTCAACAGTGGCGGCGAGGGCCCGAAGTCCACCCCGGTACGCGCGACCGCCCGCTACACGGCCCCGGGCACCGCCCCGACCGGGTTGCGCGCCGAGCCGGGCCGCGGCTCGGTCGAGCTGACCTGGCGCTCGCCCCAACCGGGCGGATGGCACCGGGTCTACCGGCGGGACCTGACCGCGCAGGAGCGGGAGTTCACCCCCGAGGAGGTCGCGGTCCGGGGCCAGCGGGCCACCGTCAACCGGCTGCGCAACGGCCACGAGTACGAGTTCGCGGTGGCCGCCGTCAACCAGGCCGGCGCCGGGCCGATGAGCGAACCGGTCCGGGTCACCCCGCTGCTGCCCGTCCCGACCGGGCTGACCGCGACCGCCACCGGCAACGGCGAGGTGCGACTGAGCTGGCGCTCCGCCGGGCCGGGCCTGTTCTACCGGCTCTACCTGCGCGACAGCACCACCGGTGAGGCGTGGCACCCGGACCCGTACCCGGTGTCCGACACGTCGTTCACCGCCGTGCTGCTGACCCGCGGCCACCGCTACGAGTTCCGGGTGGTCACCGCGGACGGCACCGACGAGAGCCGACCGACCGAGCCGGTCCCGGTCGACGTCCGGTGAGCCCCGGCCTCAGTCGCCGGCGGCGAGCCAGGTGCCCAGCAGGTGGCGGTCGATCGAGTCGATCCGGCCCAACGGCCGGCCCTGTGCCACCCGGGCCCGCAGCTCCGCCCGGGTGAACCAGCGCGCCTCGACCAGTTCCTCGCCGTCGACGCGCACCTCCTCCGACGTCGCGGTGGCCCGGAAGGCCACCATCAGCCCGGCCGGGAAGGGCCAGGCCTGTGAGCCCTGGTACGCCAGGTCGGTGACGGTCACCCCGGCCTCCTCGGCCATCTCCCGCCGGACCGCGTCCTCCAGGCTCTCGCCGACCTCGACGAAGCCGGCCAGGGTCGACCACGAGTCGGACCGCGCGCCGCCGTGGCGGGCCAGCAGGCAGCGGTCGGGCGCGTCCGGCGCCTGCACCAGCACGATGACCGCCGGCTCGATCCGGGGGAACGTCAAACGGTCACAGCCCGTGCAGAACCGGCTGTGCCCACCGTCCCGGGCCTCGGTGGCCGCGCCGCAGCCGCCGCAGTACCGCTGCCCCCGGTGCCAGTGCAGCAGCCCTCGCGCGTACGCCTGGACGGCTGCGTCGGCCGGCTCCAACCCGCCCACCACGGCCCGCACGTCCACCGTCTCGACCGCCCCGGCCAGGGCCAGCGCCGCCGCCTCGGTCGACGGGGAGAGGTCGACGGCGAAGACGGCCGTGCCGGCGTCCAGCCCGAGGAAGACGGTCTGCCCGGCGGCGGCCAGCAGCTCGGCGGCGGCGGCCACGTCGACCCGTACCGGGGTGCGGTCGGCGGCCACCAGGCAGCGGTCCCGCCAGAGCGGCACCAGCACGCTGCCGGGTTCGGCCAGTCGCGCCGCGATCCAGTCGGGATCGGCCCGCCGGTCACCCGCCCGGTCCAGCCACCCGCCCCCGTACGTCAGGCCCCGCTCGTCGGTCCGCACCCCCATACCGTGCCACGGGTCCCCGCCGGGCGGAGGACCGGACTCCGCGTGCCATCGGTGACGGGCCCGACACCGTACGGTGCGGCCTGCGACACGCGCCACCGGGCAGGCCCGATCGGAGACTCCCGGGCGGCCCGAGCGTTGGTTACCGTAGGTGTCTTCCGGGTGGGGGAGCGTTCCCCACGTGGTACTTCCGATCGAGGTTCCTGTGACGCTGTACGGCGAAAAACCCCCGGTCGCCGACGACCGGCCCACGGTGCAGGTCACCGCGGTGACCTGGCCCGACGACGCGCCGGGCCCCGACGCCGCACCGGCCGGCGGTCGGCCGGACGGACCGTCCCGCGCCAGGCGCGGCCGGCTGTTGCTCGCCGGCGGTCTCACCGCCGCACTGCTGGCCGCCGGGGTGGGCGTCGGCGCCTACGCGTACGCCGGGGACGTGCCCCGGGGCACCACGGTGCTCGGCACGGAGCTCGGCGGGCGCAGCCGGGCCGACGCGGCCCGGGAGCTGCGATCGGCGCTGGAACGGCGCGCGGCGACCCTGGACGCCCCGGTGCAGGTCACCGTGGGCGAGAAGGTCACCGAGGTGAAGCCCGCCGACGTGGGCCTGACGGTGGACGTCGACGCCACCGTGGCAGCCGCCGCCGAGGCCGACGCGCACGCGGTGAGCCGCCTCGTCGGTTCCCGGACGGTCGACCCGGTGGTGTCCGTGGACGTCGCCCGGCTCGACACGGTGCTGCGCGGCGCGCTGGGTAAGCAGGGCCGGGAGATGACCATGCCGGCGATCATCTTCACCGGCACCAAGCCGAAGCCGGTCTATCCGAAGCCGAGCCTCAGCCTGGACCCGCCGCGCTCCGCCGAGGTGGTGAAGCAGGGCTGGCTGAGCGGCCGGCCGGTGACCGTGCCGCTGGTGGAGAAGGCCCCGGCCACCAGCCGGGCGGAGGTCGACTCGCTGGTCGAGGAGCTGGCGAAGCCGGCCGTGGCGGCACCCGTCACGCTCACCACCGACAAGGGCTCGGTGACCATCCCACCGGCCGCGATCGCCCGCAGCCTGCGCTTCTCCGCCGACGAGGCGGGCAAGCTGACCCCGCGGGTGGACGTGGAACGGCTGCGCGACGCCCTGGGCGACACCCTGACGAAGATCGAGGTGGCGCCGAAGGACGCCGGCCTGACCATCTCCGACGGCAAGCCGAAGGTGGTGCCCGGGCGGGCCGGCCAGCAGGTCGACTCGGCCGCGCTGGCCCGGGACCTGCTCGCCGTGCTGCCGAAGGCCGACGGCCGTACCGTCACCGGCCGGTTGGCCGCGGCCCAGCCGGCGCTGACCGAGGCGAAGCTGGCGGAGCTGGGCATCAAGGAGCGGGTCTCCACCTTCACCACGAAGTTCCCCGGCGGGCTCTCCTCTCCGCGCAGCCAGAACATCATCCAGGCGGCGAAGGACGTGGACGGCACCATCGTGCAGCCGGGCGAGACGTTCTCGCTCAACGGCCACACCGGTGAACGCGGCTACGACCAGGGCTACCAGGACGCGCCGGTGATCGTCGACGGCAAGCTGGTCCCCGGGGTGGGCGGTGGCGTCTCCCAGTTCACCACGACGCTCTTCAACGCCAGCTACTACGCGGGTATGGAGGACGTCGAGCACAAGCCGCACTCGTACTGGTTCGACCGCTATCCCGCGGTGATCGAGTCGACCATCTTCTGGCCGAACCTGGACTTCAAGTTCCGCAACAACAGTCCGCACGGTGTCCTGATCGACACCTCGTACACCGCCAACACGGTCACCGTGTCGATGTGGAGCACGAAGATCTACGACAGCGTCAAGACGGAGTACGGCCCCCGGCGCAACATCACCAAGCCGAAGACCATCCACCTGACGCCCGGCCCGAAGTGCATCGCGAGCAACGGCATCGACGGCTTCAGCCAGGACGCCTACCGGGTGATCCGCAAGGACGGCAAGGTGATCAAGCGGGAGAAGTTCAGCTGGACCTACCAGGCCGAGCCGAACTACGTCTGCGGGCCCAAGCCCTCCTGAGGTCCGGGCAGCGAGAAGCCCCGCCGGCTGCGTCGCCGGCGGGGCTTCTGCTTCTCGTACGGCCTCAGGGTCGCGCCTCGGCCAATCCCTTGCGTACGCCGTCCGCGTCGCGGTCGGTGCCGTAGACCGGGGTGTCGGGCTGCTGGCGCCAGCTCTCGTCGAGGGTGCCGGCGTCGACCGGGTCGAAGCCGAGCGCGTCCACCAGCTCCATCACCGTCTGCTTGGCCTGGGCGTCGTCGCCGGCCACGGGCAGGGCGATCCGGTCGGCAGTGCCGGCGGGCCGGCCGCTCTCCATCAGGTGCGCCGCCTGGATGTTGTTGAACGCCTTCACCACCCGGGCGCCCTTGAGGTGCTCCGCGGTCCACCGGCTGGAGCTCAGGCTGCGGTCCAGCAGCTCGGCGATGTCGCCGTCGCGCTGCGGGTAGTAGTTGTTCGCGTCGACGACCAGCCTGCCGTCGAAGAGTTCCACGGGGAGCGCCGGTACGGCCTTGAGCGGGATGGCCACGACCACCAGTTCCGCCCCCTGCACCGCCTCCTCCAGCGTGCCGGCCGTGGCACCGGTCTCCGCCGCGAGGTCCGTCAGGCTCTGCGGGCCGCGCGAGTTGGTCACCGTGACGTCGTGCCCGAGCGTGCTCAGTCGACGGGTGAGGGTGCCGCCGATGTGCCCCGACCCGATGATTCCGATCTTCATGCCCACTCCTGCCTCCGCCAGCACCTGGCGGTCAGTTCCGGCCGAACCATCAGCAGGTACCCCGACCGCTCCGGTCCACCCCGATACGGGACGAGGCGTGCGCCACGTCCCGTTCCCGGCCACGAGTGCGAGGACGTCCCGGGGGAGTGGTTCCCGCACCGACGGTACCGAGGCACGGGTGCAGGAGCGGGCCGATTCACGGAACGCGCCGTTGCGGTGCCGGCGGAAAGCGTGTGGAAACGCAGTTGAGGCCACCCCGCAAGGGGTGGCCTCAACTGGAATGTTTGTCCGGCGGTGTCCTACTCTCCCACACCCTCCCGAGTGCAGTACCATCGGCGCTGGAGGGCTTAGCTTCCGGGTTCGGAATGTAACCGGGCGTTTCCCCTCCGCCATGACCGCCGTAACTCTATGAACATGTCAAAACACACCGGGCTGACTCACGGGTGTTCGCTTGTTCAGAGTTGCACAGTGGACGCGTAGCAGCTTCGTAGTCAAGTCCTCGGCCTATTAGTACCGGTCAACTGAACCCGTTACCGGGCTTACATTTCCGGCCTATCAACCCAGTCGTCTAGCTGGGGGCCTTACCCCACCAAAGTGGGTGGGATACCTCATCTTGAAGCGAGCTTCCCGCTTAGATGCTTTCAGCGGTTATCCCTTCCGAACGTAGCTAACCAGCCGTGCCCCTGGCGGGACAACTGGCACACCAGAGGTTCGTCCGTCCCGGTCCTCTCGTACTAGGGACAGCCCTTCTCAAGTATCCTACGCGCACGGCGGATAGGGACCGAACTGTCTCACGACGTTCTAAACCCAGCTCGCGTACCGCTTTAATGGGCGAACAGCCCAACCCTTGGGACCTGCTACAGCCCCAGGATGCGACGAGCCGACATCGAGGTGCCAAACCATCCCGTCGATATGGACTCTTGGGGAAGATCAGCCTGTTATCCCCGGGGTACCTTTTATCCGTTGAGCGACACCGCTTCCACTCGCAAGTGCCGGATCACTAGTCCCGACTTTCGTCCCTGCTCGACCTGTCAGTCTCACAGTCAAGCTCCCTTGTGTACTTGCACTCAACACCTGATTGCCAACCAGGCTGAGGGAACCTTTGGGCGCCTCCGTTACCCTTTAGGAGGCAACCGCCCCAGTTAAACTACCCACCAGACACTGTCCCTGAACCGGATAACGGTCCGAAGTTAGATACCCAAATCAACCAGAGTGGTATTTCAAGATTGCCTCCACCCATACTGGCGTATGGACTTCACCGGCTCCCACCTATCCTACACAAGCTAATTCGGATACCAATGTCAAGCTATAGTAAAGGTCCCGGGGTCTTTCCGTCCTGCCGCGCGTAACGAGCATCTTTACTCGTAATGCAATTTCGCCGGGCCTGTGGTTGAGACAGTGGGGAAGTCGTTACGCCATTCGTGCAGGTCGGAACTTACCCGACAAGGAATTTCGCTACCTTAGGATGGTTATAGTTACCACCGCCGTTTACTGGCGCTTAAGTTCTCCGCTTCGCTCGTGAGAGCTAACAGGTCCCCTTAACGTTCCAGCACCGGGCAGGCGTCAGTCCATATACATCGAATTACTTCTTCGCATGGACCTGTGTTTTTAGTAAACAGTCGCTTCCCCCTGCTCTCTGCGGCCATACAACGCTCCACCCGCGCGGGGCTTCACGTCTCCGGCCCCCCTTCTCCCTAAGTTACGGGGGCAATTTGCCGAGTTCCTTAACCACAGTTCGCCCGATCGCCTCGGTATTCTCTACCTGACCACCTGTGTCGGTTTGGGGTACGGGCCGCTAAGAACTCGCTAGAGGCTTTTCTCGGCAGCATAGGATCACTGACTTCACCTGAATCGGCTCGGCATCACGTCTCAGCCTACATGCACCGCGGATTTGCCTACGGTACGGCCTACACGCTTACCCCGGCACAACCACCGGCCGGGCTCAGCTACCTTCCTGCGTCACCCCATCGCTTGACTACTACCCGCCAGGTTCCCACGCTCCCCACCTTTGGTCCGAAGACCGCCGGCGGTTCGGGTGGTTAGCACAACGAGGTTCATCAGGGACGCTCTTTCGCGGGTACGGGAATATCAACCCGTTGTCCATCGACTACGCCTCTCGGCCTCGCCTTAGGTCCCGACTCACCCAGGGCGGATTAGCCTGGCCCTGGAACCCTTGGTCATCCGGCGGAAGGGTTTCTCACCCTTCTTTCGCTACTCATGCCTGCATTCTCACTCGTGCCGCGTCCACAACTAGGTCACCCCGTTGCTTCACCCCCGGCACGACGCTCCCCTACCCATCCACACACCTGCACGGCACATCAAGGCGCCGCGAGGTTGAAATGTGAATGCCACAGCTTCGGCGGTGTGCTTGAGCCCCGCTACATTGTCGGCGCGGAACCACTTGACCAGTGAGCTATTACGCACTCTTTAAAGGGTGGCTGCTTCTAAGCCAACCTCCTGGTTGTCTATGCGACCCCACATCCTTTTCCACTTAGCACACGCTTAGGGGCCTTAGCTGGTGATCTGGGCTGTTTCCCTCTCGACTACGAAGCTTATCCCCCGCAGTCTCACTGCCGCGCTCTCACTTACCGGCATTCGGAGTTTGGCTGATTTCGGTAAGCTTGTGGGCCCCCTAGACCATCCAGTGCTCTACCTCCGGCAAGAAACACGCGACGCTGCACCTAAATGCATTTCGGGGAGAACCAGCTATCACGGAGTTTGATTGGCCTTTCACCCCTAACCACAGGTCATCCCCCAACTTTTCAACGTTGGTGGGTTCGGCCCTCCACGCGGTCTTACCCGCGCTTCAGCCTGCCCATGGCTAGATCACTCCGCTTCGGGTCTAGAGCATGCGACTACAGAGCGCCCTATTCAGACTCGCTTTCGCTACGGCTCCCCCACACGGGTTAACCTCGCCACATGCCACTAACTCGCAGGCTCATTCTTCAAAAGGCACGCCGTCACCCCGCAAGGCTCCGACGGATTGTAGGCGAACGGTTTCAGGTACTATTTCACTCCCCTCCCGGGGTACTTTTCACCATTCCCTCACGGTACTCGTCCGCTATCGGTCACCAGGAAGTATTTAGGCTTACCAGGTGGTCCTGGCAGATTCACGGCAGATTTCAGGGGTCCGCCGCTACTCGGGAACACCCACAGAAGATCAGCAACTTTCACGTACCGGACTCTCACCGTCTACGGTCAGCCATTCCAGACTGTTCCGCTAGCCACTGACTTTGTAACTCCTCAAACGAGTGTCAGCTCGTTTCGCAGGGTCCCACAACCCCGACCACGCAACCCCTGACAGGTATCACACGCAGCCGGTTTAGCCTCAATCCGCTTTCGCTCGCCACTACTCACGGAATCACTATTTGTTTTCTCTTCCTACGGGTACTGAGATGTTTCACTTCCCCGCGTTCCCCCCATACACCCTATGTGTTCAGGTGCAGGTGACACCACATGACTGGTGCCGGGTTCCCCCATTCGGACACCCTGGGATCACAGCTTGGTTGACAGCTCCCCCAGGCCTATCGCGGCCTCCCACGTCCTTCATCGGCTCCTGGTGCCAAGGCATCCACCGTTCGCCCTTGACAACTTGACCACAAAGATGCTCGCGTCCACTGTGCAATTCTCAACAAACGACCAACCCACAACCCGACAGTCTCCCACCAGCCCGACGTCACCGCCGGCGGTATGAGAAACCAGGCCATGCCTGGCAGACTCCCGAAACCCACCATCGGGCTCCGCAGCAGTCTCCGAAAGAAACAACCAAAAGTTGTTCTTTCAGGACCCAACAGGGTGCTCTACGCCAGTCACCAGCCGCACCAGGACCAACCCGTTCCCACCACCCCGAAGAGCAGCTGTACTAGGAAGTCCCGGCCGTTGCCGGCGCCTGACTGACCAGTGTCTCCGCCATTCGAGCACCCCACCATCGCATTCGGACGGTGCGGGCTCCATGCCGTCTTTCGACGGATGGTGCTCCTTAGAAAGGAGGTGATCCAGCCGCACCTTCCGGTACGGCTACCTTGTTACGACTTCGTCCCAATCGCCAGCCCCACCTTCGACGGCTCCCTCCACAAGGGTTGGGCCACCGGCTTCGGGTGTTGCCGACTTTCGTGACGTGACGGGCGGTGTGTACAAGGCCCGGGAACGTATTCACCGCAGCGTTGCTGATCTGCGATTACTAGCGACTCCGACTTCACGGGGTCGAGTTGCAGACCCCGATCCGAACTGAGACCGGCTTTTTGGGATTCGCTCCACCTCACGGTATCGCAGCCCATTGTACCGGCCATTGTAGCATGCGTGAAGCCCTGGACATAAGGGGCATGATGACTTGACGTCATCCCCACCTTCCTCCGAGTTGACCCCGGCAGTCTTCGATGAGTCCCCGCCATAACGCGCTGGCAACATCGAACGAGGGTTGCGCTCGTTGCGGGACTTAACCCAACATCTCACGACACGAGCTGACGACAGCCATGCACCACCTGTGACCGCCCCCGAAGGACCCCCCATCTCTGGAGGTTTTGCGGCCATGTCAAACCCAGGTAAGGTTCTTCGCGTTGCATCGAATTAATCCGCATGCTCCGCCGCTTGTGCGGGCCCCCGTCAATTCCTTTGAGTTTTAGCCTTGCGGCCGTACTCCCCAGGCGGGGCGCTTAATGCGTTAGCTGCGGCACAGGGAACCGGAGAGGCCCCCCACACCTAGCGCCCAACGTTTACAGCGTGGACTACCAGGGTATCTAATCCTGTTCGCTCCCCACGCTTTCGCTCCTCAGCGTCAGTATCGGCCCAGAGACCCGCCTTCGCCACCGGTGTTCCTCCTGATATCTGCGCATTTCACCGCTACACCAGGAATTCCAGTCTCCCCTACCGAACTCTAGCCTGCCCGTATCGACTGCAGGCCCGCGGTTGAGCCGCGGGTTTTCACAGTCGACGCGACAAGCCGCCTACGAGCTCTTTACGCCCAATAAATCCGGACAACGCTCGCGCCCTACGTCTTACCGCGGCTGCTGGCACGTAGTTGGCCGGCGCTTCTTCTGCAGGTACCGTCACTTACGCTTCGTCCCTGCTGAAAGAGGTTTACAACCCGAAGGCCGTCATCCCTCACGCGGCGTCGCTGCATCAGGCTTCCGCCCATTGTGCAATATTCCCCACTGCTGCCTCCCGTAGGAGTCTGGGCCGTGTCTCAGTCCCAGTGTGGCCGGTCGCCCTCTCAGGCCGGCTACCCGTCGTCGCCTTGGTAGGCCATCACCCCACCAACAAGCTGATAGGCCGCGAGCCCATCCCAGGCCGAAAAACTTTCCACCAAAAGACATGCGTCCAAAGGTCGTATTCGGTATTAGCCCCCGTTTCCGAGGGTTATCCCAAAGCCTAGGGCAGGTTGCTCACGTGTTACTCACCCGTTCGCCGCTCGAGTACCCCGAAGGGCCTTTCCGCTCGACTTGCATGTGTTAAGCACGCCGCCAGCGTTCGTCCTGAGCCAGGATCAAACTCTCCAACAAAAACTTGTTGAAAAAATGTCCCGACAACAAAAGTGTTGCCAAAGGAATCCCCACCAGCCAGACCTCCGAAAAGGACCGACCAGTGCGGGGTATAAAACAATTGGCACTGGCTTATCAAGCACCCTGTTGAGTTCTCAAAGAACAACCACACACCGCCGCGAACCCCACACCGTGGAGCCCAACACCCGGGGCATTTCGTCCGTCCGCGTCCGCCGCTCTCGCGCCGGGCACTTTTACTACGTTACCTCACCGTCTTCCCCGTGTCAACCGGTGTGTCCCGGTGTGTCACGCTTCGTACGGTTCAGCGCCGCTGAACACACGCAGCAGCGAACCACTGCGCCTGATCCTCGGATTTGGCAGGACGGCCGCCCTGCGGTCTCCCGCGAGCTCGTCCGTTTCCCTGCCGGTCGAAAACCTTACCCGGTCGGCTCCGCTCCGCCAAATCCGCCTCGCGGCTGATCCGTCGGGCCCCGCCCGGACCGTGTCGTTCGGGAGCGAACTCCCGGCTGACCCGGCGCCAGTCCGGTTCGGCGCTCCAGGACCTTCATCCTGTTTGCCCCGTTCCGCGCTGGCAGAGAGAAAGTTACGCGTCTGCGGGTTTGATCGTCAAATCCGCGGGTAGCGTCCCCGGTCACATCATTTCCGCCCGGCTATCTTGCCTGGTCAGCGCGGTGCCAGGGGCACACGCGCCAGGCCGGTGAGTCGGCCCGGGGACCCGACGAGCTGGTACGCCCGCACGAACCACCGGCAATCAGCTCGCTCCGGGCGCCGCGCCCGGTCGGCCCGTCAGGCGGCACGGCGGGCACGGACAGCAATCCGGCGATGGTTCGACCCGCAGGCAGCACGGCGGACAGCGGACCGCGATCAGTCGACCCGCCGGACAGCGCGGCGACGCGCCGACCGGAAGCCGCGGACTCCCAGCACTCCCACGGTGGTGCCGATCGCCAGCGACGCCGCGATCAGCACCGCGTGCACCCAGAGGAAGGCGGTGGCCGGACCGCTGCCGACGGTGCCGCTGGACCAGGCGCGCGGGTCGTTCCAGATGGCCAGCGCGAACCTCGGCCAGATCACCCAGGTCCAGACCCCGACCCCGACCAGGAAGAGCGACCAGCCGCGCGACAGCACCATGGCTGACCAGTATGCCAGCGCACCGGACGCGTGCCCGGTGAGCCGCTTCCGGGATCCGGCCACCGGCACCGCTTCGCTGTCGACGACGTACCGGAGGTGGTCGTGCGGCCGTTCGATCCCCGGACCTGGCGGGCGCCGTCCGCGCCGGCCCGCGGTACGACCGGACCGGAGAGCTACCGCCGGGGCTGAGGGGCAGCCGGGAGGCCGTCCCGGCGGTTACCGTGTCAGGCATGGTCCGGCCGAGCATCCCCACGACGGAGACCCGCGGTGGTCTCCCGGTGGCTGCCGCGCCGGTTCTCCCGGTCCGCGCCGACGACGGCCGGGAGCAGATCCTGGACGTACTCCGTGCCGGTGGGCTGCGCTTCCGCGCCGGCGGGCGATGGCGGTTCGCGCTCTGACGAGCCGTCCCCACTGATCCGGCACCGCCGGGTCGGTCCGCGCGCCCGCGCGCCCTCCACCGTTTCCTCGGCACGAAAGGCGTACCACCATGTCCGCAGCACGGATGCTCACCGGCGACCGCCCCACCGGGCGGCTGCACCTCGGGCACTACGTCGGCAGCATCGCCAACCGGGTGCGGCTGCACCAGCGCTACGAGAGCTTCTTCATCATCGCCGACCTGCACATGCTCACCACGAAGAACACCCGCGAGGACATCGCGCAGGTCTCCGCCAACGCCCGCGAGATGGTCACCGACGTCCTCGCCGCCGGCGTCGACCCGGCCCGGGCGACGTTCTATCTCCAGTCGGCGATCCCGGAGGTCGGCGACCTGAACACCCTCCTGCAGAACCTGGTCACCGTGCCCCGGCTGGAGCGGGTCCCGTCGCTGAAGGAGATGGCCCGGGACTCCGGCAAGGAGGAGATGCCGTACGGGCT
Source organism: Micromonospora sp. R77 (assembly GCF_022747945.1). Taxonomy (NCBI): domain Bacteria; kingdom Bacillati; phylum Actinomycetota; class Actinomycetes; order Micromonosporales; family Micromonosporaceae; genus Micromonospora; species Micromonospora sp. R77. Next base: position 2,570,936 of record NZ_JALDST010000001.1, read on the forward strand.
GCTCGGCTATCCCGTCCTCCAGGCCGCCGACATCCTCTGCGTGAAGGGCCAGGTCGTGCCGGTGGGGAAGGACAACGCCGCGCACGTCGAGGTGACCCGGGAGATCGCCCGGCGCTTCAACCACCTCTACGGCGACGTCTTCCCGGTGCCCGAGCTGATCATGTCGGAGACGCCCACCCTGGTCGGCACCGACGGGGCGGCGAAGATGAGCAAGAGCAGGGACAACGCCATCGCCCTCTCCGACGACCCGGCGACCGTCCGCCGCAAGGTGATGGGCATGTACACCGACCCGAACCGGGTCCGCGCCGACGTGCCCGGCACCGTCGAGGGGAACCCGGTCTTCGCGTACCACGACGTGTTCAATCCCGACCGGGGAAAGGTCGAGGAGCTCAAGCAGCGGTACCGGGCCGGGCGGGTCGGTGACGTCGAGGTGAAGGAGGAACTGGTGGCTGCGCTCAACCGGTTCCTCGACCCGGTCCGGGAGCGGCGGGAGCGGTTCGCGTCGACCACCGGGCTGGTCGACGAGTTGATCGTGGAAGGCACCGAACGGACCCGCGAGCAGGTCCGCCGGACCCTGGTCGAGGTGCGCCGGGCGATGGGCCTGACCAGCGCGTACACCCAGGTGCGGCGGAGGGCCGAGCGCTACCGCAAGGCCGTGGGCACGCCGGCCTGACTCTTCGCGTACGCCATCGGGCCGGCCCGGGAACGGCCTTGCGTCGTCCCCGGGCCGGCCGGTTACGCTGCTCCCGTGACCAGCTTCCGCACCTTCGTACCGACGTCCTGCGACGTGTCGGTCGGTGCGCGACGCCGGCGGTCCCACGACCGCCTGCGCTGAGTTCACCCTCCTGCGACCGGCGGCTCGAGCCGCCGGTCGACGTCGATCGCCTCTCGGTCCGCCCCGCACTCCCCGTCCGGAGATCCGCGAGCGGCGGATCCGAGCGAGATCGGCGTACCCATGGATCTGGAGAAGTTGCTGACCGACCGGCTGGCGCCGGCGTTCTCGGCGGTGGCCGGCGGCCCGGTCGACCCGGTGGTCCGGCGCTCCCAGCGCGCGGACTTCCAGTCGGACGCGGCGCTGGCGCTGGCCCGGCGGTTGGGCCGGCCGCCGCGCGCGATCGCCGAGGAGGTCCTGACCCGCGCGGAGCTCGACGAGCTGTGCTCCTCGGCCGAGGTGTCCGGGCCGGGGTTCATCAACCTGACCGTCGCCGACCGGACCCTCGGCGGGCTGGTGTCGGCGTTGGCCGCCGACCCGCGGCTCGGCGTGCCGGTCAGCGCCGAGCCGGAGACGGTGGTGGTGGACTACTCGGCGCCGAACGTGGCGAAGGAGATGCACGTCGGGCACCTGCGGTCGACGGTGATCGGCGACGCGGTGGCCCGGCTGCTGGAGTGGCGGGGGCACCGGGTGGTCCGGGCCAACCACCTGGGCGACTGGGGCACCCCGTTCGGGATGCTCATCGAGCACCTGGTCGACCTGGGTGAGGCCGAGGCGACGCAGGAACTGTCGATGGGCGACCTGGACTCGTTCTACAAGGCGGCCCGGGCGAAGTTCGACGCCGACGAGGCGTTCCGGGAGCGGGCCCGGCTGCGGGTGGTGGCGTTGCAGGGCGGCGACGAGCGGACCCGGCGGCTGTGGCGGCTGCTGGTGGAGCAGTCGGAACGCTACTTCCTCACCGTCTACGACCTGCTCGACGTGACCCTGACCGAGCGGGACTTCCGCGGCGAGAGCAGCTACAACGACCTGCTCGGACCGGTGGTGGACGACCTCGACCGGCTCGGGCTGCTGCGGGAGAGCGAGGGTGCGGCCTGCGTCTTCCCGCCGGGCTCGGTCGGCCGGGACGGCGAGCCGTTGCCGCTGATCGTCCGCAAGTCCGACGGCGGGTACGGCTACCCGGCCACCGACCTGGCCGCCGTCCGGCACCGCACCGGGACGCTGGACGCGACCCGGCTGCTCTATCTGGTCGGCCTGCCGCAGCAGCGGCACTTCCAGATGGTGTACGCCGCCGCCGCGCAGGCCGGTTGGCTGGTGCCGCCGGCCCGCGCCGAGCACGTCGGGTTCGGCTCGATCCTCGGGCCCGACGGGCGGATGCTGCGCAGCCGGACCGGCGAGTCGGTGAAGCTGGTCCGGCTGCTGGAGGAGGCGGTGGCCCGGGCGACCGCGCTCACCCGGGAGCGGAACCCGGAGCTGACCGACGCGGAGGCGGCCGAGGTGGGTCGGGCGGTCGGCATCGGCGCGGTCAAGTACGCCGACCTCTCCAACGACCGGCACCGCGACTACGTGCTGGACTGGGAGCGGATGCTGTCGCTGGACGGGAACACCGCGCCCTACCTGCAGTACGCGTACTCCCGGATCCGGTCGATCTTCCGGCGGGCCGGCCTGACGTCCCCGCCCGCGGCGGCGGTCAGCCTGACCGGGCCGGCGGAGCGGGCCCTCGCGTTCGAGCTGGTCGGCTTCGCGGCGGTGGTGACCGGAGTGGAGCGGAGCCTGGAGTTCCACCACCTGACCGGTTACCTGCACCGGTTGGCCACCGCGTTCAGCGCCTTCTACGAGCGGTGTCCGGTGCTGCGCGCCGACGAGCCGGTCCGGGACAGCCGGCTGGTGCTGGCCGACCTGACCGCGCGGGTGCTGCGGCAGGGCCTGCACCTGCTCGGCATCCGTACGCCGGAACGGTTGTGACCGGCGGTCAACGGGCCGTCCAGGTCTGCACCTCGACGAGGTTGCCCTCGGGGTCGCGCAGGTAGGCCGAGCGGACGCCCCAACCGGGTCGGTCGGCGGGCGGAAGCGCCACCGACCCGGCCGGCAACCCGGCGATCATGGTGTCCACGTCGGGCACCGGCAGGACCAGCAGTACGCCGCCGCCCCGGCCGGCCGGCAGCACGGCATCGGCCGCGGACCGGTCGAGGATCGCCAGCACGGTCTCGCCGCCCTGGTCGAAGCTCGCGTACCCGAACTCGGGCACGAGCCGTTCGGGGGTGCCCAGCAGGTCGGTGTAGAAGCGCAGGGTCGCCGGGAAGTCATCGGCCACCACGCGCGCGTGCAGCGCCATGCCGTGACCGTAGCGGGGTCGACGGCACGGCGCTGCCCGCCCGGGTCACTTGACGACGGACTTCGGGGTGGTCTTCGAGTCCAGCCAGGTGTTGATCAGTTTGGTGAGGTCCCGGCCGGTCTGCTCGTTGACGAAGGCGATGAAGGCGGCCCGGTCCTGCTGGGTGTTCTTCCGCTCCTGCACCCAGGCGGTCGCGAGCGCGAAGAACTTCTTGTCGCCGATCAGGTTGTGGATCTCGCGGAGCATCGCCTCGGGGCAGAGATAGACATTGCCCTCGGCGAAGTTCTTCGGGTTCGGTCTGCCGGGCGGCCCGAGCTTCGCCCGCAGCTTGGCGTCGGCCTGGCGCAGGTAACGGTCAAGGCTCGCGTCGCTGAGCTTCAGGGTCTCCTGGGTGTAGAGGTCCTGGGCGTAGGTGGCGAAGCCCTCGTTGAGCCAGAGGTCGTTCCAGGTGGTCGGCGTGACCGAGTCCCCGAACCACTGGTGGGCGTACTCGTGCAGCAGGTCGGTGCCCCAGCGGTCGCGCCGGGCCTTGCTGTCCTCGATCTTCCGGCCCATCGTGATCATCTGCTGGGTCTCCATGCCGGACTCGGAGTCCACCAGCACGATCCCGCCGGAGGGGAACGGGTACGGCCCGAACCGCTTCTCCAGCCATGCGAGGTACTGCGGCGACTTCTTCAGGTACGGCAGCAGCTTGTCGTCGGCGCCCTTGCGGTACCAGTAGGTGAGCGGGATGCCGTGCGGCCCGGTCGCGGTCAGCTTCTGGTACTTCCCGACCGCGAGAGTGGTCAGGTACGTCGCCACCGGGTCGGTGCTGCGGTAGGTGAAGGTGGTGCCGGACGGCGGCTCGGGGGTGCCGCTGGCGATCGCGGACCAGCCCGTCGGGACGGTCACCTCGATGTCGTAGAGCGCCTCGTCCGACGGCATGTCGTTGGCCGGGTACCAGGTGAACGCCCCGAACGGCTCCTGCATCGTCCAGAGGCCGCCCTCCTTGGTCACGGTGAGCCCGAGCGGCTCCACGTCGCTGCGGTGCGAGGGCATCGGGGTGGTCCTCGGGCTGCCGTGGTACTTCACCACCAGGGTGACCGGCTTGTCGGCGGTGACCGGGGCGGCGACGGTCAGCTTCTCCTTCGCCACCGCGCCGGTGACCGTCGTGCCGTCCAGGGTCACCGCGTCCACCTGGTAGGGCATGAAGTCGAGGACCAGGTTCGGTGCGTCCTTCGTGGGGCGGATCCGCAGTGTGGCGGTGCCGGTGAGGGTCTTCGTGGGCGGTGCCCAGTCCAGCGCAAGGCCGTAGTGCAGCACGTCGAGCGCGGCCGTGCCACGGGCCGGATACACCGGGTCGGCGACCGGGGTCGACTTTCCGGCCTGCCAGGCCGTGTAGTCGACAGCCGGGGTGCTCGGGCTGGCCGAGGCGGCGGGGGTGCCGGTCGCCGGGGCCTTCGCGGTGGAGGTGCAGCCGGCCACGAGCAGCGGCGGCAGCAGCAGCAGGGTCAGGAGTACGGGGCGGCGCATCAGCGCACCGTACGGGAGCCACGGTGCACCGTGGGGGCACGGCGTGACCACCCGTCCCCGGTCGCAATTATCAAACGCCGGAAACAATCGAAACAAACTGCACCGTTGATACTGTCCTCACAGGACCAACGGCCCATTGGAATCCCGTTTGGACGGATGCTAGAAAGGATTCGACAACAGGAACGTGAGGCGAGCCCGAGACACAAATCACAGGGCTTGAGCGGAATCGGTGACCGCCGTCACGCATTGCCCCACGTTCCGCCATTCCCACAAGGAAAGGGGTTCAGCCATGTCTGCCATGCTGCGCGTCATCGGACGGGCCATCACGGCGTTTGCGCTGCTCATCGGCGTCGGCGGCGGGTTCCTGGCGATCGCCGGACCGGCCCAGGCCGCCCGGAGCACCGCCGAGCAGGTCACCGTCACCCGCACCGGCGGATTCGCCGGTCTCACCACGGAGTTCACGGTTGCTTCCAACACCGTTCACGCCGCCACCACGGATCTGATCTACACCGTGAACGGACGGGAATTCCGCACTCTCGCACCGTCGTACCTGCCCAGCTCGAATGGTGCCGACCGGTACGTCTACACGGTGACCGTGTCGTACTCGAACGGCGCCACGAAGACCGTGACCACCATGGACGGCGCCGAGGCGCCGGCCGTGCTGTGGCAGGTGATCGACACCACCGTGCAGATCACCAACGACCTGGCCGCCGCCACCATCGGCTGAACCCCGGACCACCTGTTGGCCGGCCCGCACCTGCGGGCCGGCCAGCACATCCGGACAAAGGTTCCTTTCGCGGCGTTCCTCTCAGGCCCTGCCGGGTGCCGCCCAGCACACCGGGCGGCACCGGAGAGGACCAGACGTTGAGCGGCAACCAGTACCAGGAGCAGTACCGCGGGCCGGATGAGCAGACCGGCGGCAAGCAGTCGGCGGGTCCGGACGGCTGGCGGCCGTCGACGGCCGGTCGGCCATCCGTGCCGTCCGACCGTCCTGATCGGAGCTGACGGTCTCGTCGATGTCTGCCGCTCGTGCGATCCTTCCCTGCGCGGGCGCTCGGCATGTTGCCCGCCATCATCACGGGGAGGACCAGCTTGCGTGCCCACGCGCGCGCTTCTCGGCGCTTTTTGTCAACTGCCATGGCCCTTGTCATCGGCTGCGGGACGGTGGTCGGCGCGAACGCCAACCCGGCCGCGGCCGATGTCGGCGGGCCGACCGAACTCACCACCGCCGGCCAGGCGTGCGCCGCACAGGCACCCGGGCCCTACCTGAGCCCGGACCGTCTCAACGACGCCCACGCCGTGGTGCTCCAGGGCACCTGGACCCAGGCGCCCCAGAGCACCGACCCGCAGGCCGACTTCCAGGTGTGGGACGTCACCAGGCCGGATGAGCCGCAGCAGTGGCGCGACGGGGTCGACCAGCGCAACAACCGGGTCTACATCCAGCTTGAGGACCCCGCCCGCCAGCTCGACGGCGTCACGTACGCATGGCGGGTCCGCGTCCTCGACGGTGCGGTGACGTCGCCGTGGAGCGACACCTGCTACTTCACGCTCGACCGCACCGGCGGTGCGGCACCGGCCGTCGCCTCGACGAAGTACCCGTCCGGGAGTTGGGACAACGCCGGCGGTGAGGTGGGTGCCCCCGGGGACTTCGTCTTCACCTCGGCCTCCGACGACACCGTGAGCTACCGCTACCGGTTCTATTCCGGGGAGACCGGTGGCGACGACGACTACTCGACGGTGCCGGCGACGAACCTCGGTGACCCGGCGACCGTCACCTGGACGCCGAACGGCGCCGGCTACCACTCGGTGACCGTGTACGCCGTCGACCGCGCCGGGAACTGGTCCGACCAGGCGGTCTACGAATTCTGGGTACGGGAGACGCGGCCCTCCGTCTTCTCCGCCGCCTATCCGGACTGGAGCACCAACCTGGACTACGGCATCGGCGTACCCGGAGCGTTCGAGTTCACCGCCAACGTCCCGGGCACGAAGTCGTTCGCCTGGCGCATCGACGGCGACGGCCCGTCCGGCTCGGTCGCGGCCGACGCCGACGGCAGGGCCGTGGCGATGGTCGCCCCGACCCGGGCCGGCCGGCAGACCATGTACGTACGCAGCGTCACCAGCGACGGCACGACGCACCCGGAGCGGGCCTACACGTTCGTCGTCGACAACGCGCCCCGGGTCACCGGCGACGTCGACCGGAGCGTCATCATCGGGTCGTCCCTCCGGTTCCACCTCGCTCCGCGCATGCCCGACGTCGAGTCCTACCTCTACTGGCAACGCGACTACAACGGGAACGAGTCCGACCAGAAGACCGTCCTGCCGGCCGGCGCGGACGGCACCGCGGACCTGACCTGGACCGCCACCAACGAGAACATGAACACGCGGGCGCTTCTCGTGCAGAGCCGCAGCGCCGACGGCACCCTGTCCGAGCCCCGGTTCATCGCCATCTCGGTCCAGGACGCCAGCCCGTACGTGACCCGCAGCGGCGGCGACGTGCTCGGGTCGACGGCCACCTTCACCGCGCGCACCGAGATGGCGAACGTCGCGGAGTACGAGGTGCTCCTCAACCGCGACCCCGCCACCCGGCAGGTACTGCCGGCCGCAGCCGACGGAACGGTGACCTTCCGGTACACCCTCACCAAGCGCGGCTACACCTACGTCACCGTGGTCGCCCGGAACGCGGCCGGCGTGCGGACGGGCGAGGGTGGCACCTCCTGGTCGGTCACCGACTCCCCGGTGGTCGTCTCCACCGACTTCCCCTCGTCGGGCTCCGGCAAAATCGCGCCGGGCACCTTCACCTTCAAGCCGCGGCAGCCCGGCGCGGTGAAGTACACGTACCAGGTGGGCGGCGTGGAGGAAACCGTCGCGGCGGCGGCGGACGGCACAGCGACGATCACCTGGACGCCGCCGGACTCCGGCTACCACACGCTCTACGTGAAGAGCCTGACGGCGGACGGCGTCCAGTCGTTGCAGACCTCCTACTCCTTCTACGTGGCACCCGACCCGCTCACCGTGACGTCCGTGTCGCCGACCTCGGTCGTCGCCGGCGGCGTACGCACGATCACCGTCACCGGTACCGGATTTCACCAGGAGGACCAGGTCACGGTCACTCCGACGGGCGGCGCGACGCTGACCGCGACGGTGCAGAGCGTCTCCGCCGACCACCGGACCCTCACCGCCGAGGTGGACCTGACATCCGCCGCCGCGGGCAAGGCGTCCGTCTCGGTACGGCCCAACGACTGGAGCGACGCGGTGTCGCTCGCCGGCGCGTTCTCGATCACCTCTGCACCGGCCATCCGGTCGGTGACCGCGCCGACCATCACCGGCACGGTGGCGGTGGGGGCGACCGTCCGCGCCTCGACCGGGCAGTGGAGTCCGGCCGCCACGGCGTACACCTACCGGTGGGCGGCCGACGGCACCGCGATCAGCGGGGCGACCGGGTCGACCTACCTGATCCCGGCGTCCCTGCTGGGCAAGCGGCTGACCGTGACGGTCACCGCGACCAAGCCCGGCTACTCGGCGGGGCAGGCGACGTCGAAGGCCACCGCGCCGGTCGTCAAGGGCGCGGCGCTGCGGGCCACGGTGAAGCCGACCATCACCGGTACGGCACGGGTCGGCCAGACCGTGCAGGCGACCACCGGCACCTGGACGCCGGCCGCCGACTGGTACCGCTACGAGTGGCGGGTGGGCGGGGTGCTGTCCGGCACGACGACGAAGACGCTGAAGCTGACGGCCGCGATGCGCGGCAAGGCGGTCACCGTGACCGTGATCGCCGGGAAGGCGGGCCACACCGCCGGCCGCGCCACCAGCACAGCGGTGACCGTCCGCGCATAGCACGACAGACCGGCCGGTGCGCCACCTCGCCGATCCGACCCACGGGGCGGCGAGAGGGCGTACCGGCCCGGTCCGGGCAACGATCCACCGACGAGGGCTCAGGTCTCGATGATGTTGTTGTTCTCGTCGATGCCGTGGCTGCGCCAGTAGACGTCCCACTCGTCGTCGACGTGCTTCGGGACCTTGCCCTCCGGATAGCGGACGTACGGCGGGGTCGGCTCCTGCCCGTCCGGGAAGCAGGCGCTGCCGCCCTGCGCGCCCACCGCGATGGCCGGATACTCACCACCGGCGCAGATGCTCTCCTGGAACGAGCACCCGGTGGTGGCCATCAGCCCACCCAGGCCGGCCACGGCCAGGACGATCATGATTCGCGTTCGCATGGGGAGAATTCTGGTCGCCCCGGCCACGCCTGCCATCCGCACGTGTACTCAATCCGGGCACCGCTCCGGCCATCCGTCGCACTGAGCCGGAGGAAGCCATGACCGCTGCTGTACCGCACGGAAAAGGGGCCGTCCCGGCTTCCCGGAACGGCCCCTCACCTGCTGTGCGCCCGAAGGGACTCGAACCCCTAACCTTCTGATCCGTAGTCAGATGCTCTATCCATTGAGCTACGGGCGCTTGCTGCTCGGCCAGTCTACACACCGGCTTTCGCGCGGAGACTCCGGGATTCGAACCCGGGAGGGGCTTTAAGACCCCAACCGCATTAGCAGTGCGGCGCCATAGACCAGACTAGGCGAAGTCTCCCTGGTGATCCGGAGACCACCGCGCCCGAGAATACAGGTCCCCACCCATCGGGGGCAAAGCGGCTATCGACGCCGCGCCCAGCCCTGCGTTTCCGAGGTGTGCGAGGTCACTGTCGGGACTACGCTCCATCGATATGCAGGAGCAGCCGCCGAGCGACCCGCCCCGCCGCGAGCCCACCGGCAAGGCCCGGCGGAGCCGCTCCCCGAAGGCCACCTTCACCCCGCCTACCAGCCCCGAAGCTGCCGTACCGCCGGCCCGGCAGCCCGAGACGGCGGAGCCGGGGACGTCGCCGGCCCGACGGGCGAGGCCCGCGCCGGCCGTGCTCTTCCAGCCTCCCGAGCGGGAGGAGGCCGCCGCCACGCCCCGGCCCCGACGCACGCCGGCAGCTGCCGGGCCGACCGGCGACGACAGGGGTACGCAGAGCCCGCGCCCCGGGTCGCCCGGCCCAGCGGCGGTCAGCGAGCCGGAGCGACCGGCCGGCCCGGTACCGGAGGCGGTCAGCGAGCCGGCCGCCGACGAGGCGCGGAGGCCCGCGCGCCGGGTCACGCCGAAGAAGGCGACCCCGGACGCACGGAAGCGGGCCGACCGACCGGTCGCAGAGCCGACGGCACCAGTCAGTGATCTGCCACACATCGATCCGAAGACGGGGGCCACGGCACCGGGGACGGGGGCCACGGAACCGACCGGACCGGTCGGCTCGTCCACTCCCACAGATCCGGTGACGGCGATCGGCCCGGCGGCGTCCGCCACGGCGGAGCCACTGCCGGCGACCGGGCCGTCGACGCCCCGGAAGTCGAACCCGCGCGGCACCACCGCGAAGAAGACCGCCAGCACCCCCAGGAAGACCACCACCGCCGCGAAGTCGACCGGCAGCACCACGACGAAGGCCGGCAGCACCGCCGAGAAGACCGGCAGCGCCATGACGAAGGCCGGTAGCACCGCCGAGAAGACCGGCAGCGCCGCGACGAAGGCCGGCACCGCGAGGACCGACGGCACCGCCCGGACGGGTCCGGGCACCGGGACGGCCGGCGTCGTCACCCCGACCCCGCCCGACCTGGTCGAACAGTCGGTGTCGCGTACCCCCGGGGTGGAGCTGCGGGCGGTGCGGGCGCGGATGCTGGAGCACCCGGGGTTCGCCCCGGAGCTGCTGGCCCTGGCCGCGGTCGAGACGCTCGGGCCGCGCGCGCGGGAGTGGGCCGAGCGGCTGCGCGAGGCGTACCCCGATGCGGACGCCGACGGCTGGCCCGGCTGGCGGCCCGGCGGTTCGTCCGGCTGGCCGGCACCGGCGCGGCGGTGTCCGCGGCGGCCGGGCTGTTCGCACCGGTGGCGGAGCTGGCGACGGTGCTGTGGACGCAGGCCAACCTGGTGCTGCACCTGGCGGCGGCGTACGGGCGCGACCCGGCCCACCCGGACCGCGCGGTGGAGCTGCTGGTGCTGACCCAGGTGCACCCGGACGCCGACAGCGCCCGGGCGGCGCTGGACGCGGCGCGGGCGGCGGACGGGCCGGGGAGCAGCCGTGGCCACGGGCGGCCGAGGCGGCCTGGCGGTTGGCGGCCCCGCTGGCCGCGCAGGCCGGCGGCTGGCTGGGGTTGCGGTTGGCCTCGCGGCTGCTGCCGGGGGCGGCGGCGCTCGCCGCAGCGGCCGGGAACACGGCCGCCGCGGAACGCCTGGCCGCCCGGGCGGTCGGTGCCTACCGGCCGGCGCGGGCCCGCTGACCGGTCAGAGCCAGTCGAACCAGGCCCTGGGCAGCAGCGCGTAGCCGACGAAGGCGACCACGTCGAGCAGGGTGTGCGCGACGATCAGCGGCAGCACGCGGCGGGTGCGCAGGAAGAAGAACGCGAAGATCACGCCCATCACGGCGTTGCCCAGGAACGCGCCGAAGCCCTGGTAGAGGTGGTAGGAGCCGCGCAGGACCGCGCTGGCCGCGAGCACCGCGCCGAGCCGCCAGCGCAGCTGCCGCAGCCGGGTGACCAGGTAGCCGACCACGATCACCTCCTCCAGCACGGCGTTCTGCACGGCGGCCAGGATCAGCACCGGCACCGCCCACCACAGGTGCGGCAGCGCCGCCGGGACCAGGGTGGCATTGACGCCGAGCTGCGCCGCCGCCCAGAACAGGGCCAGGCCGGGCAGGCCGATCAGCGCCGCCAGACCGGCGCCCCGGGCCAGGTCCGACCCGGGCCGCCTCAGGTCGACCCCGAGCGTCCGCGCCGGCTCGCCCGGGTCCCGGGCCAGCAGGTGTACGGCGAGCAGCACCGGCAGCAGCGCGAAGCAGATGCCGACGAGCTGGTACGTCAGGTCCAGGTAGGGCCGGGGCGACTGGGAGGTGTTCAGCGCCGCGGTCTGCTTGGACAGCGGACCCGCGGCGGTCAGCTTGGCGGCCAGCGAGACGATCGCGTAGACCGCGGACTGGCCGAGGGAGAGCCCGAGCACCAGCAGCGTCTCGGTGCCCAGCATCCGGCGGGACACGCCACCTTCTGTTCGCGACTGCGGGGCTCGCTGGCCCGGCTCGCTCCTCGCGCTCACGGGACCCACTGTGCCGCATGCGAGGCCCCGGTGGCACCGCCCTCACGACCGGCGTGAGGTGATCGCACATTCTGTGCGACCGATGTGCACGCTCCGTGGACATTCTATGCGGGCCCGATCCGCCGTAAGGAGAAGGAGCGTGCCCCCGTGGAGAACTTCGCGCGGCTGTTGAAGGAGAGCTGGACCCTGGTCGAGGAGGACCGGGAGCGGCTGAGCGGGCACTTCTACGCCCGGCTGTTCCTGCTCGACCCTGAGCTGCGCAAGCTCTTCCCGGTGGCGATGACCGGGCAGGGCGACCGGATCCTCGAGGCGATCGTCACCGCCACCCAGACCGTCGGCGACCCGGAGAGCTTCGACGAGTACCTCCGCGCGCTGGGCCGGGACCACCGCAAGTACCACGTCGACGCGGCGCACTACGAGACGATGGGCGTCGCCCTGCTGGACGCGCTGCGCAGCACCGCCGGGGACGGCTGGAACCTGGAGTACGACCAGGCCTGGCGGGACGCGTACGCGGGGATCTGCGAGAAGATGCTGGCCGGGGCGGCGGCGGACGGGAACCCGCCGTTCTGGCACGCGGAGGTGCTGACCCACGAGCGGTACGGCCCGGACACCGCGGTGCTGACGGTCCGCGCGTTGCAGTCCCCGCTGGTCTGGCAGGCCGGCCAGTACGTCAGCGTCGAGGCGCCCCGGCACCTGCCCCGGGTGTGGCGGACGTACTCGGTGGCGAACGCGCCGAACGACGACAACGTGCTGGAGTTCCACATCCGTACGCCGGCCGGCGCGGGCTGGCTCTCCGGTGCGCTGGTCCGCCGCACCAAGCCGGGTGACCTGCTGCGGCTGGCCGCGCCGATGGGCTCGATGACGCTGGACCGGTCCTCGCCGCGGGACATCCTCTGCGTGGCCGGCGGGGTGGGGCTGGCCCCGATCAAGGCGCTGGTCGAGGAGCTGGCCACGGTCAACCGCACCCGCTGGGTGCACGTCTTCTACGGCGCCCGCCACCGGGAGGAGCTGTACGGTCTGGCCGGCCTGGCGGAGCTGGTGGCCGCCCATCCCTGGCTGTCGGTGACCCCGGCGTGCAGCGCGGACCCGGACTTCGACGGTGAGCTGGGCGACATCTCCGACGTGGTGAGCCGCTACGGACCGTGGACGGCGCACGACTGTTACGTGTCGGGCTCCGCCCGGATGGTCCGGTCCACCCTGCGCGTACTGGCCGAGGACGAGGTCCCGCCGGACACCATCCGGTACGACACCTTCGGCAATCTCTAGACATTCCTCCCCCCGAGCCGGGTCGCGTGCCCCCGCCCCCTGGGGCACGCGACCCGGCCCCCCGTTCGCCGGTACGCGGGCCGGGCCGGCAACCGGCCCGCGTACCGGGATCTCAGTAGCGCCAGGGATTCCCGGTCTCGCGGTACTCCTCGACGGGCACCAGCGGTACGCCCGGGGCCATCCGGTCGACGTAGAGCCGCCCCTCCAGGTGGTCGATCTCGTGCACGACCAGCCGCGCCATCGCGTACTCGAAGGACGTGATGATCCGGCTGCCGTCCCACTGGGCGTGTTCCACGTCGATCCGCAGCGGGCGGGGCACCAGGCCACGGTGGTCGAAGAAGGAGAGGCAGCCCTCGTACTGCTCGTCGGTGTCGTGGGCGGTGTCCACCACCCGGGGGTTGAGCAGCACGACGGGCTCGGCGGCCCGGTCGGCGGGTCGGATCACGGCGGCGGCCCAGCCGAGGCCGAGCTGGGGAGCGGCGATGCCGACGCCCTTGCTGAACGGGTGCAGCTCGTCCAGGCGGTCCAGCATCGCGGCGAGCCGGTCGACCACGGACCGGGCGGTCCGTTCGTCGCGGGGCAGGTCGAACTGCCGGGCGTGCTGCCGGAGCACATCCTCGCCGCGCTGGACGATGCCGATGTCGCGCATCCGGTCGCTGGGCCGGACGCGGGCCCCGCCGGCCGGCTCCGGTTCGACGTCCGGCGGTTGGCCGCGGAACCGCCACTGGAGGCGGTAGCGGGCGTTGAGCGGCGGTTCGTCGGTGGCCCAGTCGAAGATCGCCCGGCCGCCCCGGTCGTGGCGCTGGATCTGCGTACGCAGCGGGCCCTCCTCGGCGGAGAGCGAGGTCTGCACTCCCCAGACCTGCGGGTCGAGGTCGGCGGGCAGGTCCAGCCGGACGGCGAGGTGCCGGGTGGGCAGCCGGACGGCCCGCTGGAACCACGGCCCCCACTTCTCCCGCCCGACCTGGTACGAGTACTCGATGGTGACCCGGTCGCCGGGATAGAGCGGGAAGCGACCTTCGCCGTTCTCGAAGAGCAGCCAGATCTCCTTGAACGCGTCCCGGTCGTGCTTGGCCCGCCAGTGCATCGGCTCCCGTTCGCCCCCGTCGTCCCGGTAGGCCCGCAGGTCCAGCTCGGCGAAGGTGAGCGGGTGTTCCCGGTGGTGCCGGTTGGAGCGGCCGGGGTCGTTGGGGTAACGGTCGACGGCGACCCGGACCAGGTAGCGGCTGACCGGCTCGGTGCCGGCGTTGTAGAGCTCGCGGCTGATGACGCAGCGGTAGCCGTCGTCGGTGTGGGTGAGGGTGGCCAGTTCCCGTTCGACCACCAGGCCGGTGCCGGGCGGCAGCCACTGGCCGGGCACGGGCAGCTCGCGGTGGCCGTTGCCGGTGCGGGCGTGCCGCAGGTCGTCGTACTCCCGGAAACGCTGCCAGATCGCGCCGCTGGCCTCCAGGACGGCCTCGGCCCGGCGGGCGAAGTCCTCGGTGGGGCGGTGCCGGCGGCCCTCGACGTGGCTGACGTACGACGGGTCGAAGCCCATCAGGGTGGCGAGCTGCTTCTTGGACAGCCCCCGGCCGGTGCGGTGGCGGGCGAGCTCGGCCGCGAACGAGTCGGCGGCCCGCTCGATGGGAGAGGTCGTCATCAGTTTCCTCGTGGCCGGGAGTAACCAGTTTCACGTTCCGTGCCCGAACGTGTACTGAAACTGCCTCGTATTCGACAGTGTGCTTGACAATCCAGCAATGTTCGTCAATGCTTTCGCCGCCTCGACGCCCCGCTGGCCGGCGTTTTCCGGCCCCACCGCCGGGTAGTAGGCGGATACGGGTCGCCGGAGTGACCGGGACCTCCTCATCCGCCGCCGCCGTCCCTTCCCCCGGACCGACCGCTGTGGTTAGGCTAGCCTTAGCTCAGCTGACAGGTACGGGCCGAGCGCCCGGCGACCAGACAGGGGACGGATCAGGTGACAGCGGTGATGCCGGGGCAGGACGTCGCCGCGCCGCTCGCCCCGGTGACCGCGACCCTGCGTGCCATGTTCGGCACCGACGACCTGCCCGGCCTCACCCCCGGGCTGCTGGTCACCACGGAGGAGCCCCACTGGAGCCCGGCGACCCGGCTGGTCGACGGCACCCTCCTGCCCCGGTTCCTGCAGGCCGCCTCGGTCCGCTGGGGCGGTACGCCGCACGCCTGCGCCGCGCTTGCCTGGAAGTCGTACAGCTACTGGGCGGCCCTGCCGGTCGTGCTCGGCTGGGCCTCGGCCCGGCGGGTGCCGCTGCTCGACCCGGCCGACGTGCTGGTCCACTTCGAGGACCACCGGCCGCTGCTCACCCTCGGCCTGCGCCGCTCGACGACGGTCGCGGTGCTGCCGACCGACCCGCTGGCGCTGACCGGCGCACCGGAGATCCGGGTGGTCGCCGACGAGGCCGCGCTGCTGGCGCAGCTGCGGGGCTCCCTGCTCGACGCCCACCTCGCCCCGCTGATCTCGGCGATCCAGGCGGAGGTCCGGCTCGGCACCCGTACCCTGCTCGGCTCGGTCGCCTCCGGGATCGCCCACGGCATCCTGCGGGCCGCCGACGCGCTGCCCGGCTCGTCGACCCGGAGCATCGGCACGCTGCTCGACGCCCTCGACCTGGCCGACCTGGTGGAACTGGTCCCTGGCCCGGCCGGCGAGCCGACCGTGCAGCGCCGCACCTGCTGCCTCGCCTTCACCCTGCCCCGGCCGAAGATCTGCCAGGGCTGCTGCGTCCGCCCCTCCTGACCGCTGCCGTTCAGTCGACCAGCGGGCGGACGTCCCAGAGCCAGACCCCGCCGGTGCGGACCGGCTCGATCCCGGTCAACGCGGTCATCCCCCGGTACAGCGAGCCGGCCTGCCGCAGCCGGGGGTCGAGGATCACCGCCCCGGCCCGCCAGTAGCGCAGGTCGTCGACCGCGGTGACCCGGTCCAGCGGGCTGATCGGCGGCACCGCGTCCGTCTGCCGGATGATGCCGAAGAAGGTGCTGGTGCGCCGGGGCGGCGCGGTGAACAGGGCGACCCGGTGCGCGCCGGGCCGGGTGTCCGGGCCGAGGAAGTAACCACGGGCGAGCGGCATCCCGAGCCGGGTCTCGGCCGACCAGCGCAGCGGGTCGGCGTAGGTGGTGTCCGGCAGCGGCAGGGTGACGATGCTGTGCCCGCCCGCCACGTAGGGTCGCCAGGCGCCGGAGGTGACGAACCGGGGCGTCGGGTCGAGGCGTACCGAGGGCAGCGGGGTGGGCAGGATCGGCAGCAGGGCCATCGTGAGCACGGTGGCGGTGGTGAACCGGATCCCCGGCCGGGCGGCCGGATGCCGCCGGGCCAGCAGGCGTACCTGCTCGGCGCCGAGGGCCAGCAGCACCCCGATGATCGGGGTCAGCGCGAGGGACCAGCGGGTGGGCACCACCGAGTGCAGGACCGGCAGGTTCTCCAACGGGGCCCACGGCCCGGGGATCCCGGTCTCCCGCCCGTCGTAGACGATCTCGCGGCCCAGCGAGAAGAGGCCGAAGAGCAGGCCGAGGGCGGCCAGGCCGAGCACGACCGCGCTGCGCCGCAGCCACCAGACCAGCGCGATCACGAGTACGACCAGCGGCCAGCCGAAGAAACCGTTCTCCTCGGTGGCGTTCCTGGCCAGCCAGGCGCTGCCGCGCGCGTCCCCGGCCAACGACTCCCGGGACCAGGCGACGAAGGAGGCCAGGTCGGTGCGGTAGCCCCGGATCAGCGGCGACAGCCCCCGGTACGCGCCCGGCCCGAAGAACTGCACGTACAGCGGGTACGCCAGCAGCGTCCCGGCGACACCGGCGGCCACCGCGAGTCCGGCGCCGAACGGCCGTACGCCCCGGCGCAGCTCCGGTCGGGCGAGCGCGAGCACGGCCACCATGACGGCGAGCCCGATCGCGGTCATCAGCAGGATCTCCAGGTTGAGGAACGCCTGCCAGACGACCAGCAGCCCGAGCAGTACGCCGTTGCGCAGCCACCGCCCCGGTTCGGCCAGCCGCAGGGTGCGCCAGACCAGCAGCGGCACGACGAACTGCGACACGATGTTGGGGTGGGCGTTGGCGTGCGACACCATCGCCGGCGCGAAGGCGCAGAAGCCGGCCCCGAGCCAGGCCGGTCCCCGGCTGCCGACGAGCACCCGGGACAGCACGAAGTACCAGGCGACGCCGGTGGCGATCAGCCCGGCGGTGAGAAAGACCAGAAAGGCCGTCCGGGGACCGAAGAGCACGGTGACCGGCGTCATTGGCAATGAAACGGATAATACGGACGTGTTCGCCATGAGATTGACGGCGTCCGGGACATTCATCCGGTCCGAGGTGAATGGATAGGCTAATTGCGTGACCACTCGCGCACCGTGCGCCATCATCCACTCGAACTGCGCCTGATCGGTACGGTTGTCCCGTACGCCGGCGGCCGGGTGCAGCCAGAACCGCCCGGTCACCCAGAAGGCGAGCAGCACGAAGCTGAGCACGGCGGCGGCATCGGTCCACGCGCCC
Organism: Micromonospora sp. R77; assembly: GCF_022747945.1. Classification (NCBI taxonomy): domain Bacteria; kingdom Bacillati; phylum Actinomycetota; class Actinomycetes; order Micromonosporales; family Micromonosporaceae; genus Micromonospora; species Micromonospora sp. R77. The sequence continues at coordinate 2,588,353 of NZ_JALDST010000001.1, forward strand.
CGGGCGACCCGACCCGGGGCCTCGCGCGCGTCCGATTCAGGAGTAGTCATAACAATTCGGAGCGTAGTCAGGGTATGGCAGGCCCGTGACATGTTTCTGAGTACTGGCGTACTATGTGCCGGGTTCGCCGACCGCCGATCACGTGCCCACCCCCGACCGCAATTCGGCCACCACGGTGCCCCGATTCTTCCGCCGTCCCTCTGGATGGTTCACTCTGTCGGTCCAGGCGCGGGTCAGTCATATCGTGAGGAATCGACGCATGGCAGAAATCACTGGGGATCAGCGCGTCCAGTCGGAGGTGCTCGAAGGCCTGGCAACGGCGGTCAACCACCGTAGGTGGTTCGTCGAGCTGGCGGTGCCCTACCTCGGTGACAACCCCATCGAGATCGGCAGCGGGCTCGGTGACTATGCGCTGGAGTGGTCGGCGCACCTGCCCCGGATCACGGCCACCGAGGCCGACCCGGACCGGCTGGTCCAGCTCAAGGAGCGGCTCGCCGAGCACCCCAACATCGAGGTCCGGCAGATGCTGCTGCCGCACTCCGAGCGCGGCGACTACAGCGCGGCCGTGTCGTACAACGTGCTGGAGCACATCGACGACCACGTGGGCGCGCTGCGCAGCATGCGCGAGCTGGTCCGGCCCGGCGGCGCGGTGGTCATCATCGTGCCGGCCTTCCAGTTCGCCATGAGCCCGGCGGACATCGCCACCGGCCACGTGCGGCGGTACACGAAGAAGAGCCTCTCCGCTGCGATGACCGAGGCGGGGCTGACCGTCGAAAAGATCCACTACGCGAACGCGCTCGGCCTGATCGGCTACTTCATGGCGACCAAGGTCTTCCGGCTGATGCCGAAGGAGGGGCCGATGGTCAAGGTCTACGACACCCTGGTCCTCCCCGCGACGAAGGCGGCCGAGCAACTCGTCCGGCCGCCGTTCGGGCAGTCCGTCTTCGCCGTCGCCCGCGTCCCCGCCTGAGCGGTGCGGGGAGGGCCTCGTCGACCGGGGCCCTCCCCGCCTCCCGCTACTCGCTCACGTGGAAGGTCGGGCGGATGACCGCCCGGGCCAGGGTGTGGAACGCCAGGTTGAAGCCGACGTACGCGGGGCTGGCCCCCGGGCCGACGTCGAGGCGCTCCACATCGAGCGCGTGCACCGCGAAGACGTAGCGGTGCGGGCGGTCACCGGGCGGCGGGGCGGCGCCCCCGTACCCGGTGTCGCCGTAGTCGTTGCGGACGCTGAACGCGCCGCCCAGGTCGGCCTCCTTCACCCCGCTCGGCAGCTCGGTGACCGAGGCGGGGACGTCCACCAGCACCCAGTGCCAGAAGCCGCTGCCGGTGGGCGCGTCCGGGTCGAAGCAGGTCACCACGAAGCTCTTCGTCTCGTCGGGGAAGCCCAACCAGGCCAGCTGCGGGGAGACGTTCCCGCCACCGACGCTGTCGTGCGCGTACCGCGCGTCCATCGGCTCGCCGTTGTGCACGTCGTCGCTGGTCAGGGTGAACGACGGCACCGTCGGCAGCAGCTCGTACGGGTCGGGGGCGATCGGTCGTTCCAGGGTCATCGGGACGGGTCCTTCCGGTACACGGGTTCCTGCGCCCCCTTCATACCCCCTCCGCACCCCCGTCCGAACCGAAAGCCCGCCGTGTCCGAGCCGACCCTGTTCGTGGACGAGTCCCTCCGGACGTACGAACACCCGGGCGTGATCTTCCGATCCGGCCCGGCCGGCCGCCGGGCGGCGCTCAACGGCGGCCCGGACGTCTGGGAGGTGGTCGGCGCACTGCACGCCGTGCGCGCCGAATCCCCCGACCTCGAAGGTGAGAAGCTGGCGGCCGAGCTGATGGAGGTCACCGGACTCGGTCGGGAGCAGATCGCCACCGCCCTGCGCTACTACGCCACCTACTCGGCGGAGATCGACCAGCTGATCAGGGCCAACCACGAGGCCGCCGAGCGGGAGGAACGGCTGTGGCAGGCCGAGCAGGGCCTGCTCCGGCGCCGCGACGCATGACCGGCCTGCTGCTCGACGAGATGTACCCACCGCTGCTCGCGCGTCAGCTCCGGGAACGGGCCCACGATGTCCTGGCCGCGCTTGACCTGGAGGTCGGCCTGTCAGCCCGCTCGGACGAGGACGTCCTGGCCTGGTCCACCCGGCACGAACGCTGCGTCGTCACCGAGAACGTCAGCGACTTCGCCCGGCTGGCTCCGCTGATGCCCCACGCCGGAATCGTCCTCGTGTCGGCCAGGCGGTTCCCCGGACCCGACCAGGGCTCGTCCGGTGAGCGGACGCGCTGGATGCGGTGCTGACCAAGCGCCTCCCGGCCCTGACGGCGTGAGCTGGCTGGGTGTCGGCTGAGACTGCGGAGGGTGTGGGATTCGAACCCACGAAGACATCGCTGCCTTACCGGTTTTCAAGACCAGCGCCATCGGCCACTAGGCGAACCCTCCCGGCCCGCGCCCCCGAGGGGTACGCGCCGTGCCTAGTCTGCCACGCGCCGGCCGTCGGGCGAGCGCGTGTCCCACCGTCGCTGACAGGATGGCGGGATGTGGGAGACCCCGTCGGTGGTCCTGATCACCGGAATCATGGCCGCCGGCAAGTCCACAGTGGCCGAACTGCTGGCCCGGCGGCTGCCCCGCTCGGTGCACCTGCGCGGTGACCTGTTCCGCCGGATGGTGGTGAACGGCCGGGCCGAGATGACCGCGCAGCCGTCCGAGGAGGCGCTGCGGCAGTTGCGGCTGCGCTACGACCTCGCCGCGCAGGCCGCCGACGGGTACGCGGTGGCCGGCTTCACCGTCGTACTTCAGGACGTGGTGCTCGGCGCGGAGCTGCCGGCCATGGTCGCGCGGATCCGGCACCGGCCCCTCGCGGTGGTGGTGCTCGCCCCGCGTCCGGAGGTGGTCGCGGCGCGCGAGCGGGACCGGCCCAAGCGGGGGTACGGCGACTGGCCGGTCGCCGACCTGGACGCGGGCTTCCGGGCCGACACCCCCCGGATCGGGCTCTGGTTGGACACCTCGGCGCAGACCCCGGCGGAGACGGTGGACGAGATCCTGGCCCGGGCGTGGACGGACGGCCGGATCGGGTAAGACTGGGCCATGCGCGCGATCACGATCCCGGAACCCGGTGGACCCGAGGCACTCGTCTGGGCGGAGGTGCCCGACCCGCAGCCCGGCCCCGGTGAGGTGGTGGTGCAGGTGCGGGCGAGCGCGGTGAACCGCGCGGACCTGCTCCAGCGGCAGGGGCACTATCCGCCGCCGCCGGGCGCGCCCGCGTACCCCGGGCTGGAGTGCTCCGGGGTGGTCGCCGCCCTCGGTCCGGACGTGACCGGCTGGGAGGTCGGCCAGGAGGTCTGCGCCCTGCTGGCCGGCGGCGGGTACGCCGAGCGGGTCGCGGTGCCGGCCGGGCAGCTGCTGCCGGTGCCGGCGGGCGTCGACCTGGTCGACGCCGCGGCGCTGCCCGAGGTGGCCTGCACGGTCTGGTCGAACGTGGTGGCGCTGGCCCGGCTCGCGGCGGGCGAGACGCTGCTGGTGCACGGCGGCGGCAGCGGCATCGGCACCTTCGCGGTGCAGCTCGGGGTGGCGCTCGGCGCGACCGTGGTGGTGACCGCCCGGTCGGCGAAGCACGAACGGCTGCGCGAGCTGGGTGCCGCGCACACCATCGACTACCGGGAGCAGGACTTCGTCGAGGAGGTCCGCAAGGTCACCGACGGTCGGGGCGCGGACGTGGTCCTGGACATCATGGGCGGCGCCTACCTGCCCCGGAACGTGGCGGCGCTGGCCACCGGCGGCCGGCTGGTGGTGATCGGCATGCAGGGTGGCCGCAAGGGCGAGCTGGACCTGGGGATGCTGCTGGCGAAGCGGGCCTCGGTGGCGGCCACCGCGCTGCGGTCCCGGCCGCTCGACGAGAAGGCGGAGATCGTCCGCGGGGTCCGCGAGCAGGTGTGGCCGCTGGTCGCTTCTGGTGCGGTCCGGCCGATCGTGGACCGCCGGGTGCCGATCGCCGACGCGGCGCAGGCGCACCGGCTGGTGGAGGCGAGCGACCACTTGGGCAAGGTGCTGCTGGTGGTGTGACGGCTCAGACGGGTGCCGGGTCCGCTCCGGCGTGCGGCAGCACGAGCCGCGCGCCGGGGCCCTCGGCGGCCAGCGAGTCCTCCGGGTTGTAGAGGGCGCAGCGCTGCAACGACAGGCAGCCGCAGCCGATGCAGCCCTCCAGGTCGTCGCGGAGCTTCCCGAGCAGCCGGATCTTCTCCTCCAGCCGGTCCCGCCAGGCGGTGGAGAGTTCCGCCCAGTCGGTGGCGGTCGGCGTACGGGAGGCCGGCAGCGAGTCCAGCGCGGCCCGGATCTCGTCCAGCGAGACGCCGACCTGCTGGGAGATCCGGATGAACGCCACCCGGCGCAGTTCGGAGCGGGCGTAGCGGCGCTGGTTGCCGCCGGTGCGGTCGGCCCGGATCAGGCCGAGGCGCTCGTAGTAGCGCAGCGCCGAGGGGGCCACGCCGCTGCGCGCGGCGAGCTGGCCGATGGTCAGCAGGGATTCGTGCATCACGTCGCCTTGAGTTGAAGTGCCCTTCAACTTGCAGGCTAACCGCATGACCACGACCACCGCCACCGCCCTCGGACCACTGCTGGAGCGGGTACGCGCCGGCCGCGAGTTCGGCCCCAACGTGTACTCGACCCTCGACGTGCTCCAGGTGCTCTACGACCGGGTGCTCCGGATCACCCCTGCCACTGTCGACGACCCGGACCGGGACCGCTTCCTGCTCTCCAAGGGGCACGCCGTCGCCGGCTACTACGCGCTGCTCGCCGCGAAGGGCTTCGTCCCCGTCGAGTGGCTGGACGACCAGGGCGGACCCGACAGCCGGCTCGGCGACCATCCGGACCGGCTGCTGGTGCCCGGCGTGGAGATCGGTTCCGGCTCGCTCGGGCACGGCCTCGGCCTGGGCGTGGGCACCGCGCTCGGCCTGCGCGCCCAGGGCCGACTCGACCCCCGGGTGTACGTGCTGCTCGGCGACGCCGAACTGGACGAGGGCAGCAACCACGAGGCGATCGCGTACGCCGGGGCGACCGGGCTGGCGAACCTGACCGCGATCGTGCTGGACAACCGCTCGGCGAGCCACGGGTGGCCGGGCGGGGCCGCCAGCCGGTTCACCGTCAACGGCTGGACCGCCGCCACCGTCGACGGGCGGGACCACGACGCCCTGCACGCCGCCCTCACCGGGCACGACAACCACCGGCCGCACGTCGTCGTCGCGGTCGTCAAGGACGGGGAGTGACATGCGGGAGACGTTCATCGACACCATGACCGGGCTGCTGGCCGAGGACCCGCGTACGGCGGTGGTGCTGGCGGACATCTCCGCCGCCGCGTTCGCCCCGGCGGCGGAACGCCACCCGGACCGGGTGCTCAACGTGGGGATCCGGGAGCAGTTGATGGTGGGGGTGGCCGGCGGGCTCGCGCTGACCGGGCTGCGGCCGGTGGTGCACAGTTACGCGCCGTTCCTGGTCGAGCGGGCGTACGAGCAGATCAAGCTGGACCTCGACCACCAGGGCGTCGGCGCGGTGCTGGTCGGCATCGGCGGCTCGTACGACCGGGCGGAGGCCGGGCGTACCCACCTGGGGCCGGCCGACGTGGCGCTGCTCGACACCCTGAACGGCTGGACGGTGCACGTGCCCGGGCACCGGGACGAGGTGCCCGGTCTGCTGCGCGACGCGGTGGCCGGGGAGGGCTCGACCTATCTGCGGCTGTCGACCCTGAGCAACGACCGGGCCCACCCGGGCGACGGGAGCCTGCGGGTGGTCCGGGACGCCGGCCCCGGCGCGCCGCTGCTGGTGGCGGTCGGCCCGGTGCTCGACGCGGCGCTGGCCGCGGTGGCCGGGGTGCCGGTGACCGTGGCGTACACCCATCGGCCGCGCCCGTTCGACGCGGCCGGGCTGCGGGCCCTGGCCGGCACCGAGGTGATCCTGGTGGAGCCCTACCTGGCGGGCACGTCGGCGCGGGTGGTGGCCGAGGCGCTGGCCGACCGGCCGCACCGGCTGCTCGCCCTCGGCGTGGGCCGCGCGGAGCTGCGCCGCTATGGCTCGGCCGAGGACCACACCCGGTGGCACGGCCTGGACGCGGCCGGCATCCGCCGCTCGGTCGACGCGTTCCTCACCCGGGTCCCGGCCGCCGCCTGAGGCCCGGGGTTCCGGCCGGCGCCAACGGGGACGGCACCATCCAGTTCGGACCGGTGGCCACCGACTGCGCCGTACGCCGGGTCTTCCTCCAGGGCACCTGCTACGGCACCTACACCGACCAGTGGACGATCCGCACCGACGGCAGCCGGCGCGCGGTGATCGACGCGGTCGACTCCATCCGGCAGACCATGACCGGGGCCGGCTACCTCCGCTCCGACTACGAGCTGGTGCTGATGTCGTACCCGAGCCCGGGCAGCCCGGACGTCGAGGACAACCCGAACTTCCCCGGCTGGTACTCCGGCGGCTGCCTGCTCTATCTGGCCGACGCCGCGTTCGCCCGGAACAAGGCGGTGCCGCTCTTCGAGTCCGCGCTGCGCGCGGCGGCCACCGCGACCGGCACCCGCTACCTGGACGCCAGCCGGCTCTTCCACGGCCACGAGGTGTGCACCGACAACACCTCCGTACGCGGCCTCTACATCGAGGTCGGCATCTGGGACGAGAACGCGGCCCGGCAGTCGTTCCACCCCAACTACCGCGGGCACGGCATGTTCGCCCAGTGCATCACCCAGTTCTGGAACTCCGGCCAGCAGCAGGCCACCTGCGTCGACCCGGCCAGCACCGGGCAGGGCGTGCTCTATCCGGGGCTGCTGGAGTTCAAGCAGCTCCGCAACGCCGCCACCGGCACCTGCGTGGACGGCAAGGGGTACGACTCACGCAACGGCACGGTCCAGCAGTCGTACGCCTGCCACGGCGGCCGTAACCAGGGCTTCTGGTACGACCCCATCCGGCAGAGCCTGCACTCCGAGCTCTCCCACGACCGCTGCCTGGACGTCTCCGGCGGGTCGCTGACCGCGAACACGGCGGTCAACATCTACGACTGCCACGGCGGGGCCAACCAGAAGTTCGTCTTCGCCGGCAACCAGCTCAAGCCGGCCGGCGCGACGAACCTCTGCGTGGCGTTCGACAACCCGTGGCTGGGCACCCCGCGGCTGCGGCTGGCGACCTGCTCCACCAGCACCCGCCAGCAGTGGTCCTTCGAGTCGAGGTCGTTCGCCAACCCGGTCGGCTACGGCCACGACGACTTCATCGGCTCCCGGGTCTACTGAGCCGACGTGTTAACAGGGGCCCCCTGTACAACGGAATCCGTTAACAGGGGGCCCCTCCTTTCAGCTCTGCTTGCGCGGGACGACGACGAGCCGGGCGACGCCGCCGGAGCCCTCCTTCGCGCCGGCCACGCCGACCGTGGTGCCGACCTTGACGTCCGTCGACTGGATGGTGCTGCGCCGCTCGACCACCCGCAGGTCGTCGCCGAAGGTCCAGGTCATGGTGAAGCCGTCGGTGGACTTCACGGTCATCGACTTGTCGTCGATCGCGGTCACCTGGCCGCGCTGCACGGCGACGGTCTTCGTGCCGCCGTCCTTGGTCTGCACCACGACCTCGCCGTGCAGGGTGTTCTTCCGCAGCAGCACCCGGGCCCGGTGCCGCTTGCGCCACTCCTGCCCCCGGGCCCCCTGCTTGTCCTTCGGACCCGCCTGGGTGGAGGCGGACGGGTCGGGCGACGCGGTGGCGGCGACCGGCTCCACGTCCAGGTCGGCCGCGTCGAAGCCCATCGCGGTGAGCGCCTGACCGTCCGCCCCCATCGCGGCGGCCACGTCGACCGCGGTCTGCTTGGCCGTACCCTCCGCCAGTTGGGCCGGGCCGCAGCCGGCGAGGCCGAGCGCGGCGGCGGCGAGCAGCGCGGTGACGCCGGTGGCGATTCCCTGACGTGACATCGGTTGTCCTCTCGTCCGTGGAACCCCAGCCTCCCGCGCCTCGGCGAGCGGAGCGTCAGCCCCGTGTTCGGGTCAGGTAAGGATCACCGGGCAGCCGGACCGTGAAGGCCGCCCCGCCCTCCGCCGCGTGCCCGGCGGCGATCTCGCCACCGAGCCGGCGGACCAGCCCGGCGGCGAGCGCCAGCCCGAGCCCGCTGCCCACCTTGCGCACCCCCCGGTACCGCTGGTGCAGCGCACCCCGCTCGAAGGCCACCGCCAGGTCGTCGTCGGTGAAGCCGGGTCCGCCGTCGCGGACCTCCAGCACGCCGCCGGCCGCCGGGTCCGCGCCCGCCGGCCGGACCGCGAGCACCACCTGCGCCCCCGGGGGTACGACCCGCAGCGCGTTCTCCAGCAGCCCGTCGACCACCTGCCGGATCCGCCCCGGATCGGTGTACGCGGGCACCGGCCCGGCCGGCACCTCCACCCGGAACGGCACGCCCATCGCCGCGCACCGGTCCGACCAGGTGCGTTCGGCGTCCATTGCCAACCGGGTCAGGTCGACCGGTCCCGGGTCGAGCGGGAAGTCGGCGGCCTCCAGGCGGGCCAGCGCCAGCAGGTCCCGGACCAGCCGGTCCAGGTGTTCCGCCTCGGCCAGCATGGTCCGCCCGGTGGCGGGTGTGTCGGCTGCGTCGATCACCCCGTCGGCGAGCGCCTCGGCATAGCCCCGGATCGCGGTCAACGGGGTGCGCAGCTCGTGCGAGACGGAGAGCAGGAACTCCCGCTGCCGTCCCTCGCTGGTGGCCAGCGCCGCCGCCAGCCCGTTCAGCGCGTACGCCAGGTCGGCGACCTCGTCCGGCGGCTCCACCGGTACGCGTACCGCCCGGTCCCCGGCGCGCAGCCGGGCGGCGGCGGTCGCGGCGACCCGGATCGGGCGGGCCAACCGGCGGGCGAGCAGCAGCCCGGCCACCACCCCGGCGGCGAGCCCGGCGAGCAGTGGCAGCCAGAGGCTGCGCAGCACCTGCCGCCAGGGGCCACCCCGGGTGGTCCGGGTCAGCACCACGCCGTCGCCGCCGGGCAGCGCCCGCCCCTCGACCAGGGCCCGTTCCCCGTCGACCAGCCGCCGGCCGGAGACGTTTCGACCGGCGGAGACCCGGTTCACCACCTGCTGGGGCAGCCCGGGGCGGTCGGCCCGGCCGGCGTGCACCACGTACACGTCGATCTCCTGCTGCTGGAGCTGGCGGATCAGCCGCTCCCCGGCGGTGTCGCGCTGCCGGGCCGGGCGGATCCGCAGCACGTCGGCGGCGAGGCGGGCCTGCGCGGCGAGCGCCTCCTGGTCGCGTCGTTCCACGCCGCGTACCGCCAGCGGCACCGCGACCAGCGCGGTGACCAGCACCGAGACCAGCGCCACCGCGCAGGTGACCAGCACCGCGCGGGCGGTGAGCGTGCGGGCGAACCGGCGGCGGGCGCCGGCGGCGGCGCGGTCCGTGCCCCGATCACGGGCAGGGCGACGGTCGGCTGGTGCGCCCGGCCCGCCCCGGCGGACGGCGGTGGGCCGGCGGGCGGTGGGCCGGCGGGGTCAGGCATCGGCCGCGTACCCGACGCCGCGGTGGGTGCGGATCACGCTGGCCGGGCCGAGCTTCGCGCGGACCTGGGCGACGTGCACGTCCACGGTCCGGGTGCCGGCGTGCGCGGCGTAGCCCCAGACCCCGGCGAGCAGTTCCTCCCGGGTGAAGACCCGGCCGGGGCGGGCCATCAGGTGGGCGAGCAGGTCGAACTCGGTCGAGGTGAGCTGGACCGGGCGGTCGGCGGCGGTGACCGTCCGGCGGGCCGGGTCGAGGGTGACCGGCCCGACGACGCGCGGCTGCTCCGCCCCGGCCGGTGCCCCGGCGGTGCGGCGCAGCACCGCGCGGACCCGGGCGACCAGTTCCCGCGGGCTGAACGGCTTGGTCACGTAGTCGTCCGCACCCAGCTCCAGGCCGACGATCCGGTCCACCTCGTCGTCGCGGGCGGTGAGGAAGATGACCGGCGTCCAGTCGCCGGCCTCGCGGAGCCGCCGGCAGATCTCCGTACCGGCCAGGCCGGGCAGCGCGATGTCGAGAACGCAGGCCACCGGGCGCAGCCGCCGCGCGGCGGCCAAGCCCGCGGTGCCGTCCCGTTCCAGGTGTACGCCGAACCCGTCCCGGCTCAGATAGAGCCGGACCAGGTCGGCGATGGCCGGTTCGTCCTCCACCACCAGGACGAGCCCGCGCTGCGCGGCGTCGACGGTCACCGGCCCATGATTACCGACCGGTGGCCGTCGCAGTGGTCAGCGGAACGTTCGGATCAGGTAAGGAACTCGTCAGCGCACCGGAGCCGGGCGGAACGCCGCCGGCCGGCCGGCGGCGGGCGACTCGCCGATGGTGGCGACCAGCCGCTCGGCCGGCGTCCGCAGGCGGGTCCGGAAGGCGTGGTGCAGCAGGGTGTCCAGCTCCCACACCTGCTTCGGGTGCTGGGTGCGGATGAGGAACCGCTCGCGCAGCCCGTCGACGGCGGTGGCCGCCAGCTCGACGCTGTGCGAACGCGGGTCCGGGCTCCAGGTCACGTTGCTCAGCTCGCGGAGCTCGGTGTTGAGGTGCAGGCGCAGCCGGTGCAGGACCCGGGTCTGCTGGGTGACCACCAGCCGGCGGTGGGTGAGCAGCAGCAGGTAGTCGCCGCCGACCGGGTGGTCGGGGCGGCTGCACCGGGCGACCAGGACGGTGGCGTCACCGGAGCCGACGCAGCGCCGGAAGATCGGCATGTGCCGGCTGACCGTCTGGGTCGCCAGGCCGGTGTCGGCGGCGGCGGGAAGGAACGTTCGGGAGAAGACGTCCATGCCCTGTGCAACGACCGCTGAGCAGGGGTGATATGGGTCACCGCCGATTTCTGCAACTTCCACCGCGCACATCGCACGTGCTGTCCGACGCCGGATCGCACCGGCAGACCGGGTCGGACCGGCAGGGGGTGAGACCGGCGGGTCGGGTCAGACCGGGAGGTCGGGTCAGACCGGGAGGTCGGCGAAGAGCTCGCCGAGCCAGCCGGGCACCGCCGACGCGTACTCGGCGCGGGCCGGGTCGCTCGTGCGCAGGGCCCGCCGCCAGGACAGCGCCCGGCCCACCGTGGCCACCCGCATGGCCAGGCCCGCCGACTCCCGCAGGGTCGGACGGTCGTACCGGTCGGTCCAGGGCTCCAGGTAGGCGTCCCGGAGCCGGACCAGCGCCGGGTCGCCCGGCTGCAGCCCACCGGCGTACGCCGCCGAGCGGAGGGTCACCAGCAGGGTGCCGAACGGATGCGCCACGGAGGCGTCCCCCCAGTCGAAGAAGCGGTATCCGTCGTCCGCCACGAAGACGTTGCCGTCGTGCAGGTCGTCGTGCTGGATGCTGGCCGGCACCCCCGTCGCCGCCAACCGGCGGCAGAGCTCCCCGAACTCCGGCCGGTACGCCCGCAGCCGCCCGTGCAGTTCGGCGGTGAGGCCGTCCGGCGCACCGAGCAGCAGCGCCTCCCCGTCGGCCAGCAGCCGGTCGAACAGCGCCGGCATCCGCTCCGGCCGCTGGTCGGGCACACCCCGCCCCACCAGGCGTGCCGCCTCCGGCGCGACCGCGATCTGGAGCGCCGCGTACGCCGGCAGCACCCGCTCCCAGTGCGTCACGTCGGGCCGCCCGGCCAGGGTGTCGCGCAGGCTCGGACCGCCGTCGGGCAGCAGTGACCAACCGCGCTCCTCGTCCACCGCGATCGGGTCGAGCAGCGCGCCGGGGCAGCGGCCGGGCAGCTCGGCGAGGAGCACCGTCTCGTACCGGGTGCCCGGGTTGTTGGCCTTGAACCAGACCGGGCCGGCGTCGGTGGGCAGCCGCCAGACCAGCGACCAGGGGCGGACCCGGGGCTCGGCCGGACCGGTGACCCGCCGCCCGTGCCGGGCCAGCGCGGCACCGACCCAGGCCAGCGCCTCGTCCTGCCACCGCTCGGTCGACCACTCCGGTCCCGCTGCGGCCGCCTGCGGGCCGCCGGCAGGCGTCGTCTCCGAACTGTCGGCGGGGAACTGCTCCGGCGCGTCGGTGCGGGGCGTCGTCACGCCCCGGAGACTAGGCGGTGGCCGGGCCGGTGGCGAGCAGATTCCGGCCCGCCACCGGGCGCAGCGTCAGCGGGTCAGAGCAGCTCGACGATGGTGGCGTTGGCCATGCCGCCGCCCTCGCACATGGTCTGCAGGCCGTAACGGATGCCGTTGTCCCGCATGTGCTGGAGCATCGTGGTCATGATCCGGGCGCCGGAGCCGCCGAGCGGGTGGCCCAGGGCGATCGCCCCGCCGCGCGGGTTCAACCGCTCCGGGTCCGCCTCGGTCTCCGCCAGCCAGGCCAGCGGCACCGGGGCGAACGCCTCGTTCACCTCGTACACCCCGATCTCCTCGATGCCCAGCCCCGCGCGGCGCAGCGCCTTGGCGGTGGCCGGGATGGGGGCGGTGAGCATGACCACCGGGTCGTCGGCGGCGACCACGGCGGTGTGCACCCGGGCCAGCGGGCGCAGCCCGTGCCGGCTGGCCCACTCGCTGGTGGTGACGGCGAGCGCCGCGGCGCCGTCGGAGATCTGCGACGCGGACCCGGCGGTGACCACCCCGTCCTCCCGGAACGGGGTCTTCAGCTCGCCCAGCTTGGCCAGCGTGGTGTCCCGGCGGATGCCCTCGTCGGCGGCGAACTTGCCGCCGTCGGCCAGCGCCACCGGGGCCAGCTCCGGGTCGAACGCCCCGGCGTCCTGCGCGGCGGCCGCCTTCTCGTGGCTGGCCAGCGCGAACTCGTCGAGCTGGGTGCGGGAGAAGTGCCACCGCTGGGCGATCAGCTCGGCCCCGACGCCCTGGTTGAAGGGGAGCGGGGAGTCAGCGGCGACCCCCTCGACGCCCCGGTAACGCTCCAGGATCGCGTCGCTGAACGGCATGCCACCGGCCACGCTGGAACCCATCGGCACCCGGGTCATCGACTCGACGCCCCCGGCCACCACCAGGTCGGCCTGGCCGGAGAGCACGGTGGCGGCGGCGAAGTGCAGCGCCTGCTGGCTCGACCCGCACTGCCGGTCGAGGGTGGTGCCGGGGACCGACTCGGGCCAGCCGGCGGCGAGCACGGCGTTACGGGCGATGTTCCAGGACTGCTCGCCGACCTGCGACACGCAACCCCAGACCACGTCGTCGACCAGCTCGGGGTCGATGCCCGTCCGCTCGGCGAGGGCACGCAGCACGTGCGCCGAGAGATCGACCGGGTGGACGCCGGCGAGGCTGCCCTTGCGCCGCCCGACCGGGGTCCGTACCGCACCGACGATGACCGCGTCACTCATGTTTACTCCCCGGTAACTTGGGCTGCTCCCGATATTACGTCCTGCGGGGCCCGTCGTCCGCCCCCGTCCGGCGACCGGTGCGCTGGCATGCTGGGGCGGTGCATCCATCCCCGAACCGGCAGTGGCGGGTCCCGAGGGTCCTGCCCGTCGCGAAGCTGATCGGTGCGGCGTTGCTGGTCGCGCTCGGACTGCTCCTCGCCGACGGCGACCCGGTCCGGCCGGTGGTGGCCGGGGTCGTCGCCGCACTCCTGGCCGGCTGGGCGGCACGCGACCTGGTCGCCCCGGTCCGGCTGGCCGTCGATCCCGGCGGGATCACGGTGGCGCACGGTTTCGCCGGGCGTCGTCGCCTGCCCTGGTCGCAGGTCGAGGCGATCACCGTGGCACGCCGGTCCCACCGGGGGCTGACCAGCGAGACGCTGGAGATCGACGCGGGCGAGTCGCTGCACCTCTTCGGCCGGTACGACCTGGACGCGCCGCTCGACGAGGTGGCCGGGACACTGCACGCCGCCCGGGACGCCGCCCGCTGAGCCGTCGACGCGCCGCCGGGGCCTCCGGGCGCCCGCTGGGCGTCCGGGCCGACGCCGGTGAGCCGCTGCCTCAGCCGCCGGTCAGCATCCCGGTGCGGACCAGGGCCAGCCCGACCAGCGCCACCAGCACGATCGCGCTGCCGGCGGCCTGGAAGACGGTCCGCCGCATCCGCGGGGCGTACGCCAGCACCAGCGCCATCACCGCACCGATTACCAGGCCGCCCAGGTGACCGGCGATGGAGATGCCCGGCACGGTGAAGGTGAAGATCAGGTTGATCACCAGGATCGGCACGATCGACGAGGTGTCCCGGCCCAGCCGGCGCATGATCACGAAGATGGCCGCGAAGAGGCCGAAGATGGCCGTCGACGCGCCGGCCGACGTGCTGTTGGGCGCGCTGAACAGATAGACCGCGACGTTGCCGCCGAGCCCGGCGAGCAGATAGAGCGCCAGGAAACGCAGCGGACCGAGCACCGCCTCCAGGGTCCGGCCGAGCACCCAGAGCGCCCACATGTTGAGCAGCAGGTGGACCACGCCGTAGTGCAGGAACATCGCGGTGACCAGGCGGTACCACTCACCGGCCGCGACCCCGTGCAGCGGCCCACCCTCGGTGTACGTGGCGTAGGCCAGCACCGAACCCCAGTCGGTCAGCGGGGTGCTGCCGCCCATCAGCCCGCCGAAGCCGGAGCCGCCGGCCGCCGCGTCCCCGCCCCGGTCCGAGGCGATGGAGAGGACCATCATCAGCACGTTCAGCGCGATCAGGACCTTGGTCACATAGCCGTGCCGGCCGGCGGCACCGCCACCGAAGGCGGTACGCGCCGGCCGCACGCCACGGCGTCCCTCGCTCACACACTCCGGGCACTGGTGCCCGACCGACGCGTCCCGCATGCATTCCGGGCAGATCGGCCGGTTGCACCGGGTGCAGCGGACGTACGTCTCCCGGTCGGGGTGGCGGTAGCAGACCGGAGTGGTCGGCACCGACCCACCGGTGGTGTCGCCTGCCGGCCCGGAGCGCTCAGTCATGTGGGCAAAGGTACCCGGCTGATGCTCAGACCGGCTTGCGCTCGATCTCGACGCGCTCGATCACCACGTCCTGGCGCGGCCGGTCGCTCGGGCCGGTCGGGGTGTTCGCGATCTGGTCCACGACCTTCCGCGACGCCTCGTCGGCCACCTCACCGAAGATGGTGTGCCGGTTGTTCAGGTGCGGCGTCGGCGAGACCGTGATGAAGAACTGCGAGCCGTTGGTGCCCGGCCCGGCGTTCGCCATCGCGAGCAGGTACGGCCGGTCGAAACGCAGCTCCGGGTGGAACTCGTCGGCGAACGTGTAGCCCGGCCCGCCGCGACCGGTGCCGGTCGGGTCGCCCATCTGGATCATGAAGCCGCTGATCACCCGGTGCGAGATGGTGCCGTCGTAGTACGGCCCGTTGCCCGGCTGACCGGTGCGCGGGTCGGTGTACTCCTTGGTGCCCTCGGCCAGGTCGACGAAGTTGCGGACGGTCTTCGGCGCGTGGTTCGGGAAGAGCTCCAGCCGGATCGGGCCAGCGTTGGTGTGCAAGGTGGCGTAGACAGCCTCGGCCACGGGTACTCCTCACTCGTTGGTCAGTTCCATGCGGATCCTCCCATGTGCCCGATCTGGCATCGCGGAGGCATCCGAAGGTGGAGGATGACGAAGGATCGACTCCCAGGAGGTGGGAACGTGTTTGGAATCGGGCGGCGTAAGACCCAGGGGCAGCTGGCCAAGGCCGAGCTGAACCAGGGCATCGGTCACCTCAGGCAGGCCGCGACGTACGCGGCGAAGGGTGCCGGCGCCACGGTCGGCCCGCGGGTCCAGGCAGCCCGGGGTGCCGTCGCGCCCACCGCGGTCGTCGTGCGGGACCGCGCGTCGAGCGGTGTCGCGTCGACGGTGGCGGCCATCGCGCCGCTGGTGCTGGCCGTGCGCAACGCGCAGGCCCAGACCGCGGGCAAGGCTCTCACCGGCCGGAAGGCCGCCGCCGCCAAGATGTCGGCGGCGGGCAAGCAGGCCAAGGCGAAGAACCTGAAGGCGGCCAAGAAGAAGCAGAAGAAGTCGCGCGGCGGCATGATGACCGGCCTGCTGGCCGCCGGCACCGTCGCCGGCCTGGCCGGGGCGATGGCCATGCGCCGCCGCCGCGAGCAGCAGGAGTGGGCCGAGTACGACCCGACCGGCAAGCTGGACCCGATGCGCGAGGACGTGGACACCATCGTGGTGGAGACCCCCGACCCGAGCGCGAAGGTGACCGACGCCTCGACCATGTCGAGCGGCTCGGGCATGGCCGGTGGCCCGACCGGCGCCGGCAGCTCGGCGGTGGCCGGCGGCGACAGCGCCTCCACCACCACCCCCGGCACCCAGCCGGTGATCCACCCGAACGACAAGGTCCCGTCGGTCGCCGAGGGCGCCACCGAGGTCACCGGCCGGCCGGCCGACGACATCACCAAGGCGCTGAACAACGGCAGGAGCACCGCGAAGACCAGCGGTCGTCGCTGACCACCGGGTCACGGAAAGCGCCGGCGCGCGGGGATGCCCCCCGCGTGGCCGGCGCTTCCGCGTCCCGGTCCGGCGCTTCGGCCGTACGGGTCAGAGCCAGCCGTTGCGGCGGAACCAGCGGTAGAGGAGGAAGGACAGGCCCAGGTTCACGGCCCACACCCCCGGATAGCCGTACGTCCAGCCCAACTCCGGCATGTTCTTGAAGTTCATGCCGTAGATGCCGGCGATCGCGGTCCACACCGCGCCGATCGCGGCCCAGGCGGCGATCTTGCGCATGTCGTCGTTCTGGTCGACGGTGACCTGGGCCAGCCGCGCCTGGAGGATCGAGTTGAGCAGGTCGTCGTAGGAGTTCACCTGCTCGACGGTGCGGCTCAGGTGGTCCTGCACGTCGCGGAAGTAGCGCCGTACCTCCTGCGGCACCTCCCGGTTGACCTGCGCGGTGAGCGTCAGCAACGGGCGCTGCAACGGCATCACCGCGCGCTTGAACTCCACCAGCTCCCGCTTCATCTGGTAGATCCGCTGGATCCGGCCGTTGCCCTGCCGGTCGAAGACGTCCGCCTCCAGCACGTCGAGGTCGTCCTCCAACTGGTCGGCGACCTCCAGATAGAGGTCGACCACCCGGTCGGTGACCGCGTACGCGACCGCCCAGGGACCGTGCAGCAGCAGGTCGCGCTTGGCCTCCAGGTCGGCACGGACCGGGGCGAGCCGGCAGGCGTCGCCGTGCCGGACGCTGATCAGGAAGTTCGGCCCGATGAAGAGCATCACCTGGCCGGTCTCCACCACCTCGGAGTTCTCGGTCAGCTCGGCGTGCTCGCAGTACCGGGCGGTGCGCAGGACCAGGAAGGTCACCTCGCCGAAGCGCTCCAGCTTGGGCCGCTGCTGGGCCTTGACGGCGTCCTCGACGGCCAGCTCGTGCAGCCCGAAGGTGTCGGCGATGGCGGTCATCTCGGTCAGTTCGGGCTCGTGCAACCCCAGCCAGACGAACGCGTTGCGCTCCCGGCGGGCCGCCTCCAGCGCGTCGGCGTAGTGCCAGTCGCCGGGCTGACGCTCACCGTTGACATAGAGGCCGCAGTCGACCACCCCGCTGCGTCCCGGACCGGCCGGCGCGGGGGTGCGCGGCGAGCCGTCGGCGTTGAGGATCCGCGACATGGCGCGCACCGGGGCCGCCCAGGGGCGCGGCCTGACCATCCGGTTGCCGTCCTGCCCGGTGGATCGGTCGCGTTCCGTCCGGTCCGTCATCTCGCCCCCCTCCGCGCGCTGACACTGC
This sequence comes from Micromonospora sp. R77, assembly GCF_022747945.1. Classification (NCBI taxonomy): domain Bacteria; kingdom Bacillati; phylum Actinomycetota; class Actinomycetes; order Micromonosporales; family Micromonosporaceae; genus Micromonospora; species Micromonospora sp. R77. The sequence continues at coordinate 2,605,878 of NZ_JALDST010000001.1, forward strand.
GGGTTGCAGGTTACGCCGCCGTGGGTGACCCCGCGCGCGGGCGAGCGGGCCGGGACGGTGGGCGGTGCCGGGCGGGCCGGCCGCGTCAGGGGGGTGAGGGGCGACACGGCCCACCCGGCACCTCGGGGGCGGGAGTGATGCTGCGCGCGCCGGGCTCCGGCGGCGGCCGGGGGTACGGCTACCGAGCCTCGGACCTGACACCGGAAAGGTGAACGGCGCTCGCAGCATTGTGGGCCGCCGGTCGACTCAGGGGGAGACCCGAGCCGACCGGCATCGCTCAACTGTCGGAAACTCGACAGAAATCAGCCTCGGACGGCCTCGACCGCCTCGGCCAACCGCCGGACGCCCTCGTCGATCCGGTCCGCGGTCACCGCGGAGAACGCCAGCCGCAGCGCGTGCCGGCCGCCCTCCAGGACGAAGTCGCTCCCCTTCACCACGGCCACGCCCCGCTCCGCCGCGGCCGGCGCCACCCGGTCCACCTCGACGTCCTCCGGCAGCTCCACCCAGAGGAAGTAGCCACCGTCCGGCTCCACGAACCGGGCCTCCGGGAGGTGCCGGCGCAGCGACTCCGCCAGCACCCGGGCCCGCTCGCCGAGCGCCGTCGAGACCGTCCGGATCGAGCGCTGGATGTCACCGGAGACGCAGAACTGGTGCACGATCGCCTCGGAGACCATGCCCGGCGAGATGTAGAGGTTCGTCGCCTTCTTCGCAATGTTGGCGATCAGGTCGGTCGGGCCGACCAGATAGCCCACCCGGACCCCCGGGCAGACCGTCTTGGTGAAGCTGGACGCGTGCACCACCACGCCCCGGGTGTCCATCGACAGCATCGACGGCAGCGGCTCGCCCCGGAACCGGATGTCCGCGTACGGGTCGTCCTCGAAGATCGTGAACTCGTACTCGGCGGCGAGGTCCAGCAGCTCCCGGCGCTTCTCCAGGGAGAGCGTCACGCCGGCCGGGTTCTGGTAGTTCGGGATGACGTGGGCCAGCCGGGGACGCACCCCGGACTCCAGCAGCTTGCGCAGCTCGGCGGTGTCCAGACCGTCCGGCTGGATCGACACGCCGTGGATCTCGCCGCCCATCTTCTGCAGGTTGAGCAGCGTCCGGTCGTACGTCGGGCGCTCGACCACCACCGCGTCCCCGCGCCGCACCAGGTGGTCGAAGAGAAAGGCGTCGGCCTGGAGCGAACCGTTGGTGATCAGCACCTGGTCGGCCTCGACGCCGTGCTTCTCGGCGATCCACTTCCGCAGGGGCGGGTAACCGACGGAGGTGCCGTACGCGGTGACCCCGGCGGGGTCGGCGTCGAACGCGCGGACGGCGGCGGCCTTGAGCCCCTCGACATCGACGATGTCCAGCGAGGGAGCGCCACGGGCGAAGGAGATCAGCTGCTCGGCGGTCATGGGCACGAGCCTAGGGCCTGGCCCGGGCGGTCCGACCGGCATACACGCCAAGTTCAACATGCGGGCAACCGAACCCACCGGAGACCCGAAACCGGCTCGCGACCTGTCGCCCATCGGACCGTACGCTGGCGTCGATCGCAGGGCGACCGGATGATTGCTGGTCGCTGTCGGACCAGCACGAGGTGGTGGCGCACGTGACCCAGGACGGAACCGGTCAGCTCGACGACCAGGCCTTCGCGGAATGGCTGGCCGGGGAGGCGGGCGCGGCGTTGACCGCCCTGCGGGCCCGGCAGGGCTTCGCGGACCCGGCCGCCCTCAAGGACGCCGGTGACCGCGCCTCGCACGAGCTGATGACCGCCGCGCTCGCCCGCTGGCGCCCGGCGGACGCGGTCCTCTCCGAGGAGGAGGCCGACGCCCGGCGTGCGTGGGCCGCCGGGGAGGGCGACGCCCCCGCCCGGCTCACCGCCGACCGGGTCTGGATCATCGACCCGCTCGACGGCACCCGGGAGTTCTCCGAGACCGGGCGGACCGACTGGGCGGTGCACGTCGCCCTCTGGCAGCGGTCGGCCGGCCCGGACGGTGCGCTGGTGGCGGGCGCGGTCGGCATGCCGGCACGGACCACGCCGGACGGTGCGCCGCTGGTCCTCGGCACCGGCTGCCCGACCCCGCCGGCCGTGGACGGGCCACTGCGCATCGCGGTCAGCCGCAGCCGTCCGCCGGCCTTCGTCGGCGAGCTGGTCGAACTGCTCGGCGCGCGTACCGTGCCGATGGGCTCCGCCGGGGTGAAGGTCTGCGCCGTGGTGACCGGCGAGGTCGACGCGTACGTCCACGCCGGCGGCCAGTACGAGTGGGACTCGGCGGCCCCGGTCGCCGTCGCGCTGGGCGCCGGGATGCACGCGTGCCGGGTCGACGGCTCGCCGCTGCGCTACAACCGCGCCGATCCCCGCCTGCCGGATCTGGTGGTCTGCCGCCCCGAAGTGGCCAGCCAACTGCTCGACGCGATCGCCCGTACCGGGGTCAAGTTGCCCGCTTCGGCCGTCACCGGCAGCACCGGTCAGGCGTTCGGTTGAGTGTTGCGGTACCCACGGCCCACCTGACCGGGAGATAGTGTCGGGCGGAAAGGCACCGCCGACCTACCGCCCGTGACGGGCCGCTGTCCAGCCAGGGAGGGTCATGCCGGCCGACCGAGACCATCACACCGCCCCCGGGACGGGGCAGTCCACCAGCCTCTGGCCGGGTCAGGACATCCCCCGCCAGCACGGCTCGCCCGACGCCGACCCGGCCCTGCCGTGGCCGGACGTCGAGGCTCCGCACCGACCGGCACCGGCTGCCGTCCGGTCGTCGCTGCCCTGGCCGGACGGTGACCGGCCGACGCAGCCGGTCGGCCGGCAGGCCCACCGGGGACAGTCGTGGCCAGCCGACGGCCACGAGCCACAGTGGCCGGCCGACCACCCGGCCGACGGCTTCCCGCAGCAGTGGGCGGAGGGCACCACTCCGACCGACGGCTACGCCCAGCAGTGGGCGGAAGGCGCCGCGTCGGCCCACGGCCACCCGCAGCAGTGGGCCGCTGCGGCCGTACTCGATGACGGCTCGCCGTCGGCAGCCGGCGCGCCACCGGTCGCCCTGGCGGACGAACCGTCCTGGTCGGACGCCGAGCACCGGGCGGCCGGCCCGGACGGCGGCTCCGCACCTCCGCCGGTGGGCCCGGACCTGCGGTTCCCCGGCCCGCCGCCGGTCTCCGCACCGTCCGGCGGTGAGCGACGTCGCTGGACGATTATCGTCGCGGCGGCCGTTGCCCTGGCCGTCGCCGGCGGCGGAGTGGCCGTGGCCACCATGCGCGACCCGGACCGGGCCCCGGAGCAGGCGATCGGCACGGCCGAGAGCGGCGTGGCCAGCGCGCCCGCACCCGGTGCCAACGGTGCCGCCGCTCCCTCGGCCACCCCGGGCGGCACCCAGGGGCTGGGCGACCGTCCGGCCAGCGCGTCACCGCCGGCCGCGGCCGTACCGGGCCAGGCACCGCCCTTCGCCGGCACCCGCCAGACGCTTCCCGGTGCCTCGATCGCGGTGCAGAGCGGCGAGACCTTCTCCCAGGCGCTCAACCGCTCGGACCGCACCTTCGGCACCCTCAAGATGGCCCGGGTCTTCTACCCCGGCCTGCCGCCCGCGTGGGAGAAGAGCCGGGCCGACGTCGCGGACCGGACCGTGGTGGTCTCCTTCAAGGCGTCACCGCAGGAGGTCAACACCGGCAAGTACGACGCCCGCCTGACCTCGTGGTTCCGCTCGATCCCCCGCGACCACAACGTCTACTGGTCGTACTTCCACGAGCCCGAGGACGACGTGGAGCGGGGTGCCTTCACGGCCGCCGCCTACAAGTCCGCCTGGCGGCGGATCGCCGGACTCGCCGCGAAGGTGGACAATCCCAAGCTGATCAACACGCTGATCCTGATGTGCTGGACGCTCGACCCCAAGTCCCGGCGCAGCTTCGACTCCTTCTACCCGGGCAGTGACGTGGTCGAGACGCTCGGCTGGGACTGCTACAACTGGGGCGCCAAGTGGAAGCGGTACGCGCCTCCGCAGGAGATCTACGGCGAGATGATCAGCAAGTCACGGGAACTGGGCAAGCCCTGGGGCGTCGCCGAGACCGGCAGCGACCTGGTGCCGGGCGACTCCGGCACCGGGCGCGCGGCGTGGATCCGCTCGATGACCAGCTACCTCAACGGCCAGCGGCCGGAGTTCGTGGCGTACTACAACCAGGTGGTCAGCCAGGGCGACTTCCGCCTCCAGGACGCCCCGAGCATCCAGGCCTGGCGATCGTTCTGCGTGGCCTGACCAGCTGAGCACGGAAAGGGCGGGTGACCGGTCGGTCACCCGCCCTTTCCGTCGGCTCAGATGCCCCGGCCGCGCTTGTGCAGCGTGCGCAGCACCCGGTCGGCGTGCACCGCCCGGCTGGCCACCGCCAGCGCCAGGTAGGCCCGCGGCTCGCGCGGGTTACGGGCCAGGGTGCGCCGGGCCCAGCGGACCGCGTCGCGGCGGTTGCCCATGGCCGCCTGGGCGAACGCGATCTGACCGGCCACCCGGGCCTCGCCGTGCGGCACCGTGGCGAACTCCGGGTAGCGCCGCAGCAGCCACTGCAGCGCGGTCGAGATGGTCTCCCAGCGCTGCGCGAAGTACGACCGCTTGTGCCAGCGGACCAGCACGTACGGCGCGTCCACGTTGACCAGTGGAGCGTACCGGGCGGCGCGGAGCAGGAACTCGTAGTCCTCGGCGTAGCTGCCCGGGATCTGCTCGTCGACCAGGCCGATCGCGTCGAGCAGGGCGGCCCGCCGGATCAGGAACGTCGACGGGTGCAGCTCGGTCAGCCGGTCCCGCAGCAACGCCTCCAGTGACACCCGGGACCGGTCCAGCGACCGGTCCACCGTCCGGTCGTCGTAGCTGACCCGGATGCCGCAACTCACCAGGGCGCCGTCCGGGTGCACGTCGAGCGCGCCGAGCTGGGCCGCGAGCTTGCCGGGCAGCCACTCGTCGTCGTCGTCGCAGAACGCGACCAGGTCACCGGTCGCCGCCTCGATGCCGGTGTTGCGGGCCCCGGCCAGCCCGGGCGTGTGGGTGTTGGTGATGACCCGGACCCGCCGGTCACCGTGATCGGTCTCCAGCGACCGGTCCGGCTCCGACTGGTCATAGACCACGATCGCCTCGATCGGGCCCGGGTGCGCCTGGCTGAGGATGGCGTCGAGTGCCGCCCGCAGCAACTCCGGACGGTCCCGCGTCGGCACGACGACGGAGATGCTCGGACCACTCACTGTGTCTCCTCGGTTCGCGACTGCGGGGTCGTTCCCTGCTGGCCCAGGTAGCCGTAGCGGACCCGGAACGGGAGGGTGGCCAGGCTGACCATGGCGCGGCTGCGGCGGGGCAGCCGGGACCGCCAGGCCTCGTCCCGGCGTACCTGCAGCGGGCCGCCGCTGAACCGCAGCGGGTTACCGGCGATGCTGTGCGCGCGGACCGGCTCCGCCGGCGGATCGGTGAGGATCCGCAGCGCCTCCGGGTCGTCCGGCAGCCCGGCGAACTCGCGGAGCCGGCGGACCGTGCCGGCCGGGTCCGCGGTGAAGTCCTCGTAGCGCAGCCGGAGCACCGACGCGCGGGAGGCCAGCAGGTGGAACGCGGCGTTCTGCGCCGTCCACAGCTTGCTCACCTCGAACGGCGAGAAGGTGGGCATGAAGTCCTCGCCGTCGACCACCTCGGGCCGCCGGACCTGCTTGCCCCAGGAGTACGCCACCGCACGGCTGTCCCGCACCAGGTGCAGCACCCGCAGGTCCAGCCCCTCGGCCCAGCGCAGCGCGAAGGCCAGCGAGGCGTGCTTGCTGGAGTCGACCACCACCCGGGCACCGGTCACCTCGGTCGCCGCCCGGTAGATGCGGGTGTAGAGATCGGCGTACCGGCGGACGTCGGCGAGTTCGGCGTCGCCGAGCGAGCCCTTGGCCAGCCGGGGGATGTGCCGGGTCCGGTCGACCCGGTCCTTCAGCGCCAGCGTCTCGTCCCGGTCCACGCTCGACCAGCCGCCGAAGGCGCGCTCACCGACCTGCTGCCAGAACGGACAGGCGGTGAAGCGTTCGCCGCAGCCGCACCGCTCGTCGGCGCCGAGCGCCCGCTCCCACAGGTGCACCACCTCGCCGACCGCGCAGACGTCCGGGCTCTGGGCGAGGAGCAGTTCCAGCAGGGTGGAGCCGCTCCGGCCGAGCCCGCCGACGAAGAGCACCCGGGGCAGGTCGGGCGGCAGGTCCGGGGTCATCCTCGCCGCCCACCGGCGCGCTGGCGTACCCGGCGGGCCACCAGGTCGTCGACCACCTGCCCGACCCGGGCCACCGCCTCGGCACGCGGGTCCGGGCGGTCCGGGTCGGCGGCGAGCACGAAGCGCGACGGGTCGGCCACCCCCTCGTCGAGGGCGGCCACCAGCTCGGTCTCGGACTCGCAGAGCCGGACCAGGCCGGCCGCGCCGAGCCGGCGGGAGAAGAGCTGCTGGTGGTTGTCGACGTGCTCGTCGTGCGCCGGGTTCCGGGGCACCACGATCGGCAGGTGTCCGGTACGACGGGCCTCGGTGATGGTCGCCGGGCCGCCGTGGCTGACCACGAGCGTGGCCTCGGCCATCGCCCGCTGGAGTTCCTCGTGGCCGAGGAACGGGGTGGCCTCGGGCAGTCGCGGAGGGCGGCTGTGGCCGTACTGGAGCACCAGGCGGACGGCGTCGGAGCGGCCGGCGTGCCAGCGCTCCAGCCACTCCACCAGCCGGTCGAACCGGTGCACGTCGGTGCCGACCACGGCCAGCACGTACGGCACCGCGCCGCGCTGCCGGGGCACGAACCCGCTCACCGTGACTCCTTCGTTCGCGACTGCGGGGCTCGCAAACCCGGCTCACTCCTCACGCTCACAGCGCTCGCCTTCGTTCGCGACTGCGGGGCTCGCAGGACCGGCTCACTCCTCGCGCTCACAGGAGATTCCCCACGACGGTCGCCTCCGGGTACATCCGGCGCTGCTCCTCCCACTGCACGAGCATCGCGGAGAGGAACGGGCGGCAGAGCCGGGCGGTCAGCGTCGCGCTGTCGATCCGGTCGTACACCTCGATGTAGACGGTCGGGACGCGGCGCAGCCGGGCCGCGACGACGAACGGCACGGCGACCCCCGCGCCGGTGGTGACCACCGCGTCCACCCGACGGCCGCGCAGCACCCGGAACGCCAGGAAGGCGTTGCGGATCAGGTTGCGGACGTTGCGGGTGGTGGGGTGGTAGGCCCACACCACGTCCTCGCCGTCGAGCAGCGACCGGGCGTCCGGCGTGTCGAACGTCACCCACGCCCGACGCCGGTCCCGGTACCAGGACTCCAGCGCCAGGAGCTGGGCGAGATGCCCGCCGCTGGATCCGACCAGCAGGATCTGCCCCGAGTCCTCGGTTGACCCGCCCACCAACGTTTCCTCCCCGTCCCGTCATGACACGTCCGGATTTTCGTGAATGACCCACGGACGCGCCCTGACAACCTACTGGCGGGTGGGTGGACAACTGAAGGGGCCGTTGGACCGATCCGGTCCCGCCGGTCGGCTCACCGTCCGATGGACGGCCCGACGGCCGGACGCCGACTCCACCGTGTCGGCCCGGCGTCGAGGTCAGGCCCGGTGCCGGGGCCGGAGCACCCGAATCTTCACGTGATGTGTCAGGATTCCGTCACCCGCTCCGGACGACTGTCGACGTGGACGCCGCGCCGTGGTGGGTCGGCGCGGAGGCCGGTGCCCCGCCGAATGGTCAAGCGAGGGTCGGCCGATCCGTGCGGACTGCCTACACCTGGACAGTCTTGCCGGGCGTGAGCGGACTTCCCCTCGTCGTTCGGATCGGGGACACTCGAGTCCACGGTCCGGTCCAAGCTGCGCCGTGGACTGCCCGGCTCGGTCGAAAGGGAGCGACAGAATCCGATGCCCTCACCCCACCTGGCCGAGAGCGACTCCGACGGACCCGTCCTGATGGCATATCTGGGCTGGCTCCGCCGCCGCTGGTGGATCCTGCTGCTGGCAGCGGTCCTCGGCACGGCCGGTGGGCTCGCGGTGAGCCAGGTCCAGCAGGCCCGCTACACCTCCACCACCTCGCTGCTGGTGCGGCCGGTGGGCGCGAGCGCCGGCGACAGCAACCCGAACGCGAAGGTCAACCTGGACACCGAGGCGCAGGTGGTCCGGTCGCTCGTCGTCGGGGAGCGGGCCAAGGGCCTGATGAAGAGCAGCACCCCGGCCGACGAGCTGGTCCAGTCGGCGACCGTCAACGTGCCGCCGAACAGCCAGGTCCTCCAGGTGTCGTACGAGGCGGACAGCCCGAAGGAGGCGCAGGCCGGTTCGCACGCGTTCGCCCAGGCTTACCTCGACCTCCGCCGGGCCACCGCCCAGGCGTCCCTGGACAACCAGGTGAAGAGCCTCCAGCAGCAGATCGCGGACCTCAACAAGCAGCTCACCGCAGTCTCCGGGAAGGTCGCCGCGGCGCCGGCGAACTCGGTCGAGCGGAAGCGGGCCGAGGCCGACCAGAGCGTGCTGACCAACAATCTGACCTCGCTGAACAACCGGCTCAGCCCGCTGCTCTCCGAGGGCATCGACCCGGGCGAGATCATCTCCGACGCCCCGCTGCCCGACAGCCCCAGCTCGCCGAACCGCACCCTGAACCTGGCCAGCGGCCTCGGCGCCGGCCTGCTCCTCGGCATCGTGCTGGCGCTGGTGCTGGACCGCCTCGACACCCGGGTCCGCCGGGGCCGGGACATCAGTGACCGGACCGGGCTGCCGCTGCTGCTGGAGCTGCCGCAGAAGACGGCCACCGTCGGCGTGCTGCCCGCCACCCACAAGATCTCCCGGGAGCTGGGCCGGCTGCGCAACGTGCTGCTCTCCGCGGTGCCCCCGGCCCGGGAGGCCGGGCGGGGACGCCTGCTGCTGCTCTGCGACGGCTCGTCCGGCTCGGCGGCCGGCTTCGTCGCCGCCAACCTCGCCGCCGCGTACGCCCGGACCGGGCAGCAGGTGGCGCTGCTGACCACCAAGCCGGACTCCACGCTGACCGCCATCACCGGCGTCACCGAGGGCCGGCACAGCCTGGCCGCGGTGCTCCGGCGGGACGTCCCGGCACTGAAGGCGCTGACCCCGGTCCCCGGGCTCGGTCAGCTCCGGGTGCTGGTCCCCGGCGACCTGGAGGCCGACGTGGAACTGCCGGTGGCGGCGCTGCTGGAGATCCTCGCCGAGCTCTCCGCCCGCTTCGACCACGTGCTCATCGAGACCGCCCAGCCGACCGTCGCGGTCGAGGCGCAGGCGCTGGGCCGGCACGTCGACGCGGTGATCGTGGTGGCCGAGAGCGGCCGTACCCGCAGCGGCGAGATCAGCGCCGCGTTGAAGCAGTTCGAGCAGGTCGACGCGCCCGTCCTCGGTGCCGTGCTGGCACCCCGGATGCCGGCCTCGGCCGCCCCGGCGAAACCGGCACCGACCGTTGCGAAGCCGCGGCCCCGGCCGAGCCCCGGGCCCTCCGGGGGCGCCCCTTCGGTGGAGTCGACCATGGTGCTGCCCCGGATGAACCCGTCCCCCACGGGCGCCTCCGCCGGGTCGGCCAAGCCGGCCGGTCCGCCCAAGCCCACCGGTCAGGCCAAGCCGACGGGTCAGGCCAAGCCGACCGCCCCCGCCGGACCGGTGCCGGTGGCCGGCAGCGGTCACGGCCACGGCAGCACCTACCGGTCCCGCGGCGACGCCGGGTCCGTCGACGGCTCCGGCCGCAGCTACGCCCTCGACTCCGGCGAGGACCTGGGGTGAACCGACGGCAGATGCTCCGCGCCGCCCTCGTCCCGGCCGTCGTGATCGGCCTCGGCACGGCCTGCAGCGAGCCACAACCGGCCGGCAGCACCGACGTGGTCGACCCCGGCACGGCCGCCCCGACCAGCGCCAGCCCGACCCCGAGCCAGCCGGCGGCGCCGCTGACCGGCCTGCCGGTCGCCGCCGCGGCGGTCGCCGCCCGACCCGCGGTCGCGGTGCCGATCCGGGTCAGCCCGGCCACCACGCCGGCCGGGCTCGGCTCGGCGGACCTGGTCTACGCCGAGTTCGCCGAGTCCGACACGCTGCACCTGACCGCCGTCTTCCACTCGAAGGACGCGGCCAAGGTCGGGCCGGTCACCGAGATCCGCCCGGTCGACATCCGGTCACTCGGTGTGCTGCACCCGTTCGTCGGCTATGCCGGCGGGCCGACCGGGTTCCTCACCCAGTTCGAGAACTCCAAGCTCGCCGGGGTGACCCCCGCCGACGACGGTGACAAGGTGTTCGCCGGCGACCAGACGTCCACCGCGGCGCTGTGGAAGGCGGCCCCGAAGGGTGCGCAGCCGCCGCCGAGCGTGCTCGACTACGCGACCCCCGGCTCGGCGCTGGCCGGCCGGGACGTGACACCGGCCCAGGAGCTGACCATCAGCGTCCCCGGTGGTCCGCCGCAGGTCTGGCGGTACGACGCGGCCAAGTCGACCTGGGTCGGCAAGGTCGGCACCGCCACGGTCACCGCAGCCAGCGTGCTGGTCCTCACCATGGAATACAAGACGCTCGACGTGCGGAAGCCCTCGCCGCGCTCGCTGCCCTCGGCGAACGTCTTCGGCGAGGGGGCCGTGGTGGCGGTCTCCGGTCCGTCGGGTGCCAAGGGCAAGTGGCGCAAGCCCGGGCTCGACCTGGTCTGCAACATCACCGACCTCAACGGCGAACTGCTGCACCCGACGCCCGGCAACGCGTGGGTGTTCTACGTGCCGAGCAGCGCCAAGGTCACTCTCAGATGAGTACGGTCACCCCGAACCGCCCGGCCCGCGGCTCGGCGTCGGTCGTCGGCGTACCGGTCTCGCCGGTGGCCACGCCGGCGCCCGCCCGGCCGAAGTCCTGGTCGCTGCGGCTGCCCAAGGCCTGGCCGCTGACCGCGCTGTTCGTGCTCTACCCGGTGTGGTGGGCGCTCGGGGTGGCCTCCTTCGTCGTCGTCATCCTGGCCGTGCCGATGGCGGTGCAGCTCTACCGGCGCGGCCCGGTACGGGTCCCGCCGGGCTTCGGCATCTGGTTGGTGCTGCTGCTCTGGGTGCTGCTGTCGGTGGTGATGCTCGACCTCACCGCGCCGGACACGCTCCCGCCGGGCGGCGGCGGCCGGTACATCGGCTGGGCGATCCGGCTGGCGAACTACGTGGCGACGACCGTGGTCATGCTCTACGTGTTCAACCTGAGCGAGCGGGAACTGCCCCGGCGCCAGGTGATCCGCAACTTCGGCTTCATGGGCGTCGTCGTGGTGATCGGCGGCTGGGTGGGCTCGCTCTTCCCCACCGGGGGCTTCGTCGCGCCGCTGCGCTTCGTGCTGCCGCCCTCGATCGCCAGCCAACCCTTCGTCGCCTCGCTGATGGACGTCAAGTTCGCCCAGGTCCAGCAGGTGATCGTCGGCGAGGCGACTTCACCCCGGCCGTCGGCGCCCTTCGCGTACACCAACTCGTGGGGTGAGAACACCGCCGTCCTGCTGATCTGGCTGATCGTCGGCTGGGTGGTGCTGGGCGGCCCGGTGCGGCGGGTGCTCGGCATCGCGATCGCCCTGGCCGCGGTCTTCCCGATCGTCTACTCGCTCAACCGGGGCCTCTGGATCGGTCTCGGCATCTCCGCGGTCTACGTGGCGGTCCGGATGGCGTTGCGCGGCCGGATGGCGGTGCTCGGCGGGTTGGCCCTGGCGGTGGGGTTGATCGGCATCCTGATCATCGCCACTCCGCTCGGCAAGACCTTCGACGAGCGGCTGCAGAACGGCCACAGCGACGAGATCCGCACCACCCTCTCCGAGTCGGCCCTCACCGCCGCGAACCACTCGCCCGTGCTCGGGTACGGCGGCAACCGGGCGCTGATCGGCAGCAACCGCTCCATCGCGATCGGTAAGACCGACGACTGCAAGCAGTGCGGCAACCGGGAGCTGGGCAGCAACGGCCAGCTCTGGGCGTTGCTGGTCGGCCAGGGCTATGTCGGCGCGCTCTGCTACAACGGGTTCTTCCTCTACAGCCTCTGGCGCTACCGCCGCGACCACAGCGCGATCGGGATCGCCGGCAGCCTCGTGCTCGTCCTGATGCTCTTCTTCCAGTTCACCTATGGCGCAATGGAAGCCACCCTCGCCTACGGCCTGATCTCGGTCGCCCTGCTCGCCCGCAACGACCGGCTGCGCCGGGCCGTCGCGCCGGCGCCGCCGTTGGGCACCGTGGGCGGGCTACGGGCCCGACTCGAAGCAGCCGGTGACCGCTGATGGTGTTCCGTGTCCCTCCGGACGGCGACGGCCGCTCCGCGTACCTCGCCGACCTGGCCGGGCTGATCTGGCCTGCGCCCGCCGAAGCCACGCTGCGTCGGGGCGGGCGGGACGGCTGGGTGGTCGTACCGTCGGCGACCCGGCCACGGCTGCTCGTGCCGACCGGGTCGGGGCGGGCGGCGGCCAGCGCCGTCCGGCACTCGACCGAGGCGGTCGGCCGGAAGGCGAAGCTGGTCCGGCAGGGGCTGGCCACCGCGTTCCGGCTCGGGCTGGGCCCGCTGGTGTTCCGGGACCGGGTGGCGGTGACCGGCGGCGGGCTGGACGCGTACCTGGCCGAGGTGCTGGGCACGCCGACGCTGGTCAGCATGCACATCGGTCCGGCCCGGGCGAACCGCAAGCCGGTCCTGCAACTGCTCGGCCCGGACGGGCGGGCACTGGGCTACGCCAAGCTGGGCGTCGACCCGCTGACCCGGGCGCTGGTGGACGTGGAGGCCGCCGCGCTGCGCCGGCTGGCCGAACTGCCGCTGGGCCCGGTGACGGTGGCCGGGGTGCTGCACCACGGCGACTGGCACGGGCACGCGCTGCTGGTGCAGGAGGCGCTGCCGGTACGGCTGCCCCGGGCCGCCCCGGCCGCGGCCGAGGCGGCGGAGCGGGCGGCGATGGTGGCGGTGGCCGGCTGTCTCGGGGTACGGCACCGGTCGTACGCCGGAAGTTCGCACGCGGCCCGGCTGGCCGAGGAGATCGACGCGCTGGGCGGTCGGCCGGAGGCCGGGCGGCTGCAGACGGTGCTGAAGACCGTCGCGGACGCCGACCCGACGGTCGCCTTCGGTGCCTGGCACGGCGACTGGAACGGCGGCAACAGCGCGGTCCTCGCCGACGGCCGGGTGCTGGTCTGGGACTGGGAGCGGTTCACCGGTGACGTGCCGGCGGGTTACGACGCGCTGCACCGGGTGGTGCAGACCGCCATCGGCCACGACGGGGTGGAGCCGACGGACGCGGCGCGGGCCCTGATCGCCGGCGCGGCGGGCACGCTGGCCCCGTTCGGGCAGGACGGCCGGGACGCCGACCTGGTGGCCGTGCTCTACCTGGTGGAGCTGGCCACCCGCTATCTGCGGGACCGGCAGGCGGAGGCGGGTGCGCGACTGGGGCACGTCGACGCCTGGCTGCTGCCGGCCGTCGAGGAGCACCTGGCCCGTCGGGCCCGGTGAGAGTGAGGAGTGGGGACGTGACGGTGGCCAAGGAGCAGGCGCTCCGCGCGGTGAAGTCGATGAGCCGGACGGTCGGCCGGTTGACCGCCGGGAGCCGGATGACGCCCGGTTTCCTGATCGTGGGAGCGCAGCGCTGCGGCACCACGTCGCTGTTCAAGACGCTCTCCCAGCACCCGGGCGTGCTGCCGCCGGCCTACCACAAGGGCGTGCACTACTTCGACACCGACTACCACCGGGGGATGAACTGGTACCTCGGGCACTTCCCCACCACCGCGAAGGCGGAGGCGGTCCGGGCGCAGCTCGGCGTCCGGGGGATCACCGGGGAGTCGAGCCCGTTCTACATGTTCCACCCGCTGGCCGGTCAGCGGATCGCCGCGGACCTGCCCGGCGTACGGCTGCTGGTGCTGCTGCGCGACCCGGTGGAGCGGGCGTACTCGGCGCACTCGCACGAGCTGGCCCGGGGTTACGAGACCGAGTCGTCGTTCGAGCGGGCGCTGGAGCTGGAGGAGGAGCGGACGGCCGGTGAGCGGGAACGGATGACCGCCGACCCGAAATACCTGAGCCACCACCTGCAGCACAACGCGTACCTCGCCCGGGGGCGGTACATCGAGCAGCTGGAGCGGCTGGAGGCGCTGGTCGGCCGGGAGCGGCTGCACGTGATCGACAGCGACGACTTCTTCGCCGACCCGCGCCCGTCGTTCGACGCGGTCTGCGACTTCATCGGCCTGCCCCGCTGGGCGGACATCTCCTTCGGCAAGCACAACTCGCGGTCACGGTCGCCCATGTCGGCGCAGCTGCGGGCCCGACTGGAGGACCACTTCGCCCCGTACGACGAGCGGCTGGCCTCCTGGTGGGGACGCGTGCCGTCGTGGCGGCGGTGACTCGGACGGACACCGGTGACGACCCGACGGTGATCCTGCCGGCCGTCGGTGGGTCGACGGCGCCCGGCGGCGGACCGGCGGCAGCCGGCGCGGGTCTGGGCGGCGCGGCCCGGCAGGGCTTCGCGAACCTGGTCGGGGTGGGCATCGCGGCGGTGGCCGGCTTCGGGCTGAACATCGTCATCACCCGGGGCTGGTCGGTCCGGGACGCCGGCATGTTCTTCGCCGCGACGAGCGCCTTCATGATCGCCGTGTCGGCGGCCCGGCTGGGCACCGACGTCGGCACCGTCTACTTCGTCAGCCGGCAGCGCACGCTCGGTCAGCGGGACCGGATCCGGGGCACGATCCTGGCCGGACTGCTGCCGGTGCTGGCCGTCGGGGCGCTGCTCGCCGGGGTGGGCTGGCTCGCCGCGCCGGCGCTGGCCCGGCTGACCATGCCCGAGGCGGGTCCGGGCGCGGTGACCGCACTGCGCATCCTGCTGGCCTTCGTGCCGCTGGCCGCGCTCAGCGACTACGCGCTCGCCGCCTGCCGGGGCTTCGGGCAGATGCGTCCGCTGCTCACCGTGGAGCGACTCGGCCGTACGCTGATCCAGTTCGTGGCGGTCGCGGTGGCCGCCTGGCTGGGTCTGAGCGCCACCCGCGCGCTGCCGCTGGCCTGGGCGGTCCCTACCTGCTCGCCGCCGCCGTCGCGCTGGCCTGGCTGGGCCGGCTCGTCCGGCGTGCCGAGCGCGAGGTGGCCCGGCCGGTGCCGACGGCCGAACTGGCCGGGCCGTTCTGGCGGTTCACCGGGCCCCGGGCCCTGAGCAGCCTGGCCGCCATCGTCGTGCAGCGGCTCGACATCGTGCTGCTCAGCGCGTTGCGCGGGCCGGCCGACGCGGCGGTCTACACGGCGGCGACCCGGTTCCTCGCGCTGGGTCAACTCTCCAGCGTGGCGCTGGCCGGTTCGGTGCAGCACCGGATGGCCGCCGCCTTCGCCCGCTCGGACAACGCCGAGGCACGGCAGCTCTACCAGGCCGCCACCGGCTGGCTGGTGCTGCTCTCCTGGCCGGCATACCTGGTCTTCGCGGCGTTCGCCGGGCCGATGCTGTCCCTCTTCGGCTCCGGTTACGGCGCGGGCCGCCGGGTGGTGCTGCTGCTCGCGCTGACCATGCTGGTGGCCACCGGCTGCGGCATGGTGGACATGGTGCTCAACATGGCCGGGCGGACCGCCTGGACCTTCTACAACGCGATGGTCGGCACCGTGGTCAACGTGGTCGCCAACGTCGCGCTCATCCCGGTGTACGGCATCCTCGGCGCCGCCCTGGCCTGGACCGCGTCCATCCTGGTCACCAACCTGGTGCCGTTGGCGCAGCTCTGGTGGTCGCTGCGGCTGCACCCGTTCGGGCGCGGCACCCGTACCGCGATGGCGCTCGCCGTCGTCTGTTTCGGCCTCCCGCTGGGGCTGGCCAGCCTGCTCGGTGCCGCCGCGCCGCTGCTCGCCGTGGTGAGCGTGGCCGGCGCGGCGGCGTACCTGGCCGGCGCCTGGCACTGGCGGACCACCCTGCACCTCGACGCGCTCCGCGCGCTGCGGCGCGGCCGGAACCGCTCCGGCCCGACGCCGGCCGCTCAGTCGTGACCTGCCCCTGCGTACCGATGGGACACCGATGACCAGCAGCACGCCCCTCGCCCCGCACACCGGCCTCTCCGCGGTGAAGGCCGCGAAACTCGCCGCCGTCGGTCTGGTGGCGGACCGGAAGGAACGCCGCGAGCTGGAGCGGCCGGTTCCCGCGGCGAACCGGAAGTTGAGCCTGAAGGTCGAACGGCCCATCTTCATCCTGGGTGCGCCGCGCTCGGGCACCACCTTCCTGGGCAGCTGTGTCGGCGCGTTGCCGGAGGTGTCCTACCACTTCGAACCCCGGCTGACGAAGGCCGTGGCGCGCTGCGTCTACGAGGGCAGTTGGACGCCGCAGCGGGCGGCCCGCTACTTCCGCGGCTACTACGGGGCGCTGCTGGCCGCGTCCGGCCACGGCGGGCTGCGGTTCGCCGAGAAGGATCCGGAGAACTGCTTCATCGTGCCGTTCCTCACCGAGGTCTTCCCGGACGCGGTCTTCCTGCACGTCTACCGGGACGGTCGGGACGTGGCGGTGTCGCACGCCGAGCAGCCCTGGCTGAACGCGTCCTCCACCGGCTCCGGCAAGAGCGGCCGGGGCGGTACGCCGTGGGGCGCCGCGCCCCGGTTCTGGGTGGAGCCGGAGCGGCGCGACGAGTTCAGCCGGGTGTCCGACCTGGCCCGTTCGGCCTGGATGTGGCGCCGGTTCACCAGCAGCGCGCTCACCCAGCTGGCCGAGCTGCCCGCCGACCGGGTACGCCACCTGCGCTACGAGGACATCGTCAGCCGCCCGGCGGAGGCGGCCGAGGCGGTGGCGGACTTCCTGCAGGTCGGCGACGCGGCGGGCCGTCAGGCGCTGCACGCCCGCTTCGGTAAGGCCCGGCCGAACTCGGTGGGGCGGTGGCGGGCCCGGCTCGACGAGAACGACCTCGCCGACGTGCGGGCACAGGCCGAACCGCTGCTGACCGAGCTCGGCTACACCACGTGAACGTCGCCCCACTAGTAGAGTGCATGGGGTCGTCCGCCCGCCCCGGCGGTGCGCCCCGCCGTGGCGGGGTGGTCGGGGCCTCCTGACAGCCGGGCCGACGATCTTCCTGGGGAGAGGTTGCGGTGATGGCTCGACTACGGCGGACGATGGCGGCTGTGCTCACCCTGGCCTTCGTGGTCCCGGCGGTGGCGGCGTGCGAGTCGGAGAAGCCGGCCCGGCAGGACCAGCCGAGCCCGACGACGACGGCGCCCACTGTGGAGCCGCGGACCGCTCCGGTGCGGACCACCGGGCGGGGTCCGGAGCTGCCGGCGGAGGGCGCCTGGCT
Source organism: Micromonospora sp. R77 (assembly GCF_022747945.1). Lineage (NCBI taxonomy): Bacteria > Bacillati > Actinomycetota > Actinomycetes > Micromonosporales > Micromonosporaceae > Micromonospora > Micromonospora sp. R77. Next base: position 2,623,040 of record NZ_JALDST010000001.1, read on the forward strand.
GGGCGCGTGGGTGAAGCCGCAGTTCCACACCGCGGCCGGGCGGGCCGAGGCGCTGGAGGAGTTCGACCGGGCCGCCGGCGGCAAGCTCGCGCTGGCGCACATGTTCCACCAGTGGAACGAGCCCTTCCCGGGCCCGACGGAGCAGGCCTTCCAGAGCCTGGGCAAGCTCCAGATGATCTCCTGGCAGGGCACCGACACCCGCTCCACCACCAGTGGCATCTACGACTCGCTGATCCGGCAGCGGGCGCAGGACGTCAAGGCGTTCGGCGTGCCGGTGCTGCTGCGCTACCGCTGGGAGATGGACCGGCCCAACCTGGCGGCCACCATCCACTCCCCGGAGGACTACGTGGCCGCGTGGAAGCACGTCCGGGCCATCTTCACCGAGGCCGGCGTCACCAACGCCGCCTGGGTGTGGTGCCCGCACGCGGACGGCTTCGCCGAGGACGAGCGGGCCGCCGAGGCGTACTACCCCGGTGACGACCAGGTGGACTGGCTCTGCGCCGACGTCTACCCGAGCCCGGAGTGGAACGGCTTCGGCGAGCGGATGGACCATTTCATGGCCTTCGCCCAGCAGCACCCGCGGCCGGTGGTGGTCGGTGAGTTCGGCCTCACCCAGGAGGGCCGGCCGGGGCAGCGGGCCGCCTGGCTGCGCGAGGTCGGGCCCTACCTGAAGAAGCACCCGCAGATCAAGGCCGCGGTCTATTTCGCCGCTAAGCAGACCCAGAAGCCGTTGTACGACAGCACGTTCCGCAACGATCCGGAGAGCGCGGCGGTCTTCAAGGAGTTGGCGACCGACCCGTACTTCACCCAGCCGCCGCCCGACCTGTCTCCGTCCGCCGGAGCGTCGCCCACCCCGGCCCGGTGATCATCCCTCGTCTTTTCGTGTGACCTGTGGGGGTTGCTCGGCGAAAAAGGCGTTCCGGGGTGGACGCGGACCGGCCGGATGCGAGAAGGTGTTGCTTTCACGTCTGCGGTCGGCCGCCCGGGCGCCTCACCCCGCGCCGATTTCCGGTCCCGATCGCAGCGTCTCCGACGTGCACCCGGAGTTGCCTGTGGCTTCCTCTGTACTGAGACACCGCTCGGTGTCCGCGCTCGGCGCTGCCATCCTCGGCATCGCCACGCTCTTCACCCCCACTCCCGCGCTCGCGGCCGCACCGAACCACGACACGATGGTCTCGGACGTCTCGTCCAGCCTGTCGCCGAACATCATCGACGGCAACGTGGTGGCGATCTACGACGCCGGCACCAAGATCATCGCCGCCGGTTCGTTCACCCAGGCCCAGAACCGCGGCACCTCGCAGCCCGTCGTGACGCAGAAGTACCTGCTGGCCTTCGACAAGGCGACCGGCAAGATCGACACCTCCTTCGCCCCGGTCCTCGACCGGGCCGTCACCGCGGTGATCGCCGGTCCCACCCCGGGGACGTTCTATGTCGCCGGTGAGTTCACCCAGATCAGCGGGGTCAACCGGCGCAAGCTCGCCCTGCTGAACGTGGCGGACGGTTCGCTGGTCACCACCTTCAAGCCGCCGGCGCTCAACGGCAACGTCAACGACATCGCCAAGGTCGGTGACCGGCTGCTGCTCGGCGGCATCTTCAGCACCGCCGGCACCGCGACCCGCAACGGCCTGGCCTCGGTCGACGCCACCACGGGCGCGCTGGACGAATACCTCACCGTGTCGCTGTCCGAGCACCACAACTGGACCACCGGCAGCACCGGTGCGTCCTCCGGCGTCGGCTCGGAGAAGCTCGCGGTCTCGCCGGACGGCAAGCAGCTCGTCGTCATCGGCAACTTCAAGAAGGCCGAGGGCGTCGTCCACGACCAGATCGTCCGGATCAGCCTGGGCGACACCTCCACCAGCATCATGGACTGGAACACCGACCGGTACTCGGCCGCCTGCCTGTCGGACTCGTTCGACTCGTACGTGCGGGACGTGGCGTTCTCGCCGAACGGCAAGTACTTCGTCGTGGTGACCACCGGTGCGCCGTTCCCGGGCACGCTGTGCGACGCCGCGGCCCGCTGGGAGACCTCGGCCACCGGCGCCGGCCAGACGCCCACCTGGGTGAACTACAGCGGCGGCGACACCTTCCTGTCGACCGGCATCAGCGAGGAGGCCGTCTACGTCGGCGGTCACTTCCGCTGGGCGAACAACCCCGCCGGCAAGAACGTCGCGGCGCCGGGCGCCGTCGGCCGGGCCAGCATCGCCGCCCTCGACCCGGCCAGCGGCCTGCCGCTGTCCTGGAACCCGGGCCGCCATCCCCGCGGCTACGGCGTGACCGAGATGCTGGTCACCCCCGAGGGCCTCTGGCTCGGCAGCGACCAGGACTGGATCGGCAACTTCGACGCCAAGCGCGGAAAGATCGCCTTCTTCCCGCTGACCGGGGGCAACGCGCCGCACTCCACCGCCACCAAGGGCCTGCCGGGCGACGTCTACCAGGCCGGCCGGGCGGCGCAGACCGAGGTGCTCTACCGGATCAACGCCGGCGGCCCGACGGTCAACGCGATCGACGGCGGCCCCGACTGGGCCGGCGACACCGCCACCGCGCCGAGCCCGTTCCACAACGCCGGCAGCAGCGTCACGACGTACGCGGCGGACGCGACGGTCGACTCGACCGTCCCGTCGAGCACGCCGATCTCGCTCTTCAGCAGCGAGCGGTGGGACCAGACCACCGCCCCGGACATGCAGTGGGACCTGCCGGTCCAGGCCGGCACCCGGGTCGACGTCCGGCTCTACCTGGCCAACCGGTTCGCCGGCACGGCGACGGCCGGCAAGCGGAAGTTCGACGTCAGCATCGACGGCGTGCTCAAGCTGAACGACTTCGACCCGGTGGCCGCGGCGGGCGGCAGCAGCAAGGGCACCATGCGGTCCTTCTCCGTGGTCAGCGACGGCATGATCGACATCGACTTCGGTCGCGTCCTGGAGAACCCGCTCGTCCAGGGCATCGAGGTGGTCAAGACCGCCCCGACGCCGACCGCGTCGGACGTCCTCTACCGGGTCAACGCCGGTGGCGACACGCTCCCCGCGGCCAGCGGGCCGAGCTGGGCCGCCGACACCTCGGCCGCGCCGAGCGCCCTGCACAACACCGGCAACGAGGTGACGAACTACTTCACCAACGCCACGCTCGACTCGACGGTGCCGACCGGCACCCCGGTGGAGCTGTACAACTCCGAGCGCTGGGACCTGACCGGCGCGCCGAACATGGAGTGGAACTTCCCGGTCCCCGCGGGCCAGCAGGTCCAGGTGCGGCTCTACCTCGCCAACCGGTACGCCGGCACCGCGACGGTCGGTAAGCGGAAGTTCGACGTCAGCATCGACGGCGTGCTCAAGCTGAACGACTTCGACCCGGTCGCCGAGGCCGGTGGCACCAACCGGGGCACCATGCGTGCCTTCGCCGTCACCAGTGACGGCAACGTGGACGTCGACTTCGGTCCGGTGCTGCAGAACCCGCTGGTCCAGGGCATCGAGATCGTCAAGATTCCCGCCGTACCGTCGGTCACCACCGCCAACTCGGTGAGCAAGCGGTCGTACGACGGCGCGACCGGGGTCGGTACGCCGACCTCGGTGGGGAACCCGGACGGCACCTCCTGGTCGAGCGTCAAGGGCGCGTTCTGGGTGGGCGGCGACCTGTTCTACGGCATGAACGGCGCGCTCTACCGCCGCAAGTTCGACGGCGTCGACTTCGGCAGCCCGACCAAGCTGGACCCGTACCACAACGCCAAGTGGGACGCGGTGCAGACGGGCTCCGCCCCGGAGGGGCAGACCTACGTCGGCGTCACCACGAACTTCTACGCCGAGATCCCGAACGTGACCGGCATGTTCTACAGCGCCGGCCGGATGTACTACACGCTGGCCGGTCAGAGCACCCTGTTCTGGCGCTGGTTCACGCCGGACACCGGCACCGTCGGTGCGGAGCGCAACACCGTCACGGGCACCACGGCCTTCGCCGACGCCGGTGGCATCTTCCTGGACGGCGACACGCTCTACGTCGTCTCCCGGAACACCGGCAACCTCTCCTCGATGGACTGGTCGAGCGGGGCCCCGACGGGTGCCGCGACGGTGCGCAGCGGCCCGGACAAGGACGACGTGGACTGGCGGGGCACGGCGGTCTTCGTCGGTCCGTGACCTGAACACCTGCCACAACGCGATGGCCCGGCCGGTATCGGCCGGGCCATCGCCCGTTCCGGGGTCCGGGGCGACCGGCCCGCCGGTTCAGACCCGGGTGGGGGTGTGCTCGCGGGCCCAGACCCGCATCAGGTCCCGCACCGAGATCACCCCGGCCACCTCCCGGCCGTCGAGGACCACCAGGTGGCGGAAGCCGCCGCGGGCCATGGCGGCGGCGGCCTCCTCCACCGTCCAGTCCGGTCCGGCATAGACGGCGTCCCAGGTCAGGTGGGCGGCGGTACGTTCGACGTCGCAGTCCAGGCCGGCGCCGATCGCGTTGAGCACGTCGCGTTCGGTCATGATCCCCACTCCTTCGGAGTCCGGGTCGATCACGACCGCCGACCCGACACCGCGGGCCGACATCATCCGGGCCGCCTGGCGGAGCGTGTGCTCCGGGCCGACCACGAGCACGTCGCTGGACATCGCTTCTCGAACCTGCATCACGCATCACCCCTTTGGGACGGCGGCACCGGTACGGACATGGTGGGCCATCGATGCGTACCGGGACAAGACCGGGCATCGCCGCAGCGGTGCGGGCTCGCTACTGTCGTGACGTGCCCACCGACCCGCTCCGCCGCGCCGGCGCGCTGATCGTGGACGCCGCTTCGTGAGCGACTCGACCGTCGGGGACCGCTGCGCGGCCCGGGCTTCGACGCGCCGCGCCGGAACGGCCGACCAGGTCGAGCTGGCGCCGCACCGGTTCGCCGGGCTGGTCGCCCCGGCGGTCGACCGGGCCTTCGTCGCCGGCATGCTCGCCGGCCGCGACGGTGGCGGCGCCGAGCTGAGTTCACGGTACGGCGGTCCGGCGGCGACCGCCCTGCTCGTCGAATTCCGGACCCGGCTGGCCGTGCCGGGCGGGACGGTCGACGGGGCGGGTTTCGCCGCGGTGACCCGCTACCGCGATCCCGCCGCCTCCCAGCGGACGCTGGACCGGCACGTGGCGCACGGCATGGTGTACCGGATGCCGGACGGCGGCTTCGCCGCGACCGAACGGGGCATCGCCTTCCTGACCGAGATCTATCAGGTGCACGGCGAGGTCACCGAGGAGCTGTGGGCGGGTCACGACGACCGGGTGGTCCGCTTGGTGGAGGCGCTCGGGCGGGTGCTCGCGTACGCGCTGGTGCTGGCGGAGCCGGCGGGGCCGGGGGCGTTCGGCACGATGGCGCCGCCGTACGAGCCGGAGGGCACCGCGCCGGGGGTGCTCCTGCTCAACCGGTTGAGCACGCTGCGCTACCACCGGGCGGACGCGCACGCGGCGGCGTGGGGCGCGGCGGGGCACACCGCGGCGAGCATCGCCGAGCTGCCGCCGGGTCCGGAGCTGCTGGCGATCGAGCTGGAGACCGACCGGCGGGCCGCCGGCCCGTACGTGGTGCTGACCGCCGAGGAGCGGTTGACGATGCTGGCGGACCTGGCCGCCCTGCCGGGCTGAGACCGGTTGGCGGCGGCCCGACCGTGCTCCGGCGCTATCCTCCACCGGTGACCCGGAGTCGTACTGAGGAGGAGCCCGGCATGATCGGGATGGTGCTCGCGGCCGGTGCGGGGCGCCGACTGCGCCCGTACACCGACACCCTGCCCAAGGCGTTGGTGCCGGTGGACGGTGAGATCACCATCCTGGACATCGCGTTGCGCAACCTCGCCGAGGTCGGGCTGACCGAGGTGGTGATCGTGGTCGGCTACGCGGCGGACGCGGTCGTCGCGCGGCAGGCGGCGCTGGAGGAGAAGTACGGCGTCACGATCACGCTGGTGCACAACGACAAGGCCGAGGAGTGGAACAACGCCTACTCGCTCTGGCTGGCCCGGGAGCACTTCGCCCGGGGGGTGCTGCTGGTCAACGGTGACACCGTGCACCCGGTGAGCGTGGAGAAGACCCTGCTGGCCGAGCGCGGCCCGGGGATCCTGCTGGCGGTCGACAACATCAAGGCGCTGGCCGAGGAGGAGATGAAGACCACCTTCGACGCGGCCGGGCAGCTCACCCGGATCACCAAGCTGATGGACCCGGGCGAGGCGTACGGGGAGTACATCGGCGCGACGCTGATCGAGCCGCAGGTGGCCGACGCGCTGGCCGACGCCCTGGAGGCGACCTGGCGGCGGGATCCGAACCTCTACTACGAGGACGGCTACCAGGAGTTCGCCGACCGGGGCGGCGAGGTGCGGGCGGCGCCGATCGGCGACGTGTCCTGGGTCGAGGTCGACAACCACGCCGACCTGGCCCGGGCGCGGGAGATCGCGTGCCGCTACTAGCCCGGACCATCCTCACCCCGCTCCACATCGACGTGCGGCGGGGTGCGGTGGCGGACCTGGCCGCGATCCTGGTCGACGGGCGGATCTCGGCCGGCGGTGACGTGGCGGTGGTGGTCGGCCCCGGGCAGGGCGAGCAGATCGCCGAGCTGATCCGGCCGTCGCTTCGCTCGGCGGACGTGTTCACCGTGGCCGGCGGCACCCTGGACGCCGCCGACGACCTGGGTGCGAAGCTGCGCCACCGGTCGTACGACGCGGTGGTGGGGATCGGCGGCGGCAAGACCATCGACGTGGCGAAGTACGCCGCCACGCGGCGCGGGTTGCCCATGGTGACCGTGGCGACCGCGCTGGCCAACGACGGCATCGCGTCGCCGGTGGCGAGCCTGGTCACCGACGGGATCAAGGGCTCGTACGGGGTGCACATCCCGATCGCGGTGATCGTGGACCTGGACTTCGTCGAGGCGGGCCCGGAGCGGCACAACCGGGCGGGCATCGGCGACGTGGTGAGCAACATCAGCGCCCTGGCCGACTGGGAGCTGGCCCGGCAGGTACGCGGCGAGCCGGTCGACGGGTTGGCCGCCTCGCTGGCCCGGATGGGTGCCGAGGCGGTGCTGGCGCACCGGGGCGACATGACCGACGACGCCTTCGTCACCGTGCTCGCCGAGGCGCTGATCTCCAGCGGCCTGGCGATGGCGGTCTGCGGCACGAGCCGCCCGTCCAGCGGCGGCTGCCACGAGATCATGCACGCGGTCGACGCGCTCTTCCCCGGCACCGCCTCGCACGGTGAGCTGGCCGGGCTGGGGGCACTGTTCTGCACGTTCCTGCGCGGCGACGAGCGCCGGTTCGCCGAGATGTCGGCCTGCCTGTCCCGGCACAACCTGCCCCGGCTGCCCGCCGACGTGGGTCTCACCGACGACCAGTTCGTGGAGGCGGTGCAGTTCGCGCCGGCGACCCGGCCGGACCGCTACACGATCCTCGAACACCTGGCGATGTCGCCTACCGAGACGCGGGAGCGGCTGGCAGACTACGCCGGTGCACTCCGCGACCTTGGCTGAGCCGTCCCGCCCCACCGTCGCCGACTTCCACCGGGTGAACCGGGGCGGCGGCCTGTTCAGCGAGTCGGTCAGCCAGTGGCTGGGCGCGGTCTTCGCGCTGGGCGCCCAGCGGCTCGGCCTGCGCCCGACCGCGCTGACCATCGCCAACCTGCTGCTCGGCCTGGCCGCCTCGGTGACCGTGGTGGCGCTCGCCGGCCGGGTCGCCGCCGGGTCCGTCCCGGCCTGGGTGGTCGGGCTGGTCGCGCTGCTGGGCTGGCAGATCGCGTACGCCCTGGACTGCGCCGACGGCCAGCTCGCGCGGGTTACCGGTCAGGGCAGCGCGGCCGGTGCCCGCGTCGACGTGCTCTGCGACGTGGCCGCCCAGATCGCCCTGGTCACCGCCCTCGGGGCGACCGCCGTGGCGCAGCGCCCGACGACGCCGACCTGGCTGGTGGCGGTCTTCGCCGGCACCTGGATGGTCAACCTGGTGACCTCGGTGATGCAGGCGGGCCCGAACGCGGCCAGCATGGTCACCTCGACGTCCCTGCCCGTACGCGTGCTGAAGCTGGTCCGCGACTACGGCGCGGTGATCTTCCTGGCCGGCCTGGTGCTGACCTTCGCGCCAGCCCTGACGGTCTGGGTGATCGTGGCGTTCACCGTCGTCAACGGCGGCTTCCTGCTGGCGAGCATCGCCTTCTCCGCCCGCGCCTCCCTGCGCTGAACCCCGTCCGGCTGCGGCCGCAAATTCAGAGAAAGAGTGCCTATAAGGCGCCGAAAAGACACTTTTTCCGTGAATTTGCGCGCCGTTGGGCGGCGGGGGCGGCGGGTCGCCTGGGTCAGGCGGGGTGTGGGGGGTGGGGTACGCCGGCGTAGATGTCGAGGAGCTGCCTGGTGACCACTTCGGGGTGGAAGGTGCGCTCGTAGCGGGCGCGGGCGGCGGGCGCCAGCGCGGCGGCACCGGCCCGGGCCACCGGCAGCGCGGCGGCCAGCGCGGCCGGCTCCGGGGCGACCACCCAGCCGGCCTCGCCCGACTCGATCCCGGCCGGCAGCGGGGCCGGCACGGCAGCCGACGAGAGGGCCGGCCCGGCAGCGGAACCCGCGACGGCCGAGTGGGCGCCGGCCGGTCCGGTGCCGGCGGGCTCCCGGGGGGCGTCCGCGCCGACCAGATAGGGGATGCCGCCGAGCGCGGTGCCCAACACCGGCCGGCCGCTCGCCAACGCCTCGATGATCACGGTCGGCAGGACGTCGTGCCAGGTGGAGGTCGCCAGGACCACCGCGCTGGCGTCCAGCGCGGCGCGCACCCCGGCGCGGTCGAGCGGACCCAGGAACGTCACGTCGGCCCGCTCGGCGGCGGCCGCCTCGACCAGTGGGCGCAACTCGCCGTCGCCGGCGATCCGCAGCGGCCCCAGCGCGCCGTCCGGGTGCCGTCGCCACGCCTCCAGCAGCAGGTCGAGGCCCTTCTCCGGCGAGAGCCGGCCGAGGAAGAGGAAGCCCTCGCCGAGCGGCGCGGGCGGGCCCGGGTCGGGAATCGCGTTCGGCTTCACCACGATCCGCTCCGCCGGGATGCCGTAGTCCCGCAGGTGGTCGGCGACGGCGGTGGTGAGCGCGATGAACCGGTCGACGGACTTCCAGGTGGGCCGGTGCACCGCGAGCGTGGTGGCCATCAGTGCGCTCTGGGCCCGGGAACCCCGGTAGCAGCGGTGCACGATCGCCGGCACGCCCAGCGCCCGCCCCCGGCAGTCCTGGCAGATCACGCCGTCCCGGAAGTAGAGCCCGGAGGAGCAGACCTGCCGGTAGTTGTGCACCGTCTGCACCACCGGCACGCCGTGCCGGTGCGCCGTCCGCACCACCCAGGGCGAGAGCAGCGGGTACGGGTTGTGCAGGTGCAGCACGTCCGGCCGGTGCGCGGTGAGCAGGCGGTCCAGGTCGTGCTGGGCCTTCGGCGCCCAGATCGGCGAGATCGGCAGCAGCGCCTTCGCCGTCCGCGACATCGACGGGATCTCGTCGGAGCTCCGCAGGAACGGCAGCACCTCCACGCCGGCCGCGGTCAGCTGGTCGATCTCGGCGTCGACGATGGTGTTCTCGCCGGACGGCTGAGCTTCCCGGTACCGGTTGTGTGCCACCACGATTCTCACGGGAAAGAAGGCTACCGTTGGGTGATGCCTGAGCTACCGGAGGTGGAAGCGCTCGCCGGCTATCTGCGGGAGCGCGCGGTGGGGCGGCGGGTCGACCGGATCGAGGTCGCCGCGATCAGCGCCCTGAAGACGTACGACCCGGCGCCGAGCGCGGTCGCGGGCCGGCCGGTGGTCGGCGCCGGCCGGCACGGCAAGTTCCTCGACGTGGTCTTCGACGGCGGCCTGCACCTGGTGGTCCACCTGGCCCGGGCGGGCTGGCTGCACTACCGGGAGGCGTTCCCGTCCGCCGCGCCGCTGCGCCCCGGCAAGGGCCCGATCGCCCTGCGGGTACGCCTCGACGACGGCTCCGGGTTCGACCTGACCGAGGCCGGCACCCAGAAGAAGCTGGCCGCCTACCTGGTGACCGATCCGGCCCAGGTGCCGGGCGTGGCGAAGCTCGGTCCGGACGCGCTCGGCGCCGACCTGGCCACCTTCGCCGAGCGGCTGCGCAGCCGGCGGGGCCAGGTCAAGGGAGTCCTGACCGACCAGGCGGTGCTGGCCGGGATCGGCAACGCGTATTCGGACGAGATCCTGCACGCGGCGAAGCTCTCCCCGTTCGCGATCACCGACCGGCTCACCGACGACCAGCTCGCCACCCTGCACGCGGCGACCCGCGCGGTGCTCGGCGACGCGGTACGCCGCTCGGCCGGGCAGCGGGCCGCCGAGCTGAAGGGGGAGAAGCGGTCCGGGCTGAAGGTGCACGCCCGCACCGGCCTGCCGTGTCCGGTCTGCGGCGACTCGGTGCGCGAGGTCTCCTTCGCCGATTCCAGCCTCCAGTACTGCCCCACCTGCCAGACCGGCGGGAAGCCGCTCGCTGACCGTCGGTTGTCCCGACTCGTACGGTGAGTAACAACACGATCTGGTTACGGAGAGGAATCGGCCCCCGATCGCCGAAGCTCCCGGTCCACGCCTCTACCGGGGCCGCCATCCATCGGTATAGTGGCTCGGTCCCCGGCTTCACAACCGATCCGGAGCCGGCCAGATCCCCACAGGTGACGACGCGCGGTGGTGTCCCCCGGGACAACGCCCGGTTCGGAACCCGCGTGGGAGACTGGGACGGTGGGCGACCCGGGCCCTCACTGCGAGTGAGTGGCGCGAGTCATGCGGGAGGACATGGGTTGAGGTGACGACAAGCCTCCAGCGCCCGGTAACCAACACAGGCCGGAGCAAGAGCGTGCGGCACGTCGACAGCTTCGAGATCCAGCCGCCGACTCCGCCGTCGCACAACGGCGTACCCCGGTCGGCGTGGGCCCGCGCCCGTCGGCGGGTGTCGCGCTGGCACCGTCCCTACATCCTGCTGCTGCTGGTGCTGGACTTCGGTGCGGCGGCCCTGGCCAGCTGGGCCGCGGTCCAGACCTTCGACCAGGCCGCCTCGGGCTTCTCCGGCACCAAGGAGGACCCGACCTGGTTCCACACCGTCTCCTTCCTGCTGCTGCCGCTCGGCTGGTTGATCATCCTGTGGGGCAACCGGGCGTACGACCGGCGCTATCTGGGCCTCGGTCCGGACGAGTTCAAGCGGGTCGTCCGGGGTGGGGTGGCGGTCGCCGCGACCGTCTCCTTCATCGCCTTCGCCACCAAGACCGAGCTGTCCCGGTGGACCGTCGGCTTCGCGCTGCTCGGGGCGCTGCTGCTCATCCTCTTCGGGCGCTTCATGGCCCGCTTCCTGCTGCACCTGCTGCGCCGCAGGGTGGGCCAGGCCGGACACCGGATGGTGCTGGTGGGCACCCTGCCGGAGTGCCTGGAGGTCTACACCGCGGTCACCCGCAACACCGGCGCCGGCCTCCTCCCGGTGGCCATCCACCTCACTGACGGTTACGCCGCCGCCCGGGGCATCGAGACGCCGGTGCCGGTCCACGCCGGCCGGGACGTGCTGGCCCTGGTCCGGGAGGTCGGCGGGGACACCATCGCGGTCTGCGGCTCGGCCAGCGCCGAGCCGGGCGAGCTGCGCCGGCTCGCCTGGCAGCTGGAGGGCTCCGGCGTCGACCTGGTGGTCGCCCCGCAGCTCACCGACATCGCCGGCCCCCGGGTGCACATCCGCCCCATCGAGGGCCTGCCGCTGCTGTACGTCGAGGAGCCGACCCTGTCGGGGCCGGCGCTCCTGGTCAAGAACCTGATGGACCGGGTCGCCGCCGGGCTGGGCCTGCTGCTGCTCGCTCCGCTCTTCCTCGCCATCGCCATCGCCATCCGGATCTCCGACCCCGGACCGGTCTTCTTCCGCCAGCCCCGGGTCGGCCACGAGGGGCGGACCTTCCGGGTCTGGAAGTTCCGCACCATGTACGTGGACGCCGAGGAGCGGCTGGCCGGGCTGGTCGACCAGAACGAGACCGACGGCATGCTGTTCAAGATGAAGGAGGATCCCCGGGTCTTCCCGGTGGGCCGCTTCCTGCGCGCCTCATCGCTGGACGAGCTGCCCCAGCTGATCAACGTGCTGTGGGGCGAGATGTCCCTGGTCGGCCCGCGTCCGCTCCCCGCCGACGACGGCGACTTCCTGGGCGACGTACGCCGCCGGCTGCTGGTGCGGCCGGGCATGACCGGGCTGTGGCAGGTGTCCGGCCGGTCCGACCTGTCCTGGGACGAGGCGGTCCGGCTGGACCTCTACTACGTCGACAACTGGTCGCTGGCGTACGACCTGAGCATCCTGTGGCGCACCGTGGGCGTGGTGCTGGCCCGCAAGGGCGCGTACTAGCGCGGACGGTCGTCCACCGGTCAGGATCGCTGCGTGGGTGGCAACCTCTCCGCCGTCGTCGGCGTCGTCTCGCTGGTCACCGCGCTGGCCGCGGCGCTCTGGGCGGTGGTCCGGCTGCGCGCCCGACGGGGCATCGCCACGGCCACCCAGCGGGCCACGTACGAGGTGCTGCACACCGCCGGCCTGGCCGCCGAGCCGCTGCGGGCGGGACTCAGCGGCGCGGGCGCGGCGAAGGCCGTACGTCATCTGCGGGCGCTGGTGGGCGCGGCCGGGCTGGCGCTGACGGACCGGGAGGCGCTGCTCGCCCTGGACGGGCGGGGGCGCACCACGGTGACCAGCTGCTCGCGGCGGCCCGGCGGGCGGCCACGGCCGGCCGGTCGACGGTGCTGCGCGAGTCGGAGTTGCGGTGCGACCTGGTGGACTGCCCGGTACGCGGCGCGGTGGTGGCCCCGCTGAGCGCCGACGGCCGGGTGGTCGGCGCGCTGGTGGCGATCGCCGACGGGCCACCGGCCCCGGGCCTGGTGCAGGCCACCCTGGAGACCGCGCACTGGGCCGGTGACCAGCTCGCCCTGGCCGAGCTGGACTCGTCCCGGGAGCGCCTGGCCCGGGCCGAGGTACGCGCCCTGCGCGCCCAGATCAGCCCGCACTTCATCTACAACGCGCTGACCGCGATCGGCTCCTTCGTCCGCACCGACCCGGACCGGGCCCGCGAGCTGATCCTGGAGTTCGCCGAGTTCACCCGCTACTCGTTCCGCTCGCACGGCGAGTTCACCACGCTCGCCGAGGAGCTGCGCTCGATCGACCGCTACCTGACCATCGAGCGGGCCCGGTTCGGCGACCGGCTCCAGGTGCGGTTGCAGATCGCGCCGGAGGTGCTGCCGGTGACCCTGCCCTTCCTCTGCCTCCAGCCGCTGGTGGAGAACGCCGTCCGGCACGGGTTGTCCCGCAAGCCGGGCACCGGCATGGTGAGCATCGAGGCCCGGGACGCGGGCGCGGAGTGCCACATCACGGTGGAGGACGACGGAGTGGGCATGGATCCGACCACGCTGACCGCCGGGATCGCCGAGCTGACCCGGGCCGGCAGCGATCCGACCGAGGACCCGGGGCAGCACGTGGGCCTCTCCAACGTCGACGAGCGGCTGCGGTCGGTCTTCGGGGACCGGTTCGGCCTGGTCGTCGAGACGGGCCTCGGCTCGGGTACGCGGGTGAGCATGCGGGTGCCGAAGTTCCACCCCGGCGTACGGGCGGGTTCGTGAGCGAGCCGCAGCGGGTCGGCGCGGTGGGCACGTCGGGATTCCTGCGGGTGCTGGCGGTGGACGACGAACCACCGGCGCTGGACGAGTTGGCGTACCACCTGCGGGCCGATCCGCGGGTGGCCCGGCTGCACACGGCCGGGGACGCGACCGAGGCGCTGCGGGTGCTCCGCGACGGTGACGTGGACGTGGTCTTCCTCGACATCCGGATGCCCGGTCTGGACGGGATGGAGCTGGCCCGGGTGCTGCGCCGGTTCGCCCGGCCGCCGGCGATCGTCTTCGTCACCGCGTACGACGACGGCGCGGTGGACGCGTTCGACCTGGGCGCGACGGACTACGTCCGCAAACCGGTCCGGGCGGAGCGGCTGGCCGAGTCGCTGCGCCGGGTGATCGGCGCCCGGGTGGTGCCGTCGCATCCGGCCGCCCTGGCGCGGGCGGAGGAGGACCCGGCCATCCCGATCGAACTGGCCGGGACGACCCGGATGCTGCCCCGCTCGGCGGTGCGCTGGGTGGAGGCGCAGGGCGACTACGCACGGCTGCACACCGCGGAGGGCTCCCACCTGGTCCGGGTGTCGCTGGCCACGCTCGCGGAACGCTGGGCGGATGCCGGCTTCGTCCGGGTGCACCGGTCGTACCTGGTGCAGTTGAAGCTGATCGCCGAGCTGCGCCTGGTCAACTCCGGCTATGTGGTGGTGGTCGACTCGACGGAGCTGCCGGTCAGCCGCCGGCACACCCGGGAGCTGAAGGACAAGCTGGTCCGCGCGGCGAAGCAGGACTGGAGCCGCTGAGTCGGGGCCGGCCCCCGTGGGGCGGACGGGTGTCCGCCCCACGGAGGTGGTCAGGCGTACGCCTGCACCGGGTGGTCAGGCATACGCCTGCACCGACCAGAGGGAGTAGCCGAACGGCGTATCGCGGGCGGTGTTGTAGATCCGCAGGTAGCGACCGCTGCCGTTGAGCCCGGTTAGGTCGTCCAGCCCGCCGTCACCGGTGGAGGTGGAGTAGACCGATGTCCAGGTGATTCCGTCGTTGGACAGTTGCACCTGGTACGTCTTCGCGTACGCGGCCTCCCAGTTGAGCATCACCCGTCTGATCGTTTGCGTGGCCCCGAGGTCGATCTGGAGCCACTGCGTACCAGCCAGGATGGTGGCCCAGCGGGTACCGAAGTCGCCGTCGACGGCTTTGTCTGCGGAAAACGCGTCCGCCTGGGTGGTGGACGCGGTGGCGGGCCGGTCACGAGCGAGGTCAGGCGCGCTCACCGTGCTGTGCCGGGCGATCGCCTGGGCCGTGGCGATGCTCTGCATCATCATCTCGACCGCCGGGATGCCCTCGGTGTAGCCGGGCTGGGTGGCCAGGCGCACGCTGGCCGCTTCCAGCCGGTCACTGAGGCTGGCGGAGCGCGTCGTGGCGAGCCACCAGACGCACTCGCCCACCGGGTCGGGGTTGACCACCGACGCCCGGTCCGGGTGGGCCGTCGAGGTGCACGGCAACAGCTTCGGCCGGCCGTCGTTCTGCCCGGTACGCGGGTCGAGCACCGTGTCGGGCCGCACCACGCACCTCAGCCCGTCGATCTTCGAGCAGTAGGTGTCCCGGGCCTTGCGGAACGGTGCCACCACCTGCGACCAGCCGAACTCCGACGGCAGCCGGTCCACGCCGGTCAGGGTCAGCGCCAACTGCTCGTCCTGCAGCAGCGAGCGGGCGAAGCCGAGCCGCACGTACGCGTCGAGCAACCGCGCCGAGGTGGTCATCTTGCGGACGTTGCCGTACATCGTCCCCGTCGGCGTGATCATCTCGCGCTCGACCTCGGCGTAGTAGTCACCGGCGATCGAGTTGTGCCAGTCGCGTACCCGGGCGACGGCGGCATTGTCCTCCGTCACGGTCTGGGCGGCCGACGACTCGAACTGGGCCTTGTAGGTGGAGCCCCACTTCTCGTCCAGCACCTGCTTGGGCGACTTCAGCCAGGTGGTGTACCGGCTGCCCGGCGGGTAGTACTGGCCGATCTTGCCGTACGGGTGGACCCGCTCCCACTGCCGGACGGTGATGAACTGGCCGTCCCAACCCTGCTGGACACGCATCGTCACCTTGAGGTCGGCGTAGGTGGCGTACGGGACGTCACCCTCGGTCTCCTCGGGCTGCACCAGGTTCGCCCAGGCCAGGTCGTAGCACAGCCGCACCGAGGTGTTCGGCCGCGCGTAGGCGGCCACCCACAGCTCCTGCGGTACGGCCAGCAGCGACACGTTGGCCGGGCGACTCGGCATCGGGTCGGTCGGCCGGGTGCAGCTGGCGACCGTGGTCGGCTCGGCGGTGGGCTTGCCCGGCACGGCCTGGTCGGGCGGACCGAACTGGTTGTACGCCGGTCGTCCTTCCCTGGTCTTCTGACGCATCGTGTCGAGGGTGTCGCGGATCCCGTCGGCGGCGTCGCGGTAGTCGGTGATCAGCTTCTTCATGACCGGGTTGAGTCGGCTCGGGTCGGTGTCGGGCGTGCGCGGCCTGCTGAACTTCGCGGCCGCGTTGAGAATGTCGTTGCCGGCCGCCAGGGCCAGGTCCGGCCGGGTGGGCTGACTGCGGGCGTGGTCGGGGTTCTGGGTCATCAGCATCCGGTACGGCTCCGTCGCCGCCAGCCAGAACTCCACGTTCGGCGTCTGGCCGACCGCGTCGGCGGCCGGCATGCCCAGGTAGCGGCGGGCGTAGTCGTTGAGGTACTGCAGCGACCCGAAGTAGCCGTAGGTGGACAGGACGGTCTCGACGTCGGCGTCCGGGTTGGCGGCGTCCACCGTGGTCGTGCGGGCCATCGGCTCGATCCGGCTCTCGTTGCTCGCCGCCGTCACGAACGTGTTGGCGGCGGCCAGGTAGCTGGCCGGGATCGGATCGTTCCACGGCAGGTCGCGCCCGTTCATCGCCTTGAACCCGACCGCGCCGTTGGTCCACCAGGCCAGCGGTGCGTACCGGTCGGCCCGCTGCCCCTCGAACAGGGTCTTGCCCCAGAAGTCGACCCGGTAGGTCAGGTCGGCCAGCCGGCGGGTGATGGCGGCGAGCTGCTGGCCGGTCGCCTCGTGCAGTTCCAGCAGTGTCTTGAACTGCGTGAGCATCTGGCCGTAGATCTCGGTGAGCGCCGACTCGATCCGGTCGAACCGGTCGTTCATCTGGTTCGACAGGTCGTCCACCTGCTGGCGGAGCTGCTGCAGCTCTTCCAGGACCTGCTGGTCGGGGGAGGGTCCCCCGCCGAAGAGCGGCACCAGCGCGGTGATCGCGCCGAGCACGTTGCCGGCCATCGCCAGGGTGCTCATCGAGGTGAGCGCCGCGCTGAGCCCCTTGCCCGCGATGGTCGGCACCCAGGCGTTGATGGCGGTGGCGATCTGGATGGCCGCCTTGCCGCTACCGGCGGCGATCTCCCCGGCCCGCTGGTCGGCGAACCCGATCAGCGTGGAGAGCAGCTGTACGGCACCGGCGGCGCCGTCGAGCCACGCCTGCCGCTGGGCGGCCTCTGCCTTGGCCCGGTCCAGCGCCGCCTGCCCGGGACTGGTGCCGTTGACCGGGAACTGGGCGTTCAGCGTGGACGCGGCGGCCGCGGTCTCGGCCAGGTGGGCGTTGATCTGGTCCAGCAGGCGCTTGAGCTCGCTGTTGCCCTCGGCGACGTACTCGGCCAGGTTGGTCGAGTGATCGAGCAGGCCCTGCACGCTGAGGTACGTCGCGATGACGGGGTCCGCCTGCAACTGGTCCGAGCTGGCCGTGGCCGACACGTTGTACCGGAGGCCGAACTGCCCGTCCCAGGCCTGGGCGAACGTCGGGTCCGTCTCGCCGAGCCGGGCCACGCTGCCCCAGACCCGGTCCTGGAACGCGTACACCTGCTCGAAGAACGAGTACTGGAACTGTGACGCGGCGACCTGGTCGACCATGTCCCCGTAGTTGCGCAGCTGCTTGCCCAGCGTCGACTCGATCAGGTTCTGCATGATCGGCGACGCGACCGCTCCCGCCGGATGTTTCGCCGACAGTTCGATCAGCTTCATCACGAACTGGTACGCCGGCCGCTCCAGGTCCTCGACCCGCAGCTTGCTGTCGTACCAGTTGCCCATCACCACCGCGTGATCCATCAGCTCCTTGGCGGTCGCGGCCGGGTGCTGCTGGCGGTAGCCGATCATCTCGGCGCTGAGGAACATGTGCCGCAGCCCCTGCACGCCCTGCGCCCGGTTGCGCATGTGCGCGGAGAAGAGCCGGTCCCGCAGTGCGGCGTTGTCGACCTGCACCTCACCGGCCGCATACGCGGGCCCGGCCGGCACCGCGCCGGTGCCGGCGATCGTCGCCAGCACGAGGACCGCGGCGAGCAGGTGCCGCCAGCGTCCGGCGGGCAGCCCCGGCCGGAGCCCTCGCCGTCGTCTTCCGAACATGGTGGTGTCCCTTCCGGCCGCGCTTTCCCGAGCGGACAGTCCCGCGCCGGGGCGGCCCGCGAGCGGGACCGCTGCCGTCGGCCAAGACGACCCTCGATGGGGACCTGTCCCGGGCACGAGGGACAGGTGTCCCGGGCACCCCGGACCGTTGCTGTCCGGTCGCGGACATGCCATCGCCGGAGAATTCGTGGCAGCGGAACACCGAGATGCCGTACGCTGTACGGTAGACCGTACGACACTCGTGGAGGTCACCGTGTCCGAGTCCCTGTCTACCAGCGCCGCCCTGCCGTTCGACGCCGCAGCCGAGTTCGACCGGCAGGTCGGCACCCTGCTCCGGCTCGGCTACCCGGCCCTGGCCGGACTCACCGAGCAGGCCTTCACCGACCTGGTCACGCCGCTGCGGGCGGCGGCCGTCGCCGGCCCCCCGCCCACCGAGGGCACCCCCACCCCGATCCCCGGTACGCCCACCGACGCCCACGTGCCGTTCCTGCTCGTCGTCACCCGCGACCTGGTCGGCGTGCAGGAACGGCTCGGGCTGACCACGCTGGCCGGGAAGCGCAAGCCCGGCGTCCTGGACCGCAACTTCCCCGCCGCCGACCTGCCGACCTTCCAGCCGATCAAGGAGCTGGAGGTGCCGGCCGGCCCGGCGTACCTGCTCTTCGACGTCGACCGGGGCGAGGAGTTCCGCAACCTGCCGCCGGCGACGGCGCTGGAGCAGATGACCGCCCAGGGGCGGCTGCCGCTCACCATCGACGAGGGGATCGCCTTCGTGACGCTCCACCCGGCGGCGCTGGCCTCGAACCGGTGCTTCTCGCTGGTCGGGTCGCGCTGCGGGGACAAGCGGGTGCCGGCGCTCTGGATCAGCCAGGGCGCGCCGAAGCTCGGCTGGTGCTGGTACGGCAACCCGCACACCTGGCTCGGCTCCGCCACCGCCCACCCCGTCCGGGTCGGCCTGGACTGAGCACCACCGGCCGGGGCTGCGACACGGACGTGCCGCTGCCCCGGCCGGCCTCACTCGGGCAGCGGGAACCGCGTCCAGGTCACTCCGTCCGGCGACAGCTGGACATGGTCCGGCCCGACCAGGGAGCGGTCGTCCCGACCGTAGAGCCAGACGAAGCCCCGACCCGCCCCGACGCCGCCGTCCTCGCCGACCTGCTCACCCCGGATGAAGTGCCGGCCGCCGTCGCTGCTCACCCGGGCGAACGAACCGAACCCGTCCGGGTCGACGTCACCGACGAGCAGGACACCGTCCGAGCCGACCGTGAACTGTCTCATCATGCTGGTGGTGGGCAGGTCCGTGCCGACATCGGTCCAGGTCCGGCCACCGTCGGTGGTGTGCATGAGCCGGGAGGAAGCCGCCCCGGGCGCTGTCGTCGGCTCCGACGGCACCGGCTCGGTGAGCAGGTACGCCTCCTGTCCGCGACCTGCCGCCACCGAGATGGTCGTCGTGCCCACCGGCGCCCGGGAATTTGTCCAGGTCGCACCCCGGTCGAAGCTCACCGCGATCGTGGACGGCTTGCCGTCGCCCGCCCAGAAGGTCGCCCAGAGCGCGCCGTCACGACCCTCGTCGACGCTGGACGGCGGGTACGGCGACGGTGGATATCCGCTGAGCCGGTACACCCTCCCGGTCGCCGGGTCCACCGCCATCAGCCGCCGTACCAGGTCACAGGTGGGCTGACAGCGCACCGG
The DNA here is from genome assembly GCF_022747945.1 of Micromonospora sp. R77. Taxonomy (NCBI): domain Bacteria; kingdom Bacillati; phylum Actinomycetota; class Actinomycetes; order Micromonosporales; family Micromonosporaceae; genus Micromonospora; species Micromonospora sp. R77. Next base: position 2,642,656 of record NZ_JALDST010000001.1, read on the forward strand.
CCGGGTGCCCGCCGGAAAGGCGGTGACGTCCAGCATCGCCGAGTCGGCGTCCCGCCAGGTCCGCCCGGCGTCGACGGACAGATAGACCCGGTTGTCGACGCTGATCAGGTAGGAACGCTCACCGAGCACGGCGTACTCGACGTGGGAGCTGACCTTTCCCTCCGACTCGGGGCGGCAGGTGCCGCCGTAGCGGGCCGGTTGGAAGTCGGTCCAGCTGCGACCGCCGTCACTGGTGCGGGTGAAGCGGATCGTGCAGCCGTATCCGGTGACCTCGACGCCCACGGCGGTCCGGTCGTCGAGCACGTAGAGCTGGGTTCCCCTGGACCGGATCTCCACGTCGTCGTCCGAGCCGGCCGGGCCGACGCCGCCCAGCCGGCCGGCGATCGGCCCGAACGCCATGCCGGCCATGGCGATCATCAGGACCAGCGCGACGCCCACGTTGCGGCGCCTGCTGCGGGCCCGGGCGGCCGACCACAGGTCGTCCAGGGGCGGCTGGCGGACGGAGTCGACGACCGTGTCGACGTCGAAGCCGGTGAACTCACGATCGGACATCGATCCTCCCGGTACGCGTGCTGTCGGTGGCGTCGGAGTCGGAGTCGGTGAGCAGCGCCGCCAGCGCCTGCCGGCCCCGCGACAGGCGGGACTTGACCGTGCCGGCGGACACCCCGAGCGTCGCCGCGACCTCGTCCACCGGCAGGTCGACGAGGTAGTGCAGGGCCAGCGCGTGCCGCTGCCCCTCGGGGAGTCCGCGCAGCGCGGTGAGCAGCGCCAGGTGCTCCGGCGACCGGTCGGCGACCACCGGCGGTGGCCCGATCCGGCGCAGCAGCCCGTCCAGCACCCGCCGCCGCCGGTGCCGGCTGCGGGCCACGTTCACCGCGACCCGGCGCAGCCACGCCTCCGGGTTGTCCAGCGCGGCGAAGCGCCGGGGTCCGGCCAAGGCGCGGATGAACGCCTCCTGGACCGCCTCCTGCGCCTCGCTCAGGTCGCCGGTCACCGCATAGAGCTGGACCACCAGCCGGCGGAAACAGGCGGCGTACAGCTCGGAGATCAGATCACCGTCGGACACCGTCACCTCCCTTCTCCACCTCTTCCACTCCCCGGCCGGCGGAAAGGTTCCGTCGTCCACAGCGAATCCGCGCTCGTCCACCGGGTTATCCACAGGGGTGAGGCGTTCTCCACAGGTTGTTCACAAGCCGCGCCACCGATCTCCACGGCTGCTCCCTACAGTCGGGAGCCATGAACGAACGCCGGGTACTGGTCGTCGAGGACGAACGGACCATCGCCGAATCGGTCACGGCCCGCCTGCGCGCCGAGGGGTTCGCCGTCGACATCGCCGGGGACGGGCCGAGCGCCGTGGAGCGCTTCCGGACCGGGCGGTACGACCTCGTCGTCCTCGACGTCATGCTGCCCGGTTTCGACGGCCTGGAGGTGTGCCGGCGGATCCAGGCCGACCGCCCGGTCCCGGTGCTGATGCTGACCGCCCGGGACGACGAGACCGATCTGCTGGTCGGGCTGGCCGTGGGTGCCGACGACTATCTGACCAAGCCGTTCTCGATGCGGGAACTGGCCGCCCGGGTGCACGTGCTGCTGCGTCGGGTGGAGCGGGCCGCCGCGGCCCCGCCGGCCACCCTGCGGCTCGGCGACATCGAGATCAGCCCGGCCGAGCGGCGGGTGGTCCGGGCCGGTGCCGAGGTGCACCTGACCCCGACCGAGTTCGACCTGCTGGTGCACCTGGCCGGTCGGCCGCGCACCGTACTGCCCCGGGAACGGCTGCTCGCCGACGTCTGGGGCTGGGCCGACGGCGCGGGCACCCGGACGGTGGACAGCCATGTCAAGGCGTTGCGCCGCAAGCTCGGCGCGGACCTGATCCGCACCGTGCACGGCGTGGGGTACGCCCTCGAGGTGCCCGCGTGACCGGCAGGACGGTCGACTGGCTGAACCGGGTGCTGCCCCGGCCGCTGGACCCGGTCCGCTCGATCAAGATGAAGCTCGGCGTCCTGCTGGTCGCCTCCTGGGCGGTCGCCGTCGGCTACTTCTGGTACGGCGTCGGCTGGCTGCCGCCGGGCACCGCGCTGACCGCCATCGGCATCGCCCTGCTCACCGCGCAGGTGCTGGCGCACGGCATGACCTCCCCGTTGCGGGAGATGACGGCGGCGGCCGGGGCGATGGCGCGCGGCGACTACACCCGCCGGGTCCGCGCCACCTCCCGGGACGAGGTCGGGGAGCTCGCCCAGGCGTTCAACAAGATGGCCGGCGACCTGGCCGCCGCCGACCAGCGTCGGCGCGAGCTGATCGCGAACGTCTCGCACGAGCTGCGTACGCCGATCACCGCTCTGCAGGGGGTGCTGGAGAACCTGGTGGACGGGGTGGCCGCCCCGGAACCGGCGGCGTTGCGGGCGGCGCTCGGGCAGACCGAACGGCTCGGGCACCTGGTGGCCGACCTGCTCGACCTGTCCCGGCTGGACGCGGGCGTGGTGCCGTTGCGTCGGGTCCGCATCGACGTCGCGGACTTCCTCGACGAGGCGGTGGAGCACGCCACGGCGACCGCGGCCGGGGCCGGACGGGACGTCACCTTCCGGCTGGACCCGCTGCCGGCCCCGCTGATCGTGCACGCGGACCCGTGGCGGCTGCACCAGGTCTTCGCCAACCTGCTGGACAACGCGGCCCGGCACAGCCCGCCCGGCGGGACGGTGCTGGTCACCGCCGAGGAGCGGACCGGGCAGCTGCACGTCGAGGTGACCGACGAGGGCGAGGGCATCCCGCCGGCCGAACGGTCCCGGGTGTTCGAGCGGTTCACCCGGGGCGAACGGACCGCCGGTGGCGGCACCGGGCTCGGGCTGGCGATCACCCGCTGGGTGGTGGAGCTGCACGGTGGCACCATCCGGGTCGCCGACCCGCCGGCCCGGACGGGTGGCGCCCCGCCCGGCTGCCGCATCCAGGTCACCCTGCCGCACGTCACCTCCGCCGGAGAAGAGGAAGCATGACCACCGCGCCCCCACCCCAACCGCCGATCGACCGGCGCGTCGCGCTGCCCGGTCCGGTCGTCGCAGGTCAGCAGCACTTGCCGCGTCCGGCCGCCGTCCGCCCACCGGTGGGACCGTCGGCGTGGGAGCGGCGGTGGCCCGGGGCCACCGGCTCGGCGCGACCGGTGGTGCTCGGGACGGTGGCGGTCGCGGCCACGGTCGCCGCGTCGGTGGTGCCGCTCGACCGACCCGGGCTGGGCTGGCTGGTGGCCACCCTGGCCGGGGCCGCCGCCCTCGGCACCGCCGCCCTCGCGCCGTCCCGGTCGACCCTGCCTCACCGCACCCGGCACCGCCAGGTTCGACCACGCAGGTACCCCGGGCCCGACCACACCGCCACCGCCAGGCACGACCACGCAAGCCGCAGCCACGCCGGCACCGGCAGGCGTGGTCACCCCGATGCCGGCCGCGGCGGCGGCTGCGAAGGCACCGGCGGCGCCGCGCGTACCGGAGGAGAGCAGCACCACGACGGGGGCCGGCAGGGCCGTCCGTCCCGGCGCCACGGGGGCGTCGGGCCGGGCGGTCCGGCTGGCCTGGACCGCCGCCACCGTCGCCCTGGTCGGCGTGGGCACGGTACGCGCCGCCGGGTGGCTCTTCGTGCTCTGCGTGCTCGCCGCCGTCGGCACCGCCTCACTCGCCGTCTCGGGCGGCCGGACGCCGCTCGGCCTGCTCACGGCCGGGGTGCTGCCACCGGTCGCCGCCGTGCGGGCGCTGCCGTGGGCGGCCCGCGGCCTGCCCCGGCAACGTCCCGACGGTACGAGCGTCGGCCGGATCCTGGTCAGCGTCGGCGTCTCGGCCGCCCTGCTGCTCCTCTTCGGGCTGCTCTTCACCTCCGCCGACGCGGTCTTCGCCGACCTGGTGGCCGGGGCGCTGCCGGACGCCGCCCCGCCGAACGTGTTCGGCTGGGTGTTCCGGCTGCTGCTCGTCGGCGCGGTGCTGCTCGGTGGGGCCTACCTGCTGGCCGCCCCGCCGGACCTGGAGTTGCGGGCCGGACCGGCCCGTACGGTCGGGCGGCTGGAGTGGGCCCTGCCGCTGGCCCTGCTCGACGTGCTCTTCGGCGCGTTCGTGCTGGTGCAGCTCGCCGTGCTCTTCGGCGGCTCCGGTCACGTGCTTCGCACCGCCGGCCTCACCTACGCCGAGTACGCCCGCGGCGGCTTCTGGCAGCTGCTCACGGTCTCCGCGCTCACCCTGCTGGTGATCGCCGGCGCGCTGCGCTGGGCGCCCCGGCGGACCGGGACCGACCGGGTGCTGATCCGGGTGCTGATCGGCGGGCTCACCGTGCTGAGCCTGGTGGTGGTCGCCTCCGCCCTCTACCGGATGTGGGTCTACACCGACGCGTACGGCGCGACCCGGCTACGGCTGGTGGTGGCCACCGCCGAACTCTGGCTCGGGCTGCTCTTCGTGCTGGTCGGGGTGGCCACGATCCGACTCAGGGGCGACTGGCTGCCCCGGCTGGCGCTCGGCACGGCGGTGGTCGCGCTGCTCGGGCTGGCGGTGGTGAACCCGGACCGGTCGGTCGCCGACTGGAACGTGGACCGCTACCGGCGGACCGAGCGGTTGGACGTGGCCTACCTGTCGCAGCTCTCGGCGGACGCCGTACCGGCGCTGGACCGGCTGCCCGAGCCGATGCGGTCCTGCGCGTTACGGGACATCGCCGGGCAGTTGCCGGCGGACGGGTGGCGCAGCGGAAACCTCGGCCGGGCCCGGGCCCGGGCGCTGCTGCGGTCCGACCCGGTGACGGCGGACTGTCCCCTCCCACGCTGGTGACCGGGCGGGAGCGGCAGCCCTTGACATTCCCGGCGGGCGGGCGAGACTGCCGGGGATGACCGGAGCGGCGGAGCAGGACCGCCCGGGGCGGCCGGCCGGGGCCGTCCCGGTCCCGGTGCCGCGCCCGCCGCAGCCGCGTACCCGGATCGTGCTGGCCGAGGTGTCCCGCCGGGACCGGCCCGCCGACCGCACCCGCACCGAGCTGACCCAGCAGACCCGGGTCGGCGAGGCGCTGGTCCAGGGCCTCGTCCGGGCCCAGTTGGCGCTGGCGCTGCGGCTGAGCCTGGTGGTGCTGATCGCGCTCGGCGGGCTGCCCTGGCTGTTCGCCATCGCGCCCTCGGTCGGCCGGGTCACCGTGCTGGGCGTCAACCTGCCGTGGCTGCTGCTCGGGGTGCTCTCCTTCCCGTTCCTGATCGTGGTCGGCTGGGCGTACGTGCGGTGGGCGGAACGCAACGAGCAGGACTTCACCGACCTGGTCGAGCGGCCGGAGCGCTGAGGTGGGCAACGGCTACGTGGTCCCGGCGATCGTGGCGGTCACCCTGGTCACCGTCGGGATCGGCTTCTACGGGCTGCGGCTGGCCCGGACCACGTCGGACTTCCTGGTCGCCTCCCGGGCGGTCAGCCCGACCTGGAACGCCGCCGCGATCGGCGGGGAGTACCTGTCGGCGGCGAGTTTCCTGGGCGTGGCCGGGCTGATCCTCAAGTACGGCGTCGACGTGCTCTGGTACCCGGTCGGCTTCGCCGCCGGCTATCTGGCGCTGCTGCTCTTCGTGGCCGCCCCGCTGCGCCGCTCCGGGGCGTTCACCCTGCCGGACTTCTGCGAGGTGCGGCTCGGGTCGCGGCGGCTGCGCGGGATCGCCACCGTCTTCGTGATCTTCATCGGCTGGCTCTATCTGGTGCCGCAGTTGCAGGGCGCCGGGCTGACCCTGGCCACGGTGGCCGGCTCGCCCTATCCGGTGGGGGCGCTGCTGGTCGCGGTGGTGGTGACCGCGAACGTGGCGCTGGGCGGGATGCGGGCGATCACCTTCGTCCAGGCCTTCCAGTACTGGTTGAAGTTGACCGCGCTGGCCGTACCCGCGATCTTCCTGGCGTTGCAGTGGCAGGCCGACGCCCGCCCGGCGGTGACCCCGCCCGACGGGCCGGCGTTCCGGACCGCGACCACCGTCGTGGTCGAGCACCGCGCCACCCTCACCCTCGCCGACGGCGACATCCGGGAGGTACGCCCCGGCGACCGCCTCGACTTCGCGGCCGGCGACCCGGTGCCGGAGGTCTCCGGTACGGCCACCGACGCGGCCGACTGGCTGCTGCCGGACACCGCCGGGGACGACGACCGAGGGCTGTTCGCGACGTACTCACTGATCCTGGCGACCTTCCTGGGCACCATGGGGCTGCCGCACGTGCTGGTGCGCTTCTACACCAACCCGGACGGCGCGGCGGCCCGGCGCACCACGCTGGTGGTGCTCGCCCTGGTCGGCCTCTTCTATCTGCTGCCCACGATCTACGGCGTGCTGGGCCGGATCTACACGCCGCAACTGCTGGTCAGCGGGCAGACCGACGCGGTGGTGGTGCTGCTGCCCGGGGCGGCGCTCGGCGGCGGCACGACCGGGCGGCTGCTCGCCGCGCTGGTCGCCGCCGGGGCGTTCGCCGCCTTCCTCTCCACCTCGTCCGGGCTGCTCACCAGCGTCGCCGGGGTGATCTCCACGGACGTGCTGGGCCGCGGCTCGGTACGCGGTTTCCGGCTGGCCACGATCATCGCGGGCGGGGTGCCGGCCGTGCTCGCCCTGAACGTCTCCGGGCTGGACGTCTCCCAGGTGGTGGGGCTGGCCTTCGCGGTGGCCGCGTCGAGCTTCTGCCCGCTGCTGGTGCTGGGCATCTGGTGGCGGGGCCTGACCGACCTGGGCGCGACGGCCGGGGTGCTGGTCGGCGGCGGTGCCGCGATCGGGGCGGTGCTGGTCACCGTGCTGGGTCCACCGCTGTCGGGCTGGCCGGCCACGCTGACCACCCAGCCGGCGGCGTGGACGGTGCCGCTGGCGTTCACCGTGATGATCGCGGTTTCTCTCGCGACCCGCCGCCGGCTGCCTTCCGACGTCGGCGCGACGATGCTCCGCCTGCACGCCCCGGAGGCGCTGCGCCTCTAGTCCCGGCGGCGCTCGACCGGCCGGTAGACCGGGCCCTCGACATGGACCTCCTGCTGCGGCTGGAGGATGACGTTGCTGCCCTCGTTGTGCATGGTGCCGATCATCAGCCCGCCGGCGACCGCCGTGGGCGCCAGGTCGGCACCGGGGCCGCCGGGAAGGGCATCGTTCCTCGTCCCGGTCCTGTCCGGTGCCGGGGCCCGGCGCATCGTCCAGAGGCTCAGTCCCAGGCCGATGAAGGCGATCACGAAACTGCCGACCCCGGCGTACTCGTCGGCCGCGCCGAGTTCGCGGCTCGCCAGGAAGACGAGGGCACCGACCAGCACCGCCGCCAGGGTCAGCGGCAACCACCACTTCGTCACGTCTGCTCCTCCCACCCGCGCTGCCGGCTCGCCGTCAGAAACCGAAACTGAAATCGAAGTCGTAGCCCCGGCGGTGCGGTTCCGGCTCCGGCTCCGGCTCATCAACCGCCTGCTCCGCCACCGCGCGCTGCAACTCGGCCAGCTCGGCCGCGTGCTCGGCCACCTCCGTCACCACCTCGAGCCCCTGGGACGGGGCGAGGCCGTAGACGTCCGGGCGTCGCACCTCGAGACTGCGGTCCAACCGGTTACCGGTACCGAGCAGCACACCCACCGCGTCACTGACCACCTCGTGGCCCACGGCCCGGAACACGCTCGTCCCGGGGTCGCGCAGATCCTGGGCGCCCCTGATCAGTTCGAGGTCCTCGACCTGGCCGGCGGCAGCGGCGAAGAGACTCGTCAGCGGCTCACGGGAGGCCAGGTCGACCGAGGTCAGGTGGTCGAGGAAGGCATTGACCAGCCCGGAGTCCCGGGCGAGCAGTTCCACCGCGTCGATCGTGGTCAGCTCACTGATGAACTCGACCTTCCGAGTGACCCGGGTGCCCTCCCCGAGCACGACGGCCGAGGCCCGGGTGGTGACGGAGACCGGTTGCCGGACACGCAGCCGCGCCTGGTTGTCGGTCTCCGGCTCGGGGGGCGGCGCGCAGAGCCCGCGTACGGCGTCCCGGAAGTGGCGGGTGTGCCGGGAATCGCCCGGCTCCGCGAGCGCCACCCTGAGCGCGTCCAGCGCCTCCGGGGACTCGACGAGCCGGTCGAAGGAGACCTCCACGTGGTGGAAGTGGAAGTGCTCCTCCTGCCGGAGGACGCAGCCGTCGCCGATCACCGCGGTCGACCTTTCGAGGTGAACCGTGTCGGCCGGGAAGAAACGGGCGACGCCGGTCAACCGCACGGTGCCGTGCGTCGCCATCGTCACCGTCAGGTCGACCGGCAGCCGGCGCGGCCGGACCTTCAGCGGCCCGCTCTCGGTGTGGACGGTGAAGACGGACACGTCGCCGCCTTCGCCCTCGTGGCGCGAAGGTCCGAACTGCACGGCCACCTCCCAGGAGCACGTGAGGTCGCCTCATGGTGACATCCCGTATCCATGGCCGCCAGGGATCGTCCGGCGTCGACCCGGCAACCCTGAGCGGCCCGGCCGCATCCGTACCGCTCAGGGAGGAGGAGAAGATCATCCTTCGGCCGGAACTCCGGCTGGCCGCGAGCGGCTACGGTCGGGGCATGACCGATCACCAGCCGGCGCTGTCCCTTCGTGGCCTGGCCAAGCGGTTCGACAGCAAGGTCGCGGTGGCCGGGGTGGACCTGGACGTCCCGGCCGGGTCGTTCTACGGGCTGCTCGGCCCGAACGGCGCCGGCAAGACCACCACCCTCTCGATGGCCGTCGGCCTGCTGCGGCCCGACGCCGGCGAGGCCCGGGTGCTCGGGTACGACGTCTGGGGCGACCCGGTCCGCGCCAAGGGCCTGCTCGGCGTGATGCCGGACGGCGTACGCCTCTTCGACCGGCTGAGCGGGGCGGAGCTGCTGGCGTACCACGGTCTGTTGCGCGGCATGGACCCGGCGGTGGTCGACCAGCGGGCGGCGGAGCTGCTCGACGTGCTGGCGCTCACCGACGCGGGCCGGACCCTGGTGGTCGACTACTCGGCCGGCATGAAGAAGAAGATCGGCCTGGCCTGCGCGTTGCTGCACGGCCCCCGGCTGCTGGTGCTGGACGAGCCGTTCGAGGCGGTCGACCCGGTCTCGGCGGCGCTGATCCGCGACATCCTGCACCGGTACGTGGTGGGCGGCGGCACGGTCGTCTTCTCCAGTCACGTGATGGAGGTCGTCGAGCGGCTCTGCTCGCACGTGGCGATCCTGGCCGAGGGCACCATCAAGCGGGTCGGCACCCTCGCCGAGGTGCGCGGCGACCGGTCGCTGGAGGAGGTCTTCGTCGAGGTGGTCGGCGGACGGACCGCGACGGGTGAGGAACTGTCGTGGCTGTCCCGGTGACCGCGCCGGCCGGACCGGCCCGGCGGGTCTCCGCCCGGCACTTCGTACGCCTCAAGCTGCGGGTGCTCGGCAACAACTTCCGCGGCCAGGGCTGGCGGATCGCGCTCTTCGTGGCCGGCGTGCTGGTCGGGCTCTGGTTCGCCGCCACCGGCTTCTTCGCGCTGGCCGCGCCCGGCCTGGCCGGCGAGCCCCGGTACGCGCTGATGACCGCCGCCTTCGGCGGCGGGCTGCTGGTGCTCGGCTGGCTGCTGCTGCCGCTGGTCTTCTTCGGCGTCGACGAGACCCTCGACCCGGCCCGGTTCGCGCTGCTGCCGCTGAGCCGCCGCACCCTGGTCACCGGCCTCTACGTGGCCGCCCTGGTCAGCGTGCCCGCGCTGGCCGCCCTGCTGGCCATGTCCGGGCTGGTGGTCACCGCCGGGCTGCTCGGCGGCTGGTCCGCCGCGCTGGTCGAACTGGTCGGGGTGGTCGCCGGGCTGCTCCTCTGCGTCGCGGCGGCCCGCGCGGTGACCAGCGCGTTCGCCACCATGCTCCGGTCCCGCCGGGTACGCGACCTGGCGGCCGTGCTGCTGGCGGTGCTCGCCGCGCTGCTGGGCCCGTTGCAGATCGCGGTGCTGGCGGCGGTCCGCCAGGCCGACTGGGACCGGCTGACCGGAGTCGCCCGGGTGCTCGGCTGGACCCCGTTCGGCGCGCCCTGGACGGCGGGGATCGACCTGGCCGAGGGGCGGGTCTGGGCCGTACCGGTGAAGCTGCTGATCACGGCGGCGAGCATCGGCGCGTTGCTGCTCTGGTGGTCCCGCTCGCTGGAGACGGCGATGGTGGGCGCGGCCAGCGCCGGCCCGGCCCGGGACCGACGCGGCCCGGTCGGCGGCGCCGTCGCGCAGCTCTTCCCGCGCGCGGTCGGCTGGACCCGCCGGGACCGCTTCGGGGCGCTGGTCGCCCGCGAGTGCCGCTACTGGTGGCGGGACGCCCGCCGCCGGGCGAACCTGATCACCATCGCGGTGGTGGGCATCTTCGTGCCGTTGATGGTCAACCTGGGCGGCCCGCAGTTCGTCGACGAGGGCGGCGCAGCGTTCGACGACGCCGCCGCCAGTTCCTCGCCGGTGCTGGTCGGCCTCTCGATGCTCTTCGTCGGGGTGCTCGCCTCGGTCACCCTGGCCAACCAGTTCGGCTTCGACGGCAGCGCCTACGCGGCGAACGTCGTGGCCGGCGTGCCGGGCCGGCTGGAGCTGCGCGCCCGGATGACCGCCTTCGCGGTGTACGTGCTGCCGATGCTGGCGGTCGTCGCGGTCGTCCTGGCCGTGCTGCTGCGGCACCCTGGTTGGCTGGGCGTGATGGCCGGCACGCTGCTCGCCGCGTACGGGGCCGGGCTGGCGATCAACGGCTTCGTCTCGGTGCTGGGCGCGTACTCGCTGCCGGAGACGAGCAACCCGTTCGCGATGAACAGCGGCGCCGGGGTGGCGAAGGGTTTCCTCACCCTGCTGTCCATGCTCGCCTCGGCGGTGGCCGCCGCCCCGATGGTGGTGGCCGCGGCCCTGCTCGGCGACCTCTGGCTCTGGTTGGCCCTGCCCGTCGGCCTGGCTTACGGGTTGGGTGCGGCGCTGCTCGGGTCGTACCTGGCCGGCGAGGTGCTGGACCGGCGTCAGCCGGAGCTGCTGGCCACGGTCACGCCGCGTCGCTGACGCCGCTCGACTCGCCCGACCGGTCAGGCCGTCCGGCGCATGGCGGCGTAGATGTGGTGTCCCTCCCCGACGGCCACGATGTTGACCAGTTCCCAGCCGTAGTTCGACAGGTGCTCGACCGCCTCCATGAGCGGGGGGAAGGCGCTGCGGCTGAAGGTGTGGCGGGCCTTCAGGACGAGGTGCCGGTACGGATAGGCGCGCAGGTCGACCTGGCCGCCGAGGATGACCTCGACCTCGACCACCCGGTCCTGCGCGAGCTGCTGCGGCGACATGAACGACATGCGTGGCACGCTAGTCGGTCCACGCTCGGCGTACCCGCGCCGCCGCTCCCGGTCGATGGCGCGGGGTCGGGTGCCGGCGCTACCCGGTCAGCGGCGGTGCAGGAACGCGTAGAGGAAATGGTTGCGGCTGACGCCGGTCACGTTGACCAGCTCCCACCCGAACTGCCCCAGGTATTCCACGCCCTCCAGCAGCCGGGTGACGCCGCTGCCCGTCAGCCCCGGCTGGACCATCAGGGCGAGGTTCCGGTGCGGGTAGGTCCGCAGGTCCACCTCGTTGCGGGCCAACGCGTCGACGTCGAGGACCCGGGTCTGGGCGAGCTTCTGCGGTGTCAGGGGGGCCATGCCCGGCACGATAGGCGCTCCGCGCACCCGCCGTGTGGGCCGGCCGTCGGTGCGGTGGGCCCGGCCGGTGCGGGTGTGCGGTGGGCGGCTTGCGGGCGGCGACACAATGGGGCGATGCCAGTCGTCGAAGCGGTGACCACCGTGCCCGTGCCACCCGAGCTGGCGTTCGCCGTGTCGCAGACCGTCGCGCCGGTACGCTACCGCTGGGATCCGTTCGTCCGCGAGCAGCACTTCACCGACGGCGCCACCCGTCCGGGCAAGGGCGTCCGCACGTTCACCCGCTCCCGCCACGGCCTGGTGATGGTCAGCGAGTACGTCTCCTTCGCCCCGCCCAGCCGCGTCGGGATGAAGATGGTGCGCGGCCCCTGGTTCTTCGAGATGTTCGCCGGTGGCTGGCGCTTCGCGCCCGCCCCGGAGCCCGGCCACACGGTCGCCACCTGGCGCTACAACTTCCGCTGCCGCCCGGCGTTCCTGCGCCCGGTCGCGGACCGGATCGGGGTCTGGCTGCTCGGCCGGGACATCAACCGCCGCATCGCCGGCTACGCCGCCGGCTGCACCGACCCCGAGGTGCTGGCCGCCGCCCGCCGCTCCCTCACCCCCGACGGGACACGCGACCGGGCGTGATCGCCACGCCCGCGCTCACCCTGCCTGCCCCGCAAGGGCGGCGCTCGCCCTGCGCAAGATCGTGCTCGATCCGGGAAGCAGTGGCCTCGTAGGCGCTTGGCTTCAAGTGGTTGTTGCAACGGCTGGTGGGAGGGCACTGTTTCCCGGATCGAGCGTGATCTTCGGGTCAGAACTCAACGCATGGCCGGCCGAGCTGCACGAGCGCTTCCCGGGTGGAGCACGGGCGCGGGGCGGCACAATGTTTCACGTGAATCATGAGCCGGGCGCCGAGATCCACCACACCGACCCGTTCGCCGTGCCGGCCGGGCAGCGGTCACCCGTACGCCGGTTGCGCGGGCGGCTCGCCGCCCCGGTCACCCTCTGGACCGCTCCCGGGCCGGCCGGGCTGACCGTCTCGTCCACCCTGGTCGCCGAGGGCGAGCCGGACCGGCTGCTCGGGCTGATCGACCCGGAGGCCGACCTGTGGGCCGCGATCGAGGAGGCGGGCCGGTTCGCGGTCGCCCCGCTGGGGCCGCCGCACCGGCAGCTCGCCGATCGCTTCGCCGGCCTCTTCCCGTCCCCGGGTGGCCTCTTCGCCACCGGTTCGTGGACCGAGACCCCTTACGGCCCGGTGCCGTCCGACGCCGGCGGGTGGGCCGGTTGCCGCCTGGACACCGCCCGGGAGTACGGCTGGGGCCTGCTCGTGGAGGCCACCATCGAGGCCGTCGACCTGGCCGAGGAGTCCACGCCGCTGCTGCACTACCGGGGCCGCTACCGGGAGCTGACCGACTAGGCCGCCGCCCGCTGGGACGCCGCAACTCCACCAGGGTGACCTGCGGCGGTGCACCGACCCGGACCGGCGGACGACCAGGGCGTCCGGCGGCGTCGCCAACGGGCGACGACCGCTCAACGGAGTGATCCAGGTCACTCGGCGCAGCCCGGCGGCCGTTCGGCGCAGCCGTCGACCGCCTTCGATCCCGCTCTTCCCCGGCGGGGAGCGCGCTCTCTACCGTGCGCGAAACTCCCCACGCCTGTGAAGGTGGTGATCCACAGATGTCCACGGACACACCCGCGTCCGCGCCCGCCGAGTCGGCGGCGGAGCGGTACCTCGCCGTACAACGGTCGGACGAGTTCGCCGGGTTGCGGCGCGCGCTGCGCGGCTTCGTCTTCCCGATGACCGTCGCGTTCTTCCTGTGGTACGCGCTCTACGTGATCCTCTCCGCCTACGCGCGCGGCTTCATGGGCACGAAGCTCTTCGGCAACATCAACGTCGCCCTCGTCTTCGGCCTGCTCCAGTTCGTCTCGACGTTCGTGATCGCCTGGCTCTACTCGCGGTTCGCCGACCGGCGGATCGACCCGGTCGCCGACCGGATCCGCGCCGAGATCGGGGAGGTGACCCATGACCACGGTCCTCGCGGCTGAGGCGGGCGGCACCACCGCCCGGAACCTCACCATCACGCTCTTCCTGGTCTTCGTGGCGATCACGCTGGCCATCACCGTCTGGGCCAGCCGGCAGACGAAGACCGCCACCGACTTCTACGCCGGCGGCCGGTCCTTCTCCGGCTTCCAGAACGGCATGGCGATCGGCGGCGACTACATGTCGGCCGCGTCCTTCCTGGGCATCGCCGGGATCATCGCCCTCTACGGCTACGACGGCTTCCTCTACTCGATCGGCTTCCTGGTCGCCTGGCTGGTGGCGCTCCTGCTGGTGGCCGAACTGCTGCGCAACTCCGGCCGGTACACGATGGCCGACGTGCTGGCGTTCCGGATGCGCCAGCGTCCCGTCCGGACGGCCGCGGCGGTCTCCACCATCACCGTGTCGATCTTCTATCTGCTGGCCCAGATGGTCGGCGCGGGTGCGCTGGTCGCGCTCCTGCTCGGCATCAAGCCGGGCACCACCTTCCTCGGCATGGACGCCGACACGGCGAAGGTGGCCACGATCATCATGGTCGGCGCCCTGATGATCATCTACGTCACCGTGGGCGGCATGAAGGGCACCACGTACGTCCAGATCGTCAAGGCGTTCCTGCTGATGACCGGCGCGGTCGTGATGACCCTGCTGGTGCTGGCGAAGTACAAGTTCAACCTGTCGTCGCTGCTCGGCGACGCCGCCGCCGCGTCCGGCAAGGGGAGCAACTTCCTCGAACCCGGCCTGCGGTACGGCGTGGAGACGCCCGGGGACGCGCTGAAGACCTTCTACAGCAAGATGGACCTGCTGTCGCTCGGCATCGCGCTGGTGCTCGGCACCGCCGGCCTGCCGCACATCCTGATCCGCTTCTACACCGTGCCGACCGCCAGGGCGGCCCGCAAGAGCGTGCTCTGGGCGATCGGCATCATCGGCACCTTCTATCTGCTGACCCTGGCCCTCGGCTTCGGCGCGGCGGCGCTGGTGGGCGGCAAGGCGATCACCGCCCAGGACAAGGCCGGCAACACCGCCGCGCCGCAGCTCGCGGAGGTGCTCGGCAAGGACTTCCTCGGCGGCAACCTGGGCGGCGCGACCCTGCTGGCGATCATCGCGGCGGTCGCCTTCGCCACCATCCTGGCGGTGGTCGCCGGGCTGACCCTGGCCTCGTCGTCCAGCCTGGCGCACGACTTCTATGCCAACGTCATCAAGAACGGTCAGGCTTCCGAGCGGCAGGAGGTCCGGGTCGCCCGGATCTCCGCGCTGGTCATCGGCGCGGTCTCGATCGCGTTGTCGATCTATGCGCAGAGCCTGAACGTGGCCTTCCTGGTGGCGCTGGCCTTCGCGGTGGCCGCCTCGGGCAACCTGCCGGCGATCCTCTACAGCCTGTTCTGGCGCCGGTTCAACACCTCCGGCGCGGTCTGGGCGATCTATGGCGGGCTGCTCGCCGCGGTGGTGCTGGTCTTCTTCTCCCCGGTGGTGTCCGGGGCGCCGACGGCCATGTTCCCCGACCACGACTGGCACTGGTTCCCGCTGTCCAACCCGGGCATCATCTCCATCCCGTTCGGCTTCCTGTGTGGCTGGATCGGGACCCTGGTCTCCAAGGAGAACGACGCGGAGAAGTACGCGGAACTGGAGGTGCGCGCCCTGACCGGCGCCGGCGCCCACTGACGCCACACCCCTGGTGGGCCGGAGCCGCGAACGGCTCCGGCCCACCGGCCTGGGTAGGCTGACCGGCATGAAGGTAGAGCCCCGCTTCGGACCCGGACACCGAATCCTCGTCACCGGCGGCGGCGGCTTCGTGCCGTCGCACCTGGTCGACGCGCTCATCGCCCGCGGCTGCACCGTCGTGGTGCTGGACAACTTCGTCACGGGCTCCAAGGACAACGTCGCCCACCTGTTCGAGAGGCCGACCTTCACGCTGGTCGAGGCGGACATCTCTGAGGGCCTGCCGACCCACCCGGCGCTGACCGAGCGGTTCGACGCCATCCTGCACATGGCCTCCCCGGCCAGCCCCACCGACTTCGAGAAGCTGCCGGTGGAGATCCTCCGGGTCGGCTCGGTGGCCACCCTGCACCTGCTGGAGCGGGCCACCGCCGACGGCGCCCGGTTCCTGATGGCCTCCACCTCTGAGGCGTACGGGGACCCGAAGGAGCACCCGCAGCGGGAGACGTACTGGGGCAACGTCAACCCGATCGGCGTGCGGGCCGTCTACGACGAGGCGAAGCGCTTCTCGGAGGCGGCCACCATGGCCTACCACCGCAGCAAGGGCACGGACACCGCGATCGTGCGGATCTTCAACACGTACGGCCCGCGGATGCGCCCGGACGACGGTCGCGCCATTCCGACCTTCATCTCGCAGGCGCTGCGCGGCGAGCCGATCACCGTGCACGGCACCGGCAACCAGACCCGCTCGATCTGTTACGTCGACGACCTGGTGCGCGGCATCCTGCTGCTGCTGGACTCCACCGAGACCGGTCCGATCAACTGCGGCACCGAGCACGAGATGTCGATGCGGCAACTCGCCGAGACGATCGTGTCACTCACCGGAAGCACGTCCGAGGTGAGCTACATCACCCGCAGCGCGGACGACCCGGAGATGCGCCGCCCGGACCTCACCCTGGCCCGCGAACTGCTCGGATACGAGCCCACCGTGGCGCCCGAAGACGGCCTGGGACGCACGATCGGGTACTTCCGCGAGCGGCTAGGGTACTGAACCCGGCTGGCAGCACGCTGACACCGGGACGCGCCTGAGGGCGATGCTGGCCCCGGCGACCTACCCTCGGTGACATGTCAGCTAGCACCTCTGCCGGCGTCCCCCTCCCCCACCTGAACCGGAGCGCGGGTCGCGCCCAGGTCCCCGGCCCCGGCCGGGGCGCCTCCGGGCGCGCCCGCTCCGCCGAGGCGCAGTGGTACCCGTCGTACGACGAGGAGCCCCGCCGGGGCGGTCCCGGTGGCCCGGTCGGACCCATCGGTCCGGGCGGCCGTGGTCCGGGCGGGCGCGGCCCCCGCCCGCGGTGGGGACGGATCGGCCTGGTCGCGGGCATCGCGGTGCTGGTGCTGGCGCTGCTCGGGGGTGCCGGCGCCTGGTTCTACGCCCGCAACCTCAACGGCGACCTGGCCCGCACCGACCCGTTCTCCCAGATCACCGGGGGGCGGCCGGCCAAGACGGTCGACGGCGCGCTCAACATCCTGCTGGTCGGCAGCGACTCCCGGGACCCGGACGCCCCGGTGGAGAGCGCCGGCAAGTGGCGCGCGGACACGCTGATCGTCATGCACATCCCGGCCGACCACAAGCACGCCTACCTGGTCTCCATCCCGCGTGACCTGTACGTGCCGATTCCGGAGAACGCTGGCGCCTCCTGCGACACCGACCGGCGGGCCAAGGTCAACGCCGCGTTCGCCTTCGGCGGTCTGCCGCTGGCGGTGAAGACCGTGGAGTGCTTCAGCGACGTGCGGATCGACCACGTGATGGCGATCGACTTCGCCGGGTTCAAGCAGGTCACCGACGCGTTGGGCGGGGTCGACCTGAAGGTCGAGCGGAGCATCACCTCGATCCACAAGCCGTACCGGAAGTTCGCCAAGGGCGTGAACCACATGGACGGCGCGGAGGCGCTGGACTGGATCCGGCAGCGCAAGCAGTTCCCCGAGGGCGACTTCGCCCGGATGCGCCACCAGCAGGAATTCCTCAAGGCGCTGATGGACAAGGCGGCGAGCACCGACACATTGACCAACCCCCGGAAGCTGAACGATTTCCTGAAGTCGGTCACCGACGCCGCGACCGTGGACCAGGGATTCTCGGTGGTCGACATGGCGGTGCAGTTCCGCAGCCTGCGGGGCCAGGACCTGACCTTCATCACCAACCCCAACGTCGGCAGCCAGACCATCAACGGCGAGTCGGTGGTGGTCTCCGACCGGGAGAAGGCGCTGGCGATGTACAAGGCGATGTCGGGGGACACGATGGCCGACTGGGTCAAGGCCAACCAGCCGAGCGACGGCAACTGACGCCGGCACCTCCGGAACACGCCGCCGGTCGGCGGTCAAGCTCGTCCCATGGCGAGCCAACCGCCGACCGGATGCTTTCAATTGGCCGTTCGGGCAATTCACGTCGACGACTGCCGGGACAAGCGGGAATAGCCGGACAAGGAGGTCGCCAGAACGGGAACCGGTACGTACAGTGGTCCCGCCCCCCGATCACGAGCTGGAGCACGCATGCCGGTTCAGACCAGCCGTCGCCCACAGTCACTGGAACCCGGCGCACCCGGCCGGGTGCCGCCGATCATCCCCACCCAGCCGGGCGCCGGCGGTCGGGGGACCGGTGGCGCCAAGAAGAAGCGCCGCAAGGATCCGCTCTGGGCTCGACTGACGCTGATCTTCGGCGCGGTGCTGATGATGACCAGCGGCCTCGCCATCGTCGGCAGCAAGGCGGTGATCGGTCAGGCCACCGGCAACATCGCCCAGCGCAACCTGCTCGGTGACGCCGGCAAGACCGACGCCGAGGGCGGCAACAGCCTCGACGGCCCGATCGACATGCTGCTGCTCGGCGTCGACGCCCGGGCCCGCTGGGCCGCCGACGACGTCCGCTCGGACACCATCATCATCCTGCACATCCCGGCCAGCCACGACCAGGCGTACCTGATCTCGATCCCCCGGGACACCGAGGCGCAGATCCCGGCGTTCGAGAAGAGCGGCTACAAGGGTGGCACCGACAAGATCAACGCAGCCTTCCAGGCCGGCGCCCGCAACGGCGGCGGCTGGGAGGGCGGCGCGCAGCTGATGGCCAAGACCATCAAGAAGATGACCGGGATCAGCTTCGACGGCGCCGCGATCATCAACTTCGGCGGCTTCAAGAACGTCATCGACGCCCTCGGCACCGTCCGGATCTGCGTCAGCCACGAGGTCCCCTCGCACCACATGTCGATCGTCGACGGCAAGCCGATGTGGAACGCCGACGCGAAGAAGACCGGCAAGCCGATGAAGCCGGTGGTGCACAAGAAGGGCTGCAAGGAGATGGAGGGCTGGGAGGCGCTCGACTACGCCCGCCAGCGCTACGGCCTGCCGAACAGCGACTACGACCGCCAGCAGAACCAGCAGCAGCTGATCAAGGCGATGGCGAAGAAGGCCACCGAGAGCGGCACGCTGAGCAACCCGATCAAGCTGAACGCGCTGATCAAGGCGGCCGGCAAGGCCTTCGTCCTGGACACCGGCGGGGTGCCGATCGACGACTTCATCTACACGATGAAGGGTGTCAACGGCAACGACCTCACCACGCTGCGCACCAACGGCGGCACGTACGCCACGGCGGCCAGCGGCCGGGAATCGCTCAACGAGCTGAGCATGGAGATGTTCCGGGCGGTCAAGGAGGACAAGCTCGCCGAGTTCGTGGTGGCCAACCCGAGCGTCCTGTCCACGCGTAAGTGACCTCGCGCTCCGGCGGCTGCGGCGAAAGCGGCACCGCCGGGCGGCGCGGACCGTAGCCTGACGTGAGCGGGTCTCACGTCACGGCTGCGGGGAGGGTGCCACGTCCAGGCCAGCACGGCGTACACCCGGGCGGGGTCGACCCGCCCGCTGGTCCCGCTGGTTGCTCGGCGTCGGGCTGGTGCTCGTCCTGCTGGCGGGCGTCGCCGTGGCCGGGCTGCACTGGCTGACCGGCCGCTACGACCGCACGGTGGTCAAGGAACAGCTCCTCGACCCGATCGCCCGCACCCGCCGCACCGACCTCGCCGGCCCGCTCAACTATCTGCTGATCGGCTCCGACCACCGGCCCGGGGCCGACGCCGACGACCAGCGCTCCGACACCGTGCTCATCGTGCACGTGCCGGCCGGCACGGAACAGGCGTACCTGATCTCGGTCCCGCGCGACCTGCTGGTCGCCATCCCGCCCGCCGGCGACTGGGGCGGCGGCCCGGACAAGATCAATGCCGCGTACGAGCACGGCGGCGGCGGTGCCGGCGGTGCCCGCCTGCTCTCGGCCACCCTGGCCCGGCTCACCGGGATCCGCTTCGACGGGGCCGCCCTGGTCGACTTCTCCGGCTTCAAACAGGTGATCGACCTGCTGGGCGGCATCCGGATGTGCGTGGACACCCAGGTCCGGTCCATCCACACGAAGACCCTGTTCACCCCCGGCTGCCAGCAGATGGACGGCGCCCGGGCGCTGGACTACGTCCGCCAGCGCTACGACCTGCCCGGCGGGGACTACGACCGGCAGCGGCACCAGCAGCAGATGCTCCGCGCCGTGCTGGACAAGGCCGGTCAGACCCACCTGCGCAACGACCCGGTGAAGCTCGACCGGGTGCTGCGGGCGGTGGGCGGCTCGCTGACCGTGGACACCAACGGCGTACCCCTGGAGGACCTGGTGCTCGCGTTCCGCTCGCTGCCCGCGGACGCGCTGCGGGGGGTGCAGGTGCCGTCCTATCCGCAGACCATCGACGGGGTCTCCTACGTGGTGCTCGACAACGGCGGCGGCGGGCTCTTCGAGGCCGTCCGTGGTGCCCGGCTGGCGGACTGGGCCGGGGCCAACCCCCGCTGGGTCACCCGGCTCTGACCGTCGGGGCACCCGGCCCGGGAGCACTGTCCGGCTGGGCAGGGGCCGCGCGCCCGGTGTGCTCATCTGGTCAATGCGCCGCACAGACGACGAAGAAGACACTCAAGGCATCCCATCATCGTTCCGAAAGGGGTGCCATGTCCGTCTCACTCCGCACGCGCCGGGCGCTGACCGCGCTCTTCGCGGCCCTGCTGGGGGCGCTGACCCTCGCCAGCGTCGCCTCCCCGGCCGCCGCCGCCCCCGCCACCATCCAGGGCGACCGGATGATCATGAACTACACGGACATCTGGGGGGCCCACGAGGTCGGCTGGTACGACTACAAGCTCTCCCTGGACTTCGTCAACAACCGGCCCAGCGTGTACGGCTCGATCCTGGCGATCCAGCCGT
This sequence comes from Micromonospora sp. R77, assembly GCF_022747945.1. NCBI lineage: Bacteria > Bacillati > Actinomycetota > Actinomycetes > Micromonosporales > Micromonosporaceae > Micromonospora > Micromonospora sp. R77. The sequence goes on from NZ_JALDST010000001.1 coordinate 2,663,155, forward strand.
ACAACGGGTGGAACGCCGTCGGCTACGGCAGCCAGACGCTGGTCCAGTGCACCAACGGCCTCTGGAGCGGCTCGTACTACTTCTCCCGCTGCTACGTGAAGGCGAAGATGGAGAAGCCGGGCAACGTGGTCGGCAGCATCAGCGGTAGCTACAAGGGCGTCACCTTCAGCGGTGGGTACGACTCCGGCAGCGGCCGGTCGTACATGTTCTTCACCGGTGAGGTCACCGTCCGCCGGGACAGCTGGGGCTCGCCCTACACGGTCTGCTACGTGTACGGCAACGCCCGCTGCGTGAACTACATGGTCTGATCCGGACCGTCTGCCGGGTCGGCTCACCGCCGGCCCGGCACCCGGCGTTCAGGGCGCGGTCCGGCGGAGCCGCCGTGCACAGAGCGCGGCATTGAGCACCAGGGAGCCCCGGGCGGTGGTCGGCGAGTGGCCGGTCAGCTCGGAGATCCGGTGCAGCCGCAGTTGCAGGGTCCGCCGGTGCAGGAACAGCGCCCGGGCCGAGCGGGTCCGGTCGAAGTCGTTGGCGAAGAACGTCTCGAGCGTCTCGATCAGGTCGGGACGACCGTCGAGGCCGTCCAGCACACCGGCGAGCCGGTCCGCCGCCGAACCGGCACCCACCACGGTCGATTCCAGCACCACGTCGGTCAGGGTGTGCACCCGGGCGACCGCGCCGGTGGCCACCGCCAGTCTCGCCACCAGCCCCGCCTCGGCACGCGCGCGGGGCACCTCGGCGCGGGTCGGGGCCCAGGCCCGGCCGGCGGTCGCCTCGACTGCGTCCCGGGCGAGCACGTCGACGAGCTGCTGCGCGGACGCCTCCACCACCCGCCGCCGCGCCGCGACGTCCCCTACCGCCGACACGCCGAAGAGGAACACCTGCTGGCCGGCCTCGACCAGGTGCAGGACCCCACCGGGCGGCGGACGGTCGGCCGGCCCGCCACGGACCACCAGCACGAGGAAGGAGGCCGGCAGGGTGAGACCGGCACTGGCGGCGAGCGCGTCGACGTGGCGCCCGGCGAGCAGAGCCTCCGCCAGCATGCGCCGGACCCGGACGGTGCCGAACTGTTCGCGGAGCTGCCCGCAGTATCCCCGGCTGACCGCCGCCAGGGTGGCCGGCAGGTGCTGGTGCAGCCAGCTGCTCAGGTGGAGCAACTCCTCGGTGCCGGTCTCGTCGATCAGCGACCACAGGGTCTGCAGGCTGACGTTCACGCACACCCGGACCCCGAACTCCAGCGGGCCGGCCGGTATGCCGAGCGCGGCGGCGTGCCCACCAGCCCGGGCGAGGAGATCGAGGTCGGCCGGCGTCCACGGTTCGCCGGCCGCCGCCCGGCGCAGCGCCCGACGGAGGAACACCCGTACCAGGCGTCCGGGCGAGTGCCGGGGCCGTACCGGCCGGCCGGCCGGGGCCGGGAACTCGCCGGCCAGCGCGTGATCGACGGCGGACGCGGCCTGCCCGACATGTCGCACCAGGGCCGAGGAATGGCGTGGCGCACGCGACAAGGCTTTCCCTCCCAGGTCGTCACCATCAGTAACTTGGAGCGTTCAAAGACGTACGCTCCGTACTGAGTGCAGTGTCGAAGACGGTGGATGCCCCTGCAACGCTTAGCCCGGAGCTGCAAGCGGGATGAAAGCGGGGCGCCGCCACGCCCGGTTGCGACCACCCCTCCGGGTGGGCATCATGATTCACGTGCATCGATGCAGAGGCTCGCCGGTGGGAGGCCCTCGGGAACACGGCCGGCTGCTCGGTGGCGTCGGTTGGGAGGTCGCCGGCACCCCGCTGCCGATCAGCGGACGACAGCGGCGTCTCCTGCTGGGCCTGCTCATGCTCCACGCGCCCGCGGTCGTACCGGTCTCCCGGATCGCGACCGCCCTCTGGCCCGGCCGGGACCCCGCCGACGCCCGACCCGCCGTCCACGTGCAGCTGCACCGGCTCCGGCGGGCACTGCCCGCGCTCGACCTGCCGGGCGGACGGATCCCCGCCGACCAGAGCGGCTACGCGCTACGCCTGGACGGGCTGGACCTCGACGTGCTCGTCTTCCGGCAACACCACCACGACGCCCTCCGGATGGTGGACGAGGGCCGCCCCGACCTCGCGCTGAACCTCCTCCGGGAGGCCCTCGGCCGGTGGACCGGCCACCCGCTCGGCAGCCTCCACCCGCAGGCCTCGGGCTGGCCGGAGGTGGCGGCGCTCGAGGACGCCCGCGAGCGCGCGCGGGAAACCCTGGTCGACCTGGAGATCGCGCTCGGCAGACCGGCCGCGGCGCTCCCGGTGCTGCGGAAGGCCGTCGCCGAACACCCGGAGCACGAAGGCTTCCAGCGACGGCTGGTGCAGGCCCTCACCGAATGCGGCCGCCACGAGGAGGCGGTCGACGCCTACCGGGCGTACCGGTCCCGGAGGGGCGCGATCCCCGGCGGGGAACCCGGCCCCGCACCGTGGAGCCCGCGCCGCACGTACCAGGGCCGCACCCCCGCCCCGGCGGTACGCCCGACTCCGTCGGCACCGGCCGACCCGCACCCGGCGGCCCGGCACGCGCTGCTCCGCGCCGCCGACTTCGCCGAGCGGACGGGTGGGCACGGACAGGCCCAGGAGTGCCTGGCAGCCGTGCTCGCCACCACCGCGCCCGACGAACCGGAACGCCCCCGACTCCTGGTACGCCTCGCGGACCAGCGGGCCCGGGACAGCGGCGAGGGCGTGAGCGAGGCACGGGAGGCGCTACGGATCTTCACCCATCGGGGCGACCTCGCCGGCATCGCCGAGGCACGGCTGCTCCTCGCCCGGATCGCCTGGTGCCGCAGTGACCGGCGCGCGGCGCTCGACGCCGTGGCCCCAGCCCGTCAGGTGCTCGCCGCGCGACCCCAGGTGACCTGGCCGGTGCCGCTGGTCGCCTCGCTGGTCGGCCTGCTCGCGGTCACCGGGCAGCCGGACGAGGCCGTCGGCCGGGCGGACGCGGCGCTGCGCTCCGGCGAGCGGACGCCCGCGCCACGCGATCGCAGCCGCCTGCTCAGCAACCGGGGCATCGCCCGGCTGGACCTCGGCGACCCGGGCGGGTCCGGCGACTGCCTGGACGCCATGACGTCTCACGAGCGCAGCGCCGGCTGGACGCCCGTCGTGCTCTCGGTGAACGCCATGGACGCGGTGGCCGGCCTGGGCGACCTCGCCCGGTACGCCCGGATCCTCGCCCGGGCCCGCGCCACCGCCGAGACCCGGGGCTGCACCCAGGACCTGCGCTACCTGGACGCCGCCCGCGCCTGGTGCACCTTCTGGTCGGGGGACCCGGCCGACGCGGAGCGACAGGTCCAGCACTGGCTGGCCCACGAGGACCGGCACTTCCTGACCGACCAGTGCCTCTATCTGGACGGCCGGCTGAAGCTGCTCCGGGGCAACAGGAGCGGGGCGGCGCAGGCCCTGGAACGGCTCACCGAGCAGAGCCGCCGGGGCGTCCGCTGGCAGGCCCGGGTCTATGCGGCGGTGCTCGCGGCAGCGCTCGCCACCGGGCGGAACCGTCCGACGCGCGGGGTGCCCGCCCTGGTCGAGGAGGCCATCGGCGTCGTCGGGACCGCCTTCCTGCCGCCCGAACTCGGCGTGGACCTGCCGATCCTGATGCGGATCGCCGGGGTGCCCGCGACCGCGCTCGCCCGGGTCGCGCCGAGTCCCTGGCGGAGCGCGGCCGAGGCGTACCTGAGCGGGAACCGCCACCAGGCGGCGCAGCGGTACCGGGTGATCGGCTCGCGTACCGACCTGGCGGGCTGCCGACGGCGGGTCGAACTGCCACCCCGGACCGCCGCCGCACGCCGGTCGTCCCACTAGGCTTGTCCCCGTGTTCGGACCCCAGATTCCCAGCGTGCCCGCGTCGGCCGTGCCCGACGACAGCTACCTGCTCGACGTCCGGGAGGACGACGAGTGGACCGCCGGCCACGCCCCCGGTGCCCACCACCTGCCGATGACCGAGCTGCCCGGCCGGCTCGCCGAGGTGCCGAACGACCACGAGGTGTCGGTCATCTGCCGCTCCGGCGGCCGCTCCGCGCAGGTCGTGGCCTATCTGCTGCGCAACGGCTGGGAACAGGTGCGCAACGTCGACGGCGGGATGGGCGAGTGGGCCGCCGCCGGTCGACCGGTGGTCACCGACGACGGACAGCCGGGCCGGGTCGCGTAACGGCCGACCGGCATGGGCGACCCCCTGGTCTTCGCACACCGCGGCTCGTCGTACGACCTGCCCGAGCACACCCTCGCCGCCTACCTGCGCGCCCTGGACGAGGGTGCCGACGGGCTGGAGTGCGACGTCCGGCTCACCCGGGACGGGCACCTGGTCTGCGTGCACGACCGCCGGCTGGACCGGACCAGCAACGGTCACGGGCTGGTCAGCGCGCGTACCCTCGCCGAGCTGGAGACCCTCGACTTCGGCTCCTGGCACCCCGGCGCGGTGCCGGCCGAGGGCGACGAGGTGCTGGACGACACGCACACCCGGCTGCTCACCCTGGAGCGGCTGCTCGACGCCGTACTGGCCGCCGGCCGGCCGGTCCGGCTGCTGGTGGAGACGAAACACCCCACCCGGTACGGCCGGGACGTGGAGCGGCGGCTGGTGGCCCTGCTGCGCCGCTACGGGCTCGCCGAGCCCGGCCCCGACGACCCGGTACGGGTCACCGTGATGTCCTTCTCGCCGCTCGCCGTCCGGCGGGTGCGCGAACTCGCCCCGGCCCTGCCGACGGTGCTGCTGCTGGAGGTGCTGCCGCGCTGGCTGCGGCTGGGCCGGCTGCCCTTCGGCACCCGGATCGCCGGGCCGGGGATCGCGCTGCTGCGGGCCCGTCCGCAGCTCGTACCCGCGCTCCGGGCCGCCGGCAACCAGGTCTACGTCTGGACGGTGAACGAGCCCGACGACCTGGCGTTGGTCCTCGACGCCGGGGTGGACGGCGTGATCACCGACCGGCCCGCGCGGACGCTGGCCCGGCTGGGCCGCTGAGCGGGCCCCGCGCCGCCCGGTCCGACCCGCCCCGATGGCCGGCCCGGTCCGAACCGCGCGACGGTCGGCCCGGCCCGGACGGTGGTCGACCCGGGCCGGACGGGCGGGGGTGTCCCGTGGACCGGTCGGCGGGGCACACTCGGGACATGCCGGAGCAGACCGATTTCGCCGCCCTCATCGCCGGCCACACCAGCGTGATCAAGATGATCAACTGCGGTGAGTCCGGCCTGCCGGTGCTCACCCGCCTGCTCAGGGTGGTCCAGCCGGCGATCGGTGCGGCCAGCCTCGCCTTCGTGGAGTTCGCGCCCACCGGCGGGCGGGTGATCGCCGCCACCGGCGGCGCCGAATGGACCATCGGCCGGCCGCTGCCCGCCACCGACCCGGCCACCGTCTGCCTCCTCTCCGGGCCACCGGTCCGCGAGGTGTCGGTGGACCGCATCCCCGGAGCGCTCGCCGGCGAGGTGGCCGGCCGGGGTCTGCGTCGCATGATCGTGGCCCGCGCCGAGATCGGCGGCCTCACCGTCGGCAGCCTGCACGCGCTCTATCCCGACGGCGACCCGCTCGACAGCTCCCAGGCCGCCGTCCTGGGCTACGTCGCCTCCTGCATCGCCCACATGTACGGCGACCAGACCGGCCTGCCGGTGCACGGCGACGGCCCGGTCGTCGCGGCGCTCGCCGACGGGTTGGCCGTGGTCGACCGGGAGCACCACGTACGGCTCTGGAACCCGGCCGCCGCGCTGGTCACCGGCCGCCCCACCGGTGAGGCGATCAACCGGCCGCTGCCCTTCCCGCTGCCGGAGTCCGGGCAGGTGCTCGACCACCGGCTGCCGGACGGCCGCTGGCTGCGGATCACCTCCGGCGAGCTGCCCGGTCCGGGCGCGCTGCGGGTGGTCACCTTCCGGGACATCACCGACCAGCAGCGGCGCGACCTCGACCGCGACCTCTTCGTCGCGGTGACCAGCCACGAGCTGCGCACCCCGGTCACCGTCATCAAGGGGTACGCGGACACCCTCACCGACCACTGGAACTCGCTCGGCGACGACGACCGGCGGCAGGCGGCCCGGATCATCGGCCAGCGCGCCAACGAACTGGCCCGGCTGGTGGACCGACTGCTCACGGCGGCCACCGAGCACCGGCCCGGCAACGAACCGGCCGCCCCCTTCGACCTCGCCGACGCGCTCCGCGCCGCGGTGGTCGACCTGCCCGCGGATGTCCGGCACCGGATCGTCCTCGACCTTCCCGACGACCTGGCCAAGGCGCTCGGCGACCGGCACAGCCTGGCCACCGTGCTGACCGAGCTGAGCACCAACGCCGGGAAGTACTCGCTGCCGGACACCCCGATCGAGGTGACCGCCGAGGCGAACGAGCGGACGGTCTCCTTCCGGGTCGCCGACCGCGGCATCGGCATCCGCCCGGAGCACGTGGAACGGGCGTTCGACCGGTTCTGGCAGGGCGAGTCGGGCGACCGGCGGCGCTATCCGGGGGCCGGACTCGGTCTCTATCTCGTCCGGCAGATCGTTGAACAACAGAATGGCTGGGTATCCCTTCGACCGAGGACCGGTGGCGGTACGGTCGCAGAGGTGCGGCTGCCACGGGCCTGACCTGACCCGGACAGCGGGGCGAGAAGGGACGGCGGTGTCGACCGAGTCGACGGAGCGTTCGTGGTGCGTGGTGGTGCCACACCACGCGACCGGTGCGCGCCTCGCCCGGCACCGGCTCGCCGACGAGCTGGCCGACGTCGTACCCCCGGCCCTGCTGGCCGACCTGGTCGCGGTCCTCGCCGAGCTGGTCGGCAACGCGGTTCGGCACGCCGACCCGCTGCCCGGCGGGGTGGTCCGGGTGGCCTGGCGGTTGCGCCCGACGCCCGACGGGCCGTGCGTCCAGCTCCGGGTCACCGACGGCGGTGCCCCCTCCGGCCCCCGGATGCGGGCGGCCAGCCCGGACGCCGTCGACGGGCGCGGCCTGCACATCGTCTCCGGCCTGGCCAGCCGCTGGGGCGTCGAGCGGGACGGCCTCGGACAGAGCGTCTGGGCCGAGTTCGACCCCGCCGGTACGCCCCGACCCGACCTGGTCCCGGCCGGCTGACACCTGGTCCCGCCCGGCCGGGCGGTCGCCGGGGCGGGTCGTCCCCACCCGGCGCCGGCCGAGCTCTAGGCTGTCTCGCCATGAGCGAGCGCAGCGAGCGAATCATCAGGCACCGTGCAATGGAGCCTCGTGCGGGTGCCGAGCGGAGCGAGGCGACCGCATGAGCAAGCGTCGGAAGAACCAGCAGGCCGCCGGAGCCGTACCGAAGCGGGAGAAGGTGCGCGACGTCTTCGTGCCCCGCCCGTTCGAGGGGCTGGTGGACGAGCCGGAGTGGATCGCGCTGCGCGAGCTGGTCCCGGCCGCCTCCGCGCCGCTGCGGCTGACCCCCGAGCTGACCGAGGAGTACGGCGACCGCCCGGTCACCCTGGCCACCGTGCTGCCGATGGCCGCCCCGGCGATGGCCAAGGCGGACGGCCGGGTCTTCGTCGGCCTCCAGCGGCACCAGCAGTCCGGGGACGTCTCCCGGGACCTGGCCGAGGCGCTGCTCTGCGCGCTGCGTACCGAGCCGGGTGGCCAGGTGAGCGTGCCGCCGCTGCCCGGCCCGGGACCGCGTCTGCAGGACGTGCTGGTGGACGGCCCGCTGGAGATCAGCATGCACGACGGGTTCGACTTCTGGCTGGATCCGGGGGCGACCGACGACCCGACCGTGCAGGCGTCGCTGGAGCGGGCCAACGCGGCGGTCTACCCGACCGTACGGTTGGCGGCGGCCCGGGCCGCGTACTGGTGCCAGGTGCCGGAGAAGGCGCACGTGCGCTGGGTGCTGCCGGAGGACGAGGACACCGCGCTGGACACGCTGTCCCGGCTGAGCGCGGCCGGCACGCTGACCCTCGGCGAGCGGACCCGCTTCGCGGGCATGTTCCGGGCGCACGGCCGGCTGGTCCCGGTCTGGGACCTGCCCGAGGACGTCCCGGCGACCGAGTGGGAGGCCCCGGTGGCCGCCTTCGCCGAGCGGTACGCCGCCGCGCTGAAGGAGACCGACCCGCTGGACGCCGCGGGCCGCCGGGCCCGCCAGGGCCTCGTCGGTCGCCAGCTCACCCTCCGCTGACCCCGGATGCAAGCAGGGGCCCCCTCTTAACGCCTGGTGTTAACAGGGGGCCCCTGTACAACGTCCGGCGTTAACAAGGGGCCCCTCCTTCAACCGCCGAGCGGGTCGCGGACGAGGGGGCAGGACATGCAGCGCGGGCCGCCCCGGCCGGAACCGAGCTCGGAGCCGGCGATCGGGATGACCTCGATGCCGGCCCGCTCCAACTGGGCGTTGGTCTCCACGTTGCGTTCGTAGCCGACGCAGAGCCGCGGCGCGAGGGCGAGGGTGTTGTTGCCGTCGTCCCACTGCTCGCGTTCGGCGGTGACCGGGTCGAGCCCGGTGTCGATCACCCGGAGCTGGTCCAGGCCCATCGCGTCGGCCGCCGCCCGCAGGAAGGGCGCCGGGCCGTCGACCCGCGGGTCGTCGCCGTCCGCGCCGGCCACCACGGTGTACGCCGACAGCGTGCTGGCGATGTTCGGGTACATCAGCACGGCGTCCACGTCGACCATGGTGCAGACGGTGTCCAGGTGCATGGTGGCTCGTTCCTGGGCGATCGGGACCACCAGGATGGTGTGCGCGAGGCCGGCGGCGAAGACCTGCCGGGCGAGGCGTTCCGCGCCGGCCGGGGTGGTCCGCTCGCCCACCCCGACGGCGAGTACGCCCGGCGCGAGCAGCAGCACGTCGCCACCCTCCAGGTGCTCCAGTTCGGGGTGGTAGACGAACCCGGTGCCGGCGAAGCGGGGGTGGTGGCGGTAGATCGCGTCGGTCAGTGTGGTCTCCCGGCGGCGGGCCGGCATGGCGAGGCTGGTCACCCCGACCCGGTCGCCGATCCAGACCGAGGAGTCCCGGGTGAAGAGCAGGTTGGGCAGCGGGTCGATGACGAAGTCGTGCCGGTCCATCAGCGTCCAGACCAGACCGCCCGGCCGGTCGCGGCCGAGCCGCAGCTCCTCGTGGGCGAGCCCGGCGGTCAGCACGTCGGCGAGGGCCACCGGGTCGAGGTAGGCGAGGTGGTCGGAGACCCGGCGGCGGAGGGTGTCGCCGAGCCGGGGCGAGCGGAGCACGAGGTCGACGAGTTCGGCCCGGGCGTCGGGGACGGCGAGCGTCTCGGCGAGCAGGGTGGCCAGATAGAGCACCTCGACGCCCCGGCTGCGCAGCTCGCCGGCGAAGGCGTCGTGCTCCTCCTGCGCCCGTCCCACCCATGGGATAGCGTCGAAGAGGAGCGAGTCGTTGTTGCGGGGGGTGAGTCGGGCGAGTTCGGGCCCCGGGCGGTGCAGCAGCACCGTGCGGAGTCGGGCGACCTCGCTGTCCACGAAGTGGGTCACCTTCGCAGCGTAGGGCAGGCGTGAGCACCATTCGAGAAAAGAACAGCGGATGAATATGGCATTCATCCGCACTCATTCCGGCGCTCCAACTTGCCGAACACCGGGGTCGGCAACGTAGGGTAGTGGAGACATAACTTCGAGGGACCTTTTGCCGGAGGTCGCGATGACTGTCTTTCCCGCTCGTCGAGCCGTACCCACGCGGGCACTGCCGCCCGCCTCGGTGCCGCACCCCCGGGTCGAGCCCACCTCGGTGCTCGAACCGGCCCGACCCACTCCACTGGAGTGGGCTCGTCGTCGTCGCGCCGAACGGGGTGCCCGCCGGCTGGAGGCGGCCGGTGCGCGCGCCCTCGGTCAGCTCGACCACCTCGGGCCCGGGTGGCACGTCATCGAGTGGCCCCGCACGGACATGGCCGACGTCCTGCTCGACCGTGGCCAGGAGGAGCGCGCCGGGTTCCTCGCCATCGGCCCGAGCGGGCTCTTCGCGGTCACCATCGCCGACCACGGCCGGGCCCGGGTGCTCGTCGCCGGCGACGTCGTGCAGATCAACGGGAAGCGTCCGCCCTATGTGGCCGAGGCCCGCCGGGACGCGAAGCGGGCCAGCAAGGCCCTCTCCGACGCGGTCGGTCTGCAGATCCCGGTGACGCCGGTGCTGACCTTCGTCGGCTCCGGCGTGATCAGCGTCTACGGCCTGCCCAAGGACTGCCTGATGGCCACCCACCGGGAGCTGGACCGCCTGCTCGTCGCCGGGGGCAACCGGATCAGCCCGGCCACCGCCGAGAAGCTGTCCCGGGTCGCCCAGCACCCCGGGACGTGGCTCAACGGCACGTACCGTCCATCCGCCGACTACCGGTGGTACGACGAGGGCCGAACGGCCGCTGACAAGCGGGCCGCCCGCCGGTAACGTCTCCGACGACGCCACGCGGTCGCCGAACCCGCCCCGGCGGTGCCGTCGGTCCGCGCCGTCACCGGCGCACGCGCCGCAGCACCCCTGGTGGGCGGGCAGCTCACCGGGAGCGGCGGCCGGTGGCACCAGCTCGGTCGTCGCGGTGACCGGCTAGCGTGGACAGACCGTCGGTGCATATAGGAGGCGCGGTGGCCCACGTCGAACTGTCGCTCTCGGAAGTGTTCGTGCCCGCGGCACGGACACCGGCAGAGCACGAGTTCGACAGTGTCGGGCAGTGGTCCCACACGGTCTCCCACGCCGCCGAGCCCTGCCTGCTGATCGACGCCGACACCACCGTGGTGGCGATCTCGTCGTCCGGCTGCGAGCTGCTCTGCCTGGGCGACCCGGAGGACGTGATCGGCCGGCCGTTGCTGGACGGCGGGCTGCGCCTGGTCGACTTCACCGCCTACAGCAGCGAGCTGACCGAGCAGGAGTCCGACAAGATCCCCCCGCTGCTCGCCCTGCACTCCGGGCGGCTGGCCCGTGGGCTGCTGCGGGTCCGCGAACCGGACACCGACGCCCCGGGCACCACCGTCGACGCGATCTCCACGCCGGTGCTGGCCGACGGCGACGTCGCCGGTTCGCTCACCTTTTTCTCGAAGGTCTGACCAGCAGGGACGGTCGGTGACCCCGACTGTGTCCACAGGCGAGCTTCACCTCGCCCGGCGATCCTCCTACGATGGGCTCGGCCACCCGGCCGCAACCATGCCTGTCGATGCGAGGATCGGATCGTGCCGCCCACCGCACCGCGTCCCGCCGGTCCGCGCCGGCTCGCCGCCCCGGTCGCGCTGCTCGTCGTACTGCCCCTCACCGCCTGCGGCACCCCGCCGGAACTGCGGCAACCCCCACCCTCGGCGGCGGTCGCCCCGACCGCCAGCGGCTCGCCCGTGCCGGTCACGCCGAGCGTCGCGCCGACCACCCCGGGCGCCCCACGGCCCGTACCCACCCCCGCCGACCTGGTCGCCACCCGATGCACCGACGGGCCGTCGGGGAACCGGGTGGCCCGGCTGCTGCGCGGTCCGGACGGGATCCTGCCCGCAGCGGTACGGGTCACCGTCCGGACCGGGCCGCTCTGCGCCGGCGAATGGCAGTACACCGTGCTGGCGGTGACCGGGCACGAGGAGCTCCAGGTGGTCACCCGGGGCCGGTCGGCGGCACTGGAGCTGGTCACCGCCGGTACGGACGTCTGCGGGGTGCAGGTACGCGCCGTCGCGCCGCCCGGCATCCGGACCTTGGCCTGCGACGGCACGCCGGGTGCGTAGGCTGGTCGGCATGCCGGGAACACCGCCGACCCGCTTCGTCTACCTCGGGCCCGAGGGCACCTTCGCCGAGCAGGCGCTGCGTACCGTCTCCGCCGCCGAGCGTGGTTCCCGTACGCCCGCCCGCAGTGTCGGCGAGGCGCTGGACAGCGTACGGGTGGGGGACGCGGACGCGGCCCTGGTGCCGCTGGAGAACTCGATCGGCGGTGCCGTCGGGGTCACCCTCGACGAGATGATCGAGGGGGAACCCCTGGTCATCACCCGCGAGGTGATCCTGCCGGTGGAGTTCGTGCTGGCCGCCCGCGCGGGCACGTCGCTCGCCGACGTCCGGGGCGTGGCCGCCCACCCGCAGGCGTCCACCCAGTGCCGGGGCTGGCTGCGCGACCACCTGCCCGACGCGACCGTGGTCGACGTGCTCTCCAACGGCGCGGCGGCGGCCGGTGCCGCGACCGGCGAGTACGACGCGGCGATCTGCGCCCCGATCGGGGCGTCCCGACACCGGCTCACCGTGCTCGCCGAGAAGATCGCCGACCACCCGGACGCGGTGACCCGCTTCGCGCTGGTGTCCCGCCCCGGCCCGCCCCCGCCCCCCACCGGGGACGACGTCACCTCGCTGGCGATCTACATCGCCCACGACCGGGTGGGTGCCCTGCTGTCGGTGCTGATGGAGCTGGCCGTCCGGGGGGTCAACATGTCCCGGATCGAGTCCCGCCCGACCGGCGAGGCCCTCGGCCGGTACGTCTTCTTCCTCGACTGCACCGGTCACGTCGCCGACGTCCGACTGGGTGAGGCGTTGCAGGGGCTGCGCCGGGTCTGCGCGGACGTCCGCTTCCTGGGGTCGTACCCCCGGCACCGCTGGAGTGCGGCGGCGGCCGAACGGCCGGTCCCCGCACCGGCCGGCCTCTCCGACGTCGACTACGCCGACGCGGCGGCCTGGGTGACCCGACTGCGCGCCGGTGAGCTGAGCTGACGGTGCGCGGGCGCCCCACCCCGGGCGCCCGCGCACCGGGCGGTCACTGCAGCAGGCCGCCGAGCAGGCCACCCTGCTGCTGCTGTGCTCCGCTGCCCTGCACCGGCGGCTCCTCCGACGGCTGCACCACCACGAAGCCCTGACCGGCGAAGCTCATCGTGAACGCCTCACCGGTGCTGCGGCCGAGCAGCGTGCCCAGGCCGAGCTGCTCGGCCCGGTGGTAGCCGGTCTGCAGGTTCGCCGACCAGCAGACCGCCGCCTGCGGGTCGACGTAGGTCGGGGCGTCGACGTTGAGCACCACCGGGGTGCCCTTGGTGGTGATCGCGATCCGGCCGTGGCCGGTGAAGACGCAGTTGAACAGGCCGGACGAGGACGCCATGCCCATCCCGCTGACCATCTTGATGTCGTACTGGAGGGTGGAGTCGAAGGCGAGCACGCTGGACCCGTTGATCGACAGCGCGTCGCCGGGCTCCAGGTCGATGATGTGCACGTCCTTGGCCAGCTCGGCGAGGAAGACGTCACCCCGGCCGGAGAGCTTCATCAGCGGGACACCCTCGCCGGTGAGGCGCTGCTTGATGAACTTGCCGATGCCGCCGGAGCCGAGCGCCTGGAACTGCACCTGCCCCTGGTAGGCGACCATCGACCCGACCCGGGCCATCGCCTCGCCGTTGAGCTCGATCTTCAGCATCTTGGAGTTCTGCAGCCGCATGCCCGGCTGCTGGGACTCCTTCTCGAGGTTCTCCGCGGAGAACAGGGCGCTGCGCATGGGTTTCCTCCTGCATCGGGGTGTGCCTGTTCCGCAGGTTAGGGGACCCGCGCAACGGCCGGCATCGGCCGAGCGGGGTGGAGCGGGGTGGACCGGTCAGCCCCAGCCGAGGGCGTGCAGCCGTTCGTCGTCGATCCCGAAGTGGTGGGCGATCTCGTGCACCACGGTGACCGCGACCTCCTCGACGACGTCGTCGTCGGAGTCGCAGATGCGCAGGATGGGCTTGCGGTAGATCAGGATGCGGTCCGGCAGGACGCCGGAGTAGTCCCAACCCCGGTCGGTGAGCGCGTGCCCCTCGTAGAGGCCGAGCAGGTCCTCGCCGGGCGGCGGGTCGTCCTCGACCAGGATCACCACGTTGCTCATCAGCCCGAGCAGCTCCTCGGGCACCTCGTCGAGGGCCTCGCCGACCAGCTCCTCGAACCGCTCACGGCTCATCTCCACGGCCACCCGACCATTCTCCCCCGCGCGGCGCCGCCCGTACCGGCCGAGATCGGGGCAGCGGGACGGAAGCGGGTGCCCGCCGACATCGCGACGGGCACCCTTCCGGGACCGCGCGGGCCGCGCGCCCGCCCGGGGTGGGACGTCAGGAGGCCAGGCGGGCGTTCAGGGTGATCTGGGCGCCCGGGGAGAGCAGCCGCGAGATCGGGCAGTTCTCCTTGGCCGCCTCGGCGAGCTTGCCGAACTGGGCCTCGTCCATGCCCGGGACCTGGCCGACCGTGTCCAGGTCGATCCGGGTCACGGTCATGCCCGCGTCGGTCTTGTCGAAGTGGACCTTGGCGGTGGTCTCCACCGAGGTGTCGGTGGCGCCCGCGTCGGCGAGCTGCTTGGACAGCGCCATCGAGAAGCAGCCGGCGTGCGCGGCGCCGATCAGCTCCTCGGGGTTGGTCCCCTCGCCCTCCTCGAAGCGCGACTTGAACGAGTAGTTCCCGGTCAGGCCGCCCTTGCCGGTGCGGACGGTCCCGGCACCCTCGGTGAGGTTGCCCTGCCAACGTGCGGATGCGGTACGGATAGGCATGCCCCGACGCTAGCCGAAACCGGACGCGGGTGCACCGAGCAGCACGGACCCGCCTGCCGGACTCGCGGTGCCGGTTGTCGAGTGCCGGCTGTGGAATGATTCGACTCTGGCCCGCGCACTCGGAAGGGTGGCCATGTCCCAGGATCTCCCCGTTCCCAGGCAGGACAGGCGGCCCGACGGGACGACCGTCGTCGAGTGGGGTGACACCGGTACGACGTCCCCGGGCCGGCTCGGGCGTTCCCTCGCCGACCTGGGTCGGGACCGCCGCCTGCCGCCGGTGCTCGCCGGACTGGGTGCGGTGGCCGCGGTGGCCTCGCTGGTCGGCGAGTGGCTGGTGATGACGGTCCCGAACGGCGGTCCGGAGGGCAACACCCCGATCCGGGTGCCCGCCGGCGTCTCCGACGTGGCCGGCTTCGGGGTGGGCTACCTGGTGGGTCTGCTCGGCCTGGCCGTCGCGGTGGCGCTCGCCCTGAGCGGCACCGCCGCCGTCCGGCGCAACGCCCGGGTGGCGGGCCTCGGTCTGGCGGCGGCTCTGCTGGCCGTGCTGACCGCGACCGCGCTCTCCCTGGACGACTCGGGCCAGCGGACCCTCTTCTACTCGTCCGAGGAGGGCTTCCGGGTCGAGTACGGACGGGGCCTGGTGACCGCCTTCCTCGCGACCGCCCTGCTGGCGGCGGCGCTGCACCTGTCCGGCCGGTCCACCGCCGAGCCGGTCGGCCCGGCGGCCGAGGGCGCGGACGACGGGTCGGACCCGGCCGAGCCGCCCCCGGTGCACCGGCGCCGCCGGGCGCGGTCGGTCGACGAGCGACCGCCCGCGCCGGCCGATCTGACGGTCGAGCCCACGGTGCCGTTCGCCCGCCTCGAACCACCGCGCTGACGACCGGGTGCCGCACGTCCGAGGGCGGGTGATGGACACCGGACGGCCACCCCGGGTTGGTGCCCGATTCGTCGGGAAGCCGTGGTTGCGGCCGGTTCGGCGAGGTACGGTTGCTGCCCGCCGTTCGTGGGCCGAGGCACCGACGACCAGGACGGCTGGCGTGACGGCGGCGGGCGAAGGAGGACCGATGACCCGCCCGGGACTGCCCAAGCTGATCGCCACCGACCTCGACGGCACGCTCGTCCGCAGCGACGACACCGTCTCCGCGTACACCCATGGGGTGCTCGACCGGGTCCGGGCCGCCGGGATCCCGGTCGTCGGCGCCACCGGTCGCGGGCCGCGGCTGACCGAGCTGACCCGCAACGACATCCGGGCCGCCGACTTCCTGGTGATGGCGGGCGGGGGCCGGGTGGTCGACCAGAGCGACCCCGCCGGGCCGGTGGTGCTGCGCGACGAGCGGCTGCCGGCCGAGGTGCTCGCCGGCCTGCTGGCCGGCCTGGAGGCCGAGGTCGGCCCGCTGACCGTGATGGTGGAGGCGTCCGACGAGCACGACGCGCCGCTGTGGGGCGACTACCACCCGAGCTGGCCCTACCAGGACCGGTTCGAGGCGCGCAGCCGGGCCGAGTGCCTCTCCTGCGACGTGATCAAGGCGTTCGTCCGGACCGCCGACCACCACGTCGA
The DNA here is from genome assembly GCF_022747945.1 of Micromonospora sp. R77. Lineage (NCBI taxonomy): Bacteria > Bacillati > Actinomycetota > Actinomycetes > Micromonosporales > Micromonosporaceae > Micromonospora > Micromonospora sp. R77. The sequence goes on from NZ_JALDST010000001.1 coordinate 2,679,060, forward strand.
CGAGCTGCTGGAGGTGGCCCGGGCGATCGTGCCGCCGGAGGTGGCCACGCTCACCCAGGCCGGTCTCAACTTCGTCGAGATCTGCCCACCCGGGGTGGACAAGTCCACCGGGCTCAGCGTGGTCGCGCAGCGCCTCGGGGTCGATCCGGCCGAGGTGCTGGTCTTCGGTGACATGCCCAACGACCTGCCGATGTTCGCCTGGGCCGGCTGGGCCCGGGTGGCCGTCTCCAACGCCCACCCCGCCGTCCGCGCCGCCGCCGACGAGGTGACCCTGCGCAACGACGACGACGGAGTCGCGATCTACCTGGACCGACTACTGTCCCGGTGATGCGAGAGGTACCCCGGCTGGTCGCGACCGACATCGACGGCACCCTGATCGACGACGACCGGGTGGTCAGCCCGCGTACCGCGGGGGTGCTGCAGCGGATCTCCGCGGCGGGCACGCCGGTCGTGCTGGTCACCGGCCGCCCGATCCGCTGGCTGCAACTCGTGTACGACCAGCTCGCCGCCCCGCTCCCGGCGATCTGCGCCAACGGGGCGGTGGTCTACGACCCGGTCGCCGACGAGGTGCTGCGGGCCGACCCGCTCGCCCCGGAACTGCTCGCCGAGGTGGCCCGGCGGCTGCGGGCCGAGGTGCCCGGGGTCAGCTTCGCGGTGGAGATCGTGGACAGCCGGCAGATGCGGCACGAGGCGCACTACCCGCTGCGCTGGGACGCCGACGCCGAGGCGATCCGGGCGATCGAGTCGCCGGAGGAGCTGCACTCCGTGCCGGCGGTGAAGTTGCTGGCCCGGGCCGGCGAGCAGGACCCGGACGCGTTCGTCCGGGTGGTGGCCGGGGCGTTGCAGGGGCTGGCCGAGGCGACCCACTCGTCGTACAGCGGGCTGGTCGAGATCTCCGCCGCCGGGGTGACCAAGGCGGCGGGACTGGCCTGGTACTGCGCCCGGCTCGGCATCGACGAGCGGGACGTGCTGGCCTTCGGCGACATGCCGAACGACGTGCCGATGCTCACCTGGGCCGGCCGGGCGGTGGCCGTGGCGAACGCGCACCCCGCCGTCCTGGAGATCGCCGACGAGGTCACGGCGGCGAACTCCGCCGACGGCGTGGCGGCGTACCTGGAGCAGGTCTTCGGGCTGGCCTGAGCGGGCCCGGGCGCCGCCCTTCGCGCGGCGCCCGGGCCCGGTCAGAGGTACTGGCCGGTGCTGTGACCGTCGCCGCCCTGCGGCTGGCCCATGCCGGGCATCCCCGGCATGATCCCGCCGGGGCCGCTGGGGAGCGCCTGCCGGCCGGAGCGCATCTGCTCCAGCTGCACCCGGGCGGCCATCTGCTGGGCCACCAGCGCCGCCTGGATGCCGTGGAACAGGCCCTCCAGCCAGCCGACCAGCTGGGCGTGCGCGATCCGCAGCTCACCCTCGCTGGGCGCCTTCTCCTCGGTGAAGGGCAGCGAGATCCGCTCCAGCTCCTCGCGCAGCTCGGGGGCGAGGCCCTCCTTCAGCTCGACGATCGAGCGTTCGTGGATCTCGCGCATCCGGTGCCGGCTGGCGTCGTCGAGCGGCGCGGACTTGACCTCCTCCAGCAGCTGCTTGATCATGCTGCCGATCCGCATCACCTTGGCCGGCTGTTCGACCAGGCGGGTGGGGTCCTCGCCGTGGCCCTCCTCGGTCGGCACGGCGCCGACCGGCCGGCCGTCCGGGCCGACCACCACCACGGTGCCGGGGATGCCGTCCTGGCCCGGCTCGTCATTCTGTCCAGCTGAGCGCGCGTCGGTCATGCCACCCATCTTTACCCAGCGCCCGCCGGGCACACGCGCCGGGACCGGCTCCCGGGGCGGCGGGACGCCGCCGGGCCCGCGCTACCGTCGCTGCCATGTCCACCGACCCGCGCGACGTGCTGACCCGGCCCGCCCCGGCGCCGGACGTCACGGTCGCCTACGGCGACCGTCCCGACCAACTTGCCGATCTGCGCCGACCCGCCGGCAGCGGTCCGGCCCGCCCGCTGGTGATCGTCGTGCACGGGGGCTTCTGGCGAGCGGAGTACGACCGGAGCCACACCGGCCCGATGGCGGCGGCACTGGCCGCGCTGGGCCACCCGGTCGCCCAGGTCGAGTACCGCCGTACCGGGCAGCCCGGCGGGGGCTGGCCGGGCACCCTCACCGACGTGCTGGCCGGGGTGGCCGCACTGCCCGGACTGGCCGCCGCCGCACTGCCCGGCCGGGTGAGCGCCGCGCCGCCGATCCTGGTCGGTCACTCGGCCGGCGGCCACCTGGCGCTGTACGCGGCGGCGCAGGCCCCGGCCACGGTCGGCGGGGTGCTGGCGCTGGCCCCGGTGGCCGACCTCGCCGAGGCGTACCGGCTGGACCTGGACGGTGGGGCGGTGGCCGCGCTGCTCGGCGGGGGCCCGGCCGAGGTGCCGGACCGGTACGCGGCGACCGATCCATCGGCGTTGGTGCCGATCCGAGTACGCACAGTAGTCGTTCACGGGACGCTGGACCGTCAGGTCCCGATCGCGATGAGCCGCTCCTGGGTCGCCGCGGCCCGGGCGGCGGGTTCCCAGGCCACGCTGGTTGAGCTGCCCGAATCGGAGCATTTCGGTCTCATCGCGCCGGGATCGTCGGCCTGGCCGACAGTCCTCGACGCGTTGCGGTCCCTGCACGGTGATCTTCGGGGCATTGACGCAGCGTCGCCAAGCAGGTAGAACGCCGGAGGGGCGGTCAGCCCTGCCAGCGCTTTTGGAAGGAAACCGGTGTCGCAGATGAACCGTAGGCGGGCACTCCAACTGCTGGCCGCACTCGGCACCACGGGGCTGGCGGCCGGCTGCGGCCCCGACTCCGACGGCGCGGGGGACGAGCCGGGCAGCGCGGTCAAGATCGGACTGATCGCGCCGGGCACCGGGCCGAACAAGCCGATCGGCGACGAGATCACCAACGGTTTCGAGCTCTTCCTCGCCCTCAACGACCAGCGCCTCGGCGGCCACCCGGTGACCCTCGTGCAGGCCGACGAGGGCGACAGCGCCAAGAGCGCCCAGACCGCCGCGGACCGGCTGCTCAAGGAGGGCGTGGTGGCCCTCACCGGCGTGGTCGGCTCGACAGCGATGTCCGGTATCCGGGACATGGTCGAGCAGGCCCGCGTCCCGTTGATCGGCTCGAACGCCTCCCCGGCCAGCCTGCAGAGCGTCGTCTACATCTGGCGCACGTCGTACGTGCTGGACGAGCCGGGCCAGGCGCTCGGCGACTACCTCCGGCAGACGCTCAAGGCCGGCGACCGGCTGATGATCGTGGCCCCGGAGGGGCAGGGCAGCCTGGACGTGATCGCGGGCTTCCGGCGGGGCTACGAGGTGGGCGGGGTACGCCTCACCGACGCCCCGATCATCACCACCAACAGCGCCAGCCCGAGCAAGGGCGACTTCGCCCCCTACATCCGCCGCGCGCTCAACCGCAAGCCGACCGCCATCTTCTGCCACTACGCCGGCAAGCCGGCGGTCGCGTTCATCAAGCAGCTCTACGACGAGGGCTACCAGGGCCGGATCTACGCCCCCGGCTTCCTCACCGAGGGCTCGGTCCTGGGCGACCTGGAGAGCGAGACCAGCACCATCGAGAAGTACGGCATCGAAACGGCGCTGAACTACTCCGCCGACCTGAACAACACCGCCAACCGGGTGTTCGCCTCGGCCTACCGCAAGACCTACAACAGCTCGCCGACCACCTACGCGATGGCCTCGTACGACGCCGCGCAGGTGCTCGACAAGGCACTCCGGATCGCCGGACCGAACCCGAACCCGCAGCAGGTCAACCTGGCGCTCGGTCAGATCGGTCAGATCGACAGCCCGCGCGGGGCCTGGCAGTTCAACCAGCCGCGTACGCCGCAGCAGAAGTGGTACCTGCGCCGGGTGCAGAAGGACGGGCAGCTGTTGTCGAACGTCGTGATCAGCGAGCTGGCCACGCTCGGCTGAGCGGCCCCCCCGTACGCCGACGGGCCGGCCTCCGCGAGCGGAGGCCGGCCCGTCGTCCGCAGCGTCAGTCGCGCAGCTCGGCGATGCAGCACTTCACGCTGCCGCCGCCCTTCTTCAACTCGGCCAGCTCCACCGGCACCGGATGGTAGCCGGCGGCCTTGAGCTTGCCCGCCAGCCGGCTGGCCTCGCTGTTGAGCACGACGTTGAGGCCGTCGCTGACCAGGTTCAGCCCGAAGGCCAGGGCGTCGGAGTCGTCCGCGTGCACCGCGTCCGGGAAGAGCTGGGTGAGCACCCGCTGGCTGGCCGCCGAGAACGCGCCCGGGTAGTAGACGACGTTCCCGTCGTCGATCGAGGCGAGCGCCACGTCCAGGTGGTAGAAGCGCGGGTCGACCAGGCGCAGCGACACCACCGGCCGGCCCAGCGCCTCCTGCGCCTCGGCGTGCGCCGGCAGCTCCGTCCGGAAGCCGTGCCCGGCCAGGATCAGGCCGCCGTGCGCCTCCGGCAGGTACGCGAAGTCGCCCTCGCCCTCGTTGGTCTCGCTCGGCGCGATGAACCGCCAGTCCCGCGACTCGTAGAACGCCCGGTGCAGGGCGGCCTCGGCGGCCCGCTGCTCGTGCTTGAACTGGGCGCCGTAGACCGTGCCGTCGACCACGAAGGCGCCGTTGGCCGCGAAGACCATGTCGGGCAGCCCCGCCTCGGGCGTGAGCAGGTGCACCTCGTGACCGAGGCCGACCAGCGTCTCCCGCAGGCGGTCCCACTGCTTGACCGCCAGTTCGGCGTCGACCGGCGCGGTCACGTCCATCCAGGGGTTGATGGCGTACTCGACCGCGAAGTGCTCAGGCGAGCACATGAGATATGTCCGCTTTCGCGGGACTCGCTGCTGGTTCACGGTCACCAAGAGTAGGTACGGTACAACTTTGGTAACAGCCACAACCATTGCTTCCCAGAGGCGGAACGTTGCAGATAGATGCGGTCGACCAGCGAATCATTGCGTTGCTCGTGGCGGACGCCCGCGCGTCGTACGCCGACATCGGCACCCGGGTGTCACTCTCCGCCCCCGCCGTCAAGCGACGGGTCGACCGACTGCGCGCCACCGGGGTCATCCGCGGCTTCACCGCCGTGGTCGACCCGGCCGCCGTCGGCTGGACCACCGAGGCGTTCGTCGAGCTGTTCTGCGCCGGCCGGACCACCCCGGCACAGATCGGTGCCGCGGCCCGCCGCCACCCCGAGGTGGTCGGCGCGTACACCGTCTCCGGGGAGGCCGACGCGCTCGTCCACCTGCGGGCCGCCGACATCTCGCACCTGGAGGACGCGCTGGAACGGCTGCGGGCCGAATCCTTCGTCACCTCGTCGCGCAGCACCATCGTCCTGTCCCGGCTGGTCGAGTCGCCCGGCGTCGGCCCCTCCACCGGCTGACCCCGGCCGTCGACGCTGCGGGGGAACCGGGGCGGGCAAGCCGCCGTCGAACCGGACATGAACCGGATGACCGCCTCCGCCACGACCGGCACGCTGCTCGCGCTGAGCCTCCTCGCCGGCAGCGGCGTCACGCTCGGGGCGGCCGTACCCGAGGCGGCGTCGCCCACCGGCACGGTCCGGCTGGTCTCCTACGACTCCTGCGCGGAGGCGCTGGCCGGGCTGCGGGCGGCGGCCGCAGCCTCGGTCGGGCCGTGGGGCCACGGCGGCGGTTGGCGCACCTTCGGCGGCGAGGGGCCGGCGCCGGCCGGCCCCGCCCCCGGCGGCATCGCGGCCCGGCCCGCCGACGTGGCGGGCGGCGCCGCCGAGCACTCGCGGACCAACAGCCACGAGCCGGGCGCGGACGAGCCCGACCTGGTCAAGACCGACGGCCGGCGGATCGTCACCGTCACCGGGGGCGTGCTGCGGGTGGTCGACCCGGCCACCCGGCGACAGACCGGGCGGCTCGACCTCGTCGACGGGCAGCCGGGCCGCTGGTGGCCGGAGGCGAACCTGCTGCTGCACGGCGACCGGGCACTGGTGCTGCTGCGCCCGGGTGCGCCCGAGGCCGGCCCGGACCAGGCCGGCCCGGTGCGCCGCGCCGACCGCCCCGACGGGCCACGGCTGCTCCTGGTCGACCTGACCGGACCGCCCACGGTGGTCGGCACGTACCGGATCCGGGGGAGCCTGCTCGACGCCCGGCAGACCGGTGCGACCGCCCGGGTCGTGGTCCGCTCGCAGCCCCGGTTCTCCTTCCCGTACGACGAGCGGCGCGACAAGACCGCGCGGACCGCCGCGAACCGCGCGGTGATCGCCAAGGCCGGCCTGGACGCCTGGCTACCCGGCTACGAGTGGACCGACGGCGTTGGCACCCGGCACGCCGGCCGGGTCGGCTGCGACCGGCTGAGCCGCCCCGCCACCGGCACCGGCACCGCGCTGCTCACCGTGCTCAGCTTCGACCTCGCCACCGGTTCCCTCGGCGACGGCGACCCGGTGAGCGTCGCCGCCGACGCCGACACCGTCTACGGCACGGCCGGCAGCCTCTACCTCGCCGGGCAGACGAATCCGGGCTGGCCGACCGGGCGGGTGGGCCTCCGGCGGCCCGGGCCCGAACGCACCGAGATCTACCAGTTCGACGCCACCGGCCCCGGCCACCCCCGCTACCTGGCCGCCGGCAGCGTGCCCGGGACGCTGGTCAACCAGTACGCGCTCTCCGAATGGCAGGGGCACCTGCGGGTGGCGACCACCCGGACGGACGGCGCTGCCGGCGCGACCGAGTCCGCCGTACACGTGCTGGTCCGGCGGGGCGACCGGCTGGCCGGGACGGGCCGGGTGGACGGCCTCGGCCGGGGCGAACGGATCACCTCCGTACGCTTCCTCGGCGGCACCGGCTACGTGGTCACCTTCCGCCGGACCGACCCGCTGCACGTGCTCGACCTGACCGACCCGACCACGCCCCGGCTCACCGGTGAACTGAAGATCACCGGCTGGTCCGCGTACCTGCACCCGGTGCCGGGAGAGCGGCTGCTCGGCATCGGCCAGGAGGCCGACGAGCTGGGCCGGGCGCAGGGGCTCCAGCTCTCCCTCTTCGACGTCCACGACCCGGCCCACCCGACGGTCCTGGCCCGCCACCACCAGCCGTACGACACCTCGGCGGCCGAGTTCGACCCGCACGCTTTCCTGTTCGAGCCGACCACCGGACTGGTGGCCCTGCCGGTGGCCCGGGGCGGGCTCCGCCTGTTCACGGTGACCGACCGGGTGATCCGGGAGATCGGGACGGTCACCGACCGGCAGGGCGGCGCGGTCACCCGGTCACTGCTGGTCGACGGCCGGCTCTGGACCGTCTCCGACACCGGCCTGACCGTCACCGACCCGACCACCGCCCACACCCTCGCCCGCCTCCCCTGGACCTGACCCACCCGGTCCCCCGCCCCCGCCCCCGCCCGTGCCCGTGCACTTTCGGTGAAAGCGTGGCCATTTCGCGGGTGATGGGCGCTCATTCCCCGAATCAGCGGCGTGGCGGGTCGCGGGGTGGTGGGTCGGGGGTTGGGGGGTGGGGGTGGGTCAGAGGTACATGCCGGTGCGGTGTTCGGCCGACTCGGACCGGGTCGGCTTGTCGCCCTCGCCGAAGAAACGCTTGCCGCCGAACTCGCCGTGCAGCCGGTCGTCCAACTCGTCGGCCAGCCCGGTCATCACCTGCACGGCCAGCATCAGGTGGGTGGCCTGGAAGTTGCGGCCGAAGACCGGGATCGAGGCCCAGACCGTGTCGTCGGCGCAGTAGAGCCGACCGATCGGCATCCGGTTGGTGAGCTCGGAGAGCTTCACATAGAGCCGCTCGGTGGGCTCGACCTCGGTGAGCACCGGGGAGAAGACGTCCACCAGCGGCGGGTTGTCCCGGACCCGGACGAACACCATGGCCGAGCCGGCCCGGATGTTGATGTCGCCGTCGGAGTCGATCTGCAACTGGTCGGAGTCCGACTTGAGCATGGTGGAGACGACCGTACGGACCCGCTCCTCCAGCGCCAGCACGTCGTTCTCGCCGGTCTGCGCGGTCGCGGCGGCTGCCAGCGCCTCGTCGAGGTCCGCCTCGATGTTCCGGTCCGGGCCGAACTCGCTCCGCGCGGTGCCCATCGGCTCCACCGGCAGCGGCTCGCCCTCCGCGTCGTGCACGAGATAGACCAGGAACGCCGGATGCGGTGCCCCGTAGACGTCGCGCAGCGTGCGGGAGAGCACCGCCGCCAGGCGGTTCGACTCGCTGGTGACGCAGTCCAGACCGAAGTGCTCGCCGGAGCCCTCGACCACCCCGGGCGGGGACCAGCCGAGCGCGATCATGTCGGCCACCGCCGCCCGGTCCAGCCGGTAGCCCGGCGGCAGGGTGGCGTTGCCGACCGCCCGCGCGGCGAGCCGCCCCTCGTCGCCGACGTCCACGCTGATCGAGTAGACGGCGTCCCCCGTACCGGAGGCGGTCGGGTCGAGGGTCAGCTCGACGTGCGCACCGGTGGGCAGCGCCCGCACCCGGTCGGCGAGCGCCCGGGCGAACTCCCGCCACGCCTCGGTCACCTTCGCCCGCAGGTCGGCCGTGGTCGGCTCGTCCAGCAGGATCGACTCGTACTGCTCCGGCGCCTCGCCGGCGCGGTCACCGATCGGCGCCGAGGGGTGGTCTGCCGTCATGATCGCCTCCGTCCGTCACCGCCACCCTACCCACCGGGTAAGAGGGTCGAATCAGCCCGGACCGGGATCGGACACCCTCGGTCAGCCCGCGGGAGTGGTCCCGTCGAGCTCCACCGGCCAGGTCCCGGCCAGCCCGCTGAGCCGGGCGGCCGCCGTGGCGAGGTCGGCGCCCCGACCGACCGCCAGCCCCAACAGGTACGCGCTGACCGGCGCACCGGGGCGCAGCACCTGGTGGGCCACGTCCTTGGCCAGGTCGAGCACCACCGGCACCGGCACCTCGGCCGGGTCGAGCCCCAGCTCGGCGCAGGCCGCCGTGACCCACTCGTCCATCACCGTCATCGTGTCCACTCCTCGGCCCGGCGTACGTCCTCGTCAGTGTCGCAGTCGAACCACGGCGGCGGACCGGAGCCCGACCACGGCACCTCCAGCACGGTCAGCCCGCCCAGCAGCGCCCGGAACGGGGCACCGTCGAGCGTCCCGCCCCGCTCGGCGGTGAGCCGGTCCAGGGCGGCCCGCAGCGCGGCGACCCGCCACATCCCGCAGAGCTGCTGCCGGCGACCGTCGCCGTCGAGGTGGCAGACCCCGTCGGCCGTCGACCCGGCGAGCCGCCGCAGCAGGTCGGCCACCGCCTCCGGGGTGAGCAGCGGCAGGTCGCCGGCGAACAGGGCGACGGTGGTCGTGCCGGCGTCGAGCAAGGCCAACCCGGCAGCGGTGGCGGCGACGGGACCACCACCGGGCGGCTGCTCGCGGGTCACCCGCACCCCGGCGGGCGCGTGGTCCACCGGCCCGACCAGCACGCGCGGCTCCGCGTCGGCGACCGCGGCCAGCACCCGGTCACGCATCGGCCGACCCCCGACCGGGAGCGCCGGCTTGTCCACGCCGCCCATCCGCCGGGCCGCGCCGCCGGCGAGCACCACCGCCGCATACGTCATCACCCGTCCCACGCTAACCGCACCGTCGCCGACGGCGATCGACCGCGGCCACCCCGCACCCCGCTCGATCCCGGCGGCCCGGCTCCGGTCGCCGTGCGGGTCACCCGGTCGGCGGGGCAGGATGGGCGCCATGGGACGGGCGACTGACCGGCGGGGCGTGCAGCGGATCGACCTCGACGCGGCGGCGGACGGACGCGCCTCGGTACGTCGCCAGGACACCCTGGCCGTCGAGGAGCCGCTGGAGATCCGGGTCGGGCCGGGTGGTCCCGGCCGGCGCAAGCCGCTCGCGGTGACCATGCGGACCCCCGGCGACGACCTGGACCTGGCGATCGGCTTCCTGCTCACCGAAGGGCTGATCCGCTCCACCGACGACGTGCACACCGCCCAGCTCTGTGCCGGCGCCGAGACCCCGAACACCTACAACGTGGTCGACGTGGTCCTCGCCCCCGGCGTGCCGGAGCCCGTCACCGACGTGTCGCGCAACTTCTACACCACCAGTTCGTGCGGGGTGTGCGGCAAGGCCAGCATCGACTCGGTGCGTACCCGATCGCGCTTCGCCCCGGCCGACGATCCGCTGGTCGTGCCGGCCGGCACCCTGGCCGACCTGCCCGACCGGCTGCGGGCGGCGCAGCGGGCGTTCGACCGGACCGGCGGGCTGCACGCGGCCGGGCTGTTCACCGCGGCCGGTGAGCTGGTGGCGCTCCGGGAGGACGTGGGCCGGCACAACGCCGTCGACAAGGTGATCGGCTGGGCGGTACGCGAACGCCGGCTGCCGCTGGCCGGGCACGTCCTGCTGGTCTCCGGCCGGGCCAGCTTCGAGCTGACGCAGAAGGCCTGGATGGCCGGGGTGCCGCTGCTGGCGGCGGTCTCCGCGCCGAGCACCCTCGCCGTCGAGTTGGCCGACGAGGCCGGGATGACCCTGGTCGGCTTCCTGCGGGGCCGGACGATGAACGTCTACACCGGGGCACACCGCGTGCGCGACACCGACTGAACGGGCCCGGTCCCGCCGCGACGCCGGTGACCGGAGCACTGTCCCGGTCGGGGGCGGCATCAGATCGTCCGGCGGGAGACACCGCGTCGGCGGGCCCGCCGCCGGACCACGCCGGGTAGGCCGACCGCCGGCCAACCGTCCAGCTCGGACGGCGGTACGCCCCGGCGGAGCAGGTCGTCGAGGAGCAGCGCGAGCGAGTAGTCGGGGTGCGCGGCCAGCACCCGTTCCAGGGCCACCGCGGCGAGCGCGCCGAGCCCCGCGCGCCAGGCCGCGAAGGCGAGCAGGCTCCCCGGGGCGGCGGTCAGTTCCGGCTCGGCGCGGCGCAGCACGTCGGTCCACAGGCTGATGTCGGTGTCCCGCCCGTCGGTGCGTTCCCACGCGTGGTCGCGGACCGGGAGCCGGGTGAGCAGGACGCTCAGCCAGGCCGCCTCGTCGTCGGTGAGCCGCTCGCCCCGGCGGTGCCGGCGCAGCGCCACCCGGACCGCGGCGACGCCCGCCGAGCGGACCGACCGGCCGCCGACCAGCGTCTCGTCCAGATCCTCGGTCAGCTCGGCCAGCCGACTCCTGGCCCGGGCGGTGGCCTGGCGCATCGCCACCCGGACCGGCCCGTCGACGGGGGCCACCTGCGCGGTCAGCGCCGCGCGGTCGGGGAGGGCCACCTGCCCGGCGAAGACCGCCGCCGCGCTGACCTCGCTCGCGCCCGGGTCGTACGGAGTGCCGTCGGGCGGGCAGCAGTCCGGCTCGGTGCAGAGGTAGGACCACCAGCGTCCGTCGGTCACCCGCAGCGAGTCGAGGACGACGAGTCCGGCCCCGGCCAGCGCGTCGCTGACCGCGTCGACGGCCGGGGTGACCCGGGCGGCCGGGCCGTACCCGACGACGGTGGCGGCAGCGGCGTGCTGCCGGGCGATCACGTCGGCGAGGTGCCGGGCCGCCTGCTGCGGCTCCGCCGTGGGTGGTGGCAGGTCGGCCCGGGCGGCGAAGACGACCCGTCGACCGCGCATCGCGACCACCACCACGCTGTCGGTGGGGTGGAAGCCGAGCAGGTAGGGCACGGCGGCGATCAGGTCGGCGGGTGAGCGGACGGCGAGCCGGGGGCGGTCGGTCGGAGTCATGCCGGGAGCGTGCGACGGCGCCACACCCCACCGACAGGCCCTGTGGACGACACGCTGGTTGTCCACAGATACGGAGAGTATTGATGCAGGTCCGGGCGTTTCGGCACCTGTCGGGGAGCGGCACGACCCCCGCCGTCGGGCGGGACGGGCTACGTTGCGCTCATGGACCTGGCGTACCTGCGGGCACACCCGGAGCACCTGCCGACCTTCCTGACCCACCAGCGGATCCGGGAGACGCCGGTGCCCGGCGGCGACAGCTGTGCCGCCTCCCGGCTCACCCTGGACGACGGTCACTCGATCTTCGCGAAGACCTGGCCGGAGGGGGCGGGACGGCCGGCGCCGGCGGACTTCTTCGCCACCGAGGCGGCCGGCCTGCGGTGGCTGCGCGCGGCGGGCACGGTGGCCGTACCGGAGGTGGTGGTGGCGCTGCCGCAGCTGCTGGCGCTGGACTGGGTGGAGACCGGCGAGCCGACGCCGGAGGCCGCCGAGCGGTTCGGCCGGGAGCTGGCCGGGTTGCACCGGGCCGGCGCACCGGCGTTCGGGGCCGAGTGGACCGGCTTCATCGGCGCGGCACCGCAGGACAACACCCCCGATCCCGGACCGTGGTCGGAGTGGTTCGCCCGCAGCCGGCTCCTGCCGTACCTCCGGATGTCGGTCGACAACGGTGCCCTGACCGGGGCCGGGGCTGCCCTGGTCGAGCAGGTCGTCGAGCGGATCGGGGAAGTCGGCGGCGACGAACCGCCGGCTCGGATCCACGGTGACCTCTGGCCGGGCAACCTGCTCTGGGGCGCCGACGACCGGGTGTGGCTGGTCGACCCGGCGGCGCACGGCGGGCACCGCGAGACCGACCTGGCCCAGCTCGCCCTCTTCGGTGGTCCACCGCACCTGGACCGGATCCTGGCCGCCTACGACGAGGCGTGGCCGCTGGCCGACGGGTGGCGGGCCCGGGTGCCGCTGCACCAGCTCCACCTGCTGCTGGTGCACACCGCGCTCTTCGGCGGCGCGTACGCGGACGCGGTCGGCAGCGCCGCCCGTGCCGCGCTGGGTGGGGCCGGACGCGCTACCGTCGACAGGTGACCGCCGCCCCGACCACCGACGGGGTCCTCGTCGACCGGTACGGCCGTGTCGCCCGGGACCTGCGGGTCTCGCTGACCGACAAGTGCAACCTGCGCTGCACGTACTGCATGCCGGCCGAGGGGCTGCCCTGGCTGGCCGGGTCGCAGCTGCTGACCGACGACGAGATCGTCCGGCTGATCCGGGTCGCGGTGCGGCGTCTCGGCGTCACCGAGGTCCGCTTCACCGGCGGTGAGCCGCTGATCCGGCCCGGCGTGGTGGACATCGTGGCGGCGGTGGCGGCACTGGAGCCCCGCCCCCGGATCTCGGTGACCACCAACGGCATCGGGCTGGCCCGGCTCGCGCCCGCCCTGCGCGGCGCCGGCCTCGACCGGGTGAACGTCTCGCTGGACACCCTCGACCGGGACCGGTTCGCCGCCCTGACCCGCCGGGACCGGCTGGCCGACGTGCTCGCCGGCCTGGCCGGGGCGGCCGAGGCGGGACTCACCCCCGTGAAGATCAATTCGGTGCTGATGCGCGGGGTCAACGACGACGAGGCCCCGGCGCTGCTGCGCTTCGCCCTGGCCCACGGCTACCAGCTGCGCTTCATCGAGCAGATGCCGCTCGACGCGCAGCACGGCTGGGACCGCGCCACCATGGTCACCGCCGACGAGATCCTGGCCGCCCTGGGCCGGGAGTTCGCGCTCACCCCCGATCCGGTGGCGCGGGGTGCCGCGCCCGCCGAGACCTGGCTGGTCGGCGGCGGCCCCGCCAAGGTCGGCGTGATCGGCAGTGTGACCCGACCGTTCTGCGGTGACTGCGACCGCACCCGGTTGACCGCCGACGGCCAGGTGCGCGCCTGCCTCTTCGCCACCGAGGAGTCCGACCTGCGCGCCGCGCTGCGCGGCGGCGCGGACGACGCCGAACTGGCGGCCCGCTGGCGTACGGCGATGTGGGGCAAGCGCGCCGGCCACGGCATCGACGACCCGACGTTCCTGCAACCCGCCCGACCGATGTCGGCGATCGGAGGCTGACCGGTGCAGCTCACCGTCCGCTACTTCGCCGGTGCCCGCGCCGCCGCCGGCCGGTCCGAGGAGACCGCATCCGCCGGGCGATCCCTGGACGAACTCCTCGACGAACTCACCGAGCGGCACGGTGACCGACTCGCCACCGTACTGAAGGCGGCGAGTTTCCTGGTCGACGGCCTGGCCTGCCATGATCGTCAGGCACCGCTGCCGGCCGGGACGACGGTGGACGTACTGCCCCCGTTCGCCGGGGGCTGAGGAGGCTCACGTTGTTGGCGATGGCGACCTTCGTGGGCTTCGCGGTGCTCGTGACCGCCCTCATCCACCTCTATCTGTGGAAGCGGCTGGTCCGGGACACCACCGGACCGGGCCGCTGGCGCCGTTTCGGCGGCCTCGTGGCGCTGCTGCTGGCGCTGCTGGTCCCGGCCACCATGGCGGGCACCCGCAACGGCATGTACTGGCTGGCCTGGCCGGGCTACGTCTGGCTCGCGCTGATGTTCTACCTCCTTGTGCTGCTGCTGGTGCTGGAGGTGCCGATGGCGGTGGCGAAGCTGGTGCTGCGCCGCCGGGCGGTGGCCGCCGCGCCGGCCGTCACCGCCCCGGAGCCCGCCCTGGTCGGCGCCGAGTCCAACCCCGTGCCGGCCGGCCCCACGTCGACCCGGTCCGACTCCGCGTCGGCCGGGGCCGATCCCGCAGTCGGGCCCGACCGGTCCGGCACCGTGCCGACCCGGCCCGCAGGCCCACCGGCCGTCGCGGATCACCCGGACCAGGCGGACCACGATCCGTCGCGGCGGCTGCTGCTGGCCCGGGGCGCGGCGATCTTCGCCGGCCTCACCGCCGCCGGCGTCACCGGGTACGGCGTCCGCACCGCGATGGGCCCCCCGCAGCTCGACCGGGTACGCATCCCGCTGGCGAAGCTGCCGCGCAGCATGGACGGCCTGCGGATCGCCACCGTCTCGGACATCCACCTCGGCCCGCTGCGCGGACGGGCGCACACCGAGCGGATCGTCGAGATGATCAATCGAATGGACGCCGACCTGGTGGCCGTCGTCGGTGACCTGGTCGACGGCTCGGTCGCCGAGCTGGGCGAGGCGGCGGAGCCGCTGCGCGACCTGCGCTCCCGCTACGGCAGCTTCTTCGTCACCGGCAACCACGAGTACTACTCGGGCGTCGAGGAGTGGGTCCGGGAGGTCGACCGGCTCGGACTGCGGGTGCTGCAGAACGAGCGGCAGGAGATCCGGGCCCGGGGCGGCGTACTGGACCTGGCCGGGGTGAACGACGTGAGCGCGGCCGGCACCGGTCTCGCCGCCCCCGCCGACTACGCCGCCGCCCTCGGCGACCGCGACCCGAGCCGTCCGGTGGTGCTGCTCGCCCACCAGCCGGTGGCCGCGCACGAGGCGGCGAAGTTCGGCGTCGACCTCCAACTCTCCGGGCACACCCACGGCGGCCAGATGGTGCCCTTCAACCTGGCCGTCAAGCTCCAGCAGCCGGTGGTGTCCGGTCTGGGCGAGGTGGACGGCACCAAGGTCTATGTGACCAACGGGGCGGGCTTCTGGGGCCCGCCGGTCCGGGTCGGCGCACCGCCGCAGGTCACCCTGGTGGAGCTGCGCACCCCATAGCGCGCCGGGGCCGCGCAGTCCAGCACCGGATTGCTCAGGTCACGCGTACGCGTGGCGGCGCACGGGTAGTGGACCGGCCGTGACAGGATGCGGCGTGCCTCCGTTCAGTGCCGTACCCTCCGGTGGCCTCCCGTCGTTCGTCGCGGACCTGCACATCCACTCGAAGTACTCGCGCGCGTGCAGCCGCGACCTGACCCTGCCGAACCTCGGCTGGTGGGCCCGGCGCAAGGGCATCGGCGTGCTCGGCACCGGCGACTTCACCCACCCCGCCTGGTACGACCACCTCCGCGAGACCCTGCACCCGGCCGAGCCGGGGCTGTACCGGCTCTCCCCCGAGGCGGAGCGGGACATCGCCCGCCGGCTGCCGCCCCGGCTGGCGAGCGCGGCCGAGGCGGACCCGGTGCGGTTCATGTTGAGCGTGGAGATCTCCACGATCTACAAGCGGGACGACCGGACCCGCAAGGTGCACCACCTGATCTATTTGCCGGACCTGGACGCGGTGGCCCGGTTCAACGCCGCGCTCGGCCGGATCGGCAACCTGGGCTCGGACGGCCGCCCGATCCTCGGCCTGGACTCCCGGGACCTGCTGGAGATCACCCTGACGGCCAGCCCGGACGGCTACCTGGTCCCGGCGCACATCTGGACGCCGTGGTTCTCCGCGCTGGGCTCGAAGTCCGGCTTCGACGCGATCGCCGACTGCTACGCCGACCTGGCCGACCACATCTTCGCGGTGGAGACCGGCCTCTCCTCCGACCCGGAGATGAACTGGCGGGTCGGCAGCCTCGACCGCTACCAGCTGGTGTCCAACTCGGACGCCCACTCACCGCCCGCGCTGGCCCGGGAGGCCACCGTCCTGGACTCGGCCCGGGACTACTTCGCCATCCGGGACGCGCTGCGGACCGGTGACGGACTGGCCGGGACGATCGAGTTCTTCCCCGAGGAGGGCAAGTACCACGCCGACGGGCACCGGCTCTGCGGCGTCAACTGGTCGCCGGAGCGGACCCGGGAGGCGGGTGGCCGCTGCCCGGAGTGCGGCAAGCCGCTGACCGTGGGGGTGCTGAGCCGGGTCGAGGAGCTGGCCGACCGGCCCGAGGGGCACCGGCCGGCGCACGCCCGCCCGGTCACACACCTGGTGCCGCTGGCCGAGATCCTCGGCGAGATCAACCAGGTGGGCGCCCGCTCGAAGCGGGTCGAGGGGAAGCTCAACGACCTCGTCGCGGCGCTCGGCCCCGAGCTGGAGATCCTGACCAGCACCCCGCTGGACGAGGTCGGCCGGGTGGGCGGGGAGCTGCTGGCCGAGGGGATCGGCCGGCTGCGCCGGGGTGACGTGCGCCGGGTCCCCGGCTACGACGGCGAGTACGGCGTGATCACCCTCTTCGACCCGGCCGAGCTGGCCGGTGGCGGCACCCCGGGGACCCAGGACACGCTCTTCGACGTACCCGTGCCGGTGCAGCGACGGCCGACGGAGCCGACGGCGAAGGCGAAGGCCGGACGCCCGGCGGCGGCGAAGGCCGAGCCGAAGCGGAAGGCCACGCCGCCACCGCCCCCACCGATCGCGCCGGCACCCTCCCCGCACGAGCCGTTCGAGCCGATGCTCGCCGGCATGGAGGAGGTCGGCACCGGCCTGCTGGACCGGCTGGACGCGATGCAACGGGTGGCGGCCTCGGCGCCGGGCGGGCCGCTGCTGATCGTGGCCGGCCCGGGCACCGGCAAGACCCGGACGCTGACCCACCGGATCGCCTATCTCTGCGCGGAGCTGAACGTCTTCCCCGAGCAGTGCCTGGCGATCACGTTCACCCGGCGGGCCGCCGAGGAGCTGCGGCACCGGTTGGACGGCCTGCTCGGGCCGGTCGCCGAGGACGTCACCGTCGGCACCTTCCACTCCCTCGGGCTGGCCATCCTGCGGGAGAACGCCGAGGCGGCGGGGCTGCCGGTGGACTTCCGCATCGCCGACGACACCGAACGGGCCCAGGCCCGGTCCGAGGCGGGCACCGACGACGCCGCGTACACGGCGCTGCTGCGCAAGGACGACCTGGTCGACCTGGACGAGCTGCTCACCCTGCCGGTCGCGCTGCTGAAGGCGGACCGGAAGCTGGTCCGGGAATATCGGGACCGCTGGCGGTGGATCTTCGTCGACGAGTACCAGGACGTCGACGCCGTCCAGTACGAGCTGCTGCGTCTGCTCAGCCCCGCCGACGGCAACCTCTGCGCGATCGGCGACCCGGACCAGGCGATCTATTCCTTCCGGGGGGCCGACGTCGGCTACTTCCTGCGCTTCTCGCAGGACTTCACCGACGCCCGGCTGGTCCGGCTGAACCGCAACTACCGCTCGTCGGCGCCGATCCTGGCCGCCGCGGTGCAGGCCATCGCGCCGTCGTCGCTGGTGCGCGGTCGCCGGTTGGACCCGGCCCGGCTCGACCTGGAGGCCCCGCTGGTCGGCCGTTATCCGGCGGCCACGGTCGCCGACGAGGCCGACTTCGTGGTCCGTACGGTCGACGAGCTGGTCGGCGGCCTCTCCCACCGGTCGCTCGACTCGGGCCGGATCGACGGCCGGTCGACCACGCTCTCCTTCTCGGACATCGCCGTGCTGTACCGCACGGACTCCCAGGCCGCGCCGATCGTGGACGCGCTGTCCCGGGCCAACATCCCGGTGCAGAAGCGCTCGCACGACCGGCTGCGGGACCGGCCCGGGGTGCTGGCCATCGCCCGCGAACTGCGGCACGCCGACGGGCTCGACGGCGCGTTGGCCGCCCGGGTCCGGCTGGCCGGGCAGGTGCTGGCGGAGCGGTTCGCCGTACCGACGCTGGACGGCACGGGCAGCGTCCGCCCCGAGGACGTCCGGACGGCGGTGGACCTGCTGACCCCGCTGGCCCGGCGCTGCGGCGACGACCTGGGGCTGTTCCTGGCCCAGCTCGCGACCGGCGCGGAGGTGGATGCCCTCGACCCGCGCGCCGAGGCGGTCACCCTGCTCACCCTGCACGCGGCGAAGGGCCTGGAGTTCCCGGTCGTCTTCCTGGTGGGGGCGGAGGACGGGCTGCTGCCGCTGCGCTGGCCCGGCAGCGAGCCGGACGACGACGCGGTCGCCGAGGAGCGCCGGCTCTTCTTCGTCGGCCTCACCCGCGCCCAGGACCGGCTGTACGTCAGCCACGCCGCCCGCCGGGTCCGGCACGGCGCGGAACGCGACTGCCGCCCCTCGCCGTTCCTGGACGTCATCGACCCGGGCCTCTTCGAACGCTTCGGCGAGGCCGAGCCGCGCCGCCCGAAGGACCGCCAACTGCGGCTGATCTAGCCGGGCCGGATCCGTGCCGCTCGGCTGAGCGGTGCGGGGCTCAGCCGAGCAGCACCGCCAGCCAGAAACCGGCGAGGAGGGCCGGGCCGAACGGCAGCGCGGTGTCCCGGCGTACCCGTCGGGTGGCGAGCAGGGCGAGCACGGCGACCCCGTTGAGCAGGTGCGGCAGGAGCAGTCCGAGCCCGAGGGCCGGCCAGCCCAGCCAGCCGAGCGGCAGGCCGAGCGCGGCGGCGAGCTTCACGTCACCGAACCCGAGCCGCGAGCCGGGCAGCAGGGCGAGCACGACGTAGCCGGCGAGGAGAGCGCCGCGCCGGCCAGGGCCGGGAGCAGCCGGCCGGGCGCGCCGGTGGCCAGCGCCGCGCCGGCCAGGCCCAGCCCGCCGCCGACCGCCACGGCCGCCACCAGCGGGTCCGGCAGCCGCAGGCAGGCCAGATCCACCGGTACGAGCACCAGCCCGACCGCCGCGACCAGCAGCAACGCCGGCAGTGCCGGGTCACCGCCCCGGTCGGCGGCGAGCCCACCGAGGACGACCGCCCCGACGGCTGCTCCGACGGCCGACCCCCATCCCGGTCGGGCCGGCCGAGTCGACAGCGACGGCGACGCAGCTGGCCGGACCGGTGGCGCGTCCGGCGGACCCGCGTCGGGCGGTCCGGAAGTGGTGAAGCGGCGGGCCACCACGGGGGCGGCGCCGCCGGCCAGCCCGCCGAGCAGCGCCACGGCGGTCACCAGTCCGGCGGACACGAAGCGGGATGTTACCGGCGGGCCGCCGCCGGTTCCGCCCCGTCGACCGGCCGGCGGGGTCGCTCGGTGCTCACCACCAGCGCCACCCCGGCCACGATCACCGCCCCGCCGAGCAGCACCTGCGCGGTGACCGGCTCCGCCGCGACGAGCGCGCCGAGCGCCACCGCGACCCCCGGGTTGACGTACGCGTAGGTGGAGACCAGGGAGATCGGCGCGTGGTGCAGCAGCCAGACGTACGCGGTGAAGGCGACCAGCGAGCCGGCCACCATGAGGTACGCCAGCGCCGCCCAGGAACGGCCGGTCACCCGGTCCGGGGAGAAGTCGCGCAGCTCGCCCCGGACCAGGGCGAGCCCGGCCAGGGCGGCGGCGCCGGCGACCATCTCGTAGACGGTGGCGACGAAGGGGTCGGTGGGCATCCGGAGCCGGTTGGACAGGAACGAGCCGACCGACCAGCAGGTGGCGCCCAGCACCACGGTCAACGCCCCGAGGATCGGCACCGCGCCGGACCCGCCGGTGGGGAGCACGAGCAGCACCAGGCCGAGGAAGCCGAGGGTCACCCCGGCGAAGGTCCAGAGCCGGGGGCGGTCGCCGGTGAGCGTACGCAGCAGCACCACCAGCAGCGGGACGGTCGCCACCAGCAGCGCGGCGATCCCGGAGGGGAGCGCGACGCCGGGCGGCCCGGACTCGGCGAGCACCACCAGACCGTTGCCGCCGGTGAGCAGCAGCACCCCGACCAGCGCGGCGGAGCCGAGCTGCCGCCGGTCGACCCGGAGCGCTCCCGGTCCCCGGCGCAGCCGCAGCACGACCGCCAGCACCAGGGCCGCGGCGGCGAACCGGAGGGCCGCCGAGGCGAGTGGCGGCAGCGACTCGACGGCGATCCGGATGCTCAGGTAGGTGGAACCCCAGAGAACGTAGACGAGGATCAGTGCGGTCCAGATCAGCGCAGGTCGGGTAGGGGCGGCGACCTGCGCCGGGGCGGTTCCGGTGGACCCGGGACCGGGTGGCGTCGCACTTGCGGGAGGTGAGCTCATCGGTGGTCCACGCTACGGTGACCACGGCGTCGCGTCGCCTCCTGGTGGCCGGCTTCTCACCACTGGCGTACGCGGGAGGGCGTTGATGACGAACTTCGGACCACCGACCGGCGGCTCTGGACAGCCGTGGGGACGGCCCGACGACGCGTACCGCCCGGCACCCGATCCCCGTTACGGGCCGCCGCACCAACCGTCGCCGGGTGGGTGGGAGCAGCCGGCCGTCGGTGACGGCTGGGACGAGCCGGCGGGCGGGAGCGACTGGGACGCCGGTCAGCGGGGCCGCCAGCCGGCCGCCGCCCCGGGTTACCCGCCCTACCAGCCGGCGACCGAGGCGTACCCTGCCGGCCCGCAGCCCGGCTACCCGAACGGCCCGCAGCCCGGCTACCCGAACGGCCCGCAGTCCGGCTACCGGCCCGACCCGTACGCCCCGCCCGTGACCCCGTACGCCGAGCCGACGCCGCCGAAGCGCGGCCGTGGGCGGCTGATCGCGGTGCTCGCCGCGCTGGTGGTGCTGGTCCTGGCGGGCGCGGCCGCGGTGGTGTTCCTGGGCCGGGACGACCCGCCGCCGGCGAAGACGCCGACCGGCCTGCCCTCGCAGGTCACGGAACCGACGGCGGTGGCGACCGAACCGGCCGCTCCGCCGTCCAGCGCGCCCGCTCCGCAGTCGTCCGCCGACCCGCGCTTCGTGAAGGTGGGGCAGTGCGTCCGCAACGAGGGCCCGGCCGGCGGCAAGCCGAAGCTGCTGATCAGCGAGTGCGGCCCGAAGACCTACCAGGTGCTGCGGCGTTTCGACGGCGCGACCAGCGGTGAGAAGGACGCCGAGGCGAAGTGCGCCAAGGTCGACGGCTACACCAACTGGTTCTTCTTCGACAGCGAACTGGACACCCTCGATTTCGTGCTCTGCCTCAAGCAGCGCTGAACCGCCCCTCACCCCTGGGAATCGCATGTCAACCTACGGTCCTTACGACTCCGGTCGGTCCGACGACCCCTACCAGCGCCCGGCCGGCCCGCCGCCGGTCGACCCGACCCTCCCGCAGTGGGGGCCGCCGCCCACCGAGCCGCCGACCACTCCGTACCCCGGCCAGCAGCCCACCGCCGGCTACCCGCCGCCCCCGGCGGGGAGCTATCCCCCGCCCGGCGGGGCGGTCCCGCCGACCTCGGGTAGCGGCTACCCGCCACCCCAGGGGAGCTACCCGCCGCCGGGTGGCGGCTATCCGCCGGTGGGTGGGGCGCCGGTGTCCGGTGGCGGCTATCCCCCGCCGCCGGGACCGTATCCGCCTACCGGGCCCACGCCCGCGCCGTTCCCGCCGGCCGGCGACCCGGGTGCCGCGCCGTGGGGTCAGCCCCCCGCGACCGGGTACCCGGTCGCCCCGCCGGCACCGAAGCGCGGCGGGCGGGTCGCCCTGATCGTCACGCTGGTGGTGCTGCTCGTGCTCTGCCCCTGTCTCGGCCTGGCGGGTTGGGGCTTCTACCAGGCCGGCAAGGACGACGACAAGCCGGTGACGCCGTCGACCAGCGCCCCGGCACTGCCGACGGACGAGCCGAGCGTGGAGCCCACGACCGCGGAGCCCAGCCCGAGCGAGACCAAGGACTACAGCTTCGTCAAGGGCGACTGCGTGGTGAACGACGGTACGGACGCCGACGCGTCGCTGCGCAAGGTGAAGTGCGGTCCCGGCACGTATCAGGTGCTGCTGCGGATCCCGGGGACCACCGACGGTGACAAGTGCAAGAAGGCGGCACCGACGGCGACGGCCAACTACGTCAGCGACAACCCGCTGGACTCCCTGGACTTCGTGCTCTGCCTGAAGAAGCGCAGGTAGGTCCGCCGGTAGCCGAAACTAGGGCTGTCTAGCGTCCACGCTAGACAGCCCTAGCTTTGTCTCGACAGCCCCGACACGCCGGTAGCCGCATCTATCCATCTCTAGCCCACCGGCTAGACGGCCCGATACGGTGCGAGACGTGGATCCGGTCCGCAACCCGTACGCCCCGGGCGCCGGCCAGCGCCCGCCCGAACTCGCCGGGCGGGGGCGGGAGCTGGACGTCTTCGACGTGGTGCTGGAACGGATCGCCCGGGGCCGACCCGAACGCAGCCTGATGCTCACCGGGCTGCGCGGCGTCGGCAAGACCGTGCTGCTCAACACCCTCCGCTCACAGGCCATCAACCACCTCTGGGGCACCGGCAAGATCGAGGCGCGGCCCGACCAGTCGCTGCGCCGCCCGATCGCCGCCGCCCTGCACATGGCGGTCCGCGAGCTGGCTCCCCGGCACCGGGCCCCGGACCGGATCGACGCGTTCCTCGGCGTGCTCAAGGCGTTCGGCCAGCGTCCCGCACCGGCCGGGCGCGGCGCGGCCACCGCCAAGCTGCGCGACCGCTGGCAACCAGGCATCGACGTGCCGGCCACCATCGGCCGGGCGGACTCCGGGGACATCGAGATCGACCTGGTCGAGCTGCTCAGCGACGCGGCGGCGGTGGCCGCGGACGTCGGCACCGGGATCGCGATCTTCATCGACGAGATGCAGGACGTCGGCGCCGAGGACGTCTCGGCGCTCTGCGCCGCCTGCCACGAGTTGTCCCAGCTCGGCGCGCCGCTGATCGTGGTCGGCGCCGGGCTGCCGCACCTGCCGGCCGTGCTCAGCGCCGCCAAGTCGTACTCCGAGCGGCTCTTCCGCTACCAGCGGATCGACCGGCTGGACCGGATCGCCGCCGACCAGGCCCTCTGCGCGCCGGCCGACCGGGAACAGGTCGAATACGAACAGAAGGCCCTCGACCTGCTCTACGAGAAGTCCGGCGGCTACCCCTACTTCGTCCAGGCGTACGGGAAGGCCACCTGGGACCACGCGCCGCGCTCCCCGATCACCGCCGCCGACGTACGGGTCGCCGCCCCGGAGGCCGAGGCGGAGCTGGCGGTCGGTTTCTTCGGCTCCCGCTTCGAACGGGCCACCCCGGCGGAGCGCGAGTACATGCGGGCGATGGCGACGCTCTCGCTGGTGGAGGGGGAAGAGGGCGCCGGCCGTGACGACATGGACGCGGCCGTCCCGACGGCGGAGATCGCCCGGTCCCTCGGTCGCAAACCGGCCAGCCTCTCCCCGGCCCGGGACGCGCTGATCAAGAAGGGGTTGATCTATTCCGGGGAGCGCGGCACGGTCGCCTTCACCGTGCCGCACTTCGGCCGCTACCTGCGCACCCAGCCGGCCTGACCGTGGACGCGGCCCGGAACCGGCCGGACCGCCGACGCGCGCGGCGGGACACGGGACGGGCCCGGCTGCGGGCGGGAGGTGCCGCAACGCGCCGGCGCGGGCCGGCCGTTCACACCTTCGACCAGGGCGGCGGGAAGACCACCTCGCCGCGCGGCGGTGGCGACTCGCCGCTGACCGACGGCGGCAGCTCCAGCGCCTGCCACGGGTCGCCCAGCCCGGACCAGGGGCTGGTCAGCCCCATCCGGTCGGCGCGGGCGAAGCCGAACCGCCGATAGAAGGCGGGGTCGCCGAGCACCACCACCAACCGCTCGTCCAGCTCCGTGGCGGCATCCAGGGCGGCCTGCACCACGGCGGTGCCGTGCCCGATCCGCTGCCGGTGCGGTGCCACCGCCACCGGGCCGAGCGCGAGCGCCGGGGCCGAACCGCCGTCGGAGCGGACCCGGACCCGGCTGAGCAGGGCGTAGCCGACCACCTCCCCGCCGGACTCGGCGACCATGGCCAGCTCGGGGATCCACGCGTCGCTGTGCCGCAGTTCCTCCACCAGCCCCACCTCGGGCGGGGTGGCCACGTCGGGTCGGGCGAAGGCGGCGGCCAGCACCCGGGCGACCGGTGCCTCGTCGGCCGGGTCCTCGGGGCGGAGCCGCAGCGTCGTCACCCGCGCGACGTTACCGCGCGTACCGGGTCCATCCGCGACGGTCGCTGGAATTCGGCGTGGCGACCCCGCCACCGACGGACGTCCATGTCGGCCGATCCCTTTCGGGTGTTGCGGGGGTAGGCGCGTCCGCGGCGGGGTATGACTGATCCATGAAACCCGTGCGATCCCTCGCCCGTGTCATGTTGAGCGGCATCTTCGTGGTCAGCGGCGCCCGCAATCTGCAGAACCCCGGCCGGCTGGTCCCCGCCGCGAAGCCGGTCACCGACCGGGTGACCCCGCTGCTGCAGAACCTCTCCCCCCGGATCCCGACCGACACCGAGAGCCTCGTCCGGATCAACGCGGCCACCCAGCTCGTCGGTGGGCTGATGCTCGCCACCGGGAAGTTCACCCGCCCGGCCGCGCTGGTGCTCGCCGGGACGCTGGTGCCGACCACCGCCGCCGGCCATCCCTTCTGGAACTCCGAGGACCCGGCGTCGCGCAACAACAACCAGATCCACTTCCTGAAGAACCTCGGGCTCCTCGGTGGCCTGCTGCTCGCCGCCGCCGACACCGAGGGCAAGCCGGGGCTGCGCTGGCGTACCGGCCACCGGATCGGCCACTCTCGACGTTCGGTGCAGCGGGCGGTCCGCACCGCCCGTCGAGAGGCAAAAATCGCCGTACGCTCCGCGGCCACCGCCCGCCGACTGCCCGGCTGACCTGCATCTATCCGGCCACCACCCCCCGCAAGGCCGCGAATTACCTGAACCACCAGACACCCGTTAACGCGGTGGAAATGTCGCAAACATGTGTGGGATCGGACACGGTCGTATAACGCGGGAGGCATCAACGTGAGGCGCCGTTCTAGGCTCCGTGCTGGACCTGGACGGGCACAACGACCTTGGTACGGGGGTGGCCACGCCATGCCGGCGACCGTCGGAAGACGGATGAGCCGCTTCGCACCAGTCCACCGGGTGACCCGTGGGATCGATCGCAGGACAGTCGTACGGACCGGCATCGTGGCCGCCGTCGCCTACGCCGCATGGCTCGCCATCGGCACTTTCGGGCGGCCGTACAACTTCTTCGACATGAAGATCTATCACGGTGCCGTGGTGTGGTGGGCGAACGGCAACGAGCTCTACGACTTCATCGCACCCTCGACGACCCTGGGTTTCACCTATCCGCCCTTCGCCGGCCTGGTCATGCTGCCGATGTCCTGGCTGCCGGTCGAGGCGGCCGGCTGGCTCAACGCGCTGGCCAGCATCGCGGCGCTGGCGGTCGTGCTGGCCGCACTGCTGCGTCCGGTGGTGGACCGGCTGGGCTGGTCGCTGCGCTTCACGGTGGCCATCGCGGTGCCGATGGCGGTGGCGATCGAGCCGTCCCGGGAGACCCTCGGCTACGGCCAGGTCAACCTGCTGCTCTTCGCGTTGATCATGGCGGACCTGGTGGGCCTGCGCTGGCGGGCGAAGCGGGGCACCCACCACGACACCGCCGACTCGGCGGCGGCCCGGTTCCTCTACAGCGGGGTCTGGGCCGGTGCGGGGATCGGGCTCGCCACCGCGGTCAAGCTGACCCCGGCGCTCTTCGTCGTCTACCTCATGATCACCCGTCAGTGGCGGGCCGCGATGACCGCGGTCGGCACCACGATCGGCGTCACACTCGGCTCGTTCGCGCTGGTCGGCGAGGAGTCACGGACGTACTTCACCAGCGTGCTGTGGCAGACCGAACGGGTCGGCGCCGCCGACATGACCCCCAACCAGTCCCTCGCCGGACTGCTGGCCCGGCTGTACGACTCGATCGAGACGCCCAAGCTGCTCTGGCTCGCCTTCGCCGTGCTGGTCCTCGCGCTGGGCCTGTCCCGCGCGGCCACCGCCCGGGCCGACGGCGACGAGCTGACCGCGTTCACCCTGGTCGGCCTCACCGCCAACGTGATCAGCCCGATCTCCTGGTCGCACCACCTGGTGTGGGTCATCCCGGCGATCATCGTGCTGGCCGACGCCGCGGTACGCCGCCGCGAGGCGAGCCGCGGGCTGCTGCCCCGGGTCACCTCGTCCACCGCCGGCGGGCCGCCTGCGGTCACCAACCTGCGCCCGCCGATCTGGTACCCGACGCTCACCGGCCTGCGCCACGGCGTGGCCGCGCTCGGGCTCTATCTGCTCTTCCTGATCTCGCCCATCTGGCCGTACGAGCACCAGCTGCCCGAGGTGTCGCACTATCAGGACGGCCTCTTCGGCGCGCTGATGGAGAACTCCCTGGCGATCGCCCTGATCGTGCTGGTGGCGGCGCTGCCCTGGCGCCCCGGGGCCGAGCCGGCGTTCTATCACGACCGGCTGACCCGGGCCGGTCAGCTCACCGGCCGCCGCTGAGGCGTCCGGGCGGACGGCGACCGGCCGGACCGCCCGCTCAGGGGCAGTTCACCCACTCCTCGGTGCCGTCGGCGAACACCTGCCGCTTCCAGATCGGCAGCCGGGCCTTGACCTCGTCGACCAGTCGGGCGCAGGCCGCGAACGCGGCGGCCCGGTGGGCGGTGGCGACCGCCGCGACCAGGGCCGCGTCACCGATCTCCAGCGGCCCGATCCGGTGCGACACCGCCACCGCGTAAACGTCCGGGTCGGCGGCGATCTCGGCGGCGACCTCCCGGAGCACGGCCTCGGCGGTGGGGTGGCCCTCGTACTCCAGGCTGGTGACCCCGCGACCGTGGTCGTGGTCGCGGACCACGCCCTGGAAGGAGACCACCGCGCCGGCCCGGCGGTCGGCGACCGCCGCCTCGTGCGCGGCCAGGTCCAGCGGCTGATCGGTGACCGTGCCGTACGCGACCGTGCCGGCGGGGCTCACCACGTCCGCTCCCCGGGCAGCAGCGGCAACGGCACGACCGGCACCCGAGCGCCGACCTCCCCGCTGGTGCCGGGCCGGATCACCGCGAACCCGTCCGCCCCGGCCAGCCCACGCAGCATCGCCGAGCCGACGTGCCGTACCGGGTGCGCGGTGCCGGCCGCCCGGTCCAGCCGGACCAGGGCCAGGTGCGTGTAGTCGCCCCGACCGGGGATCGGCTCGGCGAGAGTGGCCTGCGGCAGCACCGGCATGGGTCGACCCTGGAGGCCGGCCAGCAGCGGGGCGACCAGCGACACCAGCGCGACGATCGCGGACTGCGGATTGCCGGGCAGGCCGGCGACGAAACGGATCCGGCCGTCGGCGCCGACCAGCCGGGCCAGCAGCATCGGAAAGCCGGGCCGGACCGCGACCGTGTTCACCACGTAGTCGGCACCCAGCGCCTCCAGCGTGGGGTGCAGGTGGTCGACCGGGCCGTGCATGGTGCCGCCGGTGGTGCAGACCAGGTCGGCGGTGGCCAGCGCCCCGCGCAGGGCGGCCACGTGGGCGGGCAGGGTGTCCGCCACCGGGCCCACCACGTCGACCGGGCGCACCACGCAGCCGTACCGGCGCAGCCAGGCCGGCACCGCCGGTCCCAGCGCGTCCCGCACCCGACCGGCGGCGGGCGGGCCGGCGGTGAGCAGCTCGTCACCGAAGACCAGCAGCGCCGCGCGCGGCTGCCGACGGACCCGCAGGGAGTCGTGGCCGCAGGAGGCCGCCAGGCCGATCAGCGCCGGGTCGACCGGGGTCCCGGCCGGGACCAGCTCCTCACCGGCGTACGCCTCCTCGCCGGGCTCGCGCCACTCGGGCGACGGGCGCGGAACACCGGTGACCAGGCCCTCCGCGGAGCGGGTGGATTCCTCGACGCGCAGGATCGCGGTGGTCCCCTCGGGCACCATCGCGCCGGTGGCGATCTCGACGGTGGTGCCGTCGGCGGTCAGCGGTGGCGGGGTGTTGCCGGCGAGCACCCGCCCCACCACCCGCCACGGGCCGTCCCCCCGCAGCGCCCAGCCGTCGATGCTGGAGGTCGGGAAGGCCGGCAGGTCCGTCCGGGTGGTCAGCGGCTCCGCGAGGGTGTGCCCGTCGAGGTCGGCGAGCGCCCGGTTGACCGGGGGGAGCGCGGCGGCGAGGCCCACCGCGTACACCCGGGAGCGGGCCTCCTCCCAGCCGGCGGGCGGCGGCGCGGCGACCGGGGCCGCCTCGGCTGCGGTTTCCGTGCTCATCCGGCGAGCCTAGCGCCGCGACGGCACCCCCGCGTGGTCAGTGGTCCCCGCCACGGAGCTGGTCGACGGCGTGGACGAGGATCGGCCCGAGCACGGCCAGCCCGTCCTTCGCGCCACCCCGCGAGCCCGGCAGGTTCACCACCAGCATCCGGCCGGCGACGCCGGCCAGCGCCCGGGAGAGGGCGGCGGTGGGCACGCTGTCCCGGCTGTGGGCGCGGATCGCCTCGGCGATGCCGGGGATCTCGTAGTCGAGCAGGGCGCGGGTCACATCGGGGGTGCGATCGGTCGGGGTGATCCCGGTGCCGCCGCTGGTCAGCACCACGTCGACCCCGTCGTCCCGGGCGGCCCGCAGCGCCGCACCGACCGGATCGCCGTCGGGCACCACCACCGGCTCGTCGACCTCGCAGCCCAGCTCGCGCAGCCCGGCGACGAGCAGCGGACCGCTGGTGTCGGCGTAGACCCCGGCGGCGGCCCGGTTGGACGCCACGATCACCCGGGCCCGGATCACGGCCGGTCCGCCGGTCGGACCCACTCGCCGGTCTTGCCGCCCTCCTTGCGGAGCACCCGGACCGCGTCGACCGACGCCGCCGGGTCGACCGCCTTCACCATGTCGACCAGGGCGAGCCCGGCCACCGCCACCGCGGTCAGCGCCTCCATCTCGACGCCGGTGCGGTCGGCGGTCCGCGCGGTGGCGGTGATCTCCACCGTGTCGGCGGTCAGCCGCAGGTCGACGGTCACCCCGTGCAGCGCGATGGGGTGGCAGAGCGGGATCAGGTCGGGGGTGCGCTTGGCCCCCATGATGCCGGCCAGCCGGCCGACGGCGAGCGCGTCACCCTTGGGCAGACCGTCGCGGCGCAGCAGGTCGACCACCTCGGCGGTGGTGCGCAGCCGACCGGCGGCGACCGCCGACCGGCCGGAGACCGGCTTGGCGGAGACGTCGACCATCCGGGCCGCGCCGGCCGGGTCGACGTGGGTGAGCTGGGCGGGATCCGTCACGGTCGCGAGCCTATCTTTCGGGTACGACCAGCACTCCCGGGGCGTTCGGGAAGCCGCAGCGCGATGGTTTCCGCCGGGACGTGAAAAGGACAGCGAGGAGTGCAGCGATAAGAAACCCGTAAGCGCGTCCATTGGAGCCGGCGGGCGTTACCGGGGCTGCTGGCGATACGACGCCGCACCCGATGCTGCTCGGGCCTGCCCCACCAGACGGAGAGGGTCGGTGGACGGCCGGTCGAACCCGATTCTCGACCGGCCTGCCCGAGCGTCGATCGCCATCGAAGAGGTGCGGAAGTCTAGCGACCACCTCCGCGTCTCGCCGCCTCGGGGTGCGAATGAGGGCTCGGGACGGTGGCCCCGTGGCGGAGCAGGGATCAGCGCAAACACCGACCGAACTGCTGATGAAGATTGGCGGGAAAGCGGTAAGGCTGACGATCGGGATTGACCTGCACACACGACGGGGATTGCCGTAGGCGACGAGCCAAATACTTCTCGCGTACGAGTGAATGCGCTCCGCACAGTGACTGTGGACAGAACGTCATGAAGCACCACGATGTTAGCTAATATTGCGCATACTGACATTTATGCCTTCAAAACTTGCACACCGAACCTCTAATCTGTCTTTCGCAGGTTAAAGGTCCTGTCGGACCTTTCAGAAAAGACGGATCTGAAAGGAGTCGGGCGATGCGCGGCAGCGAGTGGCACTGACCAAGACTTCACGCAGGGAACCTCTGACGGTAGGCTCCGGGCATCAAGATGCTGGTTGATGCCGGCCCAGGCTTCAGCCGTTCAGCCACTGGAGCTGGATGAGCCACACCGACGGACGACGTGATGAGACCGATCGGCACTTGGTGGCGCTCGTCGGTCTCGTCGTCCTTCTGGCCTCCGCCGCCACGGCCTCGGCGTTCATCTTCTTCCTACGAGACCCACCCGACTCCGTCCGGGACTTCGCCACCCTGACGACGCTGACCTTCCTGATCGCGGTCAGCGTGATCGTGAAGACGCCCGTACGGATCCGCTCCACCACCCTCGCGATCGCCTGGGTGGAGACCGCCATCGTGGTCGGGGTGGCCATCGCCCCCCGGTCCTGGGTCATCCTCGGCACCGGCGTCGGTGTGGCCGCCGCCTCCGCCGCCCTCCGTCTTCCCCCCATCAAGACCGCCTTCGGAGTCGCCAAGAACATCCTGATCGCGGCGGGCACCGCGTGGACCGCCAGCGTGCTCGACTGGCACTGGACATCTGCCTCGATCGGTGACCTGATCGGCACCCTCGGCGCGGTGTACCTGGTCGCCGCCCTCCTGGACGACCTCCTGGCCATGCCCGTCATCGCCCTCGCCTCCGGCACCCGCATCTCCCGCCAGTTCCGAACCGACCTCGATCTCCGTCTCGCGGGCTTCGGCGTCCGTTTCGTCGTGGCCGCGTGCACCCTGCTCATCCTGCGCGCCGATCCCCGGCTGCTGCTCGCCGTGCCACCGCTGGTGCTCAGCCTGCACCTCGCCTACTCCACCCGGATCCGCACCCGTACCGAACAGCAGGCGTGGCAGCGGCTCGCCCGCACCACCGACGCACTCAACGTCGTCGACCTCGACGAGGTGCTCACCACGGCCGTCACGCAGGCCGCCGAGCTCTTCTCCGCCGACGAGGTGGAGATCGAGCTACGGGGCACCGAACGCATGCTCCGGGGCACCGCCGCGGGCATCGGCTACGACGGCGCCGCCGCCGAACCGAGCGAGGTCGCCGGCACCGTCATCCCGGTGGCACTCGAGGGCCACGACCGCTCGATCGACCTCGGTGTGCTGCGGTTGCGCTTCACCGGCCCGGTCGCGCTCTCCGAGCGGGAGCAGTACACCCTGCGTACCTTCGCCTCCGCGCTCTGCACCGCGGTCCGCAACGCCCAGGCGTACGCCGAGCTGGCCCGGATCGCCGAGGAACACGCGTACGCCGCCAGCCACGACGCGCTGACCGGGCTGGCCAACCGGCGGCAACTCCTCGACGAGGGCACCGAACAGCTCGGCAGGCGGCACGCCGAGGGGGTGACCGCGCTGGTGCTGATCGACCTGAACCACTTCAAGGAGGTCAACGACACCCTCGGGCACGCCGCCGGGGACCAGGTGCTGATCAAGGTCGCCGACCGGCTGCGCGGAGCGGCCCGCCCCGACGACCTGGTGGCCCGGCTCGGCGGGGACGAGTTCGCCGTACTGCTGCGCGGGCTGCCGGCCCCGGCGGTCGCCGCGCACCGGGCGGAGGCACTCCTCGGCGCGCTGCACGAGCCGCTGGACGTGGACGGCATGCGGATCAGCGTGGAGGCCAGCGGCGGCATCGCCATCGCGCCGGCCAGCGGTGGGGTGGCCGAGCTGCTGCGCCGCGCCGACGTGGCGATGTACCAGGCGAAACGGGCCGGCCAGCGGATCTCCACGTACGCCCCGACGCGGGACACCGCGGACCTGGGCCGGCTCACGCTCGGCGGTGAGCTGCCCCGGGCCGTGGCCGACCACGAGTTCACGGTCAACTTCCAGCCGATCGTGGACCTCGGCACCGGGCAGGTCACCGGCGCCGAGGCCCTGGCCCGCTGGCACCACCCGACCCACGGCATGATCGACCCGCTGCGCTTCCTGGAGGCCGTGGAACGCTCCGGCCTGCTCCCGGCCTTCGCGGAGGCCATCCTCGACCAGGCGCTGATCGCTGCCGGCAGTTGGCGGGCCGCCGGCCACGACCTGCCGGTCTCGGTGAACGTCTCCCCGCGCAGCCTGCTCGACGCCCGGTTCCCCGGGGCGGTGCTGGCCCGGCTGCGGGCGCACGACCTGCCGCCGGACCGGCTGGTGCTGGAGCTGACCGAGACCCTGACGCTCAGCCAGCTCGACGTGGTCGACCGGGTGCTCAACCGGCTGCGCGACTCGGGCGTCCGGCTGGCACTGGACGACTTCGGCACCGGCTACTCCTCGCTCTCCCTGCTCTCCCGCATCCCCGTACACGAGCTGAAGATCGACCGCAGCTTCGTCACCGCCATGGAGAGCTCGGCCGAGGCCGCCGCCGTGATCCGTTCCACGGTGGACCTGGGCCGCAGCCTCGACCTGGCCGTGGTGGCCGAAGGCGTGGAGAGCGAGCCGCAGCGCCGGGCGCTCTGGGAGTTGGGCTGCGCCGCCGGGCAGGGCCACCTGTTCGCCCGGCCGCTGCCGGCCGGCGCGCTGCTCGCCGCGCTCCACCGCGGTGCGGGCGGCCGACCCGGCACCCTCGCCCCACCGCTGCACGACGCCGGCGCGGTGATCCGGCTGCCCGGACGCCGCCAGGTCGGCCGGGGCCGGCCCGCCGCGACCGGCAACGGGCAGACCGCCGACGAGCCGCGCCGACGCTGACCCGCGTCGGACGGGGCCGGCTCCGCCGTCTGCCAGACTGGCCCGCGTGACCGCCACCCCGACCCGGAACCGCCCACCGAGCGTCGCTGGTCGGCGCTGGACACCGCCGCCGGTGGCCTCGCCCTCGACCTCGGCCTGTACGCCGTGTCGGCGCTCTTCGCCGCGGTCACCGCCGTCACCTCGACCCTGCCGCCGCACCGACCGTGGGGTGCCGTCGCGGCCGTCGGATACCTGGTCGCGGCGCTGGCCGTAGCCGGTCAACTGCTGCTCCGCCGCCGGCACGGCGACTCGCCGGCCGCCGGGCTGACCGCCCGCTGGACGGTGACCGGGTTCGCCTGGGCCACCACCACCCTGCTGCCGCTGATCGTGGAGAGCTGGCAGCGGGCGTCGGGGCGTACCGGCCGGGCACAGGAGGAGGTGGTGGTGGTCGAGCACGCCGGGGCGCGGCTCGCCGAACACGGCACCCCCTATCTCGGGCACGACGCGATCGCCGCGCTGCCACCGGCCGAGCAGCTGCTCGGCTACACCCCGTACCAGCCGGGGATGGCGCTGTTCGGGCTGCCCCGCGCGGTCGTCGACGCCTGGTGGACCGACGCCCGGGTCTGGTTCGCGCTGGCCACCGTCGTGGCGCTGGCCCTCGCGGTGGGCACCCTGCGCCGCACCGCTTCACCCACCCCCCGACGGGACGCGGCAGTGCTGCGCGGTGTCCAGGCCGCCACCGTGCTGCCGGTCTGCGCGCTGACCCTGGCCACGGGGGGCGACGACCTCCCCGTACTCGCCCTCTGCCTGCTCGCCCTCGCGCTGGCCGCCGCCGACCGGCCCGGCCGGGCCGGCGTCGCGGTCGGCCTGGCCGGCGCGCTGAAGCTCTTCGCCTGGCCGGTCGCGGTCGTCCTGATCTGCTGGGCGGCGACCCGGCGGGCCGGCCTGCGGACCGCCGCCGGCGCGCTCGGGCTGCCGGCCGTCGCGCTGCTGCCCGCCCTGTTGATCGACCGGGACGCCCTGGTGGAGAACGTGCTCCGCTTCCCGCTCGGGCACGGCCTGGTGACCAGCCCGGCGCAGTCCCCGTTCCCCGGCCACCTGATCGCCACGGCGCTGCCCGCCGGCCGGGTGGTCGCCGCCGCGCTGCTCGTCGCGGCCGGCGTGGCGATCGCCGTCCGGCTCCTGCGCCGACCACCCCGCACCGCCGCGACCACCGCGCTGATCTGCGGGTACGGCCTCCTCGCCGCAATCCTGCTGATGCCCTCGACCCGGTTCGGCTACCTGCTCTATCCGCTCGCCCTGCTGGTCTGGGCACCGGCGCTGGCGCGCACCGAACGGCCGGCCCACCCGCCCCTCGGCTGACCGGCTTCCGGCAAGTTCCGGACGCGGCGCACCGCCAGGGCGTAGACCTGAGACATGACCACGTACCGCGACCGGACCGAGGCTGGCCAGGTGCTGGCCGACCGGCTCGCCGACCTCGCCGGGCACTCCGACCTCGTCGTCCTCGGGCTGGTCCGGGGCGGCGTACCGGTGGCCCGGCAGGTCGCCGAGCGGCTCGGCGCACCGTTGGACGTGCTGGTGGTCCGCAAGCTCGGCATGCCCTGGGCACCCGAGGTGGCCTTCGGCGCGCTCGGCCCCGGTGGCGTGCAGGTGCTCAACGAGATGGTCGCCGGCCGGCTCAGCGACCGCGACCGGGACCAGGTGCGACGGCGGGAACAGGCCGAACTGGACCGCCGGGAGAGCCGCTACCGGGCCGGCCGGCCCCCGCTGGACCTGCACGGTCGGACCGCGATCGTCGTCGACGACGGCCTCGCCACCGGCGCCACCGCCCGCGCCGCAGTGCAGGTGGCCCGGCGCCTCGGCGCCGCCCGGGTGATCGTCGCCGTCCCGGTCGGCGCCGAGCAGGCGTACGACCTGCTGGCCCCCGAGGCGGACCAGGTGGTCGCCGCCCAGCTGCCGCCGGACTTCGGTGCGGTCGGCGCGTACTACGACGACTTCCACGAGGTCTCCGACGACGAGGTCACCGAGGCGCTCGCCACCACCGCGTGAGCCCACCCGGTACCGTCGGTGCCATGCAGCTCACCTGCCCCAAATGTCACGGAGACATGCGCCAGTACGAGCGCAGCGGTGTCGTCATCGACCAGTGCGGCGAGTGCCGCGGCATCTTCCTCGACCGCGGCGAACTCGAGAAGCTCTTCGAGGCCGAGGCGAACTGGAACCGTCAGCACACCGCCCCGACCCAGGCGCCGCCGCCCGCCGCCGGCGGTTACCCGCCGCCACCGCCACCGCCGCCCGCCGCCGCCCCGCACCAGCCGGGCTACGGCACCGTCCCCCCGCCGCCCCCACCGCCCCCGCCGGGTCACGGCTACGCCCAGCCCGCATACGGGCAGCAGCACTACGGCTACCACGGCCACTACCGGCGCAAGAAGCACCACGGCGGGTTCCTCGGCGAACTCTTCGACTGAGCGCGAACGGGCCGGGGCGGGTGCCCCGGCCCGTTCCGCCGTACCCGCCGGTCCGGGCTGGCCGTGCGGCGTTGCCCGTGCGACGCTCGGGCGATGACCGGGCACATCGCGCTGGCGCAGGCCTACGACGGCATCACGCGGGTGGTGTCCGACCTCTCCGACGCGGATCTGCAACGACCGACGCGCTGCCGCGGCTGGCTCGTCGCCGACCTGCTCCTGCACGTCCTCGTCGACGCCCAACGGGCCCTGGTCGCGCTGGCCAGCCCCGCCGAGGGACCGGCCGACGTCGACGACGTCAGCTACTGGCGCGAGTTCACCCCCGGCCGGGACGACGAGGCCGCCGCGCACGCCTGGTGGGTACGCCGCTCCGCCGCCGCCTTCGGCCGGCCGAGCGGCGTGGTCCGGGTCTGGTGCGACACCGCACCCGCCGCCGTCCGCGCGGCCGGCGCCGCCGACCCGTCCGGCTGCGTCACCACCCAGGGGCACGTGCTCCGCGTACCGGATCTGCTGGCCACCCTCACCACCGAGGCCGTGGTGCACCACCTCGACCTGGTCGTCGACCTGCCGGCCGCGCCACCGCCCGGCGCCGCCGCCGTCGCGGTGGCGGTCGCCACCATGGACGGCCTGCTCAGCGACGACGCGGTCCGACCGACCGGCTGGGACGACCGGGACTATCTGCTCAAGGCCACCGGTCGGGTGCCGCTCACCGAGCGGGACCGGCGGGAGCTGGGCGAGGCCGCCGGCTGGTTCCCGCTGCTCGGCTGAGCGATTTGTAGGGCCTTATAGTTCGAGCCATGAGCCAACGCTGTGTTCTGCGGGTTTGTGCGTTGTCTCACGAGTTGCCGAGAAGCCTTGTCTCACGACGGTGTCAGCTCCTCGGCCGGCGACAGCAGGGTGCGTGGTGATCTCGCGGTCGACCCGAGCGCTTCCGTTTCGGCAGCCAGCACGCATGCCTGCGCTGTCCCATATGCTGCTACCAGCTGCACCGGTACAAGATCAGCGCGAGCAGTCCGCTAGGGAACCCGGGCAAAACTGCTGAACAGCTGATCACGGGCCCGGCGATCTGGCCAGCAGGGCTTAGGCACCTCAGCGAGAGCGGGTCTACGGCGAGGTGACTCCCACGATGGCCAGCAGGTAGGCGGGCGCGGAAACTCTTCGTAAGGGCGCCAGCGCGTCGCTTAGATGCTCGGAGTTGCGCCGCGCGGCTGCAATGGTGGTGTCCACGCCGACGATGCGTCGCTCAAGGTTCGCGCGCTTGTCCTGAGCCTCATTCTCCATCCGCTTCTCTTGCGCGTCCATGGCCACCTGGGCGGCCCTTTCCGCAGCCCGTGCTTGTGCCACTTCACTACGGGCGTGCTGCTTGGCCGCGTTCTCTTCAGCGTTGAGGGCGGCGTGGAACTGCTGGACCTGGGCGGTGACTTCCTGGCGTTGCTGCGAGGTGAGGGACTTGGGCGCCTGGCTCTCGGCGCGCGTCTTGATGCTTTCGCGCCATTGCAGCAGTGACTGAGCGCGTGCCTCCCCGACGTTCTCCACGTAGGTACCAGAGTCAGACGGGTGCCGCCTGATGAAGGTTCGTTCGTAGCGGCCATACCCGGACGCGGTGCGGTACCCGGTGAAGTCAGCTGCCGTGCGGAAGCCGTGTATGGCCAGCGTTCCGGCAATCTTCGCGTTGACCATGCGGGGCGGGTTCTTGGCGATGACGGCGTTGCTCAGCGCGCGCTGAACGTGCTCCGCTGCGATTTCGGCGAGTCGTTTCTGCTCTCGCGCCTGCTGGGTGTTGCTCCAGTCCGAACGCCGCTGCGCGATGCCCTGCAGGGTCTGCTGCAGGACTTGCTGTGCTTGCGCCGTCGCGGTGTCACGCTGCCGGATAGCGGCGTCCCGCTGGCCGCGCAGCGCCTGTTGCTGGGCGGTTATGGTGGCATCTAGTTGGGCCCGCGTCCCCCGGACGGCCTGAGCCTGGGCTTGGGCGGCGGTCAGTTCTTGCTGGGCGGCGGTGCAGGCGTCGCGAGCCTTGCGGCGGGTCACGACCAGCGGATGAGCCAAATAGCTGCCGGCGATCACGACCACGGCGGCTATGACGGTGAGGATCCAGGCGACCGCGGGTATGGCGGCCAGCAAGGACACGCCGACGCCGGCTGCGACAGCACCGGCAACGCCGAGCAGCAAACCAGCGGCAGCGAGGCGGGCGACGTTCAGATGCCTTCCGGTGAACGAGTACACCGGGGTGCCGGCCGGTGTCTCGGCGGGTGCGGCCGGGCTGACCGGCGGTGTCCCCGGTAGGTGGTCGGCCAGCCAATCGGGTATCTCTGTCGCGGAAGCAGCGCGTGCTGCCGGTACCGATGCGGTCACCGTGCCCGCAGGCATGGCCTCCAGTACGGGTACCTGTGAGGGAGTCAGACGGGTGAAGGTGGCGAGCCGGTCGGCGAGAGCGGCCAGATGGGGCGGACCCGCGGCGCGGAGCGTTTGGAAGGCACTGGAGGCCACCGGGTCGAGGTAGTCGTCGGAGGCGAACAGCAGTTTGGTGTCGTCGTCAGTGGCGCGCAGCCGTCGCCAGAGTTCCGGGCGGGCGGCGAGTGCGATCAGGCTGGTGTAGATCACCCAGGCGGAGAACCGGTCGAGGCCGGGCCCGTAGTCGCTGTCGCCGCGGCGGGGATGCTGATAGTTGACAAGGCCTTTCTCGTTCGGTGGCAGCCCAGCGATCTCCGGAACGTACATGCCGTCGTAGTCGATCAGTTTCAATTCGTCCTGCCCAGTGATCAGCAGGTTGCCGTGTTGCAGGTCGCCGTGCGCGATGCCCGCCTTCTCCAGCGTGGTGATAACGTTGAGGAACTGATCGGCAACGCTAAGGAGCCGTTCCGGGTGTGAGATGTGCGTTTCCAGCCACGGCATGAGGCCTTGGGCTTGAACCCAACGCATCTTTAGCAGCGGGTAACGCACGCCGGCCACCATGACCCCGTCGACCTGATAGTCGAAGTCCACCAGGGCCGGATGGCGCAACGCTTGCAGAGCGGTGGCGATCGCGCGGTACCGCCGGTGCCGGTCGAGGTCGGGACGGACAAAACACTTGACCGCCCACTGCTCGCCCGTAGTCCCATAGACATGGAAGACGGAGGCGAAGTTGCCCGATACCGGCTCCGGCATGCCAAGGTCGTCAGCCTTGACCGTGCTGGCCCGCAGCTGCGGGTCGGCGAAGGCCAGGCCCGGCGATTGCAGCGCATCGACGTAATCGCCGCCGGTCGGGTACCGGGCCGGTGATCTCTGCTGGGTCACGGTTGCCGTCCTCGCGCTTCAGCGGTTCACAGGTCGATGCGTAACAGCGTGGTGTCGTCGTTCTTCAGCGACCCGTTGGCGCGGCAGCCGTCGACGAGGGCGGCGAACCCACCGATCTCCGCGTCGGTGCCGAGATCGGACAGGGTGCGCCACGGTGTCCCGCCGGCTCGGGCCTGCGCCAGGAACCACTGGGCCAGCGCGTCACTCGCCAGCAGCAGCTGATCACCCTGCTGCCAGGCGGTGCGCAACGCCACGACATGTTCGCCGATCTTGGCGGGGTCCAGGGGACGGGACGGGGCCAGACCGGGCCGGGTGGTGAACTCGTCGGGGTCGTCGATCGGGAACGCGGTGATCAGAGTGTCGTCGCGCACCTGGAACAGGCAGGCGTCGCCCAGCGCGGCCACCAAAAGTGGCCCCTGCCGGTCGGTGTGGCCGTCCAGCAGGTGCGCGCCGACGACGGTGGCGTAGGCGCCCCGGCGCAGCCCGTCCTCCTCGTACCAGGCGATCGGCTCGCCAGCCTCGTCGCGGGCATGCCGGTAACCGGCCTCGACGTCGTCCCAGCCGGCGGCCGCCGCGAGGATCGTCGCGGCCAGGTCCTGGCCGGCGGGCGCACCCGTGAACGTGGTGGTGAGGTGCCGTGCCCAGCGTCCGGCGAGCATGGCCTCGCTGGCACCGTCGGCGACCGCGGCGGCCAACCATGGACCGGTGACCTCCGCGTCGTCACCGGCCGCGGGTCGCACGTCGCTGGCGTCCTCGTACTCCTGGTCCGTCGAGCCGGCCTTGGGGACTGCGAACGTATTGACGAATGCGCGCATGAGCTATCGCGTCTTGAGGCTCAGCGCAGGTCCGTGGCGCGGGTGCCGATGTCGAGGAACTGCACGATCGTGATCATGTCGGCGTTGTAGACGAAACCGCGGCTGGTGTCGTCGACGGCGATCCCCTGCTGTGCGGCGTAGGAGCGCATGTGCGGGGGCAGCGGGGAGCTCATCGAGAACAGGGTGCGGGCGTACTCATCGTTCAGCTCAGCCGACGCTCTCGGGAAGATGGTCGGCTTGCCACCTTCGCTGGACACGTGCAGGTTGAACAACAGGACGTTGCCGTCGGTGGACGCCAACTCCCGCACCGCCTCTGCGGCGGGGCGCGGATCGCCGTCGGTGGATTGCCCGTCGGTCAGGTTCAGCACCACTGGCGGAAAGCAGTTTTCGTTGGTCGCCAGGAAAGTGTTGGCCAGTACGGCGGCCTGGCGCAGCGCCTCGACCATCGGGGTGCCGTGATTGCCGACCGGCTCCACCCAGACCGGGAACTTGGTCGGTTGCTCGACCAGGCCACCGGCGCCATCGGGAACCTTCTTCATCCGCTCTTCCACCCGGGCCGGATACTTCGCGACCTGCGACAACGGCACCAGGTCACGCCCGCTCAGTTCTCCCTCGAACACCGAACCGACGCGCACGCCGTACCCGATGACCGCCACGTGGAAGTAGTCGCGGACGCCGCCCTCCTTGGCGCACTTGATTGCCAGCTCACGCAGCAGCCGGTTCAGCGCGTCGGCGACCACGTCTGCCTTGCGGCGCACGACCTCGCCTTCGGTGATCTCGTCGAGCATCGACGCCGACTGGTCGAGCAGGAAGATAAAGCAACTGGGGTTCGAGCGGCTGATCTCGGCGGTGTACGCCACGGTGGTTCCTTCCAGGTTTGGGTCGTACAACGGGCAGGTCACGTCTCGATGGGGCGCGACGACAGCTCTGTCGGGGCGAAGGCTTACCGAGGACGGCTTCGTGTCGGACACGGCTCAGACATGGCAGCGGTATTAGGGCGTCTCGTTCCACCACTCCGTCCTGGCCGGGGCGACGACCGGCGGCGGTGCGGTGTTCGCCGGTGTGGTGCTCGCCGGCGCTGCCGGCGCAGGTTGTCGGGCCGCAGGAGCAATCGGCCTTGAACACCGCCGTTCTCGCCTCGACGACCACACCGCCCGTAAGTCGTAAATACGCCGGGCTACTGGAAGCCGTATTAGCCACGCCGGCGCGGAGGTGACCGGCTGGCCGGGAATCGAGGCGATCGGCAACGACAGCGAGTCCGCCCACCGGCCGAGCGTGTCGCGGTCGACGACGCTGATGTGGCACCGCCGGGCCACATCGACGGCCTGAGCGGTGAGGTAGTTGTTCGTGACCAGCAATGCCACGTCCGCGTCATGGATGTGCCGAGCAGTTCCGGCGAAGCGTTGCACCTCAGGGCTGCCGACCTTTGCGCTGTATCGCTTGCACTGCACGACCAGCCGCTGCCCGTCCGGGGCGTATCCGGTCACGTCGGCACCCATGTCGCCAGAACCGCCGGACACCCGCACCCGTCGGCATCCGCTGGCCCACATCAACCGGGCCACCCAGTGCTCGAACTGCGAGCCGGACATGACGTCAGTGACGGCGACCGTACGCTCCTGCTGCACCAGCCGCCGCGACCGCTGAACCCACAACCATCCACTCCCGCACGCCGTCGCCAGCACGGCCACCGCGATCAGGGACGCAGCCACCGGGTGCTGTTGCACCAGCTGCATGACGATGCTGATACCCAGCAATGTCGCGCCTGCCAGCCACCAGAAAGTGTCCGAGCTGATACGCCGGGTTGTGCGTCTGCGTCTAGCCATGATCGTCTTTCTCGCGCCGTCGGTCGCAGCCGTGCGTGGAAAACTGCTTGTCGACTGTAGAGGGAGAGTCTGACGCTTCCGCCAAAGTTGATCTACGCCTCGGCTGTCAAAAACCCGACACCGACGCCTACTGCATCAGCCTTACACGCATCGCCCTCGACGCATTGCCTTGCCGGTCAGTTCGGGGTGAGCGCGCTGCGACTAGACAGGCGAACGCGAATCTCAGATAGACGCCATTTATGGCATACGTATGGCGTTAAGTGAGAGGTTATGGCGCGGGCGTGAGGACCTACACGATTCGACTCAGACGATCGCCATGTCGACGAAGCGGGAGAGGTGCAGCTGCGCCGCGACCGTCACGGTGTCGGTCGGACCATTTCGATGTTTGGCCACGATGAAATCCGCCTCGCCGGCGCGCGGCGACTCCTTGTCGTAGTAATCGTCACGGTGCAGCAGAATCACGACGTCGGCATCCTGCTCGATCGAATTGTGGGTGGCGATGCCGTTGGCGATGAAGTTGTGAGTGCCCAGAACAGTGGCATCGTAGACGTCGCGTTCACCGATGGACTCGATCGACACGATGTCGTCCCAGAAGACGTCGTTGGTCGCGTGCAGGTCTAGATCCGCCGAGTCCAGGACCCCGGCGATCTTCGCAAGCCTGGTACGACTCGGTGCGTGCTTCCACATCGTGCTGCCACAGAACTGTGTGCCGACGGCAGCAGCGAACTGCCGGTGGCTCATGCCCTGTTCTGCCAGGATCTCCCGCACGCGCGTCCAGACGTCGGTCGGCACCGTGTCGACATTTGTGTTGCTCTGCATCGACTCCAGCGAGGTCAGCAACGCTTCGCATCTCGCCGCCCGTACGCCGTGCACACCGATCTCCCGCAGGAACCGGAGCTGGTCGTCCCGCCCGGAAATGTCGAGTGTGTACTGCGGCCTGTGCCGCACAACGGGTACCTGCTTCAGGCGAGCTGTGATCCCGTACCTGAGCAGGAGACGTGAGACGTCCTCGATCATCCGGCGACTGGTGGAGGAGAAGTACACCCGCCCCCCTCGACCGGACTTGTTGACGGTGACGGATCCGTCGGTCGCCCAGAGATGCCGCAGGAACAGGGTGATTTGCTCCTTGGGAAGGCTGAACACCGGTTGTGGCACGAACTTCTCATGAGACCTGAGCCCGAAGAGTCCAAGCTCGTCGAGCCATTCGGCCACCGGATTGCGCCGTCCGCGCGCGAGACGGTAGGGGGCAGGGAGACGGAGAGTGGTGACTCGCGTAGCAGGGTAGTCATCCCGGACCGCAGTGATCCCGAAGTGCTTCGCCGCATCGGCGACCGCCTGAAGGTTCAACTCGTCGCAACTCGCGTAGCGGACTGGCTGACGTCGAACGAAAGAGCCGTCACCCAGCAGATGTGCCAGCAGCACTACTTCACCTTCCGCCCATGGACGAATGTCGAGCGGGGGCGGCACATGGCGAGGAGTGGCGATGCGAGTTCCGACCGTCAATTCCCCGAGCGGCATCCATCCGGCGAAGGTCAGGAACGGGTGGTTCGCGGTCGCCTCGATCAGCTTGCCGGAGGCGAGATTCATTCGGTAAACCTCACGAGTTCCACTGGGGAACACATGCGTCATGGTGCGAGGGGTATAGCGGAGACTCTCGTCCAATGCCCAGACGGGAATGTCGCGAGCCCTGTCCGCCAGTAGCTGACCCAGAGTGACCTCGGCGTTGTTGTCGGCCCGCATCAGTCGCGTCTCCGCGGTCAGACAGCCCGATTCGCGCAAATCAGACAGCTGCGGTCGCTTGTCCGTACGCTGCTCGGGGCCCCGGTTCAGCTGACTCACCGCGATCACCGGGCACTCGACCTCCTTGGCCAGCAGCTTCAGGCCACGGGACAGGTCCGCGACCTCCTGCTGCCGGCTTTCGGTGCGCTTCGGTGAGGTCATCAGCTGGAGATAGTCGACGACGATCATCTTGAGGTTGTGCTTCTGCTTGAGCCGGCGTGCCTTGGCCCGGATCTCCATCAGGTTCATGCTCGGCGTGTCGTCGACGAAGAGCGGGGCCTCGCTGATCTCGCCCATGCACCGGGCGAGCTTGGTCCAGTCGTCGTCGGAGAGCTGCCCGCTGCGCAGCACGTGCAGCGGCACGCGGGCCTCGGCCGAGAGCAGTCGCATGACGATCTCGACCTTGCTCATTTCCAGCGAGAAGATCGCCGCCGCCTGATTGGCCCGAATAGCGGCATTTCGGGCAAAGTCCATACTTGCGGTCGATTTGCCCAGACCAGGCCGGCCGGCCACGATGATGAGCTGCCCCGCGTGCAGGCCGTTGAGGAGCCGGTCCAGGTCGCTGAAGCCGGTCGGCACGCCGGTCATCACGCCGCCCTGCGCGCCGACCGCCTCGATCTCGTCGAGGGTCGGCTGGAGCATGTCGGCGAGGACGGCGAAGTCCTCACTGACCCGGCGCTCGGTGATCTCATAGACGGCCTGCTGGGCCAGGTCGACCACGTCGTCGACGTCGCGGCTGCCGCCCTGGCCGGTGCCGTACCCGAGCTGGACGATCTTCGTGCCGGCCTCGACCAGCCGGCGGAGCACGGCCCGCTCGCCGACGATCCGGGCGTAGTAGGAGGCGTTCGCCGCGGTGGGCACGCTCGCGATCAGGGTGTGCAGGTAGGGCGCGCCGCCGATCCGGGCCAGGTCGCCGGAGTCGGCGAGGGCCGCCGCCACGGTGATCGGGTCGGCCGGCTCGCCCCGGCCGTAGATGTCGAGGATCGCGTCGAAGATCGTGGCGTGCACGGGACGGTAGAAGTCGTTCGACTTCAGGATCTCCACGACGTCGGCGATGGCGTCCTTGGACAGCAGCATGCCGCCGAGCACGCACTGCTCGGCGGCCACGTCCTGCGGCGGGGTCTTGTCGAACTGGCTGTCGCGCTGTGGTGGTGGCGCGGACGACGGCCCCCCGGCCCGCTCCGTCCGCATGTCGTCGGTGACCGACACGGGTCCCCCCTCGTTGCGTCGGATCGAGTCCAGCTCTACCGCCGGGGTCTGACAACTCCCGACGACCCCCTCCGGTCGATCGGGGGCCACCGCCCGGACGGTCGGGGGCCAACGATACGGAACCCGAGGTCAGCCCCTCAACAAGGCCGGTGGACGAGCCTCGGGACAACCTGTGGACGCCGGTGGACGGACATGTGCGCAGGGTGTGCACAGCATGTGGATAAGTGATGGGGAATCCCGGCACTAAACGCTCTGACCTGCGGTTATGCAATCCCCAGCCTGTGGAGGAAAGATTTCGGGTCGAGCCGGGGCGCCGTTCGTCCCGTACTATCTCAGCGAACGGCTACACCTGGACAGCGGATTGCACTTTCGGTTGAGAAGGGTCACGCTCCGGCCGTGAGTTACCGGGACTGGGGACGCGGGGAGGGCAGCCCGCGCGAGCGCCAGCCGATCGCCCCGTGGGACGCTCCCGCCGAGTCGCTCCCGGTCGACCCGTACGCCGCCGACGTCGACCGCTACCGCACTCCCAGCCGCCGCCGCGCGATCGAGCGTGGGCAGGACGAGCCGGTCGACGCGTACCTGCCGCAGTGGGCGCTCGAGTCCGGCATCCGGCGCGCCGACGGCGGTGGCCGGCACGCCGCCCCGGACGACGACGCCGACCAGCCGCGAGCGGACACCGGGTGGCGCGGTGCGACCGACGCCGGCCGGCGCCGCGAGCTCGGCCGGCGCGACGTCCGCGCGATCGGTGCCGGCCCGGCCGCCGAGCACACCGCAGAGTGGATCCTGGACACCCCGCAGGAGCAGGGGTACGTCGGCAGTCGGCGTGCCGAG
The DNA here is from genome assembly GCF_022747945.1 of Micromonospora sp. R77. NCBI lineage: Bacteria > Bacillati > Actinomycetota > Actinomycetes > Micromonosporales > Micromonosporaceae > Micromonospora > Micromonospora sp. R77. The sequence continues at coordinate 2,723,859 of NZ_JALDST010000001.1, forward strand.
TCCGCCGAGGACGAGCCGGTCTCCGGGGCGGTCCCGCGCAGCCGGCCCCGCCGCGCCCCGGCCCGTCGCCCACAGGTGGTCTGGTCCGGTCTGGAGGAGTCCGATCAGTCCGCTCCCGGGGTGGATCCGGGAAGTGGCTGGGAGGGCGGGCGGACGACCCGGCGCAGCCGGCGCGCGGCCGAGTCGTCGTGGTCCCGTCCGGCGGCCGAGTCGTGGGACCGGAGCAGGCCGGTCGAACCGGACCCCGCCGAGCGTCCGGCGGTCGACCCGTGGGACGCCTCCGGGGTGCACGCGTGGGATCGTTCCGCCCCGGCCGGCCGCTGGGACCAGGCGGACGGCACCGGCCGCTGGGACCAGTCCGACCACACCGGAGAGTGGGACCGGTTCACCGACACCGGCCAGTGGGACCGCTATGCGGAGCCGGCCCCGTCGGAGCGGTACGCCGACGTCGACCGGTGGGACCGGACGGCACCGCCCGGCCCGGTCCGGGACCGGGCGGCCGAGGGTCGGGCGTCGACGGAGCAGGCCGAGGGATTCTGGTCGGGCACCCGGTTGGCCGGGGACGATCCGCGCTGGGTGGATGCGCCGTCGTCGGCACCTCGGTCGCCCGTGGTGGCGTACACCGCTCCCCGCCCCGTTGCGGCGCCGCGCCGCCGGGTGGGGCCGGCGGGTACGGGCCGGGGCGCCGCTGGCGCGTCGACCCGGAGTCGGACCGAGCCGGCCGGTGGCGGTTCGTGGAGCCGCCGGATCGAGGACGACCTGCTGGATCCGGATCCCGGTGGTCCACTCCGTCCGCTGCTGTACACCGCGGCGTGTTACCTGGTGCCCGCCGTGCTGGTCTTCGGATGGCTGCTGACGTTGAGCGGTCAGGCCCCACCGGGGTGCGTCACCGACGTCACGGGCGGTGGGTGTGACTCACCGCGGGCGCACGCCTTCGACTCGCTCGTCGCCGGGGCTCCCCGCTTCGCCCTGGCGCTGGTCAGCAGCCTGGTGGTGGCGGTGCTGCTGCGCCGGGTAGGCACCACCTGGCGGTCCGCGACCGTGGCGGTCGCCGCGGCGGTGGTCGGCGGTGGTCTCTCCACGGTGATGATCAGTGCGGTGACGGGCCAGCCGATCGGCTGACGTGCCACCGGCGACAGGCACCAGAGCGACAGGCACCAAGGCGACAGGGCCCGCACCGGAGTTCCGGTGCGGGCCCTGTCGTGGGTGTCGCGGGTGTCAGCCCTGAACGACGTTCAGGTCGAACTTGGCGCTCACCTCGGGGTGCAGCTTGACGCTGACCGGGTAGGCGCCGAGCGACTTGATGTGACCGGGCAGCTCCAGCCGACGACGGTCGAGGGTCGGACCGCCGGCCGCCTTGACGGCGTCGACGATCTCGGCCGGGGTGACCGAACCGAAGAGCCGACCACCGTCACCGGCGCGGGCCTTCAGGTTGACCTTCAGGCCCTCGAGCTGGGCCTTGACCTCGTTGGCGTGGCCGAGGTCGCGGATCTCACGGGCCGAGCGGGCCCGCTTGATGACCGTGACCTGCTTCTCCGCACCCTTGGTCCAGCTGATCGCGAAGCCCTGCGGCAGCAGGTAGTTACGGCCGTAGCCGTTCTTGACCTCGACGATGTCGCCGGGGGCACCGAGACCGGAAACTTCCTGGGTCAGGATGATCTTCATGTCGGTGCCTCCTCTCAGCGGGCCGTGGCGGTGTACGGCAGGAGCGCCATCTCACGGGCGTTCTTGACCGCACGGGCGATCTGCCGCTGCTGCTGCGAGGTCACGCCGGTCACCCGTCGAGCGCGGATCTTGCCGCGGTCGGAGATGAACTTGCGCAGCAGCGCGGTGTCCTTGTAGTCGATGTAGGTGATCCCGTCCTTGTCGAGCGGGTTCACCTTCTTCTTCGGCTTGCGAAGTGCCGCAGCCTTGGCCATTGCACGTGCTCCTGGTTTGCGATCGCGGGCGCTTTGCGCCATTAGAACGGAGGCTCCTCGTCGAAGTTTCCGCCGCCCGAACCACCGCGCGAGGGAGCGGGCGCAGCCGAGGCCCAAGGGTCGTCGAAGTTGCCTCCGCCGCCACCCTGGTTGCCACCGCCACCGCCGCCGAAGCCGCCACCGCCGCCGCCGGAGCGGGACATCTTCTGCACCTTCGCCGTGGCGTAGCGCAGCGATGGGCCGATCTCGTCGACCTCGAGCTCGATGACGGTGCGCTTCTCGCCCTCGCGGGTCTCGTACGACCGCTGGCGCAGCCGACCCGAGACGATCACGCGGGCGCCCCGCTGGAGCGACTCGGCGACGTGCTCCGCCGCCTGCCGCCACACGGTGCAGGCCAGGAAGAGCGGCTCGCCGTCCTTCCATTCGTTGGTGGTCTTGTCCATGAACCGGGGCGTCGAAGCGACCCGGAACTTGGCGACCGCCGCACCGGACGGGGTGAACCGCAACTCGGGGTCATCGGTCAGGTTGCCGATGACCGTGATGGTGGTGTCTCCTGCCATGACCATCTCCTCGCGCACTCAATCAGGTCTGTCGTACAGGCTCTCAGAGCCCTCCGACAGAGCTGGTGAGGCTGGTCCGGACGAACCGGAAAGGGGGTGAATGCTTAGCGCATCTCCGGCCGGATGACCTTGGTGCGCAGCACGGACTCGTTCAGCCGCAGCTGACGGTCGAGCTCGGCGACCGCCGCAGGCGTGGCCTGCAGGTCAACGACGGCGTAGATGCCTTCGGCCTTCTTGTTGATCTCGTACGCGAGGCGCCGGCGGCCCCACACGTCGGTCTTCTCCACCGAGCCACCCGCGGTGCGGATCACGTTCAGGTACGTGTCGAGCGACGGGGCGACGGTGCGCTCCTCGAGGCTGGGATCGAGGATCACCATGATTTCGTAATGACGCAAGACGTACTCACCTCCTGTGGGCTATGCGGCCACGGTCCTTCCGTGGCAGGAGGTCTGCGTCGTGGCCCGCTCTGACACCGGGGGAACCCGGCCGGGTGCGGACAACCTGACCAGGATAGCCGGTCCCGACGATCATGCCCGGGCCGGTCGGGTCCGCCGGGCCGGGACGGTGACAGGGGTCCACCTCCGGCGACGAGCGCCGGTGGTGGACCCCTGTCCACGGGGCCGCGGGGTGTCCCGTCCGCATTCCTTGGGTGGGACCTGGGGAGGAACGACCACACCGATGAGGTTGGATCGAGGACACCCCGCGGAGCTTTATCAGGTTGTTATCTGATGTGACCATACAACGGCTCTCGTCACCTCTTGTGGTGATTGGCGGAATTAGCCCGATAATTTGTCGGGCACCGTCGTGGCGAGGTCGGATCCCGCCCCGTCGTGCCGGGCCGCACGGCGGGGCAACCCGTTTCCGGGAGTCCACCTGCCGGCCGGACGCGTTGTGGACCGCGCCCGTCCGGAGCGTCGACCATCGATCCCACCTCGCACAACGACCGCCCGCCCGGCGGGTGACGCGGGCCGGGCGAAGCGCCGACGACGGTCGATCCCCGGATCGGGGTCACCGCGACTCCCCGCCGCCGTCACCCCGCACGTCGCAGGGGCGACGTAGGCTCCCCTGCATGCGAATCGGAGCCCATGTCGATCAGGCCGACCCGCTCGCCGAGGCGACCGCCCGCGACGCCGAGGCCGTGCAGTTCTTCCTCTCCGACCCGCAGGGCTGGAAGGCCCCGAAACCCCGGGAGGACGCCGAGCGGCTGCGCCAGGCGGACGTCGACCTCTACGTCCACGCGCCCTACGTGATCAACGTGGCCACCCTCAACAACCGGATCCGGATCCCCAGCCGCAAGCTGCTGCTCGGCCACGCGTCCGCCGCCGCGGCGATCGGCGCGAAGGGCCTGATCGTGCACGGCGGCCACGTCAACGCCGGTGACGACCTGGCGGTCGGCTTCGACAACTGGCGCAAGACCTTCGCGTACGCGGCGGACTCCGGCGGCTTCGGACTGCCGGTGCTCATCGAGAACACCGCCGGCGGGGACAACGCCTGCGCCCGGCACCTCGACGCGCTGGCCCGGCTCTGGGACGTCCTCGGCGACCACGAGGTCGGCTTCTGCCTGGACACCTGCCACGCGCACGCCGGCGGCGAAGACCTCCTCGGGCTGGTCGACCGGGTCAAGGCGATCACCGGGCGGATCGACCTGGTGCACGCCAACAACTCCAAGGGCGCCTTCAACTCCGGCCAGGACCGGCACGACAATCTGCGCGGCGGCACCATCGATCCCGAACTGGTGGTGGCGGTGATCCGCGCGGCGGGCGCGCCGGTCGTCGTGGAGACCCCCGGCGGGGTCGACGGCCAGGCGGCGGACATCGCCTTCCTGCGCGACCAGCTCGGGGCGGGGAGCCGGGCGGCATGACCACCGGGCAGTCCGACGCGACGGGCGGTCGCGCCGAACCGGCCGGCACGGACGCCCCGGCACCGGCGGGCGCGACCGGTCCCGGCGCGGAGAAGGCCAGAGCGGCGACCGGCGAGATCGTCACCGGCACCGACGGTGACGAAGGCGGCAGCGCCGACAGCAGCCGGAAGCCCGACGACGCCGAGGACGCCGACGCCCCTGCCAGACCCGATACCCCTGGCAAGCGCGACGCCACCGCCGAGGCGGACCAGGGCCACGGGGCCGACGCCACCGCGAAGGCAGACGCGGACCACGGGGCCGACGCCACCGCGAAGCCGGACGGCAGCGGGAAGGCGGTGACCGACGCGAAGGGTGAGGGCCCGGTCGGCGACGGCAAGGGCACGACCGGGCGCAGCGGCCGGCAGAAGGCCGACCTGTGGGACTCCTTCGGACCTGCTCCGGAACCGGTGCCCACGCGGCTCGGCCGGGTCGGCCGCGCGGTCGGCCGGTTCCTGGTGCACGAGTGGACGCTGGCCGCCGTCGCCGCCCTGGCCCTGGCCGTCCTGCTCACCTGGCCGACCCTGCGCTACCCGCTCTACACGCTGCCGCAGGACTACTGGGACCCGAGCCTCCAGGCCTGGCAGATGGCCTGGTCGGGGCACATCCTGCTGACCGACCCGGCGCACCTGTGGGACTCGAACACGTTCTTCCCGGAGCCGTGGAGCTTCGCCTTCTCCGACACCCTGCTCGGCTACGCCCCGGCCGGCATGATCGGCACCGGGCCCGAGGCGGCCGTGCTCCGCTACAACATCATGTTCGTGCTGGCCCACGCCCTCGCCACGTTCGGGGCGTACGCGCTGGCGCGGCAGTTGGGCGCGGGCCGGATCGGGGCCGCGGTGGCGGGAGCGAGCTACACGTACGCGCCGTGGCTGCTCGCCCAGGCCGGACACCTGCACATCGTCTCCAACGGCGGAATCCCGTTGGCGCTGGCCATGCTGGCCCGCGGCCACGGCTGGTCGCTGCGCCACGGCTACCGCCCCCAGCGTCGGCACGCCGGTTGGGCGTACGCGGGATGGCTGGTGGCGGCGTGGCAGCTCAGCCTCGGGTTCGGCATCGGGCTGCCGTTCGCGTACCTGCTGGGCGGCATCGTGCTGGTCTCGGTGGTGATCTGGACGGGCCGGCGGCTGACCGGGGTCCGGCGTCCGTTCGGCGTACGGCTGCTGGTGGCCGACCTGGTGGGCGGCCTGCTCTTCGCCGCGGTGGGCGGCCTGCTCGCCGTGCCGTACTTCAAGGTCAGCGAGCTGCACCCCAACGCGGTACGGACGATCGGCGACATCGCCATCTTCTCGCCGCCGGCGACCGGGTTCTTCACCGCGCCCGCCGAGTCCCGGATCTGGGGCGGGTTGCACGAGGGGGCGCGGGCCGCGCTGCCCTGGCACCCGGAGATGACCCTGCTGCCCGGCTTCGTGCTCTACGCGCTGGCCGCCGGTGGGCTCTTCTTCTCGGTCTGGCGGCTGCGGCACCGGCTGTTGCTGCTGGCGGGGGTGCTGGTGACGATGGTCCTCGCCATGGGCACCCGGTTCCTCGACGGCACCTACACCTACGTCCCGCTCTTCGAGCACCTGCCCGGCTGGAACGGGCTGCGTACGCCCGGCCGGATGATGCTCTGGACCACCCTGCTGCTCGGCCTGCTCGCCGCGGGTGCGGTCACCGCCTTCTGCGCCCGGGTACGCGAGCTGGCCGCCGAGCGGGTGCCGCCCTGGCCGGGCCCGTGGCTGCGACTGGCCACCCTGCTGCCGCTGCTGCTGGTGCTCGGGGAAGGGCTGAACACGACCCCGCACCCGGTGGTGCCGGTGCAGCCGGCGGCGCTGCGCAGCGTGGACGGTCCGATGCTGGTGCTGCCGAGCAGCCAGAACCTGGACCAGCCGGTGATGCTCTGGTCGACGTCCCGCTTCCAGGACATGGTCAACGGCGGCAGCGGCTTCACCCCGGATGCCCAGGCGAAGGTCCGCGAGCTCACCCTCGGCTTCCCCGACCGGCCCAGCGTCGACTACCTGCGCGGCCTCGGGGTCCGCAACGTGGTGGTCCTGCGCGGTCAGCTGGCCGGCACACCCTGGGAGCGGATCGTGGACAAACCGGTCGACGGGCTCGGCATCACCCGCGAGGAAGTTGCGGACGCGGTCGTCTACCGCCTCTGACCCGGCCCGACGGGTGGTCCGGGCAGGTCAGGCCGGGGCGGGTTCGGCCGGCAGGTTCGTCGCCTGCCGGCCGCGGCGGCGGACGTACCAGGGCGCGTCGGGGGCACCGTCCAGGACGCCGCCGTCCGGGTCGTCGGCGTAGGTGGCGCGGACGGCGTCCTGCTCGGGGTGCAGGATGTCCCGGATCACCAGGCCGCAGAGCACCGCGACGGTGACCAGCCGGAGGGTGGCGGCCAGCACGAAGACGCCCTCGGGAAAGACCGGACGGCTGGTCGCCGCGCCGAGCAGTTCGCCGTAGAAGGCGGCGAAGTAGCAGACCTCGGCGAGCTGCCAGGCCAGGAAGGCGCCCCAGCGCGGTCGGGCCAGCACCGCGAGCGGCAGCAGCCAGAGCACGAACTGCTGCGACCACACCTTGCTGAAGATGAGGAAGGCGGCGACGACCAGGAAGGCGAGCTGGCCGAGCCGGGGGCGGCGCGGCGCCAGCAGCGCCAGCGCGGCCACGCCGAGGCAGGCCAGCCCGAAGAGGGCGTACGACACCCAGTTGAGGGTGGGGATGTTCGCGTTCAGCCACTCGAAGGGCCCGAGGTCGCCGGGGGCGGACGGGCTCACCTTGCCGTCGAGGTAACGCCCGATGTACCAGAGGGTGCCCCAGTCGATCGGCCGCGTGGTGTTCAGCTCGAAGAAGCGGTTCCAGTTGTCCCGGTAGGGGATCGCGACGGGCAGGTTCACCAGGACCACCGTCACTGCGGCCGAAGCGACGGCGAGCAGGGCGGTCCGGATCCGGCCGGCCCGGACCGCGAGCACCAGGATCGGCCCGAGGAGGAACAGCGGCCACATCTTCGCCGCGCCGCCGAGCCCGATCAGGGCCCCGGCCAGGACGGCCGGTCCGGCGCTGAGCCGATCGGGTCTGGTCCGCGACCAGGCGTACAGGCCGAACGCGGCGAGACCGATGGCGAGCAGGTCCCAGTTGACGGTGGCGGTGAGCGCCAGCGCGGGGGCGAGGGCGAAGAGGGCCGCGTCCCACGGTCGTCGGCGGCGCAGGGCGAGGATCACCCCGACGGTGGCGACGGCGAGCGCGCCGAGCACCAGCGCGTTGAGGTTGTAGAACCACTGACCCTGGTTGATGCCCGGGTCCTTTGCGCCGAGGGCGTGCACCGGCAGCCCGAGCGCGCCCATGAAGTAGCCGGTCAGCACGGGGTATTCGACGGGGTGGTCGACGTAGGGCACCTTGCCCTCGTTGAGGCCCTCGGCATAGTAGAGCGCCAGCACGTCGGTGTAGCAGAGGCGGGTGTACTGCACGTTGTTCTGCCAGGCGCCGTCCTGGCAGGGCGACTTCTGCACCCAGTGCAGGGCGAGCGTCAGGCAGACCAGCGCCAGCACGATCCGGGCGGCCGTCCAGAACCGGCCCTCGCGGCCGGCGGGCCGGTCCAGGGCGACCGCGTGGTCGCCCAGCGGTCCACCGATCACCTCGGAGACGCCCCGGACGAAGCCGTCCGAGCGGGACGGGTGGTCGGTCGTCCCGGTGTCGTCGATGCCTGCCGTCGACTGGGTGCTCATGGAGACGCATCCTGCCGTACATCGGGGGTCGCCGTCCCGCCCCGCGGGCAAAGATTCCGGTACGCGGAAACGCCGACGGCGGCCGGACGTGGTGTCCGGCCGCCGTCGGCGGCGCTGGCTCAGACGGTCAGTACGTCTGGCGTGGCGGTGTGCTCGGCAGGATCCCGCCACCGCCGCCGCCGGGCCGGCCGCCGCCACCGTTCGGGCCGCCCGGTCCGTTGTTCCCGCCACCGTTGGTCGGCGGGCAGAAGATGCCGAGCGGGTCGGCGCAGTTCGGCTGCTGCGGCTGCTGCGGCTGCGTCGGGTCCGGCGCCGGGGGCGGCGGCGGGGTGCCGTTACCGACGTCGTCCTTGCCGACGTGCGCGGGGGGCGGGAAGTCCATCTTCTCCTCGCCCTTGAGCGCGTCGTTCATGAAGCGCTGGAAGATGGCGCCGGGCATCCGCGCGCCGCTGATCATCCGCTTGTCCTTGTCCCTGATCGCCTTCCGGGCGCCCTTGTTGCCGACCCAGACGGCGGTGGCGAGCTGCGGGGTGTAGCCGATCATCCAGGCGTCGCCGTTGTCGTCGCTGCCGTCGCCGAGTTCCCAGGTGCCGGTCTTCTCGGCGGCCTTCCGGCCGTTGGCCAGCTCGCGGTTGATGCCCTGCGGGTACTGCTCCAGCACCGAGGTGACGTCGGCGACGATGTCCTTGTCGATGCGCTGCTTCGAGGCCAGCTTCTCGCCGCCGACCGTGTCCCACTTACCGGTGGTGGTGTTCTGCTTCTGCACCCGCTTCACGAAGTGCGCCTTGTTGTAGACGCCCTGGTTGGCGAAGGTGGCGACGCCGTTGGCGTGGTCCAGCACGGTGACCGGGTACTGACCGTAGCCGACCACGTTGAAGAAGGGGTCGGGCGCCAGGTCCTTCGGGTCCGCCTTGGTCAGGTCGTACGCCTTGGCGGGGTTGGTGTCGGTGCGCCACATCGTCGTGATACCGGCCTGCTTGGCCATGTCGACGACCTTGTCCGGGCCGATCTTCTCGGTGACGTAGTAGAACGGCACGTTGTAGGAGCGCAGGGTGGAGAACTCGAGGGTGCAGGAGTCGCCGCAGGAGACCTTGTCGGAGCCGGCGTTGCTGACCTTGAACTTGGTGTCCTTCGGGGTGAACGCCGACGCCTTCCACAGCGACTTGACGGAGATGCCCGCCTTGAGCGCCGCGGCGAGGGTATAGATCTTGAAGCTCGAGCCCGGCGAGTGGCCGCCGGTGACCTGGCCGTTCTCGTAGTTCTTGCCGGCGTAGTCGGTGCCGGTGCCGTTGTCACCGCCGTAGTAGGCGCGCACCCCGCCGGTCTTCGGGTCGATCGCCACCACGGCCGCCATCAGGTTCTTGGGCTGTCCGTACAGCTCCGAGTCCTTGTTGGTCGGCTGGGCCGCCTCGACCGCCGCCTTCTGCATCTCGGGGTCGATGGTGGTGGTGATCCGGTAGCCACCCTTCTGCAGGGCCTGCGAGCAGAGCGGCTTGGCCGTGGTGACCTCGGCGTCGTTGTCGGTGCAGAGCTTCATGTCCCGCATCTCCTGCGAGACATAGTTGATCACGTTGCCGTACGGCGTGTTGACCCCGAAGTCCGCAGAGTTGCCCTTCAGGTTGGGCTTCTTGAGCGTCTTCGTCGGGTATTCCGTCGGGTGCGCCGGCTTACCGGAAGCGTCCAGCCAACCCTTGGTGATCATGCCGCTGACCACGTAGTTCCACCGGTCCAGGGCGGCCTCCGGGTTGATCGCCGGGTCGTAGCCCTTGTGCGTGGCGCTCGGCTCCGGCTGCTTGATCAGCGCCGCGAGCACCGCCGCCTCGGCGACGTTCAGGTCGGTCACCGACTTGCCGAAGTACGTCTTGGCCGCCGCCTGGATGCCGTATGCGCCCCGCCCGAAGTAGATGACGTTCAGGTAGTGCTGCATGATCTCCGGCTTGCTGTACTTGTCGTTCAGCTTGGAGGCGAGGATCGCCTCCTTCACCTTGCGACCGTACGTGTCCTGCTGAAGATTCGCGTAGGCGTTGCGGGCGTACTGCTGGGTGATCGTCGAGGCACCCTGCTTGTCGCCGCCGGTGAGGTTGTTCCACGCGGCGCGGGCGATGCCCTTGTAGTCCACACCGGAGTGCTCGTAGAAGTTCCGGTCCTCGGCTGCGGCGACCGCGTCCTGCACGAACTGCGGGATCTGCTGGATGGTGACGAACTCGCGGTTCTCCGCGCCGACCTTGGCGATGGCGGTCTTGCTGTCCTTGGCGTAGATGGTGGTGGCCAGCGGCGGGGTGACGTCCTCCGGAAGGATCACCTTGGTCGAGTAGTAGGTGAACCCGACCACGCCGATGCCGGCGAGCATGATGAAGACCGCGAAGCCGGCGATCAGCATGTTGATCCGTCTGCGCTTCCTGGCCCGCGCCGCCGCGTTCGGGTCGTCACCGCGACCACCACGACGGGGACCGTTCGGCCCGCCGGGACCACCCGGACCACCGCCGGCCATGCCGGGGACACCCGCCCGGGCCACCGCGGCCCGACCGCCCACGGCTGCCGAGCCGACGCTCGCCCGGCCGGCCGTACCCACGCTGGCCGCGCCGACGGAGGCGCGCGCGGCCGGGGCACCCGGAGCCGGGGAGACCGGCACCGACGCGCGGCCCGGAGCCGGCGAGACCGGTACGGAGGCGCGGCCCGCGCCGGCCCGACCGGTGGCGCCGCCGGGTGCCGGGGAGACCGGGACGGAGGCCCGGCCCGCGCCGGCCCGACCCACCGGGGCCGCGCCGGAGGCACCGCCACTGCGGGGCACCGGGGCCGCGCCGCCGACCGAGGCGCGTCCGCTGGACGCGGAACCCCGGGGGTCACGGAGGCCCGGGCCGAGGCCCCGCCGCCCTGCCCCGATGTCCAGCCGTCCCCGGCCGGGCTACCGCCGGGGTCGCCGTTCGGGCCCGGGACCTGGGCCCGCCCACGCGAAGAACTGGGATCGCCGTAGTTCATTCCTCACACCCTGCCGGTCGCGGTGGGGCGCGGGCGCGCCACCACCGGGTTGCCGTGAGCCGGAACACGCGACGCTACACCCCGGACCAGCCGGGGCGCAGGCGTCAATTCCTGATTATTCGGACCAATCAGACCTACGAGCTGTCGAGTGTCCCGTCCCTCGTCCACCGGACCAGGATCGGCCGACACCGCTCGAATCACCGTTGCGCCTCTCGCCTTCGACGAGGGGCCGACCCGGACGTGGTGGCCGAGCCACCCATCGCGTCCTGACCCGACCCGTCCTCCGTGCCACCGGCCAGCCCGTCCCGCCCGAGCAGGAACTGCTCGACGAGATGGTTCCAGTCACACCCGGGGCACACCTCCACCACGAAGACCTGGAACTCACGCACCGTCATCGCCAGGACGGGCAACTCGGCCCGGGTACGCGCCTGGCCGGCGGACTGCTTGAGTTCGTCACCGTAAATGTAGTGGACGTGGATGAGGTTCTCGCTCCGGCAGATCGGACAGCGCTCATCGGTCGGCTCGCCGTGGAACCGGGCGGCGTTCTTCAGGTACGGCGACGCGTCGCAGACGTCGTACGTGCCGACCCGGCCGGCGAGGAGTTCACGCAGCACCGCTCGCTTCCGGAGCGAGTAGTCGACAACCTGGCGCTGCGTACGCATGCGGCAAAGGGTACGCGGTCCGACGGGGCGAGGCGACCACCGTAACCATCAGTGACGACGACATCCCGCGTCCAGGGTTTGCCCTGATCATGGGTCTCCGCTAACGTGCGATGTATCGGTCCGATACATCGCGGTGGTTACCGGGCCCGGTGCCGGGGTAAACAGCTCCGCGCCGGGGGTTGAGAAGGGGTGGCCATGCTCGAGCTCGCCATCCTGGGCCTGCTGCAGGAGGCCCCGATGCACGGCTATGAGCTGCGCAAGGAGTTGACCGCCAAGCTCGGTGCCATCCGGGCGGCGATCAGCTACGGCTCGCTCTACCCGACCCTGCGGCGGCTGCAGGCGGCGGGCTGGATCACCGAGGCCGCCGAGACACCCGCGACCGCCGAGGAGGTGCCCGCCCTGACCAGCCGACGCGGTCGGGTGGTCTACACCATTACCGCGGAGGGCAAGGAACGCTTCGCCCAGCTGATAGCGCAGGCTGGGCCCGAGACGTACGACGACACGGGCTTCGGCGTGCACTTCGCGTTCTTCGCCCGGACCGACCAGGCCACCCGGCTCCGGATCCTGGAAGGTCGTCGCCGCAAGATCGAGGAGCGTCGCGAAGGACTTCGTGACGTGCTCGGCAGGGCAGCCGAGCGGCTCGACGCGTACACCCTGGAACTGCAGCGCCACGGCCTCGACGCCTGTGAGCGTGAGGTCCGCTGGCTGGAGGAGCTCATCGCCAACGAGCGCTCCGGCCGAGCCCCGACCGTCCCGCCCGGGACAGCCGGCGGCCGACGAGAAGACAACAGCCCGCCCCCGCCTGGCGCGTCCAGGACAGAGCGGCCGTGATGAAGAAGAAGGAGGCAGACGCTATGGGCTCCGTCCGCGTCGCCATCGTCGGTGTGGGTAACTGCGCCTCGTCCCTCGTGCAGGGCGTGGAGTACTACCGGAACGCCGACCCGAACGACCGCGTCCCGGGTCTCATGCACGTCACCTTCGGCGACTACCACGTATCGGACGTGGAGTTTGTCGCGGCGTTCGACGTGGACGCCAAGAAGGTGGGCATGGACCTCGCGGAGGCGATCGTCGCCAGCGAGAACAACACCATCAAGCTCTGCGACGTGCCGCCGACCGGCGTCAGCGTGCAGCGCGGTCCGACCTTCGACGGTCTGGGCCAGTACTACCGCGAGATCGTCGAGGAGTCGGACGCCGAGCCGGTCGACGTGGCCCAGGCGCTGCGCGATGCGCAGGTCGACGTGGTCGTCTCCTACCTGCCGGTCGGTTCCGAGCAGGCCGACAAGTTCTACGCCCAGGCCGCGATCGACGCCGGTTGCGCGTTCGTGAACGCCCTGCCGGTCTTCATCGCCTCCGACCCCGAGTGGGCGAAGAAGTTCGAGGACGCTGGCCTGCCGATCGTCGGTGACGACATCAAGAGCCAGGTCGGCGCGACCATCGTGCACCGGGCGCTGGCGAAGCTCTTCGAGGACCGCGGTGTCGAGCTGCTGCGCACGTACCAGCTCAACTTCGGCGGCAACATGGACTTCATGAACATGCTGGAGCGCAACCGCCTGGTCTCGAAGAAGATCTCGAAGACCCAGTCGGTGACGTCCCAGATCCCGCACGAGATGAGCAAGAGCGACGTGCACATCGGCCCGTCGGACCACGTGCCGTGGCTCGACGACCGCAAGTGGGCGTACATCCGGCTGGAGGGTCGCTCCTTCGGTGACACCCCGCTGAACGCCGAGCTCAAGCTCGAGGTGTGGGACTCGCCGAACTCGGCCGGTGTCATCATCGACGCCGTCCGGGCCGCGAAGATCGCGCTGGACCGCAAGATCGGTGGCCCGATCCTCTCGGCCTCCTCGTACTTCATGAAGTCCCCGCCGAAGCAGTACGCCGACCACGACGCGCACGCCGCCGTCGAAGCCTTCATCAAGGGCGAGGTCGAGCGCTGACGCGCTGAACCACGCAGCACCGAGGGCCGGGTCCGCAAGGACCCGGCCCTCGGTCGTTCAGGCCGCCATCTCCGGGTACGGCGACAGCCGCCAACTCGCTCGGACCGGGGCGGACGACGTGTGCGATCAGCCCTCGGGCAGCCAGGCCACGCGCAGCGCGACCGCCGCCTCCAGCTCCAGCAGGGTCACCTTGCGGGGCAGGCCGCCGCCGAAGCCGACCAGCTTGCCGCCCGCCCCGACGATCCGGTGACAGGGCACCAGCACCGGCACCGGGTTCCGGTTGCACGCCACCCCGACCGCCCGCGCCGCACCCGGCTCGCCGACCGCCCGCGCCACCTCGCCGTAGGTGAGCGTCTCGCCGTACGGAATGCGGGTCATCTCCCGCCACACCGCCCGCTCGAACGACGAACCCCGGGGTGCCACCACCGGCACCGTGAACCCGGTCGACTCACCCGCGAAGTACGCCCGCAGCTCCGCCACGGCCAGCCGCGCCACCTCGTCACCGGGTGCCTCGACCGCCGACTCGACCCGCCCGAAGTGCGCCCCGCACACGGCCTCGCCGTCGGTGGCCACGGAGAACTCGCCGATCGGCGAGTCGAGCACGGTCCAGCGCATGTCCGCCATTCTGCTCCTGCCCCACGACATCGACTCCACGCACGGACCGGGGCAAAGTTTCCGGCGTGGCCCGCGTCCTGGATAGCGGAGGTGGGCGGTGACTGAGGTGACCGACGGGGAGTTCACCGCGTTCGTCAACGAACGGGGCAACGCACTGCTGCGGATCGCGTACGCGCTCGCCGGCAACCAGCACGCCGCGGAGGACCTGCTGCAGAACGCGTTGGCCAAGGCGTACGCCCGGTGGCCGAGGATCCGCGGTGACGCCGAGCCGTACGTGAAACGGATCCTCTACCACGACCAGGTCTCCGGCTGGCGGCATCGGGCACGGCGCCCGGAGGTGCCGGTCGCGGTGCTGCCGGAGCGGGCGGCGACCGGTGACAGCGGGCACGACGCCGACCTGCGGATGCTGCTGCGTGAGGCGCTGCTGGCCCTGCCGCCCCGGCAGCGTGCCGTGCTGACCCTGCGCTACCTGGAGGACCTCAGCGTCGAGCAGACCGCGGCGATCCTCGGCTGCCGGCCCGGCACCGTGGCCAGCCAGGCGTCGAAGGCGCTCGCGAAGCTCCGCGTACTGGTGCCCGGACTGGACGACCTGACCGACCGCTCGGAGGTGACGCGATGACCCGGTCGACGGAGGACGCCCTGCGGGCGGCCGTACACGACCTCGCGGACGGGGCCCGGCCGGTGCCGGACCTGGCCGGCCGGGCGCTCGACCGGGGCCGCCGGCTGCGCCGCCGTCGCCGGGTCGCCACCGCCGGGGCCGCCGTGGCGGCGGTGGTCGCGGTGCTCCTGCCGTTCGCGCTGCTGCGGCCCGACCCGGCACCGCACCCGGGCACGCCCCCGCCACGGGCACTCCCGACCCGACCAGGCTGCCCGAGCCGGGGCCGGACTGGACCACGAGGCCGGTGCTGCTGCCGGGCGACCGGCGGGTGGTCGGGGCGGCGTTCCGGAACGGCGCGGGGTCGGCCTTCGTCCTCGACCGGGCCACCGGCCAGTACCGCCGGACCGGCAGCCATGACGGCGTCTATCCGGCGCCCGCCGGGTCGTCCGTCGCGGTCCGGGACGAGAAGCGACCCCGCCAGGTCGGCCTGACCGACGTCCGCACCGGCAAGCTCCACTGGTACGAGGTGGGCCGGGCGCTCTCCGGCCCCCAGTGGTCCCCGGACGGCCGCCGGCTGCTGTTCACCACGCACCAGGTGGACCGGTTCGGCTTCGTCGTGCTGGACACCGACGGCACGACTCAGACGCACCTGACGAACGCGTGGATCGGCTCGTGCAGTGACTTCTGCGACTTCGCCTGGACCAGGGACGGCCGGGAGGTGGCGTTGACGCTCTCCCGTCGCCGGGACGAGGGAGCACCGCGCGACCTCGCCCGGGGCGTGCAGCTCTTCTCCGTCGCCGACGGGCGGCCGACCCGGTTCCTGTCGATGCCCGGCAGACCGATCGGGCCGGATTCCTGGTCACCGGACGGCACACGGGTGGTCGTCCAGGGGCAGCGGGAGCCCTTACTGGTCGACATCGCCACCGGCGAGGTGGTGAACCCACTGCCGGCCGCCGAGGTGGTCTGGGTCGCCGACGACCGGCTGCTCTACCGGCGGCCCTACGGGTCGCACGACTTCGTGCTCGCCGACCTCACCGGACGGGAACTGGTCCGCCAGCCGCTGCCGCGGGAACTCGCCGAACGGGAGATCACCATCGGTCGGGACTGATTGGTCGCTCAGGTCGCTGGGGCGGCCACCGACTTGCCCCAGGGGGCTACCGTGCAGGTCGTGGCCACGGGGACGCTCGTATTTCTGATCATCGGCGGCGTGGGCGTCGGCGTGCTGGCGGTCGCCCTGCTCGGTGCGGGACTGCTCCACATCGGCCACCCCGACGTCGACGGTCCGGTGTCGGTGGAGGCGGTCGCCGGCTTCACCGGCGCGTTCGGCTTCGGGGCCGCCATCGTCAACGAGCTGCTCGGTGGTCGTACCCCCGGGATGGTCGCCGCGGCGGCGGCCGGGGGCGTGCTCGCGGCGGTGCCCACCGCGTGGCTGGCGGTCCGGCTCACCCGGGCGGCGCGCGACATGCGGACCGACCCCACCCCCACCCGCGACGACCTGGTCGGCGCGATCGGCCTGGTCGTCACCCCGGTCCCCACCGGCGGCTACGGCGAGGTCCGGGTACGCGTCGCCGGCCAGCCGGTCAAGCTCAACGCCCGCGCCGACAAGCCGATCCCGGTCGGCGCCCGGGTCTTCGTGGTCAACGCGCTCAGCGAGACCAGCGTGCACGTCGAAACCTACTGAATCCCCGACAGACGGGAACTCCCATGCCCCTGCTCGTCGCCATCGGCGGCGCGGTCCTCCTCGCCGTCGTCCTCGTCCTCTTCGTGCTCTCCCGGATCAAGGTGGCCGGCCCGAACGAGGCGTTCATCGTCACCGGCCGCAAGGGTCGGACCACCCAGAACGCCGAGGGCCTGCGCTCCACCGACATGTCCGGGCAGAAGGTCGTGCTCGGCGCCTCGGTCTTCGTCCTGCCGGTGGTGCAGAAGCTCCAGTCGCTCGACCTGTCCAGCCGCCGGATCGACGTCGGCATCAAGGGCGCGGTGAGCAAGCAGGGCATCCGTACCGAGCTGCACGGTGTGGCGATCGTCAAGGTCGGCGGGACCGAGGACGCGATCCGCGCCGCCGCGCAGCGGTTCCTGCACCAGCAGGACGAGATCGACAACTTCACCCGGGAGGTGCTCGCCGGTGCGCTCCGCTCGATCGTCGGCCGGCTCACCGTCGAGGAGATCATCCGGGACCGGGCGGCGTTCGCCAGCGCGGTCGCCGAGGAGGCCGAGCACTCGATGACCAACCAGGGTCTGGTGCTGGACACCTTCCAGCTCCAGGACATCCTGGCCGAGGGCTCCTACCTGCAGGACCTGGGCCGGCCGGAGGCCGCCCGGGTGCTCAAGGACGCCGCCATCGCCGAGGCGCGGGCCCGGCAGCAGGCCGAGCAGGAGCGGCTGCTCGCCGAGGAGGCGATCGCCGAGGCGAACCGGAACCTCTCCCTCAAGCAGGCCGGCATCCAGGCCGAGATCGACGCCGCCAAGGCGAAGTCCGCCGCCGCCGGCCCGCTCGCCCAGGCCGAGCGGGACCAGGCGATCCTCACCGAGCAGCAGAAGGTGGCCGAGCGCAACGCCGAGCTGAAGCAGCGGCAGCTCGACACCGAGGTGCGCAAGCCGGCCGACGCGGCCCGCTACAAGGTCGAGCAGGAGGCCGAGGCGGCCCGCAACGCGGCCGTGCTGAACGCCGACGCGCGCCGGCAGGCCACCATCGCCGCCGCGCAGGCCGAGGCCGAGCAGGCCCGGCTCACCGGTGAGGGCGAGCGGGCCCGCCGGGCCGCGCTGGCCGAGGCGAACGCGATCGAAGGTGCCAAGGAGGGTGAGGCCGAGCAGCGCCGGCGTACCGCGATCGCCGACGCGATCGAGCGCGAGGGCCAGGCAGAGGCCGCGGCGATCCTGGCCAAGGGCCAGGCCGAGGCCGAGTCGATGGCCCGCAAGGCCGAGGCGTTCGCCGCGTACGGCGAGGCGGCCGTGCTCGACCTGCTGGTCAAGGTGCTGCCGCAGGTCGTCGAGGCGGCCAGCGCCCCGATCGGCGCGATCGACAAGATGACCGTCATCTCCACCGACGGCGCCTCGTCGCTGACCAAGTCGGTCGCCGGCAACGTCGCCCAGGGCCTCCAGCTCGGCACCGACCTGACCGGCATCGACCTGGCCGGCCTGCTCGCCAAGCTGGGCGGCGCGCACACCAACGGCAAGGCCACGGTGGACGGCAGCACCGTCGAGCACTGACCGACCCGCAGAAACGACGGTGCCCGCCGGAGGAATCCGGCGGGCACCGTCGTCGGGTGGTACGTCAGGGCTGGACGGGGGTGAGCGTGAACCGCTCCCAGGCGCCCAGTCCGAGGGTCGGGCTGGAGTAGTCGACGGTCCGGTTCGCGATCAGCGGCTTACCGCCACCGCTCTCCGCGGTGATCGCCTTGTTGTTGACCGCCGCCACCAGATAGAGCGTGCCGTCGGTGTTGTAGTCGAGCACCCAGAGCTTCTCCCACGCCCCGGCGCTGGTGCCCCGGGCGATCAGCGGCTTGGCCCCGCCGCTCTCCGCGGTGACGAACTTGTTGTTCACCTTGGCCCGCAGCGCGATGAAGCCCAGGCCGGCGTCGACCACCTCGTACTTCTCCCAGAGACCGACCGCGGTGGCCTTGGCGAGCAGCGGCAGGGTGCCGCCGTTCTGCGCCGTGACGAATCTGCCGTTGGCGGTGGCCTTCATGCTGATCGTGGGAGGGGGAGCGGCGAAGTCGAACTTCTCCCACAGGCCGATCGCGGTGGACTTGGCGACCAGCGGCAGCTTGCCGGAGTTGTCGGCCGTCACGTACCTACCGTTGGAGGCGGCCTTCAGGCTGACGCTGCCGTCGGTGTTGTCGACGAGGGTGAACTTCTCCGCCGTACCCACCGTGGTCTTGTTCGCGATCAGCGGCGAGGTGCCCGAGGCGGGCGCGGTGACGTACCGGCCGTTGACCTTGGCGCGCAGCGCGACGAAACCGTCCGCCGTCGCCACCACGTCGAACTTCTCCCACGGCCCGAGCGCGGCGCCCCGGGCGATCAGCGGCAGGGTGCCCGCGCTGTCCGCGGTGACCAGCCGGCCGTTGACCCGCGCCTTCAGGCCGAACGAGGAGCGGGCCGCCTGCGTCGCACCGACGTGCAGCAGCCGGTTCACCGAGTTGCGGGCGTCCTGCACCGGGCCGGAGATGCCGCCGGTCACGATCGCGTCGCGGACCTGCTGCGGGGTCCAGTCGGGGTGGGCCGAGAGCAGCAGGGCGGCGGCGCCGGCCACGTGCGGCGAGGCCATCGAGGTGCCGCTCTCCACCGCCGAGCCGTTGGTCTCCCCGATCGACGAGGTGATGTTCACGCCCGGCGCGAAGACGTCCAGGCAGGGCCCGTAGTTGGAGAACCAGGCGCGGAAGTCCAGGTGGTCGGTGGCGCCGACGGTGATCGCGCCGGGCACGTGCGCCGGGGAGGAGAGGCAGGCGTCGCCGTGGTCGTTGCCGGCGGCGACGGCGTACGTGACGCCGGCCGCGATGGAACGGTTGACCGCGTCGTCCACCGACTGCACGATCCCGCCGAAGCCGAGGCTCATGTTCACCACGGCCGGCTTGGCGGCGTTCGCGGTGACCCAGTCGATGGCGGTGAGGAGATCGTCGCTGTAGCCCTCGCCGTTGCAGTCGAGCACCCGTACCGCGACGAGCTCGACGTCCTTGGCGACGCCGTACGTGCTCCCGCCGACGGTGCCGGCGACGTGGGTGCCGTGACCCTCGCAGTCGTCGGCGACCGCGTCGTTGTCGACGAAGTCGTAGCCGTAGCTGGCCCGGCCGCCGAACTGCTGGTGGCTGATGTCGATGCCGGTGTCCACGATGTACGCGGTCACGCCGGCGGCGGTGTTCGGGTAGGTGTAGGCGCGGTCGAGCACCGGGGTGGTCTGGTCGATCCGGTCCAGCCCCCACGACGGCGGGGTGCCCTGGGTGCCGGCGACCTTGAACCGGCGGACCTGCTCGACGTACGCGACGTCGGGGTCGGCGGCGAGCCGGGCGGCCTGGGCCGGGCTCAGCTTCGCCGACCAGCCGCGCAGGCCGCTGGAGAAGATCCGGCCGACCGAGCCGCCGGTGGCCTCGACGAGCGAGTCGGCGGTGGTGCGGACCGTGCGGGCGTTGGCCTTGCGGTCCTTGAGTACGACGATCCAGCGGCCCGGCACGGCGTCGGGCGCGTCGGTGCCGCGCACCTTGTCCGGTGCCAGCGGCGCTGCCGAAGCCGGGCCACCGGTGGTGACGCAGGCCAGTGAGGTCGCGGCGGCGAGGGCGAGCCCGGCCACCGCGGTACGGCGTAGCACGTGTGTTTTCTCCCCGTGGTTCGGCGACCGTCCATGCGGGACGGGCGACGGGTGATCGACGCGTCCCGCCCCGGACATCGGTCAGCGGGGCAGAAGGACGCCGATACATCATGCGGGAAGATCGCCGTGACCGGCGTCAACCTTTCGGTCGATACGCCGGCGTGTCGTCGTCGGAGGCGGCCGGTCGGGCCACCCGGCTCAGCCGACGACGCCCTCGTCGCGGGCCCAGCGCAGCAACTCCGCCTCGGCCTCGTCGCGGTCCAGCGGCCCGCGCTCCAGGCGCAGCTCCTTCAGGTGCTGCCAGGCCCGGCCCACCACCGGTCCCGGCGGTACGCCGAGCAGCTCCATGATCGCGTTGCCGTCCAGGTCGGGGCGGACCCGGGCCAGGTCCTCCTCGGCCGCGATCCGGGCGATCCGCTCCTCCAGCGCGTCGTAGTCCGCGGCCAGGGCGGCGGCCTTGCGCCGGTTCCGGGTGGTGCAGTCCGACCGGGTCAACTTGTGCAGCCGGGAGAGCAGGTCACCGGCGTCGGCGACGTACCGGCGGACCGCCGAATCGGTCCACTCGCCCCGGCCGTACCCGTAGAAGCGCAGGTGCAGGCCGACCAGCTTGACCACCTGGGAGGTGACGTCCTTGGGATAGCGCAGGGCCTTCATCCGGGCCTTGGTCAGCCGGGCGCCGACCACCTCGTGGTGGTGGAAGCTGACCCGACCGTCCGAACCGACCGCCTTGGTGGCCGGCTTGCCCACGTCGTGCATGAGCGCGGCCATCCGCAGCACGAAGTCGCAGCCGCCGGACTCCATCGACATGGCGTTCTCGACGACGGTGAGGGTGTGCTCGTAGACGTCCTTGTGCTGGGCGTGCTCGTCGATCTCCAGCTTGAGGCCGGTCAGCTCGGGCAGGAAGCGCTCGGCCAGCCCGGTGTCGACCAGCAGCCGCAGCCCGGTGATCGGGTCCGCCCCGCAGAGCAGCTTGGTGAACTCGTCCCGGATCCGCTCGGCGGTGATCCGGTCCAGGTCGGCGGCCATCCGCGCCATCGCCGCCCGGACCTCCGGGTGGACGGCGAAGCGGAGCTGGGCGGCGAACCGGGCCGCCCGCAGCATCCGCAGCGGGTCGTCGCGGAACGACTCCTGCGGCGTGCCGGGGGTACGGATGACCTTGGCGGCCAGGTCGGCGAGGCCACCGTGCGGGTCGGTGAACCGGTGCTCGGGCAGGCTCACGGCCATCGCGTTGATGGTGAAGTCGCGCCGCTTGAGGTCGTCGTCGAGGCTGGTCCCGTACTCGACCACCGGGTTCCGGCTGACCTGGTCGTACGCCTCCGCGCGGAAGGTAGTGATCTCCAGCTGGAGGCCGTCGCGTTGGCAGCCGATGGTGCCGAACTCCCGACCGGTCTCCCAGATCGCCTCCGCCCAGCCCTTGACGATCTGCAGCGTCTGGTCGGGGTGGGCGTCGGTGCAGAAGTCGAGGTCCTCGCCGAGCCGGCCGAGCAGGGCGTCCCGGACGGAACCGCCCACCAGGTGCAGCTCGTGGCCGGCGGCGGCGAAGCGGCGACCCAGCTCGTCGGCGACCGGCGAGACGCGGAGCAGTTCGGCGACGGCGTTGCGCTGCGCGGCGGTGAGCTCGCGGCGGTCGGCGGCGTGGGGTGCGGAGGCTTCGGACATGGGATCGCCAGCCTATCGGTCCTCTCCCGGAACACCGCCGCCGGGCGCGGGTAAGAGGTACAGGTTGACTAAGGTTCTTCACCGTCGGGTCGGCATCCTGCCCCGACGTGACCCTGGGAGGCTCCGATGAGCGGCGGGCTCTACCGCAGTTCCAACGCCACGCCGGACGGCGCGATCCCTCCCACGGACGAGGCGACGTTCATCTCGGCCGAGCCGCTGAACCAGCCGGCGGTGGAGGCCACCGCCCCACCGGCGGAGGTGGTCGCCGAGACCAGCGCCGCCGCGAACAGCGCGGTGATGGCCGTCGGCAGCCTGGTCAGCCGGGGTACGGGCTTCATCCGCAACCTGATGATCGGCGCCGCCCTCGGCGGTGGCCTGGTCGGTAACGCCTACACCACCGCCCAGTTCCTCCCGAACCAGGTGTACGAGTTCCTGCTCGGCGGCGTGCTCACCAGCGTGCTCATCCCGGTGCTGGTCCGCCGCCGCAAGGTCGACCCGGACAAGGGTGAGGCGTACTCCCAGCGGCTGCTCACCCTGGCGGTGCTCACGCTGGCGGGCGCCGCGCTGATCGCGGTGATCCTCGCGCCGGTGCTGACCGCGCTGTACGCCAGCGGCAAGGACGGCGCGTACACCGGACTGGTCAACGACCTGTCCTACCTGATGCTGCCGATGCTCTTCTTCACCGGCGTGAGTGCGCTGATCGCGGCGGTGCTGAACACCCGGGGGCACTTCGCCGCCCCGATGTGGGCACCGATCCTCAACAACCTGGTGGTCATCGGCACCTGCGCCGTCTACATCGCGGTCTTCGGGGCGAAGATCCTCAAGCCCGCCGAGATGGGGTGGGCCCGGATCCTGCTGATCGGCGGCGGCACCCTGCTCGGCGTGGCGGTGCAGGCCGTCGGCCTGCTGCCCGCGCTGCGCAAGGTCGGCTTCCGGTGGAAGTGGCGGTTCGACTTCCGCGAGCTGGGGCTGCGCGAGCTGGCCAAGCTCGGCGCGTGGATGTTCTGCTACGTGGCGGTCAACCAGCTCGGTCTCTTCGTGGTGGTCAACCTGCTCACCCGGGCTGCCGGCGACGACAACGCCGGCATCATGATCTACAACAACGTCTTCCTGCTGCTGATGATGGCGCACGGGATCATCGCCGTCTCGATCATCACGGCGCTGATGCCCCGGATGAGCGCCGCCGCCGCCGACGGCCGGTTCCGGGACGTGACCGCCGACCTGTCCCGGGGCACCCGGATGGTCAGCGCGGTGCTCGCCCCGATCGCGGTCTGCTATGCCGTGCTGGCCGGCCCGATCTCCGTGGTGGTGTTCCGCTACGGCGCCTTCACCGGGGAGAACGCAACCGCCACCTCCACCGTGCTGCTGGTCGCCGCGGTGGGGCTGGTGCCCTTCGCGATCAGCCAGCTCTTCACCTTCGCCTTCTACGCGCTGCCGGACACCCGCACCCCGGCGCTGATCAACATCCCGGTGGTGGCGCTGCGGGTGCTCCTCCAGATCGGGCTCTTCCTCGCCTTCTCCGCCACCTTCGCGGCGGCCGGCATGATGCTCGGCAACGCCGTGTCGTACCTGGCGGCGGCGATCATCTCGGCGCTGCTGCTGCGGCCCCGGGTCGGCCGGATCGGGTTGGGCGCGATCATGCGGACCCTGGGCCGGGTGGTGCTCGCCGCGCTCGGCGCGGCGCTGGTCGGTCTGCTCGTGGTCAAGTTGCTGCCCGGTGACCCGGCGCACCTGAGCTGGGTGGCCGCCGCCGTCCAGCTGGTGATCGGCGGTGCGGTGATCGCCGGGACCTACCTGGGACTGGCGATGGTGCTGCGGATCAGCGAGATCACCGAAGTGGTCGGGATGGTCCGCCGCCGGCTGGGTCGCTGACCCGGCTGCCGGTCGAGCCCGCCGAACACGGACGGTAAACGAGGATCACCAGCCTGGGGACACGCCTGTGGATAACTCGGTTTTCCACCGCTCAGCAGGCCTATCGGCCTGTGGACAACCAACCGTACGGATGAGGGTGACGGCCCGAACGGGGGGAATTCGGCAGAGCGTCGGAACGGTCGCCACACCGGTGCCGCCCCTGCGTCGACTACTTGCGGTCAACCTCTAGATTGGCTGGTGCATGTGCCCGCTACGGGACGGACGACGGTCGGCGACCGATGGTCCGCCCCGGCTGCTGGCTCCCCACCGGCCGCGGCGGGAAGATGACATGTCGGAGAACCGGGCATCCCGGGTAAGGTCGCTCTCGACGGGTACGGCAGGTGCCGACGCTGCGGGGTCGACGCCGCTGGGCCGGTTCCACCGAAGGCAGAGCGGAAAGCACATGCCCAGCAGCGCGGATCCATCGATCGACACGATCACCGAGGGAGGACGGGTGACCCAGGTCGGCGAGGGTCAGGAGGCGGAGGAGACTGCTCCGCCGGTCGTGACCTTCGGTGCTCCCACGGCCGGCGAGATCCTCGCCGAGCGGTACGAACTGGTCGAGCACATCAACAACGACAGCGCGGGCCGGCTGGTCTGGCGCGGGGTCGACGTCGTGCTGCGCCGTCCCGTCGCGGTGGTCCTCCGTTACCCGGGTGGCGACTCCGCCACCGAGATGCTCCAGGCCGCCGTCGCGGCCAGCCGCGTGATCCACCCCAACCTGGTCGGCGTCTACGACGCGATCGACGAGGCCGACCGCGCGTACGTGGTCCGCGAGTGGGTGGACGGGCAGTCCCTGCGGGAGATGGTCACCACCGACGGGCCGCTGGACCCGGCCCGGGCGACCGCCATCGGCAACGCGGTGGCCAGCGCGCTGGCCGCGGTGCACGCGACCGGCATGGTGCACGGCAACGTCCACCCCGGCACGGTCATGATCAGCGACGAGGGCCGGGTCGTGCTGGCCGACGCCCGCACCGACGGCGCGGACAGCCAGGAGAACGACATCCGGGCGGTCGGCGGCATCCTCTACTTCGCGCTGACCGGCCACTGGCCGCACGGCGAGGCCCCGCTGCACGGTGCCACCGCCGGACACGGCCGCGCCGCCATCCCGGACGCGGTTCGGGACGCCGCGGGCGGAATCGCCGCGCCCCGCCAGGTCCGGGCCGGTGTCCCGGCCTACCTGGACGACCTGACGATGGACCTGCTCGACCCGGAGATCGCCCCGCCCTCCTCGGACGTGCTCGCGGCCGAGCTGGGCCGGCTGGACATCCCGGCGGACGAGCACTTCCTGGCACAGGCCGGCCCGCTGCGGTTCTCGGCCGACACCGAGGAGGAGCGGTCCCCGCTGGCCGCCGCCGGGGGACGCAAGGTCGCCCTGGGCATCGCCGGTCTGCTGGCCGTCGCGCTGGTCGGGCTGCTCATCGGCATCAGCGCGCTCGGCGGCGGCGACGACAAGGACCCGAAGCCCGAGCCGGTCGGGAAGCCCTCCAACAGCGCTCCGGCCGGTGACACCACCTCGGCCGCGCCGATCCGCAAGCTCGCCGTGCAGGACGTCCGGATCATCGACCCGGACAGCAAGGTCCGCGACGAGCTCGACGACGCCGAGAAGGTGATCGACGGCAGCGAGGACGAGGGCTGGGAGACCCAGACCTACAAGACCGCGAAGTTCGGCAACTTCAAGAGCGGCATGGGGGTCTGGATCGACCTCGGCGCCCCGCACACGGTCAAGTCGGTGCAGGCGCTGCTCTCTGCCAGCGGGGCCAGCGCCAGCCTCTACACCGGCACCAGGGACCAGAAGTCCGACTCCGCCGGGGACAAGGCGCTGGTGGCGGAATACCTGAAGACGCCGATCGGTGAGGGCTTCAACCCCGCCGAGGGCACCACGCTGACCTTCAGCAACGGCTTCGACCCGGACAAGAAATACCGTTACCTGCTGTTCTGGCTCACCGAGCTGCCCCAGAACGACCGGGGCTACAAGATCGGTGTCCAGGAGATCACCGTTCAGGGTTCGTGAACCGGCCGGGGCGTACCGGGGCGGGCGCGGAGGCGTCCGACGTCGACCTGCTCCGCGCCCACGTCGCCGGTGACCGGGACGCCTTCACCGAGCTGTTCCACCGGCACTCCGACCGGCTCTGGGCGGTCGCCCTGCGGACCATCGGCGACCGGGAGGAGGCGGCGGACGCCCTCCAGGACGCGCTGCTCTCGGCGCACCGGGCGGCGGCCCGGTTCCGCGGCGACTCGGCGGTCACCACCTGGCTGCACCGGATCGTGGTGAACGCCTGCCTGGACCGGATGCGCCGGCGACAGACGCACGCCACCGTCCCGCTGCCCGACGGCGTCCACACCGACGCCGAGTCCGGCCGGCACACCGGCGGCGTGGAGCCGGCCGCACCCGCCCGGGACCACGACACCGCCCTGGTGGTCCGCCAGGCGCTGGCCGAGCTGCCCGTCGAGCAGCGCGCCGCCCTCGTCCTGGTGGACGTGCAGGGCTATCCGGTCGCCGAGGTGGCCCGGATCCTCGGCGTCGCCGAGGGGACGGTCAAGAGCCGCTGCGCCCGGGGCCGGGCCCGGCTGGCGGTGCTCCTCGGTCACCTGCGCACCGGCTCCGACGAGCCGAGCCCGGTGGGTCGACCGGCCGCCCGTACGGCACCCGACGTGCCCCGGGTCACCGCCGGGAACCCCAGGGCGTCCGGCAGCGTCGGATCGTCGTCGGGGCTCGCCCGACGGGACCCCAGCCAGGAGGAGACGTGACGTCCGGGAGGTTCAGGGAGGTCGACCACGACCTGCTCGCCGACTACCTCGGCGGCGCCCTGGACGGCACCCCGGAGCAGGTCACCGTCGCCCGGCTGGTCGACGAGGACCCGGCCTGGCGGGAGGCGTACACCCTGCTGGCGCCGGCGCTGGACCTGGTCCGGGCCGACCTGGCCGACTGGGCCGCCGCCCGCGCCGGAGCTGCCGCTGGCGGTCGCCGACCGGATCACCGCGGCGCTGGCCGGCGCCGGACCGGCCGCCGCCGACGTGCCGCAGCCCCGCGCCGCCACCGCCGACGGCCCGGCCACCCCGATCCACGGCGAGACCGCCCCCGACACCGACCTGCCCGGCACCGCCCGTCAGCGGCGCACCGCCGCCCCGGCGGCCACGGCCGTGGGGCAGCGGCCCGTCGGCCCGGGCCGCAGCAACCGGGCCGACGGACCGTCCCGGCGCCGGTCCGGGCGCCGGCAGCGCCGGTGGGCCCGACTGGCCGGGCCCGTGGCGTTGGCGGCCGCGTCCCTCGCCGCCGTCGGGCTGGGCGTCAACCAGCTGGTCGGCACGGCGGGCGGGGACGGCGCGGGGGTGACCGCGCAGGACCAGCGCGCCGGGAGCGCGGCCCGCCCCGGCCCGCTGGCCGCGGCGCCGTTCCGCACCATCGGCCCACCCCGCCGCAGCGGTACGGACTACACGCCCGACCGGTTGTCGGGCGGCGACCTGACGACGACCTCGCCCGAGCGCACCCTGGGCATGGTGCCGCCCGGCGGCACCGGGGGATCGAAGAGCCCGCAGGACGGGCCACAGGACGACCGACAACGGCTCCCCGCCGTCGGTGACCTGGGCCGGCTCACCGGTCCGGACGCCCTCGGTTCCTGCCTCACCGCGGTGGCCGCCGAGCACGCCGGCGGTGCGCTCACCGTCGACCTGGTCGACTACGCCTCCTTCCAGGGCCGGCCCGCCCTGGTGGTCGCCTTCGTCGACGCCGCCGGAGCCCGGTGGGCCTGGGTGAGCGGTCCGGAGTGCGGTGTGCCCGGATCCGGCGCGGACACCCGTTTCCGTACGCGGGTAGGGTGAGGGCGCGGTCACGACAGGTTGTCCCGCCACGTGACCTGACCCACCGGATGACCGGCTCGGGAATCCCCGCTTCGTACGATGACGTTCTGCAAGTCAGGCGCCGACGCCGCTGAGCCGTCGGCACTCGGGATCGACATCGTCCGGCGGCAGATCAGCCGGAACGGATGACGAACACACACATCGGGAGACGGCAGTGGACGAGGTCCGCAACCTGATCATCATCGGCTCCGGGCCGGCCGGTTACACCGCGGCGGTGTATGCCGCCCGGGCCAACCTGAAGCCGCTCGTGATCGAGGGCGTGCAGTCCGGCGGCGCGTTGATGACGACCACCGAGGTGGAGAACTTCCCCGGTTTCGCGGACGGCATCCTCGGTCCCGAGCTGATGGACAACATGCGCAAGCAGGCCGAGCGCTTCGGTGCCGAGTTCCTCACCGACGACGTGACCCGGGTCGAGCTGAAGGACACCGGCGACACCGGTTCCGGCGCGGTCAGCACCGTCTGGGTCGGCGAGACGGCCTACCGCGCGAAGGCGGTCATCCTCTCCACCGGTTCGGCGTGGCGTCCGCTGGGCGTCCCCGGTGAGCAGGAATACCTGGGCCACGGCGTCTCGTCCTGCGCCACCTGTGACGGTTTCTTCTTCCGCAACCAGCACATCGTGGTGGTCGGCGGCGGCGACTCGGCGATGGAGGAGGCCAGCTTCCTCACCCGGTTCGCCGACTCCGTGACGATCATCCACCGCCGCGACTCGTTCCGGGCCAGCAAGATCATGGCCGAGCGGGCGCTCGGCAACGAGAAGATCAAGGTGGAGTGGAACTCCACCGTCGAGGAGATCCTCGGCGACGACGGCAAGGTCAGCGGGGTCCGGGTGCGCAACGTGCACACCGGCGACACCAAGGTGCTCGACGTCACCGGCGTCTTCGTCGCCATCGGGCACGACCCGCGCAGTGAGCTCTTCCGCGGGCAGGTGGAACTCGACGACGAGGGGTACGTGAAGGTGCAGGCGCCCAGCACCCGGACCAACGTGCCGGGTGTCTTCGCCGCCGGTGACGTGGTCGACCACACCTACCGGCAGGCGATCACGGCGGCCGGTACGGGTTGTGCCGCCGCCCTGGACGCCGAGCGTTTCATCGCCACCCTGCAAGACTGAAAAACCTTCAAGAAAGCAGTTCCCGGAGGAGGGGTTCATAGTGGGAGCAACCAAGGCCGTCACCGACGCGAGCTTCGCGAGCGACGTCCTGAAGTCCGACAAGCCGGTGCTGGTGGACTTCTGGGCGGAGTGGTGCGGCCCGTGCCGCAAGGTCTCGCCGCTGCTCGAGGAGATCGCCGGCGAGATGGGCGACCAGGTCAGCATCGTCAAGCTCAACATCGACGAGAACCCCGAGACCGCCCGGGCGTACCGGGTGATGTCCGTGCCGACCCTCACCGTCTTCAAGAACGGCGAGCCGGTGCAGTCGATCGCCGGGGCCAAGCCGAAGGGCGAGCTGGTCAGGCTCATCGAGTCCGCCCTGTAGAGCCGACGTACCCCTGCGGAACCCCGCGCCCGATCCCGGGCGCGGGGTTCCGTTCTTTTCCGCCGCCCACGCCGATGACCTGCGCGAACCCGGCGCCGCTCGGTGACCGGCCACGGTACGCTCCGTAAGCATCCGCAGCAGAGGGGGTCGTGCGTGCGTCCGATCCGACCCGGTGACCGGGGACCCGCGGTGGCGGAGATCCGTACCATCCTCGCCGGCCTCGACCTGCTTCCGTCCGACGGCCACGGGGACGACTTCGACGCCGGGACGGAACGCGCCGTCCGCGCGTTCCAGCAGTCCCGCGGCCTGAGCGTGGACGGCCGGGTCGGCACCGAGACCTGGCAGGCGCTGGACGCCGCCCGCTGGCGGCTCGGCACCCGCACCCTCTACCACGCGGTGCCCGAGCCGCTCATCGGCGAGGACGTCCGATCGCTGCAGGAACGGCTCCTGGAGATGGGGTACGACACGGGCCGCGCCGACGCCATCTACGGCGTCCGCACCGCCCGGGCGGTCGCCCAGTTCCAGCGAGAGATGGGCCTGAAACCGGACGGCTCGTGCGGCCCGCACACGATGGGCGCGCTGCGCCGGCTCGGCCGGAAGGTGGTCGGCGGCCGGCCCCAGTGGCTACGCGAGTCCGACGCGATCCGGCAGGCCGGGCCGACGCTCGTCGGCCGGACCGTGGTCATCGATCCGGGGCACGGCGGCACCGACCCGGGCATGGTGGTGCCGGACGGGCCGCTGCGCTGGACCGAGGCGGACCTGGTGCACGACCTGGCCAGCCGGCTGGAGGGCCGGCTCGCCGCCGCCGGGGTGCGGGTGCAGCTCACCCGGGGCCCCGCCCCGCAGACCTGCCTGCCGGACGCCGACCGCGCCCAGCTGGCCAACGCCCTCGGCGCGGACGTCTTCATCTCGCTGCACACCGACGGGCACGCCAACCCGGCCGCGAACGGCGTGGCGACCTACCACTACGGCACCGACAACGGGGTCACGTCGGCCACCGGTGAGCGGCTGGCCGGCCTGGTGCAGCGGGAGATCGTGGCGCGGACCGGGCTGCGCGACTGCCGTACCCACGCCAAGGCGTGGGACCTGCTCCGGCTGACGAGAATGCCGGCGGTACGGGTCGAGGTCGGCTACCTGACCTCACCGGAGGACCGGGGCCGGCTGGTCGACCCGAGGTTCCGGGACCGGGTGGTCGAGGCGATCGTCGCGGCGGTGCAGCGGATGTACTTCCCGATCGAGCGGGACGTGCCGACGGGCTCGATCGACGTGAGCGAACTGCGGGCGGTGGTGGCCGCCGGCACGGTGGTCGACTGAGCGCCGGCCGGTGCGTGGGGCGGTGGCTCAGCCGGTCGTCGAGCGGGTGGCCGGGGCCGGGCGTACCGGCCGCAGCAGCGTCTCGGGGCTCATCGAACCGAGCAGCTTCTCCAGCGCGTACTCGACGTCGGACTTCCAGCTCAGCGCGGTACGCAGCTCCAGCCGCAGGCGCGGGTAGCGGGGGTGCGGGCGGACCGTCTTGAAGCCCACCGACAGGAAGAAGTCGGCCGGGGCGACGCAGGCCCGGGTCGGGTCGCTGTCGTCGCCGTCGCCGAACTTCGCGTCCCCGAACGCCTCGATCGCCTTGATGCCCCGTTTGGTGAGGTCCCGGGCCACGCCCTGCACCAGCATCCGGCCCAGGCCCCCGCCGGCGAAGGCGGGCACCACGTTGGCGGTCATCAGCAGCGCGGCGTCGGCGGAGACCGGCGAGGTCGGGAAGGCCATCGAGCGGGGCACGTAGGCCGGCGGGGCGTACATGACGAAGCCGGCAGGCATGCCGTCGACGTACACGAGCTTGCCGCAGGAACCCCACTCCAGCAGCGTCTGGGAGACCCAGGCCTCCTTCTCCAGACCCGGGTCACCGGCGGCGCAGGCGCGGTCGGCGGAGACGGGGTCGAGCTCCCAGTAGACGCACTGCCGGCACGGGCGGGGCAGGTCTTCGAGGGTGTCGAGGGTCAGACTGACCAGACGTCGCGACATCAGCGCATCCCCACAACTCGGTTCGGAGGGGGAACCGCCGCGGCCCGGCACCGCCTTCCTGCCCCCGACGAGCGATCGTACGCCCCCGTCGGACCGTACGGGAGGGGACGCGCGAACGCCCACCCGGGCCGGTGACGACGGTCCGGGATGTGGAAGGACCGCACCACGTGGGGTCGTTCCAGGCCAGGGCGGACTACCATCGAACAACCGGTGTCCGCACACCGCCATGGTCGCCGGCGTCGCGGGTACCACACCGGGCGGCAGCTCCGCCGACACCCGATCGAGGTGATGTCATGACCGGCACGACGCTCGACGACTACACCGACCGGTACGCCCGCCGCGTCCGGGGGATGACCGCCTCCGAGATCCGGGCGCTGTTCGCGGTGGCCAGCCGGCCGGAGGTCGTGTCGCTCGCCGGTGGGGCCCCCTACATCGCCGCGCTCCCGCTGGACGCGGTCGGCGAGATGCTCGGCCGGCTCGGCTCCGAGCACGGCGCCACCACCCTCCAGTACGGCATCGGCCAGGGCACCCTGGAGCTGCGTGAGCGGATCTGCGAGGTGATGTCGCTCTCCGGGATCGACGCGTCCTGCGGCGCCTCCCCGGAGGACGTGGTGGTCACCGTCGGCGGCCAGCAGGCGCTGGACCTGGTGGCCCGGCTCTTCCTCGACCCGGGTGACGTGGTGCTCGCCGAGGGCCCGACCTACGTCGGCGCACTCGGCGTGTTCCAGGCCGCCCAGGCGCAGGTCGTGCACGTGCCGATGGACGACGACGGGCTCGTCCCCGAGGCGCTGGAGGCGGCCATCGCCGACCTCGCCCGGGCGGGCCGGCGGGTGAAGTTCCTCTACACCATCCCGACCTACCAGAACCCGGCCGGCGTGACGCTGAGCGAGGAACGCCGGGAGCGGGTGCTCGACATCTGCGAGCGCGCCGGCCTGCTGGTGGTGGAGGACGACCCGTACGGTCAGCTCGGTTTCGAGGGTGAGGCCCCGAAGCCGCTGCGCGCCCGGCGGCGCGACGGCGTCTTCTACCTGAGCACCTTTTCCAAGACCTTCGCCCCCGGCCTGCGGGTGGGGTGGATCCTCGCGCCGCACGCGGTCCGCGACAAGCTGGTGATCGCCAGCGAGGCGCAGATCCTCTGCCCCAGCGGCTACGCCCAGGCGGCCGTCTCGACCTACCTCGGCACCATGCCGTGGCGGCAGCAGCTGAAGGTCTACCGGGAGGTCTACCGGGAGCGCCGCGACGCGCTGCTCGACGCGATGACCGACCTGATGCCGACCGGCACTACCTGGACCACGCCCGCCGGTGGCCTCTTCGTCTGGGCGACCCTGCCGGACGGCCTCGACTCGAAGGCGATGATGCCCCGCGCCATCGCCGCGCGCGTGGCGTACGTGCCCGGGACCGGCTTCTATGCCGACGGCACCGGCACGGGCAACATGCGGCTCAACTTCTCCTTCCCGTCCCCGGAGCGGATCCGGGAGGGCGTCCGCCGGCTGGCCGGCGTGATGGAGCAGGAGATCGCCATGCGCCGGGTCTTCGGCGCGGTGGGCGGTCCCGGTCCGCGGCGGCGCCAGGGCGGCTCCGACGCGCCCGGACCCGACTTGGCATGATTCCCGCATGGCCGTCAGCTCCACCGCCCGGAATCCCATGACCGACCCTGCCGTCGCCGGCGACCTGCACGTGCTGGTCCTCGCCGGTGGGCTCTCCTACGAGCGGGACGTCTCGCTCCGCTCCGGCCGTCGCGTGCTCGACGCCCTGCGGGCGGTTGGCGTGGAGGCCGAGCTGCGGGACGCGGACGTCGCGCTGCTGCCCGCGCTCGCCGCCGACCCGCCGGACGCGGTGGTGATCGCCCTGCACGGCGCCACCGGCGAGGACGGCTCGCTGCGCGGCGTCCTCGACCTCTGCGACGTGCCCTACGTCGGCTGCGACGCCCGGGCGTCCCGACTCGCCTGGGACAAGCCGTCGGCGAAGGCGGTGCTCCGCGAGGCCGGCATCCCCACCCCGGACTGGGTGGCCCTGCCGCACGACCGGTTCTCGGAGCTCGGCGCGGTGGCGGTGCTGGACCGCATCGTCGACCGCCTCGGCCTGCCGCTGATGGTCAAGCCGGCGCAGGGCGGCTCCGGCCTGGGCGCCGCGGTGGTCCGGGACGCCGGGTCACTCCCGGCCGCGATGGTCGGCTGCTTCGCGTACGACCAGACCGCCCTCGTCGAGCGCTACGTGCCGGGCATGGACGTGGCGGTCTCCGTGGTGGACCTCGGCGACGGCCCGCAGGCGCTCCCGCCGGTCGAGATCGTCCCCCGCAACGGCGTCTACGACTACGCCGCCCGCTACACCGCCGGCCGGACCACCTGGCACGCCCCGGCCCGGCTGGACGACGAGGTGACCGGCCGGGTGGCCGAGGTGGCGCTCGCGGCCCACCGGGCGCTCGGTCTGCGGGACCTTTCCCGGGTGGACCTCATCGTCGACGCGGCCGGGGAGCCACACGTGCTGGAGGTCAACGTCTCCCCGGGTCTGACGGAGACCTCCCTGCTGCCGTTGGCGGTCCAGGCCGCCGGGCTGGACCTCGGCCGGGTTCTCGGCTCGCTGGTCACCCGCGCGGCGGCCCGTCGGCCCTGACCGTTCCTCGGGCCTGACCGTTCCTCGGCCCAGGCCGCTCCTCGGGCCTGACCGTTCCTTGGGCCTGACGGCCCTTTCGGCCCTGGCGGCTCTTTCGACCCTGACAAGTCCCTCGGTTTGACTGGCCCTTGACCCTGATCGGCCCCCGGCCCGGGCCGCTGCTCGGATGGGGGCGGTCAGCTCGGGCGGGGGGCCTTCGCGTGGTCGTCGGTCCCGTCGGTCTCGGTCTCGGTCTCGGGCCCGGTCTCGGTCTCGGTCTCGGTCTCGGTCTCGGTCAGAGGCTCCGGCTCGGGGATCTCCTCGGCCGCTTCGATCACGGACACCGGCTCGTCGTCGACGACGTCGGCATCCGGCGTCGGGGAGGCGGAGAGGCTCGACGGTGCCTGCCACTGAATGCGCGGCGGCTCCGCCAGCGGTCGACCACCGAACTCGGCCAGCCAGGCGGCGACCATGGCGAGGTTCTCTCTCCACTGCGACTCGGAGATGGGCGGCAGGATCGAGTCCCAGAGGGAGAGGAAGGTGCCCCGGAGTTGGAGCCGCCCGTACGGCCGGGCGAGGAACCACATGTGCAGGTGAGCCGAGCCGTCACCCCAGCGGTTGACATGCACCCGGGCCACGCCGTCGAGCGAACGGATCGCGCGCTCGAGTCGTACCGTCATCACGCCGAGCTCGGCGGCGAGCAGGTTCGGCAGGTCTCCGAGATCCAGGTGCGACCGGGATTCGAGGATGAGCACCATCGGCAGGCCGGTCGGCCGGTCCATCGTGCGGACCCGCCATCGTTCACCCACCCAGATGTACGCCTCATCGGGCGCATTGCACGCGGTGCATTCCCGGTCTCCCTCACCCCGGCGGGGCGGTTCGACCGGAACCGGGTCTTCGAGCTTCTTGACGCGGAGGTCGCCCTCGAAGGGGAAGGAGGGCCACAGGGTGAAGTCCGGAACTGAGGGAGGGGTGTCCTGCACGACGCTGACCCTAACCGAGACGGCGACCGCTGTCCCTACCCGAATTCGCTTCGGGTCACCCGAGCCTCCGAGCGGATCGTCCTCCGTTTCAGCCTCGTCCACGAGGTTGTCCACAGGGTGCTGAGATCACCACCACACCGCGTCATCCACAGGTCAGCATGCGTTTTTACGCGGGGTTTCACGTGAAACAGGGGTGGCCTGTGGAAAACCGCTGTGGATAACCGAGGGGTCGTGGCGACCCGTCATCCACAGCCCGTGATCCGTCCC
The DNA here is from genome assembly GCF_022747945.1 of Micromonospora sp. R77. Taxonomy (NCBI): domain Bacteria; kingdom Bacillati; phylum Actinomycetota; class Actinomycetes; order Micromonosporales; family Micromonosporaceae; genus Micromonospora; species Micromonospora sp. R77. Next base: position 2,758,781 of record NZ_JALDST010000001.1, read on the forward strand.
GCCGGACCCTCTTTCCCTAACGAACGAACCCGAGATCGGTACCGCCCAGGACCGAGGTTTCTGGGCCAGTCGGCGCGTACTCCGATTGCGCTCGTTCGGGTCGCCGCGTGAGACCGCGTCACCGGCCGGCATCGTTTCACGTGGAACATGGCCGTTCCTGCGGGGCCGGACCGCACCATCCGGACGCCCGGCCTAACGCGCGTGGGGAACGGTCCGCATCTCGCGGACGAGGCGACCGATGCTTCCCGCGGTCAAGGGCGGCAGCGGCCCTGTGGCAGCTCCGCTCGTCGGCAGCGGCAGTGTTGGCCTTTCCCGAGTGGGTCAGTCGACGCCAAGCGCCCCGATCTGCGGTCGACGGAAACGCCCCCTCTGACGGCATCGCTGGTACAGGCTCGGTCGAGAGCGCGATCGCGGACCGGCGCCGCTTGGGCGCGTTTCACGTGAAACCGGGAACGTCGACAGCACCGCCGATACGCGTTTCACGTGAAACCGAGGAAGCCGGCCCGGGTAGCTGACGCACGAGGCGTCCGAACGCCCTCAGCGGCACGCAGAGAGGCTGCCGTCCGGCGCGGGTGCCGCGGCCAGGCTCACCGCACTCCCGCCGCTGAGAAGCGCCCAGGCGAACACGAGTGCACTGCGACACTGGCACCCGCAGAGCCGAGGACCTTCACCTCGCCGGTGGGCAGGTTGCCGAGCGCCGCTACCGCCCTCGCACCGAGGTGCCGAGGTGCCGAGGTGCCGAGGTGCCGAGGCACCATCTCCGATGACCAATGGATTCGCCAAGTCGCCCGGGCACCGTTCGGAGCAGCCCGGTCCGGCGACCTTCGCGGGACCTCCCGCACAAATGAATCGGCCGCGTGCCCCGGTCAGGGGGACGCGGCCGAAAGCCGGACGGGTGGGTCACTCGCCGGGCTGTTCCTCCTCGGTGACCCCGATGATCCCCACGATCCGCTCCAGGTCGTCGACCGTGGCGAACTCAATGGTGATCTTGCCCTTGCTCCGGCCGATGTCGACCTTCACCCGGGTGTCGAACCGGTCGGAGAGCCGGTCCGCCAGGTCGGTCAGGGCGGGTGCGTGCGGCTTCGAGCGCCGCTTGGCGGCGGGGGTCTTCGCCGGTCCGTCGGCCAGCGCCAACGCCACCAGTTCCTCGGTGGCGCGTACGGAGATGCCCTCGGCGACGATGCGCAGCGCGAGCTGCTCCTGCGCCTCCGCGTCGTCGAGGCTCAGCAGTGCCCGGGCATGGCCGGCGGAGAGCACCCCGGCGGCGACCCGGCGCTGCACCTGAGCCGGGAGGTTCATCAGCCGGATCGTGTTGGAGATCTGGGGCCGGCTCCGGCCGATCCGCCGGGCCAGCTCTTCATGCGTGGCGCCGAACTCCTCGAGCAACTGCTGGTACGCCGCCGCCTCTTCCAACGGGTTCAGGTTGGCCCGGTGGATGTTCTCCAGCAACGCGTCCCGGAGCATCGCGTCGTCCTTGGTGTTCCGGACGATCGCGGGGATGTGCTCCCGGCCGACGGCCTGGGCCGCCCGCCAGCGCCGCTCACCCATGACAAGTTCGTACTTCTCGCCGTCGAGTTGGCGCACGACGATCGGCTGAAGGAAGCCGACCTCCTGGATGGAGGTCTTCAGCTCCTCCAGGGCCTCCTCGTCGAAGACCTGCCGAGGCTGCTTGGGATTCGGCAGGATCGCGTCGACCGGGATCTCGGCGAACTGCGCACCGGGCACCGGACTCAGCTGCGGACCGGTCTCCGCCGCCGGAGGCACGGGGGCCGGGACGGATGGTTCGGGGACGCCGGCCGTCGTCGCCGGGCCGGACGCCTCCGGCTCACCGTTCAGCGGAGCGGCGGGCTCCACCGGCGCGGTCGGGATGAGTGCCCCGAGCCCTCGGCCCAGACCGCCACGGGGACGGTTCTTCATGCGACGCCTCCCAGCGACTTGTCCGCACTACGCATTCCGGCTCACCGGCTCCTTGACGCCGCGCTCCGCGATTTCCTGGGCGGCTTCGAAGTAGCTCGTCGCCCCCCGCGATCCGGGATCGTAGGTCATGACGGACTGCCCGTAGCTGGGTGCCTCGGAGACCCGGACGTTGCGCGGGATGACGGCCTGGAGCACCTTGTCGCCGAAGTGGTTGCGGACGTCCTGCTCGACCGCGTCGGCCAGGCGGGTACGCCGGTCGTACATGGTGAGCAGGATGGTGGAGACCTCGAGCTGCGGGTTGAGGTGCTGGCGAACCAGGTTGATGTTGTTGATCAGCTGGTTGAGTCCTTCCAGCGCGTAGTACTCGCACTGGATCGGGATCAGCACCTCCTGCGCCGCCACGAGCGCGTTGACGGTGAGCAGACCGAGCGAGGGCGGGCAGTCGATGAAGACGTAGTCGAAGTGGCCGGGGTAGGCGGCGATGGCCCGGGCGAGCCGGGACTCCCGGGCGACCACGGAGACGAGTTCGATCTCCGCACCCGCCAGGTCGATGGTGGCCGGTACGCACCACAGGTTCGGGATGCCCTCGACCGCCTGCGCCACCTCCTCCAACGGCACGCTGTCGATCAGGCAGTCGTAGACGTCCGGCACGCCGGTGTGGTGCGGGACGTTGAGCCCGGTGGAGGCGTTGCCCTGTGGGTCGAGGTCCACCACGAGTACCCGGTTGCCGTGCAGGGCCAGCGCCACCGCCAGGTTCACCGTGGTCGTGGTCTTCCCCACGCCGCCCTTCTGGTTCGCGACGCACATGACCCGCGTCCGTTCCGGGCGAGGCATGGTCACTTCGCCACTCGGATTAAGGATCTGCACGGCGCGCATCGCCTCCATAGCCAACGGTGGGTCATCCTCTTCGCGCGTCGGGGTTTCACGTGAAACGTACGTGCTGGGGTCGGGGTCGGCACCGAAGCCGGCGGCTGATGGCGTGTCGCCCGGGAGCACGACGGCAGCGACGTCCGCAACCGAGTGCGGGGACGGCTGCTGGGGCACCACTGCGGCCACGCCGGTGGCGGGTGACTCGAACCGGGCAGCCGCCGCGGCGTTCCCTCGTACGGGCACCGGCCGGGAGGCGGCCACGTTGGCCGGCCGGCCGGTGGTCTCCTGCCCGTCCCGCACCGGCGGCAGATTCGCCGGAACCGACGCGGCCGGCCGGACCCCACCGACCACGGGCGGCTCCCGCCGGACGACAGGATCGCAGTTCTCGGGGCGTACCGAGGGGTCGCGGGAGTCCCCGTTCACCGGCCAGTCCTGGTGCTCGGTTTCACGTGAAACGGGTTCCGCGCCGGAGGGTCGCCCTCCCGGCCCGGTCACCCGTGGGTCGTCGTACCTACCGTCGTCATGCACCTGTCATCCCTGCCCGCTCCGGATGGTCGGTCCGCACCCCGTCAATCGGCCGTACCCGTGCTCGCACCGCACGGCGTACGGCCCGTCGAGAACGGTCGGGGTCGGGTGCCACCCGGCACCGCCGTTCCACACTATCGACGCGCGGTCAGCCTACGGCGGACAGGCGTAGCGGGTCCACGTCGGGTTCTGATCGATCGGCCACCTCGCACCCTTTCCAACGACCGAACCGCCGGCCGGAAAGGCGTTACGCCATCAGCGTTCCCGGCCACGATCCCCACGCTTGCGGCCACCCCGCGACCGCTTCGCCGCGGTCTTCTTACCCGCCGGTCCGACCACCCGCTCCCGCACGACCTCGATGACGGTGGCGGGCGGCTCGATCACGTCGACCCCGCACAGGTGCACCTGCGGCTCACTCCCACCGAGCTTGGCGACCGCCTCGGTGTGCTCCGCTGCCTCCTCGGCGGCGGACGCGCCCTTCAGCGCGATCAACCGTCCCTTCGGCACGACCAGCGGGAGACACCAGGCGGCGAGCCGGTCCAGCGGCGCGACGGCCCGGGCGGTCACCACGTTCCCGCTCAGCGCGGGTCGCTCCCGCGTACCGGTGGCGGCTTCCTCGGCGCGCCCCCGGAACACCCGGACCATCTTCGTCAGGCCGAGTTCCTGCACCGCTTCGATGAGGAAGGAGGTCCGTCGGGCCAGCGGCTCGATCAGGGTGACGGTCAGGTCGGGCCGCGCGATCGCCAGCACCAGGCCGGGCAGCCCGGCGCCGGAACCCACGTCCAGCACGGTGGCACCCTCGGGAATCCGCTCGGCCAGCGCCGCGCAGTTGAGCAGGTGCCGCTCCCAGATCCTGGGGGCCTCACGGGGGCCGATCAGACCGCGGACCACGCCGTCCGTGGCCAGCAGTTCCGCGTACGCGGCGGCCAGGTCGAGCCGGTCGCCGAAGAGGGTACGGGCGGCCTCCGCCAACTCCGGTGGCAGCGTCACCTCCGACGCGGCGGGTGGCCCGACGGGCACCTCCCCGGCCGGCAGGTCAGCGGTGGCCTTGTCGTCGGCCGACGGTTCGTCGACACCGTCCGACGAGGACGCAGCGCGCTCCTCCACCCGAGCGGGCTCGACGGCCGGGCCGGACGACACTCCTGGAGCGACCACCTCCGGGCGATCGGCCGCACCCTCGGCACGCGCCACCCCGGTCCGACCCGGCGGAATCTCGGAACGCGCCGGCTCGGCCTGGCGCGACGAACCCTCCGAGCGGGCCCGCTCAGCCGCACCCGACGGGCCCTCGGAACGCGCCGGACCAGCCGCGCCCGACCGAGCCTCGGCACGGGCCCGCCCGGCTGCGTCCGAGGAGACGTTGGGACCGCTCGTACCGGTCCTGCTGGCCGAGCCGTCGGCGAAGGCGGGACCGACCTCACCGGTGGGGGCGACGCGGCGCGCGGCCTCGGGCTGGGGCGAGGAGAACGCCGCGTCGACGGAGCCCGCCGGCGCGGCCGGGACGGCCCCGTCCGACGGGCTGGACGGCGTACCCGAGAAGGGTGCCTCCGGGGTCGTGGCCGGCGCCGCCGGTGCGGTCGGGGTGTGCTCCGCGTCCTCGGAGAAGAGTGGGGTGGCCGGGTCGCCGCGCTCGGGGCGGACAGGCGACGGCCCGGGCGGCGTGCCACCCGGGCCGGACACGGCACCCGCCGTGCTGTCGTCGTGGGTCACTCGATCAGTCCGCCGGCCGGACGATGATGCGCCGGTTGGGCTCGACGCCCTCGGACTCGCTCTCCACGCCGCTCATCGCGTTGACGACGTCGTGGACGCACTTACGCTCGAACGCGTTCATCGGCTCCAGGCGCACGGCCTCACCGTGCTCCTTGACCTTCTCGACGGCGTTCTTGGCGACCGCGGCGAGTTCCTTGCGGCGGTTGGCCCGGTAGCCACCGACGTCGAGCAGCAGGCGGCTCGGCGAACCGGTCTGCCGGAACACGGCGAGCCGGGCCAGCTCCTGGAGCGCCTCCAGGGTGGCACCGCGCTGACCGACCAGGTTCTGCAGGCCGGCACCGACCACCTCGACGACCGGGCGGCCACCGGCGACCAGCTCGTCGATGTCACCGTCGTAGTCGAGGATGTCGAGCAGACCCTCGACGTAGTCGGCGGCGATCTCGCTCTGCTGGAAGAGGTCGCTCTCGGCCGGGGACTTCTTCTCCCGGGTGCCCGCCTCCACCTCGTCGGCGTCCTCGGTCACGGCGGCCGGCGTGGTCTCCTCGTCCAGGGACTGCTCGGCGCTGGGGATGCTGGTGTCGGTCACGGTCTCTTCTCCGTACTCGCTCGGCCGGACCGTCGGGTCCGCTGGTCTCCCGGGGCCGGCAGGAGGTCCGGCCGGTGCCCACGGGCACGTCTGTACGGGCCAGTCTCGCCCGTGACCGCGCTGCGCGCGGCGGTTCCGGACCGGCGCCGACCGTACGGTGGCTGCGCGGTGCCGGAGCCGGGCCGCCGCCGAGCTGGCAGCGGCCCGCAGGGGTTCAGCCCTGACGCTTGGCGGGCCGGCTCTTCTTCGGGTTCATCGGCTTCGCGCCCGGCTTCGGACCGGCCACCTTCGGGGCGGCCGGCTTGGCGGCGGGCACCTGCGCGGCGGGCTTACGACCGAGCAGGCCACCGGTCTTGGCGGGCTGCGCTCCGGCGCGGGCCCCGGCGCCGGTCTTGGCGGTCACCAGCGGCGGGAACTTGCGCAGCACCCACTGCTGCTGGCCGAGGGTGAAGAGGTTGTTGGTGACCCAGTAGATGATCACACCGATCGGGAAGATCGAGCCGGAGACCAGCAGCGAGACCGGGATGCCGTAGAGCATCAGCCGCTGGACCATCCGCTGCTGCGGGTCCTCTGCCCAGCCGGTCTTGAGGATCATCTGCCGGCTGGTCAGGTACGTCGTGGCAATCATGATCGCGACCAGGATGCCGGCCACGATCTTGACGGTGTGCCCGCTGGCGCCCAGCCGGGCCAGCTCGTCGGCGGTGGAGCCGAACTTGCCGGCGATCGGGGCGGTGAAGAGCTTGGCGTTCGCGGCGCTGTTGAACTGCTCGACGGTCCAGCCGTAGAGGGTCTTTCCGGCCTCGCTCTTGTCCGGGCTGAGCCGCCGCAGCGTGTGGAAGAGGCCGAGGAAGACCGGAATCTGGAGGAACATCGGAAGGCAGCCCATCAGCGGGTTGGCCTTTTCCTTCCGGTAGAGCTCCATCATCTCCTTCTGGAGCGTCTCCCGGTCACCCTTGTGCTTCTCCTGGAGCTCCTTGACCTTCGGCTGGAGCGCCTGCATGGCCCGCTGCGACTTGATCTGCTTCACGAAGACCGGGAACAGGATCACCCGGACCGTGACCACCAGGAAGATGATGGCCAGGATCCAGGACCAGTTCGTCCCGATCACCGCGTCGACCGGCACCCCGATGGCGTTCCAGGCCGAGTGCCAGGTCAGCAGGATCCACGAGATCGCGTAGTAGACCCAGTCAAGACTGAACAATTCTCAGGCTCCAGTCACATCGGCACGGCGGTGACCGCCCGGCTCCGGCACCGGGTCGTGTCCACCTGGGTGAAAGGGGTGGCAGCGCGACAGCCGTCGGACCGTCAGCCAGGCTCCCCGGAGCGCGCCGTGCCGCGACAGCGCCTCGACGGCGTACGCACTGCACGACGGGTAGAACCGACAGCGGGCCGGCAGCGCCGGGCTTATCCACCGACGGTACGCGATGACGGGGGCGATCAGCACTCGGGCACCGATAGAGCCCCGCCGCGGCGCGGCGCTCGTGCCGCTCACCGCGACCGCCGGTCCCGAGCCGTCCGCGCGGCGGCGAGAGCGGCGTCCAGGTCGGCCCCGAGTCGGGCGTACGACGCCTCGGCGGCCGGCGGCAGCGCGCGTACGACGAGGGTGCTGCCGGCGGGGAGCCCGGGCAGCCGCTCGCGGACCAGGTGCCGCAGCCGACGGCGGACCGTGTTCCGGACCACCGCGTTGCCGACTGCCTTGGACACGACGAAGCCGGCGCGGGTCGGCACGGATGTCTCCGCACCGACGTTCCGCGCCGGCTCCGGCGAGGTTGTCGCGGCAGCTCCGGTCGTGGCTCGGGGAAGGGTCAGGTGGACCACGACGGCGCCTCGGCCGACGCGTCGCCCACCGCGGACCGCTGCGGCGAAGTCGTTACTGCGCCGCAGTCGCTGTGCGGCGGCCAGCACGACTGCCCACGTCCCCGGACCGGACCGATCGGCCTCAGGCCGACAGGCGGGCGCGGCCCTTGGCGCGACGGGTCGAAAGGATGGCGCGGCCGGCACGGGTGCGCATGCGCAGCCGGAAGCCGTGGGTCTTCGCGCGCCGGCGGTTGTTCGGCTGGTAGGTGCGCTTGCTCACGTCAGGCTCTCCGTTTTCGTACGCGCCCCGCGCGACGGGATCGCCGGGGTCGTGTGGTGGTCCAGGCCACCTCTGCGGTGGCCCCGATCGGTGCTGCCCGGGCGGTGCGGGACCTCGACGGCGCGAGGAGACGACCGCGGACAGCAAGCACCCATCACCCTAGCAGAGGGCGAGAGAGCAGCCGCTCCAGCCTACGCAGGGGGGCAACGACCGTCAAACATCACACTCGGGCCCCGGCCAGCGGCGCAGCACGACCGAAGGGGCGGTTTTCGCTGATGTTGACAAGGGCACTACCGCGTCGACGGTTGATGGCGTGGGGTCCACGCTGTTAGCGTGCCCGATTGCGGTCAGCGTCGGTACTCCGGGTTGTCGCTGACAGGCAAGACCGGACCAGGTAGTGAATCGTTCGGCACGGTGAACCCGCTTCAGCGCCTCTCGCGAACCAGGGGGGCAGGTCCGACCCGCGTCCGGTGGGCGGCCACAATCGGTCGGTACACACAGGCTGTGGATAACTTGTGGACGACGACCGGTCGGCCGTCCGGGAGGGTGTGACGTACACCCCATCGGGACGCGGTGGACGGGCCGGGACGGCCGGTGGGCAGCAGCGGCGGTCGGAGCAGAGGCGAGGGGGTGGCACGACGGTGACCGGAGCGACCGACCTTGCCGCGGTGTGGACGGCGACCACGGACGAACTCGCCGACGAGATCATCTCCGCGCAACAACGGGCGTACCTGCGGCTGACCCGGCTGCGCGCGATCGTGGAGGACACCGCGCTGCTCTCCGTCCCCGACGCGTTCACCCGGGACGTGATCGAGTCGCGGCTGCGGCCCGCGATCACCGAGGCGCTCAGCCGTCGGTTCGGTCGTGCGATCCAGGTCGCCGTCACCGTCCGGGTCGCCGAGGACCCCGCCGGCCGCCCCGCCGGCACCGTCTACCGCAGCGCCCCCGAGGCCGCGCCCGCCGACCTCGACGGCCAGCCGGACCTGCTCCCCGGCTTCGACCCGTCCGGACCCGCCCCCGACTACTCCGACCGCCGCTTCCCCGACGAGTCGGGCTACCCGGCCGAGTCCAGCTACCGGGACGAGCGCGGCGAGCCGGCGGCCGAGGAGACCGCACCCCGCCAGCGCGCGGCGGTCGACGGCGGCAGGTCGCACCTGATCCCCACCAGCCGTGACGGTCAGGACACCCTCTTCGGCACCGCCTTCGCCGAGCCGGCGCGGACCGCCCGGCCACCGGCACCGCCCGAGCGCCGCGGCTTCGACGAGCGCGCCCGGGTCGAGCAGCCCTCCGCCGACCCACGAGGCTACGAGCCGCGCTACCGGGAGGATCCCGGGCCACGGGACCAGCAGCCGATGCGGGGCCTGCCCCGGGACGGCGGCACCGACAGCGGTCCGGGTCGCAGCGGCTCGGACCACCGGCCGGGCGGCCGCGACGACCGGCGGCTCCCCGGGGGTACGGAGAGCGGCGGGAACCGGCTCAACCCCAAGTACATGTTCGAGACGTTCGTCATCGGCTCGTCCAACCGGTTCGCGCACGCGGCGAGCGTCGCGGTGGCCGAGTCGCCGGCGAAGGCGTACAACCCGCTGTTCATCTACGGGCACTCGGGGCTGGGCAAGACCCACCTGCTGCACGCCATCGGGCACTACGCCACGACGCTGGGCAACGCCCGCTCGGTCCGGTACGTCTCGACCGAGGAGTTCACCAACGACTTCATCAACTCGCTCCGGGACGACAAGACCAGCGCGTTCCAGCGGCGCTACCGCGACGTCGACATCCTGCTGATCGACGACATCCAGTTCCTGGAGAACCGCGAGCGCACCCAGGAGGAGTTCTTCCACACCTTCAACACCCTGCACAACGCCAACAAGCAGATCGTGATCACCTCCGACCGGTCGCCACGCCAACTGGCCACCCTGGAGGACCGGATGCGGACCCGGTTCGAGTGGGGGCTGCTGGCCGACATCCAGCCGCCGGACCTGGAGACCCGGATCGCGATCCTGCAGAAGAAGGCGGCGCAGGAGCGGATGTACGCCCCGCCGGACGTGCTGGAGTTCATCGCCTCCCGGGTGTCGAACTCGATCCGCGAGCTGGAGGGGGCGCTGATCCGGGTCACCGCGTTCGCCAGCCTCACCCGCTCGAGCGTCGAGCTGTCGCTGGCCGAGGAGGTGCTGCGGGACTTCATGCCCGACGGCGCCGGCCCGGAGATCAACGCCGACCAGATCATGGCGTCGACCGCCGACTACTTCGGGGTGAGCCTGGAGGACCTGCGCGGTCAGTCCCGCTCCCGGGTGCTGGTCAACGCCCGCCAGGTCGCCATGTACCTGTGTCGGGAGCTGACCGAGCTGTCCCTGCCCCGGATCGGGCAGGCCTTCGGCGGCCGGGACCACACCACCGTCATGCACGCGGACCGGAAGATCCGGCAGCAGATGGCCGAGCGGCGCTCGCTCTACAACCAGATCGCCGAGCTGACCAACCGGATCAAGCAGAACACCTGAGTCGTACGACACGTCGTCGCCCGGTCGGGATCTCCCGACCGGGCTTTTTGGTGTCCTCCGGAGGCCCGGGAGTTGACCCTCGACCGGGTCGAGGCCCCAGCATCGGTGTCATGTTCGTCCACAGCACGACCCGGTTGTCCACATCCCCTGTTCCACAACGGTGGATAACCACGCTCCGCACAAGACCGGTTACCCACAGACTGTGGACAACTCCTGGGGACGAGGCTGTGGACGCCTGGGGACAACGTCACGGTTGTCCACCGAAGACGGTGTCCCTGTGGGCGAGCTGTTGAAGGTTCTGGGGACAACGTCGACCGGGGCCGGCGCGTTCGTCCACAGCGTTGGGGAGAAACCCGGTGGATTACCGGTGGACAACCGGTGGACAACTGTGGGAAACCTGGGGACCGCCGCCGCCTGTGGATCGGGCCACGGGTTTTACCCCTGGTTCTCCACAGCCAAACCACCGGTGGATAACCTGTCTGACCTGCGCAGACGCTAGTTCTCCACAGTTTGCACAGGTGCGATGAAGACGATGAGTTATCTCTTCTAAAGAATCAAAAACCAATCATCACCGTTGGACTTCCTGTGGATCGGGCCGGAGCGCTGCCGTCGGCAGTCACCCCGGCACCTGGATCCACGGGGTCGGGCGCACAGCCGATGCCCGCGCGCCCTAAGGTGCGATGGGTACCCGCACGGTCGGGCGGGACGGCAGGCAGCGGTCGGCATGAGAGAGTTGTCGCTGACGTCGACGCGGAGGCATTGATGAAGTTCCGAGTGGAGCGCGACGCGCTCGCCGAGGCGGTCGCGTGGACCGCCAAGAGCCTGCCCAGCCGGCCTTCCGTACCGGTGCTCGCCGGGGTGATGCTCCGGGTCACCGACGGCAACCTCCAGGTCTCCGGCTTCGACTACGAGGTCTCCAGCCAGGTCACCGTCGAGGTGCAGGGTGACGCCGACGGCGCCGCGCTCGTCTCCGGCCGCCTGCTCGCCGAGATCACCAAGGCCCTGCCGGCCAAGCCGGTGGACATCGCCGCCGTCGGCGCCCACCTCGAACTGGTCTGCGGCAGCGCCCGGTTCACCCTGCCCACGATGCCGGTCGAGGACTACCCCAGCCTCCCGGAGATGCCGGAGAGCGCCGGCACCGTCGACGCGGCCGCCTTCGCCGCCGCCGTCGCCCAGGTCGCCGTGGCCGCCGGCCGGGACGAGACCCTGCCGATGATGACCGGCGTCCGGATCGAGCTCACCGGCACCACCCTCGCCATGCTCGCCACCGACCGCTACCGCCTCGCGCTGCGCGAGATGGAGTGGCGCCCGGACGACCCCGACGTCAGCATCAACGCCCTGGTGCCGGCGCGTACCCTGCACGACACCGCGAAGGCGCTCGGTCCGCTCGGCGGCCAGGTCACCATGGCCCTGTCGCAGGGCGGCGCGGGCGAGGGCATGATCGGCTTCGCCGGTGGCACCCGCCGGACCACCAGCCGGCTGCTCGACGGCGCCAACTACCCGCCGGTGCGGTCCCTCTTCCCGGCCACCCACAACGCCGAGGCCCGGGTCCCGGTCAGCACACTGATCGAGGTGGTCAAGCGCGTCGCGCTGGTCGCCGAGCGGACCACGCCGGTGCTGCTCAGCTTCAGCGCTGACGGCCTGGTCGTCGAGGCCGGTGGCACCGAGGAGGCCCGGGCCAGCGAGGCCATGGAGGCCACCTTCACCGGTGACCCGCTGACCATCGGCTTCAACCCGCAATACCTCATCGACGGCCTGAACAACCTGGGCGCGCAGTACGCCCAGCTGGCGTTCGTCGACGCGTTCAAGCCGGCGGTGATTTCTCCCGCGGGTGAGGATGGCGAGGTCATCCCGGGGTACCGATACCTCATCATGCCGATCCGCGTGTCCCGCTGATCGCACCGGAGAAGACCCGACGCACGGAGGTAGGAGCAGATGCAGCTCGGCCTGGTAGGACTCGGCCGGATGGGCGGCAACATGCGCGAACGGTTGCGCGCCGCCGGGCACGAGGTGGTGGGCTACGACCGCGATCCGCAGCTGAGCGACGTGGCGAGTCTGGCCGAACTGGCCGAGAAGCTCGAGGCGCCGCGTGCGGTGTGGGTCATGGTTCCGGCCGGCGTCACCGACGCCACCATCGACGAACTCGCCGGGGTGCTCGGCGAGGGCGACCTCATCGTCGACGGCGGCAACTCGCGGTTCAGCGACGACGGCCCGCGCGCCGAGCGGCTGAACGAACAGGGCATCGGCTACCTCGACGCCGGGGTCTCCGGCGGCGTCTGGGGCAAGCAGAACGGCTACGCCCTGATGGTCGGCGGCGCCCAGGAGCACGTCGAGCGGCTGATGCCGATCTTCGAGGCGCTCAAGCCGGCGGGCGAGTTCGGGTTCGTGCACGCCGGCCCGGTCGGCGCCGGCCACTACGCGAAGATGGTGCACAACGGCATCGAGTACGGCCTGATGCACGCCTACGCCGAGGGCTACGAGCTGCTGTCGAAGTCCGAGCTGGTGACGAACGTGCCCGGCGTCTTCAAATCCTGGCGCGAGGGCACCGTGGTCCGCTCCTGGCTGCTCGACCTGCTGGACCGGGCCCTCGACGAGGACCCGGAACTGGCCGAGCTGAGCAGCTACACCGAGGACACCGGCGAGGGCCGCTGGACGGTCGACGAGGCGGTCCGGCTGGCCGTCCCGCTGAACGTCATCACCGCCTCCCTCTTCGCCCGGTTCGCCTCGCGGCAGGACGAGTCGCCCGCCATGAAGGCTGTCGCCGCGCTGCGCCAGCAGTTCGGCGGGCACGCCGTCCACAAGCGCTGAGCGGTATCCACAACCTGTGTACGTCCGCCGGCTCGAACTGGTCGACTTCCGCTCCTACGAGCGGGTCGGCGTCGACCTCGACCCCGGTCCGAACGTGCTCATCGGCGCCAACGGCGTCGGCAAGACCAACCTGGTCGAGGCGTTGGGCTACGTGGCGACCCTGGACTCCCACCGGGTCGCCACGGACGCCCCCCTCGTCCGGCTGGGTGCCGCCTCGGCGGTGATCCGCTGCGCGGTGGTGCACGACAGCCGGGAACTGCTGATCGAGCTGGAGATCGTCCCGGGCAAGGCCAACCGGGCCCGACTGGGACGATCCCCCGCCCGCCGGGCCCGGGACGTGCTCGGCGCCCTGCGGCTGGTGCTCTTCGCCCCGGAGGACCTGGAACTCGTCCGTGGCGACCCGGCCGAGCGCCGCCGCTACCTCGACGACCTGCTCGTCACCCGCCAGCCCCGGTACGCCGGCGTGCGCGCCGACTACGAGCGGGTGATCAAGCAGCGCAACGCCCTGCTGCGGACCGCGTACCTGGCCCGGAAGACGGGCGGGTCGCGGGGTGGGGACCTGTCGACCCTCGCGGTCTGGGACGCCCACCTCGCGCAGCACGGCGCGGAACTGCTCGCCGGCCGGCTGGAACTCGTCGCCGCGCTGACCCCGCACGTCGCGAAGGCGTACGACGCGGTGGCGGCCGGGAAGGGCGCGGCGGGGATCGCGTACCGGCCGTCGGTGGAGCTGCCCGACCCGACGGTGGACCGGGCCACGCTGGTCGAGGCGTTGACCACCGCGCTGGCCGAGTCCCGGTCGGCGGAGATCGAACGCGGCACCACCCTGGTCGGTCCGCACCGGGACGACCTGGCGCTCACCCTGGGCCCGCTGCCCGCCAAGGGGTACGCCAGCCACGGCGAGTCCTGGTCGTACGCGCTGGCCCTGCGCCTGGCCGCGTACGACCTGCTGCGCGCCGACGGGATCGAACCGGTGCTGGTCCTCGACGACGTCTTCGCCGAGCTGGACGCCGGTCGCCGGGAGCGGCTGGCCGGACTGGTCGGCGGGGCGAGTCAACTGCTGGTGACCTGCGCGGTGGACGACGACGTGCCGGCGGCCCTGCGCGGCGCCCGGTACGAGGTCGGCGAGGGGACGGTACGCCGTGTCGGATGAACCCCTGCTCCCGCCGGCCCGGCTCGGGCCGGGACGCGGTGAACGTACCCCTGCTGCCGGAACGGGCGGCGGCGCGGAACGGACCGGTGGCCGGCGCGCGGTCGATGCCGGCGCGCCGGGCGGAGCGGCCGGCAGGGACGCCGCGGCCGGCGGACCTGCCGCAGCGGGTGGCGACGCCGCGGCGGGCGCGGCCGGGCCGGAGCTGGCCCGGGCGGTGCTGGACGCGGCGAAGGCGCGGCGGCAGGCGGCGGCCCAGAACCGCAGGCGCAGCGCGGTCGGTAACGAGGGCGGCGGCGAGCGGCGGCTGCGCGGCTATTCCGGCCCGGGCCCCGATCCGCGCGATCCGCAGTTGCTCGGGGCGGTCCTGGAGCGGCTGGTCAAGGCGCGCGGCTGGCAGCAGCCGGCCGCCGAGGCGACCGTCTTCGGCGCCTGGGAGCGGGTGGTCGGCGCGGAGGTGGCGCAGAACAGCCGCCCGGTGAAGCTGGAGAACGGCGAGCTGACCGTGGAGGCCCGGTCCACCGCGTGGGCCACCCAGCTGCGGCTGCTGGCCGGCTCGCTGCTCAAGCAGATCGCCAGCGAGGTGGGCCACAACGTGGTCCGCAAGCTGCACATCCACGGACCGGCCGCACCGTCCTGGTCGCGGGGGCCGCGACGGGTGCGGGGCCGCGGACCGCGCGACACCTACGGCTGACCCGGCCGCCGCCGCTCCCGGCGCGATCCGGCCGGCAGCGGCGGCCGGCGGTCAGGCGTCGGCGTAGACGGCGAAGCCCCGGTCCGCGCAGCGTCGGTAGAAGGCGGCCAGCACGCTCAGCTCGGCGCAGGTGAAGTTCCACTGCGGTGGGTCGCCGCTCTCGTCGCGCAGCCCGTCGAGCCGGCTGTCCAGCCAGCGCAGCTGCTGCTCGGCCAGACGCCCGTCGCCCAGCAGCGAGCGCAGCACCTCGCTGACGGACTCGAACGTCACGGCCTCACCGAACGGCCGGTGCTGGACGACGAACTTCTCCACCCCACCGGCGATCCAGGCGCAACCGTCCGGGTCGATCACCGGATCCTCGTCCTCCGCCGCCGCCTCAGTGGCGTAGAGCACATTTTCCAGGCCGAGGATCAGGTCCACCAGTTCCGTGTACGCGGTCGCCCGCACCGTGCCCGTCTTCGCGATCAGTTCGGCGAGCGCCGCGGTGGGCGCCGAGATCCGCGGCATGTCGACGATCTCGCCGAAGTCCACGAACTCGGCCGGTGCGACCGGGTCGTAGAAGCGGCCGGTACGCGGCCAGTGCACCGCCACATTGTCCAGCCCCATCTGGCGTCACCTCTTACAGCACGTTGTCGGACCGGTCGGGTCGATCGTCCCGGTTCGACCCGGGAAAGATCAAGACCGGCGGCGGTGGGCGCCGCAAAGGTACGGCACACCGGCGTTCGACGCGACCCCCGAGGGGCCGTGCCGGGGTGTCGATCCGGTGCCCGGCCAGGCCCGGGGATCACGAGCGGTCGGAACGCGTCTGACGCCGCACCGCTACCGGAAGCCCTCCGTGGCGTGTAGGGGGAGTCGCAGACAGCAGGATTCGGGCCGCTACGGAGTTCTCAGACGCCTTGCGGGGGTGCCGAGTGGCGGTTCTGTCGTGCGCGCACAGTAAGATTGGACGCGAGACGACGACCCGACACGGAGCGACGGACACGGGCCCCCCAGGGCCCTTGATCATTGTACCGGGTCAGGTCCCGCCGATCGCGATCCGCGGGCAACCGCGGCGACCGGCGTACGAGATCCGTGACCTGGAGTTCCGGGCCGGTCCGTGCGCCGACGTCGCGTCCTGTCCGCCGAACCCGCGCCCCCGCGCCTCGGCGCGGTCGGCGCGAGAAAGTGGCCGAGGGTGGCAGCGCAGGACAAGCAGGAGTACGGCGCCGAGTCGATCACCGTTCTCGAGGGGCTGGAGGCCGTCCGGAAGCGGCCCGGTATGTACATCGGGTCCACCGGCGAGCGCGGCCTGCACCACCTCGTGTGGGAGGTCGTGGACAACGCGGTGGACGAGGCGATAGCCGGCTACTGCGACACCATCGACGTGGTGCTGCTGGCCGACGGCGGCGTCCGGGTCACCGACAACGGCCGTGGCTTCCCGGTCGACCTGCACCCGAAGCTGAAGAAGCCGGGTGTCGAGGTCGCGCTGACCGTGCTGCACGCGGGCGGCAAGTTCGACGGCAAGGCGTACGCGGTCTCCGGCGGTCTGCACGGCGTCGGCGTCTCCGTGGTGAACGCCCTCTCCACCAGGATGGCCGTGGAGATCCAGAAGTCCGGCTTCTACTGGCGGCAGCAGTACGACCACTCCAAGCCGACCCCGCTGGAGAAGGGCGAGCCGACGGACGGGACCGGTTCGGCGGTCTCCTTCTGGCCCGACCCGGACGTCTTCGAGACCGTCGAGTTCGACTTCCAGACGATCTACCGCCGGCTCCAGGAGATGGCCTTCCTGACCCGCGGCCTCACCATCCACCTGCTCGACGAGCGGGTCCCGGAGGGCGAGGAGGGCAAGCTCCGCGAGGTCACCTTCCACTACGAGGGCGGCATCGCCGACTTCGTCCGGCACCTCAACGCCTCGAAGAACCCGATCCACAAGACCGTGGTCGAGTTCGGCGCCGAGGAGGAGGGCATGTCGCTCGAGATCGCCATGCAGTGGAACGAGTCGTACGGCGAGTCGGTCTACACCTTCGCCAACAACATCAACACCCACGAGGGCGGCACCCACGAGGAGGGCTTCCGGTCCGCGCTGACCAGCGTCGTCAACCGCTACGGCGCGGAGAAGAAGCTGCTCAAGGGCGACGAGAAGCTCTCCGGCGAGGACATCCGCGAGGGCCTGGCGGCGATCATCTCGGTCAAGCTGACCAACCCGCAGTTCGAGGGTCAGACCAAGACCAAGCTGGGCAACACCCCGGTCAAGAGCTTCGTGCAGCGGGTCTGCAACGACCGGCTGGTCGACTGGTTCGACCGGAATCCGGCCGAGGCCAAGACGATCATCCAGAAGGCGTCCCAGGCGGCCCGGGCCCGGATCGCCGCGCAGCAGGCGCGGAAGCTGGCCCGGCGCAAGTCGCTGCTGGAGTCCGGGTCGATGCCGGGCAAGCTGGCCGACTGCCAGTCCACCGACCCGCGCGAGTCCGAGGTCTTCATCGTCGAGGGCGACTCGGCGGGCGGCTCGGCGAAGCAGGGGCGCGACCCACGGGTCCAGGCGATCCTGCCGATCCGCGGCAAGATCCTCAACGTGGAGAAGGCCCGGATCGACCGGGTGCTGAAGAACAACGAGGTCCAGGCGCTGATCACCGCCCTGGGCACCGGCATCCACGACGACTTCGACATCGAGAAGCTGCGCTACCACAAGATCGTGCTGATGGCCGACGCCGACGTCGACGGCCAGCACATCCAGACGCTCCTGCTCACCCTGCTGTTCCGCTTCATGCGGCCGCTGGTCGAGCTGGGCCACGTCTACCTGGCAGCCCCGCCGCTCTACAAGATCAAGTGGAACAAGAAGGGCGACGACGCCCAGTACGCGTACTCGGACCGGGAGCGGGACGGGCTGATCGCGCTGCGCCAGCAGAAGAAGCCCAACGCCAAGCCGGACGACATCCAGCGGTTCAAGGGTCTCGGCGAGATGAACTATCCCGAGCTGTGGGAGACCACGATGAACCCGGCCACCCGTACGCTGCGCCAGGTCACCCTCGACGACGCGGCAACCGCGGACGAGCTGTTCAGCGTGCTGATGGGTGAGGACGTCGAGGCGCGCCGTTCGTTCATCCAGCGCAACGCCAAGGACGTTCGGTTCCTCGACATCTGACGGTCCGCCCGGGCCGGCGGTGCAGCCACCGGCCGGCCCGACGGTCCACAGAGTTATCCACAGCTTGGCCGCTTTCCACAGCGGTTATCCACAGCACGAAAACGACTCTGAGTCTGATAAGGGTTAACAGTGACCGATACTCCCGAGTCCACCCCGAGCGAGCCGGAGAACCCGGAGACCATCGCCGCCGTCGTACAGCACGACCGGATCGAACCGGTCGGGCTCGAGGTGGAGATGCAGCGCTCCTACCTCGACTACGCGATGAGCGTCATCGTCGGGCGGGCGCTGCCGGACGTCCGGGACGGGCTCAAGCCGGTCCACCGCAAGATCCTCTATGCCATGTACGACTCCGGCTACCGGCCGGACCGGGGCTACGTGAAGTGCTCCCGGGTCGTCGGCGACGTGATGGGTCAGTTCCACCCGCACGGCGACTCGGCGATCTATGACGCGCTGGTCCGGATGGCACAGACCTGGTCGCTGCGCTACCCGCTGGTCGACGGCAACGGCAACTTCGGCTCGCCCGGCAACGATCCGGCTGCCGCGATGCGCTACACGGAGTGCAAGCTCGACCCGCTGGCGATGGAGATGCTGCGGGACATCGACGAGGACACCGTCGACCTGCAGGACAACTACGACGGTCGGGCCAAGGAGCCGACGATCCTGCCGTCCCGGATCCCGAACCTGCTGGTCAACGGGTCCGAGGGCATCGCGGTCGGCATGGCCACCAAGATCCCGCCGCACAACCTGCGCGAGATCGGCGCGGCGGTGCAGTGGTGCCTGGAGAACCCGGACGTCGACGAGGCGACCACCCTCGAGGCGCTGCTGGAGATCGTCAAGGGTCCGGACTTCCCGACCTACGGTCTGATCGTGGGCCAGTCGGCGATCCAGGACGCGTACCGGACCGGGCGTGGCTCGATCCGGATGCGCGCGGTGGTGGAGGTCGAGGAGGACAAGCGGGGACGTCCCGCGCTGGTGGTCAGCGAGCTGCCCTACCAGGTCAACCCGGACAACCTCGCCGAGCGGATCGCCGAGCTGATCAAGGAGGGCAAGCTCGCCGGCATCGCCGACATCCGGGACGAGTCCTCCGGGCGTACCGGCATGCGGATCGTGCTGGTGCTCAAGCGCGACGCGGTCGCCAAGGTGGTGCTGAACAACCTCTACAAGCACACCCAGCTCCAGGAGACGTTCGGCGCCAACATGCTGGCCCTGGTCGACGGGGTGCCGCGGACGCTCAACCTGGCCCAGTTCATCCGCTACTACGTCGAGCACCAGATCAACGTGATCCGCCGGCGGACCGCGTTCCGGCTGCGCAAGGCGGAGGAGCGGGCGCACATCCTGCGCGGTCTGGCCAAGGCGCTGGACGCCCTCGACGAGGTCATCGCGCTGATCCGGCGTTCGCCGACGGTGGAGGACGCCCGGCAGGGCCTGATCCGGCTGCTGGAGATCGACGAGATCCAGGCGACCGCGATCCTGGACATGCAGCTGCGCCGCCTGGCCGCCCTGGAGCGGCAGCGGATCATCGACGACCTCACCAAGCTCGAGATCGAGATCGCCGACCTGAAGGACATCCTGGCCAAGCCGGAGCGGCAGCGGAAGATCGTCTCCGAGGAGCTCGGCGAGATCGTCGCGAAGTGGGGCGACGAGCGGCGTACGAAGATCATCCCGTTCGACGGCGAGGTCTCGATGGAGGACCTGATCGCCCGCGAGGACGTGGTCGTCACCATCACCCGCACCGGGTACGCCAAGCGCACCAAGGTCGACCTCTACCGCTCGCAGCGGCGGGGCGGCAAGGGCGTCAGCGGGGCGACGCTCCGGCAGGACGACATCGTCAGCCACTTCTTCGTATGCTCTACCCACGACTGGATGCTGTTCTTCACGAACAAGGGTCGGGTCTACCGGGCCAAGGCGTACGAGCTTCCCGAGGCCAGTAGGGTGGCCAAGGGCCAGCACGTGGCCAACCTGCTCGCCTTCCAAGCAGACGAGCAGATCGCCCAGATCATCGAAATCCCGAACTACCAGGTCGCTCCCTACCTGGTACTGGCCACGAAGAACGGCCTGGTGAAGAAGACGCGGCTCGAGGAGTTCGACTCCAACCGGTCCGGCGGAATCATCGCGATCAACCTGCGCGATGAGGACGAGCTGGTCGGTGCTGCCCTGGTGGGCCCGGAGGACGATCTGCTGCTGGTCTCCAAGAACGCCCAGGCGATCCGCTTCAACGCCACCGACGAGGCGCTGCGGCCGATGGGCCGGGCCACCTCGGGTGTGATCGGCATGCGGTTCAGCGAGGACGACGTCCTGCTGGCGATGGAGGTCGTCCGGGAGGGCCTGGACGTGCTGGTCGCCACGAACGGGGGATATGCGAAACGTACCCCGATCGAGGAATACCCGGTCCAGGGCCGGGGAGGTAAGGGCGTGCTGACTGCGAAGATCACCGAGCGACGCGGTGGTCTGGTCGGCGCGGTGGTGATCGATCCGGACGACGAGTTGTTCGCGATCACCAGTAACGGTGGTGTCATCCGGACTCCGGTGAAGCCTGTACGCCGTACGCGTGACCGGAACACAATGGGGGTCAAGCTGATGGACCTCCCGGACGGCGTGACTATCGTGGCGATTGCTCGCAATGCCGACGAGCCTGACGAACAGGACTAGTTGATGACGGAGACACAGGCGAAGTCGGGGAACAAGGGGACCTCGGCCAACCCGGTCGACGAGGAGGCCGCAAAGGGCGGCACACCAGCGACCGGCCGCGCGGCCGTGGGCCGGGCCACCGTCCCCGCCGACGCGCCTGCCCCGAAGTTCACCCGGGCCCCCGGCATGGTGCCGCCGCCGGAGACACCGGGTGAGGAATCGGGGGCGAGCGACGAGTCGCCCGACAAGACGCGGATCGACGCGCCGACCTCCGCCGACGGCCTGGCCGCCCCGGCCGTGTCCGCGGCGAAGCCGGCGACCACCCAGCCCGTCAAGGCCGGGGCTGCCACCCGGCCGTCGAGCGGCACCACGGGCACCCAGCCCCGGGTGACCGGTGCCGGGACCGCCGCCGCTCCGTCGGCGGACGGTGCCCGCCCGGCCGGGGGCGCCCGCGAACGGTGGGGGCCTGCCGCCGGGGATCAGCGGCGCGGCGGCCGTCGGGGCCGCCCGCGTGGGTGAGGCGGTACGCGCTGCGCGTACCTCGGTCAGCTCGGCGGCGTCCCGCGGGCCGCGCCGGGCCCGGCTGAACCTCAAGCGGATCGACCCGTGGTCGGTGATGAAGTTCGCCTTCGCGGTCTCGGTGGTGCTCTTCATCGTCGTGGTCGTCGCCACCTCGGTGCTCTATCTCGCCCTGGACGCGATGGGCGTGTTCAAGAGTGTCAACGACAGCCTGACCGACCTGGTGAGCGCCGGCGGTGGGCAGGGTGCCAACGGCTTCCGGATCACCGCCAAGGGCGTGATTCTCAGCTCGGCGCTGATCGGCCTGGTCAACGTGGTGCTCTTCACCGCGCTGGCCACCCTCGGCGCGTTCGTCTACAACGTCTGCGCCGACCTGGTCGGCGGGATCGAGCTGACGCTCGCCGAGCGGGACTGAACTGATCCTCCGACACCGGGGCACCGCGTAAAGCGGTCGCCCCGGTGTCGCGTATCCGGGTAGGTTCGACTCGTGCGGGCGAGGGGTTCGCCACGGCCACCCCGATTTGGGGGCGGACGAGGCGATGGGTTAACCTTGCTCGTCGCCAACGCGGGGCTATAGCTCAGTCGGTTAGAGCGCAGAGCTGATAACTCTGAGGTCGCTGGTTCGATTCCAGCTAGCCCCACCGCACATCGTCCGACGGTAGTCGAGCGCGAGGGGTCGCCCCAATGTTCAAGAAGCTGCTGATCCTGGCCGGCATCGTCGGAGTGGCCGCCGTCGTGGCCAAGAAGGTCAAGTCGTCGAACGACGAGCGCGCCCTGTGGCACGAGGCGACCACCGCCCCCGACCTGCGCTGAGCGTCCGCCAGCACCGGGCGGCTCCGTCCGCCTTTCGGGGCCCTAGCTCAACTGGCAGAGCACTGCCTTTGCAAGGCAGGGGTTAGGGGTTCGAGTCCCCTGGGCTCCACCAGCACTTCCACCGGTTGACCTCGGTCCCGAGTACAGCCAAGCGGTCACGCCGTCCCCTCCTCGCCCAGCACCCGGTCGATGGCCGAGGCAGCCTGACGAGCCCGCGCCGGCAGGACGTGCCCGTAGGTGTCGGCCGTCATGCGGATCGTGGAGTGCCCGAGCAGCTCCATCACCGTTCGCAGCTCCTCGCCCTGGTCGAGCAGGAACGTGGCGAACGCGTGCCGCAGGTCGTGCAGGTGCAGCCACTCCAGCCCGGCCGCCGCGCGGAGCTGGTCGAAGCGCCGGTTGACGTTCCGCGGCTCCATCCCGGTGCCGATGGTGCTGGCGAAGACCAGGCCCAGATCCGTCCACAGCTCACCGGCCGCGAGCCGTTCCTTGGCCTGGCGTACCCGCTGTGCCTCCAACGCCCGAACGGCCAGAGCCGACAGCGGCAGAGGACGACTCGACCGGTGCGTCTTCGGTGGCACGAACTCCAACCCGTGATCCGTCCGCTGGAGCGTCTGCCGAACGAACTGCGCCCGTCTCGGCAGGTCCACGTCCGACCACCGGAGACCCAACAGCTCAGCCCGCCGCAGCCCGGTCGCCAGCGTCAGGACGAACAGCGATTCGAGCCGGTCCCCGGTCAGGGCCGACAGCAACGTCTTGGCTTCCTCAGGCGTCAACGCGCGCCGTTCGGTCCGGCCGAGAGCCGGCGGCTTGGCGGCCTTGGCGACGTTGCGCGGCACCAGGTCCATCCGTTCAGCGTCGGCCAGGGCGACGCGCAGGACGGCGTGCACCTTGATGATGCCGGCCGGCGCGAGCTTGCCCCGGAGTCCGGTCAGGAACCGCTGCACGTCCCGAGGCGTCAACCGATCAAGGCGGCCCGCAAGCGGGCCGCGCCGGCCCGGCCCGGCCTGCTGGCGACCTCCGGCCGGCATCGGCCGGGCCGGCCGGCAATGCTTTGGAACGACCAGACCATGAAGACCTCGGGGCTCCGCCCCGAACCCCGACCCTCCTCAGAGATGCCGCCGCGGCTCACCTCGCCGGGCACCACAAGGGCTACCCGCCTCCCCGGACGGGGGCCAGGTCGTTCGTCCGGCAGGGCGCTCCACCTGGCCCCCGTCCGGGGAGGCTGGACGGTCTGACGACTGCCCGACGAGGAGATCCGCTGAAGCGAGCATGCCGTTGACCCCGCTGTCACCCGCAGGGGGGAGAACGCCGGGGTCAGGTACCGGTTGGGGCAACGCCGATCTCGCCGCGCAGTCGGGGTAGCCACTGAAATTCAGGCATGTAAAGATCACGCCGTGCTCACCCCGTCAACATTCCCGCCTGTCCCCGTCGTGTGGGGCTTTGTGCTTTTCGGCATCACTGGCATAGCTCTAGGCATCGGAATAATCGTCACGCGGCGTGTCCCGTGGCTATTTCAGGAGGGACTCGTCTTCAAGAGCCGACAGTCGCCACCCCGACCGACTCGTACAGGCGGCTCCGTCGCCCTGGGCGGTGGCGCCGTCGTCCTGTATACGTCAGCGTGGTTTCCATCGGTGCCGCATCCGGTCGCAGTAGCGCTGACCGCAGCGTCTTTTGTCACCGGTGCGGCCGGCGTGGCCTGGAAGAGGTTTGTGAAGCGCTAGCAGCCAAGTCGGCTAGATCGACCACTCCCATGTTGACAGTTTGGGAGCCACCGGGGCGGACTGGACCGAACGGGACGGGACCGATCGAGTTGCCGAGCGCTTGAGGACCAGGACCAGGCGGACGGCATCGGTCCCGAGTACAGCCAAGCGGTCACGCCGTCCCCTCCCGCCCTGGTCGAGCAGGCACGTGGCGAAGGCGTACCGCAGGTCACGCGGGTGCAGTCAGTCCGATCCGGCTGCCAGGGCTCGGTTGCGTAGTCTCGCACGGTGACTGCGATGAAGCCTGACGTGACCGTCATCGACAAGATCGCCTGGATTCGGCTGGAGGACGGCGCGATCCTGAGTTCCCGCTCACGGGGCAAGGACGTCTACTACATTCCCGGCGGCAAGCGTGAACCGGGTGAGAGCGACATGGCCACCCTGACTCGTGAGATCCGGGAAGAACTGAGCGTCAGCATCGCTGTCGACACCGCCGAACACGTTGGGACCTTCGACGCTCAGGCTCACGGACACCCTGACGGCACGATCGTGCGAATGACCTGCTATTCCGCCGACTACCAAGGCACGCTGCAGCCGGCCAGTGAGATCGAGGAGATCGTCTGGTTGACCCACGCCGACCGCCACCGCGTCTCCCCAGTCGACCAGATCATCTTCGACCACCTACACCAGACGGCCCGTCTTCGTTGACCAGTGATCCTGGCCAACTACGGGCTTGACGTACAGCCGAACCGGTTGACAGACAGCAGCGGGAACCGACGGCAGTCGACATATCGAGCAGGCCCGGCTGCCGCTTACAGCTGCTCGAAGAGCCCGCGGCTAGCCACCCGCGCCGGCACCTGGGCCAACTCCCCACGGCGAGGCGGCCGGAGACGGGTCGGAGCCGGTGCTTGCGGTCTCCTCGATCGGCCACGGCACGGGATCGGGACCTGGACGGTGGGGCTGCGCCCAGAGGAAGAGGCCGAGCAATCCACACGTCGCCACCACGGAGATCAGCAGGATCACGACGACTGTCACCACGGCGGTCCGAATGCCCCCGCGACGAGCCTCCAGCGTCCCGCTCTCACCAGCGCCCATGGCAGGAGGGTAGGGGTCCAGGGTGCGGGTGCCAATGGCCGACCAGCCATCCGCGATCTTCTTCTGATCCCAAGGCAGCCACGGGCCTCCGTCAGGCGGCACCGACAAGAAGGTGGTCCGTGGGACCGTAGTCGATCTTCCAATCGGCGTGGACGCCCAACGTGCCGTCCCGGGTGCAACGCAGCGCCGCCGATCACCCCCGAGGGGGAAGGCGCACCCTCCACACGGGGAGGTCCCCCGCATCGATCCTTCCTACCGTGAACGGCATGCGGAAAGGTGAAGGGCGGGAGGGCGCGGTGTCGCCCGGCTCGGTGGTCGGCACAACGGCGGGAGTGGCCGACCCGTACGCGACGACGGAGACCAACCGGTCGAGAGTCGGGCGTGTTGCTGCGTACGGCGCAGCGGTGGCCATGACGCCGTACTTCGTCATGAAGATCTTCTGGACCATGGACGGGCTGCGTGGCGGAGGTCTGCACGAAGGAGCCTGGAGCCACCTCGACTGGGCGGTCGTCAATGGACTGACGGTGGTCATGTCCGGGCTCGCCATGCTGCTCGGTCTCGCGCTCGCGCAGCTCTGGGGGCTGCGGGTGCCGGCCTGGCTGATGCTGCTCCCGGCCTGGATCGGCATGGGTTTCCTGGTGCCGGTGATCCCGCTCATCCCGGTTCTGGCGCTGATCACGGAGACCGGCGGCACCACCGGCGAAGCGCCCATGAGTGCCGGGGAGACGGCTCTGCTGTCCGTGTCGTTCGCCGGGTTCGCGCTCGGGGTGGCGATCGCCGCCCCGGTCTACGCCGCACGGCGCTGGCCTGAGGCGTTCTCCGGCGGGGCTGTCTCGCGGCTGGGCCTGCGGGTCACCATGGCGCGGCTGGCGGCGGCGCTCTGCGTCGCGCTCGGCCTGCCGCAGCTGTTCTGGGCGTTGGGCGGGACGTTCGGCCTGAACGGGGCGACCCTCGCCGGTCGCGACGTGCGGTGGCACCTGCTGACCGCCAACGGTGCGGTGTGGGCGCTGTGTGCCGCCGCCGGGTTGTGGCGGTTGACCCGCCGGGTGAGCCGGGCGACCCTGCTGTTGTCGTGGTTGGCCTCCGGTTTCCTGTTCGCGTGGGGGTCGTGGAAGGCCACTTTCTCCTTCGCGGTGGCGCCCGAGTCCCCGTCACCGGAGCAGCCGTGGGTGTCGACCCTGGAGAACCACTTCGGTGCGGTCGCCGGGCTGCTGATCCTTGTCGTGGTGCTGCTCACGGTGGCCGAACGCCGGCCGCCCACCGGCGTGCTCCCGGCTCAGAGTGGGCCGAGCGCCGACAGCAGCAGCCGGGCGACGGCTGCCGGCCGGGTGACCATCGCCAGGTGATCGGCGTCCATGCCTCGGACCAGATATCCGTGCTCTTCCGCCTGTTCCGCAGTGGCCCGGTAGGCGGCGCTGAGCTGGAGGTAGACCCGCCTGGCGGCGTGCCACGCCGCGCCCGCCTCGGGCAGCACCTCGGACACGATCGTCCACGGGAGTTCGGGCAGGCCGGCCAGGACCTGGTGCCGCCGGCCGGGGTCGGGCAGGAGTTCGTCGAGGGAGAGGTCCGGGAACCAGGTATCCCACGAGGGCAGCCGGCCCGACCCGGCCATCCCACGCAACCAGGCGGCCCGCTCCGGGTCGAGCGAGCCGATCCAGCTCGTGCCGGGATGTGGCAGGCGGGCGTCCAGGAAGACGACGTCCAGCCGGTCGCCGCCGATCGCGTCGGCGATGCCGGGCAGGTAGGCGCCGGCGCGGCTGTGGCCGATGACGACGGTGGGCGTACCGGGGGCGATGCCGGCGGCGGCTGCCGCGCAGACCGCCGCGTGGAAGGACGGCGCCTCGACCAGGGGGCGGAGGTCCGGCACGCAGACGCGCCACCCGGCCGCTTCGAGGTGCGGTCGGAGGGCGTCCCACGTCGCCGAGGTGAGCAGCGGACTGTGGACGAGGAGCATCGTCGGTTCGCCGGGCACGTCTGCCATCCTGCCGGCGGTCCGTACCGGGCCGGTCGCGGTCAGCGTCGGGCGTCGGCCAGCACCTCGGCGAGCGCGTGGGACGTCTGGCGGATCATCCCCGGGTTGGTGTCCCAGTAGTAGGACATCGCCATCACCGCCTGGAGGAGCGCCCAGCCGCGACCCCGCAGCCACGACGCGTCGTCCACGGCCAACTCGGCGCGGAACCGTCGCCTGCTGTCGCCCGTGAAGACGTTCCACGCCGGTTGCAGGTCGCACGCCGGGTCGCCGACGTTGAGGCCACCGAAGTCGATGACCGCGGAGAGCCGGCCGTCGACCACGAGCAGGTTGCCGGGCAGCAGGTCACCGTGCACCCACACCTCTTGAGCGTCCCAGACCGGGGCGTCCAGGGACTGCTGCCAGGCACGCAGCGTTGCGGGCCCGTCGATCCGGTCGCCGAGCTTCGCCACCGCCCGGCGTACCGCGTCGTCGAACTCCGTCAGCGGCCCGCCCCGCTTGCCGGGTGGCCGGGCGTACGCGCCGGTGGTGTCGACGCGACGCAGCGCGACGATGAACGCGGCCAGGTCCACGGCGGCCCGGTCCAGGTCGTCGAGGGTGCCGTTGGCGTTCTCACCGGGCAGCCACTCGTAGACCGACCAGGTGAAGGGGTAGCCCTCGGCGGGGTCGCCCAGCGCCAGCGGCACCGGCAGGGCCAGCGGGAGGTGGGGGGCCAGCCGGGGCAGCCACTCCGCCTCCCGGGCGGCCTGCTCGGTTGCCCAGCCGATGCGGGGCAGCCGGACGGCGAGCTGCTCGCCGAGCCGGTAGATGTCGTGGTCGGTCCCGTAGGACTCGACCAGCCGCACCGGCAGCCCGGCCCACCGGGGGAACTGTGCGGCGAGCAGCCGGTGGACGAGCGCGTCGTCCGTCTCGACCTCGTCGGCGTGCATCCTGACGCGACCCATGCCGGCCATCCTGGGCCGGCCACCGCCGGCCGGCAACCGACTTACCCACGGCCGGTCACGCCGTACCGCCGACCCGTGGCGCCGGTCCGCCGCCGGCAGGCTAGCGTCGGGGCGTGAGCACCGGATCCCCGCGCGTCCTGCCCGCCGACAGCGGCGTCGCCGAAGCCGCCGCCGTCCTGCGTACGGGAGGGTTGGTCGCCTTCCCCACCGAGACGGTGTACGGGCTCGGTGCGAACGCGCTCGACGCCCGGGCCGCCGCGCGGATCTTCGAGGCGAAGGCGCGGCCCAGCTTCGACCCGCTGATCACCCACCTGGCCGACGCGGCGGACCTGACGGAGCTGGTCGGCCCGGTCCCGCCGGCGGTGGCGGCGCTGGTCGAGCGGTTCTGGCCCGGCCCGCTGACCCTGATCGTGGACCGGCCGGCGGTCATCCCGCCGATCGTCACCTCCGGGCTGGACACCATGGCGGTCCGGGTGCCGGACGAGCCGTCCGCGCGGGCGCTGATCGCCGCCGCCGGGGTGCCGGTCGCCGCGCCCAGCGCCAACCGGTTCGGGCAGCTCAGCCCGACCCGGGCCGAGCACGTGGTGGCCGGGCTGGGAGACGCGGTGGACGTGGTGCTCGACGGAGGGCCGACGCGGTGCGGCATCGAGTCGACGATCGTGGACGCGCGCGGTGAGCGGCCGGTGGTGCTGCGGCTGGGCGCGCTGCCGGTGGAGGCCCTGGTCGAGGCGGTCGGCCCGGTCACCGTAAGGCCGGGCAGTTCGGGTCAGCCGGTGGCGCCGGGGACGTTGGCGGCGCACTACGCACCGCGTACCCCCCTGGTGTTGGGGGCGGCGGGGCCGGCGGCCGGCGAAGGCGGCCGACGCGGCTTCCTCGCCTTCCGGGACCGCCCGGCGGACGGCTGGGCCGCGGTCGAGGTGCTCTCGCCGGAGGGTGACCTGACGGCGGCGGCCGCGCGGCTCTTCGACGCCCTGCACCGGCTCGACGCCGCCGGGGTGACCGAGATCGTCGCCGAGCCGGTGCCCGACGAGGGGGTCGGTCGGGCGATCAACGACCGGCTGCGGCGCGCGGCGGCCACCTGGCACTGACCGGGCTCACCGCAGTTCGGTGGCGATCCGGTCGACGTCGGCGCTCAGCTCGGCATAGCCGGCCGCGGTCAGCCTGCCGCCGCGCCGCAGCTCGGCGAGCTTGTCCCGCAGCTTCTTGAGCTGGTCCGCGGCCCGTTTCGGGTCGCCGTTGGCGGTCTCCTTGGCGATCGCGTCCACCTTGGCGTGCAGGTCCTTCGCCGCGTCCGGGTTGAGTTGGCCCGTGGCGACCTGCTCCTGGATGGACAGCCGGATCGCCACGATCGGGTCCGCGGGCGGTGCCGGCGTGCGGGACGTGGGCGGCGGGCTCGGCGTCCGGCTGGTCGGGGACGGTGTGGTGGGGGTGGACGTCCGGGGCGCCGGGGTGGTCGGGGCGACGGTGACCGGCACCACCGGTGCGGCCGGTGCCGGTGCCGTGGCCGTGGCGGCCGGGGTGGGCGCGACGGTGGGCTCGGCGACCGGCGATCCGGTGTCGCGGTCCAGCAGGGTCACGCCGGCGAGCGCCAGCAGCACGACGCCCGGCACGGCGACCGCCGCCAGCGCGAGGCGGCGGCGGTGCCGGCGGACCGGCGGCTCGCCGGATCCGCCGGCCGGCGATGTGCGCTCCCCGGCCGCGGGCGGCCCCGCCGGCACCGGGACGGCGGAGGAACCCGCCGCCGGCAGCAGCGCCGCGAGCCGGTCCCGCACCGCGGCGGCGTCGGTGGGCCGGGCCGCCGGGTCCTTCGCCAGCAGCTCCGCCACCAGGGCGTCCAGTTCCACCGGTACGTCGGCGCGACGGTCCCGCAGCGGCGGTGGTGGTTCGTTGACGTGCTGGTGCAGCACGCTCAGCGGGTCGCCCGCGAACGGTGGGCTGCCGGCCAGCATCGCGTAGAGGGTGCAGCCCAGGCCGTACAGGTCGGTGCGGGCGTCGACCGGCCGGCCCAGGGCCTGCTCGGGGGACATGTACGAGCTGGTGCCCAGCTTGGTCGCCGGACCGGTGAGGGTGTTCTGGCCGGCCGTCCGGGGGAGGCGGGCGATGCCGAAGTCGCAGATCTTCACGGTGCCGGCCGGGGTGACGATCAGATTGCCGGGCTTGACGTCCCGGTGCACCACCCCGGCGGCGTGCGCGGCGGCGATCCCGTCGCAGGCCTGCCCGGCGATCGACAGCGCCCGGTCGACGGGGAGCGGCCCGTCGGCCATCAACTGCGCCACCGTACGGCCCTCCACCAGCTCCATGACCAGGTAGGAGTCGTCCTGTTCGGTGCCGAAGTCGTAGACCGCGACGATGTGCGGGTGGCTCAGTCGGGCCGCCGTACGGGCCTCGCGGTCGAAGCGTTCGGCGGCCTGCGGCTCACCGAGGCCGGCCTCGGTGAGCACCTTTATCGCGACCGGGCGGTCGAGCCGCAGGTCACGCCCCCGCCACACCTCACCCATGCCGCCGGTGCCCAGCAGCTCCTCGGACTGGTAGCGGCCATCCAGCAGACGTCTCAGCACGACGTCACTCTTTCCAGTCGCGGCCCCCGCTACACGGGCTCACGGGTGGCACGGTCCGTCCGGCGCCCGCCGGGCGGGGGTCTGCGGACCGGTCGTCGGGAGTTGCTCGCCGTGGACCATCCCCCACGTCAGTGGGCGGGCGGCCGGATGCCGGCGCTCCGGGTGCCACCGCTGAGCAGGGTGAACCCACCGATCCGCAGTACGGTCGTGGCGGTGCCCACGAAGGTCACCTCGGGTACGTCGCCGGCCATCCCTGAGCCCTACCCCGCAGCGCCGTCCTCGACCGGGGGCCCGCCCGGCACGGTGCGGTCGACGAGGCGGGTGAGGGCACCGTTGGCGAGGGTGGCGCCGAGCGCCGAGCCGGCGGCGATGCCCCAACCCACCGGACCCAGCGGCGTGCAGCCGAAGAACTGGCTGACCCCCGGGGTCTGCACCACCGCGACCAGCACCCCGACAGAGGCGGCGGTGGAGGCGAGCACGGTGGGGCTGGTCCCGCCGGCCAGCACGGTCTGCCCGAGCTGGGTGCCGACCAGCGAGGCCAGGGCGACCGTGCCGGCCCGCCGCCGCCGACCGGTGTACCGGGCGAGCGTCCAGCCGGCGGTCGCGCCCAGCGTGGTGGCGGCGGCCCGCAACGCGATCTCCCGGGTCATCGTCTCGCCGAGCGAGGTGTCCGGGCCCTCCCGCAGCAGGTGGTCGGCACCGTCGGCGGCGGGCGGCCGGACCGCGATGGCCAGCGCCGGGGCCAGGTCGGTGAGCAGGTTGACCAGGAGCAACTGCCGGCCGGTCAGCGCGGACCGGCCGGTCGAGGCGGCGGAGAGCACACTGAACGCGATCTCACCGAGGTTGCCGCCGACGAGGATGCTCAGCGCGTGCCGTACGGAGGACCACATGGCCCGCCCCTCGACGAGGGTGGCGATGATGGTCTCCAGCCGGTCGTCGGTGACCACCAGGTCGGCGGCGGCCCGCGCGGCCGGGGTACCCCGCTGGCCGAGGGCGATACCCACGTCGGCCAGCCGGATCGCCGGTGCGTCGTTGGCACCGTCGCCGGTCATCGCCACCGTCCGGCCGCACTTCTGCAGCGCCTGGATGATCCTCACCTTGTGGGCCGGGGTGCAGCGGGCCACCACGTCGGTGTGGGCGAGCCGCTCGGCGAGGGCGTCGTCGTCGAGCCGGTCGAGGTCGGTCGCGGTGACCACCCGCTGCGCGCCGTGGTCGGGGCTGATGGTGGCGGCGATCGCCTCGGCGGTGGCCGGATGGTCCCCGGTGATCATGATGGTGTGCACGCCGGCCTGCCGGATCCGCCGGACCGCCGGGGCGGCGCTCTCCCGCACCCCGTCGGCCAGCGCCAGGAAACCGACGAAGACCAGTCCGCGTACCTCGTCGTCGGTCACCTCCTCGGTGCCGATCCGGCACTCCGCCACGGCGAGGATGCGGTGCCCGGCACCGGCCCGCTCGGCGAGCATCGCGTGCAGCGCCGCCCGGCCGCCGTCGTCCAGCGGCTCGTCGCCCGCCCCGGTACGCCGGGCCGCGCAGCGCGGCAGCACCGTCTCGGGTGCCCCCTTCACGCTGAGCAGCAGCCCGTCGGCGTCGCACCCGACGGTGGCGTGGTAGCCCCGGGACGGTTCGAAGGGCAGCCCGCCCAGCGCCGTCCAGCCGGTCGCGCCGGTCTGCTCGGTCACGTCGGCCACGGCCGCGCCGCGTCGTACCGCCCGGTCGGTGTGCTGGGGCAGTTGGTCCGGGTCGGCCGCCGCGGGGGTGGCGCGCAGCGCCGTCGCCAGCGTCGACCGGAGCGGTTCGTCCAGCCGGTCCGGTGGGTCGTACCGGTGACCGTCGCCGTCGCCCACCCCGGCCAGCAGCAGCTTCCCCTCGGTGAGGGTGCCGGTCTTGTCGAAGCAGAGCACGTCGACCCGGCCCAGCGCCTCGATGGTGCGCGGGTTGCGGACCAGGGCGCCGTGTTCGGCCAGCCGCCGGGCCGCCGCCAGCTGGGCGGCGCTGACCAGGAACGGCAGCCCTTCCGGCACGGACGCGACGGCCAGGTTCGCGGCGGTCGCGGCCGTCTCCGCCAGGGGTACGCCCCGCAGCAGCCCCGCCCCGGCCACCGCGATCGCCGAGCCGGCCGCCAGGGGTACGGCCGCGCTGGTCAGCTTGCCGAGCCGGGCCTCCACCCCGCTGGCCGGGGGCGCCTGCCGGGCCAGGGCGAGGCTCCGGCCCGACTCGGTCTCCGGTCCGGTCGCCACCACGACGGCGGTGCCGTGTCCGGCGGCGACGGTGGTGCCCTCGTAGAGCATGGAGCGTCGGTCGGCGACGGCGGCGGCCACCACCGGTTCGTCGGTCTTGGCGACCGGCAGCGACTCACCGGTCAGTGACGACTCGTCGGTCTCCAGCCCGTCGGCGCCGAGCACCCGGCAGTCGGCCGGGATCGCATCGCCCGGACCGACCGTGATCACGTCCCCGGGCACCAGGTCCTCCGCCGCGAGCACCTGTTCCGCGCCGTCGCGGAGCACCCGCGCGGTCACCGCCGAGCGGGACAGCAACTCCGCCAGGGACCGTTCCGTGTTGCGCTGGTGCACCGCGCCGACCAGGGCCGAGCCGCCCACCACCCCGCCGACCAGGGCGGCGTCGACCAGTGAGCCGAAGGCGGCGGAGAGCACCGCCCCGGCGGCGAGCACCGGGGTGAGCGGGTTGGCCAACTCGTCGAGGAAGGCCCGGAGCAGCCCGGCCGGGCCGGTGCCGTCGCCGGTCACCACGCACCGGCGGCGGGTCGCCTCGGCGTCGCTCAGTCCCTGCGGCCCCGTGTCGAGTTGCCGCAGCACGGTCTCCACCGGCATCAGATGCCACGCGGTGAGCGCCGGTACGGGGGTGGCGCTCCGGTCCGGCAGCCGGCGGGCCCGCCACACCCCGTGCGCGAAGGCGAGCGCGGCGGCACCGTTCACCGCGATCAGTGACCGCCCGGGAAGCTGGCGGGGGTCGGCGGTGAACGCCCCGAGCGCGCCGAGTCCGCTGCCGGCCATCGCGATCCGGATGTTCTGCTCGGTCATCCGGCGGGCCACGCCGGTCGCCTCGATCAGCAGGGCGGGCACCCGCAGGTCGGTGCCGACCAGCAGGTGGGCGCCCCACGGCGGCAGGTCCTCGTCGTCGGCCACGCCCAGTCCGCAGTCGGCGGCGGCGAGCGCCGCCCGATCGCCGGAGACCACCATCACCACGGCCCCGTCGCGTTGCAGGGCGCGGACGGACTCGGCGAGCCGGTCGCCGCCGGGCAGGAGGGCGTCGGCGAAGCCGTACCGGCCGTCGTCGTCGCCGGCCACCACCAGCCGCAGGCCGGCCCGGCGGGCGGCGGTCGGCAGGGTTTCCACACCGGGGGCGGGTTCCGGCTCCACCCGCAGCAGCGCGGCGAGCCGACCGCCCTCGGCCAGGCCCAGCAGGGTGCCGCCGGTCTCCCGGAGCCGCCGGCTCTCCTCGGTGTCGCCCGGGTCGTCGGCGTCGACCCGGTCCAGCGGGCCGAGTCGCCAGCCGTCGGCGCGCTGCAACCGGTCCGGGGCGGCCGGGTCGAAGAGCGCGAAGGCCTGCGCGGCCACCCGGCCGGTGTCCGCGCCCGGCAGCGGGGCCAGGTCGGCCAGTACGCCCCGGTCGGAGCCGAGGACCGCCGCGTCCAGCACCACGGTGTCGATCCGGTCGAGTTCCCGCAGCACGCTGCGGTCCATCGCGATGACGCCCCGCCGGGCCAGGATCCGGCCGAGCTGGGCGGCGTATCCCTCGCGCCCGCTGCCGGGTGCCTTGGGCAGGCTGGCGAGCGCCAGCGCGGCGGCGCGTTTCGGGCCGACCACCGGCAGGGCCGCCGCCCCCGCCGCCGCCCCGAGGGGAAGCACCCGCTGGATGTACCGCTCGACCGGCCCGTCCGGCTTCGGGGTGGGGCGTTCGCCGTCGGGCACCCGGGCCACCGCCCGGTCCGGGTCGCCGGTCAACCGTGGTTCGGCCTTCGACCAGGCGGTGAGCTGGGCGCGCGCCTCGCCCCACTGCACGATGCGCTGCGCGCCGTCCAGCACGATGCCGGCCCAGCCGCCGGTGAGGCCCTGCACCACCGCCTCGGCGAGGGGGAAGAGCACCTCGGCGCGCGGGTCGGCGCGCAGTCCCCGGCCGGCGAGGTGGTGCAGCTTCGGGTGCAGGTCGATCGCGCCGAGCAGGCCGGCCACCTCGCCCGGCACCGGGGTGAAGGGCAGGATCCGGGTGGCCGCCGAGATGGTCAGGCCGAGCGCGTCGGAGGCCAGGCCGCCCAGGGTGCGGGGCGTCCGGGGCCCTTCCTCGGGCGGGTGCGGGGGTGGGATGTCCGGGTCGGGCTCGTGCGGGCAGACCCGTTCGGTGCGGGCGACCGTGGCGATCAGGTCGCGCAGCGGCGGCTCGGGCTCCTCGACGGCCACCACCACCCGGCCGGAGGGCGCGTTGACCCGGGCCCAGGTCACCCCGGGGATCCGTTCGAGCGCCTGTTCGACCTGGCGGGCCAGCCGGTCGCCGCCGTCCTGGCAGACGCCGTGCACCTCGATGTGGTGCCGGCCGTCGCGGGACCAGACCCGTCGGCGGGTCAACCCGGCGACCCGGGCCAGCCGTGCGGCGGCGGCGCCCACGCTCCGCGCGGCGTCGCCGACGGGCTCGGGCACGGCGGCCCGGGCGGTGCCGCCGAGGGCCGCCCCGCCGGTCCGGGCCGCGTCCGGCACTGCCGACGCCGCGTGCCGCGCCGCATCCGGTAGGGCCGTGGCGACACTCCGGGCCGCCTCCGGCACGGCGGCGGCGACGGTACGGGCCGCGTGCGCCACCACCTCCGGCACGCCGAGCGGCGGCAGCAGGCGACCGGCGGCCCGGCCCAGCAGCGTCATCGAGGGGTACGGCCGAACCGCCGGCCACGCTCCCCGGTGCCACCGTCGTGCCCGCCGTACGCCATCTCGCCTCCCACGCCTCGTCCCGGCGGCCTGGCTTCCCGGCACCGCGTCCGTTATGCCACCGCAGGTGGCGGAAGTTTCCGGTGCGTGCCGAGGCATGGACGGCGTCCCCGGTGGAATGCGTCCGGACGTCGATGGCCGTTGGCGGAGACGGGGAACCGGGGAGGCCGGGATGAGCACGTTGACGCGACACCTCAGCGGGGCGCACGAGACGATCCGGACGTACAGCCGGCGGGTGGAGATCCCGCTGCTCGGCGAGGTGGCGGTGCCGCCGCCGGACAAGGTGGCCTACTACGCGGGGCTGGGGGTGCTGGCCGCGCTCCAGGTCATCGAGTGGCCGCTGGCCCTGGTCGTTACGGCCGGGCACCTGCTGGCCGACCAGCACATGTCGGGACTGGTGAAGGGGGTGGGCGAGGCGTTGGAGTCGGCGTGACGAGACCGGGCTCACGGTTGACCTCAATCCGGGTTGAGGTCGGAAGCTGAGCCCATGCCGATCCCGACCCCCGGCGGTCAGCGGTGACCGTCACCGCCGCTGCCGCGGCCCCTCCCGAGCACCTGTACGCCCCGCGCCTGCGCGCCCTGACGGTGGGCAGCGTCGCCCTGGTGTCGCTGCTGGCGTTCGAGGCGCTCGCGGTGGGCACCGCGATGCCGACCGTGGCCCGTCACCTGGACGGGTTGGCCCTCTACGCGCTCGCCTTCGGCGGCCCGTTCGCCTCCGGTGTGGTGGCGATGGTGGTCTCCGGCATCTGGTGCGACGCCCGGGGGCCACGGGCACCGGTGTGGCACGGGGTGGGCTGGTTCATGGTGGGGCTGCTCGTCGCCGGCAGCGCCCCGACCATGGGGCTGCTGGTCGCCGGTCGGGTGGTGCAGGGCTTCGGCTCCGGACTGCTCTCGGTGGCGTTGTACGTGGTGGTCGGGCAGGCGTACCCGGAGGTGTTGCGGCGGCGGATCTTCGCCGCGTTCGCGGCGGCGTGGGTCGTACCGTCGCTGGTCGGTCCGGCGCTGGCCGGGCTGATCGTCGAGCACCTGGGCTGGCGTTGGGTCTTCCTCGCGGTGCCGGTGGTGGCGGTGCCGGCGGCGCTGCTGGTCCAGCCGGGCCTCCGGGCGCTGGGCGCGGCGGTGCCGGTCCGGCCGCCGGCCGGTGCGCGGGCCCGGATCGGCTGGGCCGTCGGGGCGGGGGCGAGCGCCGCACTGCTGCACCACGGGGGCAGCAGCGCGGCGTGTCCGCCGCCGTCACGGTCGCGGTCGCGCTGGCCGGGTTGCTGTCCTGCGCGCCGCGCCTGCTGCCGGCCGGTTTCCTCCGGGCCCGCCGGGGGTTGCCGACGGTGATCGGGCTGCGCGGGCTGGCCTCGGCGGCGTTCGCCGGCGCGGAGGTGGTGATCCCGCTGATGCTGTCCCGGGAGCGCGGCTTCTCGCCGACCGCCGCCGGCCTGGTGCTCACCGTCGGCGCGGTCTCCTGGTCGGTGGGTTCCTGGGTGCAGGGCCGGCTCGCCGCGCCGCGGTCCGCCGCGACGCTGCCCCGCGTCGGCTTGACCTGCATCACCGCCGGTACGGCGACCGTGGCGCTGGCCGTCCTGCCGTCCGTGCCGGTGCCGCTGGCGGTGCTCGGCTGGGCGACGGCCGGGCTGGGCATGGGCCTGCTCTATCCGTCGCTGTCGGTGCTGACCCTGGCTTTGTCCGCCCCCGACGAGCAGGGCCGGAACAGCTCGTCGTTGCAACTGGGCGACTCGTTGTTCGCCGCCACCGTGCTGGCCCTGACCGGTGCCGTGCTGGCCGCCGGGGCGGCCCCGGGCCCGGGCAGCTATGCGACCACCCTGGCGGTGGCGGCCGGCTGTGGACTGCTGGGCGTCCTCCTCGCCGGCCGGGTGGTCGTGCGGGCCTAGCGCGACGCCTCCCCGGGAGCCGTGGCGCGGCCCGGTGCCGTCACAGGTGCGAGGGCTGTCTCGTCCGAGGGGGCGAGGGAGGGGTTGTCGATGAGGGTTCTGGTGACCGGGGCGAGTGGCCGGCTCGGCCGGGTGGTGCTGCCCGGGCTGCGCGCCGACGGGTTCACGGTGCGGGCGGCGAGCCGGCACCGCCGCGCGGATGCCGGGGTGGAGTGGGTGGCAATGGACCTGGCCACCGGTGAGGGGCTGGTCGAGGCGGTCGCCGGGGTGGACGCCGTGCTCCACCTGGCCTCCGCGCCGAACGCCGGCCGGCGTACCCACGAGGTGGACGTGCTCGGCACCCGGCGGCTGGCGGTGGCCGCCGGTCACGCGGGCGTCGGGCACCTGGTGTACGTGTCG
Source organism: Micromonospora sp. R77 (assembly GCF_022747945.1). Classification (NCBI taxonomy): domain Bacteria; kingdom Bacillati; phylum Actinomycetota; class Actinomycetes; order Micromonosporales; family Micromonosporaceae; genus Micromonospora; species Micromonospora sp. R77. Next base: position 2,796,167 of record NZ_JALDST010000001.1, read on the forward strand.
ATCGTCGGCGTCGACCGGGTGCCGTTGGCCTACTACCGGCACAAGCTCGCCGCCGAGCAGGTAGTCCGGTCCGGGCCGGTGCCGTGGAGCATCCTGCGGGCCACCCAGTTCCCGGAGTTCCTGGACGAGCTGCTGCGCCAGGCGAGCCGGCTCGGGCCGACGCTCGGGGACCGGGCGGTGCTCGCCCAGCCGGTCGACGCGCGGGAGGTGGCCGGTCGGCTCACCGGGATGCTGGCGGCCGGCCCGTCGTCCGCGATCGAGGACTTCGGCGGACCGCAGGTCCTCCGCTTCGACGAGGCGGTACGCGCCTGGCGGGCGGCCCGCCGGTCGCGCCGGCCGTTCCTGCCGGTACGGATCCCCGGGCGGCTCGGTCGGGCCCTGCGCGCGGGTGCACTCGTCACCACCGCCACCCCGACGGGCACGCGCACCTGGGCGGATCACCTCGCCGACACGTACGGGGGAACCGGCGGGAAGTGAGACCGCCACCCGTTCACGTTCGTCCTACGGTGAGTTCATGCTGGTCATGGTCATCACGGTCATCCTCTACGTGTGCGGCTTCGTCTTCCTCTACGGCGTGATCCGGCTGGGTGTCCGGCACGGGATGGAGGACGTCGAGGCGGCTCGGGCCCGTACCCTGCGCGCGGAGCGGGTGATGTCGGCGCAGGAGCAGGACTTCGCCCGGCAGAACGCGTTCCTCACCGGCAGCAACTGACCCGCGCCGGGTCGGGCCGCCGCCGGGGCGCGGCACGTCGACGAGCGGATCCGGGTGGCGGGTGCGAGGATCCACCTCGTGATGGGGACGCTGAAGACCGAGCCCGCCCGGACCCGACTCGACCTGCTGGCGCCGCCGGTGGCCGCGGCGGTCGAGCGGTGGCCGGCCGAGGCGCCGGTGGACGTCGACTCGGTGCTGGTCGCGCCGATCGACGCGGACCTGGCCGACACGGCCGCCTTCTGCGTGGCGTACGAGGTGGGGCTGGACGAGTCGGCCAACTGCGTGGTGGTCGCCGGCAAGCGGGAGGGCGAGATCAGGTACGCCGCCTGCATGGTGCTGGCCACCACCCGGGCCGATGTGAACGGCACGGTCCGCCGGCTGCTGAACGTGCGCAAGGCGAGCTTCGCGCCGATGGTCGAGGCGGTGGAGCTGACCGGCATGGAGTACGGCGGGATCACCCCGATCGGCCTGCCGGAGCAGTGGCCGATCCTGGTGGACTCGCGGGTGATCGCCACCCCGCATGTGATCATCGGGTCCGGCGTGCGGCACAGCAAGATCGCGCTGCCCGGCCCGGCGCTCGGCGCGCTGCCCGGCGCGACGGTGGTGGAAGGGCTGGCCAGGCCCGCCTAGAACGTCACATCCGTCGATACCGTTGCACGTGAAACATCACCGGCGTCGATACGTCAGGCGGCACCGGACTCCCGGCGTTCGACCTCGGTGAGGGCGGCGAGCAGCGTCTCGGGCTCCTGGGCGCCGGTGACCGCGTACTTCCCGGCGAGTACGAAGGTGGGCACGCTGGACACCCCGATCTCGTGGGCGGCGGCGAGGTCGGCGGCGACCTCCCGTCGGCCCAGGTTCGACTCCAGGTAGTCCCGGGTCTCGGCCTCGTCCAGGCCGACCTCGGTGGCGAGGGCGACCAGCGCCTCCGTCGAGCCGACGTCGACCCCGTCGGTGAAGTGCGCCCGGTAGAGCGCTTCGATCATCTCGGTGGCCCGGTCCCGCTCGGTCGCGAACCGGATCAGCCGGTGCGCCTCGAACGTGTTGGCCTGCACCGCCCGGTCGAAGCGCAGCTCCAGACCCACGCCGGCTCCGACCTGGCTCACCTGGGCGAACATCGCCTCGGCCCGCTCCCGGCCGCCGAACTTCGCGGCGAGCGCCTCGACCAGCGGCCTCGGCTCGGTCACCGGCGTCGGGTCGAGCTGGAACGGGCGGTACCGCACGGTCACGTCGCCGTCGTACGACGCCAGGGCCTGCTCCAGCCGGCGCTTGCCGATCCAGCACCAGGGGCACACCACGTCGGCGTAGATCTCGATCTCCATGATCGAGGTGAACGCCCAGCTCAGCCGGCTTGTTCCCGGACCTGCCGCTTCATCCGGGCGAGGATCGCGGTTCCCCCGCGTACGCGCAGCGGGCTGATCGCCTGGGCCAGCCCCATCCGCTGGTAGAGGTCGTCCGGCACGGCCAGCACCTGCTCGGCGGTGGCCCCGGCCAGCCCTTCGGCGAGGATGCCGGCGAAGGCCCGGGTGGTGGGCGCCTCCGGCGGGCAGTCGAAGATCGTGGTCACCGTCCGGTCCGGGTTGACCCGGGCGCGCAGGAAGAAGGCCGTCTGGCACTCGGGGACCTGCTCCAGTTCGGCCCGGTCCACCCCGGCCGGCAGCGGCGGGATGACGTCGGAGTATTCGAGCAGCAGCTCCAGCACCACGTCGCGGGGCGCGGTGGCGAACTCGTCGACGATCTCGGCCAGCTTGGTCGGCATCTCGGGCATCCCGCCAGGTTACCGCCGTCCGCCCGGCCCGCCACCGCTACGACAGGTGTTAAGAAGGGGCCCCTGCTCTACCGGAGGCGTTAACAGGGGGCCCCTCCTTTCAGTTGTTGGGGGCGGCTTCGCTGATGTCGGCCAGCGTGGAGTTCGGGTCGAGCTGCACGGCGAGGTCACCCAGGGAGACGATGCCGACGAGCTTGCGGTCGGTGTCGCAGACCAGCACCCGGCGGATGTTCCGCTCCCGCATCAGCGCCGCCGCCTCGCCGGCCGTGGAGTGCTGCTCGATCATGACCACCTCACGGGTGATGATCGAGCCGATCGTGGTGTTCGCCGGGTCGGCGCGCTCGGCAACCGCCCGCACCACGATGTCCCGGTCGGTGAGCAGGCCGGCCAGGGTGGCACCGTCGGTGACCACCACGTCGCCGATGTCCGACTCCTTCATCACCCTGGCGGCTTCGTCCAGGGTGGTCTCCGCCGACAGGTAGACCACCTGCTTCGTCATCACGTCACTGACCCGGTACATGAGAGCCTCCGAACAAACCTTGGTCGATCCCGCTGCGGTACCCCGTGGCGCGTCCGCTACACCCGGTCGCGGCGCGCCGCGACCACCTCTTCGGTCAGCCGCTCGACCAGACCGTCGAGCGGCAGCTCCACCCGCTCGCCGCGGGCGCGGTCGCGCAGCTCGACGTACCCGTCGGCGAGACGGCGGCCGACCACGACGGCGCGCGGGATGCCGATCAGCTCCGCGTCGGTGAACTTCACCCCGGCCGAGACGTGCGTGCGGTCGTCGACCAGCACCCGCAGGCCAGCGGCGGCCAGGCGTCCGCCGAGGTCGAGCGCCGCGTCGAGCTGCGGCCCCTTCCCCGCCGCCACCAGGTGTACGTCGCACGGCGCCACCTCGGCCGGCCAGACCAGTCCCCGGTCGTCGTGGTGCTGTTCGGCGATCGCCGCGACCGCCCGGGACACCCCGATGCCATAGCAACCCATGGTCGGCCGGACCGGCTTCCCCTCGGGACCGAGCACGTCCACCGCGAACGCGTCGGTGAACCGCCGGCCGAGCTGGAAGATGTGTCCGATCTCGATGCCCCGTCGGATGACCAGCTCACCGGCCTGGCACACCGGGCAGGGGTCACCCGCGCGCACCTCGGCGGCCTCGATCGTGCCCGCCGGGGTGAAGTCCCGACCGCAGACCACGTGGACGGCGTGCCGGCCCGGCTCGTTGGCGCCGGTCAGCCAGGCGGTCCCGGGCACCACCCGGGGGTCGACCAGACAGCGGACGCCGAGCTTCGCCAGCAGCTGCGGCCCGAGGTAGCCGCGGACCAGGTCCGGGTGGGCCGCCCAGTCGTCGAAGACCTCGACCGTGGCCGGGTGCAGGGCCGCCCCGACCCGCTTCAGGTCCACCTCCCGGTCGCCGGGCACCCCGACGACCAGCAGTTCGGCCTCCTCGGCGCCGGGCCGGCGTACGGTCAGCACCACGTTCTTGAGCGTGTCGGCGGCGGTCCAGTCCCGGCGACCGCCGAGGCCGCGCGCGTTCGCCAGCTCGACCAGCGAGGCGATGGTCGGGGTGTCCGGCGTGTCGTGCACGGTCAGCGCCGGGTGCGCGTCCGGGTCCCCGGCCGCCGGGGCGCGGGTCAGCACCGCCTCCGTGTTGGCCGCGTAGTCGCAGGCGGTGCAGCCGACGAAGGTGTCCTCGCCGACGGGAGTGGCGGCCAGGAACTCCTCCGACGCCGAGCCGCCCATCGCCCCGGACATCGCGTGCACCACCGTGAAGTCCAGCCCCAGCCGCTCGAACACCCGGACGTACGCGTCGCGGTGCCGCTGGTACGCGGCCCGCAGGCCGGCGTCGTCCAGGTCGAACGAGTAGGCGTCCTTCATCAGGAACTCGCGCCCGCGCAGCAGACCGCCCCGGGGCCGGGCCTCGTCCCGGAACTTCGTCTGGATCTGGAAGAGCGTCACCGGGAAGTCCCGGTACGACGAGAAGACGTCCTTGACCAGCAGTGTGGCCAGTTCCTCGTGGGTCGGTGCGAGCAGGTGCTCGGCTCCCCGGCGGTCGGCCAGGGTGAAGATGTCGTCGCCGTACTCCGTCCACCGACCGCTGGTCCGGTAGGGCTCGGCCGGCAGCAGCGCCGGGAAGTGCACCTCCTGGTCACCGATCGCGGTCAGCTCCGACCGGACGATCTCACTCACCCGGTCCAGCACCAGCTTGCCCAGCGGCAGCCAGGTGTAGCCGCCCGGCGCGGCGCGGCGGACGTAGCCGGCGCGCAGCAGGAGCCGATGGCTCGGCACCTCCGCGTCCGCCGGGTCCTCACGCAGGGTCCGGAGCAGCAGGGTGGACATGCGCAGCAGCATCACCGCAGCCTACGAAGGACCGGGGCGACCGGCGAGCGGATTCCGCCCGCAGGTCCGGCCGTCCTGCCTCCCCGCGCGGTGGCGCCGCACCGAGCCGATCGGTGGAGGGCAGGTGGATCGTGGGGTGGGGCGGGTGGCCGGTGCGGCCGGAATTGATGTCGAGCGGTCGGTTTCCGGCCACGGCTCTTATCAATAGCGGTCAGCGCCCCTACGGTGACTCCGGTACTCCCGCGGGTGGACGGTGCCGGGGTCCGCCCGGTGGCGCGCTCCGGGCGTTTACAGGGGGTTCTCTCGATGCACGTACGGAGCCGCGCGATAGCCGGCCTGGTTGCCGGGGCGGTCGTGTTGACCGCCGTGCCGGCGGCGGCGAGCACGATGGCGGGGAGTCTCGGCGACGCCGCCGCCGCGGGCACCGCCGCCCGCGCCGTGGTGAAGACCGTCGGCAGCGACGCGGTGGACACCGTCGCCCGCACGGTCGCGCTCGCCGCCCAACCGGTGCCGGGGCAGACCCGGCTGGTGCCGAGCACGCCACGCACCGACACGCCGCGGATCAACGACGGCGAGATCAAGGACATCGAGGTGATCGGTAACCGGGTCTTCATCGCCGGCACCTTCACCTCGATCGCCAACGTCGGTGGGACGGCGATCACGCAGCGGTCACTCGCTTCGTACAACATGGACACCGGCAAGGTGGACACCGGCTTCCGGCCGACGTTCGACGGCTCCGTCGAGGCCGTCGAGGCCTCCCCGGACGGCACGGCGCTCTATGTCACCGGGTCGTTCAACACCGTCGGTGGCGTCACCAAGCGCAAGATCGCCAAGCTCAACCCGACCACCGGCGCCCCGGTCGCGGCCTTCACCGCCACCGCGGACGGCCGGGGGACGGCCCTCGCGGTGAGCAGCACCGCCGTGTACGTGGGCGGCCAGTTCAACAAGGTGAACGGGGTGAGCCGGCCCAGCCTCGCCGCGGTCAACCCGACCACCGGGGCGGTGGACACCGGGTTCAACCTGCCGCTGTCCGGCGGCATCGGCATCGGCGGCCTGCTCACCGTGCAGCAGCTCAAGCTGACGCACGACGGCAAGCGGCTGCTGGTGGTGCACACCGGTCGGCAGATCGCCGGCCAGGACCGGTACGGCGTCGGCCTGGTCGACACCGCCACCAAGGCGCTGCTGCCCTGGCGGACCCGCCTGTGGGAGGACAACCTCTCCTTCGTCGGCGGCATCCAGCGGGTCTTCGCCGGTGACATCGCCCCGAACGACTCCTACTTCGTGGTGACCAGCGGCTCCGGTGGCGACCGCCCGCCGATCAACGACACCGCGATCGCGTTCTCGATGACCGGAAACGACAACGTGGAGCCGCTCTGGGTGTCCCGGCACTTCGACAGCATCTACTCGGTCGCCATCACCGAGAAGGCGGTGTACGTCGGCGGTCACTTCAGCTGGCAGGAATCGCCCACCTCCAACGTGCCGTGGCCCGGCCTGGACAACGTCGGCTACGGCACCGGCCAGGGCCTGAGCGGCTACGGCCTCGGTGACCAGGTGGTCCGCCGCGACCACCTCGGCGCGCTCGACCCGACCACCGGCACCGCGCTGGAATGGAACCCCGGTTCCAACTCGTACGAGGGCGACAAGGCCATGCTGGCCACGCCCCGCGGTCTCTTCGTCGGCGGCGACGGCAACATCAAGGGCGGCAAGACGGTCGGCCGGGTCGGCTTCTTCGACCTGTCGAAGGAGCCGGCGGCCTCGGCAGTCGACACCACCGTCGTCACGCCCATCGAGGGCGCGGTCAAGCAGGCCAACGAGGCGTTCGTGCTGGACGGCAAGGCGATCGCGCCGGCCGGCGTCAGCCGGGTCCAGGTCGAGATCCAGAACCGCGGCTCCAAGCAGTACCTCCAGGACGACCTGAAGACCTGGGGCGCCGCGAACAGCATCAACGCGACGCTCGCCGCGCCGAACGCCACCTCCACCGGTTGGTCCCTGTCGGTGTCGCTGCCCGTCGCCGAATACCAGGTCCAGGCCAAGGCGTTCGCCCGCGACGGGACGAGCGACCCCACGAAGACGGTCAAGAAGATCGAGACGTTCCGCTTCGACGACCTGCCGCCCACCACGGCGGTCGCCGCGCCGGCCGCCGGCCTGCTCACCACCAAGGCGTTCACCGTCACCGGCACCGCGACCGACGACAAGGGCGTCAGCGCGATGACCTACTGGCTGCGTACGGCGGACAACCGGTACCTCCAGGACGACGGGACGCTCGCCCCGGTCTACAACACCTTCCGTGGCGAGCCGGACGTGATCGGTGCGCTGTCGACCACCTGGCAGCTGGAGGTGAACCTGCCGGTCGAGGGCGACTGGAAGCTGATGGCCACCGCCGTCGACACCGCCGGCCAGGCGGACCTGCGCGGTGCCACCCGGGAGTGGACCGTCTCGTCCACGGGTGTCGCCCCGACTGTGGCGATCAGTGCCCCGGTGTCGATGACCCCGCCCACCGCCGCCCAGCCGGTCACGGTGGCGCCCGGTGAGCGGATCACCTTCTCCGGGACCGCCACCGACGACGACACCGTGAAGTCCGTCGAAGTCTACCTCCGCAACACCACCACCAAGGAGTCGCTGGCCGCCGACGGCAGTTGGGGCGTCGACGCGGTCGCCGCCTACCACCGGGTGTCCCCGACGAACCTCAGCGCTCCGTCGTACACCTGGTCCTTCACCACGGAGCCGCTCACGGCCGGCGTGTACGACTTCCGGGTGCGGGCCACCGACAACCTGGGCCTGACCACGCCGACGGCCAACCTCGGCAAGCTCACCGTCACCGCCCAGGTGCCGAACGACGCATTCCCGAACGGGACGCTGAACTTCACCGGCACCGACCAGAACATCGAGCAGTTGCACCTCGACCTGGCCGGCAAGGCGACCGACGACAAGGGCGTGCAGGCCGTCCGGGTGGCCCTGCGCGACCTGGACACCGGCCGGTACGTGCAGCCGAACGGCACCATGGCGGCGGCCTTCGCCACGGTGAACGCCACGCTCGCCTCGCCGGGCGCGACGAGCACCACGTTCACCCTGCCGATCGACCTGCCGACCAAGGGTGAGTACAGCGTCGAGGCGTGGGCCGTGGACACGGCGGGTCAGCTCGACGGCTCGACCTCCGGTGCCACCGCCAAGTACCTGGTCTACCCGGGTGACCTCGACCCCCGACTGGAGCCGAGCCTCACCCCGACCGACGGTCAGGTCTACACCGAGGGCCGGATCATCGCCAGCGGGCGGGGCGTGGACGACGTCGGGATGCTCCGGGTGGAGATCCAGATCGTCAACTCCGCGGGCAAGGGGATGAACTCCACCGGCGTGTTCGGCAACAGCACCCCGTGGATCACGACCTTCCTCACCAGCCCGGGCTCGCCGGGGTCGAACTTCGCGTACACCTCGCCGGTGATCCCGGCGGGCGCCTACACGGTGTCGATCCGCGCGGTCGACAACTACGGGCAGGTGCAGCAGACGCCGAAGGTCGTCACGGTGACCGTCAGCTAGTCCCGATCAACGGCACGACGATGGCCCCGGCGCTCAGCGCCGGGGCCATCAACGCATCATCCGCAGCGGCGCGGCGACCAGCACCAGGGTGGCGACGACGGCCAACAGCACCCGCGGCGTACGCAGGCCACGCCACCACGGCACCAGCCAGAGCAGCAACCACACCGCGCCGAAGAGCACGGCGTGCTCGCCCAGCATGGCGAGGGTCTTCTCCTCGCACCGGTTGTCACTGACGACCGACTCGCAGAACGTCGGTGACTGGGAGAAACCACCGCCGAGCAGGATGAGCACCCCGACGGCGCCGGCCGTCACGGGCGCCGCCACGAGCGTGACCAGCGGGGTCAGCAGCCACCCGGCGAGATCACGGCGTCGATCCGGCCAACGGGCGCGAAGCATGTCAGGGCGGTGAGCTTCCGGCACCACGAGAACGTTACCGATCCGGCCGGCCCCTGACTGTCCCGTCGCGGCCGTGCCTGAATGATGGCTGCCGTACTAGTCAAACTTGCAGCTCCCGCCAACCACGCCACCAGTCGTTCCGTATCCACCAGTCACGGCCGATCCGACAAATGTTCCGTCATCGAGCCACCAGTTTATGTTCATGACAACAGCAGCGATGTTGGCCTGGAAGCTGCCGGACCTTCCCTTGATCTCGCGGTAAGGGAAATTCAGCCAAGCCGTGCCCCATCCCTGACCAACTCCGAGAATCAATCCGCCGCCCATGCCGGAGACCGATCCCACTGAGGAGCCCGCCTCCTTGAGATCAGCGGTGACCGCCGTGAAGTAAACGCCGGCTATGGTCAGCATGCAGTCGTAACTGTGAGTCTCGTGTGCGTCAGGAAAGCCGGGCGGCATCACCATCTCAGCATCTGGATTAGCCTGGGCGATGCGACTGATCTGCTGATTGATGTTCCGAAAGACTTCTTGCGCCTCGTCGGCGTGCTTCTGTACGCGAGTGTCCGCCCGAGTTGCCATCTTCTACCACACCTTCCCGATAAGAGGATCGGAAGAAATAATCCGGAACACACCAGTGTCGCTGGCGGATCCGGTGCTCCCCCGGAGATCCTGGATGTGGTCAGGTTACAGCGGTGAAATCTCACTCACCTGCGGTAAGCGAGAATTGCCGTAGCAGATAGTCAGGTTTATCAGACGGCGAGAAAATGGCGTTGCGATCTTCTTTCTCCGTGGAGGACTGCAGCACCGCCTCCGTCAATGGTGCTTGGCGTACTGGATGAAGGTGCGCCAGGTGTCGGAGGTGAAGGTGAGGGCCGGGCCGGTCGGGTCCTTGCTGTCGCGTACGCCGACCACACCGGGCAGGTTGTCGGCCACCTCGACGCACTCGCCCTGACCGCTCCGGCTGGACTTCCTCCAGATAGCGTCGATCAGCTCCATGACGTCATCACTTCCTTCATCAGCTCGATCGACTGCCTGCGGGACAGGGCCTCGTTACGAACGCTCTCCCATCTCGACAGGAGAATAGCCAGATCCTCGTCCCTGTCGACGACCACGCCGCCGAGCTGGGTCTCCAGGTGGCCGACCCATCCGCCGTTGGCGTCCCTGCCCAGGACGAAGGGGCCGATGAGTCCTACGTGCACGCTGACCTCGACGGGGATGACGTGCACGCTGACGTGTGGCCGCTCGGCGCACTCGATCAGGTGGGCCGTCTGCTCGGCCATGATCGCCTTGAAGCTTTCGTCGGCGCGCCGGAGGACGGCTTCTTCGATCACCGCAACGAACTGCGGTGGCTTTGGTTTCGAGAGGATCGACTGCCGATCCAACCTGACACTCAGCCGCTGCTCCACCTCGTCCTCGCTCAGGGTGTCAGCCGATCTGATGACCGCGCGGGCGTAGTTCTCCGTTTGTAGGAGCCCCGGAATCAGAGTGGGTTGATAACAGCGCAACTGTTGCGCCTGCTGCTCGGCGTCCAGCCAGGGGCGTAGCCAGCTCGGTTGGCCGTCGCGTTCGGCGAGCTTGAGCAGGGACGTCAGCAGGCCGCCCGTGCCCAGCACCTCGTCGGCGCGCTGGAGGAAGAACCGGTCGAGCGGCCGTTGGCCGAGCTCGACCGCCGACACCTGGGAGCCGGAGAAGTGGACCAGCCGGCCGAACTCCTCCTGGCTCAGGTCGGCGGTCAGCCGCAGCCTGCGTAGCTGGGCCCGGATCAACTCGGCGGTCGGCTCACCTTCCACACGTCCTCCACGACTCTCCCGGCGTCTCCACAGCCTCGCCGCTCGGCCCTGCCCCCCGACCTGACCTCGCCCCGGCCGTCGTCGGCGGCTTCCCAGGGTAGTGGTGTCCTCAGCAGACTGTCACCCAGTGGGTCACCCTCCGTCAGATCCGCTGCGGGGCCGCCCGTGTCCCCCCGTGCAGGGGCGGCCCCACCCGTCGAAAGGAGCTCGTCGGTGATCCTCGGACCGCTCCCGGTACCGCGCCTCGGCCCGTACGCCGATCGGCCGCGCGCCCACCCGGCGGACCGGCCGCCGCACGTGCCGCTGCGTCCGCTCTGGATGTGCCGGGCCTGTGGGTCGCCGTGGCCGTGCGCCGCCGCGCGCCTGCTGCTCAAGATCGAGTACGACAGCAGCCCCGTCGACCTGGCCGTCTATCTCTCCGGGCTCTATCACGAGGCGACCCACGACCTGTTCCGGCTCAACCCGTACGACGGCCCGACCCCGCGCGAACTCTTCGAACGCTTCGTCTCCTGGGGCCCGTACCGGAAAGGGCCGGCCGGAACTTGACAGCGGGGCACGGCAACCACGATGGGTGAGGGTGACGTCTGGAAGGGCGTCACGATGGTGCACCACCTCACCCCAAGGATCGGCTCGTGTGGACCCTCTGTTGAGTGAGTTCGACTCGTTCGTCCGCCACCGCACGCCGGCGCTGCTGCGCTCGGCCTACCTGCTCACCGGCGACCAGCACCTGGCCGAGGACCTCGTCCAGTCCGCGCTGGCCCGGACCCACCGGTCGTGGGGCCGGCTGCACGACAGCGGCAACGCCGAGGCGTACACCCGCAGGACCATGTACCACCTGCAGGTCTCCTGGTGGCGGCGACGCCGGGTGGCCGAGTCGATGCCGGGCGACCTGCCCGAGCCACGCGGAGGCGACTCGGCCGCCGACCACGCCCAGCAGACCGCGCTCCGGCTGACCCTGCGGGCCGCCCTGGCGAAGCTGTCGGCGAAGCAGCGGGCCGTGCTGGTGCTGCGGTTCTTCGAGGACCGTTCCGAGGCGGAGGCCGCCGATCTGCTCGGCGTCACCGTCGGCACTGTCAAGAATCGTTAGAAGCTATGGTCGATGTTGCCGACACGAACGTCGATCTAGGGGGACGGTTCTGATGGTACGGCGTAGGGCCCGGTCGGGGAACCGGGGCCGGTTCGACAGCAAGGACGCGCTGCTGGCCGGTGGCGTAGAGGTGCGCGCGTTGCGGTATCAGCGCGCGAGTCAGGACAAGAAGGAGCAGGGCAAGAGTGTTCACGACCAGGGTGTGCTCAACCTGGCGGAGATCACGAAGCGGTCGTGGACGGACGCGGGGTCGTTCACGGACAACCACCGTTCGGCGAGCCGGCGTGCGACGAAGGAGCGGGAGCAGTTTGAGTTGTTGATCGAGCAGATCCGCGCGGGCAAGGGTGACGTGTTGGTGGTCTGGGAGATCTCCCGCAAGGAGCGGGACCTCGCGGTGTTCGTGAAGATCCGGGACATGTGCCACGAGGTCGGTCTCTACTTCTGGCTGGTCGGCGGGGTGCTGTATGACCTGCGGGACAAGAACGACCGGATGATGCTCGGCTTCCAGGCGGTGCAGGCCGAGTGGATGGCCGACTCGATCCGCGACAACGTGCTGCGCGGCATCGTCGGCGCCGCCGAAGCCGGGCGCCCGCACGGGAAGATCACCTACGGGTACCGGCGCATCTACGACCAGCGAACCAAGGCCCTACTGCGCCAAGAACCCGACACCGAGATCCACACCGCCGTGGCGGCGGATGGGACGGTGACGGAGTATTCGCACGCGCAGGTGGTGCGGGACACCTTCCGCAAGATCGCCGAAGGCATGCCCCTGACCGTGCGGGAGGCGGAGTTGAACCGGCTCGGGATCCCGGCCTCGCAGGGCGGGATCTGGCGGCGGGGGATCCTGCGCAAGCAGGTGATGAACCCGGCCTACATCGGCAAGCGGGTGCTCCGCGGGGAGATCGTCGGCGATGGGATCTGGCCCGCCCTGGTGGACGAGGAGACGTACTGGTCGGTGGTGCGGATGCTGGAGGACCCGTCCCGTACGACGACTCGTCCGGCCCGTGCGGTGCATCTGCTGTCGTACATCGTGCGCTGCGGCGTGTGTGACGGGCCGTTGTCGTCGCAGCGGGTGAACCGGCACGGCTGGACGGGGCAGGTGTACTCCTGCCTGCACAAGCGGTGCGCCGCGGTGAAGGCCGAGTTCCTCGACGAGTATGTGCAGCGCGCGGTGGTGGCGTGGCTGTCCCGCCCCGACGTGTACGACATCCTCACCGCCGCTAGTGCCAGCGACGAGGAAGTCGCTCACGCCCGCGCCGAAGCACAACGGCTGCGGGGAGAGTTGGAGGAGTGGCGCAAGCTCGGCGAGGAGGGCGAGGTCACCGCGATCGCCTACGCCCGCGCCGAGAAAGGTCTCCTCGCGCAGATCGCCGAGCACGAGCAACGCGCCGCCGACGCCGGCATCCCCGCCGTGCTGCGCGGACGCATCGGCGACCAGGCCGTGCAGGCGTGGCAGGACCTCGGCGACGACATCCCGGTCAAACGGGAGATCATCCGCCTCGTCGCCGACATCAAACTCCTGCGCGCCGGGTTCAAGGGCGAACGCCGCACCTTCGGCCGCCATCGCCTCGGCTGGCGGTGGAAGTTCGGCCCGCAAGACCGGCAAGCGGCCTGAGTCGCGTCGACAGGTGCGAGCGTCGGCGGACGCCTTGACCTTCCGGCCGGCGTGAGCGTCGATCATGTCCACCGCCCGGCCCCGGACCTGCTGGGTCCAGGTGGTGTGACCCCTTGACGGGAGGTGGACCGCCGTGGAGAGACTCAGCGCCCTGGCTGTGGTGCCGGACGACGCGACCCATCCACTGCTGGGGCGGCTTGCTCTCGACGTCGCCGCCGCACGTCAACCCAACGAGCACGGTGACTGTCGCAACCTGTAGTGCACCGGCTAGCGGGGCATGTGCGCTGAGGCGCGCCACGGGCGCCGCGCCATGAGACTCGCCCGACGGTGCCGTCCGGCTGCCGCGCAGGCCACGCCGGTTCGTAGTCGAGCCGTCGGCCGCGTTCGGGTGCCCACACCCTATCGCGCTGGTTCGCAGGTCCAGCTGCCTAGAAGCTGCCGTCGGCTCAGCCGCATCTGAAGCAGGTAGTCGAGGTGGCCTGCTGCTGAAGGTGGGGATGGACGACCTTGACCCAACACATCGAAGGTCTTGCCTTTCAGTGGTGGTCCGAGTGCGTTCGGTGAGACGCGGGGGTGTCCTGATCGATTCAAGGCCTTGAGGTCGCCTCTTGTGTTTCGCGACTCCCAGGAACGAGACCTGCTCAATCTGAGCGGAGGAGTGCGATCGAGGGCAGTCGAAGCGCTAACTCCTTGCCTTCTTGGTCGTTCGCGGGTGCGTCGCGATCACCGCAACCAGTCCGGGGACGAAGCCGTTCTCGGACCAGCGACAGGGAGGTCGGATGAAGAAGAAGTTGCTCGCCGTTGCGGGTGGGTTCCTGCTGTCGGTCGGAGCGTGGGCGGTACCGGCGCTTGCCGGTGATATCGGCATTCAGTCTGGTGTCTGCAACAGCAATGGGTCCGCATGCAGCTACGACTACTCGAACTGGGGCGGCGTCCAGATCAGCGACCAGGCATGTGACAGTGCCGGGGTGTATTCGAACTACTACCGCGACACAGGCGGCCAGCAGACGCTCAACAACTACAACGGTTGCCAGCATGACGTGCAGTCCGGAGTGGACAGTAGCAACCGGGTCAGCAGTCACCGGGCCTGCACGAACTACACCGGCCCCGACTGGTGCTCCAGCTACGTGAGTCGGTGAGCGTGCCGTGGTCGCACGGCGGCGACGGCCTCCGTGCGGCCACGAATCGCGCGGTCAGATTGCGCTTTATCCTGCGCAGGCAGGCGGCGAGCCACCTTGCCCTTCCCTGGCAGGCGCGGTGTACTTGAGCCGATAGACTGCGCGATTCGTGTGTGTGGCCGCGCGAGTGGGTCCGTGCCGCGGAAGACCTCGCGCCATCACCTAGACCGATGGGTGTAAGAGTGCCAGTTAACACCGACGAGTCTGCGCTAGTCGTTAACGACCTCGCCTACGAGGTCGATGATCGAGTTCTCCTGAACGAGGTCAACCTCGACGTTCCGGCCGGCTGTTCCGTCGCCATCATGGGTCCTAGCGGCAGCGGCAAGACCACCCTGCTCATGTGTCTGGCGGGCCTCCTGCCTCCCGCCGAGGGCACGGTGCTCGTCGGCGGCCAGGACATGACGCGAGCGTCCACCCGGCAGCGCGCGCGAATCAGACTGCGCGACATCGGAGTCGTCTATCAGTTCGGTGAACTGATTCCCGAGATATCGCCGAAAGAGAATGTTGCTCTTCCGGCGTTGTTGGCTGGCACTCCGACTGGGCAGGCATACGCGAGGGCGATGCACCTGCTCGAGCAGATGCGGATCGCTGAGCTAGCGGAGGCCAAAACGGTCACGTTGTCCGGAGGGGAGCGGCAACGGGTCGCGATTGCCAGGGCATTGATCAACGAACCGCTTCTTGTTCTCGCTGACGAGCCCACGGGAGCATTGGACAGTGACACCGCGCGCGAGGTTACTGACCTGCTTTTCGCTCTGCCCGAGCAGCAACGCTGCGCCCTAGTCGTGGTGACGCACAACCATGGGGTCGCTCGCGCGGCGGACCTGTGCGTCCAGCTCGAGGCTGGCTACCTGAGCGGGGTCGACGCGTGAGGGCCGGGGTGGCGACATCAGCCATCATGCTGCGCCTCGGCGGGAGGCTCTCCATCCGGCCGCACGTCGGCGCGACCGCGCACCGCATCGCACTCGTCGTGGCCAGTGCCGTGGCGTTTCTGACCGTATGGGTCTTCATCGGCGCGCACCTGGTCGCGACCGAGCGCGGCGCGCGTGTAGCCAGTCGTGAACCGATTTTCACGACAAGCGCAGGCGGCAGCTACGGGTTCTGGGTCGCCCGTGCCGACTTCGTCGACGATAAGCAGATCACCATCATCTACATCGACCCAGGCCGGTCAACTCTGCCTGCCCCGCCTGGCTTGGATGGCTGGCCGAGGCCCGGCGAGGCGTACCTTTCCCCCGCGCTGCGCAGCGATATGCCTGTCCGGGACGGCACCTGCGTCTACGGGAGGCTCGCCGGCATCATCAAGCCGGCAGGGCTGTCCGACCCGAACGAGAAGATCGCCTATATCCGCCCTCGAGATTCCACGGTGTTTGCCCGGTACGATGGTCCCGCTCGGATCAGCGGCTTCGGCCGCGTCCCCACGGACGACTATCCCGCGTACTCGACCGACAGAGCTGGGCGCACGATCGGCGAGTTCTACTGGCTCACGATCATGGTGCTGGCGGTACCCACGATTCTACTGCTACTCATCGCCGCCCGCTCGAACGCCGAGCTGCGAGATCGTCGGCTCGCAATGCTCGACGCGCTGGGAGCACCCACAAGCAGCAGGATCTTCTTGATCATCGGTGAGGCGGTAGGAGCGGCGGCGGTCGGTACTCTGCTGGGCGCCATCACGGTTGCCCTCGCCATGTGGCACGGAGTCCGCATTCCTATCATCGACTACAGCGTCCGCGGGTCTGACCTGGCCACCGGCCTCATCCTCCTTCCCTTCACAGCCTTGGGGTTCACCGGCTTCGTCGCGCTGTTTTGTCTCGCCGCGCAAATACGTTCCCGGAAGGTGGCAGGAACCCGACCGAACATCATCCACAGCCGGCTGCAGGGGTGGCCGAGTCTGGTCTTCCTAGTCGCGTTCGCGATCCTGATTTGGATTTCCACCACCGCGTATCAGGGTGGTGGCGTTCCCTTCTTCTCGCGCCGCACTCAAGGCTTCCTGCTGACCCTCGTGATCGTTATCGCCGCGCTGCCTGCCACGATTGCTTCCATCACGAGCCCGCTCGGCCGAGCCGTCGGTTACATCGGCGCCAGACGAGGATGGCCCTCCGCCCTGATCGGTGGACGCTGGATCGCCGAGCGGCCTACCGCCTTGGCCCGCATGTGTGCCGCTACCGTCGTCGGACTCGCCCTGCTGACGCTGTCCCAAGCGCTGGTCAGCCAAGCCGCGAACGCTAACCAGCCACAGACCAACGAGACCCGTGCGGATCGGGTCATCTCCATCCGAACCACCGCAAGCACCGAGCAAGAAGTCAGCCGCTTCCGTGAGGCGATCGGAAGCGGCCACACCCTCACCGTCTATCAAACACCGCATGAAGAACCCGTCATCGTCGCTGCGTGTCCGGCGCTCGCCGCGCTCGGCCGTCTCGGCGCCTGCGTGGACAGCAGCCTGACAGAGGTGGAGCTACAGCAACTGAGCCCGCTGGGCACCGAGGTCCTCGACCGCGGGGCCTCGATCCTCATCGACAGACCAGCCAGACTGCTCACGCAACCATCAACCGGAGCGTCGATCGTCGGCCTTGTCATCCTCAACGACCAAGGATCCAACGGTGTTCAAGCGGCAAAAGCCCAAGCCTTCCGCGACCTTGCCTTTCCCGGAATCTCCACCATCGGCCAGTATGGCGTCGGCGGGGACACCGAGCTCGCATTGGTCTACACCTGGCTATGGGCGTTCCTGCTGCCCGGCATGGCAATCCTTCTCATCGCCTCCTTGGTCAGCGCCATTGACACCTTCCTCTTGCAAGCACGCACCTTGGGCTTCCTCGGAAGCCTGACCCAGAAGACATCTCTGTACTTCTCGATCGCTCTCTGGAGCATCCTGCTGCCCCTCACCGCCGCCGCCCTAGGAGGCGCCGGCGTCGCCGCGATCCTCGGCAACCTCTTCGTCAAGCTCCGGGCGACCGGGCACGTGCACCTTTCGTCCATCGCCTTCGGTGTCCTTGCGATCTCGATCTTCGCGGTGGCCCTGACTTGGGCTTGCGCCGTCATCGGACTCAGATCGGCGCGGCGCTGGTCCCCGTCCTCGGACTGACGCTCCTAGCCTCTATGGGTGGTTGGGGCGCGACCGCCGGGCGCGCGAGATCCGCGTGTTGAGATCGGCATTTCGAGCTTCGGGCGGCCTCGAAGGTTTTTCTGCCGGATGACCGGACGGGATTGGACTCAGGAATAGCGGAGCGGTGTGGGTAGCACTGCACCGGGCTGGTGGCAAGACCCGGTTACCTAATCGTTATAAAGGAGAGGTTGACTCCATCGGCTTCCCGGGGCGTAATGGAGTGACGTTCCCGCAGCGCCGGTTGGCGCGGTCGGCCACGCACGCAGCGGGCAGGCACCCCCGGACGGGGTGCCTGCCGTTGTTCGTGCCGACGACGCGCGGGGCGTTGAGAGTAGGGAGGCACCACATGAAGGATCGCCCGTCGGCGAGTTGAGCCGCCGCACCACCTGAGCGCTTCATGGCGCTGGCGGTGGTGAGTTCCGATCTGTGGCTCGGCTTGGCCGTCTGCCCTATGTCCGCGCGTCGAAACGCAGCCCTGTTATGCGGGTTGTGTCGATGCCTGCTGCCCTGGTGCCTGCCCGTGCGCGGGGTGAGGCGTGTTCGTTGACTTGACCATAGCGTCTTCTTTGCCGTCCCCTGCCCAAGCGACGGATACGCCCGGCCAGGCGTCACCCGGCAGGGTCGCGCCTGCCCGGAAGCTGATCCCGAGCCGGGCAGGCTCGACCTGGGGCCGATCGTTCCATGCCCGCACCCGCAACCTGATCGAGGAGCAGAACATGATGGCGCACCACACCAACCTGTCCGAGACGCCGGCTGCCGTCGCAGACCGCCGTCACACGACAACGCCGTCCGCAGCCGTGCACGCGCCGCCTGGACCGAGGCGGTGGGCCGTTGGCGACACCTGACCAACGAAGCCCCCGCTCACCGACCGAGGCGGGGACGAGGCGGCAGCGGTGGGAGGACCGCGTCCAGGTGGCGATCATGCTGTTGATCGGCGGCGCGGCTGGCGCGGCGTCGTTCACCCACGTGCACGATGTCGCCGCCGCGCACGGCCAGCCGGGCTGGCTGGCCTGGGCCAATGCGATCGTCCTCGAGCTGATGTCGATCGCCGCCGGTCTGGAGCTGCGCCGCAAGCGGTGCCTTGGTAACCCCGTCGCTTTTCCTGCAGCAGTGCTCGTGGTGGCGGTACTGCTGTCGCTGGCCGCCCAGGTGGTCGAGGCGGAGGCGTCGGTGATCGGCTGGATCGCCGCCGCCCTACCAGCCCTCGGATTTCTGGCGATGGTGAAGATTGCCCTCGGCCGCGCCGACTCCACCTCGCCCAAGCAGACCGCCCCGCCCAGTCAGACGGAGCCCGGACCGCCGCCCGCTGTCGACGCGTCAGTCCCGCATACCGCCACTGCGGTCCCCGTCACCGCCACTGCGGTCCCGGACCGCAGGACTGCGGTCCCCGTCGTTGCGGACCAAACCCCGGCGGTCCCGGACCGCCGGGACACCGAGATGACGACAGACGAGGACGGTCCGGAGGTCGCCGCGCTGGTCCCGGCCGCCCGGACCGCCGCCCACACCCTCACCACCGAAGGGACACCGCTGTCCCGCAAGGCCCTCGCCCACCAGCTACGCGCGGACGGGCACCAGCTGTCCAACGCCACCGCCTCCGCGCTCGTGCGCGTTCTCCGCGCCGAGACCACCCTGCCCGAATCGGATCTGTCACCGCAGGAGGCTGCGTGACAGAGCTTCGAACAGCGGCTTCTGTCAGATCGAGCCGCCGCTGTCAGACCCGCATTCACGTCTGCCAGAAGACTCGGCAGCTGACACCACCTGACCAGACCTGTCAGCGCGTTCCCGCCGGCCGCCGGCGGGCAGACACGCACCACACACCCACCCACATCCTCGCCCCTGGAGCAGCAACGATGATGACCCCAATCGACGACCTCCACCGGCACCGCCGACCGGACTCACACAGACTTGCACGGCGCCGTCGCTCGGCACCCGTTGTGCCCGGCGGTTCAGCAGTCAGTGCCGCTCTCCGTTCTACTGTCCGTCTTGATCCTGACCCCCAACCTGACCCCTCACGGCCGCTCACAGCCCAGGTCAGACCCGCTGTCAGGAGTCTGGGATTGCTCCAGACAGACCCTCCAGTCTCGGGTCTCCCCCCAGGGGCTTCTGCTCATGGGTAAACACCTACCGACTGCGGATCCGCTGCTTCGCCTGCAGGCCAGCATCACCGCCCGCGACGACCGGCTGCTGGGCTGGCTCTACGACCACGGCGTGCTCACCACCGACCAGATCGCCGCCGCCCTGTTCCCGTCCCTGGACTTCACCCAACGCCGCCTACGCCGCCTCACCGCCCTGCGGGCGGTCGACCGGTTCCGACCCAACAAAGCCGACGGAGGCTCCCACCCCTACCACTACGTCCTGGACCAACTCGGCTACGACCACGTTCACGTCCAACGCGGACTCCCACGAGGCCGCCGGGACCAGGCCCGCCGCCGCAAACAATCGCTGACCTCCCGGCCGGACCTGCCGCACTTGCTCGGCGGCAACCAGGTCTTCATCGACCTCGCCGCCCACACTCGCACCCACCCCGACACCGAGCTGGTCCGCTGGCAGCCCGCATCCGCCTACCACGAACCGGGCACTCTCTACCGCGAAGGCGGCGACCCGCAGATCATCATCGCGGGAGCGACCGGCTTCCCTCGCCCGGACGGCGCCGGGGTGTGGACCGAGGGCGGACGGTCCGTGCCGTTCTTCCTCGAGTACGACACCGGTGGGGAAAACCTGCAGGTCCTCATCGACAAGGTCATCAAGTACGAGCGGCTTTACAAGATGAGCACCTGGGCATGGCCGGTGCTGTTCCATCTCCCCTCCGCACGAAGGGAGGCGAACCTGCACCACCGCCTCGCCGCCGTCCCCGACCTGACAACGGTCATCGTCACCACCACCGCCGAACTACGCACCGCACTCGCCGCCAGCCCCGCCCACCAGATCTGGCAGCTACCCGGCCGCAGGGGCCGGCACTGCCTCATCGACCTGCCCTACACCGACGCGCACCACGATGAGGAATACCGCAGCCGAGACCGGCCCGCCCCAGATGAGCGGGTGGCCTGATGAAGTCTGGCGGGACATGGCGTGTACGGCGGCCCTGAACGCCCACACCCCGCCGGACCTACCCGCACGCCAACCAGTCGAGGCGGTAGCCGTTGTTCGCGTGCGGGCGCGAGGGCGACGAGAGCGGACCGCCCGCGTCGAACAACTGTCAGAGTCTGTCAGCAGCGCAGTTCGGCGACGGACCCGCGTCCGTCCGAGTACTCACACCGACGGCACGCCGCTGTGAGTCGCTGTGAGTCGCTGTGAGTGACGAACCCTGCACTTCCGCGGCCACCGGAGGTACCGTCCGCGGCCCTCCACGCGCTGCTCGCCGCACCCGAAGTCGCCCGACCGGCAACCGCGTCGATCCGCCGCCCGGCTCCGGCTGGCGGAATCCGGCGATCGATCCTGCGAACTGCCTGCCAACCGAGAGAGGAGATGCCCATGGCCCTACACCTCACCCCCATGCCACGAGCCGTCCTGGGAGGGACATGGCCACACGCCGTGACCGGCAATCACGTGCGAACACACCACACCCGTCGTCGCCGACCGCGCCCACGTGGACAACCGGCGGCGAGGCCCCGACCGCACGCCCCGACGCGGATGCTCCGCTCCTGCCGGGGACGCTATCGATGGCCCACTACCTGACCGACTCGGCCACCGAGACCGAGATCCAAGCTTTGGCCGCTGAAGCCGGCCTCCCGACCGTTGACCAAGCCGCCACCCTCGCCCGCCTGCTCCGCCTGCACCACCCCGCTCCGCCCCGCGCCGCGTGACCTGCGCCCGCTCCCCATCGGAGCGGGCGCAGGCTCCTTCACGGATCGCCAACCGAGTGAGCAGCCATCGCAGGCCGCGATCCCTGCCGCCCGCGACGAGGTGCATAGCCAGCAGGTGTGGGTTCGACGATCACCACAAGGGGTGGCATGACGGACGTAGAAAATGCTTCAGGAACCGAGTTCTACCGTGGCGTACGGTTCCCACACGTACATGCCCTCGTCCCGGTTGAGGACAATGAGCTGACACGAGGTGATCAGCGCGTCGGCGCTGATCTTCGGGGCGGCGGAGAGGGCCTCGATGAGCGGCGCTGCGGGACCGTCGGTGTTGGTGTAGGCCAGGCTGAGGTGAGGGTTGTAGGGCTCGGCGGCCTCGGGTACGCGGTCCTGCCCCCAGACGTCGGCGATGGCGGCACGAATGGCGGCGCGTAGTTGCCGCACGGGCTCGATTGGGTCGACAGCGATCTGGATGGACTCGGGATCGACGTGGGGGGTGCCGATGGTGAGTTTGAAGGGTGACAGGCGCGAGCACCGGTCAGTGGCGGCAGCCACGATGGCGTCGACGTCGTCGGTGGCGACATCTTGGACGAAGCCGATGCCCTGCATGGTGAGGTGAAGCCATCGGTTCGGAATGACGTCGAGGCTGGGCTGCGAAGATAGTAGGGACCGGTACTGGTCAGCGAGCTTCTCGACTTCGGGTTGCCCGTTGAAGGTGATGTGCCAGGTGTAGAAGCGGGAGCCGATTCCCCAACCCGGTCGCCAGTACCAGTGGTTACGGATATTGGTGGCGTGCGGGACTGCCATGGGTTCTCCAGGTTTCATGGAAGTTGCCGGGCGGCGCCGGTGGCGCAGAACTCGGTGATGGCTGCTTGGACACTGCGGGCCTCGATGCTCGCGCGCAGTGACGGGTTGCCGGCGATGTTGCGCCCGACGCCCCGTAGGCGGTGCACCAGCGGGTCGAGCCGCTGCTCGGGTGGTAGAGCCAGCACCGGCGACAGGACCGAGACCGCGCCGTCGATGCTGCCGGCTTTGAGATGTGCTGCGGCGGCCCAGATGCGGATTTGGGCGAGCGTGCCGTACGCGACCGAGGGGTCTGCGGCGGCTTCGGTCAGTGCGTGCTCGGCGTGTTCGATGGCGTTGGCGGCCTCGCCGATGCGGAGCAGTACTGATCCAGCGTAGTTGTGTTGGCGCACCGTGCCGCAGGCGAGTAGGCCACCCACCGGGTCGCGGCTGGCATGTTGGCGGGCCTCTTCGGCGCGTTGCAGTGCTGCCCGGGCCGGCTCGACGGCGCCGATCTCCGCCCACGCGTCCGCTTCCTGGCACGCCAGCATGACTGCCGCGCTGCCCTCGGCGGCATGGCCGTAGCCGCGCACGGCGGCGTTGGCCGCGTCTTCGAACCGCCGCTCCCACAGGTGCGTCTTGCTGATCGTGGAGAGGACCCAGGCGCGGAGGGTGTTGTCGCCGACGGTCTCGGCGCACATCCAGGCGGTGCGTGCCTGGGATTCAGCCGCGGCTGGGTGTCCGAGATCGCCGGCCATCCAGGCAAGCAGCGTGCAGAGGTAGCCCGCCCAGGTGTAGAGCTCCCGAGACTGATCAGGGTTCTGACGCCCAGTCTGCAGAAGGCGGAATACGCGGTCGGCCAAGAGCCCGGCCCGCGCGTAGACGACGACGGGCGGCTCGGTCAGGTAGTCGACGGCGATCCTGCGGGTGGTGGCGGCGACATCGTCGAGGGTGAAGGGCCCGACGTTGGAGGCTTGCGCCCATGCGCCGAAGCTCGCCGTGCGTTCTGCCATCGCTATCACCAGTTCCGTCTCGTCCTGCAGCGCGCCGAGGTCCCACCGCAGAGGCTCAGCCATCGCGCCAGGCGGTGCTGAAGATGCGACCGATGGTGCAGGCATCGGGGCGGCGCTCCTGCCGCTCAGCACCACTCGGTCTGCTTCCGGCATAGCGGTCAGGTCGTCGAGGTCGACCAGACTGCTCGGTTCGGTGCCGAAGACCTGCGCCAGTGCGTTCAAGGCGGCCAAGGTGGGCCGACGACCGCCGAAGGGCCACCGCTCGTAGTCGCTGATCCGCGCCCCGGTGAACGTCGCCGAACCGTTTCCTTTGGCGTTCAATTTTTCGGCTACCGAGTCCTGGGTCCAACCATGGGCCTGGCGGAAGGCATCCCGGGGGCGTAGCCCGAAGCGGCGCTGCAGCTCGGCGGCGATGGCTGTGGGTGTCGCTCCGAAATCGGCCAGTGTCTGGCGTACGTGATCACGCTGCGCCTTGGTGCCCGTCGTCCTTGCCATCGCGGTCACCTCCTACGTGCGGCCTCCTGTCGCACGGTAGCGCCCCTCTCATCGGAATCGGTACGGGGCGCGGCGAGGCCACCGGCCCGGGGGTGGGGAGCTAGCCGCTAATTGATCAAATTTTGTGCAGGTCGCGAGCGTGCGCGGGTGGGGGAAAATCTCACCACCTCTGGGGATCCATTGACGTGGATGCGCTTGGCAAGCTTGCTGAGCCGGATCACCGTCGGTCCGGATGTAGCCACCACCAGTGATGAATGGAGTGGCTGCCATAGCACCGTCAACTGCGGATGCCCGTCGCCGTCGGGTCGTTGATGACCACCCGGCAGGCGTCTCTCCGCGCCCTGCTCGTGCTTCTCATCCTCGTGAGGATTACCGATGACAACCTCGAACGACTTGGCCCGCTACGGCTATCGGCAGGAACTCAGCCGCCAGCTGCGGTTTCGGGACCTGTTGGCGTACGGCTTGGTGTACATGGTGCCGATCGCGCCGATGGCGATCTTCGGCAGCGTCTATGCGGGCTCCGGTGGCATGGTGGCCCTCGCCTACGTCATCGGTGTGGTGGCGCTGGTGTTCACCGCGTTCTCGTACGCGCAGATGGTGAAGGCGTTCCCGATGTCGGGCAGTGTCTACAACTACGCGGGTCGGGGGATCAGCCCGCCGGTCGGGTTTCTCGCCGGCTGGGTGATCCTTCTCGACTACGTGCTCGTGCCTGGTCTGTTGTATCTGGTGGCGTCGGTGGCGATGCACTCTACGGTGCCGGCGGTGCCGGTGTGGCTGTGGTTGCTCGGGTTCGTCGCGGTCAACACGGTCGTCAACTCGGTGGGCATCCGCATGACGGCGGTGGTCACTCGGGTGATGCTCGTCGGTGAGTTGATCGTCTTGGCGTTGTTCCTGGTCGTCGCCGGTTGGGCGCTCGCGACGGGTAGGGGCCGGTTCAGTTGGGACGCGTTCTACAACGCCGACACCTTCACCTGGTCCCTGGTGGCGGGGGCGGTGTCGATCGCGGTGCTGTCGTTCCTGGGCTTCGACGGCATCTCCATGTTGGCGGAGGAGACCCGTGACGGCGCCCGGCAGATCGGCCGGGCGATGGCGGCTGTGCTCGTCCTGGCGGGGGTGTTGTTCATCGCGCAGACGTGGCTGGCGGCGATGCTCGTGTCCAACCCCGACGGGCTGCTGGCCGAGGGTGATGTGAACGGCACTGCCTTCTACGACGCCGCCGCGGTGGCCGGCGGGGGCTGGTTGGCGACGGTGTGCGCGGTGGCGACGGCGATCGCGTGGGGTTTGCCGAACTCGATGGTCGCGCAGGTCGCCACGTCGCGGCTGCTGTACGCGATGGCCCGTGATCGGCAGCTCCCGGCGTTCCTGGCGAAGGTGTCGGTGCGCCGCAGCGTGCCGATCAACGCGACCCTGCTCACCGGTGTCGTGTCCCTCGCCCTGGGCTTGTACATGGCCACCCGCTCCGACGGGATCACGCTGTTGTCGTCGCTGATCAACTTCGGGGCGATGGTGGCGTTCCTGGTCCTGCACGTCTCCGTGGTCGTGCACTACCTGATCCGCCGTCGCAGCGGCGACTGGTTCGCGCACCTGCTCATGCCCGCAGTCGGGTTCGTGATCCTCGCCTACGTGGTGGTGAACGCCAACATCGCCGCCCAGCGCCTCGGTCTGGCCTGGCTGGCCCTCGGCGTGGTCGTCCTCGCCTGCCTGTATCTGACTGGCCGCCGGCCGGTGCTGTCCGGCCTGGCCCCCACCCAGGCCGCCGGGCGTGACATGGAGCGGGTGTGATCGCGATGAGCCCTTTCACCTACCGACCCGCCCGCGACGAGTTGGCCTACACCTTCGGTGGACGCCTGCCCGTGGCGCACGTCCGCTCCGGCGACGTGATCACCGTGCACACCGAGGATTGCTTCGGCGGCCTCGTACGGGGACCTGCGGACCTGCCGTCGCAGGTCTGCCAGATGCCGTATCTGAACCCGGTGTCGGGGCCGTTCTTCGTCGAGGACGCCGAGCCCGGCGACACCCTCGCCGTGCACCTCCTGTCGATCGAACCGGCCCACGACTGGGGCGTATCGGCGACGTTCCCGTACTTCGGGGCACTCACGTCGACCTCGCACACGGCCACCCTGCAGCCGCCGCTGGAGGAGCGGGTGTGGGTGTACGGCGTCGACCGGCAGGCGGGTGTTGTCCGGTATCGGGCCACCGCGAGTGATCACCTGGTCGAGCTGCCGCTGGATCCGATGATCGGCACGATCGGCGTCGCCCCAGGTGGCATGGAGTCCCGGTCCACGATCGTCCCCGACTACTACGGCGGGAACCTCGACACACCGGAACTGCGCGCCGGGACCACCCTGTATCTCGGGGTGAACGTGCACGGAGCGATGCTCGCCCTCGGCGACGGACACGCCCGCCAGGGCCACGGCGAAGCGTGCGGGGTTGGCGTGGAGATCGCCACCGTCACCACACTCGCGATCGAGGTGATCAAGGGTGCCGGCACCGCCTGGCCGCGCCTGGAAACCGACACCGAGATCATGTCGGTCGGCTGCGCCCGCCCGCTGGAGGACGCCTACCGCATGGCTCATCAGGACCTCACCGCCTGGACCGTCGACCTGTGCGGCCTGCAGACCCTGGACGCCTATCAGCTCATCTCGCAGGCCGGGCGGGCACCCATCGGCAACGTCTGCGACCCCAACTACACCGTCCTGGCCGCCATCGACAAAGCGCTGCTTCCGCAGCCGCAGCCCGCCTACCGCGACGCGCACGCCCGGCTGCGGGACATTGCCGCAGTTCAGGAATAGGGGCGTGGGATGACCGCGTCGATACCCCAGCTGTCGCTGCGCGACGAGCTGTTCCTGCTCGGGCACCACGACGACACCGGCCAGCCGCACGTGCACCGCCAAGCCTTGGCCCTCGGCATGGCCGGCGCAGTGCTGATCGACCTGTTCCTAGCTGGACTGGTCACCCTCGGCTCCTACGACGACCACCCGGCCTCCGACCGGTGGCTACGCCTGAACTCCGACCAGCCGGTCGGTGACCTGATCGCCGACACCGCCCTCGCCGCGATCCACCACTCCCGGACCACCCCGACCGTGAAGGCGTTCCTGCGTAGCTTCGCCGACGACCTGTACGAACGCACCCGCGCCGGACTCGTCGCCGCCGGCATCCTGCGCCACACCGCCCGCCGCCGCCTCGGCGGCCTGGTCCGCGCCGACGCCTACCTCGCCACCGACACCAAATGGGCCGTCGTCGCCCGCGCCCGCCTGCGCTACCTCGCCGCCGGCCGCGAACAACCGGACAACCACACCGCCGCCCTCGCCGGACTCGTCGCCGTCCTCGGCCTCGCCGACCACCTCTACCTCGACGACGACACCACCACCCTCACCGCCCACCTGAAAACCATCGCCGCCCAACACCACCGCCCCGTCCGGGAGATCACCGCCGCGGTCGACGCCGCGGTCGGTGACCTCGCCACCGCCGCCTACCGATAGACCGCCGAGGGGGACGACAACACCGTGGACTCAAGTGTTCGTATCCGCGCCGCCCGCTGGACAGACAGACAGGCCGTCGCCGCGTTGATCGCCGACGCCCTGCACCCCAGCCCGTTCGCCGGCTGGCTGGTGCCGGACGCGGCCCAGCGCCGCCGGGTGATGACCGAGGTCGTCGCGGTGTGGGTGGAGCACGCGATGTTCTTCGGCGACGTGCACCTCACCGACGACCTCACCGCCACCATCGTCGGCTTCCACCGCTACCGGCCGATCCCGCCACCGGCCAACTACCCGACCCGCCTCATGGAGGCCACCGGGTCACACGCTGAGCGCTTCACTGCCCTTGAGGGCCTGATCGCCCAGCAGCAGCCCACCGAACCGCACTACCACTTGGCGCTCCTCGCGGTATCCCCAACCCGGCAGAAGACCGGCTACGGCAGCGCCCTGCTCAGCCATCACCGCGCCCGTCTCGATCGCATCGACCTGCCCTCCTGGACCACCGTCCCCGCCGAAATGGAGCACCTGCTCGCCCGCTACGGGTACACGCACCGCCCGCTCCTCACCCTGCCAAACGGACCAAGCCTGCGACCCATGCGCCGCAACCCCCACCACGCCAGCAGCCCCATGCCGATCAACCCCGCCCGCCCAGCCAGCAATCACTGGCATGACCAGCACGCCTAACCCAGCCACCCCCTCTCACGGACAGGTCATGGCCTTCCCCCGCAGATACCCACCCGACCTCGTGGACGCCGTCGTCCAGCGGGTCGCCGACGCCCGCACCGTCAAGGCCTACGGCGCCGTCACCACCGTCGCCCGGCAGCTGGACCTCGATCCCCGCACCGTGCAGAAATGGGTCACCAAGATCACCGCTCCCCAGGCGCAGCAGGCAGACCGACGGGCGAATGGCACCGGACCGTGGGAGTTCTCCTTGCACCCCGGGCTGCTGCACTGCAAGTTCTGCCGCCAACCAGCGACTCGATCCGAGACAACCGATGCGCCCCCGGCGTACCTCTGCGGAAACGACTGCTGGCCCAGACCACTCGATGCCATCGCCATCGCCGATCATGTCGGTCGAGCGATCCTGCGACACGCGCCACGAATCGTCCCCTCCCACGCAGGGACACCGACGCCTCCACACCTGGCCGCCCTCCACGCTCACCGCGTCCTGACCCGCGTCACCGTCGGCGCCACCGCCCGCGATATGACCCTCACCTGGCGGGCGGCACCCCTGGCCAACCCAGACCGCTGGGAGACCGAACGCGCGCAGCGGGTCGCCGCCGCCCGCGACCTGACCATCGGCGATCCGCTACGCGCCCGGCAGCTCCTACACGAAAGCCTCACCGGCATCGACCCTGCCACCGCCCCACCCCACCCGGTGCACACCGAAGCCGCCACCCTCCTGGCCGCACTGCACCTGCGGCTCGGCGACCTCGACGCCGCCACCGCCTGGGCCGGATACGCCCACCACAGCGCCGACCACCTCTACGGCCCCACGCACCGGCGCAGCCTGCACGCCCTGCACCTGTTCGCCGCAGCCCACCGCCGCGCCGGTCACCACCAACGCGCATACCACCTCTACCGGCAGCTCGGCGAGCACCACGCAAGCAGCGACAGCCCTCGCGGCCACCGCACCCTCGCCGTTCACGCCACCACAGCCCTCGTCCTGCACGACCTCGGCCACTGCCAAGCCGCCCAGGACCTCCTCGCCGACACCATCGCCACGCAGCGCCGTGAGCACCCCGGAAACCCCACCACCGCCCGCATGACCCACCACCTCGCCCGCATCCGACAGGACTGCGCCACCAACAGTCACCACCACGAGGACGGTCAGCGATGAGCGTCCCCCCGTGACCGCCCTCATCGCCACAACGCCAGCACTGCCGTCGCCACCGACCGCTCAGTGCCAGGAAGGAACCCCGACACCGTGATGGCCACCCCGACTGCCCCCGCCCGCCGCCTGGCCGTCAGCCTCCTCGGCAGCGTCCTCCTCACCGGCTGCCACACCACCACCCCAGCCCACCAGAAACCTCCGCCGACGGCGCCCGCCGTAACCGACAGCCGGGCCATCGCCACGCAGCCGGCCGCTACCGAGCCGGGTCTCACCCCGTCACAGCGGCTGACCGCCCTCGCCGACACCGTCACCGCCACGCCCGGCGACACCACCACCGCTCTGCCATACACCTACCTGCACACCCAGTCCTGGACCCGCGCCACCAACGCCGTCACCCGCACCGAACTGCGCCAATGGCGCCGCCACACCGACGGCTCGGGCCAAGAGAAAACTCGCCGCCTCCCCGACCTGCCGGGACTCAACCACCAACCCGAACGCCGCGAGCCGGCCCAGTTCACGCAGGCGCCTGAGACAACGACTCAGCACCTCTCAGGCGACCTGCACCCATATCTGCCAGAACCGCTGCCCAACGACGCGCACACCCTCGCCGACATGCTCGCCCCCCGAGAACTGGCCAACGAACCCGCCTACCCGCGGCTGCTCGCCAACGGCGTCGTCGCACTCGTGAGCACCCAGTACCTCAACCAAGCCCAACGGGCCACAAGCCTGCGCGTCCTCGCGGCCATCCCCGGCATCACCTACCGCGGACAGAGCACCGACATCCTCGGCCGCACCGGCCTGACCTTCACCATCACCGCCGACGGATCCACCTCTCAGCTACTGATCAACCCGCACAGCGGCGAGATCCTCGCCGCGCACGAGCGGCTGAGCAGGCGCCGGCCGGGCCTGTTCTCCGCCGTCCTCATCCTCGAACGCGGCCACACCACTCACACCGGCACCACCCTCCGCCCCTGACAGGCCAAGCACCGGCCGCCGCCCTACCAAGGACCAAGGAGGCTCACCCATGCCCCTCCGCTCCGTCGGTGACCCACCACTCGCCCCCGACCCGCAGCGTTGTCCACCGCTGCCCAGCTCAGACCTAATCACCAGTACGTTCGGCGGCCGTCGGCGAGTTCTGCCAGAGGTGTGGGCGGTGCCCCTTCACGCGGCGTCCCGGCTCGCCTCGCACCACCGCGAACAATGGGCGGCGGAGACGATCTCCCGCGACTCGGCTGCTGACGACCACGTGGTGGCTGCTGCCAAGAGATCGATCGATCGTCTCAACGCCACTCGCGTCGCTCTGGTTGGGGAGATCGACTCCTGGGTCGAGCATGTGATCAGGCCGCCGGGCGGGGCACCGTTGCACACCGAGACGATCGGCTCCGTGATTGACCGCCTGGCCATCGCATGGGTTCGGTGGAGGCAATTCTCGGAGACCGCCCAGCTGGACCCGAGCGACGTCGATCCTTCACTGGCGCTCCAGCAGTTCACCGAGCTCACCGAAGCCTTCGACACCCTTGTGCTCGACATCCATGAAGGTCGCCGCCGCATTCCTCACTGGCGCACGCTCAAGAGCTATCGGGAGCCGCGATGAGGACTGCCGTCACCCTCAACGGCGCCGACAACGTAGGCAAGACCACGAACGCCCGCTGGCTGGCGTCGGCGATGCCGGATATCGAGTTCACCGGGACAGTCGATCGGTGGGACCGGCGATGGGCCGAGGTGTCGCGACAGGACTTCAGTCAGTGGTGGTTCGTCGACAGCACCACCGACGAACACATCGACCTCGTTTTCAGCTCCCACGCCGCACGGTGTGCCGCTGGCGGCCCCTTGGCTTTGGAGGACCGCGGTTGGCCGATGCTTGTGGCGACCTGCGCGGCGACAGCGGCGGTCAAGGACGGCACCTCCACCGTCGAGGCGCTCGCGCAAGTCGAGGCCAGAGCACGCCGCTATGCCCCCGCGCCGCGCCGTGAGCTACACCTGCTGCTGCGCCACAGCGACCAGCCGGCGGCCGAGGCGCACCACGCCATGGCGCGTGAACCCGTGCCGACCACCGAGCGCTACGCCGAGTATCAGCGTCGACTGGCCGAGGCGATCGACCTTCAAGTCGGCAGCGGGGAGTACCAGGCCATCGTGGTACGCGGGCACCGCCCACTCCTCGATGTGCAGCGCGAAATCCGCCAAATCCTGACGCAACTCGACGTGCCCGTCGTTCCGCTGCCGCCAGACCGGATCCAGCACCTATGGGTGCTCGCTGGCATGTCCGAGAGTGGCAAGAGCACGGCCGGCGAGTTGCTCCGCACGGAGCACACAGCCACCAGGCTGAAGATC